>CAWGLQ010000030.1:0-79512 GCA_963823375.1 uncultured Actinomycetes bacterium | reverse complement strand
CGAGGGCACAGATCACGGCCACGACGACCCCGTGGTCGATCAGGAACTCAGTCAAGGGGATGATCCTCCGAAATCAGATGGCGTGGCGCGGCTCGGGGGCTGCGCGACACGGAACGGGGCGCACGCAGACGCACGCCCCGGGCAGAAGCGCGGCGGATGGTATCGGTAATGCCCCCGGAACGGCGTCCGGCGGACTACTGGCCGGGCACCCAGAGGCGCCCGGAGCTCTGCGCGGGCCCCGCTCCCTCGCCGCCCGGCTCGCCGGATCCCTCGCCCTGATCACCCGCGGGCCCGCCCGGCTCGGGCTGGCCGGCGCCTGCGAGCTGGGTGTAGGCGAGCTGCAGCTGCGACAGAGCGTCGCGCAGCGGGGCGGCGTTCGGGCCCAGGTCGGGCTCGATCACCGGGCAGCAGCGCGCGGGCGCCGTCGATGGCCTTGCGGACCTGCTCGAGGTCCCGCTCGCCCTCGCTGCCGGGTACCAGGCCGGCCTTGCGGGCGCCGAGGTTCAGCAGCGAGACGACCGTCTGGATCAGGACCTCCTCGATCCGCAGCTGCGCGAGCTCGGCCTCGTAGGCGGCGCGCATCTCGTCCTCGGTCGGCTGCGGGCCCTCGGGTCCGGGAGTCATGGGCTGGTCGGTCATGGCGTTGACACCTCGGGGTCGGTTGCGGGGGCGTACGTGCGGGTCGTGGCCGCGACGGACGCCGCGTAGGCCTCGTGAAGGGTGGCGCCGTCCTCGAGCGTCGCCCGCTGCCGCTGGGCGCCGCTGAGGTCCGGCAGGCGGGGCTCGATGCCGATCTCGGCGCGGACCGGCGCCGTCCAGTCGAGCAGCGCGTCGATCGCGCGCCGCGGTCGGCTGCTCCTCCAGGCGCTCCAGGTCGATCATGCGGCCCTCGCGACCCCAGCGGATCGCGCGCCACAGGTTCTCCTCGATCAGGCGGCGCTCGGGGTCGCGGAAGCGGCACGCCCTCGGCGACGTCGCGCGCGGCCTGCAGCACGCAGGCCACGATCAGCTCCGCCATGGCCTCGGACTCGCCGGCGGTCTCCTGCGACGTCGCAGATGCGCAGCTCGACGGTGCCGAACGCGAGGTGCGGCCGCACGGACCACCAGACCTGCGTGCTCTCGACGATCGAGCCCGTGCGCGACGAGCAGCTCGACGTAGGCGCGGTAGGTCGCCCAGTCGCCGTAGGCGTCGGGGATGCCGCAGCGCGGGAAGGACTTCGTGAACGTCTGGGTGCGGGCGGAGTGCAGCCCGCTGTCGCGGCCGTCGAGGAACGGCGAGTTGGCGCTGGCCGCGAGCAGGATCGGCAGGACCGGGCGCAGCCGGTCGCACGTGCGCACGGCGCGGTCGGCGCCCTGGACGCCGACGTGGACGTGCAGCGAGAACGTGTTGTTGCGCCGGGCGACGTACTGCAGGCCGTCGACGACCCGGCGGTAGTGCTCGGTGTCGATGTTCGGCTGCTCGCGGTAGTCGGCCCACGGGTGCGTCCCGGTCGCGCCGAGCGCGACGCCGTGCGCGGCCGCGTGGGCGAACAGGCGGGCGCGGACCTCGCGCTGGCTGGCCACCGCGTCGTGGACGTCGCGGCCCGGCGCGCTGCGGATCTCGATCTCCGACGAGATCAGCTCGCCGGCGATCGAGCCGGTGAGGACGGCGTCGTCCTGCGCGTTGTCGCGCAGTTCCTCGAAGCGCGGGACGAGGTCGAGCGTCTCGGGGTCGAGGACGGCGAACTCCTCCTCGATCCCGACCGTCCCGTCGACGGACGCCGCGAAGGCGCGCTCAGCCCCGTCGAGGTCCAGTGGGGTCATGACAGGTAGAAGTACAGCGCGTAGAGCAGGTCCACGGCGGGGCTCGACGTGTGGACCGTCACGTCCGGCGGCACCTGGAGCAGCGCCTCGGAGTAGTTGAAGAGGATGCGCACGCCCGCGCTCCACGAGCTCGTCGGCGAGCGGCTGGGCGGCGACCGTCGGGCACGGCCAGGACCCCGACGACGATGCCCTCGTCCTCCACGACCTGCGGCAGGTCGGCGATGTCCCGCACCTTCTGGTCGCCCACGCTCGACCCGACCTTGCGCGGGTCGGCGTCGAAGATCGCCACGACGTTGAAGCCGTGGTCGGCGAAGATGTCCGACGAGGCGATCGCCTTGCCGAGGTGGCCGGCGCCGAACAGCGCGATGTTGTGCTGGCCGCCGGTCTGCAGGATCCGCCGGATCTGCGTGACGAGCGAGTCGACGTTGTAGCCCACGCCGCGCTTGCCGAACTTGCCGAACCCGGAGAGATCGCGGCGGATCTGCGTCGAGTTGACGTGCGTGTAGTCCGAGAGCTCCTTGGAGGAGATCGTCTCGCGGCCCATCTTCTTGGCCTGCGTGAGGACCTGGAGGTAGCGCGAGAGGCGCGCGGCGACGCCCAGCGAGAGCCGCTCGGCCTGCGGCTCGCCGTCGACCCCCTGAGGGTCGGCGCGGTCGATCTCCCCGATGCTCATGCTCCGTGCGACTCTACCGCCCGGAGCCTGCGCGACAGGTCGGGCTCGTCGATGACGAAGTCGTAGAGCTCCTCCCCGTCCAGTGCGATCACGGGGATCCGCTCGAGGTAGCGGGCGTGCAGCCGGTCGTCGGACTCGATGTCGACCTCTTGCAGGGAGAACGCGTGCTCGCCGCGCAGCCGCTCGAGCACGACGAGCGCGTCGTCGCACAGGTGACAGCCCTCGCGGACGTGGATCGTGACCTCCGCCATCAGAGCCCCCGCTCCCCCGTGGCGAAGGCGTCCAGCGCCAGCGCCGCTGCGGCCGGCAACGGCTCGCCGTCCAGCGCGGCGAGCGCGATCATCGCGGCGTTGTCGGTGCACAGCGCGCCCGGCGGGACGTGCGTCGTCGCCCCGAGCCCGGCGAGCCGCTCGCGCAGCGGCCCGTTGGCCGCCACGCCCGCCGCCGATCGCGAGGCGGTCCAGCCCGGTCTGCTCGAGCGCGCGGGCGCACCCGGACGGCCAGCGCATCGACGATCGCCTCCTGGAACGACGCGGCGAGGTCGGCCGGCGACGCGTCGCCTCCGCCTCGCCGAGGTCGCGGACCGTGTAGAGCAGCGACGTCTTGAGGCCGGCGAAGCTGAAGTCCAGGCCGGGCACGCCGGCCGCGCGGCGGGAACGCGAACGCCGCCGGGTCGCCGCCCTCCGCCGCCCGCTGCAGGTGCGGCCCGCCGGGAAACGGCAGCCCGAGCATGCGCGCGCCCTTGTCGAACGCCTCGCCCGCGGCGTCGTCGAGCGTCGCGCCCGAGCACCGTGAAGCGCGGTCCGGCCGGTGACGTGGGCGAGGAACGTGTGCCCGCCGCTGGCGACGAGGCAGACGAACGGCGGCTCGAACGGGTCCGGCGCGGCGAAGTTCGCGGCCACGTGGCCCTGGAGGTGGTCGACGGCGTACAGCGGCAGCCCCCGGGCGACGGCGATCGCCTTCGCGCTGGCGATCCCGACCAGCAGCGCGCCGACGAGCCCGGGGCCGGCGGTGACCGCGACGAGCGCCGACGTCGTCGAGGGTCACGTCCGCCTCGGCGAGCGCCTCGTCGACGACCGGGGTCACGAGCTCGAGGTGGTGGCGGGCGGCGATCTCGGGGACGACGCCGCCGAACCGGTCGTGCTCGTCCTGCGAGGAGACGACGCTCGAGCGGATCTCGCCGTCGCGCGTGACGACGGCCGCGCACGTGTCGTCGCAACTCGTCTCGATCCCGAGGACCGGGCCGTCGGCGTCACGTCGACGGGACGGGGCCGGGGTTGGGGACGTCGTCCAGGCGTCCCTCCCGCGTGGCCGGTGTGCGCCACATGATGAGCGCGTCCTCGCCGTTGTCCTGGTAGTAGCGGCGCCGCGTCCCGGCGCCGCAGGAAGCCGAACCGCTCGTACAGCGCGATCGCGCCGGTGTTCGACGGCCGCACCTCGAGCGTCATGCGGGCGTCCTCGCCGAGCCGCGCGATCAGCTCGTCCAGCAGCGCCGTGGCGATGCCCTGGCGCCGCTCGCCGCGGGTCGACCGCGACGTTCATGATGTGCCAGACGTCCTCGTAGCGCGAGCAGATCACGTAGCCGGTGAGCGCTCCGTCGCGCCGGACGGCCAGGCACTCGCCGCCCGGCTTGCTCAGCTCCAGCACGAACATCGCCAGCGACCACGGCGTCGGGAAGGCCCGACGCTCGATGGCGATCACCTGCGGGAGGTCCGCGTAGGTGAGGCGGCGGATGTCGAGCGCGACGTCGGTCACGGGTCCGCGGCGACGCGGCGCCGGTGCAGCTCCGCGTCGGGAAGACGCACGTAGTCGGGAACGAGCGTAGCGACGGCGACGGGTGTTCCCGCCGCGGCCAGGCGCACGAGCGGCGGCCCGGCCGACGCGGTGGCGCGGGTCATCGTCCGGCGGGACGTCGAGCCCGGCAGCCCTCCAGCACTGCGCGATAGCGGACCGCGCCGTCGCCGACCGCGAGCGCGCCGGCTGCGCCGAGACCCGCGAGCGCCTCGGGGGCGACGGCGACCGGCGCGGCTGCGCGCGTCCCCGCGCGGAACGGCGCGGCGAACACCTCTCCGCGGCGCGCGTCGATGACCGCGAGCACGTCGGCGGCGGGCTGCGCACCGAGGGCGAGCGCGTCAAGCGTCGACACCGGGACGACCTCGACCCCTCGGGCCGTCGCCAGCGCCCGGGCGGTCGCGATGCCGATGCGCAGGCCCGTGAACGTCCCCGGCCCCACGCCGGCGCCGATGCGCGTCACGTCGTCCCAGCCGGCGCCGACGTCCGCGAGTGCGTCCTCGCAGAGCTCGAGCAGGCGCTGCACGTGCCGCGGCCGCGCGCCGGCCTGCGGGTCGTCGCGGCGCTCGGCGAGCGCTCCGCCGGGGCCCGCGGCGCATGCGACCGTCGCCCCGGTCGCGGTGTCGAACGCCAGGACGACGCTCACGAGGCCGGTCGCTCGATCGTGACGACGCGCCGGTCCGGTCCGTCGTGCTCGATCAGCACGCGCGCCGCGACGTGCGCATCGCCGACCGGCGCGGCTCCGGCCTCCGGCCACTCGACGAACGCGATCCGCCCCGGGCCGATCTCCTCCTCCAGCAGCTCCGGGTCGCCCTCGGGCGAGCCGGCCAGCCGGTAGAGGTCCAGATGGGACACCGGGACGCGCCCGGTCTCGTAACGACGGGCGATCGTGAACGTCGGGCTCGTGACCCGGTCGGTGACGCCCAGGCCGCGGCACGCGCCCCGGACGAAGGTCGTCTTCCCCGCCCCCAGCTCCCCGGAGATCAGGACGACGTCCCCGGCGCGCAGGTCGGCGGCGAGCTCCGCCGCGAGCCGCTCGGTCTCCAGCGGCCCGTCCAGCACGGCCCGCATCAGAACAGCCCGAGCTGGCCGTCGTCGACGGCGGCCTCGGGCTCGGCGTCCGCGGGGACGGTGACGGGCTCGGGATCGGGCTGGGAATCGGGCTCGGGCGCCGGCTCGGGCTCGCTCACCGCTGCGCCGGGCTGCGGCGGCGGCCCGAGCGCCAGGAGTCCGGGGATCAGCGCGAAGTCTGCGGCGAGCACCTCGCGATTGGCCGGCGCGTAGAGCCCCGCCGCCGGATGCAGCACCGGGAAGAGCCGCACGACCCGGCGTCCCAGCAGGCGCTCCTCCGCCTGCCCGTGGATCTTCGTGATCGACGTCTGGTCGTCGCGCAGGAGCTTCGTGGCGAAGTTCCCGAGCGTGACGACGACGGTCGGCTGGATCAGCTCGAGCTGCCGGAACAGCCAGGCCGAGCAGTTGGCGATCTCCGGGCCGGTCGGATTGCGGTTCTCGGGCGGGCGGCACTTCAGGACGTTGGCGATGAAGACGTCCTCGCGGCTGATGCCGATGCCACCCAAGAGCTCGGTGAGGTACTTCCCGGCGCGGCCGACGAACGGCACGCCGTCGCGATCCTCGTCGGCGCCCGGCGCCTCGCCCACGAACATGAGGTCCGCGTCCGCGTTCCCGGCCCCGAAGACGACCTGGGTGCGGGTGGCCGCCAGGTGCGGACACAACTCGCACGCGCGAGCCTCGTGGTAGACCTCCGTGAGGACCTCGCGACGCTCCTGGGCGGTGTCCGGGACGGCCATCGCGGCCGATGCTACCTGGCTTTCTCGATGTGCCCGCGGCGGGTGATACCGTTCTCTGTGACGGGGCCGTCACCTTCATGGGACGGACCCCGGAATGCAGCGTTTTCGGAGTATTTCTCACCAGACCGCGACCGGTATCCCGATGGGGAACTGGACCGACATCAGCCCTCGCATCGCCATCGTCGGCGCAGGCCGACTCGGCACGGCACTCGGTGCCGCGCTTCGCGACGCCGGAGTGACGGTGGACGGCCCGCACGGTCGCGGGTTCGACGGCGCCGGCAGTGACGCCGTCCTGCTCTGTGTCCCGGACGCCCAGATCGCGGCGGCCGCCACGCTCATCACCCCCGGCATCCTCGTCGGGCACTGCTCGGGCGCCACCGAGCTGAGCGTCCTGCACGGACACGAGGGCTTCGGTCTGCACCCGCTGATGACGGTCCCGGCGGCCGGCGCGGACTTCACCGGCGCGGGCTGCGCGATCGCGGGAACGAGCGAGCGTGCACGCTCCCTCGCCCAGCATCTCGCCGAGCGGCTCGGGATGACGCCGTTCAGCGTCGCCGACGAGGATCGTGCCGCCTACCACGCCGCTGCCGCGATCGCCTCGAATCTGCTCGTGGCGCTGGAAGCCGACGCCGAGCGTCTGGCGGCGAGCGCGGGCGTCCCGCGAGAGGCCCTGGCGCCGCTCGTGCGCGCCAGCGTCGAGAACTGGGCCCGTGAGGGGGCGCAGCGCGCCCTGACCGGGCCGATCGCCCGCGGTGACGAGGAGACGGTGGCCGCCCAGCGCGACGCCGTCGCCGAGCGGGCGCCGGAACTGCTGCCGCTGTTCGACGTCCTGGGTGACCGCGCGCGCGTCCTGGCGGGCCGCGAGGCCCCGGCCGGCCGCGTGATCGCGGCCACCGCCGACGACCTGCGCCACGTCCTGGCGCCGGACCGCCGCGCGGGCCGCACCATCGGCTTCGTCCCGACAATGGGCGCGCTGCATGCGGGACACCGCTCGCTGATCGAGCGCGCCCGGGCCGACCACGACGTCGTCGTCGTCTCGGTGTTCGTGAACCCCGCGCAGTTCAACGACGCCGCCGACCTCGCCGCCTACCCGCGCGTGGCGGACGCCGACGCCGAGATCGCGTTCGGCGCGGGCGCGGACGTCGTCTTCACGCCCACGGTCACCGAGGTCTATCCCGACGGGTTCGCGACCACCGTCACGGTGCGCGGCCCGCTCACCGAGACGCTCGAGGGCGCCCAGCGCGGGGTCGGACACTTCGACGGCGTGACCACAGTCGTCGCCAAGCTCCTCGCGATGGTCGCGCCCGACGCCGCGTACTTCGGCCGCAAGGACGCCCAGCAGGCAGCCGTCGTCGCGCGGATGGCGCGTGACCTGAACCTTCCGATCGCAATCGTCGTCTGCCCCACCGTCCGCGATGAGGACGGACTGGCGCTCTCCAGCCGCAACGCGCGGCTCTCTCCGGCCGACCGCGAGCGGGCGCTGGCCCTGTCGCGCGGCTTGCGCGAGGTCGCGCAGGCCATCGAGGCCGGCCGCGTCACGACGGCCGCCGACGCGTCGGTTGCCGGCCTGGCCGCGCTGCGCACCGGCGGCGCGGAGCCCGAGTACTTCGAGGCCGTCGATCCGCACTCGCTCGCCCCGGCGGGCGAGCTTCACGGTGACGTCCTTCTCCTGACCGCGGCGCGCGTCGGTGACGTGCGCCTGATCGACAACCTCGCGGCGCAGGCCCCGGCCGCGATCGCCCCGACCACCACCTCCGACCAAGAGTCGAGGGCGGCGACCGCGAGAGCGGCGTCGACCCTCATGAGCTAGGAGCCCCATGTCCTCCATGCCGTCGAACATGCCCGTCCCGCCCGATGCCTCCAGCCTGCCGATGACGCTCCCGCGCCTGCTGGAGAAGAAGCGGATGGGCGAGCCGATCGTGATGGTCACCGCGTACGACTACCCCAGCGCGCTCGCCGCCGAGGGCGCCGGCGTGGACCTCGTCCTGATGGGCGACTCGGGCGCCATGACCGTCCTGGGCTACCCGTCGACGGTGGCGGTCGAGCTCGATGAGCTGCTCGTGCTGGCGCGCGCCGTGCGCCGCGGGCTGCGCACCCCGTTCCTCGTGGGCGACCTGCCGTTCGGGTCCTATGAGGTCAGCGACGAGCAGGCCGTCCAGACGGCCCTGCGCTTCGTCAAGGAGGCCGGCTGTGACGCCGTGAAGCTGGAGGGCGGCGGCGAGACGTCGGTCGCCCGGGCGCGCGCGATCGTGCGCGCCGGCATCCCGGTGATGGGTCACGTCGGCCTGACGCCGCAGACCTCGACGGCGCTCGGCGGCTACAAGGCCCAGGGCCGCAGCGCCGCCGCTGCGAACCGCATCGCCCGCGAGTCACTCGCGCTGCAGGAGGCGGGCTGCTTCTCGCTCGTGTTCGAGGCGATCCCGTCCGCCGTGGCGCAGGAGCTGATGCCGCACCTCCACATCCCGGTGATCGGCATCGGCGCGGGCCCGGCCGTCGACGGCCAGGTGCTCGTGTTCCACGACCTGCTCGGCATCCGCGAGGGGCTCGGCGCCCGCTTCGTCAAGCGCTACGCCAACCTCCTCGACGACATGACCGCAGGAGTGGCGGCGTACACCCGCGACGTGCGCGACCGCACCTACCCCGGCCCCGAGCACGGCTACTCGATCGACGAGTCAGAGCTCCAGGACTTCCGCGCGACGCTCGCGGAGCACGATCCGGGGATCGCTCACCCGGTCTAGGTACGGCCCCCTGGCAGGACGGGTCGGCGAAGGTACGGCCCCCTGGCAGGACGGGTCGGCGAAGCCGACCCGATAGGCATCAAAGGTCCCGGCACCACGCCGGAGTCACCTCAGCGTTTGAAATCGATCTCCCGGATCACCTTGGCCGGCGAGCCCGCCGCGATGGTCCCGGGCGGCAGGTCGCGGGTGACGACGCTGTTGGAGCCGACGACGCAGCGGTCGCCGATCGTGACCCCGCTTGTGACGACGACGTTGGCGCCGAGCCACACGTTGTCGCCCAGGCGCGTCGGGCCCTTGGTGTCGAACCCCTGCCAGGTCACGGGCTTGGCCGGGTCGTCGAACCGGTGGTTGCCGTCGGTGATCATGCAGCCGTTGGCCGCCATGCAGTGATCGCCGATCTCCACGAGGTCGACCGCGGCCACCATCACGCCCTGGTTGAGGAAGACACCGGCGCCGATGCGGACGCGTCCGACCTCGCCGCCGGTGATCCAGACGTTCGGTTCGAAGAGCGTGCCCTCGCCGATCTCGAGCCGTCCCTCGCGGAACAGCTCGAGCACCTCGCCGTTGACCGGGCCCTTGGCGAACGCCCGGCGCGCCGCGAACTCGCGGTGCAGCGCCAGGCGGTTCCATGGCAGCCGTGAGCGCTGGTACCAGCGCCACTTGACCAGCCACAGCTTCAGATCGGCGACAGGCAGCACGCGGTCAGGTGCGCGGCGCGTAGCGGTTGTGCAGCATGAGGTCGTTCCCGTCGGGGTCGGTGAAGAGGGCCATGTGGCAGACGCCCGTATCGAACGTCTCTCCCATGAACACGACGCCCTTGGCCTCGAGCTCCGCCCGCGCCGCGGCGACGTCGTCGACGTGCAACGCGGGGTGCGCGTTCTTCTGGGGCGCGAACGGCATCCCCTGCTTCTCCGGCTCCCAGATGCCGAAGCACGTGTCGCCGACCCAGAACTCGTAGTCGGACTTCTCGTCGGGGCGCAGGCCGAGCGTGTCGCGGTAGAAGGTGCGGGACCGTTCGGCGTCCTGCGAGGGGATGCCGACGAAATCGAGCTTGGTGATCACTGCGGTCTCCTTCCGGGGGTCTGTCGTGGTCAGGCCGCCGCCTTCGCCGCCGTCCGGCGGCGCGGCGTCGCGCGGCTCGCCTTCGGCGCGGCCGGCGTGACGAGCTCTGCGAGGAACTCGCCGGTGTGCGATCCGGGTGTACCAGCAACCTGCTCTGGCGTCCCGTGAGCGACGACGGTGCCGCCCTCCTCCCCGCCTTCGGGCCCCATGTCGATCACGCGGTCGGCCGTCTTGATGACGTCCAGGTTGTGCTCGATCACGACGATCGAGTTGCCCGAGTCCACGAGCCGGTGCAGGACCTCCAGGAGCTTCTGGACGTCCGCGAAGTGCAGGCCGGTCGTCGGCTCGTCGAGGATGTACAGCGTGCGGCCGGTCGCGACCTTGGACAGCTCGGTCGCGAGCTTCACCCGCTGCGCCTCACCGCCCGACAGCGTCGTCGCCGGCTGGCCGAGGCGGATGTACCCGAGCCCGACGTCGTTCAGCGTGTCCAGGCGCCGGTGGATCTTGGGGATGTGACGGAAGAACTCCAGCGCCTCCTCGACGGGCATGTCGAGCACGTCGGCGATCGTCCTGCCCTTGAAGCGGATGTCGAGCGTCTCGCGGTTGTAGCGCTTGCCGTGGCACTGCTCGCACGGGACGTAGACGTCCGGGAGGAAGTGCATCTCGATCTTGATCTGGCCGTCGCCCTTGCAGACCTCGCAGCGGCCGCCCTTGACGTTGAAGGAGAAGCGCCCGGGCTTGTAGCCGCGCGCCCTGGCCTCCGGCGTCTTGCTGAAGATGTCGCGGATGACGTCGAACAGGCCGGTGTACGTCGCAGGGTTGGACCGCGGCGTGCGGCCGATCGGCGACTGGTCGACCTGGATGATCTTGTCGAGCTGGTCTAGGCCCAGCACCGCCGTGTGGGCGCCCGGGCGCTGGCGCGCGCGCATCAGGCGGTTGGCGACGGCCTTGAAGAGCACCTCGTTGACGAGCGTCGACTTCCCCGACCCGGACACGCCGGTCACGCAGGTCATGACGCCGAGCGGCACCTTCACGTCGACCCCGCGCAGGTTGTGCTGGCGGGCGCCGCGGATCTCGAGCGTCCCCGAGGGCCTGCGGCGCTTCTCCGGCACCTCGACGACGCGCGTCCCCGCGAGGAACTGCCCGGTGAGCGAGGCACGGACCTTCTGGACCTGTGCCGCGGTGCCGGCCGCGACGATGCGGCCGCCGTGCTCGCCCGCGCCGGGCCCGAGGTCCACGAGGTGGTCCGCGGCCCGCATCGTCTGCTCGTCGTGCTCGACGACGATGACGGTGTTGCCGAGGTCCCGCAGGCGCTCCAGCGTCCCGATCAGGCGGCTGTTGTCGCGCTGGTGCAGGCCGATCGACGGCTCGTCGAGGACGTAGAGGACGCCGACGAGCGCCGACCCGATCTGCGTGGCCAGGCGGATGCGCTGGGCCTCGCCGCCCGACAGCGTCGCCGCGGCGCGGTCGAGGCTGAGGTAGCCGATCCCCACGTCCTCCAGGAACCGCAGCCGCTCCTCGATCTCGCGGAACACGAGCCGGGCGATGTGGCGCTCGGTCTCCGTCAGCACGACCTCATCGAGCCAGCGCCGGGCCTGGCGGACCGAGAGCGAGGTGAACTCATGGATGGCCATGCCGCCGACGAGCACCGCGCGCGACTCGGGCCGCAGCCGCGAGCCCTTGCACGACGGGCACGGGACGACCGCCATGAACTCCTCGATCTTCTCCCGCATCTGATCGGAGTCCGTCTCGCGATAGCGGCGCTCGAGGTTGGGGACGATGCCCTCGAAGCGCGTCGCGTAGGAGCGCTTGCGCCCGTAGCGGTTCTTGTAGGTCACGAGCACGCGCTCGCCGTCGGTGCCGTGGAGGAACAGGTCGCGATGCTCCGGCGGCAGGTCCTGCCATGGGGTGTCGAGATCCACCCCGTACTGGTCGGCGAGCGCCAGCATGATCTGCTCGTAGTACTGCGACGCGCTCGCGGCCCACGGGGCGAGTGCGCCGTCGCCGAGCGTCAGCGTCGGGTCCGGTACGACGAGGCTCGGATCGATCTCCATCTGCGACCCGAGGCCGGTGCAGCGCTCGCAGGCGCCATGCGGGGAGTTGAACGAGAAGATCCGCGGCTCCAGCTCGGGCATCGAGGTGCCGCACTTCAGGCAGGCGAACTTCTCGGAGAAGGTCAGGACCTGCGCCTGCGTCCCGTCGCCGTCCCGCGGCACGATCTCGACCTCGACGATCCCGTCGGCCAGCCCGACCGCGGTCTCGATCGAGTCCGCGAGGCGCTTGCGCAGGTCGGGCCGCATCACGAGGCGGTCGACGACCACGGAGATGTCGTGCTTGAACTTCTTGTCGAGCTCGATCGTCTCGTCCAGGCCGCGCAGCTCGCCGTCGACCTTCGCGCGGGCGAAGCCGTCGACGCGCAGCTCCTCCAGGAGCTTGCCGTACTCGCCCTTGCGGCCCCGGACGATCGGCGAGAGCACCATGAAGCGGGTGCCCTCCTCCAGCTCCATCACCTGGTCGATGATCTGCTCGGCCGACTGGCCGGCGATCGGCGCGCCGCAGGTGACGCAGTGCGGGTGCCCGACGCGCGACCACAGGAGTCGCAGGTAGTCGTAGATCTCCGTGACGGTCCCGACGGTCGAGCGCGGGTTGCGCGACGTCGTCTTCTGGTCGATCGAGATGGCCGGCGAGAGCCCCTCGATCGAGTCGACGTCCGGCTTGTCCATCTGCCCGAGGAACTGGCGCGCGTAGGCGCTCAGCGACTCGACGTACCGCCGCTGGCCCTCGGCGTAGATCGTGTCGAAGGCGAGCGAGGACTTCCCGGATCCGGACAGGCCGGTGATGACCACCAGGGCGTCGCGCGGCAGCTCGAGGGAGACGTTCTTCAGGTTGTGCTCACGCGCGCCGGAGACGACGATCGCGTTGGAAGGCGGCATCTCCTTCGATGCTACAGGGGCGAACAGACGTTCGCCCCCGGTCCTGCCCTAGAGCAGGCCGTTCGCCGAGAGGAACGTCACCTGATCCGCCGCGATCCGCGCCGGCAGCTCGCCCGTGAACGGGTCGAAGTGGTCGGCGTCGTACCGGTGCAGCTCGCCCCGGGGTGCGCGTTCCGCGAGCCGCTCCACGGCCGGGTTGTGCACGCTCACGTCGCGCTCGCCGAGACCGACCCACAGCGGACAGCGGATCCTCGCCGCCTTCGTGACCGGGCGGACCGTCGCGACCGTGAGGAAGACGGCGGGAGAGATCTCGTTCCGCCACGGCGACCCGTCCGGGACCGCCCGGGCGAAGCCGTCGGCCTCTCCCGGCAGTGCCATCGCCGCATGCGCTCCGGGCTGCCCGGTGACCGCGATCAGCGTGTCCCGGCCGGCGGCGTCCGCGACGGCGCGCGGGACGATCCACGCGGTGAGCCGCGGCGGCGTCCCGAGCGCGCGGCGCAGACCGTCGACGAACGGGCACAGGACGACCGTGGCGGCGATGTCGTCGCGGCCCGCCGCGAGCGTCACGGCGTGACCGCCCGAGAAGGAAAACCCCCAGAGCACGACGCGGTCGGGCGCGACGCCGTCGAGCGTTCTCGCGAACGCGATCGCGTTGCGCCAGTCCTCGAGCTGAGCGCCGCGGCGAAACCGCTGGCGCGGCATGCCGCCCGAGTCACCGAGGTGACGGTGATCGAAGACGAGCACGTGGGCACCGGCCGCCGCGAACGCCTCGGCGTACTGCGCCAGGCCGTCGTGGCGGGTGAGGCTGAACCCGTGTGCCATGACGACACACGTGCCCGTGGCGAGCGGCGTGGGCGGCGTGTAGTGCCAGGCCGCGCAGCGGTCGCCCCCGGACGTGAAGGTGGTTTCGACGCGCTGCGGCGTCTCCGGGCGGGAAGCGGTGGCGGTCACCCGGCGAGTATCCCAGGGGCCCGTCGGCGCGCGAGAGCCCGTCGGCGGCGACAATGGCGGTGATGCGCGCCATCGTCGCCCCGCTCGCCTGCGCCGTCCTGGCGTTCACCATCCTCGCCTGCGGGACGTCGTCGGGCTCCCAGCGGCCGGCCACGGGCGCCGCCGCGAAGCCCGTGACCCTCTGGGCGGTGGGCGACGCCGACGGCGGCGTTCGCGCGCGCAGCCTCGCGGCGTTCGTCCGCCGGCAGGCGCCCGATCGCTTCGCCTACCTCGGCGACGTCTACGAAACGGGGACCGCGAGTGAATTCGCCACGGGCTACGACGCGCTCTGGGGATCGCTCGCCCGCCGCACGACCCCGACGCCCGGCAACCACGAGTGGGGCAAGCGCGACACCGGCTATCGCCCCTACTGGCTCGCTCACACGGGCCACGCGGTGCCGGACTGGCAGCGCGTGCGCCTCGGCGCCGGCTGGGAGCTGCTCTCGCTGAACTCCCAGGCGCCGCACGCCGCAGGCTCCGAGCAGCTGCGCTGGCTCGAGCGCGCGACCCGGCGGCCCGGGACCTGCCGCATCGCGATCTGGCACCGCCCGCGCTTCAGCACCGGCTGGCACGGCGACCAGCCCGACGTGGCGCCGCTGTGGAACGCGGTGCGCGGCCACGCGCGGATCGTCCTCTCCGGGCACGACCATGACCTGCAGCGCTTCGCCGACCGCGACGGCCTGCGCCAGATCGTCTCGGGTGCCGGCGGCCGGCCGAAC
Source organism: uncultured Actinomycetes bacterium (assembly GCA_963823375.1). Lineage (GTDB taxonomy): Bacteria > Actinomycetota > Thermoleophilia > Solirubrobacterales > Solirubrobacteraceae > F1-60-MAGs163. The sequence goes on along the minus strand of CAWGLQ010000030.1, from coordinate 64,995 downwards.
ATCCCGCTTCCACGCTCCTCGCGTGCGAAGGCCCGCTACGTCAACCGGCTGGCCACGGGGGGCGCGAGGCTGCGCCTCACGCGCGGCCGCGCGACGATCGAGCTCGTGTCCAGAAGCGGGCGCGTGCTGGACCGCAGCGCCGTGACCTGCCGTCCGGTCTGAGCGCCGGTACTAGGCGCCGAGCGCCGCGGCGGCCTCGTCGAGGACCCGCGCGGCGTCCACGCCGGGGAAGCTCTCCGAGAGGCGCAGCAGCGCCTCGTCCCGGTCGGTTCCCCGGGTCACGAGGTCGAGCGCGACCAGCCGCGCGCCGTCGTCGGCGCCCTCCGGAGCGTCGCCGCCGACCGGCGGCTCGTCGAGCGGCGTGGGCTCGACGGGCGCGGCGACCGGCTCGGCCGGCGCCGCCGTTGAGTCCTCGAAGACCTCACGCTCGCCGGTCGTCGCCGCCCGTGCGTGCAGGTCGTGGACGCTCCCGCGGGTGTGCGCGATCTCGGCGCGCAGGCGGGCGACGCGCTGGCGCACGGTGTCCGCCAGGGCGTCCAGCTCCTGCTCCAGCGTCTCCAGACGCTCGAGCGCCTCGTCGCGCACGTTGTCAGCTTCCGCAGCGGGGTCCGTCATCGGCCGCCAGCGTAGCGGTGCCGCCGGGCTCGGCGCGTCAGGCGAGACGCGCCCCGCCGGGCTCCACGACGACGAGCCCGTCGCGGACCAGGCCGGCGAGCGCGGGCTGCAGGCGCTCGGGGCCGATGCCGTCCGGGAGCCCGTCGCCTGCGGCCAGCGCTGCGACGATCCGCCCGCGGACCCAGCGCGTGGAGTCCTCGAAGCGCTCGCGCGTCCCGGGCGCGGCGCGGGGCGTCACCGTCACGCGCCCACGGGACGCGCACCACGCGCCCACGGGACAGTCATCGCAGCGGGCGGTGCGCGCGCCGCAGACCCTCGCGCCGAGCTCCATCATCGCCTGGTTCCAGTCGTGAGCGCGGCCGTCCGGGACGAGGTCCTCGGGCTCCCCCAGTCCCAGCCGCAGGGCGACGCGGCGCACGTTGGTGTCGACCGCCGCGATCTGCTCGCCGAACGCGAACGACGCGACGGCGGCCGCCGTGTACGGCCCGACGCCCGGGAGCGTGCGCAGCCCCGCGGCCGTCCGCGGCCAGCCGTCGCGCGCGACGACCCGGCAGGCCTCCTGCAGCCGCACGGCGCGCGTGTTGTAGCCCAGGCCGATCCAGGCCGTCAGGACCTCCGAGCGCGGCGCCGCCGCCAGCGAGTGCTCGTTCGGCCAGCGCTCGAGCCACGCCTCATACCGCGGCACGACGCGAGCGACCTGCGTCTGCTGGAGCATGACCTCCGAGACGAGGATCGCGTAGGGATCGCTCGTGCGGCGCCACGGCAGGTCGCGGCGCTCACGCGCGTACCAGTCGAGCAGCGCGTCCTGCACGGAGGCGTCAGTCCTCGGTGACGGCCTCGAGCCCCATGGCGCGAACGGCCTCCAGCTCGCGGCGCAGCTCGCGCAGCTCGTCGCGCAGCCGGGCGGCGTACTCGAAGCGCAGCTCGTCGGCCGCCGCGAGCATCTCCTCCTCGAGCTCCACGATCGTCCGCTCGAGCTCGGTCGGGCCCATGTCCTTCGTCTTGACGCGCTCCCCGCGCCGGCGGCGCTTGGGCGTCTTGCTCGTGTCCCCCGTGAGGAACTCCGCGATGTCGCTGACGCCCTTGACGATCGAGGCGGCCGTGATGCCGTGCTCCTCGTTGTAGGCGACCTGGATCGCGCGGCGCCGGTCGGTCTCCGACAGGGCGGCGCGCATCGCGGCCGTCTCCTTGTCGGCGTACATGAGGACCACGCCGTCGACGTTGCGCGCCGCGCGGCCGATCGTCTGGATCAGCGAGGTCTCGCCGCGCAGGAAGCCCTCCTTGTCGGCGTCGAGGATCGCGACGAGCGAGACCTCCGGGAGGTCGAGGCCCTCGCGCAGCAGGTTCACGCCGACGAGGACGTCGTACTCCCCGAGCCGCAGGTCGCGGATGATCTGGATGCGCTCGAGCGTGTCGACCTCGCTGTGGAGGTAGCGGACGCGGAAACCCATCTCGAGCAGATAGTCGGTGAGGTCCTCGCTCATCTTCTTCGTGAGCGTCGTGACGAGGACCCGCTCGTTGCGGTCCACGCGGACCCGCACCTCGTTCATCAGGTCGTCGATCTGCCCCTTCGTCTCACGCACCTCGACCGCGGGATCGACGATGCCGGTCGGCCGGACGATCTGCTCGACGACGCGCTCCGAACGGGCGCGCTCGAACTGGCCCGGCGTCGCCGAGACGAACACGATCGTGGGCGTGATCGACAGGAACTCGTCGAACGTCTGCGGGCGGTTGTCGAGCGCGCTCGGCAGGCGGAACCCGTAGTCCACGAGCGTGCTCTTGCGGCTGCGGTCGCCCTCGAACATCGCGCCGATCTGCGGAACCGTCTGGTGGGACTCGTCGAGGAAGCAGACGAAGTCGTCGGGGAAGTAGTCGATCAGGCAGTACGGGCGGTCGCCGGGCCGCCGGCCGTCGAGGATGCGCGAGTAGTTCTCGATGCCGTTGCAGAAGCCCATCTCCCGCAGCATCTCCATGTCGTACTGGGTGCGCTGGCGCAGCCGATGGCTCTCCAGCAGCTTGCCCTCGGCCTCCAGCTCGCCGCAGCGGGTGTTCAGCTCGGCGCCGATCTCCTCGACAGCGCGCTCCATGACGCCGTCCTTGACGTTGTAGTGCGTCGCGGGCCAGACGGCGACGTGCTCCAGGTCGTCCTCCAGCAGTTCGCCCGTGAGCGGGTCGAACCGCTGCAGCCGCTCGACCTCGTCGCCGAACAGCGTCGCGCGGAAGGCGGTCTCCGCGTCGGCCGGGAAGACCTCGAGCGCCTCGCCGCGCACGCGGAACGTGCCGCGGCCGAGCGCGACGTCGTTGCGGGTGTACTGGATCGAGACGAGCTTGCGCAGCAGGTCGTCGCGGTCGACCGTCCCGCCGCGCGTGAGGATCTGGACGTTCGCGTCGTAGGTCTCCGGCGAGCCCATGCCGTAGATCGCCGAGACCGAGGCGACGATGATCACGTCGCGGCGCGCGAACAATGCGGCGGTCGCCGCGTGCCGCAGCCGGTCGACCTCCTGGTTGATCGCCGAGTCCTTCTCGATGTAGAGGTCCTTGCTCGGGACGTACGCCTCGGGCTGGTAGTAGTCGTAGTAGCTGACGAAGTACTCGACCGCGTTGTCGGGGAAGAACGTGCGGAACTCGTTGCAGAGCTGCGCGGCGAGCGTCTTGTTGTGCGCCATCACGAGCGCCGGCCGCTGCAGCCGCTCGATCGTCGCCGCCATCGTCATCGTCTTGCCCGTGCCGGTGGCGCCGAGCAGCGTCGTGAAGCGCTCGCGCTCGGTGACCGCCGCGGCGATCTCATCGATCGCGCGGGGCTGGTCGGCGGTCGGCGTGAAGGCGGTGTCGAGACGAAACGGCGGCACCCGGACAGCCTAGATGGCGCCGAGGCCGACGCTCGTCAGAGGCCCAGTTCGCGCGCGTAGCGCTCGCGGTACTGGCGCTGCGCGTCGAGGACCTTCTCCACGTACGCCCGGGTCTCCGGGTAGGGGATGTCCTCGGCGCGCAGAGACGCGCCGCCCCACTCGTCGGCCTTGCCGGGGCCCGCGTTGTAGGCGGCGAGCGCCGCGGCGACGTCGCCGTCGTAGCGGTCCAGGTGCTCGCGCAGCAGGTAGGAGCCGTAGGCGATGTTCACCTGCGGCGTCGCGAGATCCTCGAGCACGAACGCGGTGCCGCCCGAGCGCTTCGCGATGCCCTGGGCCGTGTCGGGCGTGATCTGCATGAGCCCCTGGGCGCCGGCGCTCGACGTGCGGCCGGAGACGAAGCGCGACTCGGCGTAGATGACGGCCGCGATCAGCGCGGGGTCGAGGTTCTTGTCGCGCGCCTGCTGGCGGATGATGTCCTCGTGCTGGAGCGGCAGCGAGATCTCCCGCACGGCCTGGTGCAGCGTGCCCCAGAGCAGTGCGGTGACGCCGCCGGCCACCAGCAGCGCGACGACGAGCCACCGCAGACGCCCGCGCCCGTGGCGCTCACGACCGCGCGCGGCTGCGCGGGCGGGTCGGGCGGCGGTCTGCGTTGGAGGTGTCATCGGCGCAGGCGGTTCAGGATGACGGCCAGGTCGGACTGCAGGTCGTCGACGCTCCCGTCGTTGCGCACCACGTACGTGGCCCGGGCCGCCTTCTCGTCCTGTGTGAGCTGGCGGGCGGCGCGCTCGTCGACGGCCTCGTGGCCGCGGGCCGCGGCGCGATCGGCGCGGATCCCCTCGTCGGAGACGATCGCGATCGTCGCGTCGTAGGCCGCGTCCATCCCGGCTTCGAAGAGCAGCGGCGTCTCCACGATAGCCGCCGGCGGCGGCGGATCACGCCGCTCGCAGTCCTCGCGGAACGCGACCACGCGCCCTGCGACGAGCGGCCAGATCAGCCCTTCGAGCCAGGCGCGCTCGCCGGGCTCGGCGAACGCGTGCCGCGCGATCGCGGCGCGGTCCACGACGCCGCCGGGAGCGACGTCCTCACCCCACCGCGCGACCACCGCCTCGCGGACCTCGTCGCCCGCGTAGAGCTCGTGGACGACGGCGTCCGTCGAGAGCGTCGCAGCGCCCAGACGCTCCAGCGCGGCGAGCGCGGTGGACTTGCCGGAGCCCAGGCCCCCGGTCAGTCCGACGAACGGGATCCTGGGCTCAGGGGTCAGCGATCCGGCCGCGTTGGGTCAGGCCTGCTCGGGCTCGGCCGGAGCCTCGGCCTCTGCCTCGGGCTCAGCCGGTGCCTCGGCCTCGGGCTCAGCCGGTGCCTCCGCCTCGGGCTCAGCCGGTGCCTCAGCCTCAGGCTCGGCGGGTGCCTCTGCCTCGGCCGGCGCCTCGGGCTCCTCGACCGTGACGTCCGCCTCGACGACGGCCTCGGCGGCGGCCTCATCGGCTGCGGCCTCGGCGTGCGCCTCGGTCTCGCCCTCGGCGGTGAGCTCGGCGTCCTGCTCGGCCAGCGGCGGAGCGGCGGCGAAGACGTCCTCGCTCAGCCCCAGCTCCGGCACGTCGTCCAGGTCACCCGCGCCGGCGGGCTCGCCGACGTGCGCGGACAGGATCTGGCCCTCGACGCGCTTGACCGACAGCGACAGGCGCCGGCGCTCGGAGTCGATCTCGAGGATCTTGACCTTGATCTCGTCGCCCGGAGCGACGATCTCGCGCGGGTTCTCGACGTGATGGGCGGCCAGCTCGGAGATGTGCACGAGGCCCTCGACGCCGTCGAGGATCTCGACGAACGCGCCGAACGTGACGACCTTCGTGACCTTGCCCTCGAGGTCGTCGCCGATGCGGTAGGTGTCGACGACGCGCTGCCACGGATCCGCCTGGGTCTGCTTGAGGCCCAGGGAGATGCGCTGGCGGTCGCGGTCGATGTCGAGCACCTTGACCTGCACGGTGTCGCCGATGTTGAGGATCTCGCTCGGGTGGTTGACGTGCGACCACGAGAGCTCGGAGATGTGGATGAGGCCGTCGATGCCGTTGAGGTCCACGAACGCGCCGAAGTCGACGATGTTCGAGATCTGGCCCTCGACGACGAGACCGGGCTGCAGCTTGTCGAGGATCTCCTGGCGCTGCTCCTTGCGCTCCTCCTCGAGGACCGCGCGGCGCGAGAGCACGACGTTGTTGCGCGAGCGGTTGAGCTCGATGACCTTGCACTCGATCATCGTGTGCAGGAACTCGTCGAGGTTCGCGACGCGGCGGATGTCGACGAGCGAGGCGGGCAGGAAGCCGCGGACCCCGAGGTCGATGATCAGGCCGCCCTTGACGACCTCGATGACATGGCCCTCGACGGGCTCGCCGGACTCGGCCGCCGCCTCGATGCGCCGCCACGCCTTCTCGAAGCGGGCGCGCTTCTTGGACATGATGAGGCGGCCGTCCTGATCCTCCTTGGTGAGGACCAGCGCGTCGACCTCCTCGCCCATCTCGACCTCGTCGTGCGGGTCGACGTTCTTGCGGATGGAGAGCTCGTGCGAGGGGATGACGCCCTCGCTCTTGTAGCCGATGTCGACGAGCACCTCGTCGTTGTCGATGCGCACGACATGGCCGGAGACGACCTCGCCCTCCTTGAAGGAGGTGAAGGTTGCGTCGTAGTTGGGGACGATCTGCCCGTCGACGTCGAGCAGCAGGCCGTCCGAACCGGGGACGACCTTGGCCTCAGTGGGGGCATCGGTAGTGGTGGTGGTCATTTGACCGGCAAGGGTAGCGCGATCGCCCAGGCCTAGAATCCCGCCGAAATGCCGGTTCGCGCGACGAAACGGGGTCCAGAGCGCTCGCCGCTCTCCGGCCCGGCCGACGTGATCGTCTGCGGCGCCTCGTTCGCCGGGCTCGCCGTGGCCCGTGAGCTGGCGGGCTCCGGAGCCGACGTCCTCGTCCTCGACCGCTACGAGATCGGCGAGCGCCAGACGTCCGCCTGCGCCGCGCCGACGGCGTGGATCGAGGGGCTGGGCCTGGAGCGCACGATCCTCCAGACGTTCGGCTCGCTCGTGATCCACCTGCCCGAGACGACGCTGCGCTGGGACCTGCCGTGGACGTTCTCGACGTTCGACTACCGCGAGCTGTGCCTGGGCCTCTGGGAGCAGTGCGGCGACGCGCGCTTCGAGACCGCCGTGGTCACGGGACGCGCGCCCGGGACGGGCGAGGCGTTCGTCCTGGGGACCGACCGCGGCGACCTGACCTCGTCCCTGCTCGTCGACGCGCTCGGCTGGCGGCGGGTCCTCTCGACCGCGCGCAGGCCCGTCCAGCCGCCGCGGGCGACGCTCTCCCGCGGGCTCGAGGTCCATCCCCCCGCCTCGGGAGACGAGCTCGAGCTGTGGCTCGATCCGCAGTACGTGCGCCGGGGGTACGCGTGGAGCTTCCCCGCCGCGGACGAGGTGCGCGTCGGGATCGGCTCGTTCGATCCCCGCGACCACGTGCGCGAGCCCACGGTCCGCCTCGCGCAGGACCTGGGCCTCGACGCCGGACGGGCTACCAGGGCAACTGGATCCCGCACCGCATGCGCGAGCCGGTCGAGGAGGGCGTCTTCTTCGTCGGCGACAGCGCCGGGCACTGCCTCCCCGCCACCGCGGAGGGCATCCGTCCCGCGCTGCACTTCGGGGCGGTCTGCGGGCGCGAGCTGCGCATGGTGCTCGACGGCCGGCAGAGCCGCGGGCAGGCGCTCGAGCGCTACGCCGCCGCCTGCGAGGACAAGCGCTACGCCTACCGCAGCATGCTGCTCGCGCAGCGCTTCGTCGGCCGCGCGAACCCGCATCCGCTGCTCACCAGCGTGCTGCAGGCGCTCGGCCATCCGGGCTTCGTCGCCCGCGCGTTCTCGCGCTACGGGGCGATCTGCCCGCCGCCGGTCACACCCGCTCGCGCACGATGAGGTAGACCCCCAGCGCGAGCAGCGCGATGCCGAGCAGCTTGCCCGTCGTGACGGGCTGCTCGGTGACGCCGAACAGCCCGAGGCGGTCGATCACCACGGATGCCGTGAGCTGGCCCGCGACGACCGCCGCCGTGACGCCGCCGGCGCCGAGGTGGCCGACCGCGAAGATCGACGAGGTCACGACCGCCGCGCCGCACGCACCGCCGAGCAGCGCCCACCAGGGCACGCTGGGGATCTCCCGCAGGCCGCCGAAGCCTCCCGCAGCGACCGCGACGATGATCGTGAGGAGCAGCAGGCCGACGGCGAAGTTCACGAGCGCCGCCTGCCACGAGCCGACGACGCGCCCGAGCGCGCCGTTGATCGGCGCCTGCGCCCCGACGGCCGCGCCGGCCGCCACGACGAAGATCGCGGCCGAGGTCCGGTCCACCTACTTGGCCTCCAGCCACGTGCGCCCGACGCCCGCGTCGACCGCGAGCGGCGGCGTGCGGTCGCCCCACGGCGCGACCATCTCGCGCTCGGCGAGCGTGCGCACGGCGTCCATCTCCTCCGGCGGGCCCTCGAACAGCAGCTCGTCGTGGATCGTGAGGATCTGCCGCGTCGCCAGGCCCTCCGCCTCGAGCGCGCGCGCGGCGCCGATCATCGCGAGCTTGAGGATGTCGGCGGCGGTGCCCTGGACGACCGTGTTGACCGCCAGGCGCTCACCGAGCGAGCGCACCTGGAAGTTGCGCGCCCGCAGCTCCGGGATCGTCCGGCGGCGCCCGAACAGCGTCGTCACGAACCCCTGGTCGGTCGCCTGCTCGATCGTCGCGGTCATGAACGCGTGCACGCGGTCGAACCGGGCCAGGTAGGCGTCGATGAACTCCTTGGCCTCCTCACGCGGGATGTTCAGCCGATCCGCGAGCCCGTAGTCCGTGAGTCCGTAGACGATCCCGTAGTTGATCATCTTCGCCTTGGACCGCATGCCCGGGTCGATGTCCGCCTCGGCGACCTGGAAGACCTCCCGCGCGGTCGCGGTGTGCACGTCCTCCCCGCGGATGAAGATCTCCTTGAGCACCGGTTCGTCGGCCACGTGCGCGAGCACCCGCAGCTCGACCTGCGAGTAGTCGGCGGCCAGCAGCAGCATGCCCGGAGCGGCCTCGAAGCACCCGCGGATCTCGCGGCCGAGCGGGGTGCGCACCGGCACGTTCTGGAGGTTCGGGTTCGTCGAGGACAGCCGGCCCGTCGAGGCGACCGCCTGCACGAACGTCGTGTGGATGCGGCTCTCCTCGTCGACGAGCGCCGGCAGGACGTCGAGGTAGGTCTTGGTGAGCTGGTTGAGCTCCCGCCAGCGCTCGATCAGCGGGATCACCTCGTGCTCGCCGCGGATCGACTGCAGCACGCGCGCGTCGGTCGAGAAGCCCGTCTTGCCGCGGCGCTTCTTCGACAGTCCGAGCTTGTCGAACAGCACGGCGCCGAGCTGCTGCGGCGAGCCGATGACGAACTCCTCGTCGCAGAGGTCCCAGATCCGGCGCTCGAGGCCCGCGATCTCCTCCGCGACGCGCTCGCCGATCGCGCCGAGCGCCTCGGTGTTGAGCCGCACGCCGGCGATCTCCATGGCGCGCAGCACCTGCACGAGCGGCAGCTCGATCTCGTCCAGCAGCCGCTCCTGATCGCGCTCGGCGAGCTCCTCGCGCTGGGCGGCGGCGAGCGCCTGCAGCAGGACGGCGTCCGCGGCGGCGCCCTCCTCGACGCTGGTCGTGAGGCCGCGCTCCTCCCACAGCTCGCGGAACGGGAACGCCCGCCGCGCCGGGTCCAGGAGGTAGGCGGCGAGCAGCGTGTCGTGGGCGAGGACGGGCGGCACGACGCCCAGCGCCTTCGCGTCATGGGCGATCACCGGCCGCGCGGCCGAGCGCCGTGACGACGTCGGCCGGGTCGTCGACCTCGCCGGTCACGACCTCCTCCCCGCACGCGACGCCGAAGCGCCACGACTCCTCGCGGGCGAACAGCTCGCCCTCGTCCTGCGCGGGCGCGACCAGGCTCAGCGCGAGCGGGCGCCTCGCCGTCGCCCAGGCGGGCCGCGTCGGCGGGAGAGCCGGCGCGTACGCGGCGCCGTGACCGTCGCGTCGGACGCCGCGGGCGCCGCAGCGTCCTCGCCGAGCGCCTCCTCGAGCCGGCGCAGCGGGTCGCGCAGCTCGAACTCGCGGAAGGTCTCGCGCAGCTGCGAGCGGTCGGGCTCGCGCGCCACCTCCGCCGCCGGGTCGAGCGTGATCCCGGGAACCTCGCGGTTCATCGTCGCGAGCACCTTGCTGATGCGGGCGTCGTCGGCGTACGTGCGCAGGTTCTCCTGCCGCTTGGCGCCCGAGATGTCGTCGACGTTGGCGAGGACCTCCTCGAGCGTCCCGAAACGCTGCAGGAGCTGCGCGGCCGTCTTGTCGCCGATGCCCGGGACGCCGGGGATGTTGTCCGACGTGTCGCCCTTGAGGCCGTAGAAGTCCGGGATCAGCTCGGGCGCGATGCCGTAGCGCTCGATCACCGCCTCGTGGTCGTAGAGCTTGGTCTCGGTGATGCCGCGGGCGGTCGCCATCACGCGCACGCGCCCCTCCGGGTCGATCAGCTGGAACGCGTCGCGATCCCCGGTGACGATCACGACGGGAACCGGCGGGTCGGCGGTGCGCGCCTGCTCGGCGAGCGTCGCGATCACGTCGTCGGCCTCGAACCCGGGCACCGACACGTTCCGGTAGCCGAACGCGTCCACCAGCGGCTCCAGGTGCGGCCACTGCTCCTTCAGCAGATCGGGCCGGGATGCGCGGTCGCCCTTGTACTCCGGATAGACGTCCTTGCGCCCGGATGATCCGGCGTCCCAGCAGACGATCGTCGGCTTCTGCCCGTGCTCGGTCATGAGCTTCACGAGCATCGACGCGAAGCCGAAGATCGCGTTCGTGGGCTGGCCCTTGGACGTCGCGATGGACTCCGGCAGCGCGAAGAACGCACGGTAGGCGAGGCTGTTGCCGTCGATGAGGTACAGCTCGTCGGGCACGGACGCCTGACGCTACCGCAGGTGCCCGGCGGCGCCGCCCGACGTAGACTGCCCGGTCGTGCCCACGCCGTCCGCGCAGTACAGCCTCACCATCCGCGTCGAGATCGACGACCGCCCCGGCATGCTCGGGCGCGTCGCCGGCGCGATCGGCGACGCCGGCGGGACCATCGGCGCCGTGGACCTCGTCGAGGTCGGCGAGCGCCTCGTGCGCGACGTCACGGTGGACGCGCACCGACGCCGATCACTGGGACGAGATCCTCGCCGCGATCAACGGCGTGGACGGCGCCCAGGTCGTGGACGCGACGGACCGCACGTTCCTGCTGCACGTCGGCGGCAAGATCGAGCAGCACAACAAGCATCCGCTGAAGACCCGCGACGACCTCTCGATGGCCTACACGCCGGGCGTCGCGCGCGTCTGCACCGCGATCGCCGAGGATCGCGACAAGGCCTTCCAGTACACGATCAAGCGCAACACCGTGGCGGTCGTCAGCGACGGCACCGCGGTGCTCGGCCTCGGCGACATCGGGCCCGAGGCCGCGATGCCGGTGATGGAGGGCAAGGCGATGCTCTTCAAGGAGTTCGCCGGCGTCGACGCGTTCCCGATCTGCCTCAACACGAAGGACCCGGACGAGATCGTCGAGACGGTCATCCGGATCTCCCCGGGCTTCGGCGGCATCAACCTCGAGGACATCTCCGCGCCGCGCTGCTTCGAGATCGAGGAGCGCCTGAAGGAGGCCCTCGACATCCCGGTCTTCCACGACGACCAGCACGGGACGGCGATCGTGACGCTCGCCGCGCTGCTGAACGCGTGCAAGCTCACCGGCCGCGACCTGATGGACCTGCGCGTGCTCGTGACCGGCATGGGCGCCGCGGGGATCGCCGTCTCGAAGATCCTGCTCGAGGCCGGCGTGCGCGAGATCGTCGGGTGCGACTCCCAGGGCATCCTCAGCACCACGCGCGCCGACTACGTCGAGGGGACGATGCCCGGCATCAAGCGCTGGTACGCCGAGACGACGAATCCCGAGAAGCTCACCGGCACGCCGGCCGACGCGATCAACGGGATGGACCTCTTCATCGGCCTCTCCGGCGCGCGCATCATGCCCGCGGAGGCGCTCGCGACGATGCGCCCGGACGCCATGGTGTTCGCGATGGCGAACCCGACGCCCGAGGTGAGCCCCGAGGAGGCCGCGCCGTACGCGCGGATCATCGCCACCGGGCGCTCGGACTACCCGAACCAGATCAACAACGTGCTCGCGTTCCCCGGCATCTTCCGCGGCGCCCTGGACGTGCGCGCGGTGCAGATCACCGAGCCGATGAAGATGGCCGCCGCGCGCGCCATCGCCCGGATCGTGCGCGACGACGAGCTGCGCGAGGACTACATCATCCCGTCGGTCTTCAACCGCGACGTCGCACCCGTCGTGGCGGAGGCGGTCAGCGACGAGGCCCGCGCCTCGGGCGCCGCCGCCAGCGAGCAGCACGCGATCGGCTTCGCGACGTCGGACGTCGAAGCGCTGCGCGGCAGCTGACGGCTGCACAAACGCCTGCAGTTCCCAAACCGCAACGCTCCCTTGCAGGGTTCCCCACCCCACGTGAATACCGTGGGATCGCCGCTGTCGGGGGGACTCCGCAGGCGGCGTGATGCGTCTTCTCCGATTCCCTCATCCCCGCGCGAGCCTGCTCGTCGCCATGCTGCTGCTGCCCTTCGTGCTGTGGGCGGGCAATCCCCTGCCCTCGCAGGGGGCCGACGCGGGCACGCTGCAGCAGGAGATCGACTCCGGCCGCGACCGTGAGCAGCGCGCCCGCTCGGCCGCCGAGCGCGCCGCCGCGCTGGAGCGCCTGGCCGCCCGTGACGTCGAGGTGCTGCAGGGCCGCCTGGCGGCCGTCCAGGCGGACGCCGCGGCCTGGCAGGCCCGGCTCGCGCGCACCGAGAACGACCTCGACCGTTCGCGCAAGCACGCCCTCGCCCTGCGTCGCCGGCTCGTGCGCGACCGCTCGCTGCTCGCCGAGACCCTGCGGTCCGGGTACATGATCTCGCGGCCGGACCTCGTCGCCGTCGTCCTGGGCTCGACGAGCTTCGCCAACCTCGTCGAGCGCGCCACCTTCCTGCGGCGAACCCAGGAGCGCAACGCCGACGTGATCGCGGCGGTCCGCGACGCCCGCGCCGAGACCCGCCGCCAGGCGCGTCACCTCGCGGTCCTGGTGCCGCGGCAGCGACGCGCGACGCAGGCGGCCCAGCGCGAGCGCGACGCGGTCGCCCAGATCGCCTCCGCCCTCGAGGCTCGCCGCGCGTCGCTGGCGCGCGTGCGCGACGCGCGCCTGGCCGCCGCGAGCAACGCGGCGTCGAGCCGCCGGCGCGCGGAGCGCGAGCTGCGCAAGCTGGAGGCCCAGCGCCGGCAGGCGATCTCGCAGACCGGCCCCGGCGGGCCGTGGGCGATCCCGTGGCCGATCGTGCAGTGCGAGTCGGGCGGCCAGAACACGCCGCCGAACTCGGCGGGCGCGTCCGGCTACTACCAGTTCATACCCGCGACCTGGCGCGCGCTCGGCGGCAGCACGCCCCACGCGTACCTCGCGAGCAAGGCCGAGCAGGATCGCCTCGCGGCACGCCTGTGGGCCGGCGGCGCCGGCGCGCGCAACTGGGACTGCGCCGCACTCGTCGGCCTGCTCTGACGCCGGCGAGCCAAGCTCGTCGCTGCCCCGTACTCCCCGGAGAACGTCCTGCGGAGGATCATCGAACCATGAACGTCACCATCACCGGCGCGTCCGGGCTCATCGGGACGCGCCTCATCACGGCGCTGCGTGAGCGCGGCGACGAGATCACCGTCCTCTCACGCGACCCGGCGCGAGCCGGCGCGGCCCTGGACGTCCCGGCCGTCGGCTGGGATCCACTCGCCGGGCCCGCCCCCGCGGAGGCGCTCGCCGGCCGCGACGGGGTCGTCCATCTCGCGGGTGCGCCGGTGGCGCAGCGCTGGAACGCGAAGTCCAAGGAGGCGATCCGCGCGAGCCGTGAGCTGGGCACCCGCAACCTCGTCGCCGGGCTGTCGGCCGCCGAACCGCGACCGCCGGTGCTCGTGTCCGCGTCGGCCGTCGGCTTCTACGGCAAGCACGGCGACGAGCGCGTGACCGAGGACGCTCCCGCGGGCGGCGACTTCCTCGCCGGCGTCTGCGTCGCGTGGGAGCGCGAGGCGCGGGCCGCGGGCGACCTCGGCACTCGTGTCGTGCTGATGCGCACCGGCGTCGTGCTGGATCCGGACGGCGGCGCGCTCAAGACGATGCTGCCGCCGTTCCGTGCGGGCGTCGGCGGGCCGGTCGCCGGCGGCGATCAGTACATGCCCTGGATCCATGCCGACGACGTGGTCGGGATGTACCTGGCGGCGCTCGACGACGCCTCCTGGTCGGGCCCCGTGAACATGACCGCCCCCGAGCCGGTGACCAATCGCGAGTTCTCCAAGGCGCTCGGCCGCGCCCTGCATCGCCCGGCGGTCGCTCCCGTTCCCGCGTTCGCCCTGCGCCTGCTCTACGGCGAGATGGCCGAGATCGTCACCGAGGGCCAGCGCGCCGTCCCTGCCCGGGCGCAGGCGCTCGGCTACGCGTTCCGGCGCCCCGATCTGGACGACGCGCTCGCAGCCGCCGTGAGCTGAGCGCGCTCAGTCGGACAGCAGGACGCGCTGGAACACCGGCAGGCCCGCGCGGACCCGGTACCCGCTGAACGTGCGCAGCGTCGTGTCGCCGTCGGCCTCGATCGCGTACGGCCCGAGCACCGACTGCGGCCGGCGCGCACGCCGCAGCAGCTCGGCGACGTAGGTCCGCTCGTTGGCGCGGTCCCCGGCGCGGCGCAGCGTCTCCAGGACGAGCGCCATCGCCTCGTAGCCGTAGAGCATCTCCAGCGGCGCCGGCTGCCCGAAGCGCTGCGCGTAGCGGCGCATGACGTCGCGGGCGCGGTCGTTCAGGCGCGTTCGCGGAAGGATCGGCTGCGTGATGCGCGTCGCCGCCTGCTCGCCGGCCGTCAGCGCCGCGAGGAAGCCGGGACGGGCGAGGTCGGCGGGCGCGAACAGCCGGGCCGCCGGAAGTCCCTCGTGCAGGGCACCCCACAGCGGCGCCGGGGCGTCGGCGTCGCCGGCTCCCACGAATACGCAGTCGGCGCGCGCGACGCGTGCGGCGTCCACCGTCGATGTGTGGTCGTCGGCCGAGATGTCCGTGCTCTCGGTGCCCGCGACGGTGATGCCGGCACGCGGGAGCGCCTGCGCGACGGCACCGGAGATCGCGCGGCCGGGCACGTCCTTCCCGACGACGATGAACGTCCGCCGGCAGCCCTCGGCGCGCTGGTACACGGCCTGCGCCTCACCTTCGACGACGTCGGTCGGAATGACCCGCGCGAACGTCGGCACCCCGGACGGCTGGTACTTGTCGGGCTCGCCCTTCTCCGTGGCGTCCTCCGCGGAGGTGAAGCCCGGGTAGGTGCTCGCCGGCGAGACCTGGGCGACCCCGGCCTCGTTGAGGATCGGCAGCGAGATGGCGGTCGCGCCGAAGTCCGCATCGCCGAGGTAGGCGATCGTCGTCGCGTCCTTGGCGGCCTTGCGCGCATTGTCGGCGGTGGCCGAGGCGTCCCAGCCGGACGGGCCGGTCGCGTCGTCGAGCGAGGCGTACTTGATCGTCCAGTCGCCGATGGTCCCGCCGACGTCGGCGATCGCGAGCTTCTCGCCGTTGACGAGCGACCGCATCCGCGCCGCGAACGGCCCGCGCAGCGGCAGGCTCGAGTACACGGTGAGGCTGTCCCCGATCACCGATCCGCCGCGCGCCTCCTCCTTGGTCGAGGACCCACAGGCGGCGACGCCCGTCGCACAGGCGACGGCGAGGACGGCGGCCACGGCTGCCCGGCGGAGAAGCACCACGCGACCCGATCCTACGGATGTGCCGCGGCCGGCAGGGCCGCGCTCAGCCGAGCGGGTGCTCTTCGGCGAACTTGCGCGAGATGATGCGCCCGCCCGCAGCGGTGACGATGATGATCAGCGCCAGCAGGAAGCCGTCGAACGACTTCACGCCCACGGAGTAGAGGACGATCCAGGTGCAGAACGCGAAGGTGCAGGCGACGGCGAATCCCATGACGCGGCCGGATGCTACCGGAGGGCCTGGGCGAACGCCGCGACGAGCGCGCCGGTCGCCGCGGCCGGGTCGTTCGCCTCGGACGCCTCGCGGACGAGGCGGCTGCCGATGATGACGCCGTCGGCCCCGGCATCGGCCGCCGCGGACGCCTGCTCGGGCGTCGCGATCCCGAATCCGAGCGCCACCGGGACGGTCGTGTGGGCCTTCGCCCGCTCGACCACCGCCGCGAACGTGTCGGAGAGCACCGCCCGCTCCCCCGTGGTCCCGGCGACCGAGACGGTGTAGATGAAGCCCCGGGCACGCTCGCCGATCCGGGTGAGGCGGTCGTCGGTGGTCGTCGGGGCGACGAGCGGCACGAGCGCCAGGCCGGCCGCGTCGCAGGCCGCCAGCGCCGCGGGCGCCTCCTCGAGCGGCAGGTCCGGCACGATCAGCCCGCTGGCGCCCGCAGCGGCCGCCTCGGCGGCGAAGGTCTCCACCCCGCGCGCCAGCACGAGGTTGGCGTACGTCATCAGCACGACGGGCAGCCGCGGGGCCAGCTCCGAGCAGATGCCGAGCACGTCGGCCACACGGGTCCCCGCGGCGAGCGCGCTGGTGCCGGCCGCCTGGATCACGGGACCGTCGGCGATGGGGTCCGAGAACGGGATGCCGAGCTCGACGAGGTCCGCGCCGCCGTCCGCGTAGGCATGCCCGATCGCCAGCGAGGTCGCGACGTCGGGGTGCCCGCCCATCAGGTAGGGCATGAGCGCCGCGCGCTTGCCGCTCGCGGCGAACGCGGCGGCGATGCGCTGTGCGCCGGTGGTCGTCTCGATGCTCGTCATCGGGCGTCCAGGCGCTCCATGACCTCGGCGAGATCCTTGTCGCCGCGGCCGGAGAGGCAGACGAGGTCCATGGTGCTCTCGGAGGGCTCGCGCAGCACGACATAGAGCGCGTGCGCGGTCTCCAGGGCCGGAATGATGCCCTCGAGCCGGGCGACGTCGCGGACGGTGTCGAGCGCCTGGTCGTCGGTCACCGCGACGTAGCTCGCGCGCCCGCTGTCGCGCAGCCAGGCGTGCTCGGGCCCGGCGCCCGGGTAGTCCAGGCCCGCGGACACCGAATGCGCCTCGACGATCTGCCCCTCGTCGGTCTGCAGGAGCGCGATCAGGGCCCCGTGCAGCACGCCCGGGCGACCGCCGACCGTCAGCGGCGCGCCGTGACGGCCGCTGTCCAGGCCCTCGCCCGCCGCCTCGACACCGAGCAGCGCGACGTCCGGATCGCCGACGAACGCGGCGAACGTCCCGATGGCGTTGGAGCCGCCGCCGACGCACGCCACGACGCGGTCCGGGAGCCGGCCCTCACGCTCGAGGATCTGCGCCCGCGCCTCGTCGCCGATCACCCGCTGCAGCTCGCGCACGATCGCGGGATACGGCGCCGGGCCCACGGCCGACCCGATCACGTAGTGCGTCGTCCCGACGTTCGTGACCCAGTCGCGGATCGCCTCGGACGTGGCCTCCTTGAGCGTGCGCGTGCCGGCCGTGACCGCGCGGACCTCGGCCCCGAGCAGCTCCATGCGCTGCACGTTGGGCCGCTGGCGGCGCATGTCCTCCTCGCCCATGTAGACGACGCACTCCAGCCCGAGCAGGGCGCACGCGGTGGCCGTGCCGACGCCGTGCTGACCGGCGCCCGTCTCGGCGATGATCCGGCGCTTGCCCATGCGGCGGGCGAGCAGGGCCTGGCCGAGCGCGTTGTTGAGCTTGTGCGCCCCGGTGTGCAGAAGGTCTTCGCGCTTGAGCCAGATCGGCCGTCCGGCGACCTCGCTCATGCGCTCGGCCAGGTACAGCGGCGTCTGGCGGCCTGCGTAGTGCTCGAGCAGGTGGTCCAGCTCGGCGTGGAAGGCCGCGTCACGCCATGCGTCGAGCCAGGCCGCCTCGAGCTCCTCCAGTGCCGGCATCAGCGTCTCGGGCACGTACTGCCCGCCGTAGGGGCCGAAGCGGTGCTCGATGCCGCCCGCGACGCTCACGTGACCGGCTCCTCGGCCTCGGCCGCTGCGGCAGCCGCCTCGGCAGCCGCTGCGGCCTCTGCGGCGGCAGCGGCCTTCGCCGCCGCCTGCGCCTCGGCCTGCGCCGCGTACTCGGCGGTGACATCGGCGACCGCCGCGGCGAACGCGGCGAGCTTCTCGGGGTCCTTGTGTCCCGGCGAAGACTCGGTGCCGCTGGCGGTGTCGACCGCGAACGGGTGCACGGCGCGGATGGCCGCGCCGACGTTCTCGGGCGTCAGCCCGCCGCTCATGATCAGCGGCACGCGCGAGCTGCGGCGCGCGATCAGCTCCCAGTCCCAGGTCTCCCCCGTCCCCCCGCGCAGGTTCTCGTGGTGGGTGTCGAGGAGATGGAAGTCCGTGCGGAACGGCTCGACCGCCTGCAGGTCGGCCCCGCCGCCGACGCGGGCGGCCTTGATGATCCGCGCGCCCGTGCGCCGCGCGACCTCGGCGCAGTACGCGGGGCCCTCCTCCCCGTGCAGCTGCACGAGGCTCAGCCCCAGCGCGTCGACCTCGGCGGTGAGCTCGTCGAGCGGGGCGTTGACGTAGACGCCGCAGACCTCGACGCTGCGACGCAGCGTCCGGGCGATCAGCTCGGCCTGGTCGAGCTCGCAGGCACGCGGGGATCCCGGCCACAGGATCAGCCCGATCGCCCATGCTCCGGCGTCGACGGCGCGCTGGGCGTCGTCGAGACCGGTGATGCCGCAGATCTTCATCCGGGGTGCGTAGGACACCCCGCCATCGTGGCAGATCTCCCTCAACGCGCCGGGCGCGACGGAGCTACGGCGCCGTGGACGTGCCGGGGGCGTCCTGCGGGCGCTCGGCGAGCGTCACCGAGAGCGTCTTGCGCTTCCCGTCGCGCACGACGGTGATCCGCACCTTGTCGCCCTTGCGCTTCTCGGCGATGGCCGAGGTGAGGCTCTGGCTCGTCGTAATCGGCTTGTCGTCGACCGCGACGATGATGTCGCCGCCCAGGCGCACCGTCGCGCCGTCGACCTGCGCAGGGATCTCGCCGCCCTTGATGCCGGAGTCCGCAGCCGGGCTGCCCTGCTGGACGGTGTCCACGAGCACGCCGGACTTCACCGGCAGGTTCAGGCCCTTGAGCATGTCGTCGACCGTGATGCCGGAGACGCCCAGGTAGCCGGTGCTGACCTTGCCCTTCTCGAGCTCCGGCAGGAGCTTGCGGGCGGTCTCGATCGGGACGGCGAAGCCGATGCCGACGTTGCCGCCGCCCGACCCGCCGGTCTCGATCTGCGAGTTGATGCCGATGACCTCGCCGGCGGAGTCGATCAGCGGGCCGCCCGAGTTGCCCGGGTTGATCGCCGCGTCGGTCTGGATGACGTTGTCGATCGAGAAGCCGTTGAGGCCCGTGATCTGCCGCTGCAGCGCGGAGACGACCCCGGTGGTCAGGGTGCGGTTGAGGCCGAAGGGGTTGCCGATCGCGACGACCGGATCGCCGACCTGCACGTCCTTGGAGGAGCCGAGCCCGAGCGGCTTCAGGTCGAGGTCCTTCGGGTCGACCTTCAGCAGCGCGATGTCCGTCGAGCGATCGGCGCCCAGGACCTCCGCCTCGACCGTCTTGTCGTCCTGGAAGGTCACCTTGATCTTCGTCGCGTCGTCGACCACGTGGGCGTTCGTGAGGATGCGCCCCTGCTTGTCGATGACGAACCCCGACCCGGTCGCCGATCCCTGCTGCTGCTGCGGCGTCCCGAACGGCGAGCTGGTCCGCTTCGTCACGTTCGCGCGGATGAAGACCACGCCCGGCGCGTCGCGCTTGTAGATGTCGCGGGCCGTGAGCGCCGTCTCGCCGTCACTGGCCGTGCGCGGGTTGGAGAGCGCGCCAGGCTGCACCACGGTCGTGGTCGTCGAGTCGGAGCCGCCGATGCCCAGCACGGCCCCCAGGCCGACGGCGATCACGCCCCCGAGCAGTGCAGAGAAGATGGCGACGGGCCAGAGAGATCGCGAACTGGTCATGGATTACCCAGGATGGAAGGAGTGTGTGAAGCGCTCGTAAACGGCGTCGAGGCCCGCTCAGCGCGGATCCGGGTCGCCGCCCGCGCCCGTGAGCACGCGCAGGGCGACTCCGGGATCGGGCGCGCGCATGAGGCTCTCGCCGACCAGGACGGCATCGACGCCGACCCGCTCGAGCTCGTGCAGCTGGTCTGGATGATGGAAGCCCGACTCGCTGACGACCGTCTTGCCGGCGGGCACGTCCGTGAGCAGCTCGAACGTCCGCTCGACGTCGACGCTGAAGTCGGAGAGGTTGCGGTTGTTGATGCCGATGAGCTCGGGGTCCACGGCCTGCAGCGCCCGCTCGAGCTCCTCGTCGTCGTGGACCTCGACGAGCACGTCGAGGTCCAGCTCGGCGGCCTGCGCGTGCAGCGCGGCCAGCGCGTCGTCCTCGAGGGCCGCGACGATCAGCAGGATCGCGTCCGCGCCGGCGACCGCCGACTCGATCACCTGGTAGGGCTCGACCACGAAGTCCTTGCGCAGGATCGGCAGGCCGCTGGCCGCGCGTGCGGCGCGCAGGTCGTCCAGCGAGCCGCCGAAGTTACGCTCCTCGGTGAGCACCGAGAGCGCGGCGGCCCCCGCCTCCTCGTACGCGCGCACGATGCCCTCGACCGTCGATCCCGCGCGGATGTCGCCCGCGCTCGGCGAGCGGCGCTTGAACTCGGCGATGACGGAGATGCCGGGACGGATCAGCGCCTCGTGGAAGGGGCGCTCCGGGCCGCGCGCCTCGAGGCGGCGCTCGAGCTCGGCGACGGGCAGTTCGCGCCGGCGGCGCGCGACGTCCTCGCGCGTGGCGTCGACGATGCGGTCCAGGACGCTCAAGACGGGGACTCCGCGAGCTCCTGCGTCAGCGCGAGGTAGGCGTCGAGCGCGCGCTCGGCGGCGCCGTCGTCGACCGCGGCGCGTGCGGCGTCGACACCGTCGCGCAGCGAGTCCGCGGCGCCCGCGGCGTAGATCGCCGCGCCGGCGTTGAGCAGCGCGATGTCGCGACGCGGCCCCGGCTCCCCGGAGAGGATGGCGCGCACGATCACGGCGTTCTCCTGCGGCGTGCCGCCGCTGACGGCCTCGGGCGGGGCGACGGCGAGTCCGACGTCGGCGGGCTCGACGGCGTACCGGCGCAACGTGTCTCCCTCGACCTCCACGACGTGTGTCGGGCCGGACGTGCTGATCTCGTCCAGGCCATCCTCGCTGGACACTACCAGCGCACGCTCGGTGTCCAGACGCGCCAGCGCGCCCGCGACGAGCTCGAGCGCGGCGGGGTCGGCGACGCCGACCAGCTGGTGGCGCGCGCCCGCGGGATTCGTCAGCGGCCCGAGCAGATTGAAGATCGTCCGCACGCCGAGCGCCTTGCGGACCGGCACGACATGGCGCGTGGCGGCATGGTGTGCCGGCGCGAACATGAAGCCGAAGCCCGTCTGGTCGATCGCGCGCGCGACGTCCTGCGGCCCGAGGTCGAGTCGGGCGCCGAGCGCCTCGAGGACGTCCGCCGATCCGCTGAGCCCGGTGGCGGAACGGTTGCCGTGTTTGGCGACCGCGCAGCCCGCGCCGGCGGCGATCAGCGCCGCGGTCGTGGAGATGTTGAAGGTCGTCCGGCCGCCGCCGGTGCCCGCGGTGTCGACGAGGTCGTGGCGATCGGGCTTGACCGGCGTCGCGAGGCGCCGCATGGTCGCCGCCAGCCCGGCGACCTCGTCCTGCGTCTCGCCCTTCGTGCGCAGCCCGATCAGGATGGCGGCGATCTGCACCTCGGTCGCCTCGCCGGCCATGATGAGCTCGAGGACCGCCGAGGCCTGCTCGCGGGAGAGATCGCGTCGCGAGGCGACGGTGTCGATCGCGACGGTGAGGACGTCCTGTGTCACAGGTTGCTGGAGCGTAGAAGGTCGGCGAGCGGGCCGGTGGGCGCGGGCGTTCAGTCGCGGCGGGGCTTCGGCGTCTTGCCGAACGGGCCGTTGCGCTTCCAGCGGGAGTCGGCCTTGGCCGGCACGAACAGCCAGACGAGGGCGCCCAGCGCGCTGAGCAGGAGCCCGGTGGCCAGGCCCGGCTTCTCGCCGTAGCCCTTGCGCTCGGACAGCCACGCGGCCGCGATCGAGCCGAGCAGCCAGATGTAGGTGAGCCACAGCGCCTTGGCGCCCAGCAGCGCGAGCACGAGCGTCATGCCGCGCCTCCCAGGTAGGCGGCCTGCACCTGCGGGTTCTCGCGCAGCGCGTCGGACACGTCCGTCAGCGCGACCTTGCCGGTCTCCAGGACGTATGCGCGCTTGGAGACCTCCAGGGCGTAGTTCGCGTTCTGCTCGACGAGCAGGATCGTCGTGCCCTGGCGGTTGATCTCGACGATCGTCTCGTAGATGCGCTCGACGAGAATCGGCGCGATGCCCATCGACGGCTCGTCGAGGAGCAGCAGCGTCGGCTGGCCCATGAGCGCGCGACCGATCGCGAGCATCTGCTGCTCGCCGCCGGACATCGTCCCGGCCTTCTGCTTCTCGCGCTCCTTCAGGCGCGGGAAGAGATCGAAGACCCGGTCCATGTCGGAGTTGATGCCGTCGCGGTCACGGCGCAGGAACGCGCCGAGGTCCAGGTTCTCGCGGACGGTCATGCGCGGGAAGCAGTGGCGACCCTCGGGCGACTGCGCGATGCCCATGCCGACGATGTCCTGTGGCGGCTTGGTGGTGATGTCCTCGCCGCTGAAGCGGATCGCGCCCCTGCGGGCGGGCGTGAGCGCCGAGATGGAGCGCAGCGTCGTCGACTTGCCGGCGCCGTTGGAGCCGATCAGCGTGACGATCTCCCCCTCCTCGACGTACAGCGAGATGCCCTTGAGCGCCTCGATGTTGCCGTAGTAGGTGTGGATGTCCTCGACCTCGAGCAGGAGGGTCATACGCCGTGGTCCTCCTCGGACTCGCGCTTGCCGAGGTAGGCCTCGATCACGCGCGGGTCGCGGCGCACGGCGCCCGGCTCGCCCTCGGAGATCTTCTCGCCGTGGTCGAGCACGGTGATCCGCTCGGACACGCCCATCACGACCTTCATGTCGTGCTCGATCAGCAGCACGGTGAGCCCGCGCTCGTCGCGCAGCTGCCGGATGAAGTCGGTGAGCTGGGCAGACTCGTTCGGGTTCATCCCGGCGGTCGGCTCGTCGAGCAGCAGCAGCTTGGGGTCGGACGCGAGCGCGCGTGCGATCTCGACCCGCCGCTGGTCGCCGTAGGACAGGTTGATCGCGAGCTGGTCGTAGACGTCCTCGCGCAGGCCGGCGTAGGCGAGCATCTCGCGGGCGTGCTCGAGCGCCTCGCGCTCCTCGCGGCGCTGCCGCGGCGAGCGGACGATGGAGCCGAGCATGCCGGCCTTCATGCGCGAGTGCTGGCCCACGAGGACGTTCTCGACCGCGGTCATCGTCCCGAACAGGCGGATGTTCTGGAACGTGCGCGCGACGCCGAGCTTCGTGATCCGGTCCGGGCGCCGCTCGGTGATGTCCTGGTCCTCGAACGTGATCGTGCCCGCGGTCGGGCGGTAGAGCCCGGTGAGCATGTTGAAGAACGTCGTCTTGCCGGCGCCGTTGGGCCCGATGATCGAGACGATCGAGCGCTCGGGGATCTCGAACGAGACGTCGCTCACCGCCGCGAGACCGCCGAACCGCTTGGAGACGGCCTCGGCGCGCAGGATCGGGGCCCGGAAACCACCGCGCTGCTCGTCGGGCGCCGGGGTCGCGGCGGGCGTGCTCACAGCCGCTCCTCGTCGTACATCGTCTCCTGCACGTCGATGTCCTCGGTCAGCTCGAGGCGGTGCCGGCGTTCGGGGATCAGCCCCTCCGGGCGCATGAGCATCACGATCACGAGCAGGAAGCCGAAGATCCCGAAGCCCAGGTCCGCGAGCTGGAAGTCGAGGTTGAGCTTGCCCGGGACCCCGTTGAGCACGTCCGGGATCAGCCGGTTGTTGATGAACGACAGCAGGATCGCCCCGAAGACCACGCCCCAGACGGATCCCAGACCGCCGAGGATCACCATCGCGAGCACGAAGATCGAGAACGAGAACGCGAACTGGTCGGCATTCACCGTGTTCAGGTACGAGGCCAGGAACGCGCCGGACAGCCCGCCGATCGCGGCGCCGGCCGCGTAGGCGAAGAGCTTGGTCTTGACGAGCGGGACGCCCATCGAGGCGGCCGCCACCTCGTCCTCGCGGATCGCGACCCACGCGCGGCCCAGGCGCGAGTCGCGCAGCCTGATGACGACGAACAGGACGAAGAAGACGATCGCGAGGATCAGCCAATACCAGGGTCTGAGGTTCAGCTGGTTGAACGGTTCCAGGAACGGCAGCTTCACCTGGTCGACGGGCGTGATGCCCTGGCGGCCGGCCGTGAGCGGGTACCCCTCGCCGAAGACCTTGATGCCGTCGCCGTTGACGGCGAAGACGTGGATGATCTCGCCGAAGGCGAGGGTGACGATCGCGATGTAGTCGCCGCGCAGGCGCAGCGTCGGGAGGCCGATGAGGATGCCCGCAAGCGCGCAGAGCGCCGCGGCTATGACGAGCACGAGCAGAAAGTTGACGTGGATGCCCGGGAGCTCGCCGGCGGCGCCCTGGACGAGGATGTGGATGTTCGCGTCCGCGTAGAAGCTCGACCCCAGCCAGCCGACGGTGTACGCGCCGATCGCGAAGAACGCCACGTATCCGAGGTCGAGCAGCCCGGCGAAGCCGACGACGACGTTCAGGCCGAGCGCCATGACGACGTAGGCCAGGGCGATGACCGCGTCGTCGATGAACCCCGAGATCGGGTCGAAGAACAGGGGCAGCAGGATCGCGATGATCGCGACCGCGACGGCCGCGGCCTTCGAGAACCACGGCGGCACCTTCGGCAGACGTGCTGCGCGCTTGGCGGCCGGTTGCGGGGCGGCGATGTCAGTCATCCGGCCTCCCGTGTCTCCTCGCCGATCAGGCCCTGCGGGCGGAACACCATGATGAGGATGAGGAACGCGAACACGATCGCGGGCGTCCACTCGGGGCCGATGCGGTTGTCGGAGATCTGCTGGATCACGCCGATGATCAGGCCGCCGAGCACCGCGCCGCGCAGGTTGCCGATGCCGCCCATGACGGCCGCCGTGAACGCGATCAGGCCGGCCTGGAAGCCCTGGAAGTACCAGACCGTCGTCTGGTAGAGCGCGTAGATCAGGCCGGCCGCGCCTGCCAGCAGCCCGCCGAGCAGGAACGTCATCGAGATCGTCGTGTCCACGTTGATCCCCATGAGCCGCGCGGCGTCCGGGTCCTGGGCGGTGGCGCGCATGGCCTTGCCCAGGCGGCTGCGGCTGATGAAGAACGTCAGCGCGATCACGAGCGGGACGGTCACGCCGATCGCGAGGATGTCCGCGCGCTGCACGGTGATGCCGAAGATCGTGAAGACCTCCTCCTGCGCGCGGATGAGGTCCGGGACGCTGGCCGGCGAGCCGCCGAGCCACAGCAGTCCGACGTTCTGCAGGATGAAGGAGAAGCCGACCGCGGTGATCAGCGGTGCGAGTTTCGGGGCGCCTCGAAGTGGTCTGTACCCGACGCGCTCGATCATGACGTTGAGCGAGCCGCACGCGACCATGCAGATGATGAGGACGACGAGCAGGCCCCCGATGAGGCCGAGCGGGCCGGTCGTGAGCGTCAGCCCGATCGTGCCGAAGATGCCGGCGGCGACGAACGAGCCGATCATGAACACGTCGCCGTGGGCGAAGTTGATGAGCTCGATGATGCCGTAGACGAGGGTGTACCCGAGCGCGATCAGCGCCCAGATCGACCCGTTCGAGAGACCCTCGAGGATGTTCTGGCCCAGCCGCGACAGGCCCTCGCCCTCGGAGAGGTCCTTGAGGCCGTAGACGACGGGCAGCGTCGCCAGCAGGGCCCAGAGGCCCCACTTGGAGATGAACTCCCGGAGCTTCGCCTCCGCCCCGGCGGGCGGGGCGGCTGCTGCGGGTGGCTCGATCGGCGTGTCAGCCATGGTGCAGACGGTCCGCCGGCGGGGAGGGCGCGCCCTCCCCGCCGGCGAAGCCTGTTTTCAGATCAGGTCGAGCTCTTGATCGCGAGCTCGAACTGCGGGTTGCCGTCCGGTCCGACCGAATAGAGGCCGTAGTCGGTCAGCGTCGTGTCGCCGTTGGCGTCGATCGAGTACTGGCCGAGCACCGAGTCGCGGTCCTTCGTCTCGAAGACCTTCGTGATGAAGTCCTCCTTCGTGGTGCCGCCGGCTTCGATGGTGTCCAGGACGAGCTTCATCGCCTCGTACCCGTAGATCGCGTACGGATCCGGGTTCGACACGTTGTACTTCGCCTGGAAGGCCTTCAGGAACTCCGCGCCACCGGGCGTGTCCTTGATGGCCAGCGTCGCGACCGTGCACTTGAAGCGCGGCGCGAGAGAGGCCGGGATGCCCTTCTGCTTGGGGTTCGTGAAGCCGGACTCGCAGACGCCGTCCGGGCCGTACAGCTTGGCGTCCGGCAGGGCCGCCGCCACGTCCTTGGTGATCTGGACCGCGCCGTTGGCGGTCACGCCCGAGAACAGGAAGCAGTCCACGCCGTCGGCCTTGAGGCCGTCCGCGTAGGAGCGGTAGTTCGGCGAGTCCTTCTGGATCCCGGTGTTCGAGACCTTCAGGTTCGCGGCTTCGGCGTCGAGCACGACGATGCGCGACAGGCCGGCGCCGTAGGTCTCCTTGTCGTTCGCGATCGCGACCGAGGTGCAGCCGTCGTCCTGGAACTGCTTGACGAGCGCTGCGGCCTGGATCTTGTCGCGCGGGACGATGCGCGTGTAGTTGCGCTTGCCCGTCGGGTAGTACTTCTCCGGCTCGCCCTTCTCCGTGCCCGGCTCGCTCGTCGTGAGGCCCGGGTACGTGTTCGCCGGCGAGACCATGCCGATGCCGGCCTGGTTCAGGATCGGGATCGAGATCGCCGAGGCGCCCGAGTTGAACTCACCGATGTAGGCGACCGCGGCCTTGTCCTGCGCGACCTTGCGGGCGTTCGCGGCGACCTGCGCCGGATCCCAGTTGCCGGCCTGCGCCGTCGAGTCGTCGAGCGAGGTGTACTTGACGGTCGTGTCCCCCGCCTTGTTACCCGCCTCCTCGATCGCGAGCTTCATGCCCTGCACCATCGCCCCGGTCTGCGCCTTCGAGGCGCCCTGGAGCGGCAGGGACGAGTAGACGTCGACGGTCCCGCCGCCGTCACCACTGCTGCTGTCGTCGTCGGAACCGCAAGCGGCGACCCCGAGCGACAGTGCTGCTACGAGGCAACCTGCGGCTGCCGTGGAACGCAATGACAAAGTGATCCCTCCTCAGAGATGCTGTCTGTTCGCGATCCTACATACGGATCCGGCGATGCGCGACAGATGGGGCGCATATACCCTCAGGCGACGCGAAGGAACCGCTCGAGAATCGCCATCCCCGAGTCCGTCAGAACGGATTCCGGGTGGAACTGGAGGCCCTCGGCGGGCAGCTCGCGGTGGCGGATCCCCATGATCACGCCCCCGCCCGTGGCACTCACCTCGAAGCAGTCCGGGAGCGCCTCGTCGACCACGAGCGAGTGATAGCGCCCGACGGTGAGCGGCGACGGCAGGCCCTCGAAGAGCGTGCGGCCGTCGTGCGTGACCGTCGTGGTCTTGCCGTGGACCGGCTCGTGCCGGACGACCTCGCCGCCGAACGCCTGCGCGAGCGCCTGGTGCCCAAGGCAGACGCCGAGCAGCGGGATGCCCGCCTCGGGGAACCGCCGCACCGCCTCCAGCGAGATGCCGGCCTCGTTCGGCGTGCACGGGCCGGGCGAGACGACGACGAGGTCCGGCGCGCGCGCCAGCAGCTCGTCCACGGTCGCCGCGTCGTTGCGCACGACCTCCAGGTCGGCGCCGAGCTCGCCGAGTTCCTGGACGAGGTTGTAGGTGAACGAGTCGTAGTTGTCGATGACGAGCACGCGGGCCATCGCTACCACCAGTCCGCCTGCGTCGCCGCCAGCTCGACCGCGCGCCGCACCGCGCGCGACTTGTTGACGGACTCCTCGTACTCGTATGCCGGCACCGCGTCGGCGACGGTCCCGCCGCCGGCCTGCACGTGGATCCTGCCGCCCTCGGCCACGAGCGTGCGGATGTGGATGCACGTGTCGAGGTCGCCGGTGTAGCTGAGGTAGCCGATCGCGCCGCCGTAGCCCCCGCGCTTGACGGGCTCGAGCTCGTCGATGATCTGCATCGCACGCACCTTCGGGGCGCCCGAGAGCGTGCCGGCCGGCAGGACCGACCGCAGCGCGTCCATCGGGCCGACCTCCGGGCGAAGCGTCCCGGAGACCGAGGAGACGATGTGCATGAGGTGCGAGTACGTCTCGACCGCCATGAACGTGTCGACCTTCACCGTGCCGTACTCGCAGACGCGGCCCAGGTCGTTGCGCCCGAGGTCGACGAGCATGACGTGCTCGGCGCGCTCCTTCTCGTCCTCGAGCAGCCCGGCGGCGATCGTGACGTCCTCCTCCGCGTCGGCGCCGCGCGGGCGGGTGCCGGCGATCGGACGGGTCGACACGTGCCGGCCGCTGACGGTGAGGAGCGGCTCCGGGCTCGCACCGGCGATCTGGAAGTCACCGAAGTCCAGGAAGTACATGTACGGGCTGGGGTTCACGACGCGCAGCCCCCGGTACACCGAGAACGCGTCGATGTCGGTCTCCGCCGACCAGCGCTGCGACGGGACGACCTGGAAGGCGTCGCCCGCGTGGACGTACTCGACGATCCGGGCGACGATCGCCTCGAACTCGGCCCGCTCGAGGTTGGAGGTGAACTCCGGGAACTCCCGCGGCGCGCGCCCACCCTGGGGCCGCGGCACCGGTCCCGCCAGCAGGTCGCGCACGCGCTCGATCGTGGCCGCCGCATCGGCGTAGCCCTGCTCGACGTCGGCGCCGTCCTCGGCGAACACGTTCACGAGGATCGAGATCGTGTGCTTGAGATGATCGAAGACCACGAGCACGTCGCTGAGCATCAGCGCCATGTCCGGAAGCCCGAGCGTGTCGGGGTTCGGCTCGCCCAGCGGCTCGACGGTGCGCACGAGGTCGTAGGCGAAGAACCCGACGGCGCCGCCGGCGAACGGCGGCAGGTCGGGGAGCGGCGCCTGCGTCCAGCGCCCGACCTCGGCGGCCGCGAGCGCGTACGGGTCGCCCTCGTCGCCGAGCGACCAGCGCAGGACCGACCGCGGCCGGATCCCGATGAAGCTGTAGCGGCCGACGCGCTGGCCCTGCTCGGCCGACTCGAGCAGGAACGCCGGCTCGTCCGGCGCGCTGGCGCGCAGCTTGAGGAACGCCGAGACGGGCGTCTCGCAGTCGTCGATGTAGACGTGCCGCAGCGGGACGAGCGTGTGGCGCCGCGCGAGCGCCTTGACCTCGGGGAGCGAGGGCTCGATCGGGAGGCCCGCGGCGCTCATCAGCGGCGGCGCTCCGTCAGCACGCCCTCGGCGTCGGCCAGCGAACGGCCGCGGCTGTGCAGCAGGACCGTCAGGTGGTAGAGGACGTCGGCGGCCTCGTTGTCGACGCGCTCGTCGGTCTCCTCGCGCGCGGCGCGCGCGACCTCCTCGGCCTCCTCGCGGACCTTCTCGCCGATCAGCGGCGGGTCGTCGAGGAGCGTGACGGTGTAGGAGCCATCAGGCCGCTGTGCGGCGCGGTCGCGCAGTGTGCGCTCGAGGCCCGGAAGCGCCTCGTGCGGTGCCGGGGGCTCCAGCTCGCCCGTGAAGAAGCAGGTGCGCTCACCGGTGTGGCAGGCCGGGCCCGCCGGCTCGACCAGCGCGAGCAGCGCGTCGCCGTCACAGTCCACGCGCAGTGCCCTGACCTTCTGGGTGTTGCCGCTCGTGGCGCCCTTGTGCCACAGCTCGCCGCGCGATCGCGACCACAGGTGGAGCTCGCCGGTCTCCCGTGTGCGCTGCAGCGACTCGGCGTTTGCATAGGCGAGCGTCAGCACCTCCCCCGTCGTCCAGTCCTGGATGACGACGGGCACCAGGCCGCGCTCGTCGAAGGCGATCTCCATGCGCTGATTGAAGCAGCGAGCCTCAGGCGGCGACGGCGACGTCCGGCTCGGCCACCGGGCGCTCGGCGTTCGCGCGCTCGCCGAACGACGGGTCGGCCTGGCGCAGGTACCAGCCGAATGCGCGGTCGACGAGGGCCTGGTTGCCGATGATCCTCAGCACGAGCGTCAGGACCCGCGGCGGGAGCGCCGGGATCAGCCGCTGCACCCGCAGCGCGAAGCCGAACGTCCGCGAGTGCCCGGCGCTGAAGGCCGCATAGCGCCGCAGCGCACGCCCGGCGGTCTGTTCCCCGGCGAGCGCGGAGCGGATCTCGCGCCCGGCCGCGACGCCGAAGTAGAACGCGGTGCGGATCCCCTCGGCCGACAGCGGGAAGCAGTGGCCGGCGCTGTCGCCGACGAACCACACGCCGTCCTGGCCGGCGGGCCGCAGCCGGTGCGGGATCCAGTTGCCCTGGTACCCCGACGGCTCGCGGTCCAGCCGGGCGGCGAGCGCGACCGTGGGGTCCTTGACGTGCTGCTCGGGGTCGTAGGACGCCACGCCGATCCGCGCCTCCGCGGCCGCAGGCACGCGCCAGCCGTAGCCGCGGCGCGCCAGCGAGCGGTCGACCCACACGTCGAGGGCGTCACCGGATCCGTCGTGCGCGGGATGCACCTCGAGCGCGCGCGTGAGCGGCCCGTCCGGCGGCTGGAAGTGCGGCTCGCTGAGGACGCGCCGCCACCCGAGCGCGTCGACGACGATCGGCGCCCGCACGTCGCCGCGGTCGGTGTGGACGACGATCTCGCCGCGCGCGTCGCGCCGGCCGCGTCCGTCGACCTTGGCCGTCTCGAAGCGCGCGTCGCCGCACTGCTCCCAGAGCAGGCCGCAGAGCTCGCGGTAGTCGAACGACGACCACGACCAGGGCAGCCGGTACTTGACGCTGCCGTGCGGCGTCGTGAACGACATGTGCGGCAGGTCCTGCAGGATCGCGTCCTGGACGCCCATCGCGTGGAGCCAGGGCGTCGGGCACGCGCACGCCGACGTCTGCCGCTCGCCGATCTCGTAGCGGTCGAGCACGAGGACGTCGGCGCCCGTCGCGGCGAGCTCCCGCGCGACGGCGAGGCCGGCGAACGAGGCCCCGCAGATCAGGACGTCGACCCGCGTCCCGTCGAGCGAGGTGCGGTCGGCGCCGCGCGCCGTCGCGCGGACCGTCACGGCGCCAGCGCTCCGGCGACCGCCCGCGCGGTCTCCCACGGGCGCAGGCCCGCGGAGCGCGTGACGACGTCGTAGCCCTGGCGCTCGACGCGATCCAGGACGCGGGAGTACACGGCGGCGGCGACGCGCACGCCGGGGCGCATCCGGGCCGGGAGGATCTGGGCGAGCGCGTCCGTGTCCCGCAGCAGGTCGCGAGCGCGAACGACCTGCAGCGCCACGTGCTCGCGCAGGCGATGGGTCGCGGCGCGGCGCTCAAGGTCCTCCTCGTGCAGGCCCGGCAGATAGACGCGGCCCATCCCCCAGTCCTCGCGCACGTCGCGGATGAGGTTCGTGAGCTGGAACGCGACCCCGACGCGCGTGAGCAGCGACTCCGTGCCGGCGGGGGCGTCGAGCAGCGGGGCGACGAGCGGGCCGACAGTCGCCGTCCCGTCCATGTAGCGGTCGAGCTGCGCCTGCGTGCGCATGCGGACCGGCTCGTCGCAGTCCGCGCGCATCGAGTCCATGTACGCGCCGAGAAGCTCGAGCGGCATGCCGTGGCGGGGACCCGCGTCCACGAGCGCCGCGATCACCGGGTGCTCGCAGTGGCCGGAGGCGAGCCCGTGCTCGAGCTCGGCCTGCCAGGCGTCCAGCGCAGCACGGCGCTCACCGTTCAGGCGCACGTCATCGGCGATGTCGTCGGCTCCGCGCACGAAGCCGTAGAGCGCATGGAAGGCCGGACGGCGGTCGGCGGGCAGGCACCGCACGGCCCAGTAGTACGTCGGGTCGCGTCGGCGCTGCATGCGTGCGCACGCCCGGTACGCCTCGCCGACCGTCTCCTCTGCCGCCTCTGACACGTACCCCGTACCGTAGTCGCCGCGCCCGTGGAGCACCACCCCCCACTGCTCGATCACCGGCTCGTCGTCGTGACGGGCAAGGGCGGCGTCGGCAAGACGACCGTCGCCGCCGCGCTCGCGCTGCTGGCGGCGCGGGCGGGCCGCCGCACGATCGTCTGCGAGCTCTCCGGCCAGCGGCGCATCCCCGGCCTGCTCGGCCACCCGACCGCCGGCGCACCGGGGACCGAGGAGCGGATCGCACACGGGCTCTGGGCCACGACCCTCGACCCGGAGAGCGCGCTCGGCGAGTGGGCCGGGCAGGTCGTGCGCCCGCGGGCGCTCGTCGAGCTGGCGCTGCGATCGCGCGCGTTCTCGACGTTCGTCAACGCCGCACCCGGGGCACGCGAACTCGTCGCGATGACCAAGGCCTGGGAGCTCGCCCACTCCCCGCGCTGGCTGCCGGACCGCACGCCCTACGACCTCGTGATCGTCGACGCCCCGGCGTCCGGCCACGGCCTCGCGCTCCTGCGCACGCCCGGCACGTTCGCCGAGATCGCGCGGGTCGGCCCGGTCGCCTCGCAGGCGCGGCTCGTCGTCGACGGGCTCCAGAACCCCCATACGACGGCCGTGGTGACGGTCACCACGCCCGAGGAGACGCCCGTCAACGAGACGCTCGAGATCGAGGAGCGGCTCGGCGCGCTCCTCGGCTACGGGCCCAGCGCGATCGTCGTCAACGCGCTGCTTCGCGACGCGGTCAGCCGCGCGGACCTCGACGCGGTCGCGGAGCATGCGCGCGCACCGGTCGTCACGGCGCTGCGTCGCCGGCACGACCGCGCCGCACTCCAGGCATCCCAGGTCCGGCGCCTGCGCCGCTCGGCCACGGCGCCGATCGTGACGCTCCCGAGCCTGACGGCGCACGCCATCGGGCCCGACGAGGTCGAGACGCTCGCCGCGGTTCTCGGGCGACGCCTCCCCGCCTAGTCGATCCCGAGGCGGTCCAGCAGGCGGTCGTCGCCGCGCCAGCCGCGGCGCACGCGCACCGACAGGTCGAGATGCACCTGGGTGCCGAGCTCACGCTCGAGCTCCTTGCGCGCCGCCGTCCCGATCGCGCGGATCATCTTGCCGCCGCTGCCGATGAGGATGCCCTTCTGGGACTCCGTCTCCACCCAGACGCGCGCCTTCACGAGCGCGAGGTCCTCACGGGGATGGTCGAGGTCCTCGATCTGCACCTCGACGGCGTGCGGCACCTCCTGGAAGGTCCGGCGCAGCACCTGCTCACGCACGAGCTCGGCGAGCATCACCTGCTCGGACTGGTCGGAGCGATCCTCGGGCGGGAACATGAACGTGCCCTCCGGCACGAGCCCGCCGAGGTGCGCCACCAGCGGCGCGACGCCCTCCCCCGTCCGCGCGGAGATCGGGAAGATGTCGTCGCCGATGCCGAGCTCCTCGGCGGCGAGCAGCGCCTGGACGATCTCGGGGCGCTTCAGCCGGTCGACCTTGTTGACCGCGATCACCACAGGCACGGGCGAGCGCTCGAGCAGCGTGGCGATGAACCGGTCCCCGGGGCCGACGCCCTGCTCCGCGTTGAGCACCATCAGCGCGGCGTCGCTCTCCGACAGCTCCGACTCCACGCGGGACTGCATGCGCCGCGTCAGCTCGTCGCGCGGGCGCTGCACGCCCGGCAGGTCGACGAGCACCAGCTGGATCTCACCGACCGTCGAGACACCGCGGATCGCGCGGCGCGTCGTCTGCGGCTTGTCGGAGACGATCGCCACCTTCTGGCCGACGATCGCGTTCACGAGCGTCGACTTGCCGACGTTCGGCCGCCCCGCGAGCGCGATGAAGCCGCTGCGCGTGGTCACCAGCTGAGGATCTCGGCCTGGAGCGCCAGCATCTCGCCCTCGTCGGTCTCGTGGTCCATGCCGACGAGATGCAGCGTGCCGTGGACGATCGCCTCGCGCAGGTCGGTGGTGTGCTCGGGGCAGATCACGACGTCTCCCAGCTCACGGGTCCCGGCGGGCAGCGCGGCGTCCGCGCCGTCGATCGGGAACGAGAGGACGTCCGTCGGCCCCTCCTTCGCCCGGTGCTCGGCGTTGAGCTCGGCGATCCGGTCCGCGTCGACGTACTCGATCGCGACGTGCCCGTCCTCCACGCCGGCGGAGGCGAGCGCCAGCGCGACGAGGCGCTCGACCTCGGGCGGCGGCGGCGCGCCGGCGACCCCTTCGGCCCCGATGATCTCCACGTCGAGCACCTGCGGGCGGCCGTCAGGCCCGCCGGCGGCCGGTGTCGGCCGGCCGCAGCTCCGGTGCGGAGCGTTCGGCGTGCTCGCCGTAGGCCTCGACGATGCGCTGCACGAGGCGATGGCGGACGACGTCCTCGCCGCCGAACCGCACGAAGTCGACGCCGTCGATCCCGTTCAGGATCTCGTTGACGATCACGAGACCCGACTGCTGCTCGCGCGGCAGGTCGATCTGCGTGACGTCCCCCGTGATCACCATCTTCGAGCCGAACCCCAGGCGCGTGAGGAACATCTTCATCTGCTCGGGGCTCGTGTTCTGCGCCTCGTCGAGGATGATGAAGGAGTCGTTCAGCGTCCGGCCGCGCATGAACGCCAGCGGCGCGACCTCGATGACGCCGCGCTCCAGGTACCCGGAGACCTTCTCGGGGTCGAGCATGTCGTTCAGCGCATCGAACAGCGGGCGCAGGTACGGGTCGATCTTGGCCATCAGGTCGCCGGGCAGGAAGCCCAGGCGCTCGCCGGCCTCGACCGCGGGCCGCGTGAGGATCACGCGGTTGACCTCGCGCCGCGAGAGGGCCGCGGCCGCCATCGCGACCGCCAGGAAGGTCTTGCCCGTGCCCGCCGGGCCGATGCCGAACGTCACCGTGTTGTTGCGGACCGAGTCCACGTAGAGCTTTTGGTTGACGGTCTTCGGCGCGACCTTCCGCGCGCGGTGGCGCCACACGACGTCCTCGAGGATCTCCGCCGGCGAGGTGTGACGGTCCAGGGCGCCCGTCACCGCCGCGATCGTCCCGTCCCCCAGCTCGTGCCCCTGCTCGACGAGCTCCGCCAGTTCGCGAACGACGAGCGCAGCGGCGGCGACCGCCTCGGCCTCGCCGTCGAGCGTCACGACGTTCCCGCGCAGCACGAGGCCGCAGTCGACGTGATCCTCGAGCTGCCGCAGGACGCTGTCGCCGGTGCCCGCGAGGGCCGCGGCGGTGTCGTTGGTGAGTTCGATCGTGCGACGCATCAGCCTGTGAGTGCCTCCTGGACGAGCGACGAGACGCGCTTTCCGTCAGCGCGACCGGCGACCTGCGCCATCGCCGCCTTCATGACCTGTCCCATGTCCTTCGGCGAGGAGGCCCCCGTCTCGGCCACCGCGCCCGCGACGATCGTGCGCAGCTCGTCGTCGCCCAGCTCGGCGGGCAGGTACTCCTCGATGACGACGGCCTCCGACTCCTCGGCGTCCGCCAGCTCCGGCCGGTCACCGTCGCGGAAGGCGCGGGCGGACTCCAGGCGGCGCTTGCGCTCGCGCCGGAGCACGGCGAGCTCGTCGCCGGGCCCCTCCTTGGCGTCCTTCTGCAACTCCGAGAGCACCATCCGGAGCGTGCCGACGCGGTCCTTCTCCCCGGCCTTCATGGCCGTTGTGAGGTCCGTCTTGACCCGATCGGTCACCGACATCTGCAAACCATCATACGAGGGCGCTCGGCGGCGCCCGGCGCACCGCTAACCGGCGTTGTCGGAGACGAACGTCGCGACGGCCGCGATCTCCTCGGGGCTGAGCTGGCCCTCGAACGCGGGCATCCCGCCCTTGCCGTTCGTGACCCGGTCGAGCGCGAGTGCCTTGGACGGCTTGGTCTGGTCGAGGTTCGGGCCCACCTGGCCGGATGCGTCCGCGGCGGCGAGCGTGTGGCAGCCGGCGCAGTTGGTCGCGAAGACCTCCTTGCCGTCGGCCGTCGCGGCCTGCGTCGTGGTCGGCGCGGCCTCGGTCGTGGTCGCCTCGGTCGTCGTCTCCGGGGTCGTCGTCTGTGCGGTGCTGGTGCCCACCGCGTCCTGCACCTGCGCGTCCGACGGCCCGGACGAGTTGTCGCTCGAGCACGCGACGAGCACGAGCCCGGCGGCGAGAACGGCCGCGGCGGCGACGATGGTGCGGATCAGCTTGGTGGTCATCGGCCCTCGATTTCGACGTGCTGCCTGACAGTCCTGCGGGCGTTGACCCTATCGATCGGCCGGAGACGGCGCGGTGGGGGGATGCGCCACATCGCCCGCCGCCCCGTGCCCGTTCCCGGCGGCCGGAGCGCCGGCGGGGCGCCCGGAGTCCGCGAGCGACGGCGGATGCCCGAGCTGCCCGAGCTCGGAGGCGTCGCGCCCGAACAGGAGCTGCACGTTCCAGTCGATGAGGAGCCGCGCCTTGCGCTTGAGGCCGGGCAGCATCGCGAGGTGGTAGGTGCGCGCCAGGAACCAGGCGGGCAGGCCGCGCCAGCGAATGCCCATCGTGCTCGCCACGGCATCGCTCTTCCCCATGTCGACGAAGACGCCGCGGGTCTTGTAGCGGAAGCGCCGCACCTCGCCGGACCCCAGCGAGGCGGCGACGTTGCGGGCCGCGAGCCGTCCCTGGCGGATGGCGTGCTGTGCCGTCGGCGGCGTGATGTTGCCGCGGCGCGCGGGGTCGTCCACCGCCGCGGCGTCGCCGACCGCCCACACGTTCTCGCGCCCCTTGCAGCGCAGCGTCTCGTCCACGGCGAGTCGCCCGCCCTCCCCGATCTCGAGGCCGAGCTCCGCGATCACCGGCGTCGGGCGCACGCCGGCCGTCCACACGACCGTGCGTGTCGGGACGGTCTCGCCGTCGGACAGCCGCGCGGTCCGGGAGGTGACCTCCTCGAGGGTCGTGCTCGTGCGGATCTCGATGCCGCGGCGGCGCAGCTCACCGGTGGCGAACGCCGCGAGCGACGGCGAGATCTCGGGCATCACACGGTCGCGCGCCTCGACGAGGATCCAGCGCATCCCCTCGGTGCGGCAGCGCGGGTAGAGCTCGATGACGTCCGCGGCGAAGTCCTGCAGCTCGGCGAGGCCCTCGAGCCCCGCGTACCCGGCCCCGACGAAGACGTAGCTCAGCCATTCACGCCGCTCGGCCGGATCGTCGATGGCCTCCGCGATCTCCAGGGTCCGCAGCACGCCGTTGCGCAGGGCGATCGCCTCCGACAGCGTGCGGAACCCGATCCCGTGCTCGGCGAGACCCGGGATCGGCAGGAGCCGGGAGACCGAGCCGAGTGCGACGACGAGATGGTCGTAGCGCAGGTCCTCCAGCTCGCCGTCCGGATGCCGGATCCGCAGGACGTTGCGGTCGGGCTCCGCGCCGACGACGCGGCCGAGCCGCAGGTCGGTGCGCCGCAGCTCCTCGCGCAGCGGCACCACGACGTGGCGCGGCTCCAGCGTGCCGGCAGCCGCCCCAGGCAGGAGCGGCGTATAGAGCATGAAATTGTCCTCGCTCACGAGCGTCACGCGTGCGCTCTGTGCGGGCAGCACGCGCTCGAGCGTCCGCGCGGTGTAGAAGCCTCCGAACCCCCCGCCGGCGATGACGACGTTCCAGGCCATGGGCTAGACGGTGACCGCCTGCTCGCGCGGCACGAGGACGCGCTGCAGGAACTCGACCTGATCGGTGACGGCGCGCTCGAACGCGTCGCCGACGTAGATGTCGAAGTGCCCGATCGGGTAGTGGACGACCTCGCCGCGCGGGGCGCTGCGCCCCATCTGCGCTGCCGGGCCGGACGGCGTCGTCTGATCGGCGTCGCACACGCAGATCAGCACCGGGCAGGCCACGCGCTGCGCGTCCTTGACGGGACGCCACAGGCCCACGGTGAGCATCACGCGCGCGGCGACCTTGTTGCTGCGCAGCGAGTCCTGCGGGACGATCGCCGCGAAGCCGGGATCGGCCTCGGGAGCGGTCATGACGGCGTACCCGCCGGGAGGGCCGGTCGCGTCCACCGTGACCGGCGGCCGGCCGAACGCCGCGCCGACGACGTCGCGCACGGCGTCGACGGTCATGCGCGCGCTCGTCATCGGCGGCACGTTGCGCAGCTGGACGACCCCGTCCGCGAACGGCGCCTGCGCGATGACGGCGGCGATCTGGGCGTCGCCGGAGGCCACGGTGACCACGTGGCCGCCGCTGAACGAGGAGCCGAACAGGGCGATGCGGGCGGGATCGACCCACGGCACCCGGGCGGCCGCTCGGATCGCCGCGCGGTAGTCCTCCTGCTGGCCGCGGATCGAGATGATCTGCCGCGGCTCGCCACCGCTCTCGCCGAACCCGCGGTAGTCGAACAGCAGCACCCCGAAGCCCGCGTCGGCGAAGCGCTCGGCGTACGGCTCCAGGCCGTCGCGCCGCGTGCCGCTGAAGCCGTGTGCCATGACGATGCACGGCACGGCGCCCGAGTCGGCCTCCGCCGGCCGGTAGAGCCACGCGGCGAGCGGCGTTCCGGCAGAGTCGACGGTCAGATCCTCGCGGGTGTGGGGCATGCCGCGGACGCTACACGCTGCGATCCGTCGCGCGGAGGGCCGCGTATCGCCTGTATGGAGCTCTCGGGATCGGTCTGCCTCGTCACGGGTGCCTCCAGCGGGATCGGCGCCGCGACCGCCGGGCTGCTCGCCGACGCGCGGCGCGCTGGTGGCGGCAACGGCGCGGCGCGAGGACCTGCTCGCTCAGCTCGGCGCGGCGAGCACGCACGTCGCCGACCTCTCCGATCCCGCGCACGCGCTGCGGGTCGCCGACGAGGTGCTCGAGCGCTACGGACGGGTCGACGTGCTGGTGAACAACGCCGGGGTGCGCATCGACGGGCCGGTCGCGGGGCTCGAGCTCGAGGAGCTCGATCGCTCCTTCCAGGTGAACGTCCTCTCGCCGTTCGTGCTCGCCGGACGCCTCGGGCCGGGAATGGCGGAGCGCGGGACGGGCGTCATCGCGAACGTCGTGGCGCCCCAGGTCAGCGGCGGGCGCCGGAACATGGGCGCCTACGCGGCGTCGAAGGCGGGGCTGGAGTCGCTGACGCAGACGCTGCGCCAGGAGGTCGGCGGCGGCCGTGGCGTCGCCGTGTTCGCGTTCGACCCCGGCTGGGTGCGCACCGCGCTCGCGCCCGACGGGCCGCAGGAGCCGGCGGATGCCGCCGCGCGCCTCGTCGGCCATATCGCCGAGGGCCGCGGCTCGCGCGAGATTCTGAGCTGACGCCTCAGCGGCGGAGCAGCAGCGCCGCCCACTCGCCGCCGTGGCGACGGCCGGACTCGCGCAGGCCCATCGTCTCGGCGAACGCCGCCGCGACCTCGTCGGCCTCCTCCGCCAGGAGCCCGCTCGCGATCAGCGCCTGCGGCACCTCACCGCCGGCGAACCCGGTCCGCGCGACCGTGAGCAGCAGCGGCCGCAGCAGATTCGCCAGGACGGTCGGCGCGCCCGGCGCCGGGCCGTCGAACAGCAGGTCGAACGCCCGCGCCTCGACCGTGACGCCGTTGGCGTGCGCGTTGTCCCCGGTGGCGGTGACGCTCTCGATCTCGTGATCGACGCCCAGGACGGGATCCCAGCCCAGCCGGGCGGCGGCGATCGCCAGCACGCCGGAGCCGCAGCCGACGTCCACGCAGGCCCCGCCGGGCTCCAGCTCCAGCAGCAGCTCCAGGCACAGGCGCGTCGTGTGGTGGGCGCCGGTGCCGAACGCCTGCGCCGGGTCGATGACGAGCTCCAGCACCGGCGGGCCGCCGTCAGGGAGCGCCGGCTCCCACGGCGGGCGGACGCGCAGCCCGGTCCCGCCCCGCGAGCCCGCCGGCACCGCGACAGGGCGGTGAAAGGCCTTCCAGCGCTCGTGCCAGTCGTCCGGGATCTCCTCGGTGACGACCTCGACGAGCGCCCCGCCGGCCGCCGCGCGCAGGTCGGGCAGCGCCGGGAGCTCGCCGGGCGCCCCGTAGACCGCGTACTCGACGATCGCTCCGCCCTCCAGCTCGCGCTCCTCGACGCCCGACGGCGCGAGCTCGAGCAGTTCGGCGAGCGCGACCTCGGCGTCCTCGCGGCGGACCCGCAGGGCCAGCCGGATCATCGCCGGCCGCCGAGGAGGCGGCGCAGCTTGCCCGTCATCGTCTCCGGAGCGG
The DNA here is from genome assembly GCA_963823375.1 of uncultured Actinomycetes bacterium. Taxonomy (GTDB): domain Bacteria; phylum Actinomycetota; class Thermoleophilia; order Solirubrobacterales; family Solirubrobacteraceae; genus F1-60-MAGs163. The sequence goes on along the minus strand of CAWGLQ010000030.1, from coordinate 25,343 downwards.
CGAGGTTCTCGGGCGTCAGCGAATCCGCGAGCGTTCCCAGCAGCTCGCGCTGCTCGGGCGTGAGGCGGCGCGGGATCAGGACGTTGACGAAGACGCGCAGGTCGCCGCGGCGCTCGGGGCGCCGCAGGTGCGGCATGCCCTCGCCCTTGACGATGACGACCTCGCCGGGCTGCGTGCCGGTGGGCACGTGCACGTCGAGCTGCCCGTCGAGCGCCGTCACCGGAAGGTCGCCGCCGAGCGCCGCGAGCGGGGCCGGCACGTCGAGGACGGTGACGAGGTCGTCGCCGTCGCGGATCAGGTGCTCGTCGGCGCGGACCTGGACCTGGACGTAGAGATCGCCGGGCGGGCCGCCGTGCTCTCCGGCGTGCCCGCTTCCGGCGAGCCGGATGCGCTGGCCGTCCGCGATGCCGGCGGGGACGTCGACCTCGAGGTTCCGCGCGCCGACGACGCGCCCGCGCCCGTCGCACTCCGTGCACGGCTGCTCGGGGATCCGGCCCTCGCCGCGGCACGCGTCGCACGCGGTGTTGCGCATGACCTGGCCGAACGGGGACCGCGCGACGACCTGCAGGACGCCCGACCCCCCGCAGCGCTCGCACGAGCGCACCGAGGTGCCCGGCTCGGCGCCCTCGCCGGAGCAGCGGGCGCAGACGTCGACGGCCTCGAAGGTGACGGGGACGCGGATTCCGGCGGCGGCGTCGCGCAGCTCGATCTCGATCGCGAGGATCGCGTCGTCGCCCTGCGCGGGCCCACCGCCGTGCCCGCCGAAGCCCCCGCCGAACCCGGCGCCGAAGAACGCCTCGAAGAGGTCGGAGATCGACCCGAAGCCCTCGAAGTTCGGGCCCATCCCGCCGCTGCGCAGGCCCTCGTGCCCGTGACGGTCGTAGATCTCGCGGCGCTCGGCGTTCGACAGGATCTCGTAGGCCTCCGCAGCCTCCTTGAACTTGTCCTCGGCCTGCGGGTCGTGCGCGTTGACGTCCGGGTGCAGCTCGCGGGCGAGCTTGCGGAACGACTTCTTGATCGTCGTCTCGTCGGCGTCGCGAGGGACGCCGAGGACCTCATAGGGATCGCGCGGGATCGTGCCGGCCATGGAGGGGCGAGGCTAGTGGGTCGAGCGCGGGGTCAGCCCTCGTAGACGTCCTCGACGTAGCGCGAGAGCTGCACCGCCGCCTCACGCACCGTCGCGATCGCCCCGGGGTAGTCCATGCGCACCGGGCCGATGACGGAGACCGTGCCGAGCTTGCGCGCCGGCAGCCCGTAGCCCGCAGCGACGACGGCGAGGGACCGCAGCGCGGGCAGCTCGTTCTCGCTGCCGATGCGGACGAGCACGTCGCGCTCGCCCAGCGCCGCGCGCAGGACGCCCAGGAGCGTCACACGGCGCTCGATCGCGGTCAGGAGCTCGTTGACCTGCGCGACGTCCTGGAGGCGGTCCGTGCCCAGGAGCCGCGCGGCGCCTTCCACGTAGACCATGTCCTCCTCGGTCGCCGGAAGGCCCTGGAATGCCGGCAGGAGCGCATCGAGGAACCGCTGCTCGCTGGCGCCCAGCGAGGCGTCGAGCAGTCGCGCGCGCAGCGTCCGGGCGCCGAGCCCGACGCCCAGCAGGCGCTCGTTCAGGTAGGCGACCGCCCAGCTCACGAGCCCGGGGTCGACGGGGTCGTCGAAGGTCAGCATGCGCTTGGAGACGCCGCCCGTGGAGGTGATCACGACGACCATCGCGACCTGCGGCTGGAGCAGCAGGACCTCGACATGGCGGATCGTGGCGGTGTCGAGCGGCGGCGCGCTGACGACCGCGAGCAGGTTCGTCACCTGTGCGAGGGTCGCCGTCGCGGAGCGCATCGCGTCGTCGAGCTCGCGGCGCACGAGCGGCAGGGCGAGGTCCGCGCGCTCGCGGGTCGCCGGCAGGTGGTCGACGTAGTAGCGGCGCCCCGCGTCGGTCGGCACGCGTCCCGCGGAGGTGTGCGGATGCGTGATCAGCCCCGCCTCCTCGAGCTGGGCGAGCTCGCTGCGGATCGTCGACGGCCCGCAGGCGAGGTCGGGGTCGGCGGCCAGGGTCTTGGAGCCCACGGGCTGACCGGACGCCTGGTGGGCCTCGACGACCTTGAGGAGGATGAGCTCTTGGCGCGGCGTCAGCACGGGCTCAGATGATGACGTTCACGCTGCCACCGTCCGCCGACCACGCCGCACCGGTGACCGCGCCGGCCCGTGCGGAGCACAGGAACACGATGACGTCGGCGATCTCGCCGGGCTCGGCCAGGCGCCCGAGCGGGATCTTCGCGGCCTGCTCGTCGAGCGCCTGCTCCCGGGTGATCCCGCGGCGCCCCGCGATCTGGTCGGCCATGCCGCCGCCCGCGGTCCACAGCTCGGACGTGGTGCCGCCCGGCGTCACGGCGTTCACCAGGACGCCCTGCGCGGCGTAGAGGTCGGCGAACGCCCGCGACAGCGAGAGCTGCGCGGCCTTGGTCACGCTGTAGGCCGGGTTGGTCAGCGACGGGCGCTTGCCCGCCGACGAGGCGACGTTCACGATCCGGCCGCCCCCGCGCGCGGCCATGTGCGGCGCCGCGGCGCGCATCAGCCGCATCGGCGCGAGCACGTGCAGGGCGTACTGGTCCTGCCAGTCCGCGTCGGTGAGCTCGTCCATCGACCGCGCGAACGACGTGCCCGCGTTGTTGACGAGGACGTCGATGCCGCCCATCTGCTCGATCGCCTCGGCGACGATCTCCGTGTCGGCCTCCGGGTCGGTGACATCGCACGCGATCCACTCGGCGCGCTCGCCGCACGCCTGCGCCGCGGCACGCACCTCGTCCTCACCGCGCGCCACCAGCAGGACGCGCGCGCCCTCGGCCGCAAGGCGCTCCGCCGTCGCCCGGCCGATGCCGCGCGACGCCCCGGTGACGACGCACACCTTGTCCTGCAGGCCGAGGTCCATGGACACATTGTGGCTGGCGGAGCGGAGCACGTCGTGACCGTCGCCGACGGTTCCCGCTTGACGAGCATCCGCGAACCCTGAGATGGTCGCGCACGTCAGAGGAGAGACCGGTCGCTCTGGGGGTGTCCGGTTCGTTTCTGGGGGTATCGCGTCGCCGGCGGGTCGTCATGGTCCCGCCGGCGACGCGGGGGTTATGTACGGCCCCCTGGCAGGACGGGTCAGCGGAGCTGACCCGATCAATCTCCAAGTCCCGCCGGCACGACCGAGGGTGGCCGGGTCGGCGAAGCCGACCCGTTCAATCTCCAAGCGCCACCACCTCCGGCGCCACCGCCCACGCCTCACGCCGCACCGCGAACGCGCCGCACACGAACGACACCAGGTGGTAGAAGCCGCAGACGCAGACGGCTTCCACGAGCTGGTCGCCGGGCCACCGCTCCGCAAGCGCCGCCCACAGTTCGTCGGAGACGCGCGCGTCGGCGTGGAGCTCGTCGGCGAGCCGGACGAGCAGCGCCTGGCGCTCGGTGAACGCCGGATCGCCGGCGTCGCCCGCCCAGGTCGCGCGCAGCCAGTCCTCGCCGAGCCCCAGCCCGGGCGCGAACGCGGCCGCGTGGACGCCCCACTCGTACGCCGCGTCGCAGCGTGCGGTGGTGCGCTGGATCAGCGTCTCGCGCTCGTCGCCCGGCAGCAGGCCGTGGCTCAGGACGGTCGCGCCGATCTGACGGAAGCGCTCGAGCAGGACGGGGTGATGGGCGATGGTGCGGAAGAGCCCGAGCGGCTCGACGTCGTCGCGTCCCATCAGGCGGCGCAGCGACTCGGCGACGGCGGGGTCGTACGGCGGGTCGATCGGGGCGAGTCGGGCGGTGGTCATCGGGCCTCCCGGGTTGCGGGCTTCGATATTCGAAGTCCTGGTCCGCCCATCGTACACTTCGATTCTCGAAGTGCCCCCCACCCACTCCCGACACCCGATCACGGACCTGCTCGACCTTCTCGGCCGCCGCTGGGCGCTGCGCGTGCTCTGGGAGCTGCGCGACGGCCCGCTCGCCTACGGCGACCTGCGTGACCGCTGCGACGAGATCTCCACGAGCGTCCTCGCCACGCGCCTGCGCGAGCTGACCGACGCCGGGATCGTGGAACGCCACGCCGACGGCTGGGGCCTCACACCCGCCGGATCAGACCTCGGACGGCAGCTCGTCGACCTCAGCCGCTGGGCCGAGACGCACGCCTAGCTACTTCGAGTCGCCGAGCTCCAGCACCGCGAGGAACGCCTCCTGGGGCACCTCGATGCGGCCGACCTGCTTCATCCGCTTCTTGCCCTCCTTCTGCTTCTCCAGCAGCTTGCGCTTGCGGGAGATGTCACCGCCGTAGCACTTGGCGATCACGTCCTTGCGGAAGGCCTTCACGGTCTCGCGGGCGACGATGTGCGAGCCGATCGCCGCCTGGATCGGCACGTCGTACTGCTGGCGCGGGATCTTCTCGCGCAGCTTCTCGGTGAGCGTGCGGCCGACGGCATACGCCTTGTCCTTGTGGACGAGCATCGAGAGCGCGTCGACCGGCTCGCCGGCGAGCAGCACGTCGAGCTTCACGAGGTTCGACGCCTTGAGGTCGGTGATCTCGTAGTCGAGCGACGCGTAACCGCGGGTGCGCGACTTGAGCTGGTCGAAGAAGTCGAGCACGATCTCCGCGAGCGGCAGGTCGTAGGTGAGCTGCACGCGCTCGGAGCTGAGGTAGTGCATGCCCGCGTGCTCGCCGCGCTTCTCCTGGCACAGCTCCATCACCGCGCCGATGAACTCGGTCGGCGTGAGGATGGAGGCGCGGATCATCGGCTCGCGGATCTCGGTCGACACGCGCCGGGTCGGGCATGTCCGACGGGTTGTGGACCTCGAGCACCTCGCCGTTGGTCAGCTCGATCTCGAAGCCGACCGACGGCATCGTCGCCATCAGCTCGAGGTCGTACTCGCGCTCCAGCCGCTCGCGCACGATGTCCATGTGCAGCAGGCCGAGGAAGCCGCAGCGGAAGCCGAAGCCCAGGGCGTCGGACGTCTCGGGCTCCCAGGTCAGCGCCGCGTCGTTCAGCGTCAGCTTCTCGAGCGCGTCGCGCAGGTCGGGATAGCCGGTCCGAGTCGATCGGGAAGAGCCCGCAGAAGACCATCGGCTTGACGTCGCGATAGCCCGGAAGCGGCTCGTCGGACCCGCCGATCTTCGTGGTGAGCGTGTCGCCGACGCGCAGGCGGGTGACGTCCTTGATGCCGGTGATCAGGTAGCCGACCTCGCCGGCGCGCAGCTCCTGTGCCGGCATCTGCCCGGGCGAGAAGAACCCGATGTCGTCGATGTCGGACTCCGTCCCCGCGGCCATCGCGCGGATCGCCTCGCCCTTGCGGAAGACGCCGTCGACGACGCGGATGTACGCGATCACGCCGCGGTACTGGTCGAACTCGGAGTCGAAGATCAGCGCGCGCGGCCGGCGCTTCCGGGTCGCCGCTGGGCGGCGGGACCTTCTGGACGAGCTCCTCGAGCACCTCGATGACGCCCTCGCCGGTCTTGCCGGAGATCGTGCGGATGCCCTCGGCGGGCTCGCCGAGCAGCTCGCTCGACCTCGGCGCCGACCCGCTCGGGCTCGGCGCCGGGCAGGTCGATCTTGTTCAGGCACGGGATCAGCTCGAGGCCGGAGTCGATCGCGAGGTACGTGTTGGCGAGCGTCTGCGCCTCGACGCCCTGCGAGGCGTCGACGACGAGCAGCGCGCCCTCGCACGCGGCGAGCGACCGGCTCACCTCGTAGGTGAAGTCCACGTGGCCGGGCGTGTCGATGAGGTGCAGCTGGTAGGTCTCGCCGTCCTTGGCGGTGTAGAAGACGCGGACGGCCTGCGCCTTGATCGTGATGCCGCGCTCGCGCTCGAGGTCCATCGAGTCGAGCACCTGGGCGCGCATCTGCCGCGGGTCCACCGTCTTGGTCATCTCCAGGATGCGATCGGCCAGCGTCGACTTCCCATGGTCGATGTGGGCGATGATCGAGAAGTTGCGGATGTGGGCCTGGTCCATGGCGGTGCCGCGGGGCGGCTCACACAGGGTAGGAGGCAGGCCGCGGGCGGCGGTCAGGACGCTGCGCCGCCGGCGCCGGGAACCGCGGCCGGCTGGACGGGCGCGGCGTCGTCGAGCGCGACCCGGTCGCGCCCGTCGTGCTTGGCGGAGTAGAGCGCCCGGTCGGCGCGTCCGACGATCGACTCGTCGGACTCGTCGGGCCCGGAGACCGCCACGCCGACGGAGACCGTCACCCCGGCGTCCGACGCCGCGACCGCTGCCCGCATGCGGTGCGCTGCGGCGACCGCCTCCTGCTCGTTGCGCACGGCCAGCAGCGCCGCGAACTCGTCGCCTCCGAGGCGGAACAGCATGTCGCCGCGGCGCAGCGCGCCGTTCAGCGCCTGGACGACCGCGACGAGCGCCCGATCGCCCTCCTGGTGGCCGAAGCGGTCGTTCAGCGCCTTGAAGCTGTCGATGTCGCACAGCGCGACCGCGGTCGCGATCGGTCGGCGGTGGGACGCGCCGAGCGCCTCACCGAACGCGCCGCGGTGCCCGAGGCCGGTCAGCGGGTCCGTCGACGCGCGATGCCGCAGCTCGGCGACCGCCGCCACGGTGCGCAGGTTCGACGCGGACTGGACGGCGATCAGCTCCACGAGCTCCGCGCGCTCCGACGAGGGCTCCAGCGCCCGCCCGTCGGCGAGCACGAGCAGCCCGAGCATCCGGCCGCGCGCCAGCAGCGGCGCGACGATCGCGGTGCGCACGCCGGCCTCGCGGAGCGCCCCGAGGCCGAGCGGCAGCTCGCTGTCCGGCCGCGTGGTGTCGCGGGTCAGCGAGCACGATCCTCCGCCCTCGACCAGCATCGCCAGGCCGTCGAGCGGGACGAGCCCGAGCAGCGCCAGCCGCGCGCCGAGGGCCCCCGCGGTCGCGGCGACCGACCACGTCCCGTCCGGCTCGGCCCGGAACAGGGCGGCGCTCTCCATCGCAGCGAGGTCGAGGGCCGCGACGAGCGTGGCCCGCTCGATGCGGGCCGGGTCCTCCATGCCGGCCAGCGCGGCGGCGTGCTGGGCCAGGCGGCTGGCGGGCCCCACCGCCGGGGGTCCGCCCAGTGCGCCGATCCGCTCGGCGAGCACCCGTGCGGCGCCCCGCACGTCGTCGAGGACGCCCTCGCCCAGCACCGACGCGGACTCCACCGCCAGGACCCCCACGAGTTCGCCGGCCGCCGACCGCAGCGGGAGGCTGACGGCCGTCGCCTCGCCGGGCTGGGGCGTGTGCTGCTCCTCCCCCGTCGCGGCGGCGGCGCCGACGGGCCCCGAGGCCGCGGAGACGCCGTCGAGGACATGGGCGGCGCCCGCCGACGCCAGGCAGCGCAGTCGCCCGGCGCGGCCCACGTAGACGGCCACCGCGAGACGACCACCCTCGGAGAGGGCGGTTGCGGCGGTCCGGCAGGCATCCCCGAGGTCGGGCGCCTGCGCCAGAGCAGTGTCAAGCGCCTCGGCGTCCACTGGTCCGAACGGTACCGGCGATCGCGGGCGTTGCGTACTTCCTGGACGACCGTTCGCCGCGTTTCAGCGCCCGCCGGGCGCGGCGGGTAGACCGTTCGTCCAGGTAGGGCCCTTGGTACGGCCCCCTGGCAGGACGGGTCAGCGGAGCTGACCCGATCAATCTCCCAGCGCCGCCAGAACGCCCAAAGAGCTCAGCGCCGGAACCGCGCCAGCACGAAGTCCCCGATCTGCTGGGCCTCCGGAACCCGCAGCAGGGTCACGCCGATCCAGTAGGCGACGAGGCCGGCGGTGATCGCCGGGCCGACGGCGAGGACGCGCGCGATCGCGCCGGCGTCCCCGAGCAGGTTGTCGAGGACCGCCCAGACCGCATACGAGACGATGCCGAGCACCACCGATGCGGCGACGATCTTGCCGGTCGCGATCGCCGTCTCGCGGCCCTCGATCTGCCCGCCGAGCAGGCCGCGCAGCGAGCGGGCCTGCGCAAACGCCATGACGGCCGACGCCGCCGCGGTCCCGATCACCGGTCCGGCGATGCCGAGCGACCCGTACAGCGCCAGCGACAGCACGATGTTCACCACGAGGCTCAGCGCCGCGAGCCCGGTCGGGATCCAGGGGCGCTGGAGCGAGAAGAACGTCCGCGTGAACAGCAGGTTCACGCCCGCGAACGGCAGCGAGAACGAGAACCAGAACAGTGCCTGCGACACCTCGTCCGTCGAGGCGGCCCCGAACGAGCCGTACTGGTAGATCAGCTCGACGATCGGCGCGGCGAGCGCCATCGTCACCGCCGCGGCGGGGACGAGCAGCAGCAGGTTCTGGCGCGTGCCCGTGCCCAGCAGGCCGCGCAGCCCCGGGGTGTCGCCGCGGGCGACGAGGCGGCTGAGCGACGGGAACAGGACCGTCGCGAGCGCGACGCTGAACATCCCCTGCGGAAGCATGTAGATGCGGAACGCGGCGTCGATCGCTCGCGGCGCGCTCTCGGAGATCAGCGCCCCGATCACCGAGTTGATCAGCAGGTCGACGTTGATGACGCCGAGCCCGATCGTCACGGGGAGCATGAGGATGAACACCCGCTTCACGCCCGGATCGCGCCAGTTCAGGTGGAACTTGAGCCGGAAGTCGATGCGGCCGAGCACCGGGATGACCATCGCCAGCTGGACGATGGTGCCCAGGAGAACGCCGATCGCGTAGGCGTAGATCTGGTCGTCGCCCTCGAACAGCGGGTGCAGGGCGACGAGGGCGCCGATGATCACGACGTTCCAGACGAGCGGCGCGAGCGCCGGGATCGTGAAGTGGTGGTAGGCGTGGGCGATCCCGACGAGCAGCCCGTTGATCCCGAGCAGCACGACGACCGGGAACAGGATCTGGGAGAGCCCGACCGTGAGGTCGACGAGCGACGGCGTGAACTCCGTCCCCGGGATGAACAGCGGCATCAGCACGCCCGCGCCGACGATGAAGATCGCCGTGATCGCGCCGAGGACGAGCAGGATGATCCAGAACAGCGTCGAGGCGAGCAGCACCGCCTCGCGGCGCTTGCCCTTCTCCAGGTACTCCGCGAAGACCGGGACGAACGCCGCGCTCAGGGCGGCGTCGGCGAACAGCCCGCGAACGAGGTTCGGGACCTGGAAGGCGATCGTGAAGGCCGATGCGGCGCCGCTCGTGCCGAAGTAGCTCGCGGCGACGACCTCGCGGGCGAGGCCCGCGACGCGCGAGGCGCCGGTGGCGATCGAGAAGATCGCGGTGTTCCGGGCGACGCCCGCCGTCGCGCCGGGGGCCTGCGGGGCGAGGTCCTCCTCGTGCGTCCCGATGCCCTCCTCGACGGCGAGGTCGGCGCCGAACGCCTCGGGACGGGTGGAGGCGACCAGCGCGGCGCGCTCCAGCGCCGCATCGTCGTCGTGCCCGTCGCCAGGCGGGCTGGTCGGGCCGTCGCTCACCGGGGGTGATGGTAGGGGTGGCTGACGACGCGCTGCTGGTGGCGCGGGGAGATTGATCGGTCCGGCTTTGCCGGCCCGTCCGGCCAGGGGGCCGTACCCTCGCCGGCCCGTCCTGCCAGGGGGCCGTGCCCGGCGCTACACTGCTCCACCGGATATGGCCAATATTCATTCGCAGAAGAAGCGCATCCTGCGCGCAGAGCGTGAGCGGCTCGAGAACCGTCGCTACACGTCGTCGATCAAGACCTACTTCCGTCGCCTCGGCGCGGCGGTGGCCGGTGGCGACTCCGCCGCGGCCGACGAGGAGCATCAGCGCCTCGTGTCGACGATCGACAAGGCCGTCAAGCGCGGCGCCCTGCATCGCAACACCGGCGCGCGCAAGAAGTCCCGCGCCGCCCGCGTGCGTGCCGGCGTCGGCGTCGACGGCTGACGCTCCCGCGCACCGGTCCCGCAGGTCCCGAGCCCGCCCCACCAGGCGGGCTCTTCGTCGTTCTCAGGCCGTGATCTCGAGCAGCGTCAGCGTCGCCTCGGTCTCCGTGCCGAGCTCGCTCGCCCCGCGGGTGGCCAGCTCGAGCCGCGCGACCGCGGCGACGGCGCTGCGCAGCGCCGCGGCGTCCGCACCGCGCGCCTCGCGGATGCGCCGGTCGGCGGCGAACGGCGCCATCCGCAGGCCGGCCTTCACGTCGGCCGGTGCCGCTCCGGCCTCGAGCTGCAGCGCGATCGCGGTGACCTCGCGCAGCCGCCGCGCGATGAGCGGCACGAGCCGCCCCGCATCCTCGCCCTGGGCGCGCAGCGCCGCGTAGGACGAGAGCGCCGCGCGCTGGTCACGGGCGACGACGGCGTCCACCAGGCCCCAGACCTGGCGCTCGGCCGACGACACCGCCGACTCCTCGACCTCCGCGACGCCGATCACGGCGTCGGGCCCATGCTCGAGGGCGAGCTTCTCGAGCTCGCGCAGGAGCCGCTGCTGGCGATCGCCGACCTGCGCCACGAGCGCCCGTGCCGCCGACCCGTCCAGGCGCACGCCGAGCCGCGGCGCCTGCTCCATCACCCAGCGCGGCAGATCCTTGGACTTCTGGACGCGCTCGGCCACCACGTCGCCGCCCGCCGCGACGACCGCGGCATGCAGCGCCTTCGGCGCCTGGGCGCGGCTCTCCTCGGCGGCGAAGAACGCGACGGTCGTCTCCGGCGGCATCGCGGCCATCACCGGCGCGAGCTCGGCCTTGACGTCGGCGTCGCTCCAGCGCTCGACGCCCTCGACGATGATGAAGCGCCGTCCCATCGCGAAGGTCATCGCGTTGAGCGCCAGCGCGACGGTCGCGGGCGTCGCCTCGTCGCCCTCGAGCACCTCGACGCCCCCGCCGCCGGTCTCCGACTCGGCGACCATGCGCAGCCGCCCGCGGCGCTCGGCGACACGCCCGTGGTCGTCGCCGTGGATCAGGTAGGCGGGTTTGAAGACGGCCACGCGAGCAGTCTAGGAGCGGGCCTGGACGTGCAGCCGCCCATCCTGCGCCTCGACCACCACGGTCCCGTCGCGGTCGGTGCGCAGCGCGGGCACCCCGGCGTCCCGGAGACTCGCGAGCGTCTGCGGCGTGGGATGCCCGTAGGTGTTGCGGCGGCCCACCTCGATCACCGCCAGGCGCGGCCGCAGGCCGGCGAGCAGCGCCGGCAGCCCGTCGTCGACGCTGCCGTGGTGGCTGACCTTCAGCAGCTCGACGCGCCCGAGGCCGCAGGCGCGCCAGCACGCCCGACTCGGCGTCCGCCGTCAGCAGCAGGCGGATGCCCGATCCGCGCACCAGCAGGACGACGGCCCGGTCGTTCGGGTCGGCGCCCGCGTCGGCCGCGCCGTCGCGCCGGGGTGGCCAGAGCACCTGTGCCTCCGCCGCGCCCAGCCGCAGGCGCTGGCCGGCCTGCGCCGCGACCAGCGGCGTTCCACGGTCGTGCGCCGCAGCGGCGAGCTGGTCCCCCTCCCCTTCGCGCAGTCCGTCGCGCCCGTCCAGGACGGCACCGACCGTCAGCCTGCGCAGGACGGCGTCCGCTCCACCGAGGTGGTCGGCCTGCGCGTGCGTGCCGACCAGCACGTCCAGGCGCCGCACGCCGAGGTCGTGCAGGCGCTCGAGCACCGGCCCGTCCGGCGGGCCGCTGTCGACGAGCATCGCGTGGTCACCCGACTGCACGAGCGTCGCGTCGCCCTGCCCCACGTCGAGGAACGCGACGCGCAGGACGCCGGGCGCGGGCGCTGCGAGCGGGCGGTCCGCGAGCAACGTGATGCCGAGCACGACGGCGAGCACCGCGACGGGCGCCAGGGTCATGACGACCCCGCGGGCACGCGGAACGAGCACGGCGACCGCGACGACGCTCACCACGGCCGCGACGGGCACCACGCCGGCCTCGATCTGGGCGCCGGGCAGCGCCGCGCACCAGCGGCCGACCCCGAGCACCAGCGCCGTGGGCGGGCCTGCGCAGGCCGCGAGCAGCCCGGCGCGCCTGCGGCCAGACCTGGGCGGTGAGCGCCGCGACCATGCCGATCCAGGTGATCGGCGCCACCAGCGGGGCGACGACCACGTTGGCCGCGAGACCCGCGAGGGACACGGTGCCGAACGCGGCGGCCGAGACCGGGGCCGTCCCGATCGTCGCCGCGAGCGTCAGCGCCGCGCCGTCGGCGAGCACCGCCGGCAGCGCCTCGGCGTCGCAGAGCGGCGCCGACGGGAGCGGCCAGCAGCGCGATCGCGGCGACGGCGGCGAAGCTCAGCTGCCAGGCCGGATCCGACCAGGCAGCCGGATCGAGCGACAGCGTCACGACGGCGGCCAGCAGGACGGCGTGCCACCTCGCGGCGGGCCGCGCCGCGAGCGTCGCCACGAGCGCCGCGACGCCCATCACGCCTGCGCGCTGGATCGACGGGCCGCCGCCCGCGAGCGGCACGTAGAGCGCGATCAGCACGAGCACCGCGGCCAGCCGCGCGCGCAGGCCGATCCCGAGCGCCGCGCCGACCGCGACCGCGAGCGCCGCGAGCAGCGCGATGTTCGCCCCGCTGGCCGCCACGAGGTGCCCGAGCCCGGCGCGGCGCAGCCGATCGCGCTCGGCCACCGTCAGGGCCGCGTCGTCGCCGAGAACCATGCCGCGCAGCAGCGCGCCCTCCGGACCGGGCAGGCGGGCTCCCAGCGCCTCCTGCGCACGCTCGCGCACCCCGTCGAGGGCGCCGGGCGCCCCGCCCCGCCGGCGTCCCCGTTTCCAGGACCACGCGGGCCTCGAGCACGGCGTGGAGCCGCTTGGGACGCAGCCAGTCCTCGCTCGGCCTCGGGGCGCGGAGCACGCCGCGCACGTCGAGCACGCGTCCCGCCGGGAAGGCGGGCGCACGTCCGTCGCCCTGCAGCAGGACGCGCTCCCCGGCGAACCCGGCCGACGCCCGCCACCCGAACCGCGTCGCCCGCGGGGTGTCGAGCAGGACCACCTGTGCCCGCAGGTCGTGGCCGAGGCGCGGACCGAGCGTCGTGTGCTGCAGCGCAGCCCCGCGCACGTCTGCGAGGAGCATCCCCGCCAGCAGGCCCGCGAGGAGCATCCCGGCGATCCGCGGCGTGCGCGCGGCGCCGCCGGCCAGGAGCGCCGCGCCCGCCGGCGCGGCGCCGCCTACGGGTCCGGCGACGAGCCCGGCGAGCACGGCCCCGAGGAGCGCCGTCGCGGGACGCTCGGCGACCCGGGCGCGCGCGTGGGCGAACCAGCGATTCACGGGCTCAGCTGCGGGCGCAGCGCCTCGAGCCGCTTGGGCCCGATGCCCGGCACCTGCGCCAGGTCGTCGACGCTGGAGAACCCGCCGTTGGCCGTGCGCCAGTCGATGATCTTCTTCGCCGTCGCGGGCCCGACGCCATCGAGACCGTCGAGCTGCTCGGGCGTCGCGGCGTTGAGGCTCACCGGACCGGATGCCTCCGCCGTCGCCTCGGGCCCCGCTCCCGCGGCGGCCCGGACCTGGGCCGGAACCCGGATCTGCTGGCCGTCGGCGACCTTCGCGGCGCGGTTGACGCTCGCGAGGTCCCCGTCGCCGGTCACGCCTCCCGCCCGCCGCAGCGCCTCCTGCACGCGCGCCCCGGACGGCAGCCGGTAGACGCCGGGCCTGCGCACCTCACCGGTGACGTCGACGACGACCCGCTCGTCCTCCTGCGCCGGGGCCGCGGCGAGCTCCACGCCGCGCGCGGCCGGAGAGCTCGCGGGAGACGCCGCGGGCGCCGCGTCGCGGATCAGGGTTCGCCCGCCCAGGACCAGGACGACGACGCCCACGAGGCCCCAGAGGAGCACCGTGGAGCGGCGGGAGGCGTGCATGCCCGCACGCTAGGCGGGGTCAGGTGACAGCGGACCGGCGCATGTGTGCCGGATCCGCGGCGGTTCAGCCGCGAGTCAGCGCACGACGATGTTCACGAGCTTGCCCGGCACCACGATCACCTTGACGACCTCGTGGCCGTCGATGTGGGTCTGCACGTTCGGCGCCGCGAGGGCCAGCGCCTCGAGCGCCTCGCGTCCCGCGTCCGACGGCGCCTGCACGCGGTCGCGCAGCTTGCCGTTCACCTGGCAGACCAGCTCGTAGGTGTCCGACGCCAGATACGCGGGGTCGGCAGCCGGCCAGGGCTCCTCCCAGACGCGCTCGCCCGTCAGCAGGTGGTAGCCGTCGGCCGCCGCGTGCGGCGCGAACGGGAAGAGGAGCGAGTTGGCGGTCACGAGCGCCGTCCGCATCGCCGCGGGGCCGGCCTCGTCGCGCAGCCGCGAGACCTCGTTCGTGAGCTCCATGACCGCGGCGATCGCCGTGTTGAACGCGAACCGCCCCGACGCCATCACGCCCGTCACGCGGTCGATCGCCCAGTGCGCCTTGCGCAGCAGCGCGAGATCGGCGCCCTCGGTGCCCGGCGCGGAGTCGTCGGCGGGCTGCGCGGCGACCTCGGCGCTGAGGCGCCACAGGCGGCTGAGGAACCGGTGCACGCCCTCGACGCCCTCGTCCGACCAGTCCGCGTCCTGGTCCGGCGGCCCGATGAAGAGGATGTAGGCCCGCGCGGTGTCGGAGCCGTGCGAGGCGACGATCGTGGCGGGCGAGACGACGTTGCCCTTGGACTTGGACATCTTCGCCCCGTCCTTGGTGATCATCCCCTGCGTGAACAGGTTGGCGAACGGCTCCTGCACGCCCAGGTGCCCGAGGTCCGCCAGCGCCTTGCAGAAGAAGCGGGCGTACATCAGGTGGAGGATCGCGTGCTCCACGCCGCCGATGTACTGGTCCACCGGCATCCACGCGTCGACGATCGCGGGGTCCCACGCGGCGTCGTCGTTGTTCGCGTCGCAGTACCGCAGGAAGTACCACGACGAGTCCACGAACGTGTCCATCGTGTCGGTCTCGCGCTCGGCGGGGCCGCCGCAGGACGGGCAGGTCGTGGTCACCCAGTCGGTGGCGGCGGCGAGCGGCGAGCGGCCCTTGGGCGCGTAGTCCTCGACGTCGGGGAGCACGACGGGCAGCTGGTCGTCGGGAACGGGCACGATGCCGCAGTCCGGGCAGTGCACGACCGGGATCGGGCAGCCCCAGTAGCGCTGACGGGAGATCAGCCAGTCGCGCAGGCGGTAGTTGACTGACGCGTGACCCTTGCCGTCGCCCTCGAGCCAGGCGACGATCCGCTCCAGCGCCTCACGGTTGGGCATGCCGTCGAACTCCGGCGCGGAGTTGACCAGCGGCCCGTCGCCCCCGTACGGCAGGCCCTCGGCGTCGCCCTCCGGGTTCTCGCCCTCGATGACCCGCCGGATCGGCAGGCCGAACTTGACCGCGAACGCGTGATCGCGCTCGTCGTGGGCGGGCACCGCCATGATCGCGCCCGTGCCGTACTCCATCAGCACGTAGTCGGCGACGTAGATCGGGATCGCCTCGCCGTTGACCGGGTTGACGACGTGCCGCCCGAGGAAGACGCCGGTCTTCTCCTTGTCGGCGGCGCCGCGCAACTCGTTCGACTCCGTCAGGGCGCGGTTGACGTACGCGCGCACCTCGGCTTCGTGCTCGGTGCCGGCGATGAGCCGCTCGATGTCGGGGTGCTCCGGGGCCATCACGAAGAACGTCGCCCCGAACAGCGTGTCCGGGCGCGTCGTGAAGACCGGGTAGTCGATGTCGAGTTCCTCGCAGCGGAAGGTGACCTCGGCGCCCTGCGAGCGGCCGATCCAGTTGCGCTGCATCGTCTTGACGTGCTCGGGCCACTCGATCGTCGCGAGGTCCTCGAGGAGCCGGTCGGCGTAGTCGGTGATCTTGAAGAACCACTGGTTGAGCTGGCGGACCTCGACCTCGGCGCCGCAGCGCTCGCAGTGCCCGTCGATGACCTGCTCGTTGGCGAGCACGGTCTGGTCGTTCGGGCACCACTTCACGGCCGCGTCCTTGCGGTACGCCAGCCCGTTCTTCATGAGCTGCAGGAAGATCCACTGCGTCCAGCGGTAGACCCGCGGCTCGTGCGTGCCGAACTCGCGCGACCAGTCGATCGAGATGCCCCACTCGCGGAACTGCTTCTGGAACTCGGCGATGGCCGCGTCCGTCGAGGCCCGCGGATGCTGGCCGGTCTTGATCGCGTGGTTCTCGGCGGGCAGGCCGAACGCGTCGTAGCCCATCGGGTGCAGGACGCGGCGACCCGTGCGGCGATGGAAGTGCGCGACCGCGTCACCGACGGAATAGACCTTCAGGTGCCCGATGTGCGGCTCGCCGCTGGGGTACGGGAGCATCTCCAGGACGTACGACGTCTCGAGCGCGTCCGCGTCTGCGGCGGGGGCGCCCGGGACGGGGTTCGGGACCTCCCACGTGTGCTCGTCGGCCCACACCCGCTGCCAGCGGGGCTCGATCTCGGACGGGTCGTAGCGCAGGTCGGTCGGTGGGATCGTGGACTCAGCCATCGGGGCGCAGGATAGTGTCCGGCCGGTGTCCGGCCCGGCCCCGTCGCCCGACCTGGATCCCGCCCGCTACGCCGTGCGGCGGGCCGTCGTGCGTGACGAGGTCGAGCTCGCGTACGTGCATGCGGAGCCCGCCGGCGGCGGGGGTCTCCCGCTCCTGCTCGTCCACGGATGGCCGGAGACGATGCGGATCTGGTGGCGCAACATCGAGGCGCTGGCCACCGCGGGCTTCGAGGTCATCGCGCCCGACCTGCGCGGGTTCGGGCAGTCGGCCGTCGCGGCGGACGGCTTCTACGACCTCGCGGCGCATGCCCGCGACCTCCACGCGCTCGTCCACGGCGAGCTCGGTCATGACCGCTGCGTGGCGAGCGGCGGCGACCTGGGCTGCGGTGTGATCATCGACCTGGGGCTGCGCTTCCCGGGCTTCGTCGAGCGGCAGGTGCTGTTCAACGGCATCCTGCCGATCCTGCCCGAGGCCTACGCCGAGGCCGGGATCGATCCGAAGCCGTCGCGGACGGTGCGCGCCGCGGCCGACTACTTCGTGCGTCAGGGCCGCGATGCGGACGCGCTGGCGGCCGAGCTGACCACGCCGGGACAGCGGCGACGCTACGTCGAGCAGTTCTACGGTTCGCGGCTCTGGGCGACGCCGGGCGCGTTCTCCCGCGAGGCGGCCGCGTTCATGGCCGAGCCGTTCGAGGATCCGGCGAAGCTGCGCGCGTCCTTCGGCAACTACGAGAGCGGGCTCGGATCGATCCCGCTGAGCGAGCCTCCGCGGTTCTTCGAGCCCAGCCCGGTGCCGACGCTCGCGCTCTACGGCCCCGACGACCACGTGATGTTCGGCGACTGGCCGGACCGCTGCGAGGTCGCGTTCCCGGACCTCGTCGGACCGTTCGTGGTCCCGCGCGCCGGCCACTTCCTCCAGTGGGAGCGTGCCCACCTCCTGAACCGGACGATCACGGCGTTCTGCCGCGATCTGCTGGGCTGACCGGGGCCCGTCGCGGCTTGTACACTGAGCCGCGCACCAGCTCGGGGCTATAGCTCAGCTGGGAGAGCGCCTGCATGGCATGCAGGAGGTCGCCGGTTCGAGCCCGGCTAGCTCCACTCCCCCGAAGGCCGCCTGAACAGGGCGGCCTTCGGCGTCTCTACGCCACGTCGACGCCGTCCGGGCCGGGCTCGAACGCCCGCTTGGGCACGTCGCCCCAGAGGGACTCGAGGCGGTAGAAGTCGCGCGCCTCGGGCGTGAGGACGTGGACGACGACGTCCCAGTAGTCCATGAGCACCCAGCGCGACTCGGTGAGGCCCTCCACGCGCCGCGGGAGCAGCCCGTGGTCGTTCTTCAGGCCGATGTGGATCGCGTCGTGGATCGCCTTGACCTGCCGGTCGCTCGTCCCGGTGCACAGCACGAACGCGTCGGTGAACCCCGACACGCCCTGCAGGTTCAACTCGACGACGTCCAGGGCCTTCTTGTCCAGCGCGTACTCGGCGATCAGATCGGCGAGGCGCTCGGGGGTGAGCTGCTCGGTGGCGGGCTCGGTGGTCATCCGTGGTGCTCCTGCTCGGTGGGGGACACACCGGCGATGGGCCGGTACCAGCCGTTGGCGGCGATCTGTGCCGCCACGGCATCGGGGACGAGATGGCGGATCGGCCGGCCGTCGGCCACCCGCGCCCGCAGGTCACTCGACGAGACGTCGAGCCGGGGCATGTCGAAGAAGCGAACGCGCGTGCCGTCGTGCAGCGGCGCGAGGCGGACCGCCAGATCCTCGGCGCGGGTCGCGTCGCGCTCGGCGACGGCCAGCACCGCGAGGCGCAGGACCTCCCGTGGCTCGTGCCACGTCGGGAGGCTCTCGGCCATGTCACCGCCGACGATGAACGTCAGCTCGTCTCCGGGCTCGCGGTCATGCAGCAGTCGCAGCGTATCGGCCGTGTACGACGGCCCTTCGCGCTCGAACTCCAGGCCACAGACGCGCAGGCCCTCGTCGCCCTGCGCCGCGAGACGGCAGAGCTCCAGCCGCGCGGCCGCGCCCGGGTCATCGGCGATCGCCTTGTGCGGCGGGGCGGCCGCCGGCATCAGCACGACGTGGTCGAGGCCCAGCTGGGAGCGGGCCTCCTGGGCACACACCAGATGGCCGATGTGCGGCGGGTTGAACGTGCCCCCGAAGACCCCGACGCGCGCCACGCCCGGCCGGCCGTCAGGACCGCACGTGGCCGTCGCCGGTGACCACGTACTTGGTGGTGCACAGCTCGCGCAGGCCGATCGGCCCGCGAGCGTGCAGCTTCTGCGTCGAGTTGCCGATCTCGGCGCCCATCCCGAACTCGCCGCCGTCCGTGAAGCGCGTCGAGGCGTTCACGTAGACGCACGCGGCATCCACGCCGCGCTCGAACGCCAGCGCCGAGGCCATGTCGGCGGTGACGATCGCCTCCGAATGCCCCGAGCCGTGCTCGTTGACGTGCGCGATCGCCTCGTCGACGGAGTCCACGATGCCGACCGCGATCGTCAGCGCGAGGAACTCGGTGTCCCAGTCCTCCTCGGTCGCGTCGGCCAGGACGCCGTCGAGCCCGGCGCCCGCGAGCGAGCGCACCCGCGCGTCGACGCGCAGCTCGACGCCGGCCTCGTGCAGGGCGCTGAGGACGCGCGGGACGAACTCCCCCGCGACCGCGGAGTGGATCAGCAGCGACTCCGCCGCGTTGCAGACCCCGGGGCGATGGGTCTTGGCGTTGAGCGTGATGGCGACGGCGTCGTCGAGATCGCCGGACGCGTCGACGAAGACGTGGCAGTTGCCGGACGCGGCGTAGATGACCGGGACGGTCGCGACGCCCTTGAGCGCGGCCTTCAGGCCCTCGCCCCCGCGCGGGATGATCAGGTCGACGACGCCCTCCTGGGTCGCCAGCTCGGCGAGCTCGTCGCGCCCGCCGCCCGCGACGAGCGACACCGACCCCGCGGGCAGGCCGGCGGCCTCGGCGGCGTCCGCGGCGATCCCGGCGAGGACGGCGTTGGAATGCGCCGCCGACGACGAGCCGCGCAGAACGCACGCGTTGCCCGACTTCAGGCACAGGACGGCGGCGTCGATCGTGACGTTCGGCCGCGCCTCGTAGACGATCGCCACGACGCCGAGCGGCACGCGGACCTTCTTCAGGTCGAGCCCGTTCGCGAGACGGCGGCCGTCGATGATCTCGCCGACCGGGTCCGGCAGGACGGCGACCTGGCGCGCTCCGCCGGCGATCCCGGCGATCCGCTCCGGCGTGAGCATCAGGCGGTCCAGCAGCGCGTCGGTCAGCCCGGCCTCGCGGCCCGCCTCCATGTCGCGCGCGTTCGCCTCGATGATCTCGCCCGTCCGCGCGATCAGCGCATCCGCGATCGCGTGCAGCGCGCGCTCGCGCGTCGCGCTGTCGGTCGCGGCGAGCGTGCGCGCCGCGGAGCGCGCGGTCAGGCAGATGTCGCTGACCGACTGGGCGGTGGTGGCCATGCCCAGAGGGTAGTCAGCCGAGCAGGGCGCCCGCCAGCGCCAGCAGGCGCTCGGCGCTGACCGGGACCGGCTCGGGCGATGACCCCAGGCCGTCGCGCGCCGCGCGTGCGAGCGCGTCGCCGAACGCGTGCGCGCAGGCCGTCACGCCGCCATAAGGCGTCAGCGACGCCCCGCGCCCCGACCCCTCCACCAGGACGGCGAAGGCGGCGGGCTCGACGCACACGCCCGCGGTGATGCGCCTGCCGCCCGCCCCGCCGGGCCCGCGGACGCGCGCGATCAGGAGCGGCGAGGCGAAGATCGGCGCGAAGCGCACGCCGGCGACCTCGCGCACCGAGGGCAGGTCCTCCGCGCGGGCGAGCACCTCGGCCTCGGTCACCGGGGCCTCAGGTCAGGACGAAGTAGTCACGGTGGACGGCCTCTTCGGCTGCGCGCGGAAGCACCGAGCGCACGTCGTCCGACTTGCGGCCCATCACGCGCCGCAGGTCCGTCGCCGCGTAGTTCGCGATGCCCTTCCCCACGACGGACTCACCGGCGCGCACCTCGACGGCGTCCCCCTCCTGGAAGTCACCGGTCACGTCGACGACACCGACCGGCAGCAGCGAAGCGCCCCCGTCGCGCAGCGCTCGCGCGGCGCCGGGGTCAACGAGGATCGTCCCGTGCGCGGGCTTGGCGTACTTGAGCCACAGCGCGAACGAGGAGTGGCGCTGCTCCTGCGGCGCGAAGGCCGTGCCGACCGCCTCGCCCGCGAGGGCTCCGGCGAGCACGCCGTCGCGCAGGCCGCTGCAGATCGTGGTCGGGATGCCCGCGGCCGTGGCCATCTCGGCCGCGACGACCTTCGAGCGCATGCCGCCCGACCCGAGCGCGGACGGGCTCTGGCCGATCTGGAGTGACTCCAGCTCGCGGACGTCCGCGACCTCGGCGACGAGCGGCGCCTGCGGGTCGGTCCGCGGGTCGGCGGTGTGCAGGCCGTCCTGGTTGGTGAGCAGGACGAGGCGGTCGGCCCCGACGAGGATCGCGACCTGTGCGGCGAGGAAGTCGTTGTCGCCGAACGAGATCTCCTCGGTGGCGGTCGTGTCGTTCTCGTTGATGACGGGAACGACACGCCAGTCGAGCAGGCGCCCGAGCGTCTGGCGGGCGTTGAGGTAGTGCGTGCGGTGGCCGACGTCGAAGAACGTCAGCAGCACCTGCGCCGACGTGACGCCGCGCTCGCGCAGCAGCTCGTCGTAGGCGCGGTAGAGCTTGCCCTGGCCGATCGCGCTCGCCGCCTGCAGATCGG
This sequence comes from uncultured Actinomycetes bacterium, assembly GCA_963823375.1. Lineage (GTDB taxonomy): Bacteria > Actinomycetota > Thermoleophilia > Solirubrobacterales > Solirubrobacteraceae > F1-60-MAGs163. Next base: position 4,343 of record CAWGLQ010000030.1, on the reverse strand, counting down.
CCATCGCCGACGGACGGCCGCCGAGGCCCATGATCTGGACGCCGCGGGCGATCGCGCCGCTCGTCACGATCACGACGTCGTCGCCGGCGGCGTGACGCTCGGCGATCTCGGCGCAGATGTGCTCCAGGACGTCCGCGCGCAGCGCGCCGTCGTCCTGGGCGACGATGTTGGATCCGAGCTTGACGACGAAGCGGCCCACGGCCCGGGCAGGTTACGCGAGGGCGCCCAGGCGCCCGGTCACGGCCGCCCACGCCGGCGTGCGCGGATCGACGTGGGCGCGGTGCACCGCACCCGGAGGCTCCACCAGCTCGACCTGTGCGCCGGCCGCGCGCGCCGCCGCCACGTAGTCGCGGCTCTGGCCGACCGTGACCGTGCGGTCCTCGGCGCCGTGGACGAGCAGCGCCGGGATGCCGAGCGGCACCTGACGCGCCGGGTTCGCGAGGTCGTAGCGCTCCGGGACCTCGCCGGGCGCGCCGCCGAGCAGCGCATGGACCAGGCCGCCGGGCGCGACGAGCGAGCGGGCGCGCTCGAGGTCGGCGATCGGCGCCTGCGCGACGACGGCTCTCGGGCGCACGACCGGCCCCGCTCCCGGGGCGCCGGCCGGCAGGCGCTCCCGGCCCGCGGCCCAGAGCGCGAGGTGCCCGCCCGCGCTGTGCCCGAGCAGGACCACGCGATCGAGGTCCAGCGGTGCGCCGGACTGCGGGAGCGCGTCCACCGCGGCCGCGACGTCGGCGAAGGTCGAAGGCCAGCCGCCACCCTGGCCGCGGCCCATGCGGCGGTACTCGATGTTCCACGCCGCCCAGCCGCGCCGGACGAGGTCGCGGCAGACCGGTCGCATCACGCGCCGGTCGTACCCGGCGCTCCACGAGCCGCCGTGGACGACGACGACCACGGGATGCGGCCCCGCGCCCGATGGGAGATGAAGCTCGCACACGCCCCAGCGGTGGTCGGCGTACCGGTGGACCCGGCCGCGATGCAGGACGTCGGCGGCGATGCGCGCAGCGCTCGGCGCCATCGCTACGCCGGGTCGAGCTCGAAGACCACGCCGGCGATCTCCACGTCGTCGCCGGGCTCGAAGCCGGCGGCCTCGAGCGCCCGGATCACGCCCATGCGCTTGAGGCGGCGCTCGACGTGGGCGAGCGCCTCCTCGTTCTCGACGTCGTAGCGGGCCAGGAGCCGCTCCACGGGGTCGCCGACGACGCGATAGGAGCCCTCGGAGACGGCCTCCACGTGCCACGCCTTCCCGGCGGCGGGCCGGAACACCTGATGCTCGGCGAGCGCCTCCTCCGCGACGAGGTCGTCGAGCGGGCGCGCGGCAGCCAGCGGCACGCTGCGCAGCAGCAGGACGCCGAGCTCGTCGATCCCCTCGCGCGTCGCGCTCGAGGTCACGAGGACGGGCACGTCCTCACCCAGGCGCGCGCGCCACTCGTCGGCCGCCGCGGCGGCCGTCTCCGGCGGGACCAGATCGGCCTTCGAGAGGACGAGGATGCGCGGCAGCCGGGCGAGCCGCGTGTCGTGGCGCTCCAGCTCGCGCTCGATGACGGCGAAGTTCTCCTGCGGGTCGGAGGCGTCGAGCGGCGCGAGGTCCAGGACGTGGACGAGCAGCCGGGTGCGCTCGACGTGCGCGAGAAAGTCGTGCCCGAGGCCCGCCCCCTCGCTCGCCCCCTCGATCAGGCCGGGAATGTCGGCGATGATCAGCTGGCGGTCGGCGCTTTCGAGGACCCCGAGGTGCGGTTCGAGCGTCGTGAACGGGTAGTCCGCGACCTTCGGCGCCGCGCGGGTCAGCACCGAGATCAGCGAGGACTTGCCGGCGTTCGGGAGGCCGACCAGGCCGACGTCCGCGAGCAGCTTCAGCTGGAGGTCGATCCAGTCCTCCTCCCCCGGCAGCCCGCGCTCGGAGAAGCGCGGCGACTGGCGGGTGGGGCTCGTGAACCGCCGGTTCCCCCGGCCGCCCGTCCCGCCGCGCGCGACGGTGGCGCGCTGGCCGGGGACGATGAGGTCGTGCACCGTCCCGTCGGGCATGCGGATCTCCGTGCCCGGAGGCACGAGCACGACGAGGTCGTCGCCCTCGGATCCCTGCTTCAGCGCGCCCTCGCCGTGACGCCCGCGAGGCGCCTTGTAGTGCGCGCGGCGCTTGAAGCTCTGCAGGTCGCGCAGCGAGTCGTCGCAGAGCAGGACGACGTCTCCCCCGTGGCCGCCGTCGCCGCCGTCGGGACCCCCGCGCGGGACGTGCGCCTCCCGGCGGAACGACATGCAGCCGTTCCCCCCGTGACCTCCCTGAACAAAGATGCGAGCCTTGTCGTACAGCATGCGTCCCCTCAAGCGTAGGAGCAGCCCGTGTCCGATCAGGTCTTCCTCATCACCGGCGCCTCGTCCGGCATCGGCGCCGCGACCGCCAGGGCGGCCGCGGCCGCGGGGTTCCGGCTCGTCCTCGCCGCACGCTCGCAGGACCGGCTCGACGCCCTCGCGGCGGAGTGCGGCGGCGAGGGCTCGGCGATCGCCGTCGCCACCGACGTGACGACTTGGGAGGACAACGAGCGGCTCGCCGCCGCCGCCCTCGACGCCTTCGGCCGCATCGACGTGGCGTTCGTGAACGCCGGATTCGGGGGCAAGCGCAGCTTCCACCCCGACGAGGCCGACACCGTCGAACACTGGCGCGACATGGTGCTGACGAACGTCCTCGGCGCCGCGTTCACGATCCGCGCGACGCTTCCCGCGGTCATCGAGTCCAAGGGCCACGTCCTGCTGACCGGCTCCGTCGCGGGCCGCGTCGCGCTTCCGGGCAGCCTCTACTCGAGCACGAAGTGGGCCGTGACCGGGATGGGCCAGTCGCTGCGCGGCGAGGTGGCGGGGACCGGCGTTCGGGTCACGCTGATCGAGCCGGGCATGGTCGACACGCCCTTCTTCGACAACCGTCCGACGGGAGCGCTGGAGGACACCGACATCGCGAACGCCGTGATGTACGCCGTCTCGCAGCCGCCGCACGTGGACGTCAACGAGATCCTCGTGCGGCCCACATCGCAGCCGGTCTGAGCGGCTCAGTCACCGAGCTTCGCGGCGATCAGGACGCCGGCGGCGGCCGATCCGAGCGCCAGCGCGCCGACGGGCACGCCCCGGTGGGGCAGCGACCCGCAGGCCGCAGCCGTCGCGGCCGCGTCGACCAGATCGCAGGCGGCGAGCGCGAGCGACCACGTCGCGGCGGTCTGCGCCGAGCCGCTGCGCGCGGCATGAAACGCGCCGGTGCCGACGAGCACCTCGCGCGCGCCGAGCGCGCGCATGGCGACCTGGCCGCCGGGTGTGCGACCGTCCTCGCCCACCCAGTCGCCTCCTGGCCTGGCCGGGACGGCGACGAGCACGGCGCCGATGACCACGCGGCCCGCCTGCAGCAGCTGCATGGCGAGGCGCGCGTTCACGGGACGGGAGCTACTCGGCGTCGGCGACGACGTTCACGACCCGGCCGCGGCGGCCGCGCGTGAACTCGACGGTGCCGGCGGCCTTCGCGAACAGCGTGTGATCGCGGCCCATGCCGACGCCGGCACCGGGCTTGAAGACGGTGCCGCGCTGGCGGACGATGATCTCGCCGCCCGTCACGGTCTGCCCGGCGAACGTCTTGACGCCGAGGAACTTCGGATTCGAGTCACGGCCGTTGCGGGACGAGCCCAGGCCCTTCTTATGCGCCATGTGTTCAGGCCTCCTGGGTCTCGGCCGCGGGCGCCGGCTCGGCGGCGTCGGCCTTCTTGGCCGCCGGCTTGCGCGACAGCAGCTTGATGTCGGTGACCTCGATGCGGGTCAGCTCCTGGCGGTGACCCTGCGTCTTCTTGTAGCCGCGCTTGGGCTTGAACTTGAAGACGCGGATCTTGGGCCCGCGGATGTGCTCGATGATCTTGGCGTCGACCTTGACCTTCTTCAGGCCGTCGGCGTCGAACACCACGTCATCGGAGCGCAGCATGAGCGGCTCGAGGGCCACCGTCGCGCCCTCATCCTCGGGCAGCCGCTCGACGAGCAGGGTCGATCCCTGCTCGACGCGGTACTGCTTGCCGCCTGTCTTGACGATCGCGTACATCTGGAAGAGGTCCTAGTCCGAGGTGGAATCCGCCGCCGCTGCGGCATCGGCCGTGGCAGCGGAACGGCGCCGACCGCCTCTGCGGCCGCGGCGCCGAGGCTTCGATTCTAGGGCATCGCCGTCCGCGGGCGTCCCGGAGCCGTCCGCAGCCGCCTCCGCGGCGTCCGTCACGGCCTCCGCGGCGTCCGGATCGGCCTTCTTGGCGGGCTTGCGGCGCGTGGTCCCCGAGCTGCGCTTGGCGGCCGGCTTGCGGGCGGCGGCGGGCGGCGGGTTGGCCCCC
>CAWGLQ010000029.1:0-13177 GCA_963823375.1 uncultured Actinomycetes bacterium | reverse complement strand
GCGCCGAATTGGCCGATCCGCTCGCATGGATCTCGCGCACGCGGGTACGGCAGCTGCCACCTGCGGCGTAACTCGCGCACCTCGCAGTTGTACGAACAGGTGTACGCCGAACAACTGTTCGATTCTGTGCTACACTGACGGAACATACTTCTAAGGTTCTTACTGCGAGGAGCAATCATGGCTGAGACGACAGCCCCCAAGAAGCGCACCACCACCAAGAAGACGACGGCGAAGCCGCGCACCGCTGCGGCCCGCTCGACCAGCGCCCGCAAGGGCGCGACCACGCGTGGCGCCAACCGCACGAAGGCTGCGGCCAAGGCCACCGTGAAGGACACCAAGACGGTCGGCGCCGACGCCGGCACGACCCGTGACGCCGCGGTCTCGACCGGCCGTTCGGCCGTGCTGCTCGCCGGCAACTACGCCGAGCGTGTCGCATACGTGCAGGTCGGCGCCGTGCTGACCGCCCGTGACGCCGCCACCGCGACGATCGAGGACCTCCGCACCCGCATCGGCGACCGTGACGCCGCCGAGGCCGAGCTGCGGAAGCTCGAGAAGCGCGGCGAGGTCGCCCGCAACCGCACGCAGCGCGAGGTCAAGAAGGCCCGCACGCGCGTCGAGCGCGAGCTGCGCCAGCGCCGCAACCGCGTGCGCCGTGACGTCAAGCGCAACCGCACGCGCGTCGAGCGCGAGGTCCGCACGCTGCGCAAGGACGCCGAGACCCAGATCAAGGACGTCCGCGCGACGGTCCGCGATCTCTCGATCCCGGCCCTTCCGCAGGTCCCGGACGTCGTCGCCCCCGTGCGCGAGGTCGTGCGCCCGGTCGTGGACCGGTTCGCCGCGTAACCACGACCCCAGGCAGATCAGGTCGGCGGAGCCGACCTGATCTCCCTTCCCCGACGGCCGGCCTCTGGAGAGGGGCCGGCCGCGGTCAGTCCTCCGGCCCATACCTCCTGCCGGCGGAAGCAGTTCCTCTCCTCCCGCGACGGGCCGCCCTCACCGGCGGCCCGTCGTCATTCCTGCCCGCCCGGTCGGATTTGCGAGAATGTTCGTATGCCTTCGCACGACGAGATCCTGAAGTCCCTCGAGGCCGTCATCGACCCGGAGTTGCGCAAGTCGATCGTCGAGCTCGGCATGGTCCGCTCGATCGAGCAGCCGGGCGACGGCGTGGTCGACGTCGTCGTGTCGCTGACGACGCCGGGCTGCCCGATCCGCAACCACTTCGAGGAGGCCGTCGCGAAGGCCGTCGGGGCGCTCGACGGCGTCACGCGCGTCACCGTCGCGTTCGACGTCCTCAGCGATCAGGAGAAGTCCGAGCTCCAGCGCAAGCTCGGCCGCGGCTCGCTCCCCGAGGGCGCGCTGGCCCAGGTCGCGAACGTCGTCTGCATCGGCTCCGGCAAGGGCGGCGTCGGCAAGTCCACGATCACCGCCAACCTCGCCGCGGCGCTCGCCGCCGAGGGCCGCACGGTCGGCGTCCTCGACGCCGACGTCTGGGGCTATTCGATCCCGCGCATGTTCGGCGTGTCCGGGCGCCCGCCCGTCTCGCCCGAGCGCAAGATCATGCCGCTCGAGGCGAACGGCGTGAAGATCATGTCGATCGGCTTTTTCGTCGAGGAGGACGCGGCCGTCGTCTGGCGCGGCCCGATGCTCCACAAGGCGCTCACGCAGTTCCTGGAGGACGTGGACTGGGGGGCGCTCGACTTCCTGCTCGTGGACCTGCCGCCCGGGACCGGCGACGTCTCGATGACGCTCGCGCAGCTGCTGCCGCAGGCGCGGTTCGTGATCGTCACCACGCCCCAGCCGACCGCGCAGAAGGTCGCGCGGCGCTCGGCGGAGATGGCGCACAAGGTCGACCTCGAGATCGCCGGCGTCGTCGAGAACATGGCCGGCTTCGTCACGCCGTCGGGTGAGCGCTTCCCGATCTTCGGCGAGGGCGGCGGCCAGGATCTCGCGGACGAGCTCGACGTCCCGCTGCTCGGCAAGGTGCCGATCACGATGCCGCTCCGCGAGCAGGCCGACGCGGGCGTGCCGCTGGTCGCGTCCGACCCGGACGACCCGGCCGCGCAGGGCATCCGCCAGGTCGCCCGCGGGCTGATCGCGATGTTCCCCCGCGAGCTGCCCGTGCTGCAGCTCGCCGCGAGCGCCGACGGCCCCCCGGCCGTGAGCTCGCCCGAGCCCGCCGGTATGACGCTTCCCATGGCCTAGGAACGGCCCCCTGGCACGGCCCCCTGGCAGGACAGGGATCCGCTCGCGGATCCCTGAGCCACGGCCCCCTGGCAGGACAGGGATCCGCTTGCGGATCCCTGATCGATCTCAGTTCACGCCACCCCAGGATCCCTGATCTGTCTCCGCACGGCTTCCACCAGGCAAACGGGGACAGAACTTGGCGTCCAGGCACGCGCCAATAGGGTGAAGAAGCCCTTCGCTGCCGCCGATACGCAGTGTGATGCCCGACGCCGACCCGTCTCGCCTGAAGCTGCGCCAAGAGGCCATGGCGGCCGCGCGCGGCCTCACGCAGGGCGATGATGCGCTCGTCGCGGTCCTCCGGGACCTCGAGCGCGAGCGCGGGCGCGCGACGCAGTCGGTCCGCTCGGTCGTCCAGGCGCTTGCGGCGACCCTGCAGGCTCGCGACGGGTACACGGGTGAACACGCCGACGCCGTGCACGATCTGTCGGTCGCCGTCGGGGCCCGCCTCGGTCTTCGCGGGCAGGATATGGCGGAGCTCGCCGCCGTCGCGCTGCTCCACGACGTCGGCAAGATCGGCATCCCCGACTCGCTGCTGCACAAGCCCGGCCCGCTCGACGAGGCCGACTGGGTCCTCATGCGCGAGCACCCCGTGATCGGCGAGCGCATCCTGGCGACCGTCCCCGGCCTGGAGTCGGTCGCGCGCGCCGTGCGTCACGAGCACGAGCGCTGGGACGGCGACGGCTACCCGGACGGGCTCGTCGGCGACGCGATCCCGCTCCCCTCGCGCATCGTCCTCGCGTGCGACGCCTGGCACGCCCTCAACAGCGATCGTCCCTACCGCCGCGCCCTGGCGCGCGACGTCGCGCTCGACGAGCTGCGCCGCTGCGCCGGCACGCAGTTCGACCCCACCGTCACCGCGGCGCTCCTCGACGTCCTGCAGACCGCCGAGGGCGGCGACGAGGCCAGCGGCCGTCCCGACCCCGGGGCGATCGTCGCCGACGTGGTCGGCGGCAACGCGAGCCTCGAGCGCGAGCTCGTCGCCCTGATCGCCGTCGCGTCCGCCGTCGCCGCCGCGCACAAGCTCGAGGAGGTCATCGAGATCGCCGCCGAGGAGGCGCTCGGCGCGATCGGCGCGGCCTCGCTCTCGATCGAGCGCTGGATCCCCGACCGCGGGATCCTGCGCACCCTCGTCAACGTCGGCGACCTGGCCCCCGGGGAGGAGCGCCATCCCGCCGACGAGATGTACCAGCTCGAGGGGGACCGGGACCTGCGCCGCGTCCTGGAGGACGGCGGCACGTACTTCTGCTCCCTCGACGACCCCGAGATCACACCGATCGAGGCGGACCTCCTGCGCGGGCTGGGCAAGCACTCGTCGATGGCCGTGCCGATCGCCTTCGGCGGCGAGACGTGGGGTCAGATCTGGGCGGCGCGCCGCTCCGACCAGGCACCCTTCAGCGAACGCGACGCCCGCTTCCTGCATGCGATCAGCGGGCAGGTCGGATCGGCCATCGGGCGTGCGGAGGTCTTCTCACGCGTGTCCGAGCTGGCCCACAGCGACGGCCTGACCGGCCTCGCGAACCGGCGCGCGTTCGACGAGGCGCTGGAGCTCGCGGTGCTCGAGGCGCGGCGCACCGGGCACGACCTGGCGCTGCTGCTCTGCGACATGGACAACCTCAAGGACATCAACGACCACCACGGCCACGAGGCCGGGGACGCCGCGCTGCGCACGGTGGCGGAGGCGCTGACGAAGTCGGCGACCGCGGTCCGGGACTCGCTGGTCTGCCGCGTCGGCGGCGACGAGTTCGCGATCGTCCTGCACCACTCCGACGCCCAGCGCGGCCGCGAGGTCGCCGAGAGCATCCTGCGCCGGCTGCGCAGCTCGCACCCGCCCGTGGGCGTCTCCTGCGGCGTCGCGATGCTGCGTGCGGGCGAGGGCCGTCCCGCGGACCTGTTGCGCGCGGCGGACGCCGCCCAGTACGCCGCCAAGCGCGGCGGCCGCGGCCGCGTGTTCGTCGCCGGACCCAGTGGCGCCGTCGAGGCGTCCGAGGGGAGCGCGGGGGCCGCCGGTCGCGGCCGCGCGCTGCGCGACGCGCCGGTCCTGGACCTCGGCAGGCTCATCAAGGAGGTCCTCGGCGTGCTGGACCGCCCGCTGGCCGGCGCACCGCCGGCCGAGCGCCTGGGCGGCGTGCTGCGCCGCATCACCGAGGCGACGGACGCCGTCGGCTGGACCGTCGCCTTCGCCCCGCTGGGACGTGAGCCGGAGTCGCTCGTCGTGGGCGGTCGTCCCGGGAACGTCAACGCGATGGCCCGCTACGGGGCCTGGCTCGACGGCCGCGACCTGCTCGCACTGCGCATGGCGTCCGCGGGCTCGGGCTCCGGCTGCCTGGTCGTCGACCGCGCCGACGCGCATCTCAGCGGCCTGCTGCGCGAGTGCATGATGCGCACGTCGCTCGACACGCTGCTCGTCCACACCATCTCCTCCTCCAGCGGCTCCTGGATCGCCGAGGTCGGCGGCGACGCCCGCACGCGCGACCTGCGGCAGGTCGAGCCGGTGCTGCGGCTGCTGGTGCCCGAGGCGCTGCGCGGCCTGCGCGACACGCGCGTCGCGCCGGACAGCCAGGCGGCGAGCTGACGCCCGCTCAGCCGGGCTGGGGGACTTCGCGCAGCTCGCCCGTCCGGACCTCGTAGACGAAGCCGCGCACGCGGTCGCTGTGCGGGATGAACGGGCTGTCGCGGATGCGCTTGATCGACTTCAGGACGTCGAGGTCGAGGTCCTCGAAGGCCTCCGTGTCCCACGGGACGGGGACGCCCGTCTCGGCCTCGAGCTCGGCGCGGAACTCGCGGTCGTTGAACGCCTGCATCCCGCACTCGGTGTGGTGGATGAGGAAGATCTCCTCGGTCCCCATGAACCGCTGGGAGATCGCCAGCGAGCGGATCTCCCCGTCGGTGATGACACCGCCGGCGTTGCGGATGATGTGCGCGTCACCCTCGCGCAGGCCGAGCAGGAGGAACAGGTTGATCCGCGCGTCCATGCATGTGACGACGGCGAGGCGCCGGCGCGGCGGCCGCTCCAGCTTCCCGCGGTCGAACCCGGCCGTGTACTGCGCCGCGTTGCGGATCAGGTCGTCGTTGTCGAACACGCGCGCCGCGCTCAGCGGCTCGTGTAGTACTCCGCGTTGACCCCGGCGAACTTCTGCCACTCGTCAGGAAGCTGGTCCTCGGCGAAGCACGCGTCCACCGGGCAGGCCTCGACGCATGCGTCGCAGTCGATGCACTCCTCGGGGTCGATGAACAGCTGATCGACCTTGTCGTAGTCCGGCTCGTCGGGCGTCGGATGGATGCAGTCGACGGGGCAGACCTCGACACAGGAGTTGTCCTTCACTCCGATGCAGGGCTCGGCGATCACGTAGGCCATGGTGGGAAAGCGGTCCTCGGGGTCTTGGAACGGGTGGTGATGCGGGGTGCGGCGAGCCGAAAGACTATCGGGACGCCTCTCCGGAGCGCGATACGCTGCGCGCCGCGATGCTCCTGCTCACCGGCGCAACCGGGCTCGTCGGCTCGGCCCTGCTTCCGCGCCTGGTGACGGGCGGCACGACCGTGCGCTGCCTCGTCCGCGATCCGCGGCGCCTCGGTGCCGACCGGGTCCGTGTCCAGATCGCCCTCGGCGACCTGAGCGACCCGCCGTCGTTCCGCAACGCGATGCGCGGCGTTTCGACGGTCGTGCACCTCGCGGCGGCGATCCGCGACCAGCAGTCGGGATCGATCGAGGAGCTGACGGGCATCGCGACCTGGCGGATGGTCGAGGCGGCCCAGCGCGCCGGGGTGGAGCGCTTTGTGTTCCTCAGCGCCCTCGGCGCCACCGCGCACGACCGCACGCGCTTCCTGCGCGCGAAGGCGCTGGCGGAGGACGCGGTCGGCTCTGCGGGGATCACGACGACGATCGCGGCGTGCTCGCTCGTCTACGCGCCCGGCGACGCGTGGCTGACATGGGTCGAGCGCCTGGCGCTGCTCCCGGCCGCGGTGGTCCCGGGCCGCGGCCGCGCGGAGTTCCAGCCGATCTGGGCCGGCGACGTCGCCGCCTGCATCGCCGCGGCGCTGGACCGCGAGCCGGCGGAGCGTCACGAGCGCCTCGAGCTCGCCGGCCCGGAGACCCTCACGTACGACGCGATGGTCCGGATCGCCCTGCGCGCCGCGGCGCGCGAGCGCCCGCTGGTGCACGTGCCGGAGCCGCTCGTGCGCGGGACGCTGCGCCTGGGCGAGACGCTGCTCGGCACGCGCGCGCCCGCCACGTGGGACGAGGCCGAGCTGCTCGAGGTCTCCAGCGCCACGCCGCGCGGGATCGCCGGCGCGCAGGCGCTCGGGGTGACCCCGAGCGCCATGGTGGACGTCTTGGGCGCCTAGGCGGCGTCGACGGGCGCGCGGCGCCCGGTCCAGGGGCGCGCGTCCTCGAGCTGCCGGCTGAGCGCGAGCAGCAGTCCCTCGCCCTCGGGCTGGCCGATCAGCTGGACGCCGATGGGCATGCCGCTGTCGACGTCGTGGTCGAGCGGGACGTTGATCGCCGGCGAGCCGGTGAGGTTCGCGACCGCCGTGAACGGCGTGAACGACGCCGCGCGCTCGAACCCGGACATCGGGTTGGCCTGGTCGCAGGTGTCGATCGTGCCGAGCGGCACCGGCACCTCGGCGAGGGTCGGGCACAGCACGGCGTCGTACTGCGCGGTCCACTGCACGATCGCGCGCGCGACGCCCTGGAGCATCATCTCGACGCCGAGGTACGTCGTCGCGTCGACGCCCTTGGCGGCCTGGTACATGGCCATCGTCAGCGGCTCGATGTCCTCGAGCGTCGGCTCGCGCCCGGCGATCTGTGCGCCGAACGCGGTCTGCGTGGAGATCATCGGGGCCCAGAGGACGCCGAACTGCTCGATCAGGCCCGGGATCTGCCACGGCGGGTCGTCCTCGATCACCTCGTGGCCGAGGTCGCGCAGGAGCCCGGCGGCGTCGGCGATCGCCTCGGCGACGCGCGGCTCGGTGGTGATGCCGTCGACCGGCGAGAGCGAGGTCATCGCGATCCGCAGGCCGCGCGGCTCCTCGTCGGCCTGCGTGGCGAACGGCGTGCGCGACGGGGTCGCCCAGGCGACGTCGCCGAGCGCGTGGCCCGCGAGGACGTCGAGCGCCACCGCCGTGTCGCGGGTCGTCCGCGAGACGACGCCGTCGACGCCGAGGAACGAGTAGCCGAGGATCGGCGCGACGCTGATCCGCCCGCGCTGGACCTTCAGGCCGACGAGGTTCGTGCACGCCGCCGGGATGCGCGTCGAGCCCCCGCCGTCGTTGGCGTGGGCGATCGGGATCATGCCCGCGGCGACGGCTGCGGCGGCGCCGCCGGAGGAGCCGCCGGCGATGCGCGTCGGATCCCACGGGTTGCGGGTGGCGCCGAACCGCCGCGGCTCGGTCGTCGGGACGATGCCGAACTCCGGCAGGTTCGTGGTGCCGACGATGATCGCGCCGGCCTCGCGCAGACGGGTGACGCCGATCCATTCGAACGGCGCGATGAAGTCGCCGAAGAACGACGACGCGAAGGTGAAGCGCTTGCCCTCGACCGGGCGGTTGTTCTTGATCGCGATCGGCACGCCCGCGAGCGGGCGCTCGTCGCCCGGCTTCACGGCGTCGGCGGCGAGCAGCGCCTCCTCGTGAAAGACGTCGATGAAGGCGTTGTAGACGGGGTTCAGCTCGTCGATCCGCGCGAGCGACGCCTCGACGAGCTCACGCGCGGTGATCTCGCCGTCGCGGACGAGGTCTGCGAGCTCGCTCGCAGGGCGGAACATGAGGTCGGCGGCGGTTGCGGCGTCGGTCATCGGTCTCCTGACAGGGTGTCGAGCGGTGCGCCGAAGGAGCCTATCGCGGGCCCGGACCCGCCGCTGGATACGCTGTCGAACGACCTTTTCGCATCCGAGAATCAGGAGCCCCGCACGTGACCACGACCGAGGTGCAGTCCGGCCTTGAAGGCGTCGTCGCCTTCGCCACCGAGATCGCCGAGCCCGACAAGGAGGGCGGCGCGCTCCGCTACCGCGGCGTGGACATCGAGGATCTCGTCGGCGCCGTTCCGTACGAGAAGGTCTGGGGCCTGCTCGTCGACGGCTCGTTCGATCCGGGCCTCAGCCCCGCCGAGCCCCACCCGCTGCTCGTGCGCTCCGGCGATCCGCGCGTCGACGTGCAGGCGGCACTCGCGATGCTCGCCCCCGAGTGGGGCATGGGCCAGGTGCTCGACATCTCCGACGAGCAGGCGCGCACCGACCTCGCCCGCGCGTCGGTGATGGCGCTGTCGTTCACCGCGCAGTCCGCCCGCGGCATCGGCGTTCCGTGGGTCCCCCAGCCCGTGATCGACGAGGGCGAGACGATCGCCGAGCGCTTCCTGCTGCGCTGGCGCGGCGAGGCGCACCCCGACCACGCCAAGGCGATCGACGCGTACTGGATCTCCGCCGCCGAGCACGGCATGAACGCCTCGACCTTCACCGCCCGCGTCATCACCTCGACGGGCGCCGACGTCGCGGCGGCGATGTCCGGCGCCGTCGGCGCGCTGTCCGGCCCGCTGCACGGCGGCGCGCCGTCGCGCGTGCTGACGATGCTCGACGAGGTCGACGCCATGGGCGACGCCGACGCCTGGGTCAAGGCGGCGCTCGATCGCGGTGACCGCCTGATGGGCTTCGGCCACCGGGTGTACCGCGCCGAGGACCCGCGCGCACGCGTCCTGCGCCGGACCGCGCGCGAGCTGGGCTCCAAGCGCTTCGAGGTCGCCGAGGCGCTCGAGCAGGCCGCGCTCGCCGAGCTGCAGGCACGCAAGCCCGACCGCGTCCTGGCGACGAACGTCGAGTTCTGGTCGGCCGTCGTGCTCGACACGGCGGAGATCCCGCCGGAGCTCTTCACGAGCATGTTCACCTGCGCGCGCGTCGCCGGCTGGTCGGCGCACATCCTCGAGCAGAAGCGCGAGGCACGGCTGATCCGCCCGACGGCGAAGTACGTGGGCCCGGGACCCCGGCCGCTGGCCGAGGTCGCCGGCTCCTGATGGCGGCGGACAACGGCATCCTCGTCGAGGGGCTCGCGCGCGAGTTCAAAGGCGGGATCAAGGCGGTCGACGGCATCGACCTGGAGGTCAAGCCGGGCGAGATCTACGGCTTCCTCGGGCCGAACGGCGCGGGGAAGTCGACCACGGTGCTCATGCTCGTGACGCTGCTGCCGCCCACCGGCGGCCGCGCCACCGTCGCGGGCATGGACGTCACGACGCACGGCCCGGACATCCGCCGCACGATCGGCGCCGCGCTCCAGGAGGCGGCGCTCGACGACTTCCTCACCGGCTGGGAGCACATCGACCTCCAGGGCGGGCTGCACGGCCTGTCGAAGGCCGACATCCGCCGCCGCGGCGAGGAGCTGCTGGACCGCGTCGGCCTGAGCGACGCCGCGGGCCGCAAGGTCGGCGGCTACTCCGGCGGCATGAAGCGCCGGCTCGACCTGGCGCTCGCGCTGCTGCACGGGCCGCGCGTGCTGTTCCTCGACGAGCCGACGACGGGCCTGGACCCGCAGAGCCGCAGCGCGCTCTGGGGCGAGGTCGAGCGCCTGGCGCGCGAGGACGGCGTCACCGTCTTCCTCACGACCCAGTACCTCGAGGAGGCCGACGTCCTGGCCAACCGGGTCGGGATCATCGACCACGGTCACATCGTCGCCGAGGGCACGCCGTCCGCGCTGAAGGCGGAGATCGGCGGCGTCTCGCTGGAGGCCACGCCCGCCAACCCAAACGACAAGGAGCGCCTCGCCGCGTCCCTGTCCGCCTTCGGCGAGCCCGCGGCCGGCAGCCCGAAGAGCGTCGCCGTGCGCCTGGCCTCGGGCGCGGAGGCGCTCGCCGACGTCGTGCGCCGGCTCGACGCCGACGGCATCGACGTCGCCGAGCTGCAGCTTCATCAGCCCTCGCTCGACGACGTCTTCCTCGAGAAGACCGGCCGCTCGCTGGAGGGCGGCGAGGAGAACGGCGAGGCCGCGCGTGAGGCGGAGGCCGCCGCCGCGTGACGACCGTCCCCGTCGCAGCGCACCGCACCGACCCGCTGCACCAGGTCGCGCTGATCGCGCGCCGCTCGGTCAGCCGCACGTTCCGCCAGCCGGAGCTCGTGATCCCGGTGATCATGTTCCCGCTGATCCTGCTCGCGGTGAACGCCGCGGGCCTGGCGTCCGTGACCAAGCTGCCCGGCTTCCCGACCGACAGCTACATCAACTTCGCGATCGTCGTCTGCTTCGTGCAGGGCGCGCTGTTCGCCGCGATCACCGCCGGCACCGAGCTCGCGTCCGACATCCAGAAGGGCTTCCTCGACCGGCTGTCGCTGACGCCGGCGCGGCAGTGGACGGTGCTCGTCGGCGCGACGTTCGGCGGCACCGCGGTGTCGATCGTCGGGTCCGTGATCTACCTGGCGGTCGGGCTGATCTTCGGCGTGACGATCGAGTCGGGCGTGCTCGGCGCGATCGTCCTCGTGCTCGTCTCGATCTACATCGCGCTCGCGTTCGCGGGCATCGGCGCCTGGCTCGCGATCCAGACCGGGTCGCCGGAGGCGGTGCAGGGGATGTTCCCGCTGCTCTTCGTCCTCTTCTTCCTCTCGACGATGAACCTGCCGTCCGACTTCATCGAGAAGGACTGGTTCCGGCAGATCGCCGAGCTGAACCCGATCAGCTTTCTCATCGACGGGATGCGCGGGCTGATCCTCGACGGCTGGGACATGAGCACGCTGCTGCCGTGCCTGGCCGTCGCCACCGCCATCCTCGTCGTCTCCTTCGGCCTCGCCGCGCGCGGGCTGCGCAAGCGGGTGCAGCGCACATGAGCGGCGGCGGTCGTCACGTCGCGATGGCCGTGCTGCGCCGCACGATCATCCACACGTACAAGAACCCGGCGATCATCGTGCCGTCGCTCGCGTTCCCGCTCGTCTTCCTGCTCGCGTTCGCGGGCGGGCTCTCGGCCGTCTCCAGCGTGCCGGGCTTCGAGTTCGCCGCCGGCTACACGGCGTTCCAGTTCGTCTTCGTCTTCCTGCAGATGGCCGCGTTCGGCGGCATCTTCACCGGCTACCGGCTCGCGGAGGACTACGAGAGCGGGTTCGCCCGGCGCCTCATGCTCGGCGCGCCGAACCGTCTGGGGATCGTCTTCGGCTACATCCTCGCCGGCCTCGTGCGCTACGCGCTGATCGGCGCGATCCTCTGGGCGCTCGCGCTCGCGACGGGGATGGACGTCAAGGGCGGCGTGCTCGACGTCGCCGGCATCCTGGCGCTCGGCGCGCTGGTCAACATCGCCTGCTCGCTCTGGACCCTGGGCCTCGCGTTCCGCTACCAGTCGGTCGACATCGGGTCGTTCATGCAGACCCCGGTCTTCGTCTTCCTGTTCCTCGCGCCGGTCTACGTGCCGCTCGCGCTGCTGACCGGCTGGCTGCACGGCGCCGCGTCGATCAACCCGGTGACGCTGATCCTCGACGCCTCGCGCGGCTTCATCACCGGCGAGCCCGACAAGGTGCTCTACGCGTTCGCGGCCTCGCTGGCGATCGCCGGGCTCGGGTGGATCTGGGCGATGCGCCAGATGCGGCGCGCCGAAGCCGGCGTCACCTGAGCCTCAGCGCGGCAGCAGCTCCACCGGGTCGCCCTGCCGGATCACGCCCGGCTCGGGCACCTCGGCGTTGATCCCGAACAGCTCGCGGTGCTCGCGCATGAGCCACAGCAGCACGCGCGCGTCGCGCGCCTGCGTGTCGGGGTCGCGTGTGGGAATGACGCAACGCTCGCAGGGATGGATGAGCTTCAGGACCGTGTCGCCGATCCGCAGGCGCCGCCCCTCCCAGCCCTCCTCCGCGAACGCGGCGGCGTCGAGCTCGACGTGGATGTTCGGCCGGAAGCGCCGCAGGTCGGCGGGGATGTCCAGCGCCGCGCCGAGCGCCTCCAGCGACGACCGGACCGTGACGAGCAGGGTGTCGTCCAGGTCCTGCTGCCCGCTCACGTCCCGGCGCAGCACCACCGGCCAGCCGAGGTCGGCCTCGAGCGCGCCGGGCAGTGCGTCGTCCCAGGCGTGGTCGGCGCCGCCGGGGTCGGTCAGCACCGGCAGCGGCGGGTCGGCCGGATCCAGGTCGGCGCCGGGGACGTCGTAGCGCGCGCGCCAGGCGAGCATCCGCGGCGCCTGCCGCGCGGTGAGCCGCCGGTTCGTCCCGGCCCAGATCAGCGCGTGCGTGCGGTCGCCGCCGGCGCCGCGGCGGTCGATCCGCAGCGCGTCCACCGGCTCGCCCGCGATCGACTTCACCGGGTAGCGGTGCAGGCTGAGGACGCGGCCGGCGGCGGTGGGTGTCGGGAGTCCCGGGATCCGGGGCATTCTGCAGCCGCGGGCGGCGGGTCAGCCGAGCGCGCGGCGGTACTCGATGATCGGGAGGCCGAGCGGCGACTCGGGCAGCGGCTCGCCGACGGGGGCCCAGCCCTCACGCTCGTAGAAGTGCCGCGCCCGGTCCTGGCCGACGGCGACGTAGAGCCGCAGGTGCGTGTAGCCGCGCATCCGTGCCTCGCCGACCGCGCGGCGCAGGAGGTCGGTCGCCAGGCCCGTGCCCCACGCACGCTCACGCAGGAACAGCATCCACAGGTGCGCGAGGCGGCTGTCACCCGTCGGCGGCTGGGTGTGGATCGCCGGGAGGAACGCGACGTGCCCGAGCGGCCCGGCGTCGTCCTCGGCGATCAGGCACCACGTCCCGGAGATGCCCAGGCGCGTGACGAGCACCTCGCGCGCGCCCGCCTGGGCCGGCAGCGACCATCCCTCCGGTGCGAACGACGCGTACGTCGCGACGCCTTCGAGCAGCGTGTCGGTGAGGGCGTCGACGTCGGCGGCGGTGGCGGGGCGCAGGCGCGGCATGGACTGAACGCTACCCCCGGAACGACGAGGGCCCGGCGGATGCCGGGCCCTCGCAGACGACGGCCGCGCGCCCTTGCGGGCGCGCGGGCCGGC
>CAWGLQ010000028.1:0-11382 GCA_963823375.1 uncultured Actinomycetes bacterium | reverse complement strand
CGTGCGCGACGTGCTCCGGCGCCGGCCAGACCCAGCAGGCGCGGCGGCTGCGCGTGAACATCCCGCCCGGTGTGAAGGACGGCTCGCGCGTGCGCATCGCCGGCAAGGGCGAGCCGGGGCGCAACGGCGGCCCGCACGGCGACCTCTACGTGATCACCCGCGTCACGCCCTCGCGCGTCTTCCGGCGCAAGGGCGACAACGTCGAGGTCGAGGTGCCGCTCACGATCGTCGAGGCCCTGCGCGGCGCCGAGATCGAGGTGCCGACGCTCGCGGGCCGCAAGACGCTGCGCGTGTCGCCCGGGACGAAGCACGGCACCGTCCAGCGGCTGCGCGGCGAGGGCCCGCCGCGGCTCGGCGGCAAGCCCGCCGGCGACATCCACTACCGCTTCCTGATCGACATGCCGAGCGAGCTGACGGCCGAGCAGTCCGAACTGGTCGACAAGCTCTCCGAGACGATGAACGGCACCGACCCGCGTGCAGCGCTGTTCGCCGACGCGGCCTCCGCGGGGAGGGCGTGATGGCCACGCGGCGCCGCACGACGATCACCGTCGACACGCAGCGCGGCGTGTTCATGATCTCGGTCGCCGCGGAGCTCGCGGAGATGCACCCGCAGACGCTGCGCATGTACGAGGCGCGCGGGCTGATCGAGCCCCAGCGCTCGCCCAAGGGCACGCGGCTCTACTCGCAGGAGGACGTCGAGCGCCTGCGCCGCATCCAGGAGATGACGACCGAGCTCGGCCTCAACCTCGCAGGCGTCGAGCGCGTCCTGGAGCTGGAGCGCCAGCTCGAGAGCGCCCGCGAGCGGCTCGAGCAGCTCGAGGCGCGCAGCGCGCAGATGCGCGCCGAGATGGAGGCGGAGATGGAAGCCGTCCGCCGGTCCTTTCGCGCGGAGCTCGTGCCGATTCGGCACACCACGGCGATCGTTCGGGCACGGCCCCAGGTACGGCCCCCTGGCAGGACAGGTCCGGCGAAGCCGACCTGATCAATCTCCGAGACGGCAGATGACTCCCACGGAGCCCGGCGAACGGGCGTAGTGTGGCGCCATGCTCCCGTGTCGTCTCGCCTCCATGGTCGCCGCGGCACTTGCGCTCTCGGCCGTCTGTGCTCTCACTGCCACCGCACAGAGCCCGCCGGTGCCGGGCGGGATCCCCGACATCCCGAGCATTCCCGGCCAGGAGACCGCGCGGTTCAAGGTCGTCGTCGAGGGCGACACGTTCGCCTCGGCCACGATCCAGGGGACCGCAGGGGAGGACGTGGGCTGCGTCATCAAGGTCTCGCCGCTCACGATCGTGGAGGAGGTCAAGTACGGGCGCGGCAAGGGCGTGACGATGGAGTTCGTGCGCTTCAAGGCCGCCGGCCGCAGCGTCGTGTCACTGCAGCGCGCCGGCCGGACCGGCGACGCCTCGTTCGCGGTGCGCGGCACGATCGGGCGCGGCGTCACGCCCAAGCGCGACGGCGTGCTGACACGCACGCCGGCGCCGGGCAATCCGTGTCCCGCGGCCTCAGAGAACCCGTCCACCAAGCCGGGTTGCAACGCGACGTTCCCGCTCTCGACCGACATGAAGTTCGTCTACGGGGCGCGTGCAGGGACCCTGAAGGTGTCCGCGACGAGCAAGGCGATCCTCGGCGGTGGCGAGGACTCGCCCGTCGCCGAGTGCCCGGCGAGCGAGCTCTTCGGACAGCTCAGCGGCATCGTCCCCTGGGCCTGGCCGACGGCGGTGCCGCTGCCGGCCGAGCGACTCAGCGCGCGGACGATCTTCGGGAAGCGCAAGAGCTTCAAGGTGACGTTCCGCGGCACGCAGCCGCGGAAGCTCGAGTCGACCGGGATCGTGCTCAAGGGCACCCAGCTGACGGAGGCGCACCACAACGCGGTGGTGCGCTTCACGCGGCTCAGGTAGGCGACTCGGCCCGCGGACCCTTGAGGTAAAGATCTAAGTCAGCTACACTTAGATCTTGATGAACGCCGATCGCTTCACCCTGAAGACCCAGGAGGCCGTCCAGGCCGCCGTGTCGCTGGCCGCCCAGCACCGCAATCCGCAGGCGCTGCCCGTGCATCTGCTCGCCGCGCTGCTCGACCAGGAGGGATCCGCCGCCGCCGGCGTGCTGCGCCGCGTCGGCGTCGATTCGCAGGCCGTCCGCACCGACGCTGCGCGTGAGATCGCCGCGCTCCCGACCCTCGGCGACGGCGGCGAGGCGTCGCAGGCGTCGAGCGAACTCGTGCAGGCGCTGCAGCAGGCCGAGGCCGTCATGCGGGACCTCGGGCACCAGTACGTCTCGGTTCATCACGTCCTCCTCGCGCTCGCCGGACAGGACAGCGCGGCCGCGCGCATCCTGCGCGAGCACGGTGCGACGGCCGAGAACCTGCGCACGGCCGTCGTCGAGGCCGTCGGGCCGCACGGCGTGAGCGACCAGAACGCCGAGGAGCGCTTCGAGGCGCTCCAGCGCTTCGGCACCGACCTCACCGAGCGGGCCGAGGAGGGCAAGCTCGACCCGGTCATCGGCCGTGACGAGGAGATCCGCCGCGTCATCCAGGTGCTCAGCCGCCGCACGAAGAACAACCCGGTCCTCATCGGTGAGCCGGGCGTCGGCAAGACGGCGATCGTCGAGGGCCTCGCCCAGCGGATCGTCTCCGGCGACGTTCCCGGCTCGCTGCGCGACCGCCGGCTGATCTCGCTCGACATCGGCGCCATGGTCGCCGGCGCGAAGTACCGCGGCGAGTTCGAGGACCGGCTCAAGGCCGTCCTCAAGGAGATCGCCGACGCGCAGGGCGAGGTCATCCTCTTCATCGACGAGCTGCACACGATCGTCGGCGCGGGCGCCGCCGAGGGCGCCGTCGACGCCGCCAACCTGCTCAAGCCGATGCTCGCGCGCGGGGAACTGCGCGCGGTCGGCGCGACCACGCTCGACGAGTACCGCAAGCACATCGAGAAGGACCCCGCGCTGGAGCGCCGCTTCCAGCCGGTGATGGTCGGCGAGCCGACCGTCGAGGACACGATCGCGATCCTCCGCGGCCTGCGCCGCCGCTACGAGGAGCACCACAACGTCACCATCCAGGACTCCGCCCTGATCGCGGCCGCGACCCTGTCGGACCGCTACATCGCCGACCGCTTCCTCCCGGACAAGGCGATCGACCTGATCGACGAGTCCGCCTCGCGGGTGAAGATCGAGATGGACTCCGTGCCCGAGGAGATCGACGAGGTCGAGCGCCGCATCCTCCAGCTCGAGATCGAGAAGACCTCGCTGGAGCGTGAGAAGGACGACAAGGCGACGGCCGAGCGTCTGGAGGCGCTTGAGCGCGAGCTGGCCGACCTGCAGGAGCGGGCCGCCGGCATGAAGGCCGAGTGGCAGGCCGAGAAGCAGAAGATCGCCGGCGTCGGCGACCTGCGCGAGCGCCTGTCCGTCGCCGAGCGCGAGCTCGAGATCGCCTCGCGCGAGGGCAACCTCGAGCGCGCCGCCGAGCTGCGCCACGGCACGATCCCCGAGCTCGAGCAGCAGCTCGCCGACGCCCAGGAGGCCGAGGGCGAGGTCGCTGCGCAGCACGAGAACCGCTTCTTCAAGGAGCAGGTCGACGCCGAGGACATCGCCGAGATCGTGTCCCGCTGGACCGGCATCCCCGTCAGCCGGATCGAGGAGGGCGAGTCCGCCAAGCTCGTCCATCTCGAGGAGCGCCTGCACGAGCGGGTGATCGGTCAGGACGAGGCCGTCAGCGCCGTCGCGAACGCGATCCGCCGCTCGCGCGCCGGGCTCCAGGATCCCGATCGCCCGATCGGCTCGTTCCTGTTCGCCGGCCCGACCGGCGTCGGCAAGACCGAGCTCGCCCGCGCGCTCGCCGAGTTCATGTTCGACAGCCAGGACGCGATGGTCCGCATCGACATGAGCGAGTACGGCGAGAAGCACACCGTCTCCCGCCTGGTCGGCGCGCCTCCCGGCTACGTCGGCTACGAGGAGGGCGGTCAGCTCACCGAGGCCGTCCGGCGCCGGCCGTACTCGGTCGTCCTGCTCGACGAGCTCGAGAAGGCCCACCCCGACGTCTTCAACACCCTGCTCCAGGTGCTCGACGACGGGCGCCTCACCGACGGCCAGGGCCGCACGGTCGACTTCAAGAACACCGTGCTGATCATGACCTCGAACGTCGGCTCCCAGACCGGCGACTACGACGAGGCGATCCGCCAGTCGTTCAAGCCCGAGTTCATCAACCGGCTCGACGACATCGTCGTCTTCGACCGGCTCGACCGCGAGCAGATCGGCGCGATCGTCGACCTGCAGGTCGCGCGGCTCGTCACCCGGGTGGCCGAGCGCGGCATCGCCGTCGAGCTGACGGACGAGGCACGCACGCTGATCGGCAACCTCGGATACGACCCCGTCTACGGCGCCCGCCCGCTGAAGCGCGTCATCCAGAAGCGCCTCGTGGACCCGCTCGCGCTGCGCATCCTCGACGGCACGTTCGCCGAGGGGCAGACCGTGGTCGTCGAGGCCTCCGCCGAGGGCGACCTCGAGCTGCGCGCGGCCGACGCGCGCGAGCCCGTCGTGGTCAGCTGACCGTCAGCGTCACGCGGTCGAACACGAAGCGGCTGACGCCGGTGGCGCGGTGGTACGCCCGGCTCGTGTCGAACTGCAGCGTCCAGCGCCCGCGGCGCGGATCGAACGGGAACAGCCTGCGCAGCGCCGTCCGCCTGATCGTGCCGCAGGGCGTCGTGCCCGCGCCGAGCGAGACGGTCCGGCGCAGCTTGCCGCGCGGGTCGACGTAGTGGACGTAGACCGCCGGCATCGGCGACCCGGCCGGCGTCGCCACGCCGAAGCCATAGGCGGAGAAGCGCACCTTGATCGTCGCCGGGCTGCCCCGGGTCGGCCGGAAGTCGGCGATCGTCCGGGCCGAGCGGATCGACGTGGTCGCACGCACGGCGCCGTCGACGAGCGTGATGTCGTAGGCCTTCTCCCACTTCGACGGGCCGCCCTCCGGCGGCGCGGGCACCGGGAAGGTGGTGCTGACGTCGCCCGCGGCGTCCGCTGCAGTGACGCCGACGATGCCGCCCCCGATCTGGAGCTGCACCTCGCCGCCCGGCGTGAACCCGGAGCCGGTGATCTTCACCACGCTGCTGCCGTCACCGGGGTAGCAGGCCCGGTCCACGGCCGCCGTCGCCGCGTTCGCGGCGGCGGGCGCGAGCAGCGCGCAGGCGAGCGCGCAGCTGAGCGGGACCGTCCGTGTCGCGCGCAGCCGCATCGCGTCCAACCTTGACGCATCGCCGCTCTCCCCGCGCCGGACACGCGGGCCGGAATTCGGATACAACCCGCCGCAAGCGATCACAGGAGAGTTCCGATGCCGACGTACATCATGCTCAGCACCCTGACGCCCGAAGGCGTCGCGACCATCAAGAACAACCCGCAGCGCATCCGCGAGGTCAACAAGGAGCTCGAGCAGCTCGGGGCCAGCGTCAAGGCGCAGTGGTCGACGCTCGGCCGGTTCGACTTCATCAACGTCGTCGAGGCGCCGGACGACGTCACCATGGCGCGCGTCTCGCTCGAGCTCGGCTCGCGCGGCACGGCCCAGTACGAGACGCTCGCCGCCATCCCGGTGGACGACTTCATCGCCTCGCTCTGACGTGAAGGTCCTCGTCGTCGGCTCGGGCGGCCGCGAGCACGCGATCGTGCGCGCGCTGCGCCGGTCGGCGCGCGAGCCCGAGCTCCTCTGCGCCCCCGGGAACCCCGGCATCGGCGCGGATGCGCGGCTGTGCCCGGTGGCGGTCGACGACGTCGCCGGGCTTGTGGCGCTCGCGCGCGCGGAGGAGGTCGGGCTCGTCGTCGTCGGTCCCGAGGCCCCGCTCGTCGGGGGCCTCGTCGACGCGCTCGAGAACGAGGGCATTCCGGCGTTCGGCCCGGTGAGCGCGGCCGCGCGGCTGGAGGGCTCCAAGGCGTTCGCGAAGGAGATCATGGAGGCGGCGGGCGTGCCCACCGCGGCCTGGACCACGGTGGACGACGTCGCGGCGGGAATGGCCGCGATCACGAGCTATCCGGTCGTCCTGAAGTTCGACGGCCTCGCCGCCGGCAAGGGCGTCGTGATCGCGCAGGACGAGGATGAGGCGCGGAACGCGCTCGAGGCGTTCCTGCAGGAGCGGCGCTTCGGCCCCGGCCGGGTGGTCGTGGAGGAGCATCTCGACGGGGAGGAGCTGTCACTGCTCGCGCTCTGCGACGGCGTGCGCGCGGTGCCGATGGCGCCCGCGCAGGACTACAAGCGGATCTTCGACGGCGACGAGGGGCCCAACACCGGCGGGATGGGCTCCTACTCGCCCGTGCCCGGCGTCGCGGGTGACCGGATCGACGAGCTCTCGGCGGCCGTCCACCAGCCGATCGTCGACGAGCTCGCCCGGCGGCGCATCCCGTTCCACGGCGTCCTCTACGCCGGGATCATGCTCACCGCGGACGGGCCCAAGGTGCTCGAGTACAACGCGCGGTTCGGCGACCCCGAGACGCAGGCCGTGCTGCCGCGCCTGCGCACCGACCTGCTCGACCTGACCGCGGCGGCAGCCCACCCCGGCGGGCTGAACGGCTTCACGCTCGAGTGGGATCCGCGCACCGCCGTGACGCTCGTCCTCGCGTCGGCCGGCTACCCGGACGCCCCGCGCACCGGGGACGAGATCACCGGGCTCAACGAGATCGCGGGCGACGTCGAAGTCACCCAGGCCGGGACCGCGCTCGACGACGGGCGGCTCGTCACGGCGGGCGGCCGCGTCCTGAACGTCACGGCGCTCGGCGACACGCCCGCCGCCGCGCGGGCGGCCGCCTATGCTGCCGCGGATCACGTGGCGTTCGCGGGACGCCAGTTGCGGCGCGACATCGCGCTCAGAGCCGAGGAGCGAACCACATGACCGACCAGCCCGGGCAGGACCTGACCCAGACCGACCCCGACACGGCCTTCGCCGACCTCGAGGTCGACGCGCCGCGCGTCGGGATCATCATGGGATCGAAATCGGACATGCCTGAGATGGAGAAGGCGGGAGCCGTGCTCGAGGAGGCGGGGATCTCGTTCGAGATCCGCGTCATGTCGGCGCACCGCGACCCCGACACCGTCTCCGACTACTGCCGCAACGCCCGCATGCGCGGCCTGCGCGTGATCATCGCGGGCGCCGGGCTCTCCGCCGCGCTGCCCGGGGTCGCGGCCGCGCACACCGACCTCCCCGTGATCGGCGTGCCGCTCTCGAGCCGGCTCAGCGCGGCCGGCGGGCTCGACGCGATCCTCTCGGTGGTGCAGATGCCGCCGGGCGTTCCCGTCGCGTGCGTCGGGCTGGACAACGCGAAGAACGCCGGCCATCTGGCCGTCCGGCTGCTGAAGGCCTGACCGCTCAGAGCCCGGCGGGAGCCGGGCCCGCGAGCGGGTAGGAGAGCGACATCAGCGTCTCGGCGCCGATCGCCTCGAACCGCGCGACCTCGTCGACGGTGAGCCGCTCGCGCCAGCGCCCGGCGAGCGACGGATCCGGCGGCCTCAGGGTGTTGGCCGCCAGAGCGTTGCGGGAAGCGCGCGTCGTCAGGCCGGACGCGGCCGGCCGGGCCGCCGGGCCCTCGGCGAGCCGCTCGGGTGCACGCTCGTGGGCGCGCAGCATCACGGGGTCGAACTCCAGCCCGAGCCAGGCGCACAGCTCTTCGAGGATGCGCGCCGGGTCGGCGACCAGGTCCTCGTAGCGGACCTCGCAGTAGTGGGGCAGCGCGTCCCGCACGCTGCGGGCGCACGCGATCTGGTCACGCCAGGCGACGGCGATCGCCTCGATGCTGCCGTCCCCGGGCGCGAAGGGGACCGCGCGCAGCGAGACGGCCACGTCGCGCCCGTCGCGGTAGAGGTGGATGAAGTGCGCCTCGGGCAGGAGCTCCGCGAGGCGCGGCATGTGCTCGATGTGCAGCGGCGTCTTGTCGCCCCAGCGCGGCTTGTCGTGCCGCCGCGCGTACGCGCGGTAGATGGCGCGCAGACCGCCGCCCGCCGACCACGGGTCCACCGCCGCAAGGATCGTGTCGAGCTCCGCGTCGCCGAACGCGAGGTCCGGCCAGGGCTCGAGGCCGCGGACGCGCGCGGCGAACTCCTCACGGCCCGCCGGCGCGTCGGCGACGGCGAGCGCGAACCCGGTCTCCGGCGGGATCGCCACCAGCGGGTGGGCGTCGAGGAGCAGGCGCAGCAGGGTCGTGCCGGAACGCGGGACGCCGACGACGAACGGCGCGGGCGGGTCGATCCGGGGTGCCATGGCTCGGACCGTAGCCGCCGGCGCCGCGGCCCCGCCCTACGCTTCAGGGCGTGCCGCCTGTCATCTGGCTCACCGGGCTCCCAGGCGCCGGCAAGACCACGATCGGCACCGGGGTCGTCGCCGCGCTCGGCGCGGAGGGCCGGCCCGCGGTGCTGATCGACGGCGACGTGCTGCGCGCGCAGTCCTCCGCCGATCTCGGGTTCGACCGCGCCGGCCGGATCGAGCAGGCGCGACGGGCCGCGGCCATCGCGCAGGCGGAGCGCGCGGCGGGACGGATCGCGGTGGTCGCCACGATCTCGCCCTACCGCGAGGGGCGCGAGGCCGCTCGAGCGCTGCTCGGCCCGCGCTTCATCGAGGTCCACGTCGACGCGCCGCCCGAGGTCTGCGAGGCGCGCGATCCGAAGGGTCTCTACCGGCGGGCGCGGGCCGGCGACCTTCAGGGAATGACGGGTGTGAGCGATCCGTACGAGCCGCCGGAGGACCCGGAGGTGCGCGTCGCCACCGCCGCTCAGGCGCCGGAGGAGTCGGTCGCGCACGTCGTGTCCGCGGTGCTGGCCGCGCGGGTGCGCGGGTAGGCTCACCGCGTGATCGAGCGCTACACCCGCCCGGCGATGGGCGCCCTCTGGACCGACCACGCGCGCATGGAGGCCTGGCGTGCGGTCGAGGTCGCCGCATGCGAGGAGATGGACGGCCCCCAGGCCGCGGACCTCGAGGCCATCCGCGCCGCGACGTTCACCGTGCACGACGTGCAGGAGCGCGAGGCGGTCACCGATCACGACGTCGCCGCGTTCGTGGACGTCCTCAGCGCGAGCGCCGGCCCCTCCGGGCGCTGGATCCACTACGGGCTCACGTCGAGCGACGTGCTCGACACCGCGCTCGCCGTGCAGCTGCGGCTGGCGGGCGAGATCGTCCTCGCCGGCGCCCAGGAACTCGTGGACGCGCTGGTCGCGCAGGCGCGCGCGCACGTGGACACCCTCTGCGTCGGCCGCACCCACGGTGTGCACGCCGAGCCGACGACCTTCGGCATCAAGCTCGCCGGCTTCGCGATGGAGGCGGCCCGCAACCGCGACCGCATGCGCCGCGCGTTCGACGACGTCGCGTTCGGGGCGATCAGCGGCGCCGTCGGCACGTACTCGGCGACCGACCCGGACTTCGAGCGCCGGGTCCTGCGCCGCCTCGACCTGAAGGCCGAGCCGGTCTCCACGCAGGTCGTCCCGCGCGATCGGCACGCGGAGCTGCTGCAGGCCGTCGCGCTCGCCGGCGCGGGGCTCGAGCGCCTGGCGACCGAGATCCGGCACCTCCAGCGCACCGAGGTGCTCGAAGCGCGCGAGCCGTTCCGCTCGGGCCAGCAGAAGGGGTCGAGCGCGATGCCGCACAAGCGCAACCCCATCACCACCGAGCGGATCACCGGGCTGGCACGCGTCCTGCGCGGGAACGCCCAGGCCGCCACCGAGAACGTCGCGCTCTGGCACGAGCGCGACATCAGCCACTCGGGCGCCGAGCGGGTGATCATCCCCGACTCGCTGATCCTCATCGACTACCTGCAGCACCTGGCGATCCGCGTCGTCAGCGGCCTCGTGGTCGACGCCGATCGCATGCGCGCCAACATCGACCTGACACACGGGGCGCTCTTCAGCCAGCGCGTCCTGCTGGCGCTCGTCGCTCAGGGGCGAACGCGCGACGAGGCCTACCGGATCGCGCAGGAGTCGGCGCAGGAGGCGTGGGACACCGGGACGCCGTTGCGCGACCTGCTCGCCGCGCGCGACCTCGGCCTCGACCTGGATGAGGTCTTCGACATGACGCACTACACGCGTCACGCCCGGGAGATCGTCGGCCGGCTCGATGACGTCGCCGGCTGACGCACGCTTTTCCGTTCTCTTTGCCGGGTGATTCGTAGCGTCGCCCAGCATGAAGCGCATCGTGACCTGGGCGGTCCTGGGCGGGCTCGGCCTCCTCCTCGTGATCCAGCTCGTGCCGTACGGGCGCGACCACACGAATCCCCCGGTCGCACAGGCGGCGGTCTTCAAGAGTCCCAAGGCGCAGCAGCTCGCCGCCGACTCGTGCAACGACTGCCACAGCAACCTCACGAAGTGGCCCTGGTACACGAACGTCGCACCGGCCTCGTGGCTCGTGCAGGACGACGTCGAGGGCGGGCGCAGGATCATGAACCTGTCCGAGTGGGGGAAGCCGCAGCCCGCACTCGACGAGATCGTCGAGACGATCGAGTCCGGCGAGATGCCGCCGCTGAAGTACAAGGTGATGCCCAACCACGCGGCCGCCCGGCTCTCGGACAAGGACAAGGCGGCGCTGATCGCCGGCTTCCGCCAGGTGTATGCCGACCAGCCACCGGCGATCAGCCAGGGCGGCGACTGAGCCGTACCATCGGCGCATGAGCGCCGCGCCGCGACCGCGTCCGTCACTCCGCGCGGTCGCCGTCCGCGTCGGTCTGGCCGCGCTCGTCCTGCTCGTTCTCATCCAGGTCGTCCCGTACGGCCGCGATCACGACAACCCGCCCGTGACGAAGGCCGCCGCGCTCGATGCCCCGACGCGCGCGATCGTCACCGAGGCGTGCGCCGACTGCCACAGCAACCTCACGCGCTGGCCCTGGTACACGAACGTCGCGCCCGCATCGTGGTTCGCGCAGTCCGACGTCGACGGCGGCCGGCAGGTCCTGAACTTCTCGGAGTGGGACCGCGCGCAGCCGGTGGTCGACGAGCTCGCCGAGGTCATCGCGCGCGGCCAGATGCCGCCGCGCAAGTACCGCGTGCTGCCCAATCACAAGAAGGCACGGCTGTCGGACGGGGAGAAGGCCCGCCTGATCGCCGGCCTGCGCCGGCTGTACGCGACGGACCCGCCCGCGGCGATCAAGGAGATCGGGACGCAGCGCAAGCAGTGAGGCCGGGACGGTTGCTAGCTTTCGGGCCGTGACGCGCCTCGCCGACCTCCCCCTCCTCGCCAGCGGGAAGGTCCGCGAGATGTACGACCTCGGCGACCGGCTGCTGATGGTCGCCAGCGATCGCATCTCGACGTACGACGCGGTCCATCCGACGCCGATCCCGGACAAGGGCCGCGTGCTCACCGGCCTGTCGGTCTTCTGGTTCGATCGGCTCGGCGACATCGTCCCGAACCACCTCATCTCCTACTCCGACGGCGTGCC
>CAWGLQ010000027.1:0-12508 GCA_963823375.1 uncultured Actinomycetes bacterium | reverse complement strand
TAAATCCCGCCGAGCGGGTTCCGGCGCTCATCGGCGCGGGATCCCGAAGCCCGCAGCGCGCAGGATCGTCTGTCCACGCGGCGCCCGCACGCGCGTGACGAACGCCTGCGCCCGGGCGGCGTTCACCCCGCGCCGGCGGACGATGCAGAACGCGTAGCGGATCGGCGGCTGCGCCCGGGCGGGAAGGGCGATCTGGCGCACGCGGCGGCCGGCGACGCGACCGTCGGTCAGGTAGACGAAGCCGGCGTCGGCGGACCCGAGCGCGACCTTCGAGACGACCCCGGCGACGTTCGATTCGTTGCTGACGAGGTTGCGGGTCAGGACGGAGCCCATGCGCAGCCGGCCGAGCAGCGTCCGCGTGTAGTCCCCGACGGGCACCCCGGGCGCCCCCACCGCGACGCGGCGACGCGAGCCGGCCGCGAGGTCGTCGACCGAGCGGATCCGCGCGCGGCCCGCCCGCGGGACGATGAGGATGAGCTTGTTCGTGGCGAAGACCGACGGCCGGCCGCAGCGTCCGGCGCGATAGAGCTCGGTGGGCTCCTCCGTGCTCGCCGACGCGAAGAGATCCGCCGGGGCGCCGGCCTCGATCTGCCGCTGCAGGAGCCCCGAGCCCCCGAAGCTGAAGCGCTGCGCGCCGTCGATGCGCGGGAACACGCCGCGCAGCGAGGACGCCGCGTAGACCGTTGCGGCGGGCGCGGCGGCGGGCGCGGCGGCGGCGCTCAGCAGGGCGAGCGTGACGACCAGCGTCCCGACGCGCACCCCGGTCACCGGTCCCCCTCGACGACGAGGACCGACGTGGCCTTGATGATCGCCGTCGCGGCCTTCCCCTCCGCCAGCCCGAGCTCCTCGACGGAGTCGCGCGTGATCGCCGCCGTCACGAGGAACGGGCCGGCCTCGATCTCCACAAGGGCCATCACGCCGTCCACCTCGACGGACTTCACGACCCCCGGGAAGCGGTTGCGGGCCGAGACCGGCTGCCCCGTCTCGTGCCGGCGGGGACGCGCCGTGAGCCGCTCGATCTCCGACGGCGGGACGAGCCGCCGGTTGCGCTCGTCGCGGGTCGTGCGCAGCTTGCCGGCGCGATCCCAGCGCCGCAGCGTGTCCACGCTGACGCCGATCGCGCGGGCCGCCTCGCCCATCGGGACACCGTTCATGCCTGCCTATGTATCACATAGGCAGACGCCCCGACCGGGTCAACCACCGGTGCGCGCCGTCCCCCCGACGGCGCGCACCGGCTGGCGCCGCCTCAGCGCCCTGTGACCCGCTGGAGCCTGGTCTTCAGCGACACCTGCGCCCCGTTCGTCCCGACGGCCTTGGCCGTCAGGCGCGGAGAAGCGTTCAGGAGCCGCGAGCCTGTGCGGTAGAGGGTGACCTCGACGATGCCCGTGCCGGCCGGCAGATCCCGGACGACGACGGTGCGGCCGGTGACGGTCACCGACGGCGATCCGGCTGCCCCCGCTGCGAGGAGCACGCCCTTCGCCGCCTTCGCGGTGCCGAGCTGGAGGATGGTCCGCTTGCCGCCGGCCTGCACGATCCGCAGGCGGCCGATGCCCTTGCGGGCGGTCAGCGCGCCGCGGCCGGCGAGCGTTGCGGGCAGCGGGAACGCGACGCTGCCGAGCGCGCTGCGGCTGTCCACGCGCAGGCGCAGGCCGGTGCCGACGTTCGTGCGCCACTGGCCGGCCGTGTAGCGCGTCGCGCAGCGGGCCGTGCGGATCGTCTCGGTCATCGTGCGCGCCGCGCCCTTGCGCGGTGTCGCGGTGACGAGCAGGGTGTGGACGTCGCCGTCGGCGAACGCCTTGGGCGCGACCGACGCCGTCCAGCGTCCGCGGCCGCCCGACGTGCGCAGGGCGCGGCCGTCGAGCTGAAGCTTCACGGACCGGATCTTGCGTGCGGGAGCGGTGAGTGCGAGCCCGAGCGGGGCGTCGGGCGCGACCGCGCCGTCGGCCTTCATCCGCAGGCGGATCGCACCGACGCCCGGAGCGTTCAGGCGCCGGAAGCCGAGGCCGGTCACGACCTGGCGGCACTGGGCATCCGTGAGCAGCCCGCCGTCGATGACCCCCAGGTCGTCCGACGCCGGCGGCGTGGCCGACGGGGTGGCGACCGGCGCCGGGTTCTGCGGCTCGGGCTCGGGCTGCGGCTTGGCGGTGATGACCGCCGTCGCGAGCGACGTCGCGGTCTCGGTGCCGCCGGGCCCGGCGGCGGTCACGACGACGCGCATCGTCGAGCCGACGTCCGCGGCGACGAGGTCGTACGTCGAGCCCGTCGCGCCGGGGATGTCGACGCAGTTGTCGCCCGCGGCGTCGCAGCGCTGCCACTGGCGCGAGAGCGTGATCGGGCCGCTGCCGCTCCACGTGCCGTCGTCGGCGGTGAGCGTGTGCTCCTCGCGGAGCGTCCCGGTGATCGTCGGGTCGTCCGACGCGGACGGCGGGGTCAGCACGGTCGGCGCGGTCACGACGGCGGTCTGGGCCGACGTCGCGTCCACCGAGCCGCCGGCGTTGGAGCCGGTGACCCGCACGCGGATCGTCGAGCCGACGTCGTCCGCCGTCACGTCGTAGGTGGGGTCGGTGGCTCCCGGGATCTCCACGCACGCGGCGCCGGAGGCGTCGCAGCGCAGCCACTGCCGGGTGACCGTGATCGTCGGGGACCCGGTCCACGTGCCGTCGTCGGCGGTGAGCGTCTCACCGTCGTGCGGCGTGCCGGTGATGGTGGGCGTGCCGGTGTTCTGCGGATCGATCGCGTCGACGCCAGTGGTCGGCCCCGAGGTCGCGGAGTCCGAGCCGCCGGCGTTCGTGGCCGTGACGACCACGCGGATCGCTGCGCCGATGTCGGCGGGCGTCACGTCGTACGTCGTGTCGGTCGCGCCCGGGATGTCCGCGCAGTTCGAACCGTCCGCGTCGCAGCGGCGCCACTGGTACTCGTAGGTGATGGTCGGGGAACCGGTCCACGTGCCGGCGTCGGCCGTGAGCGTCTCGCCGTCTGCCGGCGTGCCGGAGATCGACGGCTGCACGTCGTTGGCGGGCGGGATCGCATCGACGACCGCGCTGGCGGGCGAGGTCGCGTCCACCGCGCCCCCGGCGTTCGTGCCCGTGACGACGACGCGCAGGCGCGAGCCGATGTCGGCGGGCGTCAGGTCGTAGGTCGCGTCCGTGGCGCCCGGAACGTCGGCGCAGTTGTCGCCGGCCGCGTCGCACAGACGCCACTGGTACGTGTAGGAGATCGTCGGCGTGCCGGTCCAGGTGCCCTCGTCCGCGGTGAGCGTCTCGCCGTCGGTCGTCGTCCCGCTGATCGACGGGTCGCCGGTGTTCGACGGCGCGGCGGCGCCGATCGTCGGGGTGGGATCGGACTCGGCCGCCTCGTCACCCGCGGCGTTGGTCGCGGTGACCGCGACGCGCAGCGTTCCGTCGACGTCATCGGACGTGACGTCGTACGTCGCGTCCGTGGCGCCCGGAATGTCCGCGCAGTTCTCGCCGGCGGCGTCGCAGCGGCGCCACTGGTACGTGTAGGAGATCGTCGGCGTGCCCGTCCAGGTGCCGTCCGCGGCGGTCAGCGTCTCACCGTCGGTGACCGTACCGCCGATCGTCGGCGGCGCGGTGTTCACCGGCGGTGCCGGCGCGACCTGCGTGGTCGGATCGGACTCGGCCGTCGCATCGCCCGCGGCGTTCGTCGCGGTGACCGCGACGCGCAGCGTTCCGTCGACGTCATCGGACGTCACGTCGTACGTCGCGTCCGTCGCGCCCGGAATGTCCGCGCAGTTCTCGCCGGCCGCGTCGCACAGGCGCCACTGGTACGTGTAGGAGATCGTCGGCGTGCCCGTCCAGGTGCCGTCCGCGGCGGTCAGCGTCTCACCGTCGGTGACCGTACCGCCGATCGTCGGCGGCGCGGTGTTCACCGGCGGTGCCGGCGCGACCTGCGTGGTCGGATCGGACTCGGCCGTCTCATCGCCCGCGGCGTTCGTCGCGGTGACCGCGACGCGCAGCGTCCCGTCGACGTCATCGGACGTCACGTCGTACGTCGCGTCCGTCGCGCCCGGGATGTCCGCGCAGTTGTCGCCGGCCGCGTCGCACAGACGCCACTGGTACGTGTAGGAGATCGTCGGCGTGCCCGTCCAGGTGCCGTCGGCCGCGGTCAGCGTCTCACCGTCGGCGACCGTGCCGCTGATCGTCGGGATGTCCGTGTTGACCGGCGGCGTGGGCGCGACCTCGTCGGTCGCGGCCGAGGAGGCGTCGGCGTCGCCCGCGGCGTTCGTCGCGGTGACGGTGACGCGGATCGTGGCGCCGACCTCGCTCTCGGTGAGCTCGTAGGTCGAACCGGTCGCGCCGGCGATGTCGGAGCAGCTGGAGCCGCCGCTGTCGCACGCGCGCCACTGGTAGGCGTAGGTGATGGTCGGGGTGCCGGTCCACGTGCCCGACGTCGCCGACAGCGTCTCGCCGTCGGTAACGGTGCCGGTGATCACCGGCGGCGCCGTGTTGACAGGCGGGTCGGGAGCGACGAGGGCCGAGGCCGCGGACGTGGCAGGCGTCGAGCCCGCCCCGTTGGTCGCGGTGACGACGACGCGCAGCGTGCCGCCGACGTCGCCGGGGACCGGTGTGTACGTGGACCCGGTGGCCGACGGGATGTCCGCGCACGCCGACCCGGCGGCGTTGCAGAGCCGCCACTGGTGGGAGTACGTGATCGTCGGGGTGCCCGTCCAGGTCCCCGTGGAGGCTGCGATCGTCGAGCCCTCGGTCGGCGTGCCGCTGATTGCGGGCAGCACGGTGTTGACCGGTAGCGTCGGCACGACGATCGCCGAGGCCGCCGCGGTGGCCTGAGCCGACCCGGCGGCGTTGGTCGCCGTGACGACGACCCGCGTTGTGCCGCCGACCTCGGTCGGCGTCAGGAGGTAGGTGGAGGCGTTCGCGCCGGCGATCGGCTGGCATGCCGAGCCGAGCGCGTCGCAGCGCTGCCACTGGTAGGCGTAGGTGATGGTCGGCGAGCCCGTCCACGTGCCGTTCGTGGCCGAGAGCGTCTGGCCGTCCCGCGCCGTGCCGGAGATCACGGGGAGCACCGTGTTGACCGGCGGCGCCGCGGCGACGACCGCGCTGACGGCCGAGAACGCGGCGGAGTTGCCCGCGGAGTTGGTCCCGGTGACGCGCGAGCGCAGCGTCCCGCCGATGTCGGTCGCCGTCGCGGTGTATGTCGAGTTCGTCGCGGACGCGATGTCCACGCACGAGGCGCCCGCCGCGTTGCAGCGCTGCCACTGGTAGGTGAACGTGATCGTCGGCGAGCCCGTCCAGGTGCCGGTCGTGCTCGTCAGCGTCAGCCCGTCACGCGCGGTGCCCGACAGCGCCGGGACAACCGTGTTGACGGGAGGCGTCGCGGCGATGACGGCGCTCTGTGTCGTGGTCGCCGGGGTCGAGCCGGCGGCGTTCGTCGCGGTGACGACACCGCGGATCGTGAAGCCGACGTCGCCGGCGACGAGCGTGTAGGTCGTGCCCGTCTGACCGGCGATCGCCACACAGCTTGCGCCGGCCGCGTTGCAGCGCTGCCAGGAGCGGGCGTACGTGATCGTCGGCGTTCCGTCCCACGTGCCCTGGGAGAGGGTGAGGGCGGAGCCCTGCTGGGTCGTGCCGGAGAGCGCCGGGGCAACGGTGACGAATGGGGCGAGCGCAGCGATGACGGCCGTCTGCGGCGCGGTGGCGCTCGCGTTGCCGGCCGTGTTCGTGCCGGTCACGACGACCCGGATCGTGGAGCCCACGTCCGTGGCGGTGAGCGTGTAGGTGGACGCGGTCGCGGACGCGATGTCGACGCAGGAGGCGCCGGCCGCGTTGCAGCGACGCCACTGGTACGTGAACGTCGGCGTCGGAGCGCCGGTCCAGGTGCCCGGGTTGGCCGTCAGCACGCTGCGGTCCGTCGTCGTGCCCGAGATGGAGGGGGCGCCCGTGTTGGCGGGCGTCTCCAGGTACGTGTCGTTGACGAGGGTCACGACGCCCGGCAGGTAGGTGTCCTGCGAGGTGCCGAGCGCGAGCGTCGTGCTCGTGGCGCTGTTCGGGATGAACCCGTTCGCCGTGATCTCGTCCGCGTCGATGCCGAGCTGGTTGACGTAGTTCGGGCTCTTCGTCGTGACGTGCGCGCCCGCGCGGGAGATCGTCGAGTTGAACTGATCGTTCGTCGCGTTGACGGCGTCCGTCAGCGTGGAGCCGTTCAGCGTCGCCGTCTCGGTGTTGATGTCGGCGTCGCCCTCCCAGGCGACGAGCCCGACCTTCGCGTTCACGGTGCCGCTGGCGGGCGTCTGGAAGCTGTCGAGCGGGATCGTCACCGAAGGCCGGGAGGCCGCGACGAGCGAGGTGAGCCCGTCGTACACGCCGACCTGCTGGATGCTCTTGCTCGGGTCGGTGTAGACCACCGTGAGCGCCCAGCCGGCGTAGCGGTCCTCGCCGGTGCCGGCCTGGACGTTGGCGCCCCAGTACGTCCCGGCGCCCCCGGCCTGCACGAGCGCGGTGACGTCGGCGAAGCCCTGGTAGCGCGAAACGCGCTGGGAGTCGGTGTCGACGACGGACGCGGTGACGTCCTGGTACCCCGCGAGCGCCGGCGTGCGGAACTTCATCGTGCCGTTCGACGCGGGAGTGGGCGCGGCGCTGCCGCCCGCCCCGGCCGTCGTGTCGGCACCCCAGTACAGGCCCGCGAACTTCACGACCGCGCCGACCGGCAGCGTGAGGTTCGCGCTGCTGGAGCTGAACGTCGTCGCGTCGCTGTCGGCGTTGACGTTGGTCATCGTGAAGTCGCCGTTGCCCTGGCTCGTGTCGGTGCCGTTGCGGACGCCGCTGCAGCCGCCGCCGCTGCAGGTCATCAGCGTGTTCGACACCAGAACGGAGTCCGCGCGGTCGATCGTCTGGTACCGCAGCGAGAACGTGCGGTCGGCGGAAGCGGAGGGGACGAGGACGAGGAGGGCCGTGAGAACGACCAGGGCGGCGCAAGCCGACCGATGTGCGCGGTTCATTGGGCGCCTATCGGACCGATTTGGGCGCCCACTTGAGCGGTGAGACGATCGCGCCGGGCGGTTGGCGCGGCCGCGGTCTATGGGGTGAAGACCCCAGAACGCCGGTCCAGAGACGATTGGCGGGATCCCGGACCCGCTCCCTGCGGAGATCTACGGTCGTCCACCCGGGCTGGACGCTCGCCGGGCTTGACGGACGGCGCGCCGGCGGCTGTGATCGTCCGCATGACCGCGATCCCCCTCCCCGCAGACACCGACCTCGACGCGGAGACCCGCGAGCGTCTCGCCGCCCTTCCATCCCTGAACGTTCTGCGGATGGTCGCGCACGCCCCGCCGAGTCTCGTGCCGTTCTTCGACATGGGCGCGGCGCTGCTGCTGAAGGCCGAGCTGCCCGCGCGCGATCGCGAGCTCGCCATCCTCCGCGTGGCCCACCTCACCGGCGCCGCGTACGAATGGCACCAGCACGAGATCATCGGCCGGGCCGTCGGCCTGACCGACGCGGATCTCGACCTCGCGCGGAACGGAGCGTCGGCGGACGAGCTCGACAGCCTGCTGATCGCCGCGACCGACGAGATCACCACGGCGGTCCGGCTGACGGACGAGACGCTCGCCGAGCTGCTCCGCGTCCTGGGGACCCGTCAGACGATGGAGCTCATCATCACCGTGGCGCACTACAACGCCGTCAGCCGCATCCTCGAGTCGGCGCGCGTGCCGATCGAGGAGGGCTGGGCGCTGGATCCCGGGGAGTTCGTGCCGGGCTCCGGCTAGCCCGCTCCGACGCCCGTCCCGATCGGGCAGCTCACGCCGGTGCCGCCCAGGCCGCAGTACCCGTGCGGGACCTTGTGGAGGTACTGCTGGTGATAGTCCTCGGCGTAGAAGAACGGCCGGGTGTCGCCGGCCTGCGCGATCTCGGTCGTGATCTCGCCGCGGCCCGCGGCGGTCAGCGCCGCCTGGTAGCGATCACGCGAGGCGAGCGCGGCCGCGTGCTGGTCCTCGCCGTCCCAGTAGAGGGCCGAGCGGTACTGCGTGCCGACGTCGTTCCCCTGGCGCATGTGCTGCGTCGGGTCGTGACCCTCCCAGAAGACGCGCAGCAGCTCGTCGTAGGTGACCTTCGACGGGTCGTACGCGACGAGCACGGCCTCGGTGTGACCAGTCCGGCCGGTGCACGTCTCCTCGTAGGTGGGATTCGGGGTCGTCCCGCCGGCGTACCCGACGGCGGTCGAGTACACGCCGGGGGTCTGCCAGAAGAGGCGCTCGGCGCCCCAGAAGCAGCCCAGGCCGAAGATCGCGGTGCGGATGCCCGGCGGGAACGGCGGCCGGATCGGCGTGCCGAGCACCGCGTGGGTGTCCGGGATCCCGGGCAGCTCGTGGCCGCGCCCCGGCAGGGTCTCGTCCGGCGCGGGGACGCTCAGCTTGGTGGAGAGGCGGTCGAGGAAGCTCATGTTCATCAGTCTCCCGAGCGGCCCGATCGTGACACCCGTCAGCGCCGGCCGAAGATCTGCAGGAAGAACAGGAAGATGTTGAAGATGTCGAGGAAGATCCCGGCGGCGAGCGGGATCGCCTCGTTCTGCCCGGCGCGGCGCAGGCGGTTGAAGTCCAGGACGGTGTAGAGGCCGAAGACACCGAGCCCGAGCAGCGCGTAGATGAGCGACCCGCCCGGCATGTTCACGAAGATCGTGATGATCCCGACGACGATCAGGCCGAGCAGCAGGAAGAACGCGATGCGGTAGAGCCCCGAGAGGTCGCGGCGGATCGCGTAGCCGCCCGCGCCGAGCGCCGCCACGAAGAGCCCGGTGGCGGCGGCCGCCTGGTAGAGCGCCGTCGGATCATTCTCGGCGTAGTACGCGAGCGTCGTCCCGATGCTGACCCCGAGCAGCAGGCCGAGACCGAACAGGAGCACGAGCGCGAGTTGGCGATTGCCCTTCGCGTTGGCGACGTTCAGGCCGATGATGCAGCCGATCGCCCCGATCCACGGGATCAGCCACCAGATGCCGGTCAGGTCCTTGCCGATGTAGGCGCCGCCGGCGGCGAAGAGGCACGTGATCGCGACGAGCCCCATCACCTCGCCGAAGATCGAGAGCGAACGGTCGCGGTCGGTGGCGACGGGCAGCGCGCCGGCGGGAGATGACATGCGCCGGATCATCTCGAATCGGGCGATAAGGTGCGGCCGATGACGAGTTCGAGCGGTTTCGACGACGCGACGCTCCGCCGGTTCGCCGACCTCATGGTGGGGTTCGGCGCCAACGTGCAGCCGGGCCAGATCACGGCGATCGGCGGTGACATCGGCAAGGAGGAGGTCGTCCGCGCGCTGGCCGAGAGCGCGTATCGCCACGGCGCCAAGTTCGTGGACGCGTCCTTCTTCGACCTCCACATCAAGCGCGCGCGTCTGCGTTACGCGCCCGAGGACACGCTCGACTTCGTGCCGTCCTGGTACGGCGAGCGCATCCTCGCGCTCGGCGACCAGCGCTGCGCGCGGATCGCGCTGAGCGGGCCGATCGCCCCGGGGCTGCTCGACGACATCGATCCCGCGCGGATCGGCCGCGACCAGCTGCCGTTCCTGCGCGAGAGCGGCAAGGTCGTCAACGACGCGACGACGAACTGGTCGATCGGCCCCTGCCCGAGTCAGCCGTGGGCGAATCTCGTCCATCCGGACCTCGAGCCGGAGGCGGCGCTCGCGAAGCTCGTCGAGGAACTCGTGCACGTCCTGCGGCTCGACGAGGAGGACCCCGTCGCCGTCTGGACCGCGCGCGCCGACGCGCTCGTCACCGCCGCGACGCGGATCACCGAGCGGCGCTTCGACGCACTGCACTTCGAGGGGCCGGGCACCGACCTGACGGTGGGGCTGCTGCCGTCGAGCCGCTTCCGCGCCGCGCGGTTCCAGACCGTCGACGGCATCGTCCACATGCCGAACCTCCCGACCGAGGAGGTCTTCAGCACGCCGGATCCGCAGCGCACCGAGGGCGTCGTGCGGTCGACCAAGCCGCTCGTCGTCGGCGGCTCGATCATCCGCGGGCTCGAGGTGGAGTTCCAGGGCGGGAGCGTCACCCGCATCGACGCGCAGGAGAACGCCGACGTCCTGCGCGGCTACACCTCGAAGGACGAGGGCGCCTCACGGCTCGGCGAGGTCGCGCTCGTCGACCGCGAGGGGAGGATCGGCAAGCTCGGCACGACGTTCTTCGACACGCTGCTCGACGAGAACGCGGCGAGTCACGTCGCGCTGGGCTCGGCGTACGCCGAGTGCCTCGAGGACCCGGCCGACCACAAGCGCATGAACGAGAGCCAGATCCACATCGACTTCATGATCGGCGCCGACGACGTGTCGGTCACCGGCCTCACCACCGGCGGCGAGCGCGTCCCGGTGCTCGTCGGGGGTGACTGGCAGCTCTAGGTCGCCGGCTGCTCGCGCCGCCGCCACCAGATCACGGCGCCGGCGCTGAGCGCCACCAGGACCGCGGCGAGCAGCGGCGCCGAGAGCGGGCCGATGACGTCGCCCACCCGCGTCCAGTTCTCGCCGAGCAGCCAGCCCGCGCCGATCAGCACGCTGTTCCAGACGAGCGTGCCGGCCAGCGTCAGCGCGATGTAGAGCGGCCGCGACATCCGCAGCAGGCCCGCGGGCAGCGAGACCAGGCTGCGCACGCCGGGGATGCAACGTCCGACGAGGACGACCACGGGCCCGCGCCGCGTGAACCACGCCTCCGCGCGGTCGAGCTCGTCCGGGCCGACGCGCAGGAGCCGCCCGTACCGCAGGATGAACGGACGCCCCCCGGCCCGCGCGAGCTCGTAGAGGAACACCGACCCGGCGACGGAGCCGAGCGTGCTCGCCACGAGGACGCCGGGCGCCGTGAGGTCGCCCTGGGCGACGAGGTATCCGGCGAGCGGGAGCACCGCCTCGGAGGGGATCGGCGGAAAGACGTTCTCCGCGAACATGAGCGCGACGAGCCCGAGCAGGCCCAGGTCGCGCAGCACGGTCGCGGCGGTGTCCGAGAGGGCGAGCAGCTCCGGCAGCGGCGGCATCCGGGGGACGCTAGGTCCCCCGGATAAAGACGACATGAGTGTCAGGTGTTGAGGCCGTCGCTACCCTTGCGCCGTCCAGGAGAGGTGCCGGAGCGGTTGAACGGGCACGACTGGAAATCGTGTGACGGGCGTAAGTTCGTCCGAGGGTTCGAATCCCTCCCTCTCCGCTCGGTGCGCCTGAGCTGGCGTTTCAGGGCTCTGCGGGTCACGCTCGGCGCTGAACGTCGGGGGGGATGGCCTCGTGTTGGCGCGCGAGGTCGATCGCGGTGACGAGCGCCTCGGCGATCGCGGTGGGCGTGGGCGGGCAGCCCGGGATGCGGATGTCGACGGGCAGGATGTCGTCGATCGAGCCCGCGAGCTGTGCCGGGTCGCCGATCACACCGGCGCCCAGTGCGCAGTCGCCGAGGGCGGCGACGAGTCGGGGCTCGGGCATCGCCGCGTACGCGGCGCGGAGCGGTTCGACCATGCGGGTGGTGATGCTGCCGGTGATGAGCAGGACGTCTGCGTGACGGGGCGAGGCGACGATGGACAGGCCGAAGCGGTCCAGGTCGTAGTGCGGTCCGGCGGTGTTCGTGAGCTCGTGCTCGCAGCCGTTGCATGATCCGCAGTCGACGTGGCGCAGTGCGAGTGATCCGCCGCTCGCGGGCGCGGGCAGCGCAGCCAGGCGGCGCAGGTCTTGCAGGCGCTTGAAGAGGACGAACATCGTTCAGCGGTCCGCGCAGGCGTAGCAGAGCTCGAAGCTCTTGTTGATGAGGGGGAAGTCGGGGACGATGTTGCCGGGAACGACGCGGGCGAGGACCGGCCAGTTGGCGTAGGAGGCGGTCCGCAGGTGCAGCCGGGTGATGCGGTCCGCGTCGGCCTCGACGCAGCAGACGGTTGCGCCGCGCGGGCTCTCGACGCGACCCGCGCCGGTGTGCGCGGGGTCGCGGGCCTGCATCGTGGATCCGCGGCCCGGTGGTGTGGCGAGCAGGTCGTCGAGCAGCCTGCAGGTCTGCTGCAGCTCGGCGGCACGGACCTGCGAGCGGGCGGCGACGTCACCTGTTGCGGCCTCCGGTCGCGCGGGCTGCAGACCGGGGTACCACAGGAGGTCTTCGGCGTCGGTGCGCGCGTCACGGTGGACGCCGCTGGCCCTGGCGGCGGGACCGACCGCGCCCCAGAGTTCGGCGTCTGCGCGACGAGAACCCCGACGCCGACGAAACGGTCCTGGGCGGAGGCCATGAAGTTCAGCGTTCTCCATGCCGTCGCGGCCTCATCGGCGATCGCTTCGACCTCGACGCGCGCGTCGGCCGCGACTTGCGGCGTCGAGCGCGCCGATGCCGTAGCCGACGCGCACCGTGCCGAAGAGGAACCGGTGCCCGCCGAGGCGTTCGTTGATCCGCTGCGCACGTTCCTTGAGCGCGAGGAATGTCATCGCGCCGGGGTCGAAGCCGATGCCGGCGCACAGCGCGGAGAGGTCGTGCAGGTGGTTGTAGAGCCGCTCGAGTTCGAGCAGCAGGGTGCGCTGACGGCGAAGGTCCTCGT
>CAWGLQ010000026.1:0-14656 GCA_963823375.1 uncultured Actinomycetes bacterium | reverse complement strand
TCGTCTTGGTGAAGGTGCCGACGGTCTGCGTCAGCGTGAGCGTGGCGCGCTTGATCCGGTACTTGCGCACGAGTGCGCGGTTGGCCTTGCTCAGCCTCACCGTCTTGATCGCGCCGTCGCCCTTGGGCAGCTTGTACGCCCGCGTCGCCAGCGTCACGGTCTTCGTGCTGCGCCGCTTGCCGCGCTTGGTCTTCTTCACCCGCGTCACGCGCGCCGTGAGCTTCACCCTGCCGGTGCAGGTCGAGCCCGGCACGGTCTGGCAGCGCAGTCGCGCGCTGAGGATGCCCTTGCGCACGCCGGCGGTGAGGACGGTCGCCTGCGCCGGACCCGGCCTGAAGGTCACGATCCCCGTCGTGGTGACGGAGTCGCCGGCATCGTCGGTCACGGTCGCCGTCAGGGCGTTGGCGCCGGGAGTGAGCTGCACCGGCAGCGACCACGTCCCGTCGGCGGCCGGTGTGACGGCCGTGCCGTTGACGAGTACAGACCGCGCGCCGCTGACGGCGCTGGTCGCCCCGCTGACGGTGTAGGACGGGTCGTATCCCGAGACCTGCGTCGGGCTCGTGATCGCGATCGCCAGCCCCGCGGCGGCCCGCTGCTCCATCGTCGCGGCCTGCGCCTCCACCTCGGCGCGCCTGGTGCCGACCGTGAACCGCTGCTCGATCGCCAGGGCACCGGTCGCCGGGACGGTGCGCCGGAAGCCGACCTCGAAGCCCGAGGTGCTCGTGAAGCGGATGCGGTCGGGCCGCGGGGAGAGGGTGAGTGACCCCTGCGTGAGCTTGGGGTCGTCATCCGGGGCGTCGACCTTGAGCTTGACGAACAGGGAGCTGACGCGCCCGGCCGGCGGGACGATCTCGTCGCCCGCGACGTGCGTCTTGAACGCCGCGCCGTCGACCCACGGGAAGCGGTAGCCGTTGACGAAGGGGGCGTCACGCTGCTCCTGGTCGTACAAGGCGTCGATCGTGTGTGCCCGCCCGTCCGTGCTCACGTACCGGTCCTTCGTCTCCACCGACCGCGTGGCGTTCCGCATCACGACGGTGCGCTGGATCGCGATGCCCGACGGCCGGAGCGAGCCGCAGTTCGCCGTCGTCGCCTCGGCCAGCGTGATGTTCGCGCCGCCCTCGGCGGGGCAGGTGACGAACGGCTCCGTCGTCACGTGCGTGACGTCGCGCGTCACGGGATCGATGTCGATCCGGTCGACGCTGATGCTCGGCAGCCCCGACGTGGTCTCGCTGGTCGGAAGGCGGTAGGCGACCGTGCTCGGGGCGAACGCGTTGATGCCGTCGACCTGGAGTTGGGAGCGGCTCTCACCGGACGTGCTCGATCCGTAAAGGGCGGCATTCCCGTCGAACAGCTGCCACGCCCAGGTCGGGAGCTCACCGGCGTTGTCGATCGGTCCCAGCTTGTTCGGCGCGCCGCCTTCGCCGATGCTGAAGAACTGCGCCGAGAGGGCGGGGCTCGTGCTCCCGAAATAGAAGTCGCGCACCACGCCGGCGTTCGGGCCGATACCCCCGAGCGTCGTGATCTCGCTGGCGGCACGGAAGTACCGCGGTCCGGCGTACGGCGTCAGGTCCGCCGGAATGCCGCCGCTCGTCGGCAGGGCGTAGATGCGGCAGCCGCCCGGGCTGGGGAACGTGGCATCAGCCGAGAAGGTCCCGCCGGTCACGGGAACGGACGGGGAGATGACGTACGAGCCCGGTGCCTCGCCCGGGGAGCCGTGGACGCACTGCAGGCTCACCTCGGGAAGCGACGAGGTTCCCGCCACGGTGAAGGTCGCCGGAGAACTCGCGTCCAGGAACGGCTGGAACGGCGATGCCGGGGTCGTCACCGACGCGATCGGGTCGGCCGCCATGGCCGGCGCGGGAACGGCCAGCACAGCGAACAGCGCAAGCGGGGCGAGCAGGATGCGGCGGGGCATGGGGTCCTTCCAGAAAGCCATGAGCGACCACACGACGCGGAGCGCCGCGGTGCCAGAAGCGCGCCGATTGTCGCAACCGACGCGGCGCGATGCGCTAGACGCCCG
This sequence comes from uncultured Actinomycetes bacterium, assembly GCA_963823375.1. GTDB lineage: Bacteria > Actinomycetota > Thermoleophilia > Solirubrobacterales > Solirubrobacteraceae > F1-60-MAGs163. The sequence continues at coordinate 12,636 of CAWGLQ010000026.1, read as the reverse complement.
CGCCCGCGCCGCCGCGTCCGGCGCCCCCGGCGAAGCGCCCGGCGCCCTCCACGGCGTCGGCGAAGACCTGAGGGCCCGCCTGGGCCTCCAGGGCGAGCCCGTCGGCGAGCGGGAGTCCCTGCGCCTCCAGCGCCGCGCGCCGGTCGGCGAGCATCGTCGCCTGGGGAAACTCGGCGATGCCCTGGGCCATCGCGAGTGCCCGGTCGACGGCGTCGCCGTCCGGGACCACCTCGTTCACGAGTCCCATGCCATGCGCCTCCGCGGTGTCGATGATCCGGCCGGTCAGGATGAGGTCCAGCGCGCGGCCGAGGCCGACGACGCGCGGCAGGCGCTGCGTCCCGCCGTCGATCAGCGGCACGCCCCAGCGGCGCTCCGGGAAGCCGATCTGCGAGCCCGCCGACGCGATCCGCAGGTCGCACCAGAGCGCCAGTTCCAGGCCGCCGGCCAGACACCAGCCCTCGATCGCCGCGATCGCGGGCTTGCTCGGCGTCAGGCGCGTGAAGCCGAACGGCCCCTCGGGCGCCTCCAGGCGCGGCGCGAACGACGCGATCGCCTTGAGATCCGCGCCGGCGCAGAAGCTCACACCTCCGGCACCGGTGACGACGAGCACGCGCGCGTCGTCATCGGCCTCGAACGCGCGGTAGGCCTCCAGCAGCCGCTCGGCGGTCGGCCCGTCGACGGCGTTGCGCCGCGCCTGCCGGTCGATGGTCAGCAGGCCGGCGGCGCCGACGCGCTCGTAGCGCACCTCGTCGATCTCGCTCATGCGGCGGACCCTACGCCGCCGGAAACGACGACGCCCCGGGGGTGCGGCCCCGGGGCGTCTTGAGAGCGAGGAGGGTGCTCGCGTCGCACCCGCACAGTTGCAGCGCCCGCCGGGGGCGGTGTGAAGATCCGGCTACCAGCCGGACTGCCAGCGGCGATCGGCCGTGAGCCGCTTGCTGATCGCCTTGCGCTGCTCCTTGCGCTTGTCGAGCCGCCACTGGAGCAGGCTCATGCACAGGATGAACAGCGGGAAGAAGAGGATGGCCGCGAACCAGTGGTTCGTCACGACCTTGTCGTTGGCCATGCCGTACGTCCCCTCGCCGCTGACGGGCTCCTGCGTGTCGGCCAGCGCGGCGGGCGCGAGCAGGAGGAACATCAGCAGACCGGTGGGGAGGAGGGCGAGGACGCGGAACATGACGGCTCGCATCGTATAGAACCTCGCGGCATGCCCGCCCTTCAGCGTGACCGCCGCGACGACGGGATCGAGATCGTCCGCCTCGATCGTCCCGAGGTGCGCAACGCCCTCGACACCGCCACGATCGCCGAGCTGGTCGCCGTGCTCACCGAGCTCGCGGGCGATCCCGACCTGCGCGTCCTCGTCCTCTCGACCACGAGCACCCGCGCGTTCTGCGCCGGGGCCGACGTCGGGGAGCGGCTCGACGCGGCCGGCGGCGTCGCCCGGATGGAGGCGTTCGGCGAGCTCTACGCCGCGCTCGATGCGTTTCCGGCGCCCGTCGTGTGCGTGTGCGTGGGCAACTGCGTCGGGGCCGGCGCCGAGCTCGTCGCGGGCAGCGACCTGCGTGTCGGCGGCGACAACCTGAAGCTCGCGTGGGCGGGGGCGCGGCTCGGCGTGCCCGTCGGCCCGGCGCGGCTCGCGCCGCTGGTGGGCGTGGCCCGTGCGAAGGACCTCGTCTTCACCGGGCGCGTCGTCGGGATGCAGGAGGCGCTGGCGCTCGGGCTGCTCACGCGCACCGCGCCGGCCGCCCGCGCGGAGGCGGCCGCCGTCGCCCTTGCCGCCGAGATCGCCGCGTACCCGCCAGAGGGGCTGCGGCGGCTGAAGGCGATGTTCCGCGACCTGGGCGCGACGCCGGAGCGCGTCGCGCACGAGAACGAGCTGCTACTCGCCTTCCAGCGCAGCGGAGCTGGGCTGCCCCAGGGCTGACTCCTCCTCGGCCTCCTCGGCCTCGGCGCGCGTCGCCGCGCGGCCGCTGGAGCGCGCGAACAGGAGCAGCACGAGAATCGCCGCGAAGCACGAGAGGGCGAGCACGGGGATCGTCACGAACCCGAACTCGTTGATCCACTTGGTCGCGCACGGGGCGCCGATCTTGCAGCCGGCGCTCTCGGCCTCGGGATGGATCTCGATGTACTTGTGGTAGCCGCCGATGATCAGGCCGATGATCGGGAACGGCAGCGCGTAGTAGACGGCCGCCCGGTCCCGGCGGATCGCGCCGACCAGCAGGATGATCACGAGCGGGTACATCGCGATCCGCTGGAACCAGCACAGCCGGCACGGGATGAAGTCGGAGACCTCGGAGAAGAACAGGCTGCCGAGCGTCGCGGCGAGGGCGATGACGAATCCGATCCACAGCTCGCTGCCGGCGAACGTGTCGCGCAGTCCGACGAGGAGGCGCCGCGCACCCTGCGAGAAGAGCGCGACGAACGCGAGCAGCGCGACGAGCACCACCAGGACCTGAAGGAAGATCGCCAGCGTGGCGAAGATCGTCGTTGCGGCGTCGGTGGCGTCGGACTTGTTCATCGTCGGGTGATCTTCGCCGATCGGCGCCCGTCGTCCTTCCGTGAGAGACCGCAGTCACGCCGCGCTCGTAGCATGGGGGCGTGGCCGTGCTGATCAGTTCCGACCTCGCCAAGGACATGGCCGGCGAGCCCCTGCTCCGGGGCGTCTCGTTCAAGCTCGAGCGGCGCGACCGGATGACGATCGCCGGTCGCAACGGCGCCGGGAAGACGACGCTGCTGCGGATGCTCGCGGGCCAGACGTCGGTCGACGGCGGTGAGATCGTGTTCGAGAAGGGCGCCCGGATCGCGCTGCACGACCAGCGCCCCCCGCGCGAGCGCGACCTCGCGCTGCGCGACTACGTGCTGTCGGGCTGCACCGAGCCGCTGGAGCTCGAGGCGGAGCTCGCCCGGCTGGAGCAGGCGATGGCCGAGGGCGACGAGCGCGCGATCGAGGCCTACGCGGGCGTGCAGGCCCGGTTCGAGGCCACCGGCGGCTACACCTGGCGCGAGGGCGTCACGAACGTCGTCCACGGCCTGGGGTTCGTCGATGCGGACCTCGACCGGCAGCTCGCCACGTTCTCCGGCGGCGAGCTGACCCGCGCCTCGCTCGCGCGGGTGCTGGCCTCGCGACCGGACCTGCTGCTGCTCGACGAGCCGACGAACCACCTCGACATCGAGTCGCTGGAGTGGCTTGAGGAGACGCTCGTCGGGCTCGACGCCGCGATCGTCCTGGTCGCGCACGATCGCTGGTTCCTGGAGGCCGTCGGCACCTGCGTCCTGGAGATCGAGGCCGGCCGCTCGCGCTTCTTCAAGGGCCCCTGGCACGCCTGGCGCCGGGAGCAGGCCGCGCGTGAGCTGGCGCTCGGGAAGGCGATCGCCAAGCAGGAGGCGGAGATCGCGCGGATGGAGCGCTTCGTCGAGCGGTTCTCGGCGAAGGCGACCAAGGCGCGCCAGGCGCAGGACCGCGCCAAGAAGCTCAAGAAGATGGAAGCCGGGCGGATCACGCGGGAGCCCAAGGACACGCGCGAGCTGGGCTTCCAGTTCAAGAAGCCCGAGCGGTCGGGGCGCGTCATCTTCGAGCTCGAGGACGGGCGCTTGGAGGTCGGCGACCCGGCGTCGCCGCGCACGCTGCTGCACGACGCCGAGCTGTGGCTGGAGCGCGGCGAGCATGTCTCGCTCGTCGGGATGAACGGCACGGGAAAGACGACGCTGATCAAGGCGCTCGCCGGGCAGGCGCCGTTCGCCGAGGGGCGTCTGCGCACGGGGCACAACGTCACCGTCGGCTACCTCTCCCAGCACGGAGAGGAGCTGGAGTTCGGCGGCGCGCGCACGGTGCTCGAGGCGGCGGTCAAGCGCACCGGCCTCACCCCGAACGAGGCTCGCGCCCTGCTCGGGCGCTTCCTGTTCTCGGGCGAGGAGGTCGAGAAGCCGCTCGACGGGCTCAGCGGCGGCGAGCGCAAGCGCCTGGGCCTCGCGATCCTCGTCACCGGCGGCGCCAACGTCCTCGTGCTCGACGAGCCGACGAACCACCTGGACCTCGAGAGCCGCGAGGCGCTCGAGGATGCGCTCCAGGCGTTCCCCGGATCGCTGCTGCTCGTCACGCACGACCGCGCGCTGCTCGACGCCGTCGGCTCGCGCACGATCGCGGTCGAGGACTACACGCTGCGCTCGTACGTCGGCGGCTGGGCGGAGTACGCGCGGGTGCGCGAGGAGCGCAAGGCGCTCGGCCTCGGGAACGGCCCGCCGCCTCCGGCGCGTGAGCGCTCGTCGGCGCCCTCCGACGCGCGGCGTCCCGACGGCATGGCGGCCGAGCCGGCGGCACGGCCCGCGGAGAAGCCGAAGGGGCCATCGAAGAACCGCCAGAAGGAGCAGGCCCGGCTCGAGGCCGCGATCGAGCGGGCGGAGGCGGACTTCGCCGTCGTCGAGGAGGAGCTCGCGGACCCCGCGGCCTGGGCGACCGCGTACGAGAGCGCGAAGTCGCAGGCGCGCCACACGGCCGCCAAGCGCGCCGTCGAGGACGCGTACGCGGAGCTCGAGGCGTTCGAGGCCCGCGCGGCGCAGTCCGCGCAGGCCTGAGCCGTTCTCCGGTTCTTCACGTCCCCGTCACACGACGAAAACACCTGCAAATGCGCGGGTGTCGAAACTGCAGTCGTGTACCGCGCAGAACCTCACGACCTGGCGCTCCGACTCGGGCTGAACGTCCCGCGCGGGCAGTGGCCGACGGGGCGGGCGCTCGGTGAGCATGTCGGGGCGGGCTTCCGCTGGATCCAGTTCCACGCGCCTCCGCGCGCTGTCCTGCAGGAGCCTGCGGCGCTCCGCGCGCACGCCCGCGCACTGCGGGCGCTCCTGGACCCGTCCGGGCTGCGGCTCGTCCTCCACGCGCCGGACGACCTCAGCGCCGGCACCGCCGGCGCGGATCGTGCGTTCGCCGGGCTGCTGGAGCACGCCGCCGAGGCGGGCGCGGAGCTCGTCGCCTACCACGGACTGAACTTCCCGGATGATCACGGGCCGCACGCCGAGACCATCCGGGAGCGCGCTCTGCTCGAGGAACGCTCCCTGGCGCAGCACCTCCAGCAGGCGCACACGCTTGGCGTCACCGTCGCGATCGAGAACCTCGCGCCCGTGTTCCCGGGACCGCGCCGGATGTGCCACGACCCGATCGCCGTGCGCGACCTCGTCCGGCGCCTGGACTCGCCCGCCGCGGGGATGCTGCTCGACCTCGGGCACCTGCATCTCACGTGCGACATCAGCGGGGCCGACCCCGCCGGGATTGCGGCGGCATGTGCGCGGGACGTCGTCCTCTTCCACGTCCACGACAACCTCGGCGCGCGCCGGACGCCCGTCGACGTGGCGGGCATCGACCCGCTCAGGCTCGACCTGCACCTCGCGCCCGGAGCCGGCTCGCTGCCGTGGGCGCGCCTTGCCGCCACCGCGTCCGGCCATGCCGCGCCGCTGCTCCTCGAGGTCCAGCCCCAGCATCGCCCCGCGCTCGCCGAGCTGCAGGGCGCGACCGCCGCACTGCTGACACCGGCGTCCGCCGACCGGGCGGCCGCGTGAGCCGATGACGAGGAGCAGGCCATGACCTCGAAGGCCGATCTGCACTGTCACTCCACGGCCTCCACGATCGCGGGGCTCGGTGTCCAGCGGGCGGTGGGGCTCCCGGAGTGCGCGACGCCTCCGGAGGAGGTCTACGTGCTCGCCAAGCGCCGCGGGATGGACGTCGTGACGATCACCGATCACGACACGATCGACGGCTGCCTGGAGATCGCCGACCGGCCCGACGTGTTCATCTCCGTCGAGCTGACGGCGCAGTTCCGCGATGAGCCGCAGGCCGTCCACGTCCTCTGCTGGGACATCACGCCGGACGACCACGCCTGGCTGCAGGCCCACCGCGACGACCTCGAGCGCTGCGCCGGGGAGCTGCACGCCCGTGGGATCGCGTGCGCGCTGGCCCACCCGTTCTACGCGGTCGCCGCGCCGCTCACGCCGGCCCATCGCAGCCGCCTCGCCCGCCTGTTCCCCGTCTGGGAGACACGCAACGGCTCGCGTGCCCCGGAGCTCAACGCGCCCGCGGCGATCTACATCGAGACGCACGGCGGGACGGGGGTCGGCGGCAGCGACGACCACGCGGGCGTGGACATCGGGCGGACCTGGACCGCGACTCCGGCGGCGGCGACGCCGCAGGAGTTCCTCGGGCACGTGATGGCCGGCCGCGCGGAGGCCTGCGGCGACCAGGGCAGCGCCGCGAAGTGGGCGCACGCGGCGATCGCGATCGCCGCGCGGACCCTCGGTCTCGGCGCCGACGTCCCTCCGCCCGACCCCCAGCGCGTGATCACGATGCTGCAGCGGTTCATGGACGACGCCGACGCGCGCGGCGGGAGCGCCGACGGCGACGTCGGGCCGCAGGACGGGCGCGCACTGCTGCGCGCGTACCTCGACGCGGTCGGGCTCGGCGATGCCGATCTCCCGGCGCTGCTGGACCATCTGCAGGCCGACGACTTCGAGCATGCGGCGCTCTTCCGCCGGGCCCGGCGCGAGCACGAGCGGCGGCTCAGCGTCGCCGTGGACCGGGTGCTCGATGCCGCCGCGACCGGCACGGGATACGCCGAGGTCGCGCACGGGCTCTTCGACGCGGCGCTGCCGGCGCTGCCGTACGCGCCGGCGACGGCGTTTCTCGCACGGGAGCGGCAGAAGCTCGCCGGGCGCGCGCCGGAGCGTCCCCGCGTCGCCCTCGTGGCCGACGGCGTCGGCGGGATGCACGGCGTCACGCACACGCTCGACGAGCTGCGCGCGCGCGGCGTTCCCGGGTTCGACGTCGAGGTCGTCGGAACCGACCCGCACGTCGACCGGCGGCTGCCCGCCGTCCGCGAGGTCGACGTCCCCTTCTACGCGGGGCTGCAGGTCGGCGTGCCGAGCATGCCGGCGATCGTCGGCGCACTCGCCGACGGGCGCTACGACCTCGTCCACGTCTGCTCCCCGGGTCCGGCGGGTGTCGCCGCGGCCGCGATCGCGCGCCTGATGCACCTCCCGGTGGCCGGCAGCTACCACACCGAGCTCGCCGCCTACGCCGGCCTGCGGGCGCAGGACCCGCGGCTGGAGGCCGGCATGCGCTTCGCGCTCGCCGCGTTCTACGGGAGCTGCGACACGGTGCTGTCGCCGAGCGCGGAGTCCGACGACGCGCTGCTCGACCTCGGGATCGGCGCCGGCCGCATCGGCCGCTGGGACCGCGGTGTCGACATCGGGCGCTTCCGTCCCGAGTTGCGCGACCCCGCCGGGCTGCCCGGCGTCCCGGACGGCGCCGTGACCGTCCTGTACGCCGGCCGGCTGACGCGCGAGAAGGGCGCCGACCTGCTCGCCTCCGCGTTCCTGCGGGCGCGCGCCGCCGATCCGCGCCTGCACCTGTGCCTCGCAGGGGGCGGACCGGAGGAGGGCCTGCTGCGCGAGCGCGTCGGCGAGCACGCGACGTTCCTGGGCTGGCTCTCGGGAGACGAGCTCGCACGCGCCTACGCCACCGCCGACGTCTTCCTCTTCGCGAGCCGCACCGACACCTTCGGGCAGGTCCTGCTCGAGGCGCAGGCGAGCGGCCTGCCGGTCGTCGCCGTCGACGAGGGCGGCCCGCGGGGCATCGTGCGCAACGGCGTCAATGGCCTGCTGCGCCCCGCGGACGCGCGCATGCTCGCCGACGCGGTGCTCGCGCTCGTGCGGGCGCCGCGCTATGCGACCGCGCTCGCCGACCGCGCGCGGACGGACGTGCGCGAGCGCACCTGGGAGGCATCGATGCTGCGCCTGGCCGAGGGGTACGAGCGCGCACGGGTGCGTCACGCGGGGACCGCCGACACCGAGCGCGGGAGCGCGCGGGCCGCATGAGGACCGACCGGACCGAGATCGCCGTCGCGATTCACGACGTCGAGCCGGCGACCTTCGAGAAGGTCGCGCTCGTGCGCGACTGGCTGAGCGACCACGGCATCGGGCGCGCGACGCTGCTCGTCGTCCCCGCGCCGGACCTGCACCCGCTGCAGGACCGCGACGAGGGCCTCGTGGACTGGCTCGCCGACCGCCGCGCGAAGGGCGACGCGATCGCCCAGCACGGGCTGCGCGACAACTGCGAGTGGCGCACGGGCTGGCATCCGGCCGCGCCCTTCACCCGCGGCCACCGTCCCGACGCCGAGTTCGCCCGCCTGGACGCCGACGAGACGCGCCGGGCGGTCGAGTCGGGCTGGCGGATCCTGCGGCTCGCCGGCCTGGAGCCCACGGGCTTCGTCGCCCCGGCCTACGCCTACACCGCCGCACTGCACGCGACGCTGCCGCGGCGCTTCGCCTGGTGGGCCGGTGCGCATCGGCTCTACCGCCCGGACGGTCCCTCCGGGGGCACGGCGCTCGGCCCGGCGCTCTCGCTGCCGACCGGCGCGATCAGGCGGATGGTCGCGCCGTGCCTGACCCGGGCGCGCGCGGCGACCGCAGGGCGCGTGCTGCGCCTGGACGTCAAGCCGCGCGACCTCGAGAACCGCCGGCACGTCGCCGCGGTCGAGAGCATCCTCACGGCCGCGCGCGGGCGTGTGCCGGTGACGCTGGACGACGTCGCGCGCCCCCGGGCCGCCTGACGGGGACGCCGGTCAGCGCCGCGCCGCGGACGCCGCGGGCTTCCAGGCGTCCCACGTCTCGCGCGGGAGGCCGGTGACCTCCTTGCGGGCGGCGTAGCCCGGGGGGCTGAGCTCGAGCCCGAGCGCGACGCTCTTCAGCAGGTCGTAGTGGTCGAGCGGCGCATCGACGACGGTGCCGCCCTTCGCAAAGGGCGAGAGCACGAGCGCGCCGGTCCGCCCGCCGCCGGCCGTCGCGATGTCCTTGCCCTGCCAGGGCCGGGTGTCGCAGCACGCGCTCGTGTCGGCGCCGGGGGCGCCCTGCGGGGCCTGGTCGCCGAACATCACGATCGCCCCGCCGTCCTTGTAGGCGGCCGAGGCGAGGATCGGCGGCACGGTGCGGCGCAGGAACGCGTCGGCCGCGGCGAGGCCTGCCGCCGTACCCGGTGAGCACGGCGCCGTGCTGCCGTCCTCGCACGGGCCCGGGACGATGTAGGAGAGCGCCGGAGTCGTCTTCGCGGCGGCGAGGTCGCTCGTGAGCCGGCTCAGCCCCGTGATCCGGTCGGCGCAGGTCGCGTCCTCGGTGATCGTGCGGAACGCCAGGAACGGCACGCGCGGCGCGGGGAAGGGGGAGCCGGCGACCGGCTTGGGGCAGGGGCCCGTCGCGTCGAGCGCGCCCGCGTAGGCGCGCCACTGGCGCGTCCTGGCGGAGAGGAGGTCGGCGACGGAGAACACGTCGGTCGAGTAGAGGCAGCCGCTGCCCGCCGCCTGCTCGTCCTTGCCGATGGTCCCGGGTGTCAGGTCGGCGACCGACGGGCAGTCCGCCCGGGTTGCGGCGTTCGGGGCCTGGCCGGATGCCAGCGCCACGCCGTTCGCGAGGCCCCCTGTGGTGACGCCGAAGTAGCGCGAGAGGAGGGTGCCCTTCTTCGTCAGGTCCTTCGCCAGGTACGGCCCCTGGCCCTCGGGGTCGAACAGGGTCTCGTACCCCTGGCCGGTGAGCGAGATCAGCCACACGTGCTTCAGCGGGGGCGTCGACGGCTCGTCCGCTGCCGTCGTGTCCTCATCGGCGGCGGGCGTCGTGTCGTCGCCGGACGTCGTCGTGTCGTCCGTCGCGGTGTCCGTGCTCGTGTCGCTCGTCGTCACGGGCACGTCGCTGACGGGCACCTCCTCGAGCGGCGCGTCGGTCACGTCGAGCGGTGTCGTCTCGGTCACCGCTTCCGCGGGCACGTCCGTCTCCGTCGTGGCCGCATCCGGGTTCGCCACGGCGGGGGCGGGCGCGGGGGCGGCGGCGATCTCGATCGGGACGGGACCCGGGCCGCTCGTCGTCTTCGCGCCGGCCCAGGCTGCGATCCCCAGGACGAAGGCGAAGACCCCGACGGCGACCCCGAGCGAGACCTCGCGCCCGGGAAGGACGGCGAGGCGCGGCGCCCCCGCCGCAGCGAGCGCCGGAGCGGCGGCGGGCGCGACGGGCGGCTCCGCCAGCAGCGGGCGCACGTCCGCGTCCGCGGCAGCCGGCGCGGCGGCGCCGCAGTTCAGGCAGTAGCGCTGGTCAGCGTCCAGTCCGGCGCCGCAGGCGGCGCACGCGGAGGTGTCGGAAGGCGTCGTCACGGGCGCCCCGAAGGCTGACGCCGCGCTGTGATCGTGCTGTGAAGATCCGGCGAACGCCGGTCAGCGCGATGCGCGGACCTTGAGCTTGACCTTCACCGCGTAGCGGCTCGGCTTCAGCGGCACGGCGGGGTTCTCGATCGCGCCCAGGCGGCCGATGAGACGGCTCCACTGACCGGGCTGCAGCACGGCCGCGGTGGCCTTCCCGGCCGCCGGGTTGTCGCCGAACTGGGGCTGGAACCCGACGTGGATGTGGTCGTCGTGGTCGCCCATCGCGTACGTGTTGTCCGTCCCCGCGTACTCCATCAGCGTGATGATCTGGGCCGGCTTCATCGTGCCCTGCAGCGTGAGCAGCTTGCGCACGGCGATGTCCGTGATCGAGCCCTCGCCCTGGTGGCCGATGATCGGCGTCCCGTTGATCATCGCGATGTCCATCGCGTCGCCGCTGGAGTGGTGGGAGACGTTGCCGCTCGCGGTGTAGTAGCCGTGCCCGCAGCGCAGCGAGGTGACGGTCGGCTTCAGGCCACTCGCGGCGAGGAACTCCAGCGTCGCGAGGACGCGGCGGTCGACGATCCCGGCGCGGATGTCCTGGCGGCCGCACGCGTAGATGTCGATGTCCGGGTTGGCCAGGACGCGGCGCTCGAGCGCCTCCTTGCCCATCAGCAGGATCTGCCCGATCGTCGCGTCGCCGGAGCCGGACGAGGCGCTGCGGGCGCGGAAGAGCTTCGTCGAGTCCAGGAGCCGCCAGCCGTCGAGGATCGGCGTGGGGTCGATGCGCGGCGCGGAGGTCCCGGACGGGCGGACCTCGAAGCGCAGGTGCGTCTGCGGCTGCCACTGGTGCGAGACGGCGCCGGTGCGGCCGAGGATCGTGCCCGAGATGACGCGCGAGCCCTTGCGCAGCGGCTTCAGCGCGACGTCGTTGCGGCGCAGCCCATACGGCTTGGCGAGGTACTGGCCGAGTGCGTCCTGCGGGACCGCCTGCGCCTGTGACGGATCCGGCTCGTCGCTCAGCTGGCGCTGGCCGCCGGCGGCGAACGAGCGGGGGCGCGCCGGGTCGGCGAACAGGCGCTCCTTCACCGGCTTGGGCTTGGCGGCGGCCGCGGCGACCTTGGCGGGCGCCGTGACGGTGTTCGTCCCGCCCGTGCCACGCCTGCCCGCCGTGGCGGCGCTCGTCGGTGCCGGATCCTCGTCGTGTGAGTGCGTGCCGGCGGCGGCCTTGGCCTCGTCGGCCGGTCGCTCCTTGGCGACGATGTGCAGGGCGCTGAGGCTCGCGAGGTGCCCGTAGGTGTACGTGTTGCCGTAGACGTCGCGGACCTGGATGAAGCGCCCCAGACGCTTGCTGCGGCCCATCGCGACGACGCGGCCGTCCTGGACGGCGATCACGGCGGCGCCGTCGGCGGACGTGATGTCCACGCCGGAGCGGCCGCGCGTGCTCGCGATCGAGACCGAGGCGCCGTCGCCGTCCTTGCGGTCGGTGGCGGAGTACGCGTCCGGGTAGCTCGCCTCGCCCTCGACGGGGAAGCGGCCCATCGTCAGGCCGGTCAGCGCGCCCACGACATCCGTCGGCAGTGCCGCGAGCGACCGGGCGCGCGCCAGGACGTCGTTGACGTACCAGTCGGCGTGGTTGTAGGCGAAGATCGCCTTGCGCAGGTCGGTGTCGGCGCCGGCCGCGCGCAGGTACCGCGCCGCCGCGAAGATCGCGTCCACGGGGTTGTAGGGATCCTTGCGCCGGTCGCCGTTGGCGTCGACGCCGTACGTCTCCCAGGTGCCCGGCATGAACTGCATCCAGCCGAGCGCGCCGGCCGAGCTCACGCTCAGGTTGCGGCCGTAGTCGGTCTCGATCTCGTTGATCGCGGCGAGGATCTCCCAGCGCACGCCGTACTCGACGCCGGCGGCCTGGTAGATCGGGAGCAGGAAGGGCGGGATCCGCAGCGAGTCGATGACGACGTTCGGGACGCCGGTGACCGGCGGCGCGAGGAGCGGGGACGGCAGGTCGCTGAACGGGTCGGCCGCGGGGTCGGTCGTCGTCGGCGCGAGCGGCGTGTCCTGCGACTTGGCCTCCTGCTTGAGGAAGCGGCGAGCGCCCTCGCGGCGCTGCTCCTCGGAGCTCTTCTTCTTGGCGGCCGGCGGGACCTTGTCGACCTCGACCTCGAGGCTGCCGAGATCGGTCGGTGCGGAGGGGTCGGCGGCCTGCGTGGGCGCGGCCGGAGCAGGGGTCGTCGAGGCAGGGGCGGGCGTGGCCGTCGTGGATCCCTGACCCCCGGTGGCCGGCGCCTGTCCCTGCGCCTCATCTTGAGCCGAAGCCGGGCCCGCCACTGCAGCGAGAGCTGCCATGGCGGCCGCGGAGACGGCCGCTGCGTTCCTCCTGCGCATCACGTACCTGCGGTTTCTACCGGAATCAGCTGAGCTCCGCACGACCAGCAGTACACCGCACCCCGGCTGTGGGCTGCGCCGCATG
>CAWGLQ010000025.1:0-124738 GCA_963823375.1 uncultured Actinomycetes bacterium | reverse complement strand
GGCAGTAGCGCTGGTCAGCGTCCAGTCCTGCGCCGCAGGCGGCGCAGGCGGAGGTGTCGGAAGGCGTCATCACGGGCGCCCCGAAGGCTGACGCCGCGCTGTGATCGTGCTGTGAAGATCCGGCGAACGCCGGTCAGCGCGATGCGCGGACCTTGAGCTTGACCTTCACCGCGTAGCGGCTCGGCTTCAGCGGCACGGCGGGGTTCTCGATCGCGCCCAGGCGGCCGATGAGACGGCTCCACTGACCGGGCTGCAGCACGGCAGCGGTGGCCTTTCCGGCGGCCGGGTTGTCGCCGAACTGGGGCTGGAACCCGACGTGGATGTGGTCGTCGTGGTCGCCCATCGCGTACGTGTTGTCCGTCCCCGCGTACTCCATCAGCGTGATGATCTGGGCCGGCTTCATCGTGCCCTGCAGCGTGAGCAGCTTGCGCACGGCGATGTCCGTGATCGAGCCCTCGCCCTGGTGGCCGATGATCGGCGTCCCGTTGATCATCGCGATGTCCATCGCGTCGCCGCTGGAGTGGTGGGAGACGTTGCCGCTCGCGGTGTAGTAGCCGTGCCCGCAGCGCAGCGAGGTGACGGTCGGCTTCAGGCCGCTCGCGGCGAGGAACTCCAGCGTCGCGAGCACGCGGCGGTCGACGATCCCGGCGCGGATGTCCTGGCGGCCGCACGCGTAGATGTCGATGTCCGGGTTGGCCAGGACGCGGCGCTCGAGCGCCTCCTTGCCCATCAGCAGGATCTGCCCGATCGTCGCGTCGCCGGAGCCGGACGAGGCGCTGCGGGCGCGGAAGAGCTTCGTCGAGTCCAGCAGCCGCCAGCCGTCGAGGATCGGCGTGGGGTCGATGCGCGGCGCGGAGGTCCCGGACGGGCGGACCTCGAAGCGCAGGTGCGTCTGCGGCTGCCACTGGTGCGAGACGGCGCCGGTGCGGCCGAGGATCGTGCCCGAGATGACGCGCGAGCCCTTGCGCAGCGGCTTCAGCGCGACGTCGTTGCGGCGCAGCCCATACGGCTTGGCGAGGTACTGGCCGAGTGCGTCCTGCGGGACCGCCTGCGCCTGTGACGGATCCGGCTCGTCGCTCAGCTGGCGCTGGCCGCCGGCGGCGAACGAGCGGGGGCGCGCCGGGTCGGCGAACAGGCGCTCCTTCACCGGCTTGGGCTTGGCGGCGGCCGCGGCGACCTTGGCGGGCGCCGTGACGGTGTTCGTCCCGCCCGTGCCACGCCTGCCCGCCGTGGCGGCGCTCGTCGGTGCCGGATCCTCGTCGTGTGAGTGCGTGCCGGCGGCGGCCTTGGCCTCGTCGGCCGGTCGCTCCTTGGCGACGATGTGCAGGGCGCTGAGGCTCGCGAGGTGCCCGTAGGTGTACGTGTTGCCGTAGACGTCGCGGACCTGGATGAAGCGCCCCAGACGCTTGCTGCGGCCCATCGCGACGACGCGGCCGTCCTGGACGGCGATCACGGCGGCGCCGTCGGCGGACGTGATGTCGACGCCGGAGCGGCCGCGCGTGCTCGCGATCGAGACCGAGGCGCCGTCGCCGTCCTTGCGGTCGGTGGCGGAGTACGGCGTCCGGGTAGCTCGCCTCGCCCTCGACGGGGAAGCGGCCCATCGTCAGGCCGGTCAGCGCGCCGACGACATCCGTCGGCAGTGCCGCGAGCGACCGGGCGCGCGCCAGGACGTCGTTGACGTACCAGTCGGCGTGGTTGTAGGCGAAGATCGCCTTGCGCAGGTCGGTGTCGGCGCCGGCCGCGCGCAGGTACCGCGCCGCCGCGAAGATCGCGTCGACGGGGTTGTAGGGATCCTTGCGCCGGTCGCCGTTGGCGTCGACGCCGTACGTCTCCCAGGTGCCCGGCATGAACTGCATCCAGCCGAGCGCGCCGGCCGAGCTCACGTTCAGGTTGCGGCCGTAGTCGGTCTCGATCTCGTTGATCGCGGCGAGGATCTCCCAGCGCACGCCGTACTCGACGCCGGCGGCCTGGTAGATCGGGAGCAGGAACGGCGGGATCCGCAGCGAGTCGATGACGACGTTCGGGACGCCGGTGACCGGCGGCGCGAGGAGCGGGGACGGCAGGTCGCTGAACGGGTCGGCCGCGGGGTCGGTCGTGGTCGGCGCGAGCGGCGTGTCCTGCGACTTGGCCTCCTGCTTGAGGAAGCGGCGAGCGCCCTCGCGACGCTGCTCCTCGGAGCTCTTCTTCTTGGCGGCCGGCGGGACCTTGTCGACCTCGACCTCGAGGCTGCCGAGATCGGTCGGTGCGGAGGGGTCGGCTGCCTGCGTCGGCGCGGCCGGAGCAGGGGTCGTCGAGGCAGGGGCGGGCGTGGCCGTCGTGGATCCCTGACCCCCGGTGGCCGGCGCCTGTCCCTGCGCCTCATCTTGAGCCGAAGCCGGGCCCGCCACTGCAGCGAGAGCTGCCATGGCGGCCGCGGAGACGGCCGCTGCGTTCCTCCTGCGCATCACGTACCTGCGGTTTCTACCGGAATCAGCTGAGCTCCGCACGACCAGCAGTACACCGCACCCCGGCTGTGGGCTGCGCCGCATGCCGCGCATTCGCCCGCGGCGGCAGCATCCCCGAGCCGGATCTGGCGCTCGATCTCGGCCAGTTCGGCGTCGATCTGCTGCAGCCGAGAGGCGTGCATGACGAGCACGTCGAGACGGAAGTGGTCACGGATCGCCATCTCGTAGGTCATGCCGCCGAGGTCCCACTGGCGGTCGGCGAGCTCCTGGGCGAGCTCGTGGCGACGGGCGTGGAGGTCGGGGGCGAGGCTCGGCGTCTGGGCCTGAGCCGGAGGGGCGGAGGGCATCGACTCTGGAACTCCTGACATGGCGGCGGGTTGCGCTGCGGACGCCGCGGCGAGCGGCGCCGGCGGGGTCCCGTTCGAGCGCGAGCGCGGGAACAGGCGGTCTACGAGGCTCATCCGATCGTCGTCCCTTCGGAGCCGCCGCCCGGGGCGGCGTCGTCCTTCGGCGGCGCCTTGCCGCCGGTGCCGACCTTGTCCGGCAGCTTCTTGGACTTCTTGACGTAGTCCTGGGTCGACGGCGCCGGGGTGCTCGACTTCGGCGCGGCCGTCGACGATCCCGAGCCGGAGCTCGAGGAGCCCGAGTCCGACCCGGACGCGTCGCTCTCCGAGCCCGACGCGGCTCCCGCGGCCGCCCCGGCGGCGGCGCCGGCGGCCGCGGCCTCCGCGGCCGTGCCGCCCGCCGTCGCAACGGGCGCGCCGGCGGTGGTCGGTTGACCGGTCGCGGCGGGCGCGCCGACGATCACCGGCTGTTCCGGAGTGTCGCTCCCGCGGCCGAGCACCGCCCCCAGCAGCGTCGCCAGGAGCAGCAGCCCGATCACGACCGCGGCGCCGAGCGGCGAGACCGTGCGGGTCTCGCCGTCGGACGGGGCCGGCCCGGGCACGGCGGGCGCGAGCGGCGCCTCGGCCGCCGGGGCGGCGCCCGCCGTGGGCGCGAGCAGCTCCCGGTACTCCACGCGCGGGTCGGCGCGCCGCAGGCCGCAGTTCACGCAGTAGCGCTGATCGGGTGCCAGGACGGCGCCGCAGTGCACGCACTGCTCGCCGGGCTCGCCGAGCGCGGGTGGGCGGTGGGCCTGCGGTGTCGTGCGCGGACATCAGCCTGCGGGGCTCGGGGTCGCGGTGACGGTCAGCTCGGCGCCCTTGGGGTCGCCGATGAAGAAGATCCTGAAACGTGCGCGCTTGCCGGCGCGCACGCGCGCGACCACGCCGCGGCCGGCGGCGACGATCGTGTCGCCCTTCCGTGCGACCGCGGTGAGCAGGATGCGGCGCTGGTCCTTGGATCCCGGATTGGTGACCGTGCCGGTGGCGGCGAGACCGCTGACGGGATCCTCGGTGAGGGTTGCCCTGCCGACGCGGATCGCCGCGGCGTCCGGCGGTGCCCGGTCCTCGGGCGCGCCGACCTTCGCGTCGACCTCGGCCGGGGGCGAGGTCGCGAACACCTGGTCGTTGACCCAGACGGTCTCGCCCTTGGCGGGGATCACCGTCGCGTGCGTGAGTGACCGCTCGAGCCCGGGCGTCGTGTTCGTGAAGACGGTCTTGCCCGCCCGGTCGAGGACGTCGAGCGTCACGGGCACGTCGGCCAGCGCCTGCGCGGACTCGTTGCGCATCCGCACCACGACGGCCGAGCCGTTCTCGTCGGTGATGACGGCCGTGTCGACGACCTCCACGTCGGTGTTGGAACGGGTGACCTTCACGCCCTGCTCTGCGGCGATGCCGGTGGACGCCTTGGCCAGGCGGGCGCTCTTGTCCTGCGTGGACTCGCAGCCGGCGGCCCCGAGCAGGACGAGGCCTGCGAGCGCCAGGACGAGCGGGAGAGCGCCGTGGCTCATCCGAAGGCTCCGGAGACGTAGTCGATCGTGCGCTCCTCACGCGGAGCGGAGAAGAGCTGGTCGCCGTCGCCGAACTCGACGAGGTCGCCCAGGTACATGAAGGCCACCTTGTCGGCGACGCGGTGGGCCTGCTGCAGGTTGTGCGTGACGATCACGATCGCGACCTCCTCGCGCAGCCGCACGATCAGCTCCTCGATCGTCTGCGTGGACTTCGGGTCCAGCGCCGAGCACGGCTCGTCGAGCAGCAGGACCTCCGGGTTCGCGGCGAGGGCGCGGGCGATGCACAGCCGCTGCTGCTGGCCGCCGGAGAGGCGGAGCGCCGGGTGGTCGAGGTTGTCCTGGACCTCGGTCAGCAGGCCGGCGCGCTCCAGCGCCTCGGTGACGGGCTCCATCAGCGCCGACCTGCGCGGCTTCCGGCTGCCCTGCTCGCGCAGGGCGTAGGCGACGTTGTCGAAGATGCTCATCGGGAACGGGTTGGGCTGCTGGAAGACCATCGAGACGCGGCGCCGCAGGTCCGTGACCTCGATCGTGTCGACGTCGGTGTCGTCGAGGAAGATCCGGCCCATGCGGGTCGCGGTGGGCGTCAGCTCGGTGAGCCGGTTGAGCGAGCGCAGCAGCGTGGTCTTCCCGCAGCCGGACGGGCCGATGAGCCCGAGCACCTCGCCGCGCTTGACCGGGATCGAGACGCCCTTCACGGCCTCCTTGCCGCCGTAGGCGATCCGCAGGTCGTCGGTGCGCATCCGCTCGACGACGCGGTCGGCGGGGAGCGCGTCGACGCGGCGGCGCACGGTCGGCGCCGTCCCGCCGGGCCCCCCGTTGGCGCTGGGCGGCGCCGGGATGGTCCCGGGCAGCGGCGGCAGGGCGACCGTGGGCTGGTCGCCGGGGACGAGGCGGCGCACGGGCGGCGGGGGGCCGGCGCCGTCGGCGACCAGTCCGGAGTCGGGCATCGGGTCGTGCATGCTCAGCGCCTCGCAGCGGCCGTGACGGCCTTGGTCGGATCCCGGCGGACGAAGAGGTCCACCACGAAGTTCAGGCCGATCGCGATCACGAGCAGCACGACCGCCGCGGCGTAGGCCTTCTCCGGAGCGGCTCCCTCGCCCGCGGGGGAGTTCGTGTACACGTAGCTCGTGAGCGTGCTGCCGGTGCCGCGCAGCGTGCTCAGCCCCGGGACGTCCCCGTAGCCCTGCAGCTGCAGCGAGGCGCCGAGCAGGATCACGACGATCGCGGTGTCGCCCGCGATGCGCCCCATGCCGAGCGCGGTGCCCGGTGCTGATCGGCGCGCGCAGCGAGGGGAGGAGGACGCGGCGGATCGTCGCGGCCTTCGTCTTGCCGAGCGCGTAGGACGCCTCGCGCACGTGGCCGGGGATCGCCTGGAGCCCCTCGCGCGTGGAACCGACGATCAGCGGCAGCGCGATCAGCGACATCATCGCCGCGGCCGTGAAGAACGAGCGGCCGAAGACCGACCCGCCCTCGGCCTCGAACGAGAGGAACCCGAAGACCCGCTCCTGGAAGATGATGAGGCCGAAGATCGCCAGCACGATGCTGGGGGTCCCCGCGATGATCTCGACGCCCGACTCGACCGTCCGGGCGAGCCAGAACGGCCGCCCGTATTCGGTGACCCACACGGCGGTGGCGACGGCGATCGGGATCGCGATGACCGTGCCCATGACGGTCAGGATCAGCGTGCCGACGAGCGGGTCGAGGAACCCGCCGCTCTTGCTCTGGTCGAACTCGGCGTTCGGTCGCTCGACGAACAGGCTCGGGCTGAGGTACTGCAGGCCCTTGAACGCCATGTACAGGACGATCGAGAAGGCGATAAGGCATGCGGTGACGCCGGCGACCCAGCAGCACGCGAGCATCACGCGGTCGAGCAGCGGCCAGTTGCGACTCGACTCGACCGCCTTCGTACGGACGGGCGGGGTGACGGGCGCGGTCGTCATCAGGACCGGACCCCGTACTTGCGCATCGGGCGCTTGGCGAGGTAGCCGCCGATCGAGAGGATCATGCTCGAGACGAGCAGGATGAACGCGAAGGCGTAGATCGTCTGGCCGAAGGGGATGACGCTCAGGCCCTCGGCGTTGTCGACGATCGCCGCGGCGAGCGGCCGCACCGGCTCGAAGAAGAACGTGAGGCCGTCGAGCGGGTTGGGGATGAACCCGATCGACCCCGCGACCATCGCGAGCATGATCGCCTCCCCGAGGGCGCGGGCCGTTGCGAGGATGACGGCGGCGATGATCGCCGGGCGCGCGGTGCGGACGGAGATCGTCCACATCACGCGCCAGCGGTTCACGCCCAGTGCGGCGGCGCCCTCGGTCCACGACTTCGGGACGGCGCGTAGGGCGTCCACGATGATCGCGGTCATGATCGGGACGATCATCACCGCGAGCACCACGGCCGCGACCGACCATGAGGCGCCCGTCAGCTGGACGACGTAGGCGACCGACTCCTTGCGCGACTCGGTGATGAACGTGTCGGCGACGAACGGGACGAGCACGAGGATCCCGATCAGCCCGTACACGACGGACGGAACGGCCGCGAGCAGCCGGATCACCGGCTCGAGGATGCGGTTCAGCCAGGCGGGCGCGAACTCGACGATGAAGACGGCGGTGAAGACGCTGAAGATGAGGCCCATGACGACCGCGCCGGCGGTCGTGATGAACGTGCCGACCAGCAGCGGCAGCGCTCCGATCCGGCGCACGTAGGCGTCGGGGTCCGCCGGCGACTTGAAGATGTCCGCCAGCTGCGTGTCCACGGGCCCGTCGCCGAACCACCCCAGCCCGTTGGCCGAGAACGACGGCCACGCCTTGAGGAACACGAAGAGGAACATCCCGGCGCAGAGCGCGAGCACGGTCGCGGCGACCAGGCCGAGCGCGAACTCCACATACCGGTCCTGGCGCGTGCCGGAACGACGGCCGGCGCCCACGGGGCGCCGGATCGCCGGTCCGGGTGCGGTTGCGCTCGACGCCATCGGCCGCTCAGCGCAGGGAGACCCAGCCGTCGGCCACGACGCGCTGGCCCTTGGAGCCCTGCACCCAGCGCAGGAACTTCGCAGCAGCGCCGCTCGCGCGCCCGCGCGTGACGAGCCAGAGGTTACGAGTGCCCTGGTACTGGCCGGACTTCGCATTGCGAAGGTTGCACGGCACGCCCTGGAACGGGCTGACCGCCGTCCCTCCGACGAACTTGAAGTCGAGGTAGGCGATTGCGGACGGGTTGGTGCGGACGGCCTGCTCGACGAGACCGTTCGACGGCTTCTGGCTCGCGTTGCCGGCGACGCGCAGGTTGAGGCCCATGAAGATGTTCTGGAAGGCGTCCGCGGTACCGGAGGCCGGCGTTCGCGTGACGAGGTCGATCGGCCCGGTCTTCTTGGCTCCGGGCACGTCCTTCCAGTTGCGGATGCGCCCGGAGAAGATCGCCTGCACGGTCGCCTGGCTGATGTTGGGAAGCTGGTTCGACGGATGGGTGACGATGCAGACGCCGTCGCGGGCGATCTTGTTGAAGACCAGACCGCCCGGATCGGACTTCTGCGGGTCGCGCGAGGACATCCCGAATGTCACGCGGCCGCGGGCGACGTCGTTGATCCCGATGTCCGACCCGCCCTGGAGCAGGCGGAACGACGCGACCCCCTTGTTGGACTTCACGAACCCTCCGGCGAGCTTCGCCGCGAGCGGGTACACCGACGTCGAGCCGCTCATCGTGATCGTCGACTTGGCGCCCGCGACGGCGGGGACGGCGAGGGCGAGGACGGCGGCGAGGGCGGCCGCCAGGACTGCAGGCGTGCGTCGGGTCACGAGCTGAGGTCTCCGAGTCGGGGGTCGGGTCATGGACCGGCGGACGGACCTGTCGCCGGACGCCTGCCAGTCTGCGTGCAGCCGGCCCCGGTCTCGTGACCAGGGGGTGTCGGATTGGAGAAGAAATTGTGAACGGCTCCCTTCTGCCGAGACGGCCCTGTGCATGTCATGTGAACGTCAGGTGAACTGAGCGTCGCCCACTGGTGAATGGCCTGTGTCTTTCCGGTGAAGCACTGCGTGAGTGCGGCGGCCGAGACCTAGGCTCTCGCGCGCCACTCCGCCGGGTGCACTGCGTCCGGGCCCTCCGAACCGGGAACCACGTGTCGTCCAAAGAGCAGCCCAAGAAGTCGGTCATCGCGGAGAAGCAGTCCGCGAGCTACAAGCGTCGCGAGGCGCTGCGCGACTTCGGCAACCGCGTCCTCAAGATCCTCCTGAAGGATCCGCTCGCGTGGTTCCTGCTGGCGGCCGCCGTCGGGCTCCTGATCGTCTTCTTCTCGCTGCTCGGCGACATCAAGCCCAGCTCGCCCGGCCGGCAGGCGACGCTGACGGAGGTCACGAAGCTCACGCGCGCCGAGCGCATCGGCAGCGTCGTGATGCTCGACCAGGACAACCGCGTCGTCGTGCGCACGGACACCGGGCAGACGCTCTGGGCGGCCTATCCGGCGACGGGCGCCAACACCGGGCAGCTGCTCGCGCGCTTCCAGGAGGCCGGGGCGCGCGTCGTCGTGGATCAGCAGTCGGACATCCCGATCAAGAAGATCCTCGTCCAGTTCCTGCTTCCGATCCTGCTCCTGGTGACGCTGTTCGCGTTCTTCATGCGTCTCAGTGATGACGAGGGCGCGGGGGGGATCGCGTCGTTCTCGAAGTTCACGGGACGGCGCAAGAAGTCGGGCCAGAGCAGCGGCGTGACGTTCGCGAACGTCGCCGGCAACCCGGAGGCGCTCGCCGAGCTCAAGGAGATCCGCGACTACCTCGAGGATCCGTCGAAGTACGCGACGATGGGGGCGAGCGCCCCGAAGGGCGTGCTCCTCGTCGGGCCGCCCGGCACCGGCAAGACGCTGATCGCCCGCGCGGTCGCCGGTGAGGCCAAAGCGAACTTCTTCTCGATGTCCGGTTCGGACTTCGTCGAGTCGCTCGTCGGCGTCGGCGCCGCTCGCGTGCGCGATCTGTTCGCGCAGGCGCGGAAGGTCGCCCCGACGATCATCTTCATCGACGAGCTCGACGCGGCCGGACGCAAGCGCGGCGCGGGCATCGGCCAGGGCAACGACGAGCGTGAGCAGACGCTCAACCAGATCCTCGTCGAGATGGACGGCTTCGGCGGCGACGCCGGCATCGTCGTGATGGGCGCGACGAACCGGCCCGACATCCTCGACGACGCCCTGCTGCGGCCCGGTCGCTTCGACCGCCAGGTGACCGTCGACGTGCCCGACGTGCACGGCCGCTACGAGATCCTCACGCTGCACGCCAAGGGCAAGCCGATCGACCGCGACGCCGACCTGCGCGAGGTCGCGAAGCTCTGTCCCGGGTTCTCGGGCGCGGAGCTCGCCAACGTCATCAACGAGGCGGCACTGCTCACCGTCCGCGAGGGTCGCGAGACGATCGACCAGCCGACGCTGGAGGAGGCCATCGACCGCGTGGTCGCCGGCCCGGCGAAGAAGACCCACATCCTCACGCCCGACGAGCGCTGGGTGATCGCGGTCCACGAGGCGTGCCACGCGGTCGTCACGCGCTCGATCGGGCAGACGATCTCCGCGCAGAAGCTGTCGATCGTCGCCCGCGGCCGCACGCTCGGCACAGCCGCGCACATGCTCACCAATCGCGATCAGACCGTTCGCCAGGAGCCGGACCTGCGCCGCGAGCTCGTCTCCGTGCTCGCAGGCGCCGCCGGCGAGCGCATGGAGTTCGGCTGCCTGTCGACCGGCGTCCACGACGACCTCCACGCGGCGACGTCGCTCGCGCGGGCGATGGTGACGGCCTACGGCATGTCCGACGAGCTCGGCCCCGTGACGATCGGGGAGCGCCAGGGCGAGGTGTTCCTCGGGAACTCGCTCCAGGAGCTGGGCCAGATCGGCCCCGACACCCTGAACCTCATCGACCGCGAGGTCGAGCGGCTCGTCGGCGAGGCGTCGTACATGGCGACGACCGTGCTCGAGCGCAACTGGAACTCCGTGCTGGAGACCGCCGAGGCGCTGGTCGAGCACGAGACGCTGTCCGGCGTGGCGCTCGAGGCGCTGCTCTCCACGGTTCACCAGTTCGCCGTGGAGTCCGGCGGCCCGCTGCGCGATCGCCGCCACGACGAAGCGGAGTGACGCCGGCGCGGCGTTCACTTCGTCGTGACAAAAACTTCACCAGATCGTTTCCAGTCCGAAACGAGTCACAGGGCCCTGCGACCTAGCCTGAATCGGACGGTCGCCGCTCCGCCGTCCGTTGCCGCATGCCCCCCTCCTCTTCCCGACATCGTGTGCCCTCGGCGTGCCCGGACGCCGGCTGATCGCCGTGCCCGTGCGCGTGGCCACGATCGCGGCGATCGCCGCGCTGGGGATGCTCGTCCAGGTGGGCCCGGCGAGCGCCGCCGTCCGCCCGGCGACGGTCATCGACGGTCCCAGCCGTGACGTCCTCGAGGTCGGCGGCGTCGCGATGGCACCCGACGGCACGGGGGGCATCGTGTACCGGAAGGTCGAGCGGCGCCGGACGCACATCTTCGTCAGCAGGTTCGCCGACGGTCGCTGGTGGGCGGCTCAGCGGGTCGACGTCGGTCAGGAGTTCGACTCCTCCTGGCCGCGGATCGCGGCGGGAGAGGGAGGGCGCCTGCTCGTGAGCTGGGTGCAGGAGGCGGGCGTCGGGTCCGACCGCATGTACGCCGCGTCACTCGACCCTGGAGCGACCCGCTTCGAGGCGCCGGCAGGCATCGATCTCGACGTGAACGAATCGACCGGGTCATGGCCGGCGCTGTCCATGAACCCGGCCGGACAGGCGCTGATCGTCTACCGCGTCGTCACGAACCCGAACGTGGGCGGCACCGCCGGGTTGCCGATCGGCTACGAGGGCATCGAGGTCCGGCTCGCCAGGTTCAACGGGCAGACCTGGTCGGCGGTCGGGGTCGTCAACCGCCGGGTCGAGACGCCCGTGCGCCCGCCTGACCGGCGGAACGCGCCGCGGCTCGGGATCGATGCTGCAGGCACGGGCATGGTGGCCTTCGTGGAGCCGGACGACCAGCTCGTGGACCGGGTGTGGGCCCGGCGGGTGTTCGCGTCGGCGTTGGGCGCACCGCTCCTCGTCAGCAGCCCGGTGAGCGACGGGCGGACGGCCGGTCATGTGGATCAGTTCGACCTGTCGGTCGGGGCGTTCAGCGACGGCGTGATCGCGTACCTGCAGCAGCCCTCGGCGGCCGGCCCTCCGAGCCCGCCGCGGGTCCTCGTCGCTCGCATTCCGGAGCTGTTCGCCCAGGGCAGCGCCGCGTTCGCGCCACCTGTGCTCGCCGACGGGGCGGGATCCGGGGCTGCGCTGGATCCGAGCGTCTCGATCTCGCCGCGATCGGGAGCCGAGGTCGTGTTCTCCCGAGACGGCGATCCCATCGCGACCCCGATCGACGACGCAGGCCCTCGAGACCTGGTCCGCCTGGGCTCGGGGCCCGGCGGCGGCGTCTCGGCGACGCCTCTGGTGCGCCTCGGGAGCGACGACCGTGCGGTGGAGGCCTGGCGAACGGCCGCGGACGACGGTCCCCGGGTGGCGGTTCGCGAGCGCACGAGTGCCACGACGGGTCGCACCGGGCGGGTGGCCGTCACGACCGGTTCGCCGGTCCGGGAGATCGAGATCGCGGGATCCGGCCTGGGCGACGGAATCGTCGGGATTCCGTCAGGGGGAGGGCGACGGCGCCCGGATCGGGGCGGCGTGGGTCGATGCGCCGCCCTCGAGCTTCGCGGCGCTCGCACCGACCGGATGGGTCAAGCCGTCGGCGGCTCGGTTCGGGTGGGAGACCGCGCGGAACGCGATCGGCGGCGTCCGGTACGCCCCGATCGTGGAC
Source organism: uncultured Actinomycetes bacterium (assembly GCA_963823375.1). GTDB lineage: Bacteria > Actinomycetota > Thermoleophilia > Solirubrobacterales > Solirubrobacteraceae > F1-60-MAGs163. The sequence continues at coordinate 112,591 of CAWGLQ010000025.1, read as the reverse complement.
GGGCAGATCCGCCGGGCGCCCGTCACCGCTCGCAGCTACCGCCTGCCGTCCGGGGGTCTCGATGACGGGCGCTACGCGGTCGCGGCGCAGGCCACCGACGACGCCGGGCAGCGCACCGTGAGCGACCCCGTCGAGCTGCGCGTGGACGGAACCCCGCCGAAGGTCCGGGTCAGGTGGGCGGGGCGCCGCCTCCTGGTGACCGTCGCCGACGGCCCCCGTGAGCGAGCCTCCGGCATCGCCTCCGGCGCGACGCGCGTGGCGTTCGGCGACGGCCGCGCCGTGACCGCCGCCCGGCGGGTCCGTCACCGGTACAGGCGCGCCGGGAGGTTCCGCGTGAGCGTCGTGACGCGGGATCGGGCCGGCAACCGCCAGACCGTGCGCCTGAGGGTGAGGATTCCGTGAACGCGTCGCGCTCGATTCGCATCGCCGTCGCGGTGGCCATGGTCATCGCGGTCGCCGGAGGGACGCCGCCCGACCCGGCGGAGGCCGCCCGTCCGGCGAGCGCCTCGTGGTCAGGCCCCGCCCTGGTCTCGTTCAACGGCCCGGTCCAGGGCTCCGGATTCGAGACGGCACTATCCGCCGACGGTGATCATGTCGTCTTCTCGACGGCGGCGTACGGCCTGCTTCCCCAGCCCGCGCCGCCGGGCACGTACCGCATCGGAGGCCTCGTCCGCCGCGATCTCGTGACCGGCGCCGTCGATCTCGTCGCGCCGGGGCGCCTGTACGACGCAGCCACGGACGAGCCCGCGCCCGGCGGTGTCGGCGGCGCGAGCACCCCGTCGATCGATGCCACTGCGACGCGCGTGGCCTTCGTGACGCGCGACGGCATCGACGCGTCGGACATCGAACGGGCGTCCGGATGTCTACGTCCGCGACATGACCAGGGCGCTCGGCACCCCCGGGGCCATCGAGCTCGCGTCGGCGATGGACGGGTCGGATGGCGCCATCGCCTGGACCGGCGCGGACACGGGCGGCGCGCGTCTGACGCAGACCGGCGGCGCGCTCAGCGACGACGGGCGCCGCGTCGTCTTCGTCACCGCCGCGCCCGCCGTCCTGGAGCCCGGCGGACCCGAGCTCCCCGCGGGCCAGGTCGTCGTCCGCGACCTCGAGACGCGCGCGACGCGTGTCCTCACCACGGCCAGCGGGACGGGAGCACCGGTCGGAGGGGCGCGCTACGCGACGATCAGCGGTGACGGGGCATCGGTCGCCTGGGTCGGCGAGCAGGGACCCGCGCAGGCGACCTTCGCCGCAGGCGAGAGCCTGGACCCGGCGCTGCCGTGGATCCTCTGGCGCCCGGTGGACGGCGACGCCGCCGCGCCGGCCGTCCGCCCCGCTGCATCGGGCGACCCGCAGGCACCCGGATGCGCGCTGGGCCAGCCGGGCGGGCCCGCAATGCGCAGGACGCCTCGACCTGGGCTTCGAGACCAACGGCTTTCCCGCGCCGGTCGCCCTCAGCCGCGACGGACTTGCGTGTGGCGTTCGTGAGCACCCTGCGCCCGCGCGACGCCGAGCAGCTCAACGAGTTCGGGCAGGCGGACGCGTTCCTCGCGACGCTCACGCCCGGCCGCGCGACGGCGACCGCGGTCCGCGAGATCACGCGCGAGGGCGTGAGCGCGGCGAGCATCGAGAACAGCTCGCCGATCGTGGGCGTCGGGATCTCCGGCGACGGATCGTCGGTCGCGTTCACGACCGCCCGCACGCGCTTCCGGCTCTCCACTCCGGTGTTCCTCGGTGAGACGCCGACCGCGGGCGTCGACCTGGAGACCTACGTCGCGGATCTCCGTGCGGACACGCTCGAGCTCGTGACCCAGGGCGTGGGGGAGGTCAAGGCCGTCGGCAACGTCGGCGGGTCCGACGACATCCCGAAGCTCAGCCGCTGGCGGGACGAGGGTCGCGTTCACGTCCAGCGCCCGGAACCTCGTGGCCGGCGACGTCAACGGCACGTCTGACAGCTTCGTCGTCGGTCGGGCGACGCCGCCGGTCGCGCCGCCCGTCGCCGCTCCAGGACGTCCCGGCGCCGGACCCGGGCCCGGCGCCGGCCCCGGCGTACCGGCTGCGCGTCTCGATCGCCGCCGCCAGGGACGGGTCGCTGCGGGTGGATCGCGCTGGTTCCGGGCCCCGGGACGGTCGCCGTCGAACCTCCGCCGGCTCCGCCTCGCGCGCCGCTGCGCGCCGGACGATCGCGAGCGCGCGGCCGCCGCGCGCGCGGCCCGGGCCTCGCTGACGCTCCGGGTGCGGCCCTCGTCGTCGCTCCGGGGCCGACGCGCCCGCTCGGTGCGCGTCGACGTCGTCGCGCGCTTCACGCCCGCGCGGAGCCCCGTTCGCCGGCCGCCGCCGCTCGTCCGCACCATCCCGACGCTGCTGCGGGTGCCCGCGCGGCGCTCCGGCGGGAGCGCCCGATGACGGGGCGTCGGCGCTGCACTGGGCCGGACGTTCCTCGCTGGCCGCGGTGGTCGGTGTCCTCGCCACCGCGCCGGCGGGCGCCGCGGAGCCGCAGTGGCAGGCCGAGCAGCCGCCGCCTCCGCCCGGCTACCCGTTCGCCGGTCCGCTCGGAGTGCCCGGGGATCTCTCGTTCTGGGCGCCGAACCGCGGATCTGCATGACCGTCGCCGGGCAACGGCGCCTGTCCAGCCCGGCGTCCTGGTCTACGACGGGACCGGCTGGCGCCAGTACGCGACGGTCTGCGGCGCCGACGGTGAGTCCGGCGGCGCGGCTCGGATCGCCTGGGCCGGGCCGACCGAGTTCTGGACGATCGCTCGTCCGAACGCCCTGCAGGTGCCCACCAACGAGGGCGCCGTGACGCTCTGCCGCTTCCGCGACGGGAAGCGTCGCCGCGTCGTTCGCGAGCCCGCTCACCGCGAACGAGCGCTGGCCCGCGCTGAACGCCGCCGCATGTCGCGACCCGTCCGACTGCTGGTTCGCCGGACCCGTCGCGACGACCGTCGACAAGGCGCGCACCGGGTCGTTCCATCTGCGCTGGGACGGGTCGGCGCTGCGCGCGGTCTACGCGCCGCAGGGCCGCGCGGTGACCGACCTCGTCGCCGACGGTGACCGGCTTCGTCGAGGCGACGACGGTCGGCCCGCAGTTCCTGTCCACCGACGCCGGCGGCGCCGATGCCGGCGGAGCCGACGCCGCTGCTGCTGCACGAGCTGTCCGGGCTCGGAGATCACGACGAATCCGTTCACGCCGCTCCCGCGCGACGGCGTTCCGCGGGACGCGACGGAGCTGCTCGCGCTCGACCGCGACGGCGACCGGATCGTGGGCCGGCGGGGGTCAGGCGACGTCGGGCCCGAACGCGCTGATCTTCAGCGGCGGCCGCCCGCCGATCCTCGCATCGCCGGGTCGGCGCCGGCGGCGTTCGAGGAGGTGCCCGTCCCCGACGACGCCTTCCTCCCGGGTGAGAGCTTCGTCGACATCGCGGCGGAGCCCGGGACGGACCGGGTGTGGGCCGCCGTCGGCGGAGTATCCGCCCTCGCCGGACGGCCGGGCGAAGGTCGCGAGGATCGCTGCCGACGGGACCGTCGAGCGCATCGGACGTGCTGCCCGCCGACGGTCCGCCGCTCGGCGCCGCCGCCAAGATCGACTGTCCGGCCGCCGGCGACTGCTGGATGGTCACCGTCCTCGGGTACGTCTTCCATCTCGGCGGCGGCGGGCTGGCGCGCGATGACGATCCGGCGTTCGCCGGCGTCATCGGGACCCGCCCGGACGACGCGCGCACACCGCAGTTCACGCCCGACGCGCTGCCCGTCGACGACTCGCAGCGGTTCGCGCCGCCGCCCGCGCCCGAGCAGGAGACTCCCGCGGCGCCGGAGTCCAAGCGGCTCGCCCGCCTGCTGCGGGTCGTGCGGGCGGGCCTGCGCCGCGGGACGCTGCGCTACGAGCTGCGGATCCGCCTGGCTCGCAAGGCCCGCGTCGGGGTCGTCGCCGAGCGCCGCGTGCGGCGCGGGGGGCGGACGCGGACGACGGTCGTCGCGCGCGTGCCGACCCGGACGCTCAGGTCGGGCCTCCACACCCTGCGGATGCGCTTCCGCCGTGACCGCTGGCCCAACCGCATGCGCTTCGCGCTGCGCGAGCTCGATCCGCGCCTCGCGCAGCAGCCGGCCACCGACGACACGGTCTCGGTGCCGACGACCGCGGAGAGCTCCGGCCGATGAGCATCCGCAGGATCACCGCGCTCGCCGCCGTCTGCGGCCTGCTGGGCCTGGCCGTCCTCGCGCTCGGCCTCGCCGGGGGGCCCGGTCCCAGGGCCGACGCGACGCCCGCCGAGCTCACCGCGCAGCCCGTCCTGGGCATCGGCGCGCGGAGCGTGCAGCCGTTCGGCGTCGCCGCCGACGGCGCCGCCTGGGCATGGGGATCCGCGGTCGGAGCGCTGCCGGTCGGCGCCGACGGAGCCGCGCTGCCGGTCGGTGACGACGGCTTCGTGCTCCTGCGCGGGCAGGGCGGCACATGGCGGCCCGTCCAGGGTGCGCTGGCCGCGGACGGCACCGCGCTCGACCGGTTCGTCCCCGCCGGAGGGAGCGGCCCCGGCGCGGGGCGCGTCACGCCGGGCGGCGGCGTCGCCGTCGCCGGGTTCTCCGGCACGCGCTTCGCGCTGCTCACCGGCGCCGCGGGCGGAGCGGTGCGGGAGGTCCCGTCGCCGGACACCGCTACCACCACGGTGCTCTCGCGCGAGGCGACGCCAGTCCGGTGCTCCGGCCGCGACGACCGCCGGGGCGCCGGCCGCCACGGCATCGGGGTCGCCGGCGGCGGCGACCGAGGGCGGCTCGCCCGCCCAGCGCGCGACGCCGCGGGCCGACCCGACGCCGCTCGCTGCTCCCCGGCGAGAGCGCCGCGAGCACCTCGCGCGTCGCGATCGCCGCGGTCGACGAGCCGCGGGGGCACGGGCGTCTTCCTCGGGGTGGTCGCCTCGTCGCTCGAGCCGGCCGTGCTGCACTGGAACGGCGCCGCGTGGAGTCGCGAGCCCGTCGACCTGCCCGCCGGCTCGTCCGGCTGCGTTCCGCATCCTGGCGCTCGCCGGGACGTCGGCCGACCGGGTGTGGATGCTCGCGCAGCCGGACGACGCGCCTCGGCCGCGGGCTCGTGCTGTTCGCGCGTGACACGTCGGGCTCCTCGCCGCGGTGGGTCGAGCGGTCGCTCGGCGCGACGCCGTTCGCCGACCGCGCGACGCCCGTCGGTCGGGCTGACCGGCGTGCAGGCCGTGCGCTACCCGGCCCAGGGGATCACGGCCTCCAGTTCGGGCGTGTGGCTCGACGGGACGTGGCGGCAGGGCACGCGCACGGGATCGGTGACCGTCCACTACGACATCGCCGCCGGCAGGGTGACCGGCACCTGGTGTGACGCCCTCAAGCCCGACGGCTCGCCGCTCTGCACCGGCCCGCTCGGCAGCGACCTCTCGGCGCCCGGCGGCCGCGGCCACCGCAGCTACGCCTGGTCCGGACTCGGGCTTCGGGACGCGCGTCATCACCGACGCGATCCTCCCCGGCGGCGTCTCGCGCGGCACCCGCGGGACGTGGCTGCGGTTCGGCGGCACGGAGTTCGTCCGCCAGCCGGGCGCAGGCGCGTCGACGGTCGAGCCGACGGGCGGGGCGTTCGCCTCCGTCGACGAGGGCTGGCTCGCCGGCGCAGACGACCTCGTGCACGTCACCGCAACTCCCGACGCGGACTCGCGCGGCGCGCGTGCCGCTGGCGTTCCGCCGGCCGCTGCTGGCGGTCGTCGGCGAGCCCGGGAAGGCGCAGGGGGACGCGTCGGCGGGCGCGATCGCCGTCGGCGCCGACGGCACCGTCGCCCGCTACACGCCCGGTCGAGGGATGGCGCCCGGAGTTCCTGCTGGCCTCGAGCGGCAAGCGCGCGACGCCCACGCTGCGCGGCGTCGCGTGGCCCGAGCCCGGCGTCGCCTATGCGGTCGGCGACAACGGCGAGATGTGGGAGTGGCGCAGCACGACCGGACTCTGGCAGCGCGACGGCGGCCGGCCCGTGGACCTCGACGCGCAGCTGACGGGCGTGGCATTCCGGCCGGGCGATCCGTACGACGGCTACGCGGTCGGCCGCGGTGGGACGCTGCTGCGCGCCGGCCTGGGCTGGGAGCCCGAGGCGCTGCCGCAGGCCGTCGCCGGCGCCGACCTGCTCGCGGTCGCCTACGCGGGACGCGACGCGCTCGTCGTCGCCCGGCGACAGGTCTTCGAGGGCGGCGGGGTGTCGCGCTCGTCGGCGCTGCTCGTCAACAACGGCTCGGGCTGGAAGGTCGACGAGGGTGCCCAGCGCCTGCTCGATGCCGCAGGCCCGTCGACGTCGCTGACGACCGTCGTCGGGCTGCCGGACGGCGGCGCGGTGGCCGCCGGCGTCGGCATCGTGCTCGTCCGCGACGGCGCCGGCGCGCCCGTGGCGCCTGACGCGCGACCCGATCGGCGGGCTGCAGGCGGTCGCCGCGGCGGCCGTCCGCGAGGGCGACCAGGTCCGCGCCGTCCTCTCGGTCTCGCGGACCACGACCTTCCTCGACGACGATGCCTCCGAGTCTCGTGCCGCCGTCGCCGGACCTGCCGGTTCCGCTGCTGCGGCCGTTCGCGCTGCCCCCGGAGGGCGCCCTGATCCGCGAGACCGCTGGCAGGCTGGCGCGACGAGCAGCATGCGGGGTTCCGGCTCTCGGGGCCGGACTGGCCGGGCCGCTCGGAGACCGTGACGAGCCTGCTGCTCAGCCCGGCCGGCGAAGGCTGGGCGGTCGGCGGCGACACCGGCGGCGAGCTCGGTCGCAGCGCCGGCCCGACGGCACGCGCGCAGGGACAGACCGCCGCGATCTTCCGCTACCCCGGTGCGCCGCCGGCGGCGGAGGGCGTCGCCGCGGCGGCTCCCGCACACCCGGCCGGCCCGATGCGCCTCGCCGTCGCGGGCGGCGCCACGTGCGAGGACGCGTGCGCCGACCTGGCGCGGCAGTCGATCGGTCCCGACCGGATGCTCGAGGCGGCGCTGGCGCAGGCCGGCGCGATGGGCAGGGCGCCCGGCGGCCCGACGGGCGTTCCTCTACACCGGTGGACGGCTGGCGTCGCCGGCCGGTCTCACGCCGGCCGAGGCGCAGCGCTTCGCCGACATCGCGGCGCGCAGTCCGCTGCCGTTCTACCCCGCGCTGTCCGCCAGCGAGCAGGGTGCCGCGGCGCCGGCGTTCGCGAGCGCGTTCGCCGGGCTTCCCGGCGCCGCTCGGCGCCGGCCCGCTGCCGCCGCGCATCGACGACAGCGGCATCCCCGGGGCGCCGGCAGGCGGCGGCGCGCGCACGCACTACGGCTTCGACGTCGCCGGGCCCGAGGGCACCCTGCGCGTGCTCGTCATCGACAACTCCGCCGGGTCGCTCGCCGCCAGCGACGCCCACCAGAACCCCGGCGAGCCGCAGGAGCGCTGGCTGCGCTCGGCACTGCGCGCCGCGCGCACCGCCGGCGTCCCGGTGATCGTCATGGGCAACCGCGACCTCTCGCGCAGCCTCGCGCCGGAGTCCAACCGCGCGAGCGACGGTGACGCGATCGCGCAGCTGCTCGTCGACGAGGGCGCGTCGGCGTACCTGTTCGATCGCCCCGACGAGAACCGCACCGCGCCGATCCCGACCGGCGCCGCGACGACGATCCCCTCGTTCGGGACCGGAAGTCTGGGCTACGGCCCGCAGATCGTCCAGAAGGGCAGCCCGTTCTACGGCGAGAGCGGGATCCTGCTGACGGAGGTCGAACCTCGCGGCGCGCGACCCGAAGACGAACCGCGTGCCGGTGAGCGCGCGGCTGATCCCGGTGATCGAGGACCTGCGCATCGATGCCGTCGACGGCGCGCTGCTGCGCCGCTCGCGCGCCGCGCTCTTCACGGCGCTCGCGCGTCGCCCCCGCTCCGGGACGCGGCGCCCGCAGGCCCCCGGCGACCCGCTGCCCGATCCCGTACGTCCCGATTCCCCCGACACCGGTTTCGGGCGGCGCCACCGTCGGGCGGATCGATCCCGAGTTCTCCTTCACGTCGTCCGATCCGGACATCGGCGACTTCGTCGCCGTCGACCCGACGTCCGGCAACCCGCGCGACGTGCTGCTCGGCGCCGACGACAAGCCCGTGAGCGATGCGCGCTCGGGCCTCTTCTGCGCGTTCAACGCGGGCACGACGACGATCACCGTCCGCACGGGCGGCCTCGCGTACTCCCAGAAGGTCACGATCCAGGCCGGCAGCGTCGATCGCCCATGCGGCACGGTCCCGCTGTCCGCCGCGCGCTTCACCGCGCCGGCCGCCGCGGCAGGTATCGCCGCCGCCGGCGCCCGCTCCGGCGCCGGCGGCCGCCTCGTCGCCACCGCCGCCCGTGCCGCCCCCGCCGGCGGTCGTCGCGCCGCCGGCGAAGTCGCCCGCGGCGAAGACGCCCGTCGCCCCCGGCGCCGTTCTTCGGCGGGCTGTTCACGCCCGCGCCGGGCGACGTCTCCGCGCCCCCCGTGCTCCCGCCCGTGCCGCCTCCGGGGTTCTTCGCGAACCCGATCCCGCCCGGCGGCGCCACCGTGCGCGTGCAGGAGGAGGAGCGCGAGGAGGAGATCGCACCCGAGTCGTCCTCCGCCGCCGTGCGCTACGAGCCGGACGCGCCGCACATCGTGCGCGACGGGACCATGACCCTCCTCGTCGTCGTCCTGATGGCCGCCTTTGGCGCGACCGGCGTCCGGCGTCGCGGGCGCCGCCGCCGGCGCCCCGCGCCCGCGTACGCGCGACACACGCCTCGATCCATCCAATCTCGTGACAATCACCGGAGGTACCAATGAGCGCTGAGCGCCTGCGTTCCGTCGTCGCCGCCTGCATGCTCGTCCTGACCGTCACCGTGGTGACGCTCGCCGTCAGCAGCGTGTCGCAGGGCGAGTCCAAGACGGCACGCAAGAAGGCCCCGACGCCGAGCACGAAGCCGCGCGCGGGCGGGCTGCTGCTGCTCGGGGCGAACCGGAAGTTCCCCGCGTCGGCGATTCCGCGAGTCGCCCGCGCACGGGAGGCCGACCGCCTCGGGGGCCGCACAGCCGCCCAGCTCACCGACACCTGCGGTGCGCGCACCGTGGACCTCGGCGACTGGTGCCTGGAGACCAACCCGACGCCCGTCCCGCCGGAGGACGCGGGCAAGAACGACTTCTTCTATGCGACGAAGGCTTGCGCGGAGCAGGGCGGGTACCTCCCGAGCGCGGCGCAAGCTGCTCGGCGCGGTTGACCGCGTGAAGCTCGCGTCGACGATCGACGACTCGCAGCTGACCGCGTCGATCGACCTGGACGCGACGGACGGCATGAAGGATCGCCGTGAGATGTCGTCCACGCTCGTCGTCGTGCGCGGCGGCGCGGCGTCGGCGGGCTCGATCGGCGTCACCGAGGGCTCGCGCGGCAACCCGCAGGCCGGTGAGCCGGACCCCGTGCCGCTGCCCGCCGACCCGCGTCCGGAGACGCTGCAGTACGTGACCGTCTACGACAACAAGGACAAGGGCGGCTTCGGCGGCTCGCGGCCCGTCTCGCAGGCGGAGAACTTCCGCTGCGCGTTCCCCAAGACGGACCGCGCGAAGCCCGAGGACTAGCCGTGCGGCGCATGGTGGTCGTCGCGGCGGGTGTGGTCACGACGGCCGCCGCGGTCGCCGCCGTGGCGCTCGCGTCCGGGGGATCGGACCGCGGGAGCATCGGTGTTGCGCGAGTCCTTCTCCGGGCGCGACCGGCTGCTCGCCAACGAGCGGTCCGGGCGCGATCCCCGGGCGCCGCGCTCCGCGCGCTGGGACGTCACGTCCGGCTCGTGGTTCGTCCGCAGGGGCCGCGGCTGGACCGGCGTTCCCGACGGTGCCTCGCCGGGGTGCTGCTCGCGGCGGACGACCGGCTCCGCGGTCTTCCGGGTCGTCACCCGCCGCCGTCAGCCCGGCGACGTCGAGGTGGCGTTCACGCTGCGGGCGCAGCGCCTGATCGCGACGCCGCGCACGCCGGAGCAGGCCTACGACGGCGTCCACGTCCTCCTGCGCTACCGCTCCGAGCGCGAGCTCTACGTGGCAAGCCTCGGGCGCCGGGACGGGGCCATCGTCGTCCGCAGGAAGCTGCCGGGCGGGACCGCGAACGGGGGCCGCTACGCCGATGTCGGCGGGCGCGCCATGCTGCCGATCCCGTTCGGCGTGGACCGGCGCATCGTGGTCCGTGTGCGCGACGTCCTGGCCGGCGTCGGCTTCCGGGTGCTCGTCGACGGCGTGAGCGTCCTCGCCGTCACCGACACGGGTGCGTCCGAGCGCGTCATCGCCGGGGACGGCAGGGTCGGTCTGCGCGGGGACAACGCCGACTTCCTCGTGGACGACCTCAGCGTCCGCGGACTCTGACCGCGGTCAGCCGGCGCAGCTCGCGCCGCGGCGCACCACCACGCGTTCATCCGCGCCGGCCTGATCGGCGATGTCGACAGTCCAGGCCGCGCCCGCCAGGCACGCCTCGGTGCGCAGCGTCCCCGGGCGGATCTCACGCACATGGACGCGCCCATTCCCGGCGCCCGCGCGGGAGCCCATCGCGATCAGCGTCGCCAGGCGCGCCGAGCGACCCGTGACGCCGTACTCGATCGAATGGCTCGGCCGCCGCTTGCCGTAGAGCTCGGACGACCATCCCTGGATCGGGGCGGTCCGGCCGAAGTGGTCCTTCAGCGTGGCGCGCGCGGCCGGGTCCTGCCAGAGGGCCAGGAGCGGCCTGCCGCTCGAGGTGGCGTAGATGTCGCGCTCGCCGCGACGCTCGAGCGTCGAGCCGGGGAAGAGGTTCCAGTGCTGGCGGATGCGATGGGAGCGCGTGGCCTGCACATCGTCGACGACGAGCGCCAGGTCGCGGCCGAGCAGCACCACCGACCGTCGGACGGCCGCGCCGGGGTAGAGGCGGTGGGCGCCCGAGGCGTAGCTCCAGCCGGGCCCCTCGGTCACGAGCCCGAGCCGGACGGGGCCGCGGGCCTGGTCACGCCCGTCGAGCGTGATCGTGTTGTGCGCGCGCGTGCTGGAGAAGTACTCGAACCAGCGGCCGCGGTCGTAGGTGAAGAGCCCGGCGTCGGTGAGCAGCGGCCGGCCCGCGCCGTAGAGCACGAAGCTCAGGGCGTCGTGCTGGGCGTGCGTGGTGCGGAAGCGCCCGCCGTTGAAGGCGATCATCGCGGGCTTTGTCGCATCGGTCGCCGTGCCCCAGTCCGAGCGCAGCACGGCGTCGCCCGAACCGCGGAAGGCGGCGGCCCGCGCCCGCGGCGGCCGGCCGGAGAGGCCGCCGGTGCGTGACCATTCGAACTCGGGGAAGCGTTCGCCGATGGCGGCGAACGTCTCCGGCGCCAGCTTGCGGACGTTCGTCCGCACGCTGGACCCCTGGAGCGGGAGGAACCCGTCGGGCTGCGTGATCCAGGTCGCGAAGCGCAGCATCGAATCCGCCCGGCGCACGAACTCGGCGGGCAGGACGACCTTGTGGCGCCGCGCCCAGACCGTCAGGTCGCTGGCGAGCCGCAGAACGTAGAAGTGGTAGAAGGGCGAGCGCTCGACCTGCACGCCGCCGGCGTCGACGTTGCCGCGGATGAGGCGCACGAGGCGCCGGCCGGAGATCGCGCGCCATTCGCGCGCCTGCGGCGAGCCCGGGAAGCTCTCCGCGATCTGCAGCAGCGCGGTCGCCTCGGCGAAGCCGTGGTTGTTGCCGACGTCGAAGTTGCGCTGCTCGGCGAGGAACGACCCCAGCCGGCCGATCGACCGGCGGATGCCCGCGTCGAGCGCCGGGTCCAGGTCGCCGGTGCGGGCGAGCTTGGCGCGGATGTTGACGAGCGTCAGGGCGCGGAACGCCGCGCCGTACTTGTAGTCCCACGTCCGCCGGTTCAGCCCGCTCCGGCGCCGGTCCCGGCGCGCGTCGTCGGCCGCGACGAAGCTGCCGACGATCTCCTCGAGCTTGCGCAGGTAGCGCCGGTCGCCGGTCGCGCGGAAGGCGTAGAGGAGGTCGAGCGTCGGGCGCAGCGCGTAGTAGTTGAAGCGCCAGTACTGCTCGCGGTAGGGGTCCTCCGTCCACGTCGGCCGCCGGATCGTGACGGGCTGGTAGCGGTCCAGCCGCCAGCGATCGCGCAGCAGCAGGTCGGCGTCCTCGCGGCTGCCGGAGTCGAGGAAGGGATAGATCGCCTCCTTGCCCGCCGGGGGCAGCTGGCGCGGGAGTCGGGGAGCCGAGGCGAGCCCCGAGAGCAGCGCGGAGGTCGTCGTCGTGCGGAAGACCTCGAAGCGGGGCAGGAAGCGGCGCCCGGTGTCCGCGGGGAGCCGGGCGGCGCGGGTGGAGTTGTCGAGCACCGCCGGGAAGCGGCGGAAGACCTCCCGCTCGAGGATCCGCGGGATCCGCGGGTCGTTCGTCGGGAGCTTGGACGTCGAGAACGGGAACGCGAACACGCGCGAGGTTCCGAGGTCGTGCTCGCGCAGGTCCTCGACCGATGCCGCGAGATCGCGTCGCACGCGCATGCGGTACTCGTCGAGCGTCTCCAGGCGCTCCGGTCCCGACAGCCACTGCCGGTGCGTCAGGAACGCCCCCTTCCCGCCGCGCGGATCGACCTTCACCAGGCGATGTCCGTCGCTGGTCTGCGAGGCGAAGTCCCAGCGCCCGGTCTGGCGCAGCCGCTCGGTCTCCTCCCACGTCAGGTAGTACGGCTGGTTCTCACCGATCTTCCCGGTCGTCGTCATCACCGTCGCGCGGAAGTCGTGCCGCGCGAGGATCGGATCCGCGATCGTCCAGATCGACTTCGGCCCGATGTCGAACGTGATGAGCAGCGGGTTCCTGGGCAGCGACACGCGCTCGCCTGCGACGAAGCGGCGGAACTGGTCGGCGCTGACCGTCCGGTACCCGGCCGCCGCGAGCGCGGCCATCTGCTCGGCGAAGCGCTCGGGGGTGACCCGGTAGCGGCTGCCGCTCTCAGCCAGCCCGTGGTAGGTCAGGACCGCGATCGTGGGCGGGCCCGCGCTCACCGCGGGGTGCAGCGCCGCCGTCCGCTCGACGACGGACGCACGCACGTCCGGGGCGTCCTCCTGCGGCGCGACCGGGCCCGGATCGCGGGTCATGAGGTAAACGGCGACGGGGACGGCGACCGCGACGCAGACGATGACCGCGGCCGCCACGTGCATGAGCAGCGACGCGAGCCGGCCACGGGGCGCGGGGCCCGGCTCGCCTTCCGGCGGCGGTGGCGGCGGGACCGCGCCGAGGTCCCGCGGCGGTCGCGGTGGCGCGGTGACGCTCACAGGATCGTGTCGAAGTTGCCGCGCAGCAGCACGAGCGCGAAGAGGACGAGCGCGAGCAGCAGCGCGATGCCCTGGACGAGGTGGTGACGGGTCATCCGCGTGACCAGACGCCCTTGCGCAGGGTGAGGGCGGAGTAGGGCAGCATCCACGAGAAGCACAGCGCCGACATGACGCTCATGAGCGGCCGGTAGACCCAGCGCCAGTCGCGCGGGTTGTGAGCCCAGTACGCCAGGCCCCAGATCAGGCCCTTGAGCGCGACGCCCGCGAGGTACAGCGCCGGTGAGCAGCAGCGCGCCGTGGAGCGGCGCCCAGATGAGATGACGCACGACCATGACCGGCGCCAGCATCACGAACAGGACGTGGCCGTAGAAGACCATGCTCGCGACCGGGCCGCGGCGCCAGTAGAAGCCGCCGGTGAAGAACAGGTTGCGCACGAAGCTCTTCTTCCAGCGCACCTGCTGGCGCACGAGCTTGCGCATCGTGACCGGCACGGCCGTCTCCACCCGGGCGGAGCGCACGTAGCCGACCTTCCAGTGCGCGGGCGCGTGATCCTCCGAGCGCACGAAGTGGGTGTGCTTGTACTGCTCCTTGAGCTTGGGGCCGACCCGGACGCTGCCGAGCACGTAGGCGGTCAGCTGCCGGTCGGTCGCGAAGTGGAAGTCGCGTCCCAGGAACGTGTCGTTGGCCCAGGCCGGGAAGTAGTTGTAGATCGCCTCGCGCCGGAAGCCCGCCAGCGGCCCCGAGACGCACGAGACGCCCCCGAACGAGGACTCCGCGGCCTTCGTGACGGAGAAGCTCGTCTCGTACCAGGTGTCCTGGATGCGGGTGAGGAACGAGGCGTCGCGGTTCAGCGCCCGGGCGTGGCCGCTGAGCGCGCCGAACTCCGGATGCGCTCGGAACGCGTGGATCAGCGTCTCGACCGCATCGGCTTCCAGCACGCAGTCGGAGTCGGTGAACACGAAGATGTCGCCGGCGGCCTCCTGGACGCCGCGGGTCAGGGCGCGCTTCTTGCCCTGCGATTCCTCGTTGACGAGCAGCCGGATGCCCGGGTGCGCGGCCGCCAGCTCGCGCAGGCGCTCGGTCGTCCCGTCGGTCGACCCGTCGTCGATCACGATGATCTCGAGGCCGCTGAAGGTCTGGCCGACCAGCGAGCCGATGCATTCGTCGATCACGTCGATCTCGTCCTTGACCGCGACGAGCGCCGTGACCCGCGGGACGATGTCCCCGATCACGGGGTCGAGCGCGGGGTCGCGGTAGCGGACGAACGACAGGATCAGCAGCAGGACGATCGTCGCGATCACGAGCAGCCCGTAGCTCGTGAGGAGCGGGTCGTGCGTGAGGTTGTGCAGGCGCGTCGCGAGGATCGCCAGCAGCGGGCTCAGGACGAGGAGGACGACGGCTCCCCCGAGCACACGTCGCGCCCGGTCGTGGCCGGGCGCGACGGACGACGGTGCGCTGCGGCTGTCGACCGCGGCGGTGGTCACAACCGGGCCGGCCGCTTCCCGTGCTCGTGGCGGTACGTGCAGTCGAGCACGCACTCGACGTCGTCGAGCCACGCGAGGTCCTGGCCCGGGTGACGCGTCGCGAGCACCGCGATGTCCCAGTCCTGGGAGTGCGGAGCGTCGGTGGAGAGCAGCGACAGGCCGTCCCGCAGCCGGACGGTCGGGACGAGCGGGTCGTGGAACCCGACGGCCGCTCCGTGCTCGTGCAGCAGTTCGATGATCTCGAGCGCCGGCGCCTCGCGCACGTCGCGCACGCCCGGCTTGTAGGTGACGCCGACGACGAGCACGCGCGCGCCGGCGAGCTCGCGGCCCGCCACCGCGAGCTCCTCTGCGGTCCGCGCGACGACCGCGCCGGGGCGGTCGGCGATGGCCGTCATCGCGTTGCGGATGATCGTCGCGTCCACGCCGCGCTCGTCGAGCCCGGCGAGCAGGTAGTGCGGATCGCACGGGATGCAGTGGCCGCCGACGCCGGGCCCCGGGTAGAACGGCATGTACCCGTACGGCTTGGTCGCCGCGGCGTCCGTCACCTCGGCCGTGTCGATGCCGTGACTGCCGGCGATCTGCGCCAGCTCGAACGCGAGCGCGATGTTGACGGCGCGGAAGGTGTTCTCGTAGAGCTTGGTGAGCTCGGCCGCCTCCGGCGAGGAGACGACGGCGACCTTCGGGGCGACCTCTCCGAGGACCAGGGCCGCCGCGTCCGCGCAGGCGCGCGTGACGCCGCCGACGACGCGCGGCGTCTGCTCCTGGCCGTGGACGACGTTGCCCGGGTCGATCCGCTCCGGGGCGAAGGCCACGTGCACCTCGGCGCCGGCATGCAGGCCGCGCTCGGCGAGCGGCGCGACGAGCAGCTCGCGGGTGGTCCCGACGTACGAGGTGCTCGTCAGGACGATCGTCTGGCCTGGACGCGCGTGCCGTACGACGGTGTCGCAGGCGCCGCGCAGCGCGCGCAGGTCCGGCTGATGCTCGCGCGTCGACGGGCGTCGGCACGCAGATCAGCACCGCGTCGGCCGCCGCGAGCTCGACGGCGCTGGTCGTCATCCGCAGTGCGTCGTGCGGTCGTCGCGCAGCTCGAGCAGGCGAGTCGCGGTCCGCCGGCGTCAGATCGGGGTCGCCCGTGCGGATCTCCTCGATCCGGCGGGCGTCGATGTCGATGCCGATCACGCTGCGGCCGGCGGCGCACAGCGCCAGGCTCGTCGGCAGGCCGACGTACCCGAGCCCGACGACGGCGACCGTGCCGGTGACGGGGACGAGACGCGGCGCCGGCGCTGCGGCGGTGACGGAGGTCAGAGCGGCGGTGGTCATGGCGGGGGTGCGGGCTCCTGGATCTGGACTCTCGGACGGCGCGGATTGTGGTCCCGCTCTGATCCGCCGCTGTTACCGAGGCGTCGCTCCCGTGTTACCCGTTGGTGGCGTTGACAGAATGTGCACGAGAGGTCGACGCGATGTTGCGAAGCGGTGTCCGAGTGGAGAAGAACTGGTGACCGGCCGGCGACGTGAAGCTCAGGTGAACGTCGTGTGAATCCGGGACCGTTCTCGTGACGGCCTGTGACGATCCTGTGGCAATGTGGTGAACGCGATTGAGGACGTACCCGCGCGTGCCTAGCGTGGCCCCCGTTCCCCACCGGAGGTCTCATGTCGCCCCTGTCTCTGCGCGCCCGTCTGGCGCGCGCCGTCGTTCTCAGCACGTCGATCCTCGCCGTCGCGGCGCCCGCGGCCGGAGCCGTCGGCTTCGGCCAGTTGGGTGATCCCGTGGGGTCTCCGGGATCGGGGAACGGGGAGTTCAGCAGCCCGGCGTACGTCGCCGGTCGCGTCAACACCGCGCCCGACCCCGACGTCAAGGAGATCCTCGTCGCCGATCTCGTGCCGCTCAACGATGCGGACGGCAACCTGCGCTACCGCGTCCAGCGCCTGGATGCCGCCGACGGGTCCTATCTGTCGACCGTCGCCGAGGTCGAGACGGTCGTTCGCCGAATGGGCTGACCTCGTGCCCGGGCAGATCGCCGTCGACGACGCGAACAACCGCCTGTACGTGGCGTTCACCGACGACCAGGGTGACGCCAGCGCGCTGCGCTGGTGGAACGCGACGGCGGGTGGGGCGCCGACGACGTTCGCGGCCGGCCAGTTCACCGGCGCGGGCCGGCTGTTCCTGGGGAACGTCACGACGCCGCTCGCGGTCGGGCCCGACCGGTGACGTGTACGTGGCGGGCGTGCTGGCGAGCGACGCGCCGCAGATCCGGCGGCTGAGCAGCGCCGGGAACGCGGTGCAGAACGCCGGGCAGCCGATCCGCTTCCCGACCGACGCGACGTCGACGGACAACCCCTTCCTGGACATCGCGGTCGGTCCCGACGGAGACGTCTACGCGCTCGACCAGGTGATCGACGGCGGCGGCAGCCAGGTGGCCCGCGTGCGCCGGTTCAGCGACACCGGGACGCAGGAGTTCGCGTTCAACCCCGCCTACGACCCGGACGGCCCGGGGCCGCAGTCGTCGGTCTCGACGGGTTCCACGCAGATCGCGGTCGGCGCTGCCGGCGAGATCTACCTCGACACCGACCGCGGCGTCGCGCAGTTCGCACGCGGCCGGAACGCTGCAGCGCCAGTGGGGCACGGCCGGGGCCGGGCTCTGCGAGTTCGCCGCGCGCCCGATCGGCGTGCGCATGCTCGGCGCCGACCTCCTCGCGATCGACCGCGGCAGCGTCCTCGGTCAGCCCGTCGCGCAGGTGCGCCGGTTCGGCGACGGCGGCACGGGCTGCGGCTTCGACAACGAGGCGCCCGACCGACGTGAACTTCAGCAGCGACCCGCTGAACCCGGTCAAGAACCAGACGGCGACGTTCACCGCGACGCGCGACCGACGACAACGGCACGGTCGGCCTCACGTACGCGTGGGACTTCGGGTCCGGCTACGGCGCGCCGAGCACAAACCCGGTCGCGACGACGACGTTCGCGACCGCGGGCACCAGGCAGGTCAAGCTCACGGTGACCGACGGCGACGGCGCGAGCACGGAGATCACCAAGACGATCGCCGTCCGCAGCCAGACGCCGACCGCCTCGTTCTCCGTCGCGCCGACCGCACCGCAGACCGGCCAGAGCGTGCAGTTCGACGCGTCCGGCTCCAGCGACCCCGACGGCACGATCAGCGGCTACGAGTGGGATCTCGACGGCGACGGCCGTCTACGAGACCACCGGCAAGACGCCCACGCGCACGTACACGCGACGCCGGCACGCATCACGATCCGTCTGCGCGTCACCGACAGCGACGGCGACAAGCAGACCGCGACGCGCGGCCTGACGATCACGGCGGCGCCGGCGGGCGGGGGCTCGACGCCCCCGGCGGCGACTCCGTCGGCCGCTCCCGCGGCCGTGGTCGCGCCGGCCGTGACGATCGTCGAGCGCGAAGCTCAGTCGCCGACGCGAAGGGCGTCGTCAAGCTGTCCCTGTCCTGCCCGCCCGGTGGTCCCGCCTGCCAGGGCACGATCGCGCTCGCCACGGCGGGCCCGGTCGCCGCCAAGGCGAAGAAGCGCGTCGTCGCGCTGGGACGAGGGACGACCACGATCCCGGCCGGGAAGACGGTCGGTCGTCAGCGTCAAGCTCTCGTCCGCGGGGCGCAAGGCCCTGGCGAAGCTGAGGAAGGTCTCGGCGAAGGTGACGGTGACGACGACCGCCGGCTCGTCGACCACGTCCCGCTCGCGCGTCGTGTCGCTGACAGCCGCGAAGAAGAAGCGCAAGTGAGCGGGAGCGCGCCTTTCACCAGAAGGTCACCAATCGTTCACCAGGTGTTCGCCGTGTGGTCACCAGGTGAACGAGTTGTGACGCAAAATCTCACCGCCTCTTTTCAGCGTGGTGACATTTTCAGGGTCGTCCCGGACCTAGCCTGACGCCGTCCATCAAGCGAGTTCGTTCTCTCCATCGGGGGGAGGACAGAAAGGAAGGCACTCGTGCCATCCCTCAAGAAGCGGACGCTGGCCACGGCCATCGCCGCCGGGGCGCTCGCCGCCGCCGCCGTCGCTCCGACGGCGAACGCGGCGTTCACGTCGCCCTTCGTCCCCAAGTGCTCGGGTGCCTCCATCACCGGCGCGGGCGCATCGTTCCAGAACACCCTCCAGGCCGGCTGGATCGCCGGATTCGGCGGCGCCGGGGCCGGCATCTACTGCGACAACACGCAGTTCACCAACAGCAACACGAACAGCCGCGGCTCGTTCGACACCGACAAGGTCGATCTCCTCGCCTCGCCGCCGATCCCGCTCAAGACGGTCGCCTACACCGGCGGCGGCTCGGGCGCGGGCCTCACGTCCATGGGCGCCAATCTCGCGACGAACACGAACCCCAACCACCTGCGCGAGCGCGACGAACCGCTTCGGCGGGACGGACGACCCGCCCACCGCGACGCAGCTCGCCGAGATGAACGCTGGCCCGCTGCCGGACGTCCCCGGCGACGAGGGTGCGGTGCGGACGATTCCGGTCGCCTCCGGCTCGCTCGACGATGATCATGAACTACCCGGACGACTGCAACATCCCGGCGGCGTTCGCGTTCAAGGGGCCCGACGGCTCCTACAAGTACCCGGCCGGCACGACCCGCGTGAAGCTCACCCGGTCGCGCACCGAGTTCGCCTGGGCCGGCGATGCCAACTACGACACCTGGGGCGAGCTCGTCCCCGGGATCACCGGCAAGAACGGCAAGTCCGACGCCGACTGCCAGAATCAGACGGTGAAGCGCGTCGTCCGTCTCGACGCCTCGGGCACGACGTTCCTGTTCAAGCAGTGGCTCGCGCTGCAGCGCCCCACGCGCAACTGGCGTGAGGACGCAGTGCCGGTCACGCTACAACAACCAGGACTGGCCGAACGACGCGGGCGCCACCGCGGTGCTTCGCGGCACCGGCAACGGCAACGGCCCGCTCGCCGACAAGGTGAACGCCACCGACGGCTCGATCGGCTACGGCGATCTCGCGGTCGCTCGGTCGAAGGGCTTCAACAAGCAGAACACCGACGCCGACACGACGTGGTGGCTGCCGGTGCAGAACCAGGCGAACTCCTACAAGGAGCCGACCTACAGCCCGGAGAGCTACAAGGTCAATCGCGCCGCCGGCACGATCGACGCCGGCGACCCCGGCTTCACGGCCAAGAAGGGCTCGAACTGCCGCTCGACCACCTACACGAACCTGCCCGGCGGCGGCGACGGTCCGGAGGACACGCTCCTGAGCTGGTCGCAGGTCGAGGGCGTCGGCGGAACGGGTGAGTACCCGATCTGCGGCCTGACGTACGTCATGGCGTGGGACGACACGTTCGACGCGTTCGGCGCCGGCATGAACCGCATCGAGGAGGCCCGGCAGAAGACGGTGAAGGACTACCTCTTCTACGCCCTCTCGAACACCGGCCAGAACCTGGGCGACATCAACGACTACGCGCGGGTGCCCGACAGCATCCTCGTGAACATCGCACGTCCGGCACAGCAGGCGCTGGACTACAACAAGTAGGACCGCAGCAGCACGGGTCCCGGGCGTATGCGCCCGGGACCCGCCGCTGCGCTCAGGCCGCCGCCATGCGCCCGCTCTCCCGCCTCCTGCGCTCGGCCCTTGCGGTCACCGCGCTCGTCCTGGCCACGGTCGGCGCCTGCGCGCCCTTCGCCACGGCCGACCCGCCTCCGGTCGTCGTCTCGCTCGAGTTCGACGACGGGACCGCCGACCACGTCCAGGCCGCGTCGATCCTCGACGCCCACGGCCTCGACGGCACCTTCTTCATCAACAGCTCGCGCCCCGGCCAGGCCGGATACGTGACCTGGCCCCAGGTCGACGCGCTCGCCGCCGCCGGACACGAGATCGGCGGCCACACGCTGACGCACGCGAACGTGCCGAGCATCCCCGCGACCGAGCAGCTGCGCGAGGTCTGCGACGACCGCGCCGCGCTGCTCGCCCGCGGGTACGCCGTGACGAGCTTCGCCTACCCGTTCGGCGCGACCTCAGCGGCGGCCGCCGACGTCGTGCGCGACTGCGGCTACAACTCCGGCCGCAAGGTCAGCGGCATCGTCTCCGCGGGCGGATGCTCGAACTGCGCCTGGGCCGAGAGCATCCCGCCGGCCGACCCCTACCTCACGCGCATTCCGCAGTCCGTCCGCTCGACCACCACGCTCGGCGAGATCCAGGACTACGTGACGAATGCTCGTGCGCACGGCGGCGGCTGGATCCAGATCGTGATGCACCGCGTCTGCGACGCCTGCACGGAGTTCTCGATCACTGCGGAGCGACTCGACGCGCTCGCGGCCTGGCTCGACGACGAGCAGGACGTCAGGGCGGGTCGTCGTGCGCACCGTGGACTCCGTGATCGGAGGCGCGGTGCGTCCCGCGGTCGCGGGCCCCCCGGCACCCGCGCCCGTCCGCCAGGGCAACGGCCTGCCGAACCCCTCGCTCGAAAACGACGCGAACGCCGATGACGTCCCGGACTGCTGGACCCACGCGACGTTCGGGACGAACACCGCGACCTGGGCTCGCTGGCCGGACGCCTTCAGCGGCTCCTGGGCCGATCGGGTCGACGTGACGAGCATCGCGAGCGGCGCGCGGCGCCTGCTCGTCGAGCAGGACAACGGCACGTGCGCGCCGAGCGTCGCGCCGGGTCATCGCTACACCGTCACCGCCGCCTACCGCGGCAGCGCCGTCGCGCGATTCGTGGCCTACCGCCGCCTGACCGGCGGCTTCTGGACCTACTGGACCCAGAGCGGCGACCAGCCGCTGGGCGCCGAGTGGCGCCGTGAGTCGTGGACGACCCCGGTGGCCCCGGCCGACACGGCCGCGATCAGCGTCGGCCTCTCGGTCGCCGGGCACCGGATCGCTCACGATGGACGACCTGTCGCTGCGGGACGCCGACGGGATCCCGCCCGTCCATTGCACTCACCAGCCCGGCCGAGGGGACCCGCTCGGATCGGCCGCTCACGCTGGCGGCCGACGCGCCACGCGCCGACGCCTCCGGCGTCGAGGAGGTCGCGTTCCTCGTCGACGGCGCCGTGATCGAGCGGCGCACGACCCCGCCCTACACGGCGGTGTTCGACGAGCCCGTCACCGCAGGAGCGGACGGTGACCGTCACCGCACGCGCGGTCGACACCGCCGGCAACACGGCCGAGACGGCGCCTCGCGTCGGTCGTGCTCGTGCCGCCGGACACCACGCCCCCGACGAGCAGCGCGGCCTGCAACGGCGGGCCGTGCACCGTGGCGTGGTTCCCGTCGCCGACGACGGTCACGCTCACCGCCGACGACGGTGCCGGCACCGGGCGTGCAGGAGATCCGCTACACGACCGACGGGAGCGATCCTGGCCCGGGCGCCGGCAGTGTCTACACCGGCCCGATCGACGTCACGCAGACGACGGATCTCGCGTGGCTCGCGATCGACCGCGAGGGCAACGCCGAGCCGGTCCACCGCACGACGCTCGCCGTCGACGCGCAGGCGCCGTCGGTGAGCCTGAGCTGCGATCTCGGGGCGTGCGCCGAGGCGTGGCGCGCGACGCCGACGACGGTCGCCGTCAGCGCGTCCGACCTCGGCACCGGTGTGCAGGAGATCCGCTACACGACCGACGGCTCGACGCCCGACGCGCACGACCGGCACGGTCTACGACGAGCCCTTCACCGTGACGCAGACCGCCGACGTGCGGGTGCGCGCCTGGGACGCCGCCGGCAACGCCTCGTCGGTCATCGGGCACGACGTCCGCATCGACACGGTCGCTCCGTCGTCGTCGGTCGCCTGCACGCCCGCGCCGTGCCCCACCGGACCCGCCGCGCGCCGCGGCACCGTCGCCGTGACGCTGTCCGTCGACCGACATCGCCTCCGGCGTGGACCAGCTGCTCGTGCGCGTCGACACGGCGGCCGGGGCCGGGACGTGGGCGCCGTACACGGCGCCGCTGACGATCGCCGACCCGTCAACCGTCCGCTACCGCGCCGTCGACCACGCCGGCAACGCCGAACCCGAGCACGAGCTCGCGCTCGTCGTGGACTCGCGCGCGCCGGCGATCACGCTGGACGAGCCGGCTCCGGGCGGCATCGTGAGCGGCGATACGTACATCCGCTCGACGGCGACCGACGACCAGGGCGTCGACCCGCGTGCGCTTCTACCTCGACGGCGTCCAGCTCGGCTCGCGCACCGTGACGCCCCACCGCTGGAAGTGGGACACCCGCACGACGGCCGACGGGCCGCACACCGTCCGCGTGCAGGCGGAGGACGCCGCCGGGAACACCACGAGCTCGCAGACGATCACGGTCACCGTCCTCAACGCGGCGCCGATGGTGACCGTCAGTATCGACGCGCCGCTCCCGGGCGCGGTCGTCAGCGGCAACGCGGTCTACATCACCACCACGCCGGTCGCGACGCTCGGCGTTTCGCGCGTGCGCTTCTACCTCGACGGCGTCCAGCTCGGCTCCCGCATCGTGGCGCCGTGGCGCTGGAAGTGGGACACCCGCACGGCGTCGAACGGGACCCACGAACTGCGCGCCGTCGCCGAGGACGGACTCGGCCGTTCGGGGCCCTCGACGACGGTCCCCGTGACCGTCTCCAACCCCTGAGAAACCTTCCCGCGGTCACAAGTTCGTCACCAATGCCTCACACGTTGTTCACCCGTTGGTCACGGGTGAACCTGTTTCCTAGACCGTTGTGACGTCACCCATCCGCCGCCGCCGTCTCCTCGCCTTCGGTGCCGTGTGCGCCGGCGTGCTCCTCAGCACGGCCCCGGCGCTCGCCGCGCAGGTGACCGTGACGCCTCGCCTGGGCCCGCCCGGGAGCGACGTGACGCTCGACGCCACCGGCTTCGCGCCGGGCGAGGCGATCGGCGCCGCGTTCGGAACGCTTTCCGTGGGGACCGTCACCGCCGGACCGGGCGGCGCCGTGAGCGCCGTCGTCGAGGTGCCCGAGGAGCTCGCTCCCGGCCTCACGGAGGTGCGCCTCACCGGCGCCCGGGGCGGCCTCGCCACGACGCCGTTCCGTGCACGGACGAACTGGGCCCAGCTCGGTCAGTCCGCCGAGCACGGCTTTGCGAGCGGATCGGAGAACGTCCTCTCGCCCGAGAGCGTCGCCGGGCTCACGCGGCTCTGGCGCGCCGCGACCGGCGACCCGCCCGCCGCGGCACGCGGCGGCGCGGTCGTGGCGTCCGGCAGGGTGTACGCCGGGTCCGAGGACGGCAACGTCCGCGCCTGGGGTGCCGTCTCCGGCCGCGAGCGCTGGCGCCGGTCGGTCGGCGCTGCGGTCCGCACGACGCCGGCCGCCGCCTACCGGCGGCTCTTCGTCACGAGCGGCGACCGCGTCCTCGCGCTCGACTCGGCGACCGGGCTCGTGGCCTGGAAGCGCACGCTCGGCGCCGAGCTCGGATCCCCGGTCGTGTCGGACGGCACAGTGGTCGTCCAGGACGCCGACGGCGTCCTCTCGGCGATCGACGCCACCACCGGCGCCGACCGCTGGCCGGCACGGTCCCTCGGAGTGACGGGTGGCCGCCCGCGAACCCCGACCGTCGATGACGACCGCATCCTGACGATCGCCGACGGCGGAGCGAGCGGCGACGCACTCGTCGTCCTCGACGAGGCGACGGGCGCCGAGCGCCGCCGCGTCCCGCTGTGGCCCGCAGTCGCGATCGGCGGCACGGCCAACCCGACGAGCTTCGACGCCGCCGATCCCGTCACGGCGCGCGCAGGCAACGCGACGGTCTCGATCGTCGCGCCCGGGGACGTCGCGCGGCTGCAGTCGCTGGCGACCTTCTCCGTCCGCACGGGCGACCTGCTGAGCACCGGCAAGCTCGACGCCGGGCGCACGTTCACGACCGCTGTCGCGCTCCCCGGATCCGCCCGCATCGGCGGGACGACCGACGGCGTCGCGTCGCTCGGCGCCTGGGCGACGACGACGTCGGTGCCGTCCACGCCCGCGCTCGTCGCCGGCGGGCTGGCGTTCGCCGCGGGCGCCGACGGCGTCCGGGCACTCGCCTCCGACACCGGGGCGGTGCTGTGGTCGTCCTCGGGCACGAGCGCCGTCGAGGCGCCGCCGGCGGTCTCCGACGGCCGCGTCTACGTGACCTCCGCGAGCGGGTATGTCGATGCCTTCGGGCTCGCGTCGCCTCCGGCGCCCGGAACGGCTGCGGGCGCCTTCACACCGTCGAGCGGGGCGCTCGCGGCGGCCACCGCGGTGCGGCTGCGCGTGAGCGCGGTCAGCCCGCAGCGGGCGCTGCGCACGCGGCGCATCACGCTGCGGGTCACGTGCACTCCCGCGTGCCGGGTCACGGCCGACGGCACGGCGCTCGTCGTGGGCGGTCCTCGCAAGGGCGCATCGAGCGCCGGGGCGTGGGGGACGGTGCGGCCGGTGCGCCGCGACCTCTCCGCGGGGCGGACCGTGACGGTGCGCGTGCCGCTCAACGCCCGCCAGCGGTCCGCCATGTCAGCGGCGCTGAAGCGCGGGCGACGCGTGCGGGTGCGCGTGCGGGTGCGCGGGACGGCGAAGGGCCTGCGCACTGCGACGGTCGTGCGCCGCGTGTCGGTCCGTCGCTGACCTCGTGGGTATCGTCCCGACGCGATGACAGCGGTCGCCATCAACGGGTTCGGCCGGATGGGCCGCCTTGCGCTGCGCGCCGCGTGGGGGACACCCGGCCTGTCGTTCATACACGTCAACGAGCTGCACGGTGACGCCGGGACCGCAGCGCACCTCCTCACGTTCGACTCCGTCCACGGTCGCTGGGACCACGACGCGGCGGGCGCGGGTGACGCGCTGACGATCGACGGCCGGCGGATCTCGTACTCGAGCTCCGCAGACCCCGCCGACGTCCCCTGGGGCGATCTCGGCGTCGACATCGTGCTCGAGTGCACCGGGCGGTTCCGCACGCCCGAGGCGCTCGCGCCCTACTTCGAGCGCGGCGTGCGCAAGGTCGTCGTCGCGGCGCCCGTCAAGCACGACAGCGCCCTGAACGTCGTCATGGGCGTCAACGACGACCGCTACGACCCGGAGCGACACGACATCGTCACCGCGGCGTCGTGCACGACGAACTGCCTGGCGCCCGTCGTCAAGGTCGTCCACGAGGGCATCGGCATCCGCCGCGGGTCGATCACGACGCTGCATGACGTCACGAACACCCAGACGATCGTGGACGCGCCGCACAAGGACCTGCGCCGTGCACGCGCGGCGAGCCTGTCGCTGATCCCGACGACGACCGGATCGGCGACCGCGATCGGCCTGATCTTCCCGGAGCTCCAGGGCCGGCTCGACGGGCTCGCCGTGCGCGTCCCGCTGCTGAACGCGTCGCTGACCGACTGCGTCTTCGAGGTCGACCGGCCCACGTCCGTGGACGAGGTCAACGGCCTGTTGCGGGCCGCCGCCGACGGTCCGCTCGCCGGCATCCTCGGCTACGAGGAGCGTCCGCTCGTCTCGATCGACTACAAGGACGACCCGCGGTCGGGCATCGTCGACGCGCTCTCGACGATGGTCACCGACGGGACGCAGGTGAAGATCCTCGCCTGGTACGACAACGAGTGGGGCTACGCGAACCGGCTCGTGGAGCTCGCGCGCACCGTGGCCCGGAGCCTCGACTGAGCCGATGAGCACCGCCTCCACGCCGCGCGCCGACGGGGACCTGCGCAACTACGCCCTCGTCACCGCCGCGTACTGGGCGGACACGATCGCCGACGGCGCGATCCGGCTGCTCGTCCTCTTCTACTTCTACGAGCAGGGCTACACGCCGTTCCAGCTCGCGACGGTCTTCGCGTTCTACGAGATCTTCGGGATCGTCACGAACCTCGTCGGCGGGTTCCTCGCGGCGCGGTTCGGGCTCAAGAGCACGCTCGTCACGGGCATGACGATCCAGGTGTGCGCGCTGCTGATGCTCGCGCTCGCGCCCGACGACTGGCTCGTCGTCCCGTACGTCATGGCGGCGCAGGCCCTGTCGGGCATCGCCAAGGACCTGACGAAGATGAGCTCCAAGAGTGCGGTGAAGCTCGTGGTCGCCGACGACCAGCCGGGCGCCCTCTACAAGTGGGTGGCGATCCTCACCGGATCCAAGAACGCGCTGAAGGGCGTCGGCTTCTTCCTCGGCGGGCTGCTCCTCACCGTCACGAGCTTCCAGACGGCGATGATCCTGCTCGCCGGGATGGTGTTCCTCGCCCTCGTGGGCACCGTGCCGTTCATGACCGGCAGCCTCGGCCGGGCCGACGCCAAGGCGAAGTTCCGGCACATGTTCTCCAACAGCCGCGCGGTCAACATCCTCGCGGCGGCGCGCATCTTCCTCTTCGCCTCGCGCGACGTGTGGTTCGTCGTCGGCCTGCCGGTCTTCCTGCGCACGCAGCTCGACTGGTCGTTCTGGGAGGTCGGCACGTTCATGGCCGTGTGGGTGATCGGCTACGGGATCGTGCAGGCGTCCGCGCCGCGGATCGTGCGAGAGCGCAGCGCCGAGCGCGGCGCTCCGGACGGCCGCATGGCCGCGAGGCTGGCGTTCGTCCTCGCGGCGTTCCCGGCCGCCATCGCGATCGCGCTGAGCGCCGATGTCGACCCGACCCTCGTGATCGTCGTCGGGCTGATCGCCTTCGGCGTCGTGTTCGCGCTGAACTCCGCCGTCCACTCGTATCTGATCCTCGCCTACGCCGAGGGCGACAGGGTCGCGATGAACGTCGGCTTCTACTACATGGCCAACGCCTGCGGGCGCCTTGCCGGCACGCTGCTCTCAGGCCTGCTGTACCAGTGGCAGGGCCTCGAGGCGTGCCTCTGGGCCTCCGTCGCCCTGGTGCTCGGCGCGGGGCTGCTCTCGCTGCTGCTCCCGCGTGAGGGCGCCGTGCGCTACGCGTCGCCCGTCATGTCGCGCTGACGCACGAGCAGGAGCGTCAGCGGCACCGCCGCGAACGCGACGAGCGACGCGACGAGGAAGATCTCGCGCAGTCCCGACACGAAGACGCCCCGCGCCGACGCGGGGACGACCTGTTCCGGCGGCGCCCCGAGCCGGTGCTGGAAGATCGCGCCGAGCGCGGCGATCCCGACCGCGATGCCGAGCTGGCGGAAGGTGTTGTTGACGCCCGACGCCAGGCCGGTCCTCGCCTCCGAGAGCACGCCCACCATCGCGGCCGCGAGCGCCGGTGAGATGACCCCGATGCCGGCGCCGCCGACGAGGAACCCCGGGAGCAGCACCGTCCACTCCGAGTCGGCCTCGACGGACCGCATCAGCAGCAGGCCGGCGCCGATGAGCGCCAGCCCCGTCGCGAGGAGGAAGCGCAACGGCACGCGGCTCGTGAGCCGCCCGGAGATCGGCGCGACGACGAACAGCGCGAGCGTGAGCGGCAGCAGCCGCACACCCGTCTCGAGTGGGGTGAATCCCAACAGGTTCTGGAAGTAGATCGCGATGAAGAGGAAGAGGGGGTAGAGCGCGAACGACTGGGCGAACGCGACGATCGCCGTGCCGCTGAACGCCGGGATGCGGAACAGGCGCGGGTCGAGCATCGGCGCGCGGCCGCGCAGTTCGATCACGACGAACGCGACGAGCAGGACGGCTGCGCCCGCGAGCGAGCCGACGATGACCGGGCTGCCCCAGCCCTCCGCGTTGCCGCGGATCAGCGCGAACACGCCGAGGAAGCAGCCGAGCGTGAACGTCACGACGCCGGCGAGGTCCAGCGGGCGGGCGACGTCGTCACGCGACTCGCGCACGCCTGCCACGGTGCACCAGGCGAGCAGCGCCCCGAGCGGCAGGTTCAGCAGGAAGATCCAGCGCCAGCCGAGTGTGTCGACGATCGCGCCGCCGGCGAGGGGGCCGAGCGCGAGCGCCGCGCCGGTGATCGCTCCCCAGATCCCGAGCGCGCGGCCGCGAGCGGCCCCGCGGTACTCGTTCGCGAGGATCGCCAGCGAGCTCGAGAACATCGCCGCGCCGCCGACGCCCTGCAGTGCCCGCGCGAGGTCGAGGACGACCGGCGAGCCCGCGGCCCCGCAGAGCAGCGACGCTGCGACGAAGACCGCGATGCCGGCCAGGAAGACCAGCCGCCGCCCGTGGCGGTCGGCGAGCGCGCCCGTCGTCAGCAGGACGACGGCGAGCGTGAGCGCGTACGCGTCGATCACCCACTGCAGCTCGGCGAAGCTCGCGTCGAGTCCGCGCTGGATCGCGGGCAGCGCGACGTTCACCGCGGTCACGTCCAGCAGGAGCAGGGCGGTCGCGCCCGACGCGGCGAGCAGCGTGAAGCGCCCTGCCGCGGGCGATCCGTCAGGTCGAGGGACGGGGAACGACACGCGCCGCATCCTCCCCGCCGGGAGGGACGGCTCGCGAGGAGCCTTCAGGCGGCCAGGTGAGGCGTCGCCTGAGCCAGAGCGCGACGTAGACGAGGGCGACGAGGACGGGCACTTCGATCAGCGGGCCGACGACGCCGGCGAGCGCCTGCCCGGAGCTGGCCCCCCAGACGCCGACGGCGACGGCGATGGCGAGCTCGAAGTCGTTCGAGGCGACGGTGAACGCCATCGTGGCGGTCTTCGGGTAGCCGAACGTCATGGCGCGGCCGACGGCGAACCCGAGCACCCACATCACGACGAAGTAGACGAGCAGCGGCAGCGCGATCCGGGCGACGGTGAGCGGATCGGCGGTGATCGCGTCGCCCTGGATGGCGAACAGCAGCACGATCGTGAACAGCAGCCCGTAGAGCGTGATCGGTGCGATGCGCGGGATGAACTGCGACTCGAACCACTCGCGCCCGTGGGTGCGCAGCCCCCAGCGGCGGGTGAGATAGCCGGCCGCGAGCGGGATGCCCAGGAAGACGAGCGTGGTCCTGGCGACCTCCCAGATGCCGACCTGGAAGCCCTCGTTGTCGAGGCCGAGCAGGTCGGGGAGGGCGTTGAGGTAGAACCAGCCCAGCAGCGCGTACGCGACGACCTGGAAGATCGCGTTGAAGATGACGAGGATGGCGGCGCGGTCGCGGTCGCCTCCCGCGAGCTCGTTCCAGACGAGGACCATGGCGATGCAGCGGGCGAGACCGACGACGATCACGCCGGTGCGGTACTCCGGCTCGTCGGCGAGGAACAGCCAGGCGAGCGCGAACATCAGCAGCGGCCCGAGCACCCAGGAGAGGAACAGGGCGACACCGAACATCCGCCGGTCGCCGACCCCGCGCATCTTCCCCAGGTCCTCGTAGCGGACCTTCGTCAGGACCGGGTACATCATCAGCAGCAGGCCGATGGCGATCGGCAGGCTGACCGTCCCGATCTTGAGCCCGTCGAGGACGTCGTTCAGTCCCGGGATCAGCGACCCCAGCGCCAGGCCGCCGGCCATCGCCAGTGCGATCCACAGCGGCAGGAGGCGATCGCGGCTCGACAGCCGGGCCGCGACGGGGTCGGCGCTCGTCGTCATCGCCGACGGACGTTACGCCGCTGCCGGATCGCACACATCGGCGCCAGGCACTCGCGCGTCCTGCGCAGCGCGCGCACGCTATCGATTGACAGTCATCACTTCAATCGATATACATCGATGTGATGAGCGTCGATCTCGCCCTCGCGCCGAAGCAGAAGCGCGCCGCCGGAGAACCACGCTGTGAGCCCGTCGTCTACCCGGACGTCCAGCGTGCCGAGGCCGAGCGGATGGCGGAGATCGCCAAGGCACTCGGCGACCCGATCCGGCTGCAGGTCGTCGATGTGCTGCGCCGGCACGCGGGGCAGGTCTGCGTCTGCGAGCTCGTTCCATTGTTCGACGTCGGCCAGTCGACGCTCTCCCATCATCTGAAGAAGCTGCGCGAGGCCGGCATCGTCGATGCCGAGCGCCGCGGCCTCTGGGCCTACTACTACGTCCGACCCGACGCGCTGAAGGAGCTTGCGACATGGCTGAGCTGACCGACGACCAGATCCGCGACCAGGTGCGCGAGCGCTACGCCGCCGCTGCCACGGCGGCCACGCCCGGGTGCGGGTGCGCTCCGGCGACCGAGGACTCGTGCTGCGGGACGCCGGTCGCACTGACCGACACGCAGGGGCGTGAGGTCTTCGGCGGCTCGCTCTATGCGGAGGGCGAGCGCGACGCGGCGCCCGAGGCGGCGGTCGCGGCCTCGCTCGGGTGCGGCGTCCCCACCGCCGTGGCCGATCTGCAGCCGGGGGAGGTCGTGCTGGACCTCGGTGCCGGCGCCGGCGCGGACGTCCTGATCAGCGCGCGGCGCGTGGCGCCCGGAGGCCGTGCGATCGGCCTCGACATGACCGACGAGATGCTGACGCTCGCGCGCGCGAACGCCGCGGAGGCGGGTGTCGAGAACGTCGAGTTTCTCCACGGCTACCTCGAGGACGTCCCGCTGCCGGACGCAAGCGTCGACGTCGTCATCTCCAACTGCGTGATCAACCTGGCCGCCGACAAGCGTCGTGTGTTGGCCGAGGCCGCGCGCGTTCTTCGGCCCGGAGGGCGCTTCGCCGTGTCCGACGTCATCGCCGACCCGGACATGGACGCGGCGACCCGCGCCGACATGCAGCAGTGGACGGGGTGCATCGCCGGCGCGCTCACCCGCGCCGAGTTCGCGTCGGCCCTGGCCGACGCGGGGTTCGCCGACGTCGAGATCCGGGAGACCCACCGCGTCCATGAGCACGCGGGCTCGGCGATCATCCGGGCGCGGCGGCCCGGGTAGCGGCGCCGCTCAGCGCGGGTCGGCCGGAGCCACGGGCTCCGGCGCGAACCGGTAGCCGATCCCGAAGTGGGTGTGGATGTAGCGCCAGCCGGGGGAGGCGAGCCCGAGCTTGCGGCGCAGCTTGCGGACGAAGACGTCCACCGAGCGGTCGCGGGGGCTCATCGCGCCGCCCCAGACCCGCTCGTACAGCTCGGCGCGCCGGATGACGTGGTCCGGGCGCTGGGCGAGCACCCAGAAGAGCTCGAACTCGCGCACCGTCAGGTTGACGCGGCGGCCGTGAGCGAGCACCTGGTACTCGGCGGGGCGCACGTCGAGCGGGCCCAGCTCGAGCGACGGCGCGCCGGGGGGCGCGCCGAGGTCCGTCTCCAGTGCGGGCGCGTCGACCGGCTCCACGGGTGACGCACGCTAGTCCGGCGGGTCGCGCCGGACCGTGAACAGCGGGTGTTCATCCAGAGAACATCTGGTGAACGGCTGGAGTGGCCGTCAGCGCCGGCGCTTGAGGGCGATGCCCTCGAGCACGTGCGCGACGTGCTCGCAGGCGTCGATGCTCGCCTCGAGCGAGGCGAAGATGTCCTTCCAGCGGATGACGACCATCGGGTCGATGCCGTTCGCGAACAGCGATGCCATCGCCTCGCGGCTCAGGCGGTCGCCCTCGTTCTCGAGGCGGTGGATCTCGACGAGCGTCGGGCCGAGGTCACTGCCGGTGCGCATGCTGCGCAGCGCGATCGCGACCTGTTCGCCGGCGCCGACCAGGACGTCGCACATGCGGTCGGCCTGCTCCATGGGCGCCTCGACGTGGTAGACGCCGAGGGTGTCCGCCGTCTGCTCGGCGTAGTCCACCACGTCGTCGAGCGCCGTCGCGAGCGCGTACCCGTCGGCGAAATCGAACGGCGCGCGGACCTTGCCGGAGCCGAGCCGGTGGATGATGTCGTGCGTGATCCGGTCGCCCTCGTTCTCGCAGATGACGAGGTCGTTGGCGAGTTCCGCGCGCTCGGGGTAGTCGTTCAGGACGTCGCGCAGGAGCATCGTCGCTCGCTGGGCGTTGCGGCCGGACTCCTCGTAGAGCTCGAGCAGCGTCTGATCGTCGGCGCGGCGCAGGAACGACATCGTCGGACAGACCGTAGAGGCTTTCCCGCGCACCCGCGCGGCAGCGGCCGAGGTCTTCACGAATCGTTCACATCGGGTTCACGGCTGGGTAACCCGCCGCCGCCCCCTGACCGTGATCCTGCGCGTCGTGGAACCCGCCGGTGACACCGGCCTGAACGGGGGCGCGCGCGTCCTGCAGGTCGGCGTGCTCGAGATTCGCCCGGGCGAGGGCCTGGCCATCGCCGGCGGTCGCGCGCTGCGGTTGTCGGTGCGGGAGTTCGGGCTGCTCGCCGAGCTCGCGCGGCAGGACGGGCGGATCGTGCGCCGCGAGGACCTGTACGAGCACGTCTGGGGCGTGCCCCTGCGCCACGGCGACCGCACGGTCGACGTCTACGTGCGCAAGCTGCGCGTGAAGCTCGAGCAGTCGCTCCCCGAGTGGCGGTTCATCCACACCCACGTCGGGTTCGGCTACCGGTTCCAGCCCGAGCGTTCACACGGTTTTCACACGGACGCGACAACTCGATAACAGACTGTCGGTTCCGCGCTGCCAGGGTGCTGATCTGACATGGCTTCAATCAGAGGAGATCACATGAGGTATCGGTGGCTGGCCGCCGCGGCGGCGGCCCTGCTCGCGCTCGGCGTCGCCGCGTGCGGTGGCGACGACAACGGCGACAGCGGCAGCGGCGGGGGCGATCTTTCCGGCCCGGTCGCGATCGACGGCTCGAGCACCGTCTTCCCGTTCGCGCAGGCCGCGGCGGAGGGCTTCCAGGGCGAGAACTCCGGCGTGCAGGTGACCGTCGGCGAGTCGGGTACCGGCGGTGGCTTCGAGAAGTTCTGCGCCGGAGAGATCGACATCGCCGACGCCTCGCGCCCGATCGACGAGGAGGAGGAGGTTCCGGTCTGTGAGAAGTCCGGGGTCAAGTTCTCCCAGGTCCAGGTCGCCAACGACGGCATCGCCATCGTCTCCAACACGGATCTGAAGATCACGTGCATGACGACGGACAACCTCAAGGCGCTGTGGGAGCCGGACTCGAAGATCTCCAACTACAGCCAGCTCGGCGACCAGCCGGACGGCACGCCGTTCCCGGATGCCGAGGTCTCGCTGTTCGGGCCGGGCACCGACTCGGGCACGTTCGACTTCTTCACCGAGGAGATCAACGGTGAGAAGGGCGACACGCGCAAGGACTACCAGCCGTCCGAGGACGACAACGTGCTCGTCCAGGGCGTCGAGGGTGACAAGAGCGGCCTCGGCTACTTCGGCTTCTCGTACTACGAGGACAATGCCGACAAGCTGAACCTCATCGGCGTCGATTCCGGCGACGGGTGCGTCAAGCCCGACAAGACGACGATTCAGGGCAACACGTACAAGCCGCTTTCGCGTCCGATCTTCATGTACCCGAGCCAGGCGTCCCTCACGGGCAAGCCGCAGGTCAAGGGCTTCATGGACTACACGGTCGAGAACGCGACGGAGATCGCCGAGACCGCGAAGATCATCCCGCTGACGTCTGAGCAGCAGACGGCGGCCAAGGACGCGCTCACCACGGCGGAGGGCCAGTAGGCACTCCCTCGTGGAAGCCGCTTCCACATCCGTGTCCCGCGCGGCGCCGAATGCCCAAGAGGTGTTCGGCGCCGCGCCGCGACACGTCGGCGAGAAGATCATCCGGGCGCTGCTGTTCCTGGCGGCGCTCGTCTCCGTCCTGATCACCGTCGGGATCGTCTTCTCGCTCGTCGGGGAGACGCTCGCGTTCTTCCAGGACGACGCGGTCAAGCTCTCGCAGTTCCTGACGGGGAGCGAGTGGTCGCCGCTGTTCTCCGACCCGGAGTTCGGCATCCGCCCGCTCGTCCAGGGCACGCTGATCATCTCCGCGATCGGCATGGCCGTCGCGATCCCGCTCGGCCTCGGCACGGCGGTCTACCTGAGCGAGTACGCGAGCCCGCGCGTCCGCGGCTTCGTGAAGCCCACGCTCGAGCTGCTGGCGGGCGTCCCGACCGTCGTCTTCGGCTACTTCGCGCTCACCTACTTCACGCCGAAGATCCTCAACGACCTGCTGGGGCTCGACGTCGCCGTGTTCAACGGCCTGGCGGGAGGCATCATCGTCGGGATCATGATCATCCCGACGATCGCCTCGGTCGCGGAGGACGCGATGGCCTCCGTGCCGCAGAGCCTGCGCGAGGGCGCGTTCGGGCTCGGCGCGAGCAAGCGCCAGGTCTCCTCGCGCGTCGTCTTCCCGGCGGCGCTCTCCGGCATCGTCGCGGCCATCGTCCTGGGCGCCTCGCGCGCCGTCGGCGAGACCATGATCGTGCTGATCGCCGCCGGCCAGGTCCCGACGACCTCGCTCGACCCGCGCCAGCCGATGGAGACGATGACCGCCTTCATCGGCGCGACCGGGAAGGGCGACGTGCCGACCGGGTCCACCGGCTACAAGGCCATCTTCGCCGTCGGCATGACGCTGTTCGTGATGACGCTCATCATCAACGCCATCGCCATCCGCCTCGTGCGCAAGTACCGGCAGGTGTACGAATGACGCCCCCGCCCGTCGAGGCCACCGCGCTCGGCGCCCCCGCCCCGCCGACGTTCGGCGCGCCGTCCAGGACGGGGCGGCTCCTGGACTGGGGCTTCATCGTCCTGCTCGCGATCCTCACGAGCGTCGGGCTGATCGTGCTCGGCGCGCTGCTCGTCGACACGGGGCTCGACGGCATCCCCGCGCTTGACTGGGCGTTCCTCACGAGCTTCCCGTCGGCGTTCCCCGCGAAGGCCGGCATCGAGTCGGCGATCATGGGCACGCTGTGGCTGATGTTCGTCGTCGCGATGGTGATCATCCCGCTGGGCGTCGCGACCGCGATCTATCTCGAGGAGTACGCGGACCGCGAGAAGTGGTGGAACCGCATGATCGAGGTCAACATCCAGAACCTCGCGGCGGTCCCGTCGATCGTCTACGGCATCCTCGGCCTGGCGTACATCGTCCGCGGGCCGCTCGACCTGGGGCGCACCGTCCTCGCGGGCGGGCTCACGCTCTCGCTCGTCGTCCTCCCGGTCGTGATCATCACCTCGCGCGAGGCGATCCGGGCGGTCCCGCCGTCGATCAAGGAGGGGGCGCTCGCGCTGGGCTGCACGCAGTGGCAGGCGATCTGGCGGCAGATCCTGCCCTCGTCGATCCCCGGCATCGCGACCGGGATCATCCTCTCGCTCTCACGCGCGATCGGCGAGACGGCGCCGCTGATTCTCGTCGGCGCCGCGACGTTCGTGGCCTTCAACCCGACGGGCCTGGACTCGCCCTTCACGGCGCTGCCGCTGCAGATCTTCAGCTGGATCTCGCAGCCCAACGAGGACTTCCAGGCGCTGGCGGCCGCCGCGATCGTCGTCCTGCTTGTCATGCTGATCCTGCTCAACGGCATTGCCATCTGGCTGCGCAACCGCTATCAGCGGAGGTGGTAACCCATGTCTGACCCCCGATCCGAAGCGAACGGACTCACCGTGACCGATCCCGAGCAGACCCCAGAGCGGCAGGCCGGCGACCCCGGCGTGCCCGGCCAGGTGCCCCCGATCCCGGCGAAGGAGCCGCACGCGCCGGTCCCGGTCGTCGAGCATCACGACGTCGTCGATCACGCCATCGAGGCGCCGGTCTTCGAGACCGAGGGCCTCTCGGTGCACTACGGCGGCAAGCCCGCCGTGCTCGACGTGACGATGAAGGTCCCCGCCAAGGAGATCACCGCGTTCATCGGCCCGTCCGGCTGCGGCAAGTCGACGATCCTGCGCTGCTTCGACCGGATGAACGACCTCATCCCGAGCGCGACGGTCGGCGGCAAGGTCATGTACCACGGCGTGAACCTCTACGGACCCGACGTCGACGCCGTCCAGGTGCGCAAGCGCATCGGCATGGTCTTCCAGAAGCCGAACCCGTTCCCCAAGCCGATCTACGACAACATCGCGTTCGGCCCCAAGGTCCTGGGCATGAAGGGCGACATGGACGAGATCGTCGAGACGGCGCTGCGCCGCGCGTCGCTGTGGGAGGACGTCAAGGACCGGCTCAAGGACAACGCCTTCGGCATGTCCGGCGGTCAGCAGCAGCGCCTGTGCATCGCCCGCGCGCTCGCGACGAACCCGGACGTCATCCTGATGGACGAGCCGTGCTCCGCACTCGACCCGATCTCGACGAGCCGCATCGAGGACCTGATGCACGAGCTCAAGGAGACGGTCTCGATCGTCATCGTCACGCACAACATGCAGCAGGCGGCGCGCGTCTCGGACCGCACCGCCTTCTTCATCGTCGACCTGAGCGCCGGCGAGGATCAGCGCATCGGCCGGCTCGTCGAGTACGGGCCGACGGACAGGATCTTCACCAACCCCCACGACACCCGGACCGAGGAGTACGTCTCGGGCAAGTTCGGCTAGGAGGCTGACCATGCCCAATCGCAGCGAAGTCCGCGTCCATTTCCACGACCAGCTCGCGCAGCTGGAGGTCCAGGCGCTCGGCGCCCTGGACATCGTGATCGAGCAGCTCGACCGCGCCATGGAGGCGCTCGAGCACCAGGACGTCGAGCTCGCGACGTTCGTGATCGCCGACGACGACCGCGTCGACGGCCGCTACCTCGAGGTGCACCAGGGGATCCTGTCGCTGCTCGCGCTGCAGGCCCCCGTCGCGACGGACCTGCGGCTCGTCGCCGCACTGCTCCACGTCATCAAGCACGCCGAGCGCATGGGCGACCAGTGCGTGAACATCGCCAAGCTCATCCCGCTCGTCGGCAGCGAGCCGCCGGTCGTCCCCGAGCTGCAGGAGAAGATCCTGCGCATGGGCACGGCGGCACGGTCGGAGGTCGTCGAGGCGAAGCTCTCGTTCCAGAGTCGCGACGTCGACCTCGCCGCGGACCTCTCACGCCAGGATCGCGAGGTGAACCGCCTCAACAAGGAGGTCTTCCGCCTCGCGGTCACCGTCGGCGACAACGAGGACAAGCGCGAGTGGGCGATGGTGATGACGCTCGTCGCCCGGGCGCTGGAGCGCGTCGGCGACAACGCCGTGGGTGTCGGCGAGCAGGTGATCTTCGTGGAAACCGGGCTGTTCCGGGAGTTCCCGACGGATGATGCCCAGGCGACCGACACGGCCGGCGCCCCGCCCGGCTGAGCATTTCCCGCGTTTCGCGGACATCGCGCTGTGAAGATGTCGTGAAGCGGGGTGGCAGAAGGTCGCATCCCGGCCTCTCGGCCCCCTAGACTCCGCCGCGTCATGAGTTCATGGACCAGCGCTCGCCCCGACACGGACCGTCCGGGCGCGACCTCCGGCAGCGCGCCGCTGCGCATCGCCGTCATCGACACCGACTCCGGGTTCCTCCAGGTGCTCGGCAAGCGCCTGGACCGCCTCGGCTGGGAGCACCGCACGCTCGCCGGCCCGGTCCCGGTCGAGCAGATCGTCGCGATGCGCCTCAGCGCGCTGGTCGTGGACCTGACCGTCTTCGGCCCGCGTGCGTGGGAGGAGCTCGAGCGGCTCTGCGAGGCGCTTCCGGGCCTCGGGATCGTCGTCTGCACCGGACGCTCGACCGTCGCCCAGCGCGTCCGCGGCCTGCGGATCGGCGCCGACGACTGGCTCACCAAGCCCTGCCATCCCGAGGAGCTCATCGCCCGCGTGGAGGCCGTCGTGCGGCGCCGCCGTCGCACGGAGTCGCGCCAGGACGCCGATCCGGTGCAGGCGGGCGAGCTCGAGATCCGCTCCGACCGCTTCCAGGCCTTCGTCTCCGGGCGCTCGATCGACCTGACGCGCCGTGAGTTCGAGCTCATCGAACTGCTGGCCGACGCCGGCGGCCGCGTGCTCGAGCGCGAGGAGATCTACCAGCGGGTCTGGGGCTACGCGATGGCTCGCGGCGACCGCTCGGTCGACGTGTTCGTGCGCAAGCTGCGCCAGAAGCTCGAGAAGGCCTCGCCCGAGTGGCGCTACATCCACACCCACTTCGGCGTCGGCTACCGCTTCGCCGCCGAGCCGGCCGAGGGCGCCCTCGAGGTGCCCGACGCGCCGCCCGCCGACATGCTGCCCGCGCCGGACGCGGAGAGCGCGCCGCGCGCGGGCCGTACGCTTCCTGCGTGACCGTCGCACGCAACGTCGCGATCGTCGCGGTGATCGCCGCGGCCATCGCCTTCCTGCCCGGCGGCGGCGACGTCGCCGCAGTCGTCTCGCGGACGCTGTCGCTGGCCTTCGCCGCCGCGCTCGCCTGGGCGGGATGGTGGGCCTACCGCCGCTTCGCGCTCGACCTCGACGCGCTCCCGCACGGGTACCGCACGCTCCTCTATGCGGCCATCGGTGTCGTCGTTCTGGTCGTGGCGGGGGCGAGCACGCTGACGGAGACGACACCGGGCTCGCTGGCGTTCATGGCGCTGCTCGGCGGGGCGATCCTCGCGTTCGTCGCGGTGTGGCGTGCGCACCGTGAGCTGAGCTGAGCGCGACCGCTGTGAACATTCGGTGTCCGTCGACTGACGCGACGCGGACGTACGGCTAGCCTCGCCGCCGTGCCTTCCATCATCAAGTTCAGTGGCGGCCGCGACGACTCCCTGCTCGTCGACGAGGACGTCGAGGAGATCGCCGCGCGTTTCAGCGCCGACGGCGACGCGCCACTGCGTCTCACCCGGAACATCGGCACGCCGGTGTTCATCAATCGTGAGCGGATTGCCTACTGGCACGACTACACGCGCGGACGAGCGGGCCTCGAGAGCCGCGTCGCCCGCTGACACCGCGGGGGTACGGCGCGCGCTGCGCAGCGCCGCCGCAGAGTCGTGACGAACACGCCGTAGCGCCGTGACGCGCGGCCCGGCACGCTCGGGCCATGGACGATCCACGGCGCGACAGCGGACAGGCGAGCGTGGAATTCGTGGCGGTGTTGCCGCTGATCGCGGCGCTGCTGCTCGCCTCGTGGCAGGGGGCGGTCGCGGGCCAGGCGTGGTGGCTCGCCGCCTCGGCCGCCCGCGCCGGAGCGCGCGCCGACGACGCCGGGCGTGATCCGGCCGCGGCCGCGCGCCGCGAACTGCCGGGCGGGCTGCGCGCGCGGCTCCGCATCCGTGTCGGCGACGAGGAGATCGTCGCCAGGCTTCCGATCCCCGGGGTCGCGGGCGTCGGGCGGCTCGGCACGGCGACCGCGCGTGCGGGGCGCGCCGACCGATGAGCGGAGAGCGCGGACAGGCCGGTGTCGAGCTCGTGGCGCTGCTCCCGGTCCTGGTGCTCGGCGCGCTCGTCGTGGCGCAACTGCTCGCGGCGGGGCGCTGCCGTGAGCTGGCGGGACACGCTGCCGCCGCGGGCGCCACCGCGCTCCTGCAGGACGAGGATCCGGTGGCCGCGGCGCGCAGGGCACTGCCCGGATGGTCGCGGCGCCGCCTGAACGTGACGGTCCGCGGTCGCAGCGTCAGGGTCGCGCTGCGGCCGCCCGGCATCCTGCCGGGAGCGGCGGACCATCTGTGGACGCGCGTGCGGGCGGACGCCGGTCCGGCGGCATGACCGCGCGCTTCGACGTCGCGGTGATCGGCCGGGCCGGTGACGCGGCGGCCGGCGCCGCGGACGCGGCATGCGGCCTCACGGCGGACTCGGACTCGGGGACGGCGATCGTCGTGACGACCGGGCCGCTCCCGGGAGGCGTCGTCGCTCCCCCGAGCCGCGCGGCGGCGCGGCTGCGAGACCGGCTGCTTGCACGTGAGCTCGAGGCGCGGGCGGGCGGGCGGATCGTGTGGTGCGCCGCCGGTGACACGGCGCAGGCCGCACGCGCCGCGGCGGTCGGAGTGCCCGTCGTGCTCGCGATCTGCTGTGCGCGCACCGACTGGACCGACGAGCTGCTCGCGGACGCCGCGCACGTGCTCGTCGCCGGGGACGCCGCCGATCCTCTGGTCGCGCTCGTGCTCCTGGACCTCCAGGAGCGCGGGCTGTCCGCGGCGGTCGTGATGCCACCGGCGGGCGTCCGTGCCGGGCTTACGCGCCTCGGGCTCACGGCGCCCACGGCACGGCGGTCGCTCGCGTCGCCGTCGGCGAGGGCTGCGACGTGATGCGCGTTCCCCGCGGAGATGGCGGCCAGGCGACGATCCTGCTGCTGGCGGCGCTGCTCGCCGTCGTCGGCGGCGGCATCGGGCTGGCGTGGATCGCCGGGGGCGTGACGGCACACGGCGAGCGCCAGCGCGCGGCCGACCTCGCGGCGCTCGCCACCGCGCGAGCGCTGCTCGACCTGCGCATGCGGGCGCTCGAGCCACCGGGCTCCGCGCGCCGCCTGACGCCGGCCGCGTACCTCGCGCTGGCCCGCGCCGCGGGACGGACGACGGCCGGGCGCAACGGTGCGCGCCTGGCGGAGGTCCGGCTCTCGGCGGGGTCACTCCCGGATCGGGCGACGGTCGTCGTCTCCGATCCGATCAGGCTGCCCGGAGGCGTCGAGATCGGCGGGCGAGCGCGCGCGATCGCGGTCGTCGCCGCGGGCTTGGCGCCAACGGGTGACGGCGAGTACCGCGGGCCGCTCACGCTGCGCGACGGCAAGCCGATGCGCCCGGACGTCGCGCTGGCGTTCGACCGGCTCGCGGCGGCCGCGCGCGCCGCCGGGCACCGGCTCGTCGTGGTCAGCGGCTTTCGCACGAACGCCGAACAGGCCCGGCTCTTCGCCGCACATCCCGACCCGCGCTGGGTGGCCCGTCCCGGAACCTCGCTGCACCGCCTCGGCACCGAACTCGACCTCGGGCCGGCGACGGCGTACGGGTGGCTCGCCGCCCGCGCCGGGCGGTTCGGGTTCATCCGTCGCTACGCGTGGGAACCCTGGCACTACGGCTACGGGCGCTCGCCCGGCAGCGCCTCGGTCGGGTTCGGCGCGCCGGCCGGGTCGACCGGCGCCGCCGTTCCGGCCTTCGTTCCGGCCCGCTTCGCTCCGGCGCTGCGGCGGGCCGCCGCGCGCTGGGGCGTCGGCGCTGCGCTGCTCGCGGCGCAGTTGCAGCAGGAGTCGGGCTTCGACCCGCGCGCCCGGTCCGCGGCGGGCGCGCTGGGCATCGCCCAGTTCATGCCCGGCACCGCGCGGCTCTACGGCCTGCGGGATCCGACGGACCCAGACGCGGCGATCGACGCGCAGGCCCACCTCATGCACGACCTCCTCGCGCGCTTCGGGTCGGTGCCGCTCGCGCTCGCCGCCTACAACGCCGGTCCCGGGCGCGTGGCCGCCTGCGGATGCGTGCCGCCGATCGCAGAGACCCAGGCGTACGTGCAGCGGATCGTCGCGCTCGCCCGCGGCTTCGGCGCAGGCGGTGCAGGCGGGCCGCCGGTCAGGCTCGTCGGATGAGCAGGCACCCGAGACGCCCGTCCGCAAGACTTCCGGCGCGATGCCCGCCTTCTCCTGGTCCTTCCGCGTCCGATTCCACGAATGCGACCCGCAGGGAATCGTCTTCAACGCGAACTACTTCACGTACTTCGACATGACGATGACGGAGCTCTTCCGGGCCTCGTTCCCGGCCGCGGGGTACACGGAGATGATCTCCGTCCACGGCGTGGACGTCGTCGTCGCCGAGGCGACGGCGCGGTTCGCCGGCTCGGCGACGTTCGACGACGAGATCGAACTGCGCGCGGCGATCACGCGCCTGGGCACCACCGGCATGACCACGACGCTCGACGTTCTGCGTGACGATGACGTCCTCGTCACAGGCGAGCTGCGGCACGTCTTCGTCGACGCCACCACGTGGGAGAAGACGCCGATCCCCGACGCCGTCCGCGCCGCGCTCGCGGTCTGGGCGCCCACCGGGGACGGAGAGCCGGCGTGACGAACGGGCTGCGGACCGGTCGAACGAGCGTGGGACGCGTGAGGGGAGACGTCACAGGGGGGCTTCGCCATGCCCCGGAATGCAGCGCGCGGGCGCAACTTCCGGTGGTACCGTCGGTTCTCATCGTAGGCGTGCACGGAAGGCACGCCCCGCGATCCCCTCGGAGGAACCGACCCGTGCGCAGGACCCTCGTCGTTCTCACGAGCGCCATGATGCTGGCGCTCGCTCTCGTCCCGGCCGGCGCTCACGCCGCGAGCCGCTGCGACCCGCTCGACAAGCGCGGGTGCCTGCTGCCGTGGCCGAGCAACGCGTACACCGTCCTCGACGACCGGACCGACACGGGGCGCCGGCTCGACCTGCGCGCAGAGGACATGCCGAGGAACGGCAAGGGCAAGCGCGTCAGCCCGACGGAGTTCAACCGCGCCGACGGCTTCGCGCCCGGGTCAGCGATCCTGACCTACGTCCCCGGCATCAATCTCAAGCGCACCGGGGTCACGCCCGTCACCGACCTGCGCAAGTCGCAGGATCGCGGTCAGCCGATCGCCCTCGTCAACGCGACGACGCAGACCCGCGAGCTGGCCTGGGCGGAGATCGATCCCGCCGCCAAGGGCAAGGATCGCCTGCTCGTGATCCATCCGGCGAGGAACCTCGCGCGCGGGCAGCGCTACATCGTCGGGCTCGGCCGCATGCGCGACGACAAGGGCCGGATCATCAAGGCGTCCGCGGCATTCAAGGCGATGCGCGACCAGCTCCAGACGTCGGACCGCTCGCTCGAGCGCCGGCGGATCGGCTTCGAGCGGATGTTCCAGACCCTCGCCAAGGTCGGCCTCAAGCGCAAGGACCTCTTCCAGGCCTGGGACTTCACCGTCGCCAGCACGCCGAGCAGCTCCGAGCGCGCCGTGGACATCCGCGACAACGCGTTCGCCGTCCTCGGCGACAACAACCTCGTCGATCGCAACGTCAAGGGCGGCGCGCCGCGCTACGCGCTCGACGCCCCGCAGGAGTTCGCGCCGTGCGGCACCGACGGCTGCCAGCCGGGGGAGAACGACCTGCTCGCCCGCACGGTCACCGGCGTCATGACCGTCCCGTGCTACCTGAACAGGACCGGCTGCCCGGTCGGCTCGACCTTCCGCTACCGCAAGCTCAAGAAGACCGCGAACTTCCAGGCCGACCGCTTCGTCTTCTACCCCGAGCGCAAGAAGAACAACACGATGCAGGTCCCGTTCCGCTGCATCGTCCCGCGCGCAGCGCTCGGCAAGGCCTCGCGGCTCGTGCTCTTCGGCCACGCGCCGTACGCAGGCCAGGACGACGTGCTGCGCCCCGACGTCCAGCAGCTCGCCCAGGACGGCAACCTCACGCTTCTGCGCCGCCCGCCAGGCCGGCTACGCGTCGGAGGACCTCGGCACGCTCAAGGCGGCGTTCGCCGACGTCAACACCTTCCCGCGCGTCGTCGACCGCCTGCAGCAGGGCGCGCTCAACAGCCTCCTGCTCGGCCGGCTGATGATCCACCCGCAGGGCCTCGTCCGGCAGGCGGCCTTCCAGACGCCCGCCGGCGCGCCCGCGATCGACCGGTTCACCGTCTACTACGACACGATCAGCGGCGGCGCCTTCGGCGGCATGGTCACCGCGCTGTCCCCGGACAGCGTGCGGGCCTCGCTCGGCACCGGCGGCATGAACCACACGTTCATGCTGCCGCGCAGCACCGACTTCGCGGCGCTGGAGCCGATCTTCCGCGCCGCCTACCCGCGCCGCGTCGAGCGCACGCTGCTGCTCACGATGCTGCAGGGCCAGTGGGATCGCGGCGAGACGGCCGGATACGCGCAGAGCCTCACGCAGGACCCGCTCCCGAGCACCCCGCTGCACACGCTGCTCTACCAGGCCGCCGTCGGCGACCATCGCGTCCCGAACGTCGCGACGGAGATCGAGGCGCGCACGGTCGAGGCCGTCAAGCGCGACCCGCTCTACGACAAGGGCCGCTCGGCCGACCGGATCACCGGCTACGGCGCTCACGCCGAGCAGCCAGCTCGAGCTCGGCTCGGTGCTCACGATGTGGGACGGCGGGCCCGTCCGCGCCGGCGGCGTCGGCACCCCGATCGCGCCGACCGGGCCGATTCCGCCGACGGTCGGCGTGGACCCGCACGAGCTGCCCTCGCAGACGCGTGGACGCGCGCAAGCAGCGGTCGGACTTCTTCAACATCGACTCGCGCTTCATCGATCCCTGCAGGCCGACCGTGGCCTGCCGCGCCTTCGGCTACTAGGCCGCGGGCGCGACCGTCACCGGGATGCCGTTCAGCACGGCGGTCCCGGTCAGCGGCTCGAGCGTGCCCGCGTCGCCGAGCAGGTTCACGTTGACGCCCGCGTGCTCGCGCGCGACCTCGAGCTCGGCGCCGTCCAGGTCGTGGCCCCAGCCGTGCGGGATCGATACGACGCCCGGCATCATGTCGTCCGTCACCTGGGCGCTCAGCTCGATCCGCCCGTGCGCGCTGGACGACCTGCGCCGCCTCGCCGTCCACGAGGCCGAGGCGCTCGGCGTCGAGCGGATGCACCAGCACGGTGCAGCGCTCGGGCCCGCTCACGAGCTTCGGCAGGTTGTGCATCCACGAGTTGTTCGAGCGCAGCTGACGGCGCCCGATCAGCACGAGGCCGCCGTTCGGTGCCGCGCCGTCGAGCAGCGCCTGCAGCCGCGGCACGTCGCGCCGCGATCAGCGGGGGCGCGAGCTCGATCATGCCGCTCGCGGTCCGCAGCACCTCCGGGATGCGCGGCTGC
Organism: uncultured Actinomycetes bacterium; assembly: GCA_963823375.1. Classification (GTDB taxonomy): domain Bacteria; phylum Actinomycetota; class Thermoleophilia; order Solirubrobacterales; family Solirubrobacteraceae; genus F1-60-MAGs163. The sequence goes on along the minus strand of CAWGLQ010000025.1, from coordinate 67,718 downwards.
AGCGGGCCGAGGTCGAGCCCGTGCGGGGCCGCCTCGAGCTTCGCCAGCGTCACGCCGTCCGGGTCGGCGCCGAACCCGTCGCCGAACGGGCCGGTGCGCAGCATCAGGTCGAGCAGGCGCTCGGGCCCCACGCGCGGCGCGACCTCCGCCATCAGCTCCGCCGGGTCGCGGCCCTCGACGGGACAGGTCGCCGTCACGGTCGCGCGCCGCGCGACCTCGCCGGCGACGAACGCGTCGATCGCGCTCGATGTCCGCGTCCGGGCCCTGGCCGGTGACGATGCCGGTGAGCCGCAGCAGGATCTGCCACTCGTCGAGCGCGCCGTCCGGGAGCGGCAGCGCGGGCGGCGAGTAGTTCGCGACGTTGCGCACGGCGAACGCGTAGAGCGCGACGTCGTAGTGCGAGCGCTCCAGCGGCGAGGGCGGCGGGCAGGATGACGTGCGCGTGGCGCGTCGTCTCGTTGCGGTAGAGGTCGATGCTCACCATCAGGTCGAGCGTGTCGAGCGCGTCGGCGAGGCGGTCGCCGTTGGGCGTCGAGAGCACCGGGTTGCCGGCGACCGTGAAGAGCGCGCGGATCCGTCCCTCGCCGGGCGTCTCGATCTCCTCGGCCAGGCAGGCGGCCGGCAGCTCGCCGAACACCTCGCCGCGCCCGCTCACGCGTGCGCCCCAGCGATGGACGTCGGTGCCGCGGCCGCGGCCCGGCGCGCCGGTCGTGTTCGACGAGCCGCTGACGGGCGTCGTGAACATCGCGCCGCCGGGGCGGTCGAGGTTGCCGATCAGCACGTTGATGACGTCGACGAGCCAGCTCGCGAGCGTGCCGAACGCCTGTGTCGTCGTGCCGATCCGCCCGTAGACCGCGGCGGGCGAGGCGGCCGCCAGCTCGCGCGCCATGCGGCGGATGTCCTCCGCGGCGATGCCGGTCTGCGCGGCGACGGCCTCGGGGGAGAACGGGTCCGCCAGCTCGCGCACCTCGTCGAGCCCGGCGAGATGCGGCGCGAGATGCTCGCCCGGGTCGGCGAGGTCCTCGTCGAACAGCGTGTGGACGATCGCCAACAGCAGCAGCGCGTCGCCGCCCGGCCGGATGAAGTGGTGCTCGTCCGCCTCGCGCGCGGTGCGCGAGCGGCGCGGGTCGACGACGACGAGCTTGCCGCCGCGGGCGCGGATGCCGCGCAGGCGCCCGCGCGCGTCGGGTGAGGTCATCAGCGAGCCGTTGGAGACGAGCGGGTCGGCGCCGAGGACGAGCAGGTGCATCGTGCGGTCGAGGTCGGGCACCGGCACGCTCAGCCCGGTCCCGAACATGAGCGCCGCCGAGAGCTGCTTGGGGAACTGGTCGACCGTGCTCGCGCGAGAAGACGTTGCGCGTGCCGAGCGCCTTCAGCAGCACGCGGCCGTAGAGGAGCGCGCCGAGCGAGTGGGCGGCCGGGTTGCCGATGTAGGCGGCCAGCGCCTGGCGGCCGTGCTCGGCCTCGACCTCGCGGAAGCGCTCGTCGATGAACGTGAACGCCTCGTCCCACGACACCTCGTCGAACCCGCCGTCGGGCCGCCGCAGCAGCGGCGCGCGCAGGCGGTCGGGGTCGTGGTGCAGCTCGGCGATCGAGGCGCCCTTGGGGCAGATGAAGCCCTTGCTGAAGACGTCGTCCGCGTCGCCGCGGACCTTGACGATGCGGTCGCCCTCCAGCGTCAGCTCGAGCCCGCAGGTGGCCTCGCAGAGGGGGCACGTGCGGATGGCGGTCGTCGTCTCGGCGGGCATGGGCGGATGCTACTCGCCCGTATCCTCGACGACCGATGGCTTCGCCGACCGGCAGCGCCGCAGCGGACCGTGACGAGCGCCTGAAGGCGCTGCGCCGCGGCCTGCCCGACGGGCCCGGCGTCTACCTCTTCAAGGACGAGGGCGGCGAGATCCTCTACGTCGGCAAGGCGCGGTCGATCCGCAAGCGCGTCGCCTCGCATTTCGCCAATCCGGTCACGCGCGGCGACGTCGAGATGGTCGCGCTCGCCGACGACATCGAGGTGCTGCTGCTCTCCAGCGACGCCGAGGCGCTGCTCGCCGAGAACCGGCTGATCAAGCGTCACCAGCCGCGGTTCAACATCCGCCTGCGCGACGACAAGAGCTACCCGTACGTCGCGATCTCGATGGACGAGGACTTCCCGCGGGTGTACTTCACCCGCGAGCGCCATCGCCGCAACCGGCTCTACTTCGGGCCGTACTCGAACGCCAAGCGCACGCGCGCGACGCTCGACGTGCTCGGCAAGGTCTTCCAGGTGCGCTCGTGCCAGGGCGCCGAGCCCGGCCGGCGGTCCGGCTCGCCGTGCCTGGACTTCCACATCGACCGCTGCGGCGCCCCGTGCGTCGGCTACGTGACGAAGGAGCAGTACCGCGAGGCGGTCGACGGCGTCATCGCGTTCCTCTCGGGCCGCTACGCCGAGGTCGAGGCGACGATCGAGGCGCGGATGGCGGCGGCGGCGGAGGCGCAGGAGTACGAGCAGGCAGCGCGCGAGCGCAACCGGCTGCGCGCGATGCGCTCGCTGCTGCGAGCGCCAGCGGATCGCGAACGACGCCGTCGGGTCGCTCGACGCGATCGCGCTCGCCGTCGACGGGACGGACGCCAACGCGCAGGTCTTCCAGCTGCGCGACGGCGTGCTCGCCGACCGCCAGTCGTTCTACCTCGAGAACGGCGGCGGGCTCGGGCTCGGGCAGGCGGCGGTCGAGTTCATCGCGCAGTACTACGCCGACCGGCCCGCGATCCCGGCGCAGGTCATCGTCCAGCAGGAGGTCGACGAGGACGAGCGCGAGACGCTCGGCCTCGCGCTCGCCGAGCGCCGCGGCGGCGCCGTCGAGGTCCGCGCCGCCGAGCGCGGCGACAAGCGCCGGATCCTCGAGCTCGCCGAGCGCAACGCGCGGCTCGCGCTCGACACCGAGCGGCTGAAGGCCGAGCGCAGCCGCCAGCAGCGCGTCGAGGCGCTCGACGAGCTGCAGGCGGCGCTCGGGCTCGACGTCCTCCCGCTGCGGATCGAGTGCTACGACATCTCGACGCTGATGGGCACGAACACCGTCGCCTCGATGGTCGTCTTCGAGGGCGGTGCGCCGAAGAAGAGCGACTACCGCCGGTTCACGATCCGCTCGCTCGCGGAGGGGGAGAGCGACGACTTCGCAGCGATGCGCGAGGTGCTGACGCGGCGGATGCGCGCGTGGGAGACCCAGCGCGACCTCAGCCCGCACGACCCCGCGCACGACGAGTCGTTCGCGACGCTGCCGAACCTCATCGTCATCGACGGCGGCAAGGGCCAGCTCGCAGCGGGCCTCGAGGCGCTGCACGAGGCGCGCGAGCGCGGCGTCGCGGTCGTCTCGCTCGCCAAGCGCATCGAGGAGCTGTTCCTGCCCGGACAGGCGCGATCCCGTCGTGCTCGCGCACGACACGCCGGCGCTCCAGTTCGTGCAGCGCGTGCGCGACGAGGCCCACCGCTTCGCGATCACCCACCACCGCAGCCGCCGCGACAAGGCGATGACCGCGTCGGTGCTCGACGGCTTCCCGGGGATCGGCCCGGCGCGCAAGAAGGCGCTGCTCGCGCACTTCGGCTCGCCCGACGCCGTGCTGGCCGCCGACCGCGAGGCGCTGGAGGGCGTTCCGGGCCTGCCGCCGAAGGTCGCGCGGGATCTGCATGCGTTTCTGCGTAGGCCGCGTGGTTGACTGTCTCCCGTGACGAGCTCAGGGGAGACCGGCGAAGCGGCACTGCGAGGACCTCGTCGTCATCACCGGCGTCTCGGGCGCCGGCAAGTCCACGGCGATGCAGGTGTTCGAGGACGCGGGGTACTTCTGCGTGGACAACCTGCCGCCGGAGATGATCCGCGGCCTGATCGAGCTGTTCCTGCACGAGGGCTCGAAGGTCCGCCGCGCCGCCGTCGTGTCGGACGCCCGCGGCGGCGCGTACTTCCCGCAGATGGCGGCCGTGCATCGACGAGCTCGAGGCCGCCGGCGTCAAGCCGCGCATCCTCTTCCTCGACGCCAGCCGCGAGGCCGTGCTGACGCGCTACAAGGAGACGCGCCGCCGGCACCCGCTCAGCCCGGAGGGCAGCGTCGCGCAGGGGTACGAGGCCGAGCACGAGCTGATCGAGCCGCTGCGCGCCCGCGCGACCGCCGTCGTCGACTCGACCGGGCTGAAGGCGCACGAGCTGCGCCGCAAGATCGCGGACGACCTGCTGCCGCGGGCGAGCGCCACGCGCATGGCGCTGACGTTCGAGAGCTTCGGGTTCAAGAACGGCCCCGCCCGCGACGCGGACATCGTCCTCGACGTGCGCTTCCTGCCGAACCCGCACTACATCGCCGAGCTGCGCCCGCTGACCGGGCGTGACCAGCGGATCGTCGACTACGTCTCCCGCGACGGGCACCTGGCCGCCTTCTACGAGCGGCTGCTGCCGCTGCTGGACTTCCTGATCCCGCAGTACGTCGCCGAGGGCAAGGCGCACCTGACCGTCGCGATCGGCTGCACCGGCGGCCGCCACCGCTCCGTGGCGATCAGCGAGTTCCTCGCCGCGCGCTACGCCGCTGACGAGGACGTGGTCGTCGACGTCGTGCACCGTGACGCGGACCGGACGCCGGTCTGACGATCTGCGGGTTTCCACGGACATCGGGCGCGGGATCGCCCGGCCGTCGCCGGGAGAAGCGCTGGGATAGCCTTGGACTGCCGCCGACCCGCCGCACCGATGGATTCGGCCGGCCTCTCCTCAGACCCCCAGCAGGAAGGACCTGACCTCCCATGTCCGTACGCGTCGGCATCAACGGCTTCGGCCGCATCGGCCGCAACGTCCTCCGCGCCGCCAAGGCCTCGGGCGCCGACATCGACATCGTCGCCGTCAACGACCTGACCGACCCGCAGTCGCTCGCCCACCTCTTCAAGTACGACTCGATCCTCGGCCCCTACAAGGGCAGCGTCGAGGCGACCGAGCACGGGATCGTCATCGACGGCGACGAGATGAAGGTGTTCGCCGAGCGCGATCCGGGCGCGCTGGACTGGAACTCCGTCGGCGCTGAGATCGTCATCGAGTCCACCGGGTTCTTCACGGCCCGCGAGGATGCCTCCAAGCACCTCGGCGACAGCGTCAAGAAGGTCGTCATCTCCGCCCCCAGCAAGGGCCAGGACATCATGGTCGTCCTGGGCGTCAACTTCGACGCCTACGACAAGGACGAGCACCACGTCATCTCGATGGCGTCCTGCACGACGAACTGCCTCGCGCCGTTCGCGAAGGTCGCCAACGACACGGTCGGCATCAAGCACGGCCTGATGACGACGATCCACGCCTACACGGGCGACCAGAACCTCCAGGACGGTCCGCACAGCGACCCGCGCCGCGCCCGCGCGGCCGCCGTCAACCTCGTTCCCACCTCGACGGGTGCGGCGAAGGCCGTCGGTCTCGTGCTCCCGGAGCTCGCGGGCAAGCTGCACGGCTTCGCCGTGCGCGCCCCCGTCATCACGGGCTCGATGGTCGACCTGACGTTCGAGGCGACACGGGCGACGAGCGCCGACGAGCTGAACGCGGCGTTCAAGGCCGCTGCGGAAGGCCCGATGAAGGGCATCCTCAAGTACAGCGACGAGCCGCTGGTGTCGACCGACATCATCAGCGACCCGCACAGCTCGATCCTCGACAGCGGGCTCACGGTCGTGCTCGATGACACGCTCGTCAAGGTGGTCAGCTGGTACGACAACGAGTGGGGCTACTCCAGCCGTCTCGTCGACCTCGTCCAGCGGATCCTCTGAGCCGGTCTCCGACGGGCCGCCGCATGCGCACCCTCGACGACGTCGATCTGGCAGGCCGGCGCGTCCTCGTCCGCGTGGACTTCAACGTCCCGCTCGACGAGGCGCGCCACATCACCGACGACACCCGCATCCGCGCGGCGCTGCCGACGCTGACGCGGCTCCACGATGCGGGCTGCTCGCTCGTCCTGGCGGCGCACCTCGGGCGCCCGAAGGGGGTGGACCCGGCGTTCTCGCTGCGGCCCGCCGCCGACCGGCTCGCCGAGCTGACCGGCTGGGACGTGACGCTCGCGCCGGGCGTGGTCGGTGAGGCGCAGGAGGGCCTCGCCGCCGGGCTCAACCCGGGCGAGGTCCTGATGCTCGAGAACGTCCGCTTCGAGCCGGGGGAGACGAAGAACGACGCCGAGCTGGCGGAGGCGTACGCGCGGCTCGCCGAGGCGTACGTCGACGACGCGTTCGGCGTCGCGCACCGCGCACACGCCTCGAACGTCGGCGTCGTCGGGCACCTCGCGCCGAGCGCCGCGGGGCTGCTCCTGCAGCGCGAGGTGGAGACGATCGGCGCGATCCTCGCCGACCCGCCGCGGCCGCTCGTCGCGATCGTCGGCGGCGCGAAGGTCACCGACAAGATCGGGGTGCTCCAGGCGTTCCTGGAGCGCGCCGACGCCGTCCTGATCGGCGGCGCGATGTGCTTCCCGTTCCTCAAGGTGCAGGGGCACGCCGTCGGCGCGTCGCTGTGCGCCGACGAGGACCTGGAGCCCGCGCGCCGCATCCTCGACGACCCGGCCGCGCGGGCGAAGCTGCGCCTGCCGACCGACCTCGTGCTCGGTGACCGGTTCAGCGCCGACGCCGCGCGGCAGGACCTCGACGGCGTCGACGTCCCCGACGGCTGGATGGGGCTCGACGTGGGCCCCGCCACCTCGGCCGCCTACGGCGCGGAGATCAAGGCCGCGGGCAGCGTGTTCTGGAACGGCCCCATGGGGGCGTTCGAGCTCGAGCCCTTCGCCGCCGGCACCCGCGCGGTCGCCGAGGCCGTCGCCGCGTGTCCCGGCGTCACGGTCGTCGGCGGCGGCGACAGCGCCGCGGCGCTCGCGCAGTTCGGCCTGGAGGACCAGGTCACCCATCTCTCAACAGGTGGCGGCGCCACCCTCGAGCTCGTCGAGGGGAAGACGCTGCCGGGCGTGGAGGCCCTCACCACATGAGCCGCACACCGTTCATCGCCGGCAACTGGAAGATGTTCAAGACGCAGGCCGACGCGGAGATGTTCATCTCCGGGCTGCTGCCGCTCGTGTCCTCGTCGGAGGGCGTGGACGTCGCGATCTGCGTGCCGTTCACCGACCTGCAGGCGATGGTCGACTCCACGCGCGGCTCGCGCGTGCAGGTGTTCGCGCAGAACATGCATCACGCCGCCGAAGGCGCCTTCACGGGCGAGGTCAGCCCGCCGATGCTCACCGAGCTCGACGTCCACGGCGTCGTCCTCGGGCACTCCGAGCGCCGGCAGTTCTTCGGCGAGACCGACCGCGAGCTCGCGCTCAAGGTGCCGGCCGCGCTGCAGGCCGGGCTCGTCCCGATCCTCTGCGTCGGCGAGACCGAGTCCGAGCGCGAGGCGGGGGAGACCGAGCGCAAGCTGCGCCACCAGGTGCAGGAGGGCCTCGAGCAGGTGCCGCGCGAGCGGCTCGCCGAGGTCGTCATCGCCTACGAGCCGATCTGGGCGATCGGCACCGGCAAGGTCGCGACACCCGAGCAGGCCCAGGAGGCGTGCGCGTTCGTCCGCGCCCTGGTCGCCGGGATCGACGCGGGCGCCGCCGAGGCCGTGCGCGTGCAGTACGGCGGATCGGTGAAGCCCGACAACGCCGTGGAGCTGCTCGCACTGCCGGACGTCGATGGCGCGCTCGTCGGCGGAGCCGCGCTGGAGCCCGCATCGTTCGCGAAGATCGTGGAGGCCGCGCGGCCATGACCGGCCTGCCCGCTCCGAGCGCCGTCCTGGTCATCCTCGACGGGTTCGGCCTCGCGCCGCCCGGGCCGGGCAACGCGGTGGAGCTGGCCGACACGCCGGTCTTCGACGACCTCTGGCAGCGCTACCCGCACACGCAGCTCACCGCGTGCGGCCGCGCCGTCGGGCTGCCCGACGGGCAGATGGGCAACAGCGAGGTCGGCCACCTCAACCTCGGGGCCGGGTCGGTCGTGCGCCAGGACCTGACGCGCATCGACGACGCCGTGCGCGACGGCGTCCTCGACGAGAGCCCCGTGCTGCGCGACGCGCTGCGCGGCGCCCCGCGGGTGCACCTGATCGGTCTCGTCAGCGACGGCGGCGTGCACTCGAGCATGGATCACCTGCACGCGCTGATCCGCCTCGCGGCGGACCTCGCGGTGCCGGACCTCGTCATCCACGCCTTCACCGACGGGCGCGACACGTCGCCGACCGGCGGCGAGGGCTACCTGGCCCAGCTCGAGGACTGGTGCACGGAGGCGGGGAACGCGCGCGTCGGCTCCGTCATCGGGCGCTACTTCGCGATGGACCGCGACAAGCGCTGGGATCGGCTGCAGCAGGCGTACGACCTGCTCGTCCACGGACGCGCGGACCATCACGTCCCGACCGCGCCCGCAGCCGCCCGCGACGCCTACGATCGCGGCGAGACCGACGAGTTCATCACCGCCACCACCGTCGGCGACCAGGCGGCGATCCGGCCCGGCGACAGCGTGATCGGCTTCAACTTCCGCCCGGACCGCATGCGCGAGATCACCCGCGCGCTGGCCGAGCCGGGATTCACCGACGTCGACCGCGGCGGCGGCGCCGTCGTCGAGCGCTACACGTGCCTGACCGAGTACGAGGAGGGCTGGCCGTACCCGGTCGCCTTCCCGCCGGAGCGGCCGAGCATCACCCTCCCGCACGTGATCGCCGCCGAGGGCGGCCGCCAGCTGCACGTCGCGGAGACCGAGAAGTACCCCCACGTGACGTACTTCTTCGGCGGCGGGGAGGAGACGCCCGAAAACGGCGAGCGCCGCGAGCTCGTGCCCTCGCCGCGTGACGTGCCGACGTACGACTTCAAGCCGCAGATGAGCGCTCGAGAGGCCGCAGACGCGTTCATCGGCGCCTGGCGGGAGGACGCGCCCCGCTTCGGGATCATCAACTTCGCCAACCCCGACATGGTCGGCCACACGGGCGTGATCCCCGCGGCGGTCGCGGCGATCGAGACCGTCGACGCCTGCCTGCGCGACGTCGTCGCCGCGGTGCAGGAGTCCGGCGGCGTGCTGCTCGTCACCGCCGACCACGGGAATGCCGATCACATGCTCAACGACGACGGCAGCCCGAACACCGCGCACTCGCTCAACCCGGTGCCGTGCGTCGTCACGGTCGACGGCCTCGAGCTGCGTGACGGGGGCATCCTCGCCGACGTCGCGCCGACGATCCTGCAGCTGCTCGGCATCACGCAGCCGGCCGGGATGACCGGCGGCTCACTGATCGCGTAGCTCGCGCGCACGCGTCCTCGCCGTCTCGCCCCGCGTCGGGCGGCGCACCCACCGCTCGCGTGGCGGATAGGCACCGATGGCCGGAACAGATCCGCCACGCGACGCCGAAGCCGCGCGCTCGTGTCGCGGCGTGGCGGATCTGCACTGATAGGCGGAACGGATCCGCCACGCCAGGCGCGCCCCGGCCGGAGGCGCGCGTGACGGGAGCCTCGGCTAGCCCGCGGCGGCGGTCCGCAGCCGCTCGAAGAGGCCGCGGGCGACCGGGCCTTCGAGATGCTCGACCCGCGCGCGGGTCCCACGGGCGACGACGACGCCCAGCGTCGCCAGGTCGGCGCGGGCCTGCAGCGGCGAGACGCGCACCGCCTCGGACTGCAGCCGCGTCGTGCGGGCGATGAGGGTCGTCCGGGCGAGTCCGCGTGCGCGGAGGGTCACGTGGTCCTCGTCGAGCGACCAGCCGGCATCGCGGAAGCAGAGCAGGCCGAAGGCCGCGCCGGCCGCGGCGAACACCGGGATCAGCACCCACGTCAGCGACGGCACGCCGGGAACGACCGCCGTCGCGGCGCCGACCGCGGCCCCGAGCAGCGCCGGCCGCAGCGCGTAGCGGCGCCGCGCCCGCGGCGGGGGCGGCTCGAGCGGTCCCACGCGCACCGGCAGCGACGGCACGAGCGCGGCGACGGTCTCCGCGACGCGGTCGCGGCGGACGAGCGGCACGAGCGTCTGCTCCACCGCGGCCTCGCCCGCGTGGGCGGTCGTCTCGATCCGGACCGTCGCCAGGCCGAGCGCCTGCCGGACCGGGTTCTCGACGATGCGCACCGCGTGGATGCGCGAGAGCGGGATCGTCGCGATGCGGCGCTGGAGGAGCCCGCGCCGGATCCGCAGGCGGCGGCCGTCGCGCCAGACCTCGAACGCGCCGAAGACGAGGATCGCGCCGCCGACGCTGAGCGCCATCGCGGCGAGCGCCAGGACGGCGATGCCCAGGACGATCCCGGACGCGCCGCCGGGCAGGAGGTCGGTGAGCGCGTCGCCGCGCACGCCCGCGTCCGAGGCGTCCCCGTAGAAGGCGGCGACGCCCGCGAGCACGGGCACGAGCATGCCGACCTGCGGGCCGGTCACGGCTGCGAGGATCAGCGCCCGCGGGGACAGACTCCAGTCCGCGTCGTGCGCGCGCGGCGCGGCGGGATGACCGAGGTCCGTGCGGATCGCCTGGGCCTCCTCGTGGGAGACGGCGCTGAGCACGACCTCCGCCGCCTCGCCGCCGCCGGACGCCTGGACGCGCAGCTCGACGACGTCGAAGAGCCGCTGGAGCGGCCCCTGCACGGTGTCGATCGCGGAGATGCGCGACCGCGGGACGAGCTGCTCCGCGCGCGAGACGAGACCCGTCCGCAGGGTGATCCGGTCCGGGGTGACCGCGTACGTCGTCGTGGCCCAGTGGACGATCCCGAGGACGAGCGCGGCGACCACCGCGAGCGCGGCGCCCATGAGCGATCCCACCAGGCCGCCGCGATTGGCGCCGAGGACCATGACGAACACGAGCGGCAGCAGCAGGCTGCCGACGGACTTCGCCGAGCCGAGCGCGATGCCCGCGGGGTGCAGCCGCCGCTCGACCGGCGGCTCAGGCTGCGAGGTCGTCATCGTCCGGCGTGCGGGCGAGCTCGGCGATCCGGTCGCGCAGCGCCTCGGCGACGGGATCGTCGAGCACGGGAATGCGGACCGCGCCGCCCGCGGTGTGCAGGACGAGCGTGGCGGTCGAGAAGAGCTGCGAGACGACCGTTCGGCGGGTCTCCACGTGCTGGATGCGCGCCATCGGGACCATCGTGCGGACGACCGTCGCCGCTCCGTGCCGCAGGTCGACCTCCTCGTCGCGGACCTCGTAGCGCCAGCGCGCCCAGCGCAGCTGCGGCCACACGCCGACCCCGGCGATCACGGCGAGCAGCGCGACGGCCACGAGCGCGACGGAGATCGCCGTCGCGCCGTCGGCCTCGTGGATCGCCACCGCCCCGACCGCCGCGACGATCAGCAGCGGGACGGCCCAGATCAGCGCCTCGACGATCCACACCGAACGCGCGCTGCGCGAGAGGCGCGTCGCCGGGTCCGGATGGCGCGGGCGCGCGGGCGCCGTATCGGGGGTCACGTGCACGACGCCGGTGATAGCAGGACGGCCCGGTCAGTCGCGCGCGAGCGCGCGATCGAGCCACGCGGGCAGCTCGCTGATCGAGCGGGGGTCCACGTGATGGGCGGCGTCGCTCTCGTCGTAGGCGACGTCGAGCCCGCCGCCGGTGAGGAGGTCACGGGCGGCGCGTCCGAACTCGACGCCGATCACCGGGTCGCGCCGCCCGTGGGCGATCCAGACCGGGAGCCCCGCGCGCGGCGCGAGGTCCGGCGCCCAGCCGTCGACCGTCGGCACGAAGCACGAGAGGGCGACGATCGCCGCCGGGCTCGGCCTGCCGGCGCCGAGGCCGGTCGCGTACGACATCACACCGCCCTGCGAGAACCCGCCGAGCACGATGCGCTCCCACGGGATGCCGAGCGCCTGCGGGATGGCGTCGAGGAACGCGCAGAGCGCGTCGTAGCTCGCGTGGAACGTGTCGTGGTCGGGGAAGCCCACCCGGGGCACGATGTACCAGTGCCGCCCGCCCGGCGGGAGGTGCAGCGGCCCGCCCGGCGTGATCCCGACGAGCCGCCGGCGGGGGTCGAGCAGGTCGAGGAACGGGAGCAGGTCGTGCTCGCCGGTGCCGCGGCCGTGCAGCAGGACGAGCGCGCCCTCCGGCTCGCCCGCGGCGGGCCGGACGACGTGCGGCAGGGTGTCCGGCAGCCCGTCGCTCACGCGGCCCGGCGCGGGTTCGGCAGGGGCGTCAGGTGCTGCTCCAGGCGGTCGCGCAGGTGCTCGTGCTGGGGCGGAAGGCACAGCGCGGTGCCGAGCGAGGCGGCGGGCTCGTCGATCGTGAAGCCGATGTCGCGCGAGGCCAGCTCGAAGAGCACGCCGCTCGGCTCGCGGAAGTAGACGGAGTGGAAGTACTGACGGTCGATGATCTGCGTGGCGTGGGCGCCCGCGCCGGCGGCGCGGGCGCGCATGGCGGTGAGCTCGGCGTCGTCGGCCGCCGACCAGGCGACGTGATGGATCGTCCCCGCGCCCTGGATGCCGCGGTCCGGCGGCGGGTGGTCGTAGCAGAGGTGGGCGTGACGCCGGTCGCCGTCGAGCTGCCAGTGGGTCCCGTCGTCAGGGTCCTCGCGCTGGAACCCCAGCGCGGTCAGGAGCTCGTTGCTGCGGCCGGGCAGCGCGGCATACGCGCTCACGCCGTGAAAGCCCTGCAGCGCGTGCTCGTCGGGGATGTCGGGCGCGTGGGCGACGAGCGGCGCGTCGTGCCCGCCCGCGACGAGCAGCTCGTGCTGAAGGCCTTCGGGGTCGCGGAACAGCAGCACGTCGCCGTCGCGGGCGGCGGGGACGCCGGCGTCCGACAGCCGCTCCTCCCAGAACGCGATGGCGGGGGCGGCGCCCACACGCCAGCGGATCGCGTGCACCATGCCGTCGCCTGCGCGCCCGGTCGCGGCGCCGGGGAACTCGAAGAACGTGAGGATCGAGCCGGGCGCGCCGACCTCGTCGCCGAAGTACAGGTGGTAGACGCTCGGCTCGTCGAAGTTCACCGTCTTCTTCACGAGCCGCAGCCCGAGCAGCCGCGCGTAGAAGTCCACGTTCCCGGGCGCGTCGGCGGTGATCGCCGTGATGTGGTGGAGCCCTTCGAGTGGCATGTCGGCACCGTATCCTGTTATATTTGCATGTGCAATCAGTTACCCACGGGCAGGCTCCGAGACCCCTGATACGGTCGCGGCGCCGGACCCGGAAAGCCCCGCTCATGGCCATCACGCCGACACGCTCAGCAGCCTCGACCGACCGCCTCACCGACCGTGAGCTGCGCGCCTGGAGGGGGATGCTGCGCGCGCACGCGGCGCTGACCAAGGCGCTGGACGCCGATCTCGAGGCCGAGCACGGGCTGCCGCTGAGCTCCTACGAGGTGCTGCTGCACCTGGCCGCCGCCGACGGTGAACGGATGCGGATGAGCGACCTCGCCGAGACGGTCGTCCTGAGCCGCAGCGGGCTCACCCGGCTCGTCGACCGGATGGAGCGCGACGGGCTGCTCGGCCGTGCCTCGTGTCCGAGTGACGCGCGCGGGTCGTTCGCGATCCTCACTGACGTCGGCCGCGACAAGCTCGCCGCCGCACGCGTGACCCACCTTTCCGGGGTGCGCGAGCGCTTCCTCGACCGGCTGAGCGACGCCGAGCAGGAGACGCTCGGCGAGTGCTGGGAGCGGGTCGTGCCCGGCGGGGGCGACGCCGGCCCGAGCTGCTCCGGCTGATCCCGCCGAACCGGGCATCCGGGCGCCCGGCCTTGCTCGTACCATCTCCGCGATGAGCAATCTCGGTCTGTACGCCGTCTGCCTGGGGATCCCGCTGATCTTCGGTCTCTGGGCGCAGCACAAGGTCAAGAGCACGTTCCAGAAGTTCGCCCAGGTGCCGGAGGACACCGGCATGACCGGGGCCGAGGTCGCGCGGCGGATCCTCGACGCGAACGGGCTGCAGAACGTGCCCGTCGCCGCGGTGCCGGGCGCGCTCACCGATCACTACGACCCGCGCCGGCGCAGCGTCCACCTCTCCGAGCCGGTCTACGGCGCCGCGACGATCAGCTCCACCGCGGTCGCCGCGCACGAGGTCGGGCATGCCATCCAGCATGCGAAGTCCTACGTGCCGATGACCGTGCGCTCCGCGCTGTGGCCCGTGACCTCGTTCGCCTCCAGCACGTGGACGATCCTGCTGCTGATCGGGGCGGTGCTCGGGTCGCTCAACCTCATCACGTTCGCGATCGTCCTCTACGCCGCGGTGGTCCTCTTCCAGCTCGTCACGCTTCCGGTCGAGTTCGACGCCTCGCGGCGCGCGGCGGACCAGCTCAAGGTGCTCGGGATCGCGAACCCCGACGAGGCGGTCGGCGTGCGCAAGGTGCTGACCGGCGCCGCGCTGACGTACGTGGCCGGAGCGCTCGCCGCGCTGTCGCAGCTCATGTACTTCGTGCTCGTGTTCCTCGGCAACCGCTCCTAGCGGCGACGAGCGGAGCCCGCGGCCCGATGGCCGCCGCCCTCGACATCCTCGCCCGGGACCCCGGCTCGCAGGCGCGTGCCGGCATCCTGCGCACCGCGCACGGTGAGGTGCGGACACCCGCCTTCGTCCCGCTCGCGACGAAGGCGACGGTCCGCGGCCTGCTGCCCGCCGAGGTCGCCGGCCTCGGGTACGACATGGTGCTCGGGAACACATTCCACCTGTACCTCGACCCCGGCGACGAGCTCATCGCCCGGCAGCACGGCCTCCATCGCTTCATGCGCTGGGACGGCCCGATCATCACCGACTCGGGCGGGTTCCAGGTCTTCTCGATGGGCCACGGGACGGTCGCCGATGAGGTGAAGGGCCGCGCGCCGAGCGGGACCGAGCGCGCCGGGCGGATCCTCGAGATCCACGAGGACGGCGTGCGGTTCCGCTCCTACCTCGACGGGAGCGAGCAGTTCATGGGCCCCGAGACGTCGATGCGGATCCAGGCGAACCTCGGCTCCGACATCGCGCTCGTGTTCGACGAGTGCACGCCGTTCCACGTCGAGCGCGAGTACACGCAGCGGTCCACCGAGCGCACCCACCGCTGGCTGGACCGGTGCCTGGGCTGGCACGCGGAGAACGGCCCCGAGGGCCAGCTCGTCTACGGCATCGTGCAGGGCGGCGTGTACGAGGACCTGCGCGTGGAGAGCACGCAGGCGATCGCCGCGCGCGCGTGCGACGGGATCGCGATCGGCGGGTCGCTCGGCGCCGACAAGGACCAGATGTACGAGGTCGTCCGCTGGGCGACCGCGACGCTCGACGCGGCGGGCGACGAGCGGCCGCGCCACCTGCTCGGCATCGGTGAGATCGACGACCTCGTCGCCGGCGTCCTGCGCGGGATCGACACGTTCGACTGCGCGATGCCGACGCGGCTCGCGCGGCACGGCATGGCGCTCGTGCCCGACCCCGCCGGCCGCTGGCGCGTCGACCTCGCGAAGGCCGCGCACCGCGACTCCGAGGAGCCGCTCATGGAGGGCTGCCCGTGCCCGACGTGCGCGATCGGCTGGACCCGCGGCTACCTGCGCTACATGGCGCACAACCGCGAGCTGACCGTCATGCGCGCGCTGACGCTGCACAACCTCGCGTTCGTGCAGCGGGTGATGGCGCGGCTGCGGGAGGGCGTGATCACCGGCACCCTGGAGGAGGAGGCGGCGGCCTTGTTGGGTGGGGCGGCGCCTTGAGATTGATCAGACCGGCTTTGCCGGTCTGTCCTGCCAGGGGGCCGTACCCCTCGCCCTAGAGCCCGGCGAACCACCGCGCATGGTCGCGATCATCGAAGAAGCGAGCCTCTTCGATCTTCCCGTCGCGGACGTGGAGGACGACGTGGTAGAGCTCGTTCTCGACCCCGTCGCCGGACCACGTTCCCCAGACGAGCACGTGCTCGTCGCCGCCCTGGATCTCGTCGAACGTGATCTCCATTCCGCGGGCGGCGAGCTCGCGTGCGCTCGCCCCCTCGACGGCGAAGACGAGCACGGGCGCGCCCTGCGCGTCACCCACGAGACGGAACGAGTCGGACATGAGGCCCCGGCCATCGCCGTCGGAGAGCCCGTCGAGAAACGTCTGGACGACGTCGGTCGCTGCCATCGCGCCGGAAACAGTACAAAGACCTGCGACAAACGGTCGCACGGGCTCGGCGCGGCCGACGGCGCGGCGGTACTAGGGTTTGGCAGGTGTCCGTTTCGACCAGGGCCGACGCGCGCCGGAGCATCGATGCGATCCTGCACGCCGCTCGGCATGTGCTGGCGCACGACTCTGCGGCGGGCATCAACGAGGTCGCGGTCAGCGCGGGCGTGCATCGCGCCACCGTCTACCGCCATTTCCCGTCCCGTGAGGCGCTGATCGAGAGCCTGTACGAGGCCTATCTCGACGACGCCACAGCGGCGATCGCGGAGACGGATCCGGACGCCGCTGACCTGCCGGCCGAGATCGAGATGCTCATCCGCCGGGTCTACGAGGTGAACATCGACTGGCGGCCGTACGCCTGGGCGCCGCTCTACGCCAGGTCCGCCAATCACCGTCGCGCCGAAATCGCCGGAACGCTGGCCAAGCTGTTCCAGCAGGCGCAGGATCGCGGCCATCTGCGACCCGACGTCTCGGTCCGGATGCTGCTCACGACCTGGGGAGCCCCGGTCCAGTTCTACGTCAGCCGCATCATCGAGGGCGAGTTCACGCTCGACGAGGTCGTGCGCCACACGCTGGTCCTGCTGACGCAGCCCGCCTAGCGGGTGTTCTGCCGGATCAGCTGCTGCAGCTCCGACACGGTCTGGTCGGCCTGGTCGTAGACGACCTGCCGCAGGCGCACCGTGTCGCTCTGGCCGCTGAGGACGCCGACGACGATCGCGCCGCCGACGAGCAGCACCGTGAGCAGGACGATCGCCGGAGCCAGGCGGCGGCGCCGTGCCCGCTGTGCGGGCATCGGCTGGGCGGGCGGCGGGTGCGCCGGCATCATCGGCGGGCGGCTCGGCGGCAGCGGCTGGCGCTGCTGGACCGGCGTGGCCGGTCCCGACGGGGCGACGGCGCGGGTCACGCCCGTCTCCGCGGCGGCAGGAGCGACGACCCGGGTCGCGCTCGTCTCCGGCGCGACGCCGCGCGCGCCCGCCACGAGCGCGTCGCGCAGCTCCTCGGCGGTCGCGTAGCGGTCCGTCGGCTCCAGCGCCAGCGCGCGGTCCACCGCGGCCGCGAGCTCCGGCGTGACCTCCGGGTTCAGATGGTCGAGCAGCGCCGGCGCCTCCCGCTGCTGCTTGAGCGCGAGCTCGGTCAGCGTCTGCGCCTCGTACGGCAGCCGGCCGGACAGCAGCTGGTAGGTCACGACGCCGAGCGCGTAGATGTCCGAGCGGGCGGTCGCCTCGGCTCCCGCGGCCTGCTCGGGCGCGAGGTACGCGGCCGTTCCGAGGACCGCGCCGACCTGCGTGATCGACGACTCGTCGCTGAGCGCCTTCGCGATGCCGAAGTCGGCGAGCTTCACGATGCCGTCGCTCGAGCGCAGGAGGTTGCCCGGCTTGACGTCGCGGTGCACGACGCCGCCGCGGTGCGCGTAGTCGAGCCCGCGGCACGCCTGGGCGACGATGCCGAGCGCCTCGGGCACCGGGAGCGTCCCGCGCTCGCGCAGGATCTCGGCGCAGGACTGTCCCTCGACGTGCTCCATGACGATGTACTGGCGCCCGCTCGCCTCGTCCAGGCCGAAGTCGAAGACCTGCACGATGTTCGGGTGCACGAGCCGCGCGGCCGCCAGCGCCTCGCGGCGAAAGCGCGAGACGAACTGCTGGTCGTCGGCGAGATGCTCGGCGAGGAGCTTCACCGCGACGTTGCGCTCGAGCCGGCGGTCGAACGCGAGCACGACGGTGGACATGCCGCCGCTGCCCAGGCGCTCGCCCAGCTCGTAGCGTCCTGCGAGCGGCCGGTCGCTCACGGCGTCGTCCCCGTGCCCGTCGACTCGGGTGCGATGCCGCCGTTGGGCGTCGTCCCGGTCGGCGTCTGCGTCGTGGGCGTCGTCGTCGTCGGCGTCGTGGTCGTGCTGGTCGTCGTCGGCTCGGTCGTGGTCGTCGTCGTCGTGGTCGGCTCGGTCGTGCTCGTGCGTGTCCGTGCTCGTGGTCGTCTGGCGTGGTCGGCGTCTCGGGCACCGCCGCGCACTGCGTGGGCACGGTCTTCGCGAGCTGGTCCAGCCCCTGCTTGATGCGCGCTGCGAGGCGGTCGTCGAGCGTCTCGGGGAGGTCCGCGTAGATGCGCTGCGCGGACGCGAGCTCGCTCAGCGCCTTGCGGCACTCACCCGCGCGAGTCGCGTCGGCGACCTGCTGAAGCGTGCTGTCGAGCGACCGCGCCTGGTCGGCGGGGACGAGCTGATCGCCGCTTCCGCAGCCGCTCACGGCGAGCGCCGCCGCGGCGAGCGCGAGGCCCGTGACCTTGGGAGATCGCGCGGGACGGGCGCATCGTCATTGACCGTACTGGAGGCGGTCGGCGAGGGAGTCCGGCAGCCGGGCGGCGCGGATCGCGGACGCCGCGGCGTCGACGTCGTAGCCCGAGCGGCGCCAGGCCGCGGTGCCGGCGCTGAGGTCGAGCAGCAGCCAGGCCGCGCGCGGATCACCGTCGCGCGGCTGTCCGACGCTGCCGGGATTGAGGAGGTGGCGACCGGTCGCGACGTCCGCGACCTCGTCCGCGCGGCGCGGCGATCCCGTCGCGGGCTCGCCCTCCGGGCGCTCGAACGAGCACGCGACGTGGCTGTGGCCGATCAGGCCGATCCGCTCCTCGAATGCGTCGAAGCAGAGATCGGCGAGCAGCACGCTCATGACGTACTCCCAGATCGGGTCGCGCGGGCTGCCGTGGAAGAGCCCGACGTCGGCGGCGGTCCCGGACGGCTCCAGGGCGGAGAGCCAGGCCAGGCACTCGGGGTCGATGACCTCCTGGGTCCAGCGCGCGGCGAGCGCCGCCCCGCGGCGAGAACTCGTGCAGCGGCAGCGCGCCCGTCACGCCGAGGTCGTGGTTGCCGGCGAGGCACACGGTCGCGTGCTCGCGCACCAGGCGCACGCAGTCGTTGGGGTCCGCGCCGTAGCCGACGAGGTCGCCGAGGCACCAGATCTCGCGCGCCGCGGTGGCGGAGACGTCGCGAAGCACCGCCTCGAGGGCATGGCGATTGGCGTGGATGTCGGAGAGGACGGCGACCTGCATGGCGCGGAGGGGGAGGGTGCGACGGTAGCGTGCGGCCCGTGCGGCGACCCCTCGTTGCAGCCTCCGTTGCCGTCCTCGGCGCGCTCGTCGCGGCGCAGGCCTCCGTGCTGCTGCTGCGCCCGCGCGAGGGCGTCATCGCGCCGGATCCCGTCGACCTGGGAGCGTTCTTCACGGACGGCCAGCTCGAGCGCGCCGTCGACTTCCGCGGGCCGCAGCTCGCGCTCTACGGCGCCACGCTCGTCGTCCAGGCCGGCGTGCTCGTCCTGCTCGTCGTGCGCCGCGGCCCGCTCGCCGGCCGGCTGCGCAGGACGTTCCGCCACCCCGTGCTCGCGGCCGGCGCGGCGGGCGCGGGCATCTCGGTCCTGCTGACGATCGTCGCGCTGCCGATCGAGGCGGTGATGCGCTCACGGGCGATCGACGTCGGCCTCGTCACGCGGTCGTGGCCGGGCTGGGGCTGGGACGTCGTGCGCTCGGCCGCGATCGGCGCAGTGCTCGCCGGCGTCGGCACCGCCGGGGCGATCGCGCTGATGCGCCGCATGCCGCGGCGCTGGTGGATCCCCGCGTCGGGGCTCGTCGTGCTGATCGGCGCGGCGTTCGTGTTCGCCGGCCCGCTCGTCCTGGATCCGGTGTTCAACCGCTTCGAGCGGCTGCCCGACGGGCCGGTCCGCAGCGCAGGTGCTGGACCTCGCGCGCCGCGCCGACGTCCGGGTCGGACAGGTCTACGTGGTGGACGCCTCCAAGCGCACGACGGCCGCCAACGCGTACGTCACCGGGCTCGGGTCGTCCAAGCGCGTCGTCCTCTACGACACGCTGCTGCGCGACTTCCCGGGCGACGAGACGCGCCTGGTCGTCGCCCACGAGCTCGCGCACGTCCACCACCGCGACGTGCCGAACGCGCTCCTCTTCCTCGCGCTCGTCGCCCCGATCGGGATGTTCGCGGTGAGCCGCCTCACGCGGGCATGGGGCCCGGGCGACGAGCAGCCCGCCGGACCGTCGAGCGTCCCGGCGCTGTTCGCGTCGGCCGCGCTCGTGGTCGTGCTCGTCGGCACCGTGCTCGACCCAGCTCTCGCGGCGGGTGGAGGCCCGGGCCGACAGCTACGCCCTGCAGCTCACCGGCGACGCGCCGACGTTCCTGGCCCAGCAGCGCCGGCTCGCGCTGAACAACGTCAGCGACCCGGACCCGCCCGCGCTGGTGCGCGCGCTGCTCGGGACGCACCCGACCACCCGCGAGCGCCTGGGCATCGGGCTCGCCTACGAGCGCGGCGCGGGCCGGTGACGGGCTAGAAGTCCTCGCCGCCGGGGTCCTGCCGGCCCTCGACCTCGGGCAGGCCCTTGATGCTCTCGCGGGCGCGCCAGCGGCCGTAGTTGTCCTCCATCGCATCGATCAGCTCCCGCATGAAGCGCGGGGAGAGGTTGATGCGCGAGACGACCACGCCGGGGATGACGTCGTCCTCCACCTCGTGGTCCACGCGGGCGAACGTCAGCGTGAACTCGTAGTCGGAGTGGCTCACGTTCGCGAAGTTCGCGTAGTGGCCCGCCATCTTCTCCGGCTCGATGTGGATGTTGATCTGACGATCGGGCTCTTGCGGGGTGTCGGCCATGATGCCGCCTAGTATCCCGCCTCGTGAGGATCCTCGTCGTCGCCGTCGGCCGTCTGCGCCCGCCGTACGTCGACGACGTCCAGCACTACTCGCGGATGCTCGCGCGGCACGCCAAGGTCGAGCTCATCGAGGTGCGCGAGGACGAGCAGGTCGAGAAGCGCATCCCGCCAGCGGGCCTTCACCTGCCTGCTCGACGTGGACGGGACCCAGTACGACAGCGTCGGCTTCAGCCGCTTCCTCGAGGAGCGGCGCATGAGCGGGCAGGACCTGTGCTTCGTCATCGGCGGCCCCTACGGCCTGACGCTCCCCGCCGGCACGACGCACAAGATCTCGCTCGGGCCGATGACGCTGCCCCACCAGCTCGCGCGCGTCGTCATGCTCGAGCAGCTCTACCGGGCGCACAAGATCCTCGCCGGCGAGCCCTACCACCACTGATGTCGACGCTCGAGCTGCGGCCCTTCCTGCGGCGCCTCTCCCTCGTCGTCCTCGCGCTCGTCGTGCTGCTCGTCGGCGGCACGATCGCGTACGTCGCCTTCGAGGGCGTGAGCGCGTGGAACGGCTTCCTGTGGGCGCTCGACACGATCGCCACCGAGGGCGCGCGCAATCGGCCGGACACCGTCGGAGGCGAGATCACGTGGGTCGTCCTGATCGTCCTCGGCGTCGGTACGCTGCTCTACGCCCTGGTGACGCTGGTGGAACTCCTCGTCTCGGGGCGCCTGCGAAGCCTTCTCGACGAGCGCCGCGAGCAGCGAGCCATCGACTCCCTCACCGACCACGTGATCATCTGCGGCTACGGCCGCGTCGGCCGTCAGGTCGCCCGTGACCTGCGGGCGGCCGGTGAGCGCTACGTCGTGATCGACGCGCGCCACGAGCACGCCGAGGACGCGCGGCACATCGGCGTGCGGTTCATCGAGGGCAGCGCCTCGGACGACGAGACGCTCGAGGCCGCGGGGATCGAGCGCGCGCGCGCCGTCATCGCATGCGTGGACTCCGACGCCGAGAACGTCTTCATCGTGCTGTCCGCGCGCCAGCTCAACGCGGCCATCGCGATCATCGCCCGCGCGTCCACGGTCAGCGCCGAGCCGAAGCTCCTGCGCGCGGGGGCCACCCGGGTCATCTCGCCCTATCGCACGAGCGGCACCGAGATGGCGCGCGCCGCGCTGACGCCCCAAGTGTCCGGCGCGATGGACGTCACGCCCGAGTACCGCCTGGAGGAGATCGAGGTCGAGGCGGGCTCGCCGGCGGAGGGCCGGACGATCGGCGATGTGCGCGGCGATGCGATCATCGTGGGCGTGCGCCACGCCGACGGATCGTTCCTGCCTCAGCCGCCCGGCAACACCGGGCTGGAGGCGGCCGACGTGATCCTCGCCCTCGGTCAGCTGCACACCCTCGAGCGCCTCGAGAACACACTCGGCCCGCGGCGGAGCGCCGCGACGCCGTGACCGAGCCGCTCGCAGCGCTGCGCGACGCGCTCGACGGCGCCGTCGCGGACGTCGCCGCGGACGCCGGGCCGCCCGCGTCCGCGCCCGCGCTCGAGCGGCCGCGGCAGGCCGACCACGGCGACTACGCGACGAACGCCGCGATGCTGCTCACGAAGACGCTCGGCCGGCCGCCGCGGGAGATCGCCCAGTTGCTCGCCGACGCGCTGGCCGCCCGGCTCGGTCCCGCGCTGGGCGCCGCGGAGGTGGCGGGCCCGGGGTTCCTCAACCTCACGCTCGGCGACGACTGGTACGCCGGCGCGCTCGCGGAGGTCCTGGGCGCCGGTGAGACGTGGGGCGGCGGCAGCGCCGATCCCGTGCTGTCGGTGAACGTCGAGTTCGTCAGCGCGAACCCGACCGGCCCGGTGCACGTCGGCGGCACCCGCAACGCGGCGTACGGCGACGCGCTCGCACGGCTGCTCGGATTCATCGGCCATCGTGTGCACCGCGAGTTCTACGTCAACGACTACGGCACCCAGATCCGCCGTCTCGGCGAGTCCATCCAGGCGCGGGCCCGGGGCGAGGAGCCGCCCGCCGACGGGTACAAGGGCGCCTACGTCACCGAGCTCGCGGGCGAGATCGAGGGCGCCGGGGACCTGCCGGTCGGCGAGGTGGCCCAGCTCGGCGTGGCCCTCATGGTCGCGCAGGCCGAGCAGAGCCTCGCGCGCTTCCGCGTGCTCTTCGACCACTGGTTCAGCGAGCGGTCGCTGCACGAGGGCGAGCCGAGCCCGGTCGCGCACGCGTTCGACGTCCTCGACGGGCAGGGGCGCACCTTCCGCGACGACGGCGCCCTCTGGCTGCGCACGACCGACTTCGGCGACGACAAGGACCGCGTGCTCGAGCGCTCCAGCGGCGAGCACACGTACTTCGCGAGCGACATCGCCTACCACCAGGAGAAGCGCGAGCGCGGCTTCGACCTGCTGCTCGACGTCTGGGGCGCCGACCACCACGGCTACGTCCAGCGCATGCAGGCGGCCTTCCAGGCGCTCGGCGGCGGGGCCGACCAGCTCGAGCTGCTGATCATGCAGTTCGTCCACCTCGTCGAGGGCGGCGAGCGCGGGAAGATGAGCAAGCGGGCCGGCGAGTTCGTGACGCTCGACGACCTGATCGACGACATCGGCGTCGACGCGGCCCGCTGGTTCCTGCTCGCGCGCTCGCACGACACGTCGATCGACCTCGATCTCGACCTCGCCCGCAGCCAGTCGAGCGAGAACCCCGTGTACTACGTGCAGTACGCGCACGCGCGCATCGCCTCGGTGCTGCGCAAGGCCGGGGAGGAGCGCGTCGCGCAGGCGGTCGCCGCGCCCGTCGCCGTTCCCGCGGTCGGCCTGCACCCGAGCGAGCGTGCGCTGATCCGCCGCCTCCTCGACCTCCCCGACGAGGTCCGCGAGGCCGCCGACCGCCGTGCGCCGCATCGCATCGCGGCCTACGCGCTCGAGACCGCGCAGCTGTTCAGCGCGTTCTACCGCGACTGTCAGGTGGTGGGGGTGCCGGACGACGAGGAGCTGCTGCGCCTGCGGCTCAGCGTCGCGACCCGGAACGTGCTCGCCCGGTCCCTCGACCTGCTCGGTATCGCAGCACCCGAGGAGATGTAGGCGCGTCGAGCGCGCGGCGCTCGACCGTGATCTGGTCGCCCGGCGGGTCGGCCTCCACCGGCAGACCCGGCGCATCGGCCCGCGACAGCAGCACCCGGATCGCGAGCACGGCGCCCGCCGCCCCGGCAGCCGCGAGCAGCGGCAGGACCCGGAGGTTGTGACGTGCCTGCGCGACGAAGACGGCGCTCACCAGCGTGCTCACGAGGACGGGGGTGAGGAGCAGCAGCAGCTCCGCACGGCGCGAGCGTGCGAAGAGCAGTCCGGCCGCCGCGCCGCCGAGCGCGAGACCGACCAGCAGCAGATGCCAGGCCGTCAGCCAGGAGCGCGGGTTGCGCGTGCTGCCGCGGTAGTAGCCGCCCCACATGCGCGTGACCTTGCGCGCCTCCATGGCGGCGAACGCCAGCGGCTCATGCACCGCGTACGTCTTCAGGTTGCGGCGGGCCTCGAAGGCGAGCGCCCGGCGCAGGCGGTCCTCCGGGATCGCGCGGTAGGGGCCCGGCACGATCTCCGGGTGACGCTCGCGGATGTACGCGCGCAGCACGTGCTCGCCCTTGAGGTTGGCGGTGCGCACGTCCGCGAGGTTCGACATGTTGCGCCGCACGTAGAGCTCCAGCTCACGCCGCACGCCGCTCAGCCGGCCGTCGCCGGGGAGGTAGGTGCCGACGAAGAGGGTCGACGGCCCGCTGCTCGCGACCGGGACGAGACGCCCCGCCTGGACCGATGCGTACACGCTCCAGGGAGCGGCGACGAGCAGCGGGATCACGGCGAGCGCGGCGCCCTGCGCCAGTGCCGGGCCCGTTCCCGCGCGGCGCCACGCGAGCAGCGCCCACGCCGCGCCGAGGATCGGCGAGAGCACGAGCAGGTCCGCGCGCACGAGCAGCGCCACGCCGAACAGGCCGCCGGCGAGCGCGAGCCGTCCGGCCGATGGTCGTCGCCAGGCGCCCAGCAGCGCCAGGGCGGCAAGCGCGAGCGTCAGGCCGCCGAGCGGCTCGCTCACGAGATCGCCGGTGGCGCGGATCAGCGGGGGATAGGTGGCGATCGCCCCGGCCGCTATCAGGCCGGCGAGCGGGCCCGCGATCCCGGCCGCGAGCAGGTACACCACGAGGATCAGGAGCGTGCCGACGAGCGCCTGCGCCCAGAACGCCGTGCGCAGCTGCTGCGGCGAGCCGTCGCCGTCGGCGGCCGGTGCGAGCAGGTGCGCGGCGGCGAACAGCGCGGGAGTGCCGGGGGCCCAGTGCCACGGGTCCGCCGAGCCCGGAGTCGCGTAGCCGTTCCCGGCCGCGAGGTTCAGCGCGATCCGCGCGTACGAGCGCTCGTCGGAGGAGATGAAGCGGCCGGGGTCGGACGCCTGGGCGAGCCGCAGGCCGCCGCCGAGCAGGACGATCGCGGTGAGCGCCAGGACCACGGTTCGCCGGGCGAGCGGTGCAGCCGCGCGGCGACGACCGGACCGCAGCGCAGCCCGGGCTGCACCATCGGCCGGCGGACGCAGAAGCTCGCCGCGGAACGTGGCCATCAGCGTGGGTTTCTGGGTGCATCACGGCGCCCCTTGCCTGGGCGCGTGATTGCAGGGGGCGTGAACGAATCGTGCGCGGCCTCCAAAGGACCGCCCTCCGGTCCGACGGACGCCGCTCGATGCGCCCGATTCCGGCGGTGCGCAGAACCTCTACCGGCGTTTCAGCGTGCTGCCGCGCAGGCATGCGAGGCCCCATTCCGACAACGTCTCCCATGGGAGGAGAAGCACGTGAAGGGATCCACCCTGGCCATCGTCGCCACCGCGGCGCTGGTCGTCACCGGGGCTCCGGCTGCGGCATCCGCCGCGAAGGCCCCCGACAAGAAGGCCGAGAAGGCCGCGACGCGCCTCGCGAACGCGGTCACCGTCCAAGGCATCATGCGTCACGAGCGCGCGCTGGCGAACATCGCCGAGCGCAACGGCGGCACCCGGGCGTCCGGGACGCGCGGATTCGAGAAGTCGCGCGACTACGTCGCCGGGCAGCTGGAGGGCGCCGGCTACGACGTCACCGTCCAGCCGTTCGAGTTCCCGTTCTTCCAGGAGCTGGCGCCGTCGATGTTCGAGCGCACCGCCCCGACCGCGAGGACCTACACCGACGAGGACTTCGCGACCATGGAGTACTCCGGCAGCGGTGACGTGACCGGGAACGTCGTTCCCGTCGACGTCGTCCTGCCCCCGGGCCCCGAGCCGTCCTCGAACACCAGCGGCTGCGAGGACGCGGACTTCACCGGCTTCCCCGCCGGTGCGGTGGCGCTCGTCCAGCGCGGTACCTGCACGTTCGGCGAGAAGGCCATCAACGCCCAGGAGGCGGGCGCCGCAGCCGTCGTGATCTTCAACGAGGGTCAGCCCGGCCGCACCGAAGTGCTGTCCGGCACGCTCGGCGAGCCGGTCGGCATCCCGGCGATCGGCACGAGCTTCGACGTGGGCAACGAGCTCGCGGGGCTCGCAGACGCGGTCGTGCACATCACGACCACGACGTTCTCCGAGACGCGGACGACCTGGAACGTGATCGCCGACGCCCCGAGCGGGCGGACGGATCACACCGTCGCCGTGGGCTCGCACCTGGACTCGGTCCTCGAGGGCCCCGGCATCAACGATGACGGTTCGGGCACCTCGCAGGACCTCGAGATCGCGCTCCGCTACGCCAAGGCCGTGAAGAACCCGCGCAACCATGTGCGGTTCCTGTTCTTCGGGGCCGAGGAGAACGGCCTGCTCGGGTCGGGACACTACGTGTCGACGCTCTCGCAGGACGAGCAGGACGACATCATGGCGATGCTCGACTTCGACATGATGGCCTCGCCGAACTTCGCGAGGTTCGTCTACGACGGTGACGGCTCGGACAACCCCGATGCGCCCGGCCCGACGGGCTCGGACATCATCGAGGCGCTGTTCACCGACTACTGGGCCGACCGCGGTCTCGTCAGCGAGACGACGCCGTTCGACGGCCGGTCGGACTACGTGGCGTTCACCGACGTGGGGATCCCCGCGGGCGGCATCTTCGCCGGCGCGGAGGGGATCAAGACCGAGGAGCAGGAGGCGCGGTACGGCGGGACGGCCGGTGAGCCGTTCGACGTCTGCTACCACCAGGCCTGCGACACGCTCTCGAACCTGAACCTCCAGGCGATGGATCAGTTCTCCGACAACGCGGCGAACGCGGTCGGCCGGCTCGTGATGCGCGAGAACGACCTGACCGACAACACCGAGCGGCGCGCCCTGCGCAAGCTCACCCGTCAGTCGGACTACCGCGGCGAGCAGCTGGCCCGGTAACTCCGCCGCACACGTGATGGATGGACCGAAGGGCCCCGGGAGACCGGGGCCCTTCACCGTCCGGGCGGGGGACTAGATGTTGTAGAGGAAGTCGAGCCCCAGGTCGTTGAGGAACTGCTGGGCCTCGACGTTCAGGCGCGTGATCTCGCCGGTGAGGATCGCGATCCCCATCGCGATGAGGATCGCCCCGGACACGAACGTGACCGCGAGGTAGTGGTCGCGCAGCCAGGTCCAGGCGCCGGTCATCTTGTCGAAGGCGACCGCGGTGAGCAGGAACGGGACTGCCAGTCCGAGCGAGTAGAACGCCAGCAGCACGCCGCCGTGTGCGACGGAGTCGGCGGTCGAGGCGGCGGCGAGGATGGACGCGAGCGTGGGGCCGACGCACGGCGTCCAGGCGATCGCGAACGCCAGGCCGGCGACGATCGGGCCGCCGGTGCCGGCCTTGAGAATCAGCGTCTCCGGCCGCCAGTCCTTGTTGAGCTTGTCGACGAACGGGGTCAGCACGAAGAAGACGCCCATCCCGATGATGAGGATCCCGGCGATCGTGTCGAGCGTCTGCTTGTTGTCGCGCAGCGCCGACCCGATCCCGGTGGCGCTCATCCCGAGCGCCACGAACATCACCGTGAACGAGAGGCAGAAGACGATCGCGGGGGCCAGCACGTGCGAGAGGCGATGCTCCCCGGCGCGCATCTCGGCGATGCTGATCCCGGAGATCGCGGACAGGTAGCCCGGCACGAGCGGCAGGACGCAGGGCGAGATGAACGAGATGAAGCCGACGGCGAACGCCGCGACGACCGTCGTGTCCGCGGCGGCGATGATCACCGGCCGTCGAAGCGCGCGAGCTCGTCGTCGAGCCGGCGCCGGTCGTCGTCGGTGAGTGCGGCGGCGGGCACGGCCAGGGCGGGCTCGCGGCTGCGCCTGCGCCAGCGCGGCAGGAGGACGATCAGCAGGGCGAGGAACCCGAGGCCCACGAGCAGCGGCACGAGGTAGGCGGTGATGCTGAAGCCCTCGTTCTGCGGGAGGGCGAGGATCGCCGGGCCGTAGCGGTCCTTCAGCGTGTCCTTGATCTGCTCCTTCGTCTGCCCCTGGGCGATCAGCACGCGGATCTCGCGGCGCAGCTGGTCCGCGCGCGGGGACTCGGCGATGTAGAGCGCCACGTTGCACGTGTCGCACATGACCTCGTCCTCGACGTCGGGGAACGCGGCGCGCGGCTGCGCGGCGAGCGCGGCGGCGGGGAACGCCGCGAGCAGCACGCAGAGGACGAGCAGCGCGCGCCGCACGGGGCTCATGCCGCCTCCTCCTGCTTCAGCGCCCGGTCGATCGCGTTGGTGAGGAACGGCTCCTCGAGCTGGCCGCGCGAGATCGCCACGACGCGGCCCTTCCCGTCCAGGACGAACGTCTCCGGCAGCTTGTTCGTGCCGAACTTCGGCGCCAGCTCGAGCTTGTCGTCGCGCAGCGAGGGGTACGTCACGCCGTTGTCGCGCTCGAACTTGCGCGACTCGTCGGCGAAGTCCTTGTACGTGACGCCCAGCACCGTCCCGTCGCCGCTGCGCTTCAGCCGCTGCTGCGCACGCTCGAGCACCGGTGACTCCTCGCGGCACGGATCGCACCACGAGGCCCAGAAGTTGAGGACGACCACCTTGCCGCGCAGGTCGGCGAGCGCCGTCTTCGTCTTTCCGTCCAGAGCGGGGAGGGTCACCGCGGAGCCGGGCGCGGCCGGGCGTTCTCCGCGCTTGACGGCGCTGTCGAGCGACGTGTCGTCGCCGGTGGTGGCCACGCCGTAGACGATCAGGCCGATCAGCATGGCGGCGAGGACGATGACGGCGGTGGTGGCGAATCCGGGGCGCTTCACGGAGGAGGAAGGGTAGATGCGCGTCCGCGGCGGGGCGCTGCCGGCAGGAGATCGCGACCTTGCGCGAAACCTCTTGAGGACGTGCGCGTTCTTGTCGATGTGCCCCGAATGAAGCCTTTGAGCTCGACCCGTGCGCCGTTGCGCCGCCGCGCTCGCCGTTCCGAGACCGTCACCGCCCCTGCGGTCGCGCCCGTGCCCGTGCCCGAGCCCGTGTCACCGCCGACGCCCGAGCAGCGCGCCCGCGCCGCCGGCGGCCCCGAGGACCGCGCCCTGTACATGTGCGGCTGCGGCGCGGCGTTCCGGGCCGACGTCCAGGTGGACGTCCCGTGCCCCGCATGTGGCACCGCGCAGACCTGGTAGTACGCTGCGCCACCCGACAGCTCAGGAGTCTCACGATGGACGCACCCGTCCAGTCCGCGTATCCCGTCCAGCTCGACGTCGACTACCCGGATCGTGATCTCAACAGGCTGACGACGTTCTTCCGCGTGTTCACGATCATCCCGATCGCGATCGTGCTCGCCACCGTGTCCGGGGCGACGCAGACCTATGGCGGCGAGGCCGGCTCGAACACCACCACGGTCATCGTCGCGGCCGGCGGCCTGCTGTTCGCCGGGCCGCTCCTGATGATCCTCTTCCGCGAGAAGTACCCGCGCTGGTGGTTCGACTGGAACCTCGAGCTGACGCGCTTCTCCTCCCGCGTGACGCTGTACGCGGCGCTGCTGGACGACGAGTACCCGTCCACCGACGAGCAGCAGGCGCTGCACCTGGACATCGCCTACCCGGACGTGCCGTCCGACCTCAACCGCTGGCTCCCGCTCGTGAAGTGGCTCCTGGCGATCCCGCACTACATCGTGCTGTTCTTCCTCGGCATCGCCGCGTTCGTGAGCGTCGTCATCGCATGGTTCGCGATCCTCTTCACCGGCCGCTACCCGCGCGGGCTGTTCGACTTCGTCGTCGGCGTCGGCCGCTGGGGCGTGCGCGTCGGCGCCTACGCGTTCCTGCTGACGACGGACCGCTACCCGCCGTTCTCGCTGCAGCCCTGAGAGAGGCGTGACCGGGGCGTCTTCTGGGCATACGATGCGCCCATGAACGACGCCGATGTCCTGAACCACATCGAGGAGCTCGTTGCAGAGGAGCACCGGCTCCTGGAGTCCGCCGGCGACGGCAAGCCGCTCGACGACGCGGCGCGCGCCCGTCTCGAGGCGGTGAAGGTCCAGCTCGACCAGACCTGGGACCTCCTGCGCCGCCGACGGGCGCGCGAGGAGTTCGGCCTGGACCCCGAGGCCGAGCTCGGTCGTCCCGAGGACGTCGTCGAGCGCTATCAGCAGTAGCCCGCCATGTCGCATCCCGACCCCGCCGCTCCGCCCGACACCCGGCCGATCGAGGTCGGCGACGTGCTCGAGAACCCCGTGACCCGGGAGCGGGCCGTCGTCGTCGAGCTGCCGTGGCACAACCCGGAGCGCCGTGCAGTCTCCGAGCTCACGGCGTATCCGGGCGCGCGCGTGGTCGGCGAGCACCTCCATCCGACGCTCCACGAGCGGTTCACCGTCCTCGAGGGCGAGCTGACGGTCCTGCGCGACGGTCAGAAGTCCGTCCTGCGGGCCGGCGAGACCGCGGACATCGAGCCCGGCGTCTGGCACGACTGGTGGAACGCGGGCGAGACGGACGCCGTCGTGCGCGTGGAGATCACGCCGGGCGAGCGGTTCTACCACCTGATCGAGACCCTGTTCGGCCTCGCCCGCGAAGGGCACGTGAACAGCAAGGGCATGCCGAGCCCGCTGCAGCTCGCGCTGACCGCGACGGAATTCGCCGACGTCGCCCGGTTCCGCAGGCCGCCCGCGGTCGTCCAGCGCGTGGTCTTCGGGGCGCTGGCGCCGATCGCCCGCCGCCGCGGCTACCGCGCGACCTACCCGTCGCTGTCACGCACGACGCTCGCGCCGCGCGTGCCGGCGGCGTGAGCGCGAGCCGCGCGAACCCTACGACTCGACGGGGGTGTGCGGGATCTCCTGCGTCGCAGACGGCAGCACGCCCATCTGCTGGAGCATGCCGGCGACGTCCCAGTAGTTCTTCTCGGAGTGCACGAGGCCGTCCTCGCCGACCTTGGCGATGCTGCAGCCGTCGACCTCGATGACGTTCCCGGTCGCGGGCATCCCCATGAAGTCCCCGTCGTGCGTGCCGGTCGCGCGCCATTCGTACACCAGCACGTCGCCGTCGACCGCCACGATCCTGGACTCCATCCGGGCGTCGTGGAACGCGCGGAAGTACGTCTCCACCCACTCGCGCACGACCGGGCGGCCGTGCGCGGGCACCGCGGTCGCGATGTCCCGGAAGATCACGTCCGGCGCGTACAGCGCCGCAAACGCCTCCGGGTCGTGCCTGTTGAACGCCCCGATCCGGTCGCTCAGCAGTTCGCTCATCCGCTCGCGCATGGTGCGAGATCCTCCTCAGCCGTCGAAAACCCCCGGTGCCTCTTGAGGCTATGCCCGCGGATGCGCCGGTACAAGCGCCACCCGACGGGAGCGACGAAGAGCGGCGGACGAGATTCGAACTCGCGACCCTCAGCTTGGGAAGCTGATGCTCTACCAACTGAGCTACCGCCGCACGCGGGGCTGAGGATACCGGGCGCGGTCGAGCGCCTCGGCCTGCGATACTTCGGGACGCATGGACCCCTCCCGGAAGCGCCGCATCCGGCTCGTGGTCGCGCTCAGCGCCGCGCTGATTCTCGCCGGCGCGCTCGCGTACACGAGCTTCTCCGCCTCGAGCTCCGCCGTGACGCCGAGCCAGTTGCTGGCGTCCTCGAACGCGACGGAGACCTACCAGCTGACCGGCAAGGTCGTGGACGGCTCGATCCAGCGGCACTCGGACGGGATCGCCTTCCGGGTCCGCGACCGCGACGGCTCCGCCTCGGTGCCCGTGCGGTACACGGGCGCCGTGCCGGACCCGTTCCGCGAGGGCCGCGAGGTCATCGTGGACGTCCGCAAGAGCGGCGGCGCCTGGGTCGGCGAGAAGGACTCACTGACGACGAAGTGCCCCTCGAAGTTCTCGGACGACAAGAAGCAGCAGCCGTCGTCGGGCTCCATGCCCACCTGAGCCGATGGGCGTCATCGGCCAGGCCTGCCTGATCATCGCGCTGGGACTCTGCGTCTACGGCGTGGCCGCGTCGCTCGTCGGCGCGCGCATCGGCCGCGAGGCGTACGTCCTCTCCGGCCGCCGCGCGCTCTACGCCCTCGCCGCCGTCACCACGATCGCGTTCGTGATCCTCGAGATCGCCTTCCTGCGGTCGGACTTCCATTTCACGGTCGTCACGTCGCACTCGTCGACGACCACCCCGTGGTACTACCGCGCCGCGGCGGCGTGGTCCTCACAGGAGGGGTCGCTGCTCCTGTGGTTCTGGCTCCTGTCCGTCTGGAGCGCGCTGTGCCTGTTCCTGCTGCGCGGGCGCCTGCGCGACGTCGCGCCGTACGCGACCGCCGTGCTGCTCGGGCTCGGCGTCTTCTTCGCCTCGCTGCTGCTCTTCAGCGCCCCGCCGTTCGAGCGGGTCGCGGTGGCCGCCACCGAGGGCGCCGGCCTCAACCCGCTGCTGCGGCACCCGAGCATGATGATCCACCCGGTGATGCTGTATTCGGGCTACACGCTCTTCAGCATCCCGTTCGCGTTCGCCATCGGCGCGCTGATCGTCCGCCGGGTGGACGCCGAGTGGATCCGTTCGACGCGCTTCTTCGCCCTGGGCGCCTGGCTGGCGCTCGGGATCGGGATCGTCCTGGGTGCGCGCTGGTCGTACGCCGAGCTCGGCTGGGGCGGGTACTGGGCCTGGGATCCGGTCGAGAACGCGTCGCTGCTGCCGTGGCTCACCGGCACCGCGTTCCTGCACTCGGTGATGATCCAGGAGCGCCGGGGGATGCTGAAGGTCTGGAACGCCTCGCTGATCCTCGCGACCGGCATCCTCTGCATCCTCGGCACGTTCCTCGTGCGGTCCGGGATCCTCGATTCGATCCACGCGTTCGTGCAGGAGGGCAACACGATCGCCTGGGCGTTCACGTCGCTGATCTGCGTGATGATCGCCGGGTCGGTCTACCTCGTCGTCACGCGCCGCGGCGACGCGCTGCGGTCCGAGGCGCGGATCGACTCGCTGCTCTCGCGCGAGTCGATGTTCCTGGGGAACAATCTCGCGCTCGTCGGGATCGCGTTCGTCGTCTTCTGGGGAACGTTCTTCCCGCTGATCTCCGAGGCCGTCACCGGCGACAAGGCGGCGGTCGGCCCGCCGTGGTTCGACCGCTACACGGTGCCGCTCGTCCTGATCCTCGTGCTCCTGTCGGGCATCGGACCGGTCATCTCGTGGCGCCGGGCGACGCCCTCGCGGCTGTGGCGCAGCGTCCGCGCGCCCGTGATCGCCGCCGCGATCGTCGTGACGGCCGTGCTGCTGCTCGTCGACGGCGCCGCCTCCCAGACGCTGACGCTCATCATGTTCGCCGTCGGGACGTTCGCGATCGGCGTCGCCGTCCAGGAGCTGTGGCGCGGGATGCGCGCCCGTCAGGCGATGACGAGCGACAACCCGGCGCTCGCGCTGACGGGCCTCGTGCGCCGCAACCGCCGGCGCTACGGCGGGTACCTCGTCCACATCGGCATCTCGGTGCTCTTCATCGGCGTCGCCGCCTCGTCGGCGTTCAACGGCGAGCGCGACATCCGCCTCGCGCCCGGGCAGTCCACGACCGTCAAGGGCTACACGTTCACGTACGTGAAGGCGACGGGCGTCATCGAGCAGCGGGCCGGGGAGCTGGAGCGGATCTCGCTCGGCTCGCGCATCCGCGTGACCAAGGACGGCCGCGAGGTCGCGATCCTCGAGCCCAGCCGCGGCTACTACCCGGTCGCCGGGGGCATCGAGCTCGGCGTGCTCAGCCGCTACTTCGAAGGCGAGTCGACCAGCGAGATCGGCCTGAAGGCGGGCCCGATCCGCGACCTGTGGATCGCCGAGCAGCCCGACATCGCGGCGCTGCAGAAGAAGGTCAAGCGCGCCGACGCGGTGTTCGTGCAGCTCGTGCGCTCCGGCAAGATCAAGATGACGCAGGCCGGTCAGGTGCGTGACCTGACGCTCGCGAAGTTCGTGCGCGACTATGCGAACGCGCCGCCGCCCGCCCAGTTCCGCGTCCTCGTCAGCCCGATGGTCGGCTGGATCTGGTTCGGGTCACTGATCGTCTTCGCCGGCGGCCTGATCGCCCTGTGGCCCGCTCCCGGAGCCGTCCGGGGCCGCATGCGCGCGCGGCTGTCGGCGCGCGTCGCCCAGGATCTCGGCCGCGCCTAGCGCGGTCCGCCAGAGCCCATGGAGATCCTCATCCCGATCATCGTCATCCTGCTGCTCGGCGCCGTCGCGGTGTTCGTGACCGCGCCGCTGCGGGGCGGCGCCGCCGCGCGCGAGCTGGAGCGCGACGAGGGGCGCCGGGCCGACCTGGAGGCCGCGCGCGACGCGAAGTACCGCGAGATCCGCGACCTGGAGATGGATCACCGGACCGGCAAGCTCTCCGACGAGGACTGGCGTGCGCTGGACCGCGATCTGCGCGCCGAGGCGGTCGACATCCTGCACGAGCTCGACCAGCTCGGCGATCCTCCCGCTACCATCGCGGGGCGATGACGTTCATCCTTTCCGCACTCTGCGTCTTCCTGTCGATCGTCGTGATCTTCCTGGTGCTCATGCACTCGGGGAAGGACGCCGGCCTGTCGGGCGCCTTCGGCGTCGGCACGGGCCAGGGCTCGCTCGGCGGCGGCTCGCTCGTGGAGCGCAACCTGAACCGCTGGACGGTGGCGCTCTCGATCGCCTGGATCATCGTGATCCTCCTGCTGGTCATCAAGCCGTACGAGTAGCCGGCCTCGCACGCCTCACCAGGCCGCGCGGTACAGCTCCTCCAGCTCCCGCGGCCCCGCCGGCGGCGGGGTGAGCGCCAGCTCCGCGCGCTCGGACGCCGCCTGCGCGCACGCGGGAAGCACGTCCTCGGCGACGCCGATGTCCCGCAGCCGCGCCGCGCCGGCGAGCTGGGCGAACCGCCGCGCGAGGACGTCGACGGGCTCGCCGACGACCGCTTCGAG
This sequence comes from uncultured Actinomycetes bacterium, assembly GCA_963823375.1. GTDB lineage: Bacteria > Actinomycetota > Thermoleophilia > Solirubrobacterales > Solirubrobacteraceae > F1-60-MAGs163. Next base: position 32,825 of record CAWGLQ010000025.1, on the reverse strand, counting down.
CGCCTCGATCTGCTCGGTCCGGCGGGCGCGCAGCGCGGCGCTCGTCACGGGCAGCATCGCGGCGTTCGCCGGCCCGTGCCCGGCGCCCGCCTCGCGGACCAGGGTCTGACTCATCACGTGGTGCAGGCCGTACCAGTTGGCGTCGATCGCGTAGCCCGACAGCAGCGCGCCGAGCGCCAGTTGATCGCGGTCGGGCTCGCCTTCGGCCGGCAGCGCTGCGGCGAGTCGCCGCGCGGCATCCTGCGCGGCGAGCGTCGGGACGGGGGAGGCGAGGGCGGTGGCGCAGCCCTCGACCGCGTGGCCGAGGGCGTTCGCGGCGCTCGCGGCGAGCTCCGGGAGCGGCTGCGAGGCGCTGAGCGCCGGATCGTTGAGGACGATGCGCGGGCGCACGCGCGGCGTCTGGGCGTCGACGCCGCGAGCGTGGCGGTGAACCCACGTCATCTCCGCGGCGCTGAGCGTCGTGGGGACGGCCGCGACGACGGTGCCGGGGCCGAGCGCGGCGCCGATCGCCTTGGCGACGTCGATCACCCGTCCCCCGCCGAGCGCGACGATCGCGTGCGGCGTGCCGGCCTGCGGCAGGAGGTCGCCGGCGAGGTCATCGACGCGGCCCGGGGCGACGTGCAGGACCGTCGCGGCGGCGGCGACGAGCGCGGGGGCCGCGGCTGCCGAGCGCTCGGTCGTCAGGAGCAGGTAGCCCTCCCCGAGCAGGCCGGGCGCGTCGTCCAGCGCGCCGCGTCCGAAGCGGATCGTGCGATCGCCGTCGCGCCAGGTGAAGTCGAGATCGGGCATGCCCGAACCCTCTCACGGAACCGGCTCGGCACGGCCTCGTCGTGGCTACGATTCTTGCGGTGCTGGGAAGGACCTACGAGGGGCAGGACTGCTCCATCGCACGGACGCTCGAGGTCGTCGGCGAACGCTGGACGCTCCTCGTGCTGCGCGAATGCTTTCTCGGCACGGCGCGGTTCGACGACTTCCAGCGGCGGCTGGGGATCGCGCGCAACGTCCTGCAGTCGCGCCTGGAGAGACTTGTGGAGGAGGGCGTGCTCGTGCGGCGGCCCTACCAGGACCGGCCGAAGCGCTACGAGTACGTGCTGACGCGCGAGGGGCGCGACCTGCTGCCGGTGCTGCTGACGCTGCTGCAGTGGGGCGATCGCCACCGGGCCCCCGATGGGCCGCCGGTGGCGATCGCCCACGCGCGCTGCGGCGGGCCGATCAACGCGGCGCTGCAGTGCGAGCGCTGCGGGGTGACGGTCGAGATGCGGAGCATCGCGGTGGAACCGCGCGCCCCGGTCACGCCGCTCGTGCCGGCCGCCTGAGCAGGCCGGACATCCGGCGGCGCCCGTGCGCAGGCGTGTGCAGCAGTGCTGCGCGCGCCCGGAGGAGTCGCACGAGGCCGGCGGTCTGGTGGAACGGGTCCGCGATCTCGCGCCCGCTGTGCAGGCTGATCGCGGCGCGCAGCTCGCCGTCCTGCTCGGCGATCAGCACCTCGCCCGTGAGCGGGGTGGTGTCGTCGAGGGCGGCGAGGCGGGTGAGGGCGCGGGCATCGTCTGTCCCGGCCCGGCGCAGCACGACTGCGTCGGCTGCGACGTCGTGGTTGGCGTGGCGGGTGGTGATGAGCATGGGAGCAGCGTGTCATCACACCGGCATCAGTGCAAATGATGGTTCTTGACACCTGGGATAAGCTCCGCTGATGCTCGATGTTCGCCGCATGAGAGTGCTGCGCGAGGTCGCCATACAAGGGTCGTTCTCCGCCGCAGCCGAGTCGCTGTCGTACACACAGTCCGCGATCTCCCAGCAGATCGCGGCGCTTGAACGGGAGACGGGCACGACGCTCGTCGAGCGCGGAGCGCGGGGCGTGCGCCTCACGGACGCCGGTCGCGCGCTCGTGGAACACGCAGACGTGATCCTCGCGAGGCTCGCCGACGCGCAGGCCGAGCTCGACGCGATCGCGGGCCTGCGGGCCGGCCGCGTGCGGCTCGTCGCCTTCCCGAGCGCGGGGGCGACGCTGATCCCGCCCACGATCGCCCGCTTCCGCGCCGCCCACCCGGAGGTCGACCTGAAGCTCATCGCAGGCGAGCCGGAGGACGGCATCGCGCTGGTCCGCGCGGGTGAGGCGGACGTCGCGCTCGGGATCGAGACGCCGACCGCCGCGACGCCCGTGCCCGACGGGCTCCAGATCGAGCCGCTGCTGGATGACCACATGTACGCCGTGCTGCCGGCCGACCACCGGCTGGCAGGCCGCCGGCGCGTGCGCCTGGAGGACCTCGCCGACGACCAGTGGATCATCGGGTCCAACTCGGGGACCTGTCCGGACGCGCGCATCGTCCTGCAGGCCTGCGGCAGCGCGGGCTTCGAGCCGCAGATCGTCTTCCAGAACGACGACTACCCGGCGATCCAGGGCTTCATCGCCGCCGGCGTGGGCGTCTCGCTGATCCCCGAACTGGCGCTGCACACCGTGCGCGACGACGTCGTCGTCCTGCCGCTGACCGGGCGGGCGCCGTTCCGGCGCATCGTCGCGGCGACACTCGCCGACGGGTGGGAGTCGCCGGCGAAGGGCCGGATGCTCGAGGTGCTGCGCGAGGTGGGCGAGGAGTTCGCCGGCCGCCGCGGCGAACTGCGCCTGGCGAGCTGAAGAACGACAGAGGCCCCGCCGTGGCGGGGCCTGTGCAGTGCGCCGAAGAGGACTCGAACCTCCACCCGGTTATCCCGGACTAGGCCCTCAACCTGAATCCGCGCCCTACGGATAGGGGCCTTCCGCCGGATTCATCGGGCGCTGGACCTCCCCGGAACCTCAGTCGATGTCACGGGTGATCACCCGCGCTGCCCCTCTACTGCCCCTTCGGCCCCTGCCGCCAGCCACGCCTCCACCTGCGCCGCAGCGTCGCGGTGGCGATCCGGCATCGCGTGCGCGTAGAGGTCGAGCGTCATCCGCGAGTCCGCGTGGCCCATGTAGGTCTGCACGCTCTTCACGTCGAGGCCCGCGGCGACGAGGAACGATGCCGCGCAGTGCCGCGCATGGTGCAGCGTGACGACGCCCAGGTCCTTCCAAGCGGTGCGGGATCTCCCCGCGATCGACTCCGGCGCGAACGGCACCGTCGCGGTGCGCCCGAACACCAGGTCCGATCCGCTGCGACCGGTCCGCAGACCGTGGTCGGCGAGCATCCGCGCGAGCTGCGGGAGGATCAGCACATCGCGGATCCCGGCCGCGCTCTTCGGCGCCTGCTCTCCCTCGATGTCGTCCCATGACCTGCGCACGCAGATGACCGACGCTGCGAGGTCGACATCGTCCCAGCGGAGCGACCGCAGCTCGCCGCGACGAAGCCCGCCGTAGAAGGCGGTCGCCCAGAGGGCGCGGTCTCCCTCGGGCAGCGCGTCGAGCAGGCGCGTGACGTGATCGGGAGCGAGCGCGACCTTCGGCTCGGGCCGCTTCGCCGGGAGGTCCAGGTTGAGCGTCGGGTTCACCGTCACGAGGTCATCGCGGATCGCTCGCCGGAAGAGCACCCGCAGCGGATCCAAGCCGTTGCGAATGTGCGAGGGCGAGACGCCATCAGCGTGGAGCGCGTCGACGACTGCTTGCACGTCGCCGCGGCGCACCTCGTGCAGGCGTAGGTGCCCGAGCCGCGGCTTCAGCACGTCCTTGATCGCGTAGCCGTACGCGCGGACCGTGCCGGGCTTGAACGCGTCGCCGGATCGCGTCCTGACGCGCCCGTCGCGGATCGCTTCGAGCAGGCCGTCGAGGGCTTCGCCGACGCGCGGCGTGTCCTGCACTCGCAGCTCGCCGCGGCGAAGGGCGACGGCCGCGTCGGAGCGCCAGGTCTTGGCGGCGCTGATCGTGTCGAACGTCTTGCGGATCCGCTTGCCGGTCCGCTTGTCGAACACGGTGGCGCGGTAGGTGATCTTGCCGCCGGGCCAGACCCGCTTTTCGACACCGGGGGTCGTACGCTTTGCGTTGCTCACGGAGGTCACTCTCCTTGGGCCATGCCCTCGGCCTGCGTCAACAGGTGCGGGGGCGCTTTTGTCTTTCCGCGCCGGATCATACGTGCCTGCCAGGCAGGGTTCGCTCGGCCACCTCGTCAGCCCACCGCTCAAGCTCCGCCACCGGGACCAGCCGAAGCGACCCGCGACGGACCATGCGGATCTCCGGCTGCACGTGACGTTCGAAGCTCGGGAGCGACATCCCGAGCGACGCAGCAGCCTCGGCGCGCGTGAGGGTGACGCGCGGAATCGGGGCGACGATGGCGGCCTGATCGGTCACCGTTCTGCGCTCTCCCCAAGGTCGCGCTCCACCATCGCCAGCTCGCGGTCGGAGACCTTCGTCCGCGGCTGATCTTCGTCGCGGATGACGACGCGACGCCACCAGCGCCCGTCGAACCAGACGCGCTCGACGGCGAGGTGCTCGACGGTCACCGCTCGACCGCCTTGACCGCGAGGCCGTTCGGGCCGACCACGTCAACGGCGCCCGGTCGCGCGGCGCAGCTGGGCTCCACCCAGATCGCCGCGAGGCGATACCCGCGCCACCAGCGCCCGGCCGCCTCGATCGCCTCGTCGAACGACATCCACTCCGATGCCCAGTCAAGGCCCGGCGTCTGCGGGCGGTGCTGGCCGCGAACCCGGTGCAGGATCGGCTCGCCGGTCATGACGGATCCGCCTTCGCGCGACGGTCAGCGAGCTGGTGAACGACGCCGATCACTGCCGGCTGCTGTGGCGTCGCGGGCAGCTCCTTCAGCAGGGCGCCCTGGGCGATGACCGAGCCGTCGATCGCGCTGCGGCTCAGGAGCGCGAGCACGTCATCACGGTCGAGGACCTTCTTGCTCATCAGCGGCTCGTCGGAGACCGCGTCCTCGGCCCGGCGGACCAGGGCGCGCAGCAGCGCGCTGATGCTCTCGGCGCCGACGATCGGCTTGAGCTTCTCGATCGCCGCCAGCTCGGACTCGGTGGCGTTGAACCCGACGCGGCGCCCCGGAGGGCGGTAGGTCGACCCGGTCACCTAGACCACCTCGCGGAAGCCACTCGCGCGCCGTGCGGTGGGGCGTGCACGCTTGACGCGCTAGCGCGTCGCGTCGACCCCCTCACCCGGGGGGTCCCACCCCTCGGGTCAGTTTTCGCTCGCGAGCCGCCGCCCGATGACCCCTGCCAGGGCGGAGAAGGCGACGGCTGCGCGAGCGCTCCTTGCGGGCGCGATCCAGGCTCCCGCTCGAAGTCGTGTGCCCCGCCCGCCAGCGCCGCCCCGGATCCCCACGGGTCGCGCGACACTGGCGGGCAGGGGTCCTCGGGCGCGAGGAGGTGAGACACGCCCGAAGTCATGCGATCTCGGCCTCGATCTCGGCGAGGGCTTCGCGCCCTCCGACGCTCCCGAGCAACCAGCGCTTGTGGACGGGGATCCGCTGCACGGTCTTGCCGAGCGCGCGCCACGGAACGATCCACAGGTCGAAGCGTCCGGGCTGGGCGAGCGCGGGCTCGACGGTCAGTCGGCACTCGCCGCTCGACAGCAGGAGCGTCAGCTCCTCGCCGATGGGGTGCGAGCGCAGGAGGTCCTCGACGTTGGCGAGCAGCAGGTCGGCGAACGCGTCGCTGTCGCGGCTCCAGGGCTGGGCGACGCCGAGGCTGGGCGCCGCGGGTTCGGGCTTGCGCCGCCGCCACCTCATGCTGCCCACGCTCCGATCGCGTGGAGCGACCGGCGCCGACCTTCGGGCGAGATGTCCTGTTCGACCGGCGTCGATGGGCGAGCGAGCAGCCCGCGCGCGACGAGCTTCCGCAGCGTCGCCTCGGGCGCCGAGCGCAGCCCGGCCGAGGCGGACGGGTACGCGCCGAAGGGCGTCGGTCCGAACTCGCGGACCTTCGCTTCGAGGATGGTTCGCTCCGGGAGGCCGTGCGGGTTCCAGGCGCTGGCGCCAGGCGACGCGACGAGGTCTTCGCGGGTCGCCTGGAACGCGAAGCTGGCGCCGTACTGCCCCGCGTCGAGGCCGGGGATGAGGTCGCGGTTGTACGACGTGTCGAGCAGCTCGACGGCGTACGCGGCGCCGGTTGCTGTCGACCGCAGGTCGGTGATCGGCCCGAGCGGCTTCTGCCCGATCTGTGGATCACGGCCGTGACTGAAAAGAGCGCGCATCCCGTCGCGGTTCTCCGCGAACGTCTTGGTGAACGCTGAGGGGGCGACGCGTTCGAGGAATCGGCCTTCGTAGGCCGAGTCGATCTCGGTCCACTGGTTGAAGACGGCGAACTCGCCGACCATCGTCGCCAGGCCCGCGGCTCCACCTTGCGCGGATGCGCTTCGGTAGCCGCCGTGGATCGCGCTGACGCTTCCGCCGTCGCGGGTCTCGGAGCGCGTGGTCGCGCCGCTGCTCTGCCAGCGCTGGAACAGCCCGTGGGCGGCTTCGGCGTCGAGGCCATGCGCGCGAGCAAACGATGCGAAGCACGCCTTCCGCCACGCGATCGGGTCGGTCCGCGTGAGGGGTCGTGCGCGACGCGTGCCGACCTGACGGCGCCGAGCCGAGGGCTGGGCCGTGGGCGGCAGGAACCAGGCAGGTCTCGCGGTCATGCCGCGCCCGCTCCGGCATCGAACGCGGCGCGGGTTGCGCGGTTGATCGTCGCGTCGTCGCTGCCGTCCTCCACGAACCAGTCCGCGAACCTCTGGACCATTTCGTGATCCGCGGTCAGGCGCGTGCCCTTCTGGCAGGCCCAGGGCAGTCCGCCGGGGCCGTCGTCGACGGCGAAGCCCATCACGCACACCGCGATCGGCTTCGGCTGGGTCTCGGTCTTCGTTCGCGTTGCCATTTCTGTGAACTCCTTCTGGGGTCAGTGGTCAGTGATGCGCGGCAGCACCGCGTCGTTCTTGGGCAGGCTCTCGCCGAGCAGCAGCGCCAGCTGGCGAAGGCGGGCGTCGACCTCGCGGGCGAGGCACGACTCGTCGGCGCTCATCGAGCGGAAGCTCAGCGCGAGGTCGTCGGCCGTCATCCAGCAGCGGCGGCGAAGCTGGCGTCGACGGTTCGGGCTCATGCCGCGCCCTCCTCGTCGGGCCAGTCGAAGAGGCTCAGGACCCGCGGCGCCGGATCGCCGTGTGGCGGTGTGGCGGGTGTGGCGGCTTTTCCGGGGTAGGCGGGGACGAGCGCCTCCTCAGGCTCGTGCCGCACCCTCCTCTTGTTGTTGGTGATCTCCCTACATGAGGCGGGGCCGACGCACGTGTCCGCATCACTCGCGTCACACGCGCCACACCGCCACACCTCCGCCGCGGTGGGCGATCCCGCCGCCACACGATCCGCCGCACGATCCGCCGCACGCGCGATCACGACTGCCGCCCTTCGTCGTCATCAGCCGGTGCCAGGTAGCGGCCCCAGGCGTCGTCGAACTGCTCGCGCAGGTAGCCCTTCGGCGTCGAGCGGCCCACGCGGCCGTGGCCGAGTTGGATCGTCCGAGGCTTGATCCCGAAGGGCTTGAGCATCCTGCTCAGGCGGTGCTGGTTCAGCTGCTCGTCGCCCCACGGGGCGTCACGCAGGGACACCAGCTGCAGGATCAGATCGGCCGAGCGAAACCGGTCGACACCCTCGCCGTCGAACAGCCCGCGGATGTCGCGCAGGAGCGTTACGCCCTGCGACTCGTCGGCGGCGGCGACGGCCTCGCCTGCGAGCGCCACGGCTGCGTGCCTCGCCGATTGCGGCCACTCACCGCCTGCGGCATCCGCGATTGCGAAGAACGGCTCCCAGCCGTCCGCGGCGCGGTCGTTCAGCTCATCCGGGATCGAGGGGCGCGCGTCCGCCAGCCCCTCCAGGCTCTCGACCCACTGCGCCAGCTCGCCCGCCGCGATGGCCGCCCGCTGCTTCACCGCGCGGAAGCGCATCCGCTCGACGCGCTGATCCTTCGTCGCGCGGTGAAGGTGAATCCGCGCGCAGCGGTCCGCAACAGTGTCCGGCAGCTCGCCGATGCCCGCGAGCACCTTCGCGCCGAACACCGGGAACGACTGGACGTTGACCGTGTTGCCGGTGGGCTGCGCTCGGTGCGCCATCCCGCCGCGGCGGTAGCCCGCGTTCAGGATCCCGCGCAGCGCTTCCGTGGCGTCCGACGCACGCTGCTGCTGCGTGAAGATCGTGTCGACTTCGTCGAGCAGCAGGGTGCGGCCATCGGCGACCCGGAACAGCACCGCGGCGGTCATGTTCGCCGACGACACGGTGCGGCAGGCGAGCAGCTCCAGCACTTCGAGCAGCCGCGACTTGCCGCTCCGCTTCTCGGCGCTGGTGATGTGCAGGTAGAGGGTCGTCTCGAACTGCTCGATCGCGTACGTGTGAGCAATGCACGACGGCCACGAGCTGCGCGGCGCTCATCGCCACGAAGCCCTTCACGAGGTCGCTCACGTTGTCGAGCGCCTCGTGCCCTGGCAGGTCGCGCAGGTTCTCCGGCCTCGGCTCTTCGGCGCCAGGATCGCCCTTCGCCTGCTCGGCCGTCCAGATCGAGACGAGCATCTTGGCGATCTCGTCCTCGGGCAGCGGGGGCGCAAGCTTCTCGGCCGCGTCCCGGACGAGCATCTCGTAGGCATCCCGGTGCGGGATATGCAGCGCGTAGTGCCCGGCGACCTGACTGAGCCACGTGTTGCGCCCGCCCTCCGGCGGCGGGTGCGTGAGCAGGTGCGTGAGCATCGAGCGTGGCTGCTCGGCGGTCTCGCCCGCCTCACCGGTCTCGCTGCGCTGCAGCAGGAACGCGGGCGCGTCGATCGCCGCCTCGATGCCGTGCCCTTCGACCCACTCGTAGATCCGGCCGCTGACGTGCCGGGAGGGCGGCACGACGACGCCGCCGCCGTCGGCGCGGAAGTCCCAGTTGCCTGACTCGCCACCGTGTCCGCTGCGCCCGCGGACGGGTCCGGCGTCGGCGGGCAGCTTGAAGTAGAAGTGGTAGCCCTGCCCGGTCTTGACGCGGGCGGTCGCGCCGAGGTCGATGCCCTCGCGCTGGAACCGGTCCTTCCACCAGCGGGCGGACTGGGCGTCGTCGCAGTCGAGTACGACGTAGCCGCTGATCTGGCCGGTGAGCATGAACAGGTTCTGCTCGCGCCCGCCGCTGAACCAGTCGCGCGTCTGCCGTTCGGTCGCGCGTTCGGTCTGCCACGGCTTCCACCGGATGCCGGGCATCTTGCCCTTGTCGGGCGCGGGCAGCACGTTGATGCCGAGCGCGTTCAGGCGCAGGGCTTCCGTGAGCCGGGGCTTCTCGTCGGCGTCCTCAGTTGCGGGCGCCACGACGGTCGTCACGCGGCCTCCCGATCGGCGCCGACGAGGTGGTCGGCGATCAGCTGCTCGATGTCGCGCCGCCGGTAGCGGATCACGCGGGCGCCGATCTGCACGGCGGGCAGTAGGCCGTCCCTGCGCCACGCAGCCAGGGTCTCGCTGGTCACGTGGAAGTGGTCGCAGGCCTGCGCTGTCGTGAGCAGCGGTTCCAGAGCTGCGGGGCCATCTGGTGCTGCGGGTGCTACGGGCATCGGGCACAGGCCTCCAGCGAGGGCGAAATGGACACGGAGAGGTCCCGAACGCGAGCGCCCTCAATGGCTCGTGTTCGGTTCTCGCGGTCCAGCCCGCTCGCTGTTGGCCTGCTCACCGGGCCAGCGATCCCGGAGGGTGATCCCATACGCATTCTGGTCCTGCCACCGAGCCTGCGCAGCGACTCGGCGTTCGCCGATTATGACAAATCGAGGTGGCGTTGTGTCGGCGGTCACCGGCCACGCAGCATTATTGACAGTGAGGCAAGGCGGCGCGCGGCACCGGTGCCCACGCACCACGGCCGGGCGCCACAACGGTCTTGACGGCGCGGCCGGGCATCACGCCCCTGACTCAGCCGCCGCAGACTCGCACGCGGCGATTGTGGGGTCTCAGCGACGGTTCACAACGTCGCGAACGTCAGGGCGGTTCCCTTGTTGTCCAGCCGTACGCCGAACTGCACGTCGAGCCGGTCCAGGTCCGCGGCGACAAGCTCGTGTGCGATGTCGGTGCAGATGACGAGCCGATCCGCCAGCGTCAGCGAGACCCGCCGCACGACCCCGAGCGCCTCTGCGTCCGCCCCGCCGATCTCCGCGGCCAGGATCTTCAAGCCGGGCCGCTCACGCGCCTGGTCCCGCGCCGCGACCACCTCGATCACCTGACCACCGGCAGGATTTACTGTCTCGTCATCGGCGCGACATGGCGACTCGTCGTCGGAGACGTGCACCTTCGGGTCCACCTCGAACCCGGGCGTGAACGCCTCAAACCCCGCGTTCGTCATCACGCCGCCAGGGCGGATGATCCCGTGCGTCTGGTTCAACAGGTCGATGTAGAACCGGGTCAGGCGCTCGTGGCGCTCGGCCACATCGCGGAGCCACGCCGGATGGTTCGGGAGTCGGACGAGCTTTGCGTGACCACCCTTCGAGTGGAACACCGAGTGACGCAGGTCGGCGTAGAAGTGCGCGTACGCCTGCCCCGCGAGGTCGCCGCTCGCGCCCGGCGGGAGATACCCGTCGAAGCTCACCTTCCCTGCGACCGCCCGTAGCGCCCGCTCGACCCAGACGCCTTCGCGTTCTTCGGGCTGCTGTGGCTCGATCGAGTCAAGGAGGCTCTCGACGGCCAGCCAGATGTTGCGCAGCGAGTCGTACAGATCGTCGCTCAACTGCGAGCGGCGATAGAAGCGCATGCTCTGGTCCCAGAAGCGTCCCGTCTCGGCCAGCCCTCCCATGCCACCGCCAGCGTTGACCCCGAGCGGCTCGGTGCGGACGATCCGCAGCACCCGGGTGCCGCCTTCCTCCCAGACCGCTACGTGCTCGTTCTCCGTTCCGGCGGTCGCGAGCACCGTAGCCCCGCGCAGAGCGAAGTAGTCGAGCGCTTCCTCCGCGACCTCCAGGCCGAGGAGGGCCGCCTGGAGGTAGCTGTCGACGGCCGGGCCGCGCGCGGCGATCTTGTCGCTTCCCGCGGCGATGCTCGCGGACCATCCGTCGTCGCGCTCGTAGCTGGCCGCGGCCGGGGCAGCCGGAGTGATCCTGAACCCAGCTGCTGCTTCCCCACGCCCACCGAGCGACATGCCATCGAGGGTCAGGGCGGACATGGCGACGACCGTACATCCGGATCCAGATAACCCGACGCAGCCCACTGCCCCTGGCACTGCCCCTGTGGCCCCGCAACGCCCTGGGCGATCCACCGCGTTCGCGCCCCGAAAACGACGAAACCCCCGCGCGTGCGGGGGCTTCGTAGAAGTGCGCCGAAGAGGACTCGAACCTCCACCCGGTTATCCCGGACTAGGCCCTCAACCTAGCGCGTCTACCAATTCCGCCATCGGCGCAGAGGGCACCCGCAGCAGGCCGCGGGGACGGCGAGGATAGCAGCGGTTCTGCCGCATTCCGCCGCTCGTCCGGCGGCGCTTGCGTTCCGTCCATCGGCCGCGCTACCGTGTCGAACACGTGTTCGATTGAGCCTCGTCCCGGGAGCCCGTCAATGGACCTCACCAAGCGCCAGCAGGAGATCTTCGACTACATCAAGACGTACTCCGCCCGGTACGGCTATCCGCCGACGGTGCGGGACATCGGGAAGGCGGTCGGCCTCACGTCCTCGTCGACCGTGCACGCGCACCTCGCCAACCTCGAGAAGCTCGGCCTGCTGCGCCGCGACCCGTCCAAGCCGCGTGCCATCGAGCTGCTCGATCGTGCGACGCGCGACGCCCGCGCGGCGGTGTCCGGCGTGATCGGGCGCGTGGCGCCGACCGCCGGCCTGCCGGTCGTCGGCCACGTCGCCGCCGGCCAGCCGATCCTCGCCGAGGAGAACATCGAGGAGTACGTGGCCGTGCCGCCCGCCGCCGGCGGGGATGACGGCGAGTACGTCCTGCGCGTGCGCGGGGACTCGATGATCGACGCGGGGATCCTGGAGGGCGACTACGTCGTCGTCCGGCCGCAGGAGACCGCGGGCGACGGCGAGATCGTCGTCGCGCTCGTCGGGGAGGAGGCCACGGTCAAGCGGTTCTTCCGCGAGTCCGACCACGTGCGCCTGCAGCCCGAGAACCAGACGATGGAGCCGATCCTGACCAAGGACGTGCGCGTCCTCGGTCGTGTGGTGGGCCTCTTCAGGAGCGTGTCATGACCGTCGCCACCCTCACCCGCACCACTGTTCCCGAAAGCTTCGTGCGCGGGAAGCGCCTGGCCGTTCGCGGCACGGTGCTGACAGCGCCCGGATCAGGCCGGAGGCCGACGCTCGACGACGTGCTCGTCGGCGTATGGGAGGGCCTCCGCAGCGACCGTCGCGCGGGCTGCCCGGTCTGCGGAGGCGTCATGCGCGCCTCACTGCAGGCCGGGCGCTCGCAGGTCGCCGGTCGCTGCCGCGACTGCGGTACGACCATGACCTGAGCCGGCGGGGAAAGCACGGATTCCCCGCCGCCCCGGCGTCCATATGGTCCGGAGCATGGCCTTCCGACCGCTGCTGCTCGCTGTGCCGGTGCTCGTTCTCGGGGCGGCCTCGTTCGTCACCGCGTGCAGCTCCTCGAACAGCTACGACGCGGGCAAGGTCGAGTCGTACCTGAAGGACAGCCAGGAAGGGAAGGTCCGCGGGCTCGCGCTCGGCGAGGCCGTGTGTCCCGAGGACGTGGAGCTGACCGAGGGCGTGACGTTCCGGTGCACGCTGGAGATCGCGGGCGTTCAGGCGCCCTACACCGTGCGGCTCACGAACGTCGACGCCGACGAGGTCCAGATCAACCTGGAGCCGGCGAAGGCGCTGATCGCGACGACGGTCGTGGCTGACCTGGTCCGCAAGGGCCTCAAGGCGCAGTACCGCGATCAGGCGACGATCAACTGCGGGAAGGACGACCTGCTCGTCGCCGACCCCGGGACGAAGATCGGCTGCATCGTCGAGATCGACGGCGAGCAGCAGCAGGCCGTCGCACGGGTCGAGAACAAGGACGGCAAGGTCGTTCTCGAGCGCTGAGGCCGTCCGGCGGTGACGTCATCCCACCGGCCGCAGACGCAGCGGCGGGCGCGGGCGCCGGAGGCGAAGGCGGCGACGCGCGCCGCGCCGCTCGGGGAGCGTCCGCGTGAGCTCGCGACGCCAGATGGCGTGCGCCTGGCCGTGTGCGGGGTCGTTCTCGACGGGGGTGAATGCTGAGGTGAAGAGCGTGGAGTAGGTCATGGCCGCAGCCTCGCGCTCAGCGCCCCGGCGAACATCGGTGAGGGTCCCTGAACCGGAACCCTGAACCGGCGCGGCGCTACCCCGCAGGCAGCCGGTCCTGCGGGCGCGCGACCACGAGGTAGGTCAGTCCGACGACCGTGATCGCCGCGAGCAGCATCGGCGCGGCCCAGACCTGGTAGCCCGGAGCGCCGGGCGGGGCCAGCGACGTGCGCGGCCAGGCGATGTTCACCGTCTCGAACGCCAGCCACGCGACGGCCGCGACGTTGATGGCGAGTCCGGCGCCGTAGCCCAGCCGCACGTGCCCGCTCGGCGCCCATCGCCCGCGCAGACGTGCGATCAGCGCGGCGAGCGCTACGAGCAGGAAGGCGAGGTAGATGGCGGCTGTGCCGAATGTGATGAGGCTGCCGACCGCGGCCGAGTTCAGGCCCAGGAGCAGGCCGAGGCACGCGACGACGGCGGTCGTCACGATGCCGCCGACCGGGGAGCCGCGTCCGTCCACGCGGCGCAGCAGCCGGGACCCGGGCAGAACGCCGTCGCGCGCGACCGAGTACATGGCGCGCGCGGTCAGTGACTGGGCGGCGATGCCGCACGCGAGAAAGGCTGCGAGCACGACGGCCGCGAATGGCTTGTCGGACCAGGACCCGAACGACGACACGACGGCGGACTGGACCGGGTCGACGTCCTCTCCGGCGACGACGGCACCGGGGTCGGGGTGCGCGAGGATCGTGGCGACGGCATCGAGCATGACGAGCGCGGCGACGCTGAGCAACGCGGCCCACAGCGCTCGCGGGACCTGGCGCGCCGCGTCGCGCGTCTCCTCCGAGACGCCGACGCAGGCGTCGAACCCGATGAAGACCCACCCGGCGACCGCCAGCGCCGCGAGCAGCGAGGCCGCGACCGATCCACCGGACCCGGCTTCCGCCCCGAGCGTCTCGCCGAGGATCGTCAGATGCTGCGCGCGGAAGGCCAGGAGCAGGACCAGGCCGACGCCGATCGAGGCGACGATCTCCGCGGCGATCCCGAGCCGGATCGTCCACCGCAGGAGCCCCACACCGAACGCCCCCGCGGCAGCGCAGACGATGACGAGGACCATTCCCGCCGCGACGATGCGGTTCGCGGTCGGCGTGACGCCGGCGACGGCCAGCAGCCACGGCGCACCGAGGTAGGCGATCGTGGTGTTCGCGACCGCATAGGCGCAGATCGCGACCCAGCCGCTGAACCACCCGTAGGCGCCGCCCATCAGGCGCCGGCTCCACTGATAGGCGCCGCCGGCGATGGGGAACTCCGACGCCAGTTCGGCGTAGACGGCGAGCAGCAGGCATTGACCGACCAGCGCGATCGGGAGCACGATCACCCAGGCTGGGCCGGCGACCACCATGCCGACGAAGACGACGGCGTAGAGCCCGACGACCGGTGAGATCGCCGCGAATCCGACCGCGGCGTTGTCGGCGAACCGCAGCCGGCGCGAGAGCTCCTGCGGGTAGCCGAGCTCGGCCAGGCGCGCGGCGTCCGCTTCGAGCGGTGGCACCGCGCCGCTGCTCACGCCGCCTCGCGCTCACGCTCGACGGCGCGGGCGACGTCCACGCGCGAGGACACGCCGAGCTTGACGAAGATGTTGCGCAGATGCGATTCGATCGTCTTGTCGCTGAGGAACAGCAGCGCGGCGATCTCGCGGTTGGTGCGGCGATCGGTCACGAGCTCGGCGATCTCGAGCTCCCGCTTGGTCAGCGCGGCGATCCCGGAGTCCGCCGACGTCGCCGGCCCGCGGGTCTCGGCGCGTGCGCCGAGCTTGCGCAGCTCGCGGCGCAACTCGTCGCGAACGCGCACGCAGCCGCAGATGTCGAGCTCGGATTCGGCGGTGCGCAGCGCGGCGACCGCCTCCTTGCGCTTCCCGGCGGCCGCGAGTGCCTGCCCGGCGAGGCCCCGCGCGAACGCCGCCACGAGTCGTGCTCCCGCGGCATCGGCCGCGGCCGCGGCCGCAGCGGCCTTGGCGGCCGCGTCGAGCGGCTCCCCGGTGGCGAGCAGGACGGCGGCCCGGCCGCGCAGGGCGAAGGCCGTCGGCAGGTTGAGCGGGAGCTCGGCTGCCAGCTGCTCGGCTCTGCGGACGTAGCCGTCCGCCGTGTCATGGCGCCCGAGCGCGAGTTCGACGAGGGCGAGGATCTCCCAGTCGATGCATCGCTCGATGGGGATCTTGTGCTCGAGGTCGTCGCTGCCGAGGGCGTGCATGATCTCCCAGGCCTCCTCGACCTGCCCGGCCTCGAACCGCGCACATCCGAGCTGCCACCCGGGTCCCCCGCCCGATGCGGGCATGGTGCCGCCGGCCAGGCGTCCGCCGACGCGGGCGCTCTCCTCACCGGCTGCGATCGCCTCGTCGAGGCGGCCCGCGTGGTAGTGCGCCCAGCCGAGCTCGAAGAGCGACCAGAAGAGGTAGTGGTCATTGCCCGAGAGCCGTGACGCTTCGACGGCGGCCTCGGACACCTCGAGCGCCTCGGCCAGGCGACCGCCGAACTCGAACGGGTAGCCCTTGACGAGCATCATCGGCACGAGCAGGCGTCCCTCTCCGGTAGCGCGCGCGATCGCGATGCCCCGGTCGATGTGGGCGACCGCATCGTCCCAGTGCTCGAGGTAGTTCTCTGCCCAGCCCAGGTGGAAGAGTGCCTCGAGCCGTGGCGCGAGCTCGGCGTCGGAGAGACGGTCGATCTCCGCGAGCGCCTCGGTGCGGTGGGTGCGGGCGGCCTCGATGTGGCCCGCCGCGGCCTCGGCCAGGCACACCGCGGACGCGGCGGCTGCGATGAGCGGCCGGTCGCCCAGATCACGCGCGACGTCGAGCGCCCCGACCCCGCTGTTCACGGCCTGGTCGACGTCCAGGACGTACAGGCCGTCGACGGCGAGCTCGATCTGGAGGGTCGCGCCCACGGCGCTCGAACGGTCCTCGAGCTCGTCCCACGCGCGCGTGAGCCGGCGATGCGCCTCCTCGTGGAGACCGAGCCAGTGCTCGACGCCTGCGCACAGGGCGGTGAGCTCGACACGGCGCGAGCTCGCATCAGGCTCAAGCAGGTCCATCGCGGCGAGCAGCGTCTCCCGGCACCGCACGAGATCGAGCGATCGCTGCGCGCCCGCGAGGGCGACGCGCAGCTCGACCTGCCGGTCGACGTCGGCCGCCGGCAGCAGGCGCAGCGCCGCCTCGAACCAGCGCGCGGCCGCTGCGGGCGCACGCGGCGCGGTCGCCTCGCCGGCGGCGACGAGTACCGCGATCGCGTCCCTGTCACCCTGGCCGGCGCACCGCTCCACGTGGTGGGCGATCTCCGCCGGCGCAGCCCCGCGCTGCTCGAGCACCGCGGCCGCGCGACGGTGCCCGCCGAGCCGCCAGCCCGCCGGCGTCGCGTCGTAGACGGCGCGTCGCACGAGCGGGTGACGGAACCGGAACCGCCGGGGAGCGCTCGTCGCTCGCAGCAGGTCGCGCGCCAGCAGCGCGTCGAGCGCGGCGATACCGGCGTCGAGCTGCAGCTCGCCGATCGCCGATGCGATGTCGGGTTCGAACGGCTCGCCGGCGACGGCCGCCCCCCGGAGGAACGTCAGCTCGCGCTCGCCGAGCGCGCCGAGCTCCTCGGCGAGTGAGGCCGCCACCGCTGCCGGGATGCCCCCTGCGGCATGCTCGGATCCGCCGTCCCGCGGGGTGACGCGCGCGAGCTGCTCGAGGTAGAAGGGGTTGCCGCCCGCCCGGGCGTAGATCTCGCCCGCGTCGTCGTTTCCCAGGAGCGACGCGGCGTCGCTCTCGCTGAGCGGCTCGAGGACGGAACGCTGCGCGGCGGGCGTCGCGAGAGCCGCGACGAGCGACGCCGGCGCCTGCCCGGGCCGGAACGCCAGCGCGATCAGCACGGGCGTCTGGGGCGCGCGACGCAGCAGCGCTGCGATCAGGTCGATCGACGCGGGGTCGCTCCAGTGCGCGTCGTCCAGCCCGAGCACGAGCGGCCGCTCGGTGGCCAGGACGTCCAGCAGGCCGCGCATCGCGCGGTGCGCGCGGTAGCGCTCGTCGGCGACGGCGCTGACCTGCGACCCCGGGCGGCGCAGCGAGGGCAGGATCTCCGCGAGATCGTCGGCGTCGGGCAGGTCGAGATCGCGGGCGAGCACGTATCCGTCGAGGGCATCCGCCCAGACGCTGAACGGCGCGCTGCGCTCGAACTCCGCCGCGGACGCCATGAGGACGAGGTGGCCGCGAGCGTCTGCCCGGAGCTCCAGCTCACGCATCAGCCGGGACTTCCCGATCCCCGGCTCGCCTTCGAACGTCAGAAATGCCGGAGCGCCGCCGTCCAGGGCTTCGAGCGCCGCGTCGAGGCGCCCGAGCTCGAGCTCCCGTCCGACCGTCGGCCGGCGACTGGAATCGATCGTCACGGCGAGGGCGAGCCTACTCCGGTTCAGGGACCGGTTCAGGGAGCGTCCCTGATGATCGCCGGGCGCCGCGCCACGAGGCTGCCTGCAATGTCCAGCACCCCCATCGAAGGGACGCTCATGCAGTCGTCGCGCAACATCGCATCCCGTGCCGGGCGCTGGAGCGCTCAGCACCGCAAGACGGCGATCCTCGGGTGGATCGTCTTCGTCGTCCTCGCCTTCGCCGCCGGAGGCAAGATCGGCACGAACACCCTCACGCAGGTGGAGTCGGGGGTCGGCGAGTCCGGCACCGCCGACCGGATCGTCGCCGACGCCTATCCCGAGCGCGTCGACGAGATGGTGCTCGTTCAGAGCGAGCACCTCAAGGCCGGCGACCCGCGGTTCCGGGCGGTCGTGCACGACCTCGGTGAACGGCTGGAGGACGTCGAGGGCGTCACCTCGATCTCCGATCCGTACGGCAAGGACCGCGAAGGCTCGGTCTCGCCGTCCCGCGACGCCGTGCTCGTGAACTTCGACGATCCCCGGTGATCCTGAGAGCACGAAGGTCGCGGCGACCATCGACGCGTCGATGGCCGCCGTCGACGCCGCCCAGGCGGCCCATCCAGACCTGCGGCATCGAGCAGTCCGGCGAGGGAAGCACCGACAAGGAGGTCGAGGCGATCTTCGAGTCGGATCTCAAGAAGGCGGGCACGACGTCGCTGCCGATCACGCTGCTCGTGCTGCTGATCGCCTTCGGCGCGCTGGTCGCCGCCGGGATCCCGCTGCTGCTCGCGATCACCGCCGTGATCGCCACGATCGGCATCGTCGCCCCGCTCAGCCAGCTGGCCCCGGTCGACGATTCCGTCAGCCACGTCATCCTGCTGATCGGCCTGGCCGTGGGCGTCGACTACTCGCTCTTCTACCTGCGCCGCGTGCGCGAGGAGCGGGCGGCCGGCCGCAGCACGTCCGCGGCGATCGACGCCGCTGCGGCGACGTCGGGGCGCGCCGTGCTGATCTCCGGCATCACCGTGATGATCGCGATGGCCGGCATGTACTTCGGCGGAGCCGCGACCTTCACGTCGTTCGCCACGGGCACGATCGCCGTGGTCGCCGTCGCGATGCTCGGGTCGCTCACGGTGCTGCCCGCAGTGCTGTCACTGCTCGGCGATCGCGTCGACAAGGGCCGCGTTCCGGGTCTCGACCGCCTCAAGGCGCGTGTGGCCTCCCGGGGCCTGTGGTCGCGCCTCGTCGACCGCGTCATGCGTCGTCCGCTGTTGTGGGCGTCGCTGACGATCGCGCTGCTCCTGGCGCTGGCGGCTCCGGCGCTCGACATGAGCATCGGATCCCCCGCGATGGACACGCTGCCCCAGGACCTCCGCGTCGTCCAGAAGTACAACCACCTCCAGGCGTCGTTCCCGAGCGAGACCTCGTCGCTGGACGTCGTCATCCGGGCCGACGACGTGGGCACGCCGGCTGTGACCCGCGCGGTCGCCCAGCTGGAGGCGGCGACGCATCGCCATCCCGAGCAGTTCCCCGGAGGGGCGCTCGAGCAGGACGTGAACCCCGACGGCACCGTCAACACCCTCACGGTGGAGATCGCCGGCGACGGGACCGACGAGGCATCCGGCGAGGCGCTGGACACGCTTCGGGAGAACCTCATCCCGGCGACGCTCGGGCAGGTGGCCGGTCTGGAGGCGTACGCGACCGGTGGTACGGCCGTCGACCGGGACTTCAACGACTCGATGATCGACCACCTGCCGCTCGTGTTCGGGTTCGTGATCCTCGCGGCGTTCCTGCTGCTCCTGATCACGTTCCGCTCGATCGTGATCCCGATCAAGGCGATCGTGCTGAACCTGCTGTCCGTCGCCGCGGCCTACGGGGCGATGGTGCTGGTCTTCCAGCACGGCTGGTTCAACAGCGCTGCTCGGGATCCCCGCGACCGGCCCGATCGAATCCTGGGTCCCGCTGTTCCTGTTCGTCGTGCTGTTCGGCCTGTCGATGGACTACCACGTGTTCATCCTCAGCCGGGTGCGCGAGCTGTACGAGCGGGGGATGCGGACCGAGGATGCGGTCGCATCCGCGATCAAGAGCACCGCCGGGGTCGTGACGAGCGCCGCAGTCGTCATGGTCTGCGTGTTCGCGATCTTCGGGACGCTCTCGTGGATGATGTTCAAGCAGATGGGCCTTGGCCTGGCGTTCGCCATCCTGCTCGACGCCACGCTCATCCGCGCGGTGCTGCTGCCCGCGAGCATGAAGGTCCTCGGTGAGCGCAACTGGTGGCTGCCGAGGCGGCTCGCCTGGCTGCCGGCCATCAGGCGCGAGGGCGAGGCGGTGCCCTCGCAGGCCTAGCGCACGACACCATCCACCACGTTCGGCGCCCGCCATTCCGGCGGGCGCCGGTCGTCGTGGAGGCGGTTCAGGGAACGTCCCTGATGATCGAGCGCGGATCGCGCGTCACCCTGCTCCCATGCCCAGCTACCTCCTGCGCCACCATCATGCTCCGGCCGAATGCGCAGCGGCGTTTGCCGCGTGGATCGGCTTCGACAGCCCGCTTCGCCACCGCACGGCGCCTTCCACCTGCCTGGCCGGAGCGCACACCATCTGGTGGCGCGTCGAGGCGCCGGACAGCGGCGCGGCCCTGGACCTGCTCCCGCGCTACGTCCGCACGCGAACCGACGTCACGTGTGTTCGTGACGTGGAGATTCCGTGACCGGATCGCCGGCGCCGGCCGCGGCCTCACCCACGCGGCGCGCCGTGTCCAGGAGGAACGGGCGCAGGCGGTTCGCCACGATGCCCGCCGTCCCCGGCAGCTTGGCGCGGAACGTCGAGCGCCAGGTGATCGTCGTGCCGCCGCCCGGCGCGGGCTCGAGGAGCACCTCGCCGCGGTAGTCGCGGACGGGGAGGTTGCCGCCGATCAAGGCGTACGTCATCCGGTGTGGCGGTTCGAAGTCCGTGACCCGCTCGATCGACCGCGTGCGCTTCAGGTGCAGTTCGCGGACGGCGCCGACGCCCGCGCCGCCGTCTGGGGCGGGCTTCTGCAGGCGCGTGGAGTCCCATTCGCCCCAGTCCGCCCAGGTGTCGACGTCGGCGAGAAGCGCCCAGATGGCATCGGGGCCGGCGTCCGCCCGGTGCTGGATTTCGATCGTCGTCGGTGCCATGTCGCTCCCTTCGCTTGACGAGACGTCGCGGAACGCTACCGTCCTTCGTGCGCGCCGGACAGCCGCGGCGGGAGAGACAACCCGTCGAGGAAAGTCCGGACATCGCAGGGCGCGGTGGTCGGGGAACCGACCCGGGGAAACCCGCGGGAAAGTGCCACAGAAATACACCGCCGATGGCGGGGTGGGCAGGACGTCCGCCCATCTCGCACAGGCAAGGGTGAAAAGGTGCGGTAAGAGCGCACCGGCGTCGTGGTGACACGGCGGCCAGGCAAACCCCACCGGATGCAAGGCCAAGCAGGACCGTTCGCAGGCTGCCCGCCGAGGTCCAGGTAGGCCGCACAGATGGATGGCTGTCCAAGACAGAATCCGGCTTACAGGCGCGCTACGGGAAAGCCCCGCTCCGGCGGGGCTTTTCTATGCCCGCGCCGTGTGAGCCTTGCGCGCGCCCGCTCCGGATGCGGATCGTGCCCGCATCGCGGGCAACATCCGCATCACGACGTGCATCAGCCCGCTCAGGTCGCCGGCCGCGCCGGCAGCACCCGCAGCGCCAGCGCGACCGCCGGCCCCACGAGCAGGGCGAACGCGATCGTCCCGATGCCCGCGAGGCCGCCGAGGAGGACGCCGGCGACGAGCACGCTGATCTCGATCCCCGCGCGCACGCCGGCGATCGGGAATCCCGTCCGCAGATGGATGCCCGTCATCAGGCCGTCGCGCGGCCCGCGGCCGAGCGCGGCGTTGATGTAGAGGCCGCTGCCGACGCCGACGAGTGCGATGCCGCCGAGCATCAGCGCCCAGCGCGCGACGATCGACCCCGGCGTGTCG
This sequence comes from uncultured Actinomycetes bacterium, assembly GCA_963823375.1. GTDB lineage: Bacteria > Actinomycetota > Thermoleophilia > Solirubrobacterales > Solirubrobacteraceae > F1-60-MAGs163. The sequence goes on along the minus strand of CAWGLQ010000025.1, from coordinate 11,368 downwards.
ATCAGCGCGACCGCGACGTCGATCGCGAGTCCGATGACGATGGCGTTGGCGATCGTGCCCAGGCCGGGGCGCTCGCGCAGCGGGATCCACAGCACCAGGACGCCGAAGCTCACGACGATCGTCGCGGTGCCGACGTTCATGCCCGTCTGCTCCCCGAGGCCGGCGGCGAACACCGTCCACGGGGAGTTCCCGAGCTCGGCGATGACGAGCAGCGCGTCGCCGGTGCCGAAGATCCACAGGCCGATCAGCAGGCGCGTGAGCTGGGCGGGGCTCGCGCGCCAGCCGGAGGCGCTCAGGGCCTCGATGCGCTCGTCGACCTCGGCGAGCGCGCGCGGCTCGTGCAGGTCGGCGGGCACGCGCCCATCCTCGCAGGGTGTCTTGCATGCCCCTTGCGCAGAGTGCGAACATGTGTTCGATCATGATCGTCTGTGTCCTGCTGCCCCGTTTCGAGCTCGCCGTCGCCGCCGGCGGCCGCGCGGCGCTCGCGCAGGGGCCGATGGCGCTGGCGCCCGAGCCGGGGCGCGAGCAGGTCGTCGGCGAGGTCTCGCAGGCGGCCGAGGCGCTCGGCATCCATCCGGGCATGCGGCTGGGGGAGGCGCTGGCACGCGCGCCGCGGCTGGCGCTGACGCCCCCCGACCCGGTCGGCGTCGCCGACGCCTGGGAGCGCGTGCTCGCCCGTCTGGAGGCCGTCGGCGCCGCCGTCGAGAGCGAGCGCCCGGGGTCGGCGTGCTTCGAGGCCCGCGGGCTGCGCCGCCTGCACGGCGGATCCCTCGACGGGACGGTCGACGCGGTGCGTGCCGCGCTGCGGCTGCCCGCGCGGATCGGCGCCGGGCCCTCCCGCTTCTGCGCGGTCGCCGCGGCGGGCCGCGCGCGCACGCGCCGCGCGCACATCGTGCGCGGCGCCGAGGATCTCGCGGGCGAGCCGGTCGGCCTGCTGCGCCGCTGCGCGCAGACCGCGCACCTGCCGGCCGAGCTCGAGCGATTGGGGATCGAGACCCTCGGCGCGCTCGCGGCGCTTCCGCGCGCCGCGGTCGCCGATCGCTTCGGCCCCGCGGGCATCCTCGCCCACGACCTCGCGCACGGGCACGACACCCCGCTGCGTCCGCGGACCCCGCGCGAGGCGCTTGAGGAGACGCTCGACCTGGAGGAGTCGGCGTCCGGCGAGCAGCTCGAGCGGGCGCTCGGCCTGCTGATCGACCGCCTGCTCGCGCGACCGGATCGCCGCGGGCGCGTGCTGCGGGCGGCGGTCCTCTCCGCCCGGCTCGTCGAAGGCGGGACGTGGCGCGAGCGGGTGGTCTTCCGCGAGCCGATCTCCGACCCGCTGCGCATGCGCCTGGTCCTCACCCAGCGGCTGCAGCTGCTGCCCGCGCCCGCGGAGTCCCTGCGCCTGACCGCCGAGCAGCTCGGCGCGCCGCCGTCGGGCGGGCCCGCGCTCTTCGAGGAGCCGTCGGCGCGGCGCGCGGACCGCCTGCGCGAGGCGGTCCGTCAGGCGCGCGCGGCCGCCGGTCCGAACGCCGCGCTGCGCGTGCTCGCGATCGACCCCGACTCGCGGGTGCCCGAGCGCCGCGCGGTGCTGACGCCGTTCGAGGGCTGATGGTTCCCGGCGCCCGGAGACTGGCCGAGCCGGCGGTCGCCCGCGTCCTCGCCGGCCGCGGCGGGCGGCCGGAGGACGTGGACGGGCACGAGGTCGTCGCGATCCGCGAGTCCTGGCTCGTCGAGGACCGCTGGTGGACGGCCCGCCCGCTGCGCCGCCGCTACTGGGAGGTCGTCACCGTCGACGGCCGCGACCTCGTCGTCTTCCGCGACCTCGTCGGCGGGCACTGGTACCGGCACCGCTGACGCCGGACGGCTACGGCACCGCCTTGCCGGTCTGCTCGCCGCGCATGTTCTCCGGCTCGTAGCCGGTGAACTGGATCGAGAGGTACCCGCCCTTCGCGGCATCGCCCGTCAGCGTGCGGTCGACCTTCCAGGCGCCCTTGGAAATCGTCGCGCTGAACACCTCGAACCCGGTGGTCCCGTCCGCGCGGTCGAAGCCGAGGCGCAGCCGGACGACGCCGCGCGCCTTCGCGCTGATCGTGCCCTCGACCTTCAGGCGCCCGCCGCTGAGCGTCGTCACCTTCCGCACCAGCGAGGCCTTCACGTCGGCGGCCCGCAGACGCACCTCGTCCGGGCTCACGACGCTGTTGCCCGCATACGTGATCTCGACGATGCCCGTGTCCTTCGGCTGCGTCGACGGCAGCTTGCGCCGGATGCTCACGCGCTGCTCGGCGGTGCGCGCACGGGGCCCGCGCGGCCGCGCCGTCGCGGCCTTCCCCGAGCTGAGCGGGACGGAGAACCGCGTCGTCTTCCCCGACGACTCGTAGGCGACGTCCAGGTCGGCGCCGGTCGTGACCGCGCTGCTCGTGATCTCGACGAGCATGTCGAGCACGCCGTCGTCGACCCCGGCACGCAGCACCTTGAGCTTCGCCGGCGTCCTGGGCGTCACCGGGACCGTCGTCGCGCCGGTGCCCGGCGCGGCCGAGCCGGTCCCGGGCGACGGCGGGGCGGGAGGCTGCGGCGTGTCGGGCACGTCGACCGTGAACGCGCGTTCGGCGGGGGTCGGGTCGGCGTTGCCCACGACGTCGGTGGCGCGGACCTGAACGGTGTGCGCGCCGTCGGCCAGCGGCGAGCCGAGGACGGTCGCGCAGTCGCCGAACGCCCCGCCGTCGAGCGAACAGGAGAACGTGGCCCGGGCCTCGTTCGCGCTGTAGGAGAACGCCGGTGTGGCCGTGGTGATCGTGCCGCTGGGGCCGTCGTCGATCGTCGTGTCGGGCGCGGTGGTGTCGGGGCACTGCGTCCCGATCGTCCGCAGGTAGCCGAGTTGCACGCCGGTCCCGCTCCAGTCGGGGTCGAGGTTCGTCGCGGTCGACGGGAAGACGACGCAGTCGCCGTTGCCGCTCAGCGACGGCCCCTCGCCGGCGACGGAGTTGCCGCCGGAGGCGAGGTCGCCGCCGATGCCGCCCGCGCCGGTGGCCCGGCTCGCGAAGGTGAACGTGGAGGTGTCGCGGTCGTAGACGTAGATGTCGCCGGTCGAGGTCGTGTCGGCCGCGCCCGCCAGGCTCGCGTTGCTCACGAGCGCCACGCGGCGGCCGTCGTCGGAGATCGCGGGTTGATCCTCGCGGCCCGTGGACCCGAACGCCGTGGTGTCCGCGGTGGCCAGCTCGCGGACCGCCACGTCGGAGGTGCCGCCCGGGCCGCCGAAGTTCGTGGCCTCGGTGGCGAACGCGACGGTGTCGCCGTCTCCGTCGATCACCGGCATGGAGGAGGCGCCGCCGCCCAGGGCGCCGGCCGCGCCGTCGGCGCGGCTCGCCGCAACGGTCGTGCCGGCGGACAGGTCGCGCACGAAAACGTCCTCGACGCCGTTGCCGTCGGCCGCCGCGCCGACGAGGTTCGCGGCGGCGCTCGCGAACGCGACGATCGTCCCGTCCCAATTCAGCGAGGGCAGGCTCGACGGGCCGTCGGCCGCCTGCTCGTCGTCGGCCCGGCTGACGAGCGACGTGTCGTCGGTGATGAGGTCGCGGACGTAGACGTCCTTCACGCCGTTCGTGTCCGCGGCGTCGAGTGGCGCATCGGTCACGAACGCGGCGCGCGAGCCGTCACCGCTCAGCGCGAGCTCCGCTCCGTCCGCGCCCGCCACGGCACCCGACGGCCCGTCGGCGCGGCTGACGACCTCCTCGGTGTCGGCGTCCAGGTCGCGGACGTACGCGGTGCCGTCGGGCATGTACAGGGCTGAGCGCCCATCGGCGCTGAGCGCCACGCGCGAGACCGACGAGCCGGCGTGCGCGCCGTTCAGCTGCTCGGTCGTCCCGGTGACCGTGTCACGCACGAAGGCGTTGCGCGACGTGTCGTCCTGCCCTGGGACGACGTTGTCGGCGTCCGAGGCGAAGCCGACGAAGCGCCCGTCCCAGCTCGTCGCGCCCGGAAAGATCTGTGCGTCGTCCACGTCGGAGGTGCCCGTGAACGGCTCCGTGCCGGTCGGGCGGTCCAGGAACAGCGTCGTGTTCGGGGCGGCGGCGTACGCGTTCAGCCGTCGCGCGTAGACGTGCGGCGTGCGGCTGTCGTCGTCGTCGACGGAGTAGTCCGGCGAGGTGCCGGCGAACGCGACGGTTCGCCCGTCGCCGCTGATCGAGTTGGCGGCGCCGAAGAGGGCGGGAGCGCCGCCGCCCGTCCCGGTCGCCCGGCTCACCACCTCCGTCGTCGCGGCGGTGATCGAGCGCAGGTACACGGTCTCGTTCGTGACGGCGCCGTCGTCGGGCGCGATGCCGGTGCCGAGGTTCGTGAACGCGACGAGGTCCCCGTTGTCGGAGATCGACGGGAGGCTCGAGCCGCTCGCGTGCGTCAGCTGCGCCTCGCCGTCGCTGACAGTCACCCGCACGGTGGCGAAGCCGGCGCTGAACGACTTGCGGAACACGTCGGGGACGCCGTTGGTGTCCGCTCCGGCGCCGATGAGGTTGGTCGCCGCGCTGACGTACGCGACGCTCGAGCCGTCCCCGGCGAGCGACGGGTGGGTGGACTCCCCGTCACCGACGACGCCGCCCGCGGTGGATGCGCGGCTCGCGATCGACGTGACGTTCGGGAAGGTGGGCTCGGTGGAGAGCCGTCGCACCGCGATGTCGCTCGCGCCGTTCGTGTCGCCGGCGTCGAGCTGGGCGCTGTCGGTCTCGAACGCGACGATCGTCCCGCTGTCCGACAGCGATGTGCGCGTCGACGTCGCGTTGAGCGCGGCGGTGTTCGCACCGGAGAGCCGGGAGGCGAGCTCGAAGGTCGCCGTGCCGACCTGCCAGACGTAGACGTCGAGCGTCCCGTTCGTGTCGTTGACGGCGTCGTGGGCGTCGGCGGTGACGTACGCGACGTGCGAGCCGTCCGCGTCGATCGACGGGTCCAGCGGGACGCCCGTGTCGGGAGCGAGATAGGTCGTGTCGGTGCCGAGGTCGCGGACGTAGATGTCCATCGAGTTGGCGTTGGTGTCCGCCGGATCGAGCGCCGCCGTGGTGTCGAAGACGACGCGCTGCCCGTCGTCCGAGATCTGCGGGTGTCCCGACTGGCCTGCCGCGCCCGCGCCGGCTGCGCCGCTCGCGCGGCTGACGAGCTCGGTCTCGTTCGTCTGCGTGTCGCGCACGTAGACGTTGTTGACGGTGTCGACGTCGAGGGTCGAGAGCCCGTCGGCATCGCTGACGAACACGACGTAGCGTCCGTCCTGGCTGGTCTGGTGCCCGCCCTGGAGCGCCCCGTCGGACGTCGCGATGAGGCCGCTCTTGCCGGACGGGACGGCCACGAGCGGGAGGTCGCCGCTCGGCCGCGTGATGAGCTCGGTGCTGTTCGCCGGGAACGCGTGGGCGGCGGCGGGGGACAGTGCCGTCGTCAGCAGCGCGATCACGACGGGGCGGAGTGCGAGGCGTCCTGACATGCGCGCGAGCCTATCCGCGGGCCATGCGCCAAGCCTGCGGTGGGGATTCAGGAACGCGAATGCGCCACGTCAACGCCTGTTCGGGTGTTCGTGCCGGCGCCGATTCGCCGCAGATCGGTGGTGGCGCCGTCACACGATCTGCTGAAGCGTCCAGGCCATGCGCTCGGAGGACGGCCAGTCGACGATCGAGTACGTCGTGCTCGTCCTGGTCGCCGTCGCGCTGCTCGCCGCCGGCGGCACGGTCCTGCACGCGACGGGCATCGCCGGCGCGCTGGTCGAGCAGATGCGCATCGCGATCTGCCGCGTCGACGGCGGCGCCTGCCGGACGGCGCCCGAGCCGTGCGTCGTGACCGTGACGGCGACGCTCGACGACGCGACGCTGCGGGTGGCGGTCCTGCGCCTGCGCGGCGGGCGCACGCTGCTGCGCGAGCGACGGTCGGACGGCAGCGAGCGGGTGACGCTCATCACGCGCGGTGGCGGGGGCGCAGGACTGGGGCTCGGCGGCGACCTGGCGGTGGGCCGCTGGGGCGCCGGCGCGCGGCTGGACGCGGCGCTCGAAGTGCGCGGCGGACGAGGGCGGGTCTGGACGCTGCCGACGACGCGTGCCGCCGACGCTCTGGTCGCCGCGCTGCGCACGCGAACGGCGGGGGCGGGCGGCCGGGCACGGCGTCCGGGCGCGGCGCGTCCGCGGGCTGCGCCCGTCCCGCAGCCCGATGTGGTCTTCGATGACCGCGGACTCTCGACCTCGGTCTCCGGGGCGCTCGGGCGCCTGGGCCTGTCACTGGAGGCCGAGGATCTCCTGACGACCCGGACCGACCGCCGCACCGGCGAGCGAACGCTGCTCGTCCGGCGCCGCAACGAGGTGCTCGGGAGCGTCGGCCTGCTGGGGCCGCTCGGGGCCGAGGGCGGCGCGCGCCGCGACGAGCGGGCCGCGCTGGTCCTCGACGCGCACGGGCGTCCGCTGCGGCTCGTCGTCGGCGAGGTGCGCCGGCTGCAGGGCGGCGTGCGGCTGCCCGGCCCGCTGCGGGCGCCCGCCGCGCGCAGCGGACTGCCGCAGCGGCGCGGGCGGGTCGTGGAGAGCGAGCGCGTGCTCGACCTGACCGACCCGGCGAACCTCGCCGCGGCGAGCGCCTTCGTGCGCGCGCTGCGCGACCCGGGCCTGCAGCTCGGCCCGGCGGTGGCCGTCGCGGACGGCCTGCGTCGCCGGCTGGACGCCGCCGGGCTCACGCGGATGCGCGTGTACGCGCTCGACACGCGTCACAGCGGAGCCCACGGCGGGGTGGATGCGGGCGCCGGCCTCGGGGCGGGCTTCGAGCACGCCGTGGAGCGCTCCCGCCTGGTCGCCGCGACCGAACGCGAGGGGGCCGGTCCGTGGCGCGAGCGTGGAGACTGCCTGCTGGCGGCGTGAATTACGGGATCTGCCGTATCCTATGCGAACATACGTTCGTGTCGTACACCGAGCTTCACTGCCACTCGGCCTTCTCCTTCCTGGACGGGGCCTCGCTGCCGGAGGAGCTGGTGGCGGCGGCCGTGGAGCGCGGCCACACGGCGCTCGCGCTGACCGACCACGACACGGTCAGCGGGTCGATGGAGTTCGCGCAGGCGGCGCGGCAGCTCGGGCTGCGGGCGATCCACGGGGCGGAGGTCACGGTCCTCGACCACGCCGGGATGGCGCTCGAGGACGCGCGGCATCTGACGCTCCTGGTCCGCGACGCGCGCGGCTGGTCGAATCTCTGCCGGCTGCTCACGCGCGCCTGGGCGGACACGCGCGAGACCGACGCGCGGCGCTCGCTCGGCGCCCCGTCGGTGACGCTCGACGATCTCGAGGAGCACGCCCCGGGGCTCGTCTGCCTCAGCGGCTGCGCGCGCCGGGGGGTGCGCGACGAGCCGACGATGCGCCGGCTGCTCGCGGCGTTCGGCCGCGACGCCTTCCGGGTCGAGCTGCAGCGCCCGTTCGCCCGGCACGACCGCGCGCTCAACCGCGGCCTGGCGCAGCTCGCCGCCCGGCTCGGCGTGCCGTGCGTGGCGACGGGGAACGTCCACGCGCACACCCCGATGCGCGCGCGGCTGCAGGACACGCTCGTCGCGGTGCGCGAGCACACGACGCTCGACGCCTCCGAGCCGCTGCGCCGCGGCAACCACGCGCACGTCCTCGCCGCGCCGGAGGCGATGGCCGCGCGCTTCGAGGACCATCCGGAGGCGATCGCGGAGACCGCACGGCTGGCGGCGACGCTGACGTTCGACCTCACGCACGACCTCGGCTACCGCTACCCGGGCGCCGAGGACGACGGCGCAGACCGCGACCTCGCGCAGGCCTGCCGCGCGAGCTTCGATCACCGCTACCCGCAGGGGCACCGGCTGCGCGAGGAGGCGGCGGGCCGCCTGGACGAGGAGCTCGCGCTGATCGGCCACCTCGGCCTCTCCGGCTTCTTCCTCCTGCACCGCGACATGCTCGAGCTCGCCCGCGAGGTGGCCGCCGAGGTGCGCGGGCCGGACACCGCCCGCGCGCTGCTGCCGCCGGGGCGCGGCCGGGGGTCCTCCGTCTCCTCGATCGTCTGTTACCTCACGGGCCTCTCGCACGTGGATCCCGTCGCGAACAAGCTCTTCCTCGGGCGGTTCCTCAACGACGAGATCACCGCGCTCCCGGACATCGACCTCGACTTCCCGCGCGACGTGCGCGAGCGGCTGATCCCGCGCATCCACGAGCGCTACGGGCGCGAGCACTCGGCGCTCGTCGCGGCCTTCCCGACCTACCGCGCCCGCGGCGCGATCCGCGAGCTCGGCAAGGCGCTGGGGCTGCCGCCGGGGGAGATCGAGCGCGTCGCGCGCGGCTCGGAGGGCTGGTCGGCCCACAACGTCGGCCAGGACATCGTCACCGCGCTCGGCGCCGAGCGGCTCGAGCAGGACGGGCAGGCAGGGCGCTGGCGCCATCTCGCCGCGCTCGCCGGGGAGGCGCACGGCCTTCCCCGCCACCTCTCCCAGCACTCCGGCGGCATGATCGTCGCCACGCGCCCGCTCGTGGACTGCTGCCCCGTCGTCCCCGCCGCGATGGAGGGCCGGCAGATCGCGATGTGGGACAAGGACTCCTGCGCCGACGCGGGGTTCCTGAAGATCGACCTGCTGGGGCTCGGGATGCTCTCCGCGGTCGAGCGCTGCGTCGAGCAGATCGCCAGGCGCCGCGGCGAGCGGATCGACCTCTCGCGGATCCCCTACGACGACCGGGAGGTCTACGGCACGATCCAGCGGGCGGAGACGACCGGCGTCTTCCAGATCGAGAGCCGCGCGCAGATGGCCTCGCTCATGCGCACGCGGCCGGAGAACCTCGACGACCTGACGATCCAGGTCGCGATCGTCCGGCCCGGCCCGATCCAGGGCGGCGCGGTCAACCCGTACATCGAGCGCCTCCAGCGCCTGCGGGCGGACCCGTCCTACAAGGTGCCCTACGAGCATCCCTCGCTCGAGCCGGTGCTGCGCGACACGCTCGGCACCATCATCTTCCAGGACCAGGTGATCGAGGTGGCGATGGCGTTCGCCGGCTTCTCCGCTGGGGAGGCTGAGGGGCTGCGCCGCGCGATGAGCCGCAAGCGGTCGGCGGCGGCGCTTGAGGCCTATCACCAGCGCTTCGTCGAGGGCGCCGTGGCGCGCTGGGACGACGTGGACGAGGCGCTCGCCGAGCGGATCTTCACGATGATCGCCGGGTTCTCCGGCTTCGGCTTCCCGAAGGCGCACGGCGCCGCGTTCGGGCTGCTCGCCTACCAGTCCACCTGGCTGCGCGTGCACTACGGCCCCGAGTTCCTCGCGGCGCTGCTCGACGAGCAGCCGATGGGGTTCTACCCGCCGGACGCGCTCGTCCACGAGGCGCAGCGCCGCGGCATCACCGTGCTGCCGCCGGACGTCAACGCCAGCGCCGCCGGCGCCCTCGTCACGGCGGACGGGGCCGTCCGGCTCGGGCTGGGGCACGTGCTCGGGGTCCAGGCCGCGGAGGTGGAGGCCCTCGTCGCCGAGCGCGAGCACGGCGGTCCGTTCAGCTCGCTCGAGGATCTCGCCTCGCGGGCGGGCGCAGGACGGCCCGCTCTGTCCCGCCTCGCCTGGTCCGGTGCGGCGGACCGGCTTGCCGCCGGGGCATCCCGTGACCCCTACGCGCGCCGCAGCGCCCTCTGGCGCCTGGGTGTCGCCGCGCCGCCGGTCCCGAAGGGGCGGCACGGGACGCAGCTCTCGCTCGCCCTCGACCTGCCCTCGGCGCCCAGACTCGACCCGCTGCGGGACTGGGACGCGATGCTCGCCGACTACCAGACGACCGGGCTGACGACGGCGGCGCACCCGCTCGGGCTGCTGCGGCCCGGGCTCGCCGCCCGCGGAGCGGCGACGAGCGCCGATCTCGGCACGATCGCCCACGGCACCCGCGTGCGCATCGGCGGCCTGGTCGTGGCGCGCCAGCGCCCCGGGACGGCGAGCGGCGTCTGCTTCATGCTGCTCGAGGACGAGCACGGGACGATCAACCTCGTCGTCCCGCCGGCCGTCTACGAGCGGCATCGGCTCACGGTCCGGACCGAGCCGCTGGTCCTGGCCGAGGGCGTCCTGGAGCGCTACGCCGCCGGTGGCGGGGCCATCAACGTCCTCGTGCGCCGCCTGACGGCGCTCGACGGGGCGGAGCGGCCCGTCGCGGAGGTCAAGGACTTCTCGCCGCTCGACGCGCGGGAACTGGAACGCCGCGAGCAGGAGGGCGCGGCCGCCGCAGCGGGAGGCGGAGGCGCCGCCGGATTCCGCGCCGTGGCCCCGCCGGTCATGTCGTTCGCCCAGGGGCGCAGGCGCTGAGGACGCCGCCCGCACGCCCCGGCGGGACGCCGTCCGGCCCGTCCGCGGTGTAATCTGCCGCGCCGATGGTCGCTTTCGCCCTGCTCGTCGCCGCGTTCGTCCTCGTGGGCCTCGCGGTCCTCGCTTTCGCCTTCGCATCGGGGCGCCGCCGCTCCGCATCCGGGGCCAAGCCCTCGAAGGGCGGGAACGCCCTGCTGTACTCGGGCGTCGCGATCGTCGTGGTCGGAATCGGCCTCGCACTGCCGCTCGCGCTGCTGATCGGCAACGCCGACAGCGCGGACGTCCAGGCCGTCGGCGGGGTGGACCTCACCCAGGCCCAGGCCCACGGCCGCGAGATGTTCGCGACCAGCTGCGCGACCTGCCACACCCTCAAGGCATCGAGCTCCACCGGGGCGATCGGGCCGAACCTCGACGTCCTGCGCCCCGCCGAGGGCCTCGTCGAGAACGCGATCCTCGTGGGCCGCGCGCGGGGCAAGGGCAACATGCCCGCAGGCCTGCTGACCGGCGAGGACGCCAAGGACGTCGCGTCCTACGTCGCCGCCGTCGCCGGGCGCGACGACGTCACCGCCGCACCCGCGCCGGCCGGCTCCGGCAACTAGCCGCTCCCGCGACGAGGACCCGTCCGACGGGTCGGCGACGCTACTCTTCATGACGTCAGACACCGCTGAATCCCTGCGGTGCCGGCCATCCTCCTGGTGGCGGGCCGCAGGGAGCGGGGGACCCACGTTTTGGGGCGAATCGCCGGGACACCGGCGTAGCGCGACTCTTTCTGCGCGAGCCCGACAGCTAACCCCGCAAGCGCCGGAAAGAGGACGGACACATGGCACAACCTGAGGCCCGCGCCTGGTGGGCTGACGTCGAGCATCTGCGGGACGGCATCGAGCAGCGCCGGACGACCGACCGCGCGCCGCAGGCTACGGCCGCGCCTCCGGCGGACCCCGCGCCGCCCCCGGCCGCCCGTCGCACGGTGCAGATCACCGGTCGCGGCTCCGCCGCCGCGCCGGTCCCCCGGCCGCTCGTGGTCACGCGTCAGCGCCCGTCGCGTGCCATCGACGCCGCGACCCGCAGCCCGGATCGCATCGCCGGCTGGGCCGCCCTCCTGGGGCT
>CAWGLQ010000024.1:0-186564 GCA_963823375.1 uncultured Actinomycetes bacterium | reverse complement strand
CTCGTCGATCACGGCGCCGGTGCCGCCGCAGCGCGAGCACGGCTGGGAGATCGAGAACAGGCCCTGACCCTCGGACTCGATCCCGCGGCCCTGGCACTGCGGGCAGACGCGCGGTGAGGTCCCGGGCTTGGCGCCGGTGCCGTGACAGGTCGGGCACGGCGCGGCCATCGTCAGCGTCAGCGGCACCTGGACGCCGGCGAGCGACTGGTCGAACGACAGGCTCACCTCGGCCTCGAGGTCACGCCCGCGGTCGGGGCGCGGACGTCCGCGGCCGCGATCGCCGCTTCCGCCGGCGTTGCCGAACAGGTTGGAGAGGATGTCGCCGAAGCTCGACGGGTCGAAGCCCTGGCCGCCGCCGCCGCCGAAGCCGCCCGGTCCGCCGGCGCCGCCGAACAGGCGGCCCGAGTCGTACTGCTTGCGCTTGTCCGCGTCGCTGAGGACGTCGTAGGCGGCCGAGACCTCCTTGAAGCGCTCCTCCGCCTTCGCGTCGCCGGGGTTGCGGTCCGGGTGGTACTCGCGGGCCAGCTTGCGATAGGCCTTCTTGATCTCGTCGGCCGACGCCTTCTTGTCGACGCCGAGCGTCTTGTAGAGATCGGGCTGTGCCACCGCGGACTCCCCGCTACCCGGCCACGACGACCTTGGCCGCGCGCAGCACCTCGTCGCCGACGCGATAGCCGGGACTGAAGACCTCGATGACCGTGCCGGGCGCGACGCCCTCGGCGGGCTGCTGCGCGACGGCCTCGTGCACGTGCGGGTCGAACGGCTGTCCGACGGGCGCGTCCTGGGTGATGCCGACGCGCTCCAGCGCGGACTGCAGCTCGGACTGGACCAGGCGGATGCCGTCGGTCAGGTGGTGGTCGGCGTTCTCGGGCTGGGCCTCGGCCGCCGCGAGTGCGCGGTCGAGGTTGTCGAGCGCCGGGAGCAACTCGCGCGCGAGCCGTGCGACGCCCTTGCCCTCGGCGAGCGCGACGTCACGGCGCGAACGCCGGCGGACGTTCTCCAGGTCCGCCGCCGTGCGCATCCAGCGGTCCTTGTAGTCCGGCTCCTGCGGCGCGTCATCGGCGGGCGGCGCGTCGCCGGCGACGGCCGTGTCCTCCACGACCTCCGCCTCGACGACGGGCTCGGCGACGGCCTCCTCGGCCGTCGCCTCGTCCACCCCGGTGTCAGGGGCGCCGTCCATCACTTGGCCTCGTCCACGACCTCGGCGTCCACGACCTCTTCCTCGGCGGAGCCGTCGGCCGGCCCGCCGTTCTCGGACGACGCGGCCTGCTCGGCCTGCGCGCGCTCGTACATCTGCTCGGAGACCTTGTGGAACGCGGACTGGAGCGCCTCGGCCTTCGCGTTGATCGCGTTCGCGTCGTCGCTCTCCAGCGACTCGCGGACGGCGGTGACGGCCGCCTCGATCTCCGTCTTGGAGCCCTCGTCCACCTGATCGCCCAGGTCCTTGAGCTGGCGCTCGGCCTGGTAGGCGGCGTTCTCGGCGTTGTTGCGCGCCTCGGCGAGCTCGCGGGCGGCCTTGTCGTCCTCGGCGTGCGCCTCGGCGTCCTGGACCATCCGCTTGATCTCGTCGTCGGCCAGGCCGGAGCCGGCCTTGATCTCGATCTTCTGCTCCTTGCCGGTGCCGAGGTCCTTCGCGCTCACGGCGAGGATGCCGTTCGCGTCGATGTCGAAGGTCACCTCGACCTGCGGGATGCCGCGCGGGGCCGGCGGGATGCCGGTGAGCTGGAACTTGCCCAGCGACTTGTTGTTCTGCGCCATCTCGCGCTCGCCCTGGAGCACGTGGATCTCGACCGACGGCTGGTTGTCCTCGGCCGTCGAGAACACCTCCGACTTCTTCGTCGGGATCGTCGTGTTGCGCTCGATCAGCCGCGTCATGACGCCGCCCTTGGTCTCGATGCCGAGGGTCAGCGGCGTGACGTCGAGCAGGAGGACGTCCTTCACGTCGCCCGCGAGCACGCCGGCCTGGATGGCGGCGCCGACGGCGACGACCTCGTCCGGGTTGACGCCGCGGTGCGGCTCCTTGCCCGTCAGGTCCTTGACCTTCTCCTGGACGGCGGGCATGCGGGTCATGCCGCCGACGAGGACGACGTGGTCGATGTCGGCCGCGCCCTTGTCCTTCGCGTCGTCGAGCGCCTGGCGCACCGGCGCGACCACGCGGTCGAGCAGGTCCGACGTCAGCTCGCTGAGCTTGCTGCGGGTGAGGCGCGTGTCGAGGTGCTTGGGACCCGACTGGTCGGCCGTGATGAACGGCAGGTTGATCTGCGTCTCCTGCGCGGTCGACAACTCGATCTTCGCCTTCTCCGCGGCCTCGTAGAGACGCTGGAGGGCCATCGGGTCCTGCGTGAGGTCGATCGCCTGGTCCTTCTTGAACTCGCCAGCGAGCCAGTCCACGATCGCCTTGTCGAAGTTGTCGCCGCCGAGGTGGTTGTCACCCGCGGTCGCCTTCACCTCGAAGACGCCGTCGCCGATCTCGAGCACCGACACGTCGAACGTGCCGCCGCCGAGGTCGAAGACGAGGATCGTCTGGTCGGCGTCCTTGTCGAGGCCGTAGGCGAGCGACGCGGCGGTCGGCTCGTTGATGATGCGCTTGACGTCGAGGCCCGCGACCTTGCCGGCGTCGGCGGTGGCCTGACGCTGGTCGTCGTTGAAGTACGCCGGGACCGTGATGACCGCGCCGTCGACGCTGTCGCCGAGGTAGGCCTCGGCGTCCGCCTTGAGCTTGCTGAGGATCATCGCGCTGATCTCGGGCGGGTTGTACTGCTTGCCGGCGGCCTCGACCCGTGCGTCGCCGTTGGGGCCGGCGACGACCTTGTACGGGACGATCGACTCCTCCTCCTTGACCTCCGCCTCCTTGCGGCCCATGAAGCGCTTGATCGAGAAGATCGTGTTCGTCGGGTTCGTGACCGCCTGCCGCTTGGCGACGGTGCCGACGAGGCGCTCGCCGGAGGGGGTGAAGGCGACGACCGACGGGGTCGTGCGCCCGCCCTCGGAATTCTCGATGACCGTCGGCTCACCGCCCTCCAGGACGGCCATGCACGAGTTCGTGGTGCCGAGGTCGATGCCGATGATCTTGCCCATGTCTGGGGACTCCTTGCGCGGGGGTGAAAAAATCTAAGTGGCAGACTAGCAGATCTTGTCTGCGATGGCCCGCGCCAGGCGCTCCGCGGCGCCCACGGACGTCGAGAGGAACAGCGACGGCTCGGCCAGCTCGCACTCGAGCACCACGGGGTCACCGCCGGGGCCGGGGACGACGTCGATCCGGGCGTACGCGAGCGCCCCGAAGCGCGTCTGGATCCAGGACATCACGCGCTCCCCGACCGCACGTTCCTCGGCCGTCGGCTCGCGCGCCGCGGTGTTCTCCGGCTGGAACAGGCCGTACGGCCGGACGATTCCGCGGTCGGGCAGCATCGGCCCCTTGTGGATCGCGTGCGAGAACGCGCCGGCGAGGAAGATGAGCGCCGTCTCGCCGCGCTCGGCGATGCCCGGCAGGAACGGCTGGACCATCGCGGCGTGTCCCTCGGCGAGCAGCTGATCGACGTGCTCCCGGGCCTCACCGGCGTCGCGATGGCGCCCTGCGCCGACGGAGCCCACGCCGATCGCCGGCTTGACGACGACGCCGTCGGGGCCGGGATCGACGCCGCGTCCCGGCGTGTCGACGAACTCGGTGTGGACGACCGGCAGCCCGGCGGCCTCGAGCTCGACGAGGTAGCGCTTGTCGGTCGTCCACCGCAGGACCGGCGCCGGGTTGACGATGCGCGGCACGCGCTCGGCCCAGGCGAGGAACTCGTCGCGGCGGGCCGGGTAGTCCCAGGTGTTGCGCACGGCGACGAGGTCGAAGGCGTCCCAGTCGGCCGCCGGGTCGTCCCAGGGGACGATGCTCGCGGCGATCCCGAGCGCGGCCAGCGCCGGCGGCAGCGCCCGGTCGTCGGGATCCAGCTCGGGCAGCTCGGCGCACGTGGCGATCGCGACCGTGGTCATGCCTGGCGCCCCGGGCACATGCGCCGCAGCGCGCAGGCGCGGCACGCGGGCGTGCGGGCATGACACGTGCGGCGCCCGTGCCGCAGCAGGTTCACGTGCAGCTCGAGCTCGGCGCCCGGCGGCGTGAGCCGCAGCATCTCGTCGTGCAGTTCGTCGAAGGGCGCGCCGGGACGCAGCAGTCCGAGCCGGGTGCCGACGCGGCTGACGTGCGTGTCCACCGGGACGTCGCGCAGCCCGTAGGCGAAGAGGAGCACGCAGGCGGCGGTCTTGCGGCCGACTCCCGGAAGCGCGCACAGCATCGCGCGCGACTCCTCCACCGGCGCCTCGCGCATCCACGAGAGGTCGAGGTCGTCGGGGAGCGCCTGGAGGATCTCCTTGATCCTGCGCGACTTCTGCACGTGCAGCCCGCCGGGCTGGATCGCGGCCTCGATGTCCGCGACCGGCGCATCACGCACGCCCTCCCACGTCGGGAACGCCTCCCGCAGCCGCAGGTAGGCGACATCGCGATTGCGGTCGTTCGTGGACTGCGAGAGGACCGTCAGCACGAGCTCGGCCAGCGGATCGGCGTGCGGCTCCATGAGCGGCGTGCCATAGATCGTGCGCAACCGGCCTTGCAGGCGAGCGACACGTGCACCGGACGGACGGCGCCACTGCGCACGGGGGATTGTGGGCATGCCGGCCTGCACAGGTTCGGGACCGTATCTGGACGCACAAGCGGTACCGGGTCTGGACGGCGGGGTCGCCCGCTACCCTCGCCGACCATGACTCGCGTGCTCCCCCTCCTCGCGCTGCTGTGCCTCGGCGCCATCCTGCTCGCACCCGGCGCCATCGCCGGCACCACCGGCGGCAGCGGCTTCGACGGCGGGAGCGGCGGCAAGCCCGGCACCAAGAAGGGCGTCAAGAAGAAGGCCGTCAAGAAGCGCGCCAAGAAGCGCATCGCCAACGGCAAGACGATCGTGGGCATCGCCGACCAGTCCGCGGACACGTTCAGCGATCCGCTGTTCGCCGGGCTCGGCGTCCGGAACGCGCGGCTGAACCTCGCCTGGGACGCGCTCGAGTACGACTGGCAGGTCGCCGAGCTCGACAACTGGATGGCGAAGGCGCGCGCCGCAGGCGTCCAGCCGCTCGTCATCTTCAGCCAGTCCCGCGTCAAGGGCCGCACGCGGATCCTGCCGACCCCGGCCCAGTACGGCGCGGTCGTGGACCAGCTCCGCGCGCGCTACCCGTTCCTCAACGAGTTCGCCGCCTGGAACGAGATGAACTACCCGGGGCAGCCGACGTTCAAGAACCCCAAGGCCGTCGCGCAGTACTACAAGGTGCTCCGCACGAAGTGCGTGGGCTGCAAGATCCTCCCCGGCTCGCTCCTGGACAACCCGAACCTCGTCCCCTGGACGCTGAAGCTGCAGGCCGAGATCAAGAAGCTGCGCCAGCCGGAGCCCAAGATCTGGGGGCTGCACAACTACTCCGACGTCAACCGCCTGCGCGATACGTCGACGCAGAAGCTGCTCGCGGCGGTCAAGGGCCAGGTCTGGCTGACGGAGACCGGCGGCGTCGTCGCCGCGACGAGCCCGACGGCGAGCCGGTACCCGCAGGGCGCGACGTACGCGGGCAAGGTCACGGCCTACATCCTCGGCACGCTCGTGAAGCAGAACCCGCGGATCACGCGCACCTACCTCTACGAGTGGAAGGCCCCCCAGGGGCCCGTCAGCTGGGACTCCGGCCTGGTGTCTCCGCTGGACACCAAGCGCCCCGCGTACGACATCGTCAAGTCGTACGTGAGCACCGGCAAGATCGCCAAGCGCTGACCTGAGCGCGCGACCGGAGGGCCGGGCCGGGCTACAGTCCCGCCGGTCCATGGCGTCCCTCTCCGAGCACACCGACGAGCTCGACGGCCAGCCGCTGTTCTGGCGCACGGCGCCGTCGGCCACCGGTCAGGCGCCCGTCCTCTACGTCCACGGCGTTCCGACGAGCAGCGACGACTGGGTTCCCTTCCTGGAGCGGACCGGCGGCCTCGCGCCGGACCTGCCGGGCTTCGGCCGGACCGGGAAGCGCGGGGACGGCGACTTCACCATGGAGGGCTACGAGCGCTTCATCGGCCGCTTCCTCGAGCATGCCGGCGTCGAGCGCGTGCGGCTCGTCGTCCACGACTGGGGCGTCGTCGGGCTGCTCTGGGCGATGCGCAACCCCGAGCGCGTCGAGCGGCTCGTCGTCATGAACGCGGTGACGTTCCTGCCGGGGTATCGCTGGCACCGCACCGCGCGCATCTGGCGCACGCGGGGGGCCGGCGAGGTGCTCATGGGCTCGGCGAACCGCACGACGCTGCGGATCTCGATGCGCGAGGCGCGGGCCGACCACGGGCCGATGCCGCGGCACTTCATCGACGAGATCATGGCCCACTTCGATCCGGGCACCCAGCGCGCGATCCTGCGCCTGTACCGCTCCAGCCCGGAGGACAAGCTCGCGGCGGCGGGTGCCGACCTGGGGCTGATCGACTGCCCGGCGCTCGTCGTCTGGGGCGACCGCGACCCGTACATCCCGCCCCGGTTCGCCGACGCGTATGCCGCGGCCCTGGGCGGGCCCACGACCGTCCGGCACGTCGCCGACGCCGGGCACTGGCCGTGGCTCGAGCGTCCGGAGCTGATCGGCGAGATCGCGGCGTTCCTCGATGACGACGGCGACGGCGGTTAGGAGCCCAGCAGGCGCCGACGTCCTGCGCCGGGTCCCGGCGTGGACGCTGACGGCGCTGCTCGCGGCGATCTGGCTGATCGTCGACCCGCCGACACCGGACCTGGCGGCGCACGAGTACCGCGCCGAGGTCGCGGACCGGATCGGCTTCGGCCTCTGGGAGCAGGGCTGGTACGCCGGTCACCACCTGCCCGGCTACAGCGTCCTGATGCCCCCGCTGGCGGCCCTGCTCTCGCCGCAGGTCGTCGCGGCCGCCGCGGTGGTCCTCGCCGCCTGGTGCTTCGAGCGGCTCGCCGCGGCGCACTGGTCGCCGGCGGCGGCGCGCGCGGCGAGCCTGTGGTTCGCGGCCGGCGTCGTGTCGACGCTCGTGGGCGGCCAGCTCGCGTTCGCCGCAGGCCTCGCGCCTGCGCTCGCCGCGCTGCTCGCGGGGCGTCGCGGGCATCCGCTGGCCGGCGCCGCGCTCGGGGCGGCGACGACGCTCACGAGCCCGGTCACCGCGGCCTTCCTCGTCCTCGCGTGCGCGGCGTGGTGGCTCGCCGACCGCGAACGGGCGCCGCTTGCGATCGCAGCGGGAGCCGTCGTCCCCGGGCTGCTCATCGTCGCCGCGTTCCCCCAGGGCGGCATCCAGCCGTTCAAGGCGTCCTCGTTCGCCTGGGCGTTCGGCGTGGCGGTCGCACTGCTGGTGGCGGTCCCGCGCGACGAGCGCGTGCTGCGGATCGGCGCCGGGCTCTACGCGATCGCCCTGGTCGCGGGCGTGGTGATGGACACCCCGCTCGGCGGCAACCTCGTCCGCCTCGCGGCCGTGTTCGGCGGCCCGCTCGCGGCGGGCGCGCTCTGGGACCGCCGGCGCACCGTGCTCTTCGTCCTCGCGCTCCCGCTCCTCTACTGGCAATGGCTCGCGCCGGTCCGGTCCGTGCTGCGCGCCTCCGGGGATCCGGCGTCCAGCGCGGCCTACCACGCGCCGCTGATCGCCGAACTCGACCGGCGCGCCGCGGCCGAGGGGCCGTTCCGCACGGAGATCCCGTTCACCGCCAACCACTGGGAGACGCGCTTCGTCCCGCTGACGCACCCGCTGGCACGCGGCTGGGAGCGCCAGCTCGACGTGAAGCTCAACGGCCTCTTCTACGACGACGGGCCGCTCACGCCGGCCCGCTATCGCGCCTGGCTGGACGATCTCGCCGTCCGCTATGTGGCGCTGCCCGGCGTCGAGCTCGACCCCGCGGGCGCGGCGGAGGGCCGCCTCGTGGCGTCGGGACGCGTCCCGGGTCTGCGCGAGGTGTGGCGCTCGGACGACTGGCGGCTGTACCGCGTCGAGGGATCGCGGCCCCCGGCCACTCCTCCGGTTCGCGTGACCGCACTCGGGCTCGCGAGCGTCGATCTGACGACTCCGCGGCGGGCCACCACGGTCGTGCGGGTGCGCTTCACGCCGTACTGGGCGCTGACGCGCGGACGCGGCTGCGTCAGCCGCGCGCCGGGCGGCTGGACGCGCGTGCGGCTCGACGCGGCGGGACCCGCGCGGCTCGCGATCCGCTTCGCGCCGGGACGGATCCGGGCGACGGGCCCGCGCTGCACGGACTGACCGGCCTCCTGACGACGGCTGGGCGAGACGTTAAGATTGTGCGAACTCGCATGCGCGCCCGGCTCCAGAACCTCAGCGGGCGCGTCCTTCCCAACGGCGTCCTCGACGTCTTCGTGCAGGTCGCGCTCATGCAGGCCACGTACATGGCCTACCGCCTCGTCCGGGGCTGGATCGACGACCCCCAGGGCGCCGCGGTCGCCTTCCAGAACGGGCGCGACATCATCGGGATCGAGCAGTCGCTCGGCATCTTCGTCGAGCCGAAGATCCAGGAGATGCTCGGCGC
Source organism: uncultured Actinomycetes bacterium (assembly GCA_963823375.1). Taxonomy (GTDB): domain Bacteria; phylum Actinomycetota; class Thermoleophilia; order Solirubrobacterales; family Solirubrobacteraceae; genus F1-60-MAGs163. The sequence continues at coordinate 178,039 of CAWGLQ010000024.1, read as the reverse complement.
GACGAGCGTCGTCGGTGACGCCGCGTCCTGGATCTACCTCAACGCGCAGGTGACGGTCACGCTCGCGGCGCTCACCTACCTGTATCTGCGCCACAACCGCAGCTTCTACTTCGTCCGCAACATGTTCGTCGTCGCCTGGGCGATCGCGCTGCTCGGCTACGCGCTGTACCCGACCGCGCCGCCGCGGTTCTTCCCCGAGTGGGGCTTCGTCGACAGCGTCGCGGACTTCACCGGCGTGGATCCGACCAGCGGCGGCGCGAACGCGCTGTTCAACCCGTACGCCGCCGTGCCGTCGATGCACGTGGCCTTCGCGCTGATGATCGCCGTGCCGCTCGCGACGCTCGCGAAGACGCGGCCCGTGCGCTGGTTCTGGACGGCGTACCCCCTGGTCGTCACGTTCGTGATCGTGATGACCGCCAACCACTTCGTCTTCGACGCCGTCCTCGGCGCCGCGACCGCCGCCTGCGCCGCCACCGCCGCCGTGTGGCTCGCGCGCGCCCGGCCGGTGTGGGGCTTCAACGCCGCCCCGGCACGCGCCACCGCCTGATGTCCGAGACACGCGTCCCGGGCGAGCGCCGCGAGGCGGTCCGCAACGCCCTGATCGAATCGCGGCTCACGCCGAACGCCATCTCGGTCACCGGCCTCCTGCTCGTCGTGCTCGGGTCCGGGCTGATCTGGTTCGAGCACCTGATCCTCGGTGGTGCGGCGTTCGCGATCGGCTCGATCTGCGACACGCTCGACGGCCGCTACTCGCGCATGTCCGGCAAGGGCACGCAGTTCGGCGCGTTCCTGGACTCCACGCTCGACCGCGTCGGCGAGGGCCTGGCGCTGTTCGCCGCGAGCTACGTCTTCGCCACCAACGGCCAGCCGACGAACGCCGCGCTCTGCGCGTTCGCGATCCTCGCCTCGGTGATGGTCAGCTACACCCGTGCGCGGGCCGAGGCCCTGAACGCCGACGCGGCGGTCGGATTCGGCAGCCGCGCTACGCGCGTGGTGATCCTCTCGGCCGGCCTGATCCTTGCCGGGATCCTCGGCTACGACGATCCCGTGAACGCGCTCTCCATCTCCGTCTGGGTGCTGGCCTTCATCAGCACGATCACGGCGATCCAGCGCATCCTGCACGTCCGCAGGGCGCTGATCGCCCCGGGCGCCGCGACCGACGACCTGTAACCCCGGGTGGGCACCGGTGTGCTTCACCCCGGAACGACTGTGAAGAAGGGAACTCCTGTGAGCACCAATGGCAAGGCGGCGACCGCCGCCGCCACGAACGGCAAGGGCCGCTACCAGCACAACAAGGTGCGCGTGGCCATCATCGGCGTCGGCAACTGCGCGAACAGCTTCGTGCAGGGCGTCGAGCACTACAAGAAGGCGAACCCGAATGAGCCCGTGCCGGGCCTCATGCACGTGGACCTCGGCGGCTACCACGTCAGCGACATCGAGTTCACCTGCGCCTTCGACGTCAACGCGACCAAGGTCGGCAAGGACCTCGGCCAGGCCATCTGGGCCAAGCCGAACAACACGATCAAGTTCGCGAACGTCCCCAAGAAGCTGAACGCCCCGGTCCACCGCGGCATGACGCTCGATGGCATCGGCAAGTACGCCAAGGAGGTCATCAAGAAGGCCCCCGGCGAGACGGCCGACATCGTCTCGATCCTCAAGGCGACGAACACCGACGTCGTCGTGTCCTACCTCCCGGTGGGCTCCGAGGACGCGACCCGCTGGTACGTCGAGCAGGTGCTCGAGGCCGGCTGCGCGTTCGTCAACTGCATCCCCGTCTTCATCGCCAGCTCGGACTACTGGGACAAGAAGTTCAAGAAGGCCGGCGTCCCGATCATCGGCGACGACATCAAGAGCCAGGTCGGCGCGACGATCGTCCACCGCACGCTCGCCCGCCTCTTCCATGAGCGCGGCGTGAAGATGCTGCGCACCTCGCAGCTGAACGTCGGCGGCAACATGGACTTCTACAACATGCTCGAGCGCGAGCGCCTGGAGTCCAAGAAGATCTCCAAGACGCAGGCCGTGACCTCGATCATGGGCCACGACCTGCCCAAGGACGACGTCTACATCGGCCCGTCGGACTACGTGCCGTGGCTGACCGACCGCAAGTGGGCGCACATCCGCGTCGAGGGCCAGGCCTTCGGCGACGTGCCGCTCAACCTGGAGATGAAGCTCGAGGTCTGGGACTCGCCGAACTCCGCGGGCATCGTCATCGACGCCGTGCGCCTGTGCAAGCTCGGCCTCAACCACGGCATCGGCGGCCAGCTCGACGGCCCGAGCTCGTACCTCATGAAGTCCCCGAAGAACCAGCGCCCGGACGACGAGGCGCGTGAGGACACGGACGCCTTCATCGCCAAGTACGCCGGCAAGGGCGGCCCGAAGAGCCGGCCCAAGGGCCGGACGGCGCCCAAGAAGGCCGCGGCGAAGAAGCCCGCAGCCAAGCGCACCGCCGCGTCAAAGGCGTAGATCGTTTCGCCATACGCTTCGATGACGACCCGCCCGCCGGCGGGTCGTCGTCGTTGAGATAGCTTTCGCTCCGACGTCCGTGCCCAACCGCTTCTCCATCGCCCAGGTCACGCCCTACGCGTGGGAGCGCGCGCACGAGGTGAACACGCACGTGCGCGAGGTCAGCGCCGAGCTGGCCGCGCGCGGTCACCGCGTCCTGATCGTCGCGCCGTCCTCCTCGCCGAAGCTCGTGCGCGAGGGCCGGCGCCTGATCCGCTCCGGCGCCGCCGGGCTGCTCGACCGCGCGGAGGGCGAGCCGCTGCTGCTGGCCGTCGGCGAGGCGATGGCGACGCCGCTCCCGGGCCGGCGCCGTGCCGCCGCCCTGCCGATGGACGTCACGCGGACGCTCGGCGACCTCTTCGACCACGCCCCGCTGGACATCACGCACGTCCACGAGCCCTTCGCGCCGAGCATCGCGGGGGCGGCGCTGCGCTCGAGCCGCGCGCTGAACGTCGGCTCGTTCCACGCCCCGACCGAGCGGATCGTCTCCACCCAGGTCGCCCGCAAGGTCGTCCAGCTGATCTTCGGCCGGCTCGACGCGCGGACGGCGAGCTACCCGACGACGGCCGAGATCATGGCGCGCCACTTCCCGGCGACCTACCGGCCGCTGCCGCCGGGCGCGCCCGCGCTCGAGCGCGCCGCGCGCCCCGACGGCGCCCCGCTGCGCATCGCCTTCGTCGACGAGGAGGAGCGTCAGGCGCTGCGGCTGCTGCTGCGCGCGCTGCGCCACGTCGACACCGACGAGCCGTGGGAGCTCGTGGTCCTCGGCGGCAGCGGGCCGTCATCGACCCCGCTGCGGGCCGACCTGCGCGACCGCGTGCGCTACATCCCCGCCGAGGACGCCGGCGAGGACGAGCTGCTTCAGAACGCGGACATCCTCGTGGCCGCGTCGAACGGCTCCGAGCCGCAGCCCGCGCTCGTCGCCCGTGCGAGCGCCGCGGGCGCCGTCCCGCTCGCCAGCGGCCTGGACGTCTATGCCGACGTGGTCGGCGACGGGGAGCGCGGGCTGCTGTTCCCCGCGCGCGACCCCGAGGCGCTCGGCTCGCAGCTGGGCCGGCTGCTGAGCGACGCCGCGCTGCGCGAGCGTCTGCGGGCCGCCGCGCAGCCGCGCCCGTGGAGCGCCGTCGCCGACGACGTCGAGGCGCTCTACGCGGAGATCGCAGGGCGGCGCAAGGACCCCGGGGGCGACCCGAAGATCCGCCGCCGGATCGCGGGGCGCCCGCTGATCGACGTCGACCTTCACATGCACACCGACCACAGCCACGACTGCGCGACGCCGGTCGAGGTGCTGATGGCGACGGCGCGCGAGAAGGGTCTCGGCGCCATCGCGGTGACCGAGCACAACGAGATCTCCGGAGCGCAGGCCGCGGCCGCGTTGTCGGAGGAGTACGGCGTGAAGGTCATCCTCGCGGAGGAGGTCAAGACCGCCAGCCAGGGCGAGGTCATCGGCCTCTTCATCAACGAGAAGATCCCGCGCGGCATGACGCTCGAGGAGACCGTCGCCGAGATCAAGCGGCAGGGCGGCCTGGTGTACGTGCCGCATCCGTTCGACCGGATGCACGCGGTCCCCGACTACGAGCACCTGCTGGGCATCATCGAGGACGTCGACGCGATCGAGGTCTTCAACCCGCGGGTCGCGTTCAGCGCCTTCAACGAGGAGGCCGTGCGGTTCGCGGCCAAGTACCGGATCCCCGCCGGGGCCGGCTCCGACGCGCACGTCGCGCAGGGCCTGGGCACGGCGCGCGTGCGTATGCGCGATTTCGACGGGCCGCAGGAGTTCCTCGAATCGCTGCGCGGGGGGGAGGTTCTGACCCTGCCGACGAACTATGTCTACGTCCAGGCGCTGAAGTTCCTCCAGACGAAGGCGACCCCGGAAGGGGCCCGCCGGTCGGTGAACAGGCGACGCGTCCGGCGAGCGACCCGCAAGGCCTGATGCAGGGCGAGGGAGACCCGCCGGGACCGTCGAATCCCGGTGCACCCGTGCCCGCAACTGACGACGAGATCCGCGAGAAGTACCTCGAACGCGCCATCCGCGAGATGAACGCGCTGACGCGGGACATCCAGTCCTGCCGTCACTGCCCCCGGGGCAGCCTGATGCCCGTCCTGGGCTCCGGCCACCCGCAGGCCGACGTGCTGCTCCTGAAGTACGCCCCGCAGGTCGCCGAGATCGAGGAGGGCGTGGCGTTCTACGGCCGCTCCGGCACCGCGCTGCGCAAGTCGCTCGGTCGCCTCGGCGTCGACCCGCTGGCCGTCTACGGCACGCTCTGCGTGAAGTGCCCGGTCGGGGACGGCGCGCTGGCGGACCCGATCTGCATCGCGCGGGTCACCGAGGAGATCGCGATCGTCCAGCCGCGACTCATCGTCGTGATGGGCCAGGACGCGCTCGGCGTCCTCAACGACCTCGACCTCCCGCTCAGCAGCACCGTCATGTGGGAGCCGGGTGCGATCCAGCACCTCACCCCCTCCATCGACGTCCTCGTCACCCCGAACATCGACGACTCGCTCGACGAGGAGGACGCCAAGCGCGCCTTCTGGGCCGCGTTCCGCACGCTGGGTGACTGGTGGAGCGAGCTGCCGCCGTACTAGTGGAGACATCGCCCTCGAAAGGGCCGGCGGGCGCGCAGCGCACGCCGGATTCGATCTCCGGGTTTCCCCCGCTTGCACGGAGGACACGCGGGTATACGCTCAACTCATGGGTCTTGAAGAACGCACACTGGAGACGATGGGCGATCGCTGCGAGGTCTGCGGCGCCGAGCTGACGCGCGAGGAGCTGGAGAGCATCCTCGAGGCCGGCGGGCCCGTGTTGTGCGCAGTCCACGCCGACGAGCTCGTGCCCGTCGCCGAGGACGACGAGCCGGCCGCGTAGCTCAGAGCTCGAGGACGATCTTGCCGAGCTTGCCGCCGGCCGCGAAGCGGTCGTAGGCCTCGGCGACGCGGTCGAGCGGGAACGTCTCGGCGACGGGAACGCGCAGCGCACCGCGCTCGAACAGCGGGAGCACCTCGCGCTCGAGCGCGCGTGCGGTGTCCGCCTTCTCCTCGAGCGGGCGGGCGCGCAGCGTCGAGCCGCCGATCCGCAGGCGCTGCCCCATCACGGCGAGCAGGTTCACCTCCGCCTTGAAGCCCGCGCCGACCCCGATCACGACGATCCGGCCGAACCGGTTCATCGCGCGGAGGTTCTCCTCGAGATCCGGGCCGCCGACGAGCTCGAGCAGGACGTCGTACGGGCCGCCCTCGGCACTGTCGTCGGGGCCGAGGACCTCGTGTGCGCCGAGGTCGGCGACGGCGTCGCGCAGCTGCGGGTTGCGCACCGATGCGGTGACGTGGGCGCCCGCCGCGGCCGCAAGCTGGATCGCGGCCGTGCCGACGCCTCCCGCGGCGCCGCTGATGAGCACACGCTCCCCCATGCGCAGGCCCGCCTGACTGAACAGCGCGTCGTGCGCGGTCGTGAACACCTCGGGGAGGCCGCCCGCGGCGGCGCCCTGCACGGCGCCGGGGACCGGCATCGCCTGGCGCTCGTGGACGACGCAGAGCTCGGCCTGGCCGCCGCCCCCGACGATCGCCATCACGCGGTCGCCCTCGGCGAAGCGGGTCGCGCCCGGACCGGTGGCCGCGACCGTGCCCGCGAGCTCGAGGCCGGGGATGTCGGCGGGCGACCCGGGAGGAGCGGGATAGGCGCCGCGCCGCTGAAGCATGTCCGCGCCGTTGAGGCCGGCCGCCTCGACGCGGACCAGCACCTCGCCCTGGCCGGGCTGCGGATCGGGGTGGTCGGCGACGAGCACCTCGCCGTCGCGGATCGTGGCGGCGCGCATGGCGGCGGAGTCTAAGCGGGCGGATCGGCGGGCGGGCGGGCCGCGTCGATCTCACCCTCCAGCCCGGCGTCGGCGATCGCGTCCGCGGTGATCCGCGCGCGCCGCTCGTCGTCGGTGTCCGCAACCGCGCGGATGTCGGCGCGGGCCTCGTCCAGGGACAGCCCGCTCGCACGCAGGATGTCGTGGGCGGTCATCCGCGCCTGCCCGACGACGAGGCTCACGGAGAGATTGCGCGTCTCGTCCAGCCCGGCCGTCGTCGCCGCGGCGGCGTGCAGCGCGGCCTCCTGGACGGCTTGACGTTCAGCAGGGTCGGCAAAGGCCTTGGAGAGGTGGCGTGCCGCCTCCGCCAGCTCCCGCAGGCCGGCGATCACCGCGGGGGGCACGCGGTCCCCGCGCAGGACCGCTCGCTGGGCACCTCGCGCGAGCCCCGCGACATCGCGCTGGGCGCGCGTCACCTGGTTCAGCGCCCGCGTGTACCGCGCGACGGCGTCGCGCTGCCCGCGGCGGATGAGCGCTAGGCGCGCGGTCTCGCCGCTCGTCTCGATCGCGGCGCGCATGTCCGCGAGGTGGGCGTCCAGCGAGCGAGCGCGGCGCAGCGCCTCCTGGGCGGCGTCGTCGTCCTCGGACTCGAGCGCGTCGGCGACCGCGTCGATCACCGCGCCCAGGCGCCTCACCGCGGGTTCCAGCGCGCCGGCGGCGAGCTTCAGCGGGTTGACCGGGAACAGCAGGAGGTTGAACACGAGCGCCGTGCTCGCGCCGATCAGCGTGTCGACGAAGCGCGAGAGCCCCGTCGGGTCCCCGGGGATCGCGAGCACCGCGATCAGCACGCCGGCGTTGGCGGCCTGGACGACGACCATCTGGTCGCCGCCGAGGAACACGACGGCCATCATCCCGAGGAAGACGATCACCGCGATCTGCCACGCGCCCGTCCCGATCAGCTGGACGACGAGGTCCGCCACGAGCACGCCGAGCGCGACGCCGACCGCGAGCTCGATCGCCCGCCTGGTGCGCTGGCCGAGCGTGATCCCCAGGACGATCACCGTGGCGATCGGTGCGAAGAACGGGCGCGGGTGGCCGACCAGGTGGCGGGCGATGACGTAGGCGGTGGCGGCCGCCACCGCGACCATCGCGACGCGCGGCGCCATCCGCCGGACGCGCAGCAGGCGCTCCCGGATCGAGACCCGGTCGAGCGTCGTGTCGAGCAGCTCCTCGGACCAGCTCGCGATCGTCGTGCGGTCGGTGGTCGGATCCTGCGCCATGCCCGGACCAGCGTACGCGGACCGCACGCGCTCGCAGGATGCGTAGGCTGTCGGCCGTGGACCTCACAGCAGCGGAACAGCGAGTCCTCGGCGCCCTGCTCGAGAAGCAGCGCACGACGCCGGACCAGTACCCGCTCACGCTCAACGCGCTGCGCCTGGCCTGCAACCAGGCCACGAACCGCGACCCGGTCGTCGACTATGACGAGGCGGTCCTGCGCGATTCGCTGGAGCGGCTGGGACGGCGGCGCTGGACGCGCTACGCGAGCGCCGCGGGCAGCCGCGCGCCGAAGTACCGGCACATGGTCGACGAGACGCTGTCCGTCACGCCCGACGAACAGGGAATCCTGGCCGTGCTGCTGCTCCGCGGCCCCCAGACGGTCGCCGAGCTGCGGACGCGCAGCGAGCGCCTGCACCCGTTCCCGAACGCCGACGCGGTGGTCGCGTCGCTCGAGCGTCTCGCCGCGAGGTCACTCGTGCGCGAGATCGGCCGCCGGCCGGGGCAGAAGGAGGAGCGCTGGCAGCACATGCTCGGCGACGACGAACCGATCGACCAGGCTGCGCTGCAGCCCTACCAGGAGTCGACGCCACCGCCGTCAGCGGCCGCCGCGGCGGGAGCCGCTGCGGACGGCGTCGGGCGGTCCGGAACCGGCAGCGGCCGCATCGCCGCGGCCGAGGCCGAGATCCGCAGCCTGCGCGACGAGGTGGACGCGCTGCGCGCACGCGTCACCGCGCTCGAGCGGGGCGAGGACTCGTAGGCCTGCTCGGGCGCGAGGAGACTGATCGCGTCGGCTTCGCCGACGCGTCCTGCCAGGGGGCCGTGCCCTAGGGACACACTGAGAAGCTCGTACTCACCGACTTCTTCGGGGCCTTGCCGCGGCGGACCTTGGTCGTCGCGCGGGCCTTCAGCGTGTGCTTGGACCCGGCCGCCAGGTTCTTCACCGTCAGCGTCTGGCGGAACGGCGCCTTCTTGTCGATCTTCACGCGCTTCTTGTCGATGTAGAAGTCCACGCGGGAGACCTTCACGGTCTTCGCGCCCTTCTTCTTGGACTTCTTGAAGGCGAGGGTCGCAGTGAACGAGCCGCCGGCCGCCACGCACGTCTTCGGCCCCTGCAGCGTGATCGTGCCGCCGCCCGGCAGCGAGACCGTCCGCCGGCCCGCACCCGGGGCGGGTGCCTTGACGGTGACGGCCAGCGTGGCCTCACCGGGGTTGCCGGCGCGGTCCTTGAAGGTCACCTTCACCGAGTAGAAGCCGGCGCTCGGGAAGACGAGGGTCGCCGGGTTGCTCGTCGAGCCGGCGACGCCCGCCGCGCTCCACTGGAATCCCGCGGGGTCGATGCCCGAACCGCCTGCGTTGTCGTTGACGTTGGCGGTGTACTGCGTCGGCGCGCCCGCCGTGGCGTTGACCGGGCCGCTGATGGTGCCCGCCGGCGGAACGAGGTCGGGGATCGTGCTCGCCGCCGTGCTGACCACGAGTGCGCCACCGACCCCGGCCACGGCGGCGTTCGCCGCGCTGTACGCGCTGACCGCGCGCCAGTCGCGGGTGGCGTTCACGCCGTCGGCACGCTGGACGTACGCGTTGCGGCCATCCGTCGAGTTGAAGATGTCGCCGCTGTTGCCGACCCAGATCGCCGTGCCGCCGGCGAACGCGACGTCGTAGACGCCGTTGACGCCGGTCGAGTCGGGCACGAGACGGGTGCGCGTGAACGAGCTGCCGTTGTCCTCGCTGTACTGGAGCGACAGCGTGCCGGAGCAGCGATCACCAGCGATGAGCCGGCTGGAGCTCCCGGAGTCCACGGCGAGGCTCGGCTTCTGGTCGTAGCAGTTGACCGAGTTGCCCCGCGCGGACGGCGAGGACAGGAGCGCGTCCGAGCTGAGGTACGTCGCGCCGAAGCTCTGGCTGATGAAGTAGGTCGAGTCCGAGCCGATCACCGGCGCGATGTCCGTCACCGGATCGCCGCCGCCGCTGTCGAACTTGCACAGGCCGCTGGCGGCGCGACTGGCCTCCGACCAGGAGGCGCCGCCGTTGAGGGTCCGCTGCATCGTGCCGCGCTGGTTCGTCGAGAGGTACGCCGTCGTGTCGCTCGCCCACGCGACCGCCGTCGGGTCCTGCGTCAGGTTCGACAGGCCGAACGGGCCGTCCGTGCTCGAGCAGTCGAAGGTGCTGTTGTACGTCTGGAGCTGGACGGCCGAGCCCCACGTCGTGCCGCCGTCGGTCGAGCGCGCGACCTTCCCGCCGGTCAGCACCGCGACGGCCGTCGTGCCCGACGGGTTGAGCTTGAGGTCGATGACCGAGAGCCCGGGGAAGTCCTTCCGCTGGCCGCCCGCGAGCGTGAAGATCTTGCCGTTCGACGTGCCGAAGACCGTCTTGTCGGCGCGGTGGTCGAGCGCCGTGATGGTCTCTGTCGTCCCGCTGGGGACGGCGGTCCAGATGCCGGCCGAGGCGGAGGCCGCGCTGCAGAGGAGCGCGGCGGTGGCCGCGGCAAGGGCGAGAAGGGTGCGCATGGGTCCCCTAGTTCGAGAGCGACTGGACCGTCACCTGCCCACGGTGGCAGACGGGTGGGACCGTGCAACGGACCCTGGACGATCGGTTGAGTCGCGGCCGACGCGGTCAGCTGCCGGGCATGACCACGTCCGGGCTCGTCCCGGTGATCGTGGCGTCGCCGTCCTGACCGTCGAACGGGTTCTCGGGAAGCTCGGCGAAGTACACGTCGCCGGCCGCAGCGTTCCCGGCGACCGAGAACGACGTCCCGTCCCCCTGCAGGCTGGTCTCGGCGACGACCTCCGTGACGCCCGAATCGGCGAGGCGCCGCTGGACGCGCACGATCCGGCCCGGTGCCCCCGGGTCGACCGTCCCGCTGAACGTCGCCGAGCCTCCGCCGCCCGGGGTCACCTTGAGCGTCAGGATCGCGTCGGCCTTGAGCTTGACCACCGGCGACTGCGCCGGCACCGCAAGTCCCGGCGTGGTGACCGCGTAGTACCCCAGCAGGGGCAGCGGCGGGTCGACGGTCGCCGACCAGGCGCCGCCCGGACCCGTGACGGTCGTGCGCGCGCCGAGCTGCACGGTCTCGCCGTTGGGACCGTTGAGATCCGTGATGCGGAGCGCCTGGAGCGTCGTTCCCGCGAGCGGCTCGCTGCGGACGATCTGGCCCTGCTTGACGACCGGGACGGTCAACGCACCGCTCAGCGTCAGCGAACGGGGCGCCAGGACGAACGGCGGCTGGCCGAACGTCAGGCGCGGCGCCAGCCGGCGCTCGCCGGAGCTGAAGACGCTCGGCTCGGCCTTCATCAGCCGGCACGGCCGGATGTTGCTGCACGGGGTCAGCAACGACCCCGGATCACCCGGGAGCGACTCGACATAGAACGCGGTGCTGCCGTCGCGTGCCATCGGCCCGGCGAGCGGCGTCTGCGCCTCGACCTCCAGGCCCTTGGGGTCCTTGCCCTTGTTGCGCGGGAAGCGGACGAACTTGGGCGTGATGCCGACGCCCGAGCGGACGGCGTAGACGTACTTGTCGTCGATCTGCGGGGAGGAGTAGATGTCGCTGCCGCCCTCGTAGTACTTCGACAGCGCGATGCGTGTGCCGGCACCGCCCTTGGCCGGGACGATCCGCAGCTCGCTGTACTTCTTGACGTTCCCGTCCTCGCCCTGCTTGCTCCAGTTGACGGTCTGCACGATCGACTTGCCGCGCACGACCTGGCCGGTGAGCGCTCCGCAGGTGCCGTGCGCGTTGAGCTTCACGGTGTCGCCCTCGACCGGCTTGCTCAGCGGCCGGTCGCAGCGGCTGTCGGGATCGGTCTGGTAGGCCGTGCCGTAGCCGCGCACCTCGACCCACGCAAACTGGTCGTACCACTGCGACGGCCAGCCCTCGTCGTCCTCGTCGGAGTTGAACGCGAGCTTGACCTCCTTCTTGTCCGCAAGGCTGTATCGCCAGGCGTCGCACGCCGTGCCGTCCGACTTGTTGCAGCGGCTGTACAGCGCGACGGTCTTGCCGTTGGAGTCCGGGCCGAGCGTCACGTCGAACGGCTGAAAGCGCCAGCCGACGTTCGGCATCGTGACCTTGCCGGTCTTCGTGGTGGTGAGCATCAGCCGGTAGTTGTTCTTCACCGCGTCGTACTTCGACCACGCGATCGTGCCCTTGTACGCGCTGACCGGCGAGGAGCGCAGCATCTGGTGGACCGGCACGTCCGCCGCCGCCACCGTGGGCAGCGTGCCGGCAGCAAGCACCGCAACGCCCGCCACCATCAGGAACCGACGCCGCACCATCCGACCCTCCTCGACCAGCTGGACCCAGTCGGGCGACCCTAACCGAATTTCAGGTGTTCGGGACGCAGAGCGCGTACAGCGTCCCCGAGCGGGACTTGCCGACCTTCACGTCGCGGGCCGTCGGCGTGAGCCGCACGGGACTGCGGCCGAAGGTCTGCTCCTTGTTGTACGTGAACGGCATCGGATGCCCGAGGCTCGACGAGTCCGCGAGCGCCGAGACGGTGAGCAGGCCCGGACAGGTCAGCGACACGGAGTTCGAAGAGGTCGTGCTGTTCTTGCCGCGCGTGACCTTGACCTCGCGGGAGGCGAGCGAGTACCCCTTCGGCAGCGGCTTGCCGCGCGAGATCTTCCCGATCGTCACCGGCGTCTTGCTCGGCGAGGAGATCGTGACCTGCTTCTTCGCGGACGACGTCGTCTTGCTCGGCGTCGATCCGGCGAAGGCCATGCCGGTGGACAGTGCCGAGAGGAGGACGCCCGCCACGACGCTCGCCGTGATGAGGCTCTTGTGCCGGACCATGCGGCCAGCCTACGGGAACGACCGAGCTAGATCGCGCCGGAGGTGTCGCAGTCCGACGGATCGCCCGACTGGTACCCCGTCGTGAACCACTGCTGGCGCTGCTCGGAGGACCCGTGCGTCCAGGACTCCGGGGAGACGCGACCGGTCGCCGACTGCTGGATGCGGTCGTCCCCGACGGCGGCCGCGGCGTCGAGGCCGTCGGCGATGTCGGCGTCGGAGAGCTCGGTGATGTAGCCGGTTGACACGGCGTTGTGCGCCCAGACGCCGGCGTAGCAGTCGGCCTGCAGCTCGGTCCGCACGGACTGGCTCTGCGCGCCCTGTCCGCCGGAACCCCGCCCGAGCGCCCCGGTGAGGTTCTGCACGTGGTGGCCGTACTCGTGCGCGAGCACGTAGGCCTGTGCGAACGGCCCGCCGTTGGCGCCGAAGCGGTCGCGCAGCTCGTCGAAGAACCGCAGGTCGACGTAGACGAAGCGATCCCCCGGGCAGTAGAACGGGCCGCTCGCCGACGTGGCGGAGCCGCACGCGGTGTTGACGGCGCCCGTGAAGAACCGGGTCTTCGCCGGCCGGTAGGAGCCCTGCTCGAATGCGCCGTTCCAGTAGGACTGGATGCTGTTGACGTACCCGACCATCCGGCAGTCCTCCGACCGGTCCGCGTCGGCGCCGGTGCGGCACTCCTCCGCGATCGCGGTGTTGTCGCCGGCGGGCGCGCCGGCCGTCTGATTCTGCAGGTCCTGCAGCTGGCCGAGACCGCCGACACCCCCGCCGCCGGTCACGTCCACGCCGAGCAGCAGGCCGATGACCACGGCGACCAGCGCGACGACACCGCCGCCGCCGGCGACCCGGCCCATCGGCATGCCGCCCATCCCGCCCCCGGACCCGCTGCCGCGGAGGTCCTCGACCTGCGAGGTGTCGAGCTGGACGTTGTCGTCGAAGTCGGGCATCGCCCGCGGATGTCTACCGGGTCCGCTCAGGCCGGCGGCGCGTCGGGGACCGCGCCGAGCTGCTGCATCATCGCCATGAGGTCGAAGACGCCCCAGTGCTCGTGCGCGAGACCGTCGTCGGCGAACCGGATGATGTCGATGAGCTGCACGTCCACCTTCCTGCCGGTCGCGGGCATGCCCATGAGCTCGCCGTCATGCGTCCCGGTCATCCGTCCGCGCACGACGACCTTGTCGCCGTCGACCAGCACGTCCGCGGCCTCCATCCGCATGTCGGGAAACGCCGCCCGCTGGATGCGGAAGAACTCCACGACGCCCTCCTTCGTCGGAGCCAGACCGGGCGTCTCCTCGTGCTCGACGAAGTCGTCGGCCAGCATGGCCCCGAACCCGTCGATATCGCCATCGCTGATCAGTGCGTAGAACTTCCTGACCGTCGCCGCGTGGTCCATGGTCCCTCCTCGTGATGGTCGCCTGGTGCGACCCTCTCCGACGACGGGCCGGGCTGCAAGTCAGGCGGGGCGTTCGAGCAGCGCCACGCACTCGATGTGCGGGGTCTGCGGGAACTGGTCCACCGGGCGGACCTTCACGAGCCGGTAGCCGGCCTCGACGAGCTGGGCGGCGTTCGGCGCGAGCGTCGTCGGGTTGCACGAGACGTAGACGATCCGCTTGGGCGAGGACTCGGCGATCCGGGCGACGACCTTCTTCGAAAGGCCTGCGCGCGGCGGGTCGACGACGACGACGTCGGGCCGCGCGCCGCTCTCGACGAGCCCCTTCAGGACGACGCGGACGTCGCCCGCGACGAAGCGCGCGTTCGAGATCTCGTTCATGCGCGCGTTGAACGCCGCGTCCTCGACGGCGTCCGGGACGATCTCGACGCCGAGCACCTCGGCGGCGCGCGAGGCGAGCGTCAGGCCGATGGTGCCGATGCCGCAGCAGAGGTCGTAGACGCGCTCGAAGCCCCCGAGCGCGGCGTACTCGCCGGCGACGCCGTAGAGCACCTCGGCCATCTCCGTGTTCGTCTGGAAGAACGCCTCGGAGCTGAGCGCGAAGCGCAGCCCGGCGACCTCCTCCTCGATCCGCGGCGTGCCGGAGATCAGCTCGTCGTGACCGCCCTGGGTCGTCTCGCCGACGCCGGCGGCCTGGGTCCAGATGACGCTCTGGACCTCGCCGAGCGCGACGGCGAACGCCTCGGCGTCGAAGTCCCCGGGCGACGTGACAAGGCGCACCTGCTCCTGCCCGGTGCGCCGCCCCTCACGAACGACGAGGTTGCGCAGGAAGCCGACCTGCGTGCGGCGGTCGTAGGCGCCGAGCCCCTGCTCGCGGCATGCGGCGAGCGCGAGGCGGCGCAGCTCGTTCCCGCGCTCGGAGGCGAGCAGGCAGTCCTCGAGGTGCAGGATCCGCTCCCACGACCCGGGCGCGTGGAACCCGCAGACGAGCTCCCCGTCGTCACCCGTGCCGTACGAGTACTCGAGCTTGTTGCGGTAGCGCCACTGCTCGGTCGCCGGGACGATCGGCTCGAGCTCGAAGCCCTCGAGGCGCCCCAGCCGCCGCAGTGCGTCACCGACCTGCTCCTGCTTGACCTCGAGCTGCCGCTCGTACGGAAGGATCTGCCACGGGGCGCCCGGATGGTCGGCGACCGGCGCGATGCGATCCGGGCCCGGCTCGAGCACCTCGAGCGTGCGCGCCTCGGCGTAGTCGCGCTTGCGCTTGGTGACGACCGCCCGGACCCGGTCGCCCGGGATCGCGCCCTGGACGAACACCACGTAGCCGCGCTCGCCCAGCTGCAGCCGGGCGACGCCGTTGCCGCCGAAGGCGAGGGCGTCGACGCTCAGCTCGAGCTCCTCGCCGCGCTCGGGCTTGCGGATGATGGGCGCGGCGGGGTCGGTGGTCACCCCGTCCAGGCTAGCCGCGCGTCAGCGGCCGCCGAGCCGGCGGTCGAGGTCGCCGAGCAGCTCCTCGAGCTGGCGGCGACCGCTGCTCGTCAGGCGCTCGGCGAGCTCCTGGGCGTCGGTCGGCAGCATCCGCCCGCGCCGGACGGCGTCGTCGAGCGTCTCCTGCAGGCGCTCGGCGCTGAAGATCAGGTGCTCGGCGAGGACGTCCTTGACGGCGTTCAGGTTGTCGAACAGCGCCACGTCGCGCGCGGCCTCGGTCTGCGAGCGCGCGGCGGCCGTGCGCTTGCTGCGGCGCTGCGCGGCCTTGGGCTTCACGCGCGGGGCGGCCTTCGCGGAGCGCGGCGTGGGCGCGGCGGTCCGGGCGGGCTTCTTCGCAGCCGGCTTCCTGGCGGCCGGCTTCCTGGCGGCCGGCTTCTTGGCCGTCGGCTTCTTGGCTGCGGGGCGCTTCTTCGGCTGCGGCATCTCGGGTCCCTCTCTCAGTCCGTGGCCAGCAGCCATTCGAGCAGCGCCTTCTGGGCGTGCCGCCGGTTCTCCGCCTGATCCCAGATGCCCTGACGGTCGCCGTAGAGCACCTCCGCGGTGACCTCCTCGCCGGGATGCGCCGGCAGGCAGTGCAGCGCGATCGCCTCCGGTGCCGCCGCGTCGAGCAGCGCATCGTCGAGCCGGTAGGGGGCGAGCGCCGCCCGGCGGGCGTCGGCGGTGACCTCGTCGCCCATCGACACCCAGACATCGGCATAGACCGCGTGGGCGCCGGCGACGGCCTCGAGCGGATCGTGGGTGCGCGTGCCCCCGGCCTCGGGCTCGAGCTCGTACCCCGCGGGCGAGGCGACCGCCACGTCGAGCCCGGCGATGCCACCGAGGATCGCCAGCGAGCGCGCGACGTTGTTCCCGTCCCCGACGTACGCGAGCTTCAGCTCGTCGAGCGGCGTGTCCGGGAACGCCTCCTGCAGCGTCATGAGGTCCGCGAGCGCCTGCGACGGATGGTGCTCGGCTGTGAGCATGTTGAAGACCGGGATCGTGCCCTCGGCGGCGAGCACCTCCAGCTCGACGTCCGGCCCCGTGCGGACGCCGACCGCCTGCACGTGGCGCGAGAGGATCCGCGCCGTGTCGCCGATGGACTCGCCGCGTGAGAGCTGCATCTCGCCGGGGCGCAGGATCAGCGGATGTCCGCCGAGTTCGACGATGCCGGCCTCGTAGGAGAGGCGCGTGCGGGTGCTCGGCCGCTCGAACAGCAGTGCGACGACCGTGTCCGCGAGGGCGCTCGACGAGCGCGGCGCCGCCTTCAGCTCGTGCGCGCGGTCCAGCAGCGCGAGGAGGGCGTCGCGGTCCAGTTCGCGGCCGGTGAGGAAGTGGCGCGGCAAGCGCGGGAAGATAGCGCCGTCGTGCGCATCCTCACGTGGAACCTCTTTCACGGCCGGGCCGTCCCGGACGTCCCCCGCCCGCTCGGCGGCGCCTTCGCGCGGACGCTCGCGGGATGGGACTGGGACGTCGCGCTGCTCCAGGAGGTCCCGCCGTGGTGGCCGGACCGGCTCGCGGCCGCCTGCGGCGCGACGGCCTTCACCGCACCGACGTCGCGCAACCAGCTGCTGCCCCTGACCCGCATCGCCGCGGCGCGGCGCCCGGACGTCGTGAAGTCGTGGGGCGGCGGCGCCAACGCCATCCTCGTGCGCGGGGCCGGCGTGACCGCGCACGCGCGACTGCGGCTGCGCCTGACGCCGGAGCGACGCGTGCTGCAGGCGGTGCGCCGTGCCGACGGCGTGTGGCTGGCGAACGTCCACGGCAGCGCGCATGACGTCGCGCGCGCGCAGGCGGATCTCGAGCGAGCGGGCGAGGCGCTGCGCCGGTGGGCCGGCGACGAGCCGATCGTCTTCGGCGGGGACCTCAACACGAAGACCCCCGTCGTCCCCGGGTTCACGCACGCGGGCGGCCACGTGCTCGACCACGTCTTCGTGCGCGGGCTGGATGTCGCGGCACCGGTGGCGACGCTCGAGCGCCACGGCCTGTCGGACCACGTGCCGGTGCTCGCGACGCTGCGGCGCGCGTGACGCGCGGCTAGCGCGTCGCGGGCGGGCCGCCCTCGACCTCGCCGGACCCGGCGCCGCGGCGCAGGCCGAAGCCGCGGACGACGAGCATCGCGCGCTCCGCGAGGGACCCGCGCTTCGGGAGCACGCCGACCTGGACCGCGGCGTCGTAGCCGTCGAGGAAGACACGCACCCGCCACAGCCGCTCGCGTGGCGGGTCCAGCTCGCAGTAGAGGACCGCGTGCACGGCGACCTGGCGCCCCGTCGCCGGAAGACTCGGAAGCTCGCCGGCGTGCGTGCCGGTGATGCGCACGGGCGCGGCGATGAAACGCCCGTCGCCCAGACGCTCGCCGGAGGACTCCACGCGCGCGTCCGGGAACGCCTCCCAGAGCAGCGCGGCGTGGTCGCCGATCGCCTCGGGGCCGTAGATCGGCTCGCCGCAGAACGGGTCCTGCCAGTGGACGTCCACCGCGAGCATGTCGCGGAACGCCCCGCGCCGTCGCCCCTGCCAGGCCTCCTGGAGCGCGTCGACGAGGTCGTCGGCCGTCACGGCGCCGGCACGTCCGCGGGGGCCAGGTCGGCCAGCCCGTCCATCGGCGAGGACGCCTCGGCGTGCGTGCGCCGCGGGATGCGGCCCGCCAGTCGCGCAAGGCGCCCGCCCTCGACGCCGGCGCGGATCGCGCGGGCCATCGCCACCGGGTTCTCGGCGCGCGAGATGGCGCTCGCGCAGAGGACGGCGTCGCAGCCGAGCTCCATCGCCAGCGCGGCGTCGGACGTGGTTCCGACGCCCGCATCGAGGATCACGGGGACGCCCGCCTCCTCGACGATCAGCGTGAGGTTGTACGTGTTGCGGATGCCCATGCCGGAGCCGATCGGGGAGCCGAGCGGCATGACGGCGGCGCAGCCGGCGTCCTCCAGGCGGCGCGCCAGGACGGGGTCGTCGGTCGTGTAGGGGAGGACGACGAAGCCGTCCGCGACGAGCTGCTCGGCCGCGAGCAGGAGCTCGGGCGCGTCGGGGAGCAGCGTCCGCTCGTCGCCGATCACCTCGAGCTTCACCCAGTCGGTGCCGAACGCCTCGCGCGCGAGCTGCGCCGTCAGCACCGCGTCGCGCGCGGTGAAGCAGCCGGCGGTGTTCGGCAGGACGCGCACGCCGCACGTTCGCAGGACGTCGATCAGCGAATGCCGCGAGGACGGGGCGATCCGGCGCACGGCGACGGTCACCATCTCGGTGCCCGTCGCCTCGATCGCCTCGGCGAGCGTCTCCATCCGCGGGAAGCCGCCCGTGCCGAGGATGAGCCGGGACTCGAACGTGACGCCCGCGATGTCGAGCCGGTCGCTCATCCGCCCTGCACCGCCGTCACGGCCTCGACCTTCGACCCGGCCTGCACCGCGTGGGTCGGCCACTCGCCCTGCGGGATCACCTCGCCGTCGACCGCGACGGCCACGCCGCGCGCGTCGGCGTCGACGCCGAGATCTCCGAGCAGGTCCGCGATCGTGGCGCCGTCGCGATCCCACACCTCGCGGCCGTTCACGCGGATCACGCCGCCACCCCCGTGAACCGGTCGGGCGAGAACGCCGGAGCCACCGGCGCGTCCTCGCCGGCGAGCGTCGCGGCGAGCAGATCGCCGGTCACGGGCGCGAGCAGGATGCCGTTGCGGTGGTGGCCCGTCGCCCAGTGCAGACCGGGCAGCGCCGCGCTCGGGCCCAGGACGGGCGCGTTGTCCGGCGTGCCGGGCCGCAGGCCCGCCAGCAGGTCCTCGACCTCCAGCTCGAGCAGGCCGGGCACCAGCTCGGCGGCATCGCGCAGCAGCT
The DNA here is from genome assembly GCA_963823375.1 of uncultured Actinomycetes bacterium. Classification (GTDB taxonomy): domain Bacteria; phylum Actinomycetota; class Thermoleophilia; order Solirubrobacterales; family Solirubrobacteraceae; genus F1-60-MAGs163. Next base: position 159,028 of record CAWGLQ010000024.1, on the reverse strand, counting down.
CGTGCAGCGCGAGCGCCGTGACGCTCGTGTCGAACCCGCGCTCCTCGACCGTCGCACCGACGACGTAGCGCCCGTCACCGCGCGGAACGACGTACCCGCCCTCGTGGCGGACGACGCGCGACAGCAGCGGCGCGGCGGGATCGTGACCGGGGTCGCGCAGGCGCATGAGCTGGCCCTTGACGGGCCGTACGGGGACGCGCGCGGCGTCCGGAAGACCCGGAAGCGCGCCCGACCACGGCCCCGCGGCGACGACGACGTGCTCGGCGGCGATCCGCTCTCCGCCCTCGAGCAGCAGGCCGGCGGCGCGCCCGTCCCGGATGACGATCTCGGCGACGGACGTCTGCGGGCGCAGCGTCGCACCCGCACGCTCGGCGGCGAGCGCCAGCGCGGCGCCGACCAGGCGCGGGTCGACCGCGTGGTCACCGGGAACCTCGACGGCGGCGCGCAGCGCGGGCGTCAGCGCGGGCTCGAGCGCGCGTGCCTGCGAGGGCAGCAGCGTGCGGGCCTCGAGCCCGAGGCGCTCGCGCAGCGCGAGCTCCCGCTCCAGCGCGCCCGCCTCGTCGGCGTCGCGCGCGACGAGCAGCGTCCCGCACGCCCGGTATCCGACGTCGATGCCGCTGACGTCCGCGAGCTCGGCGGCGAACGCGGGCCAGCGCCGCGCGCTCTCCAGCCCGAGCGCGACGAGCGCGCTTTCCTGGGGGTCGGCCTCACTGACGGGCGCGAGCATCCCGGCCGCGACCGCCGTCGTGGCGCCCGCCAGCGGGCCGCGGTCCACGAGCACGACGCGCAGACCGCGGGCACGCGCGCGCCAGGCGGCGACGAGGCCGCAGACGCCGCCGCCGACGATGGCGACGTCGAAGATGGGGTGCTCGGTGGGTGACAGAACGGCCTCCTCGCTTCGCCGGCATGACCCGGATCAGCTGTTGACGGTCGGCGCAGTCCGGCGCCCTCTCAGCCCCGGTTCCGGGGCTCCCGTTCGCTTCCGTCAATGGTACCCCGGAGCGGGCGCGCCCATGCGCGCCCGCGCTCCGGGGACCGGCTACGACGCCGGCTGGACGAGGACCGGCTTGGTCATCGTCGGGACGGTCCCCGCCTCCTTGACGGTGTAGACCTGCGAGGCGCCCGAGTTCGTGTCGCTGCACCCGGACGAGGTCTTCGTGCTCTCGGCCGTGAAGTTCTCCGGCGTTCCCGGGATGGGGACGTAGATCTTCGAGCCGGGATTCGGCGGCCCTTCGAGCACGATGGCCGTCTGGAACGGGAAGCCCGTGGTGGCGATCCCGAACGCCTGGCCGGTGCAGCCGTTGCTCTTGTAGAACAGGACCGGCGGGTTCGTGGGCGTGGGGAACGACGACGGGTTGCTGTTGTCGTACATCAGGATCGCGCCCTCGGCCGTGTAGACCGCCAGCAGCGACGAGGACCAGAAGCCGAGTGACTGACCCAGGACCTTGCCGGTGGAGTCGACGACGTTGAAGGCTCCGGCGGGTCCGCGCGCACCCGTCTCGCCCTTGGCACCCGCCGCACCTGCGGCGCCCGGCGCGCCCGCCGCGCCGCTCGCGCCGGTCTTGGCGAGCTTGCTGCGCAGGCTCTTGGAGAGCTTCGCGTCCGTGATCGCGCCGTTGGCGATCGCCTTGTTCGTGATCGCGCTCGGAGCGATCTGGTTCTTCGTGACGAGCTTGCCGGCGGTCGCCGGTCCGCCCGCGACCACGAAGATCGCCACCGCCACGGCGATCACCGCGAGCGTCGTCCTGCTCCTGATCCTGCGCATCGTGCTCTCCTCCTGGAGTTCCGAAAGGTCGGCGCGGAGTCTCTCAGCAGGACCCGACCGACCCGGACGGATCGACGGGTTGCGAGAATCCCCGACGTGAGCCCGTCCACCTCGCGCCGCGAGCGCCTCGTCGACCGCGCCCGGCTGTACCTCGTGGCCGGCGCCCGCCCCGGCGGCCGCCCGCTCGCCGACGTGCTGGCGCCCGCGCTCGCGGGCGGCGTCGACGTCTTCCAGCTCCGGGAGAAGGACGCGAGCGACGATGAGCTCCTCGCCGCCGCCGCTGTCGCGCGTGAGCTGTGCGCGAACGCCGGCGCGCTCTTCATCCTCAACGACCGTCCCGACCTCGTGGCCCGGGCCGGCGCGGACGGCGCCCATGTCGGCCAGGACGACATGCCGATCGCCCGCGCACGCGAGCTCGCCGGTCCGGACGCGCTGATCGGTCGCTCGACCCACGACCCCGGCCAGGTGGACGGCGCCCACGCGGACGGTGCCGACTACCTCGGCGTCGGTCCCGTGCACGCGACCCCGACGAAGCCCGGGCGGCCGGCCGTCGGCCTGGACCTCGTCGCGTACGCGGCGGGATCCGCAACGCGGCCGTGGTTCGCCATCGGCGGCATCGACGCCGCCACGATCGGCTCCGTGACGGCCGCGGGCGCCGCGCGGGCGGCGGTGGTGCGCGCGATCACGGACGCCGCGAACCCGCAGGCGGTCGCGTCCGCGCTGCGCGCAGCCCTGGAGACCGTGCCGCTTCCGGCGGCGGCGATCGCACATGGGTAGGCGCAGCCGCAAGCGCCCGGTCGGCGAGGTGCCCGTCCCGCGGGCGCCGATGACGTCGGACGAGCCGGCGACGCGTGCGGAGCGAGGGGCGGCACGCGACGCGGCCGTGCGCGCTGAACTCACGCCGCTGAAGCCCGGCGAGCACCCTGCACCTCTCGTCGTCGCGGCCGCGCTCTCCGTCTTGTTCGCGGTCACCAATGTCGTCCTGTACGCCGCCGACGTCGAACTCGAGGGGCCGAGACCGTCGGTCCTCGGCGTACTCGCCTTCGCCGCGATCATGCTCGTTGCGGCATGGGGAATCTGGACCCACCGCTACTGGGCGGTCCTCGGGTTCCAGGCACTTCTTGCGATCAGCATCCTGTTCGCCTCGCTCGCACTCCTCGTCGCCTCGAACATCGCGGCCGTCGCACTGTGCGCGGTGACGATCGTCCTCGGCGGCTGGCTCTTCTGGAAGCTCGTGCGAGTGCTGGGACGGATGAAGGTGCCGCGGCTGGGGGAGTGACGCCGGCGGACAAGTGCGCTTGGTGTGCTTGGGCCGGGTCCGTGAGCAGTTGTACGCGTTGAGGGCTGCACAACTGCGCACGGCTTGCGGTGGCGGGTTGCCGTGTGCGGTTGTTCGGGCTCGATGCTCCGCCGCGGCGCCGGTTGTTGTGGCACTGCCTTGAGATTGATCAGACCGGCCAGGGCGCGCACAGCGAGATTGAACGGGTCGGCTTTGCCGGCCCGGCCCTGCCAGGGGGCCGTTCCATAGACTCGAACCATGGCCTCCGCAACCTACGACTGCATCGTCATCGGCTCCGGACCCGGCGGGTATGTCGCCGCCATCCGCGCCGCCCAGCTCGGCATGAACACCGCCGTGGTCGAGAAGGACCGCATCGGCGGGCGCTGCCTGAACTACGCGTGCATTCCCGCGAAGGCGGTACTGCGCTCGGCCGACGTCGTGCAGGAGGTCCGTGAGGCCGCGGACTTCGGCGTCACCGTCGGCGAGCCGACGGTCGACTTCGGCAAGGTCATGGAGCGCCGCGACGAGGTCGTCGGGACGCTCACCGGCGGCGTCGGCATGCTGCTCAAGAAGCACAAGGTCGACGTGTTCGAGGGCAGCGCGTCGCTGACGGCGGCGGGCACCGTCACGGTCGGTGACCAGGAGCTCGAGGCGACCAAGGCGATCGTGATCGCCACCGGCTCGGTGAAGCGGCCGATCCCGGGAACGACGTTCGAGGGCCGCGTGATCGGGACCGAGGAGGCGTGGGCGCTGAAGGAGCTGCCGGCCAACCTCGCGGTCGTCGGCGCGGGCGCCTCCGGCACGGAGATCGCGAGCGCCTACGTGCGCCTGGGCTCGAAGGTCCAGCTCTTCGAGGGCCTGGATCGCGTGCTGCCCGTCGAGGACGCCGACATCAGCAAGGCGGCGCAGCGCGGCTTCAAGAAGCAGGGCATTGACGTCCACACCAAGACGTTCGTCACCCACGTCGTCTCCGGCGAGTCGTCGGTCACGTTCAAGTACGGCGAGGAGCAGGGCGAGGCCGAGTGGCTCGTCATCGCCGCCGGCCGCGGGCCCGACGTGGAGGGCCTCGGGCTGGACGCCGCCGGCGTCAAGCTCGACGAGGGCGGGCTGATCGCCGTCGACGGCCAGATGCGCACGAGCGTCCCGAAGGTCTACGCGATCGGCGACATCGTCCACGGCCCCGCGCTCGCGCACAAGTCGATGGAGGAGGGCGTGATCGCCGTCGAGCACGCCGCCGGACTGGACCCGCACCCGCTGGAGTACGAGGACATCCCCGCCGCGACGTTCTGTTACCCGAACGTCGCGAGCTTCGGGCTGACCGAGCAGCAGGCCAAAGACGCCGGCCACGACGTCGTCGTCGGCAAGGTCCCGTACGGCGTCGCCGGAGCGACGACCGTCTACGGCGACCGCACCGGCATCGTGAAGATCGTCGGCGACAAGCGCTACGGCGAGATCCTCGGCGCGCACATCGTCGGCTCCAAGGCCGTCGACATGGTGCAGGAGGTCGTCAACGCCAAGCTGCTCGAGGGCGGGTACCCGGAGCTTGCGCGCACGATCCACGGCCACCCGACGTTCAGCGAGGCGATCCTCGAGGCCGCGCGCGCGGCTGACGGCTGGCTCGTCCACGGCTGAGCCCCCGGTGACGACGCTGAGCGTCACCGACCGGGTTCCGGGCGACGAGCCCGCGGCCCCGGTCTTCCACTTCGACCTCGGCAGCCCCGAGGCGTACCTCGCCGCGGAGCGCGTTCTCCAGGTGATGCCGGTCGCGACCCCGTGGGTGCCGGTGCTCGAGCGCGACCTCGCGCCGGGCACGCCGCCCGCCGCCGTCGACCGCGACGACCTCGCTTCGCGAGTTGCGCAGGCGGGCCTGCAGCCGCTGCGCTGGCCCGAGCCGTTCCCGTTCGACAGCGAGCTCGCGATGCAGGCCGCGACGTACGCCCGCTCGATCGGCCGGGTCGTCGCGTTCTCGCTCGCCGCGTTCCGCCAGGCCTACGCCGGCGGGCGCGCGCTGTCCGCCGAGGACGCCGTCGTGATCGCCGGCGCCGCGTGCGAGATGCACCCGAAGGCCCTCCTCACCGGAGCCGCGACGCGCGGCACGCGCGAGGCGCTGGCGCGCGAGACGGCGCTCGCCGCCGCCTGCGGCGTGCGCACCGTGCCCGCCGTCCGGATGCCGGACGGCCGCGTGTTCGACGGCCCGGACTGCCTGGAGCGCGCGGCCGCCGCCTGTGGGAGCCCGGCCTGATGCGCGCGAAGGCCGCCTTCGACCTCACCGTGACGCGGACCGGGCGCGCGCCCGGGCGGCTCGCAGCGCCCGACCGCGTGGATCACGTGGAGGTCGTGAGCCTCGAGGACCTCGAGGTCGTCCTGTTCTGGGACGTGCCCGCGCGCGAGACCCTGCGCGTGGAGGCGGCCCTGCGCGCCGACCTCGAGCGCCTCGACGCCGACGAGTTCCTCGCGAGCTGGGCGGCGTTCGACCCGCAGACCGACCTGGGGTCCTAGGCCTCAGCCACCGGCGGCGGCGGTCGCCTCGGCGGCCCGCGCCAGCCGGTCCACGAGCCCGCCCATCACGAGCCCGTAGGTGCGCCCGAACACCGGCTCGAGCGGGCCGGGCGCGTCGATGACGACCGAGATGACCGAGCCCTCGTGATCCGGAAGCTCCTCGACGATGTGGTCGACCGTGACGAGCCCGACCTGCCACGCCCACGACTCGCCCGGGTTGACGCGCGAGATCCGCGCGGGGACCGGGACGACTCCGAGGAAGCGCACGACGCCGACGGCCCCCTCGCGGACCTGCGGCCATCCGAGGCCCCATGCGCCCTGGATGTGCGGCGCCCACTCGTTCCAGCGGGTCGGGCACGCCAGCAGGGTCCAGACGGTGTCCGGCCCTGCGTCGGTGTGCGCCTCGTAGGTCAGCATCCGGTGAACCGTACGGCTCCCGGGCGCCGGGCGGTCAGGAGGCCGGAGGCGGGACCGGCGTCGCGACCACGGAGACCTGTGCCGCGCCCGGCAGCGCGCGGACGACGATGCGGTCCGCCGTGCGGGCGACGACCCGGGCGCCGGTCAGCGTCAGCCGGTAGCCGCCGGAGTACCTGCGGCGACCGAGCCACACCTCGCTGACGGCCTCCTCGGACGCCGGCTGCCCGCTCGGCAGCGTCGTCGACCACTCGGCGGTGAAGACGCCCGTCACGGCGTCGAGCGACCAGCCCGTCGGCGTGCCGGCGACGACCCGCGGATGCGGCGCGTCCAGGGCACCGAGGCGCGCCTCGTCGACGTTGTCCCCGCTCGCGGGAAGGCCCTGGTCGCGGACGATGGCCGGCGGATCGCGGGGGCGGACCGGGACGTTCGCGTACGGCCAGCGCAGCCACGAGAGCATCCGCGCGTCGGCGATCCGCCGCAGGCCCTCGACCGTCGCGCCCCGCACGGTCGCGGCGGCGCCGGTGAGGAGCGCAGGCCGGTCAGCCTCGCGCGACCACGCGGCGGCGCGGTTCAGCGCGTCGGCCTGCACCGCACCGCACGGACGGGCGGCGGTGGCGGGCGCCACGAGCGCGGCGAGCTCGCAGTCGGCCTGGAACGCGAGGCCCGAGCGGCGGCGGTCGCCCGTCGCGGGCAGCAGCAGGGGCGCGGCGGCCGGCGCGACGGCCGGCGGCTCGATCCACGTGATCGCGTCCGAGTCGACCGAGCGGACCTGCGCGACGGTCCGCCGCCAGAGCCGCGCCAGGACGCCGCGCTGGAAGCCCGGGCATCCGTCGCTGACGCACTCGCGCCAGCGCGTGCCGGGCCACGGCGCGTTCATCAGGTCGTACCCCACGAGCGAGCGCTCGCGGGCCAGCGCACGCGCGACGGCCCCGGCGATCTGCGTCCAGCGCGTCAGCAGGCCGACCCGGCCGGCCGCCGCCTGATTGGCCCAGAAGTTCTGGAACGCGCGGTCCAGCCCAGGGCTCGTGAGGTACCCGCGCGGCGACCGGGCGCGCGGGGTCGCCGGCAGGCCGTCGTCGCGCGTCATCCACCCGGGCAGGCCGGAGCCGAGGTAGCGGGGGCTCCACTGGTCCTGGTGCAGGACCACGAGCGTGAGGATCCCGTGCCGCGCGAGCAGCCGGACCGTCGCGGCGATCCGCGCGAGGTAGGCGGCGTCGACGGCGTCCGGGCGCGGCATCACCGCCGCGGGCACGACGCCCAGGCGCACCGCGTTGAACCCGGCGCGCGCGAGCAGGCGCGCATCGTCCTCACCGAAGCCCGCGGGGCCGGGCGCCCACGGCGCCGCGCGCGCCACGACGTCGACGCCGTGGACGATGACCACGCGCCCCTGCGCGTCGGTCACCCAGCGGCCCTGCGGCTGGAGCGGCCACGCGGGTCGATCCGCCGCCGGGGACGCCGCGGTGGCCGCTGCGGGGACGCTCAGCGACAGCAGCGCCAGGAGGACCGGAAGAGCGCGACGCACACCCTCGACGGTAGACACGCGGGTGGCCGGAATGGACGACGTGCCCGGCTTAGTAGTGTCCGTCGGGATGGCCGAGCATCCACTTCCCGAGCCTGAAGTTGCGAAGGAGTGGCTCGCCACGATGCTCCTCATCCGCCGCTTCGAGGAGCGCGCCGGCGAGCAGTACGCGCGTGCCAAGATCGGCGGCTTCCTGCACCTCGCCATCGGCGAGGAGGCGACGATCGTCGGAACCGTCCGCGCGATGCGCGACACCGACTACCTGATCGGCACCTACCGCACCCACGGACACGCCATGGCGCGCGGGAGCGAGCCCCCGAAGGTGATGGCCGAGCTGTTCGGCCGCGTCGACGGGCTGTGCCGGGGCCGCGGAGGCTCGATGCACATGTTCGACCTGCCGCGGCGGTTCATGGGCGGGTACGGCATCGTCGGCGGCAACCTGCCGATCGCGGCGGGTTTCGGCCTCGCGTCCGACTACATGAAGACGGACGACGCGACGGTCTGCCAGTTCGGCGACGGCGCCTCCAACCAGGGCACGTTCGGCGAGACGATGAACCTCGCGGCCCTCTGGAACCTGCCCGTCGTCTTCATGGTCACGAACAACCGCTTCGGCATGGGCACCTCGCTCGAGCGCCACTCGGCCGAGACCGATCTGCAGAAGAAGGGTGAGGGCTTCGGCGTCCCGGGCATGGAGTGCGACGGGATGGACATCGTCGACACGTTCCACGTCACGACCGAGGCCCTGCGCATCGCGCGCGAGGAGCGCCGCCCGGTGCTCGTCGAGGCCCTGACCTATCGCTTCCGCGGGCACTCCGCCGCCGACCCCGAGGAGTACCGCTCCAAGGAGGAGGTCGAGGAGTGGCGGCGGCGCGATCCGATCATCACCTTCGGCGACCGGCTCGAGGCGGAGAACGTCATCACCGCCGACGAGCGCGCCGCGATGGACGCCGCCGCGATCGAGGTCGCCGACGAGGCCGTCGCGTTCGCCGATGCCTCGCCGGTTCCCGACCCCGCCACGCTGTACGAGGACGTCTACGTGCTCGGCGGCGCGGTCGAGGGCTGGTACTCGGTCGACGAGCGTGGCGCGGGCGTGCGCAAGGGCGAGGACATCCACTGATGGCGACCCTGCGCTACCGCGAGGCGCTCAACCAGGCGCTCCGCGAGGAGATGACGCGCGACGACTCGGTGTTCCTCATGGGCGAGGACATCGGTGTCTTCAACGGCGCCTACAAGGTGACCGCCGGCCTGCTCGCCGAGTTCGGCGACCAGCGCGTGCGCGACACGCCGATCTCCGAGAACACCATCGTCGGGATGGGCGTCGGCGCCGCCATGCTCGGCCTGCGCCCCGTCGTCGAGCTGATGACGATCAACTTCTCGCTGCTCGCGCTCGACCAGATCGTCAACCACGCCTCGCACATCCGCTACATGTTCGGCGGCCAGGTGACGGTGCCGCTGGTGGTGCGGATGCCGCAGGGCGCGGGCCACCAGCTCGGGCCGACGCACTCGCATTCGTGGGAGGCGCTGTACCTCCACGTTCCCGGCATCCTCGTCGCCGTCCCGAGCACGCCCGCGGACGCCAAGGGCCTGCTGAAGGCGGCGATCCGCGAGGACAACCCGGTCGTCTTCATCGAGCACGAGTACCTGTACGGCCAGCGCGGGGACGTGCCCGACGACGAGGACCACGTCGTGCCGTTCGGCAAGGCAGCGGTCCGCCGCGAGGGCCGCGACGTCACCATCATCGGCATCTCGCGGATGGCGGTGACGGCCGAGCGCGCGGCCGAGCAGCTCGCCGAGCGCCACGAGATCGAGGCCGAGGTGATCGACCCCCGCACGCTGCGCCCGCTCGACCTCGACACGATCCTCGAGAGCGTCCGCAAGACGAACCGGTGCGTCATCGTCGAGGAGGGGTGGCCGCACGGCGGCGTCGGCGCGAACATCGCGGCGCTGGTGCAGGAGCAGGCCTTCGACCACCTCGACGCGCCCGTCGGGCGCGTCACCGGCGCCGACGTGCCGATGCCGTACGCGAAGAACCTCGAGCAGATCGCCTTCCCCCATGAGCCGGAGGTCATCGACGCCGTGCTCGCGACCTTCAGGGACCTCTGAGCCATGGCCGAGATCGTGATGCCCCGTCTGTCCGACTCCATGGAGGAGGGCACGATCATCCGCTGGCTCAAGGAGGCCGGCGCCGAGGTCGCCCGCGGCGAGGAGCTCGTGGAGATCGAGACCGACAAGGCGACGATGACCTACGAGTCCGACGCCGCCGGCGTGCTCGAGATCGTGGCGCAGGAGGGCGACACGCTGCCGATCGGGAGCTTGATTGCGAAGGTGGAGACATCGCCCTCGAAAGGGCCGGCGGGCGCGGAGCGCACGCCGGATGCGATCTCAGAGCCCGAGCCCACCCCCGAGCCCCCCTCCGACCTCCCCACCGACGTCGGACCCGTCCAGGGCGTCCCGTCCGTCGAGCCCGCCCATGCCGCGGCGCCCGTCCCGCACACGGACGGCGCGGACGGCCGGCTGCGCGCCTCCCCGGTCGCGCGGCGCATCGCGCAGGAGCGCGGCGTCGACCTCGCGGGCGTGAGCGGCACCGGTCCCGGTGGGCGGATCGTGAAGGCCGACGTCGAGGCCGCCGCGCAGGGCGCCGGCCCGCGGGACAAGGCGCCGCGGCTGTCGGCCGTCGCCGAGCCGCCACCGGACGCCGAGGCGCAGCCGGCACCGCCAGCCGCCGCCCGCGCCGGTGACGAGCGGCGAACCGGGCACCGCCAAGGGCGAGGTCACGATCACCGAGCCGACGCGCACCCAGCAGCTGATCGCGCGGCGCATGGCGGAGTCGCGCGCGACGATCCCGACGTTCACGCTGCGCGCCACCGTCGACATGACGCAGTGCGTGGAGCTGCGCGCGACGCTGAAGGCGAGCGGTGCGCCGGCCGTCCCCTCGTTCAACGACCTCGTCGTCAAGGCGTGTGCGATCGCGCTCGCCGAGCACCCCAACGCCAACGGCGCCTACCGCGACGGCAAATTCGAGCGCTACGCGCGCGTCAACGTCGGCGTGGCGGTCGCGACCGAGGGATCGCTCGTCGTCCCGACCGTCTTCGACGCCGACCGCAAGGGCCTGGCGCAGATCGCCGCCGAGACGCGGGCGCTCGCGGAGCGCGTGCGCGCCGGCGCGGTGACGCCGCCCGAGCTCTCCGGCGGGACGTTCACCGTGAGCAACCTGGGCATGTTCGGCGTGCGCTCGTTCGAGGCGGTCATCAATCCGCCGCAGGCCGCGATCCTCAGCGTGGGTGCGCTCGAGCCGCGGCCCGTGGTCCGGGACGGGGACGTCGTCGTGCGGCAGCAGATGGACGTCGAGCTCGCCTGCGACCACCGGATCCTCTACGGCGCGCAGGCCGCGGAGTTCCTCGCTCGCGTCCGCGGCATCCTCGAAGCGCCGCTGGCGCTCGCGCTCTGATCAGCGGCGCTCGGCGTCGGCCAGCATCGCCCGGCCGAGCCGCTCGTAGCGGCGCGTGTCCGGCCGGCCGCCCGCCGCGATCGTCGCCCAGTGGAGGGCGATGGCGGTGGCGGCGAAGTCGTCGATCATCCCGCGGATCCGCCGCATCTCCTTCGGCGAGCGCGTCGCCGCGAACAATTCGGTGAGCGCCTCGACGACCTCGGCGTGGACCGGGCCGTCCTCGGCGAGCATCAGGCGCAGGACGACCGCCGGCTCGCGGCCGGCGGCGAGGGTGAGGGGGGCGTACTCCGCCGACCGGTCGGCGATGCGCCGTACGAAGTCGAACGCCCGATCGTCGCCCTTCCCGCGGGCCTCGGCCTCCGCGCCCTCGCGGAACTCGGCGGCCATGTGCTCGAAGAGCGCCAGCATCAGTGTGTCGCGGGTGCCGAACCAGCGGTGCACGGTCGCGCGGGACACGCCCAGCAGACGCGCCACCGCCTGCATGTCGACACGCTCACCGGCGTCGAGCAGTTCGCGCGCGACGTCCACGGCGTCGTCGGGAGTCGCGCGCCGGAAGCGCGGGGCGGGGTCGGCGGCGGGGCTGGGCACTTCCCCAGCCTACCCGTCCGCAGGTTGTCGCATCTGCGACAGACGTCCCCGTGCGACGCAGGCGGCCCTCAGGGTTCGATGACGTTGCGCGGGTCGGGCCGGTCCGACGGGTCCGCCTGCGAATAGTCCCCGAACGGCCCGTCCCGCTCGGCGACCATGGCGGAGACGCCGCCGGTCGCCGCGAGGTCGATGAACCGCCGCGCGTCGGGCGTGTTGCGCATCAGCCCGTCGAGGATCGGGCCGAGCGTCTGCGTCGAGGCCAGCCCCATGTTCTCGTACGCCTGGTTGACGATGAGCTTCATCGCGGCGAGTTGCGAGAGCGGGATGCGCGCGAGCTGCTCGGCCTCGTGGCGGACCGTCGCCTCCAGCTCGGCGAACGGCACCGCGCGATTGATGAGCCCGGCCTCCGCGGCCTCGACGCCCGAGAGCGGCCGGCCCGTCAGGGCGTACTCCTTGGCCTTCGTCAGCCCGAGCCGGTAGAGCCACATCCCCGAGAGGTACGCGCCCCACATGCGCGAGTACGGCGTGCCGATGCGCGCGTCCTCGCTGGCGATCACGAGGTCGGCGCAGAGCGCGAAGTCGCTGCCGCCGCCCACGCACCAGCCGTGGACCTGCGCGATCACGGGCTTCGGCGAGCGCCAGACGCTCATGAACTTCTGCGTCGGCGACATGCTCGGCGCCGTCGCGAACATGAAGTCCTTGCCGGGGTCCCACGCCCCATCGGTCTGGATCGCGTCGTCCCAGTGGTGGAAGCCGCCGCCGAAGTCGTACCCGGCGCAGAAGGCACGGCCGGCGCCGCGCAGGACGATCACCTTGACCGCGGCGTCGGCGACGGCGTGCTCGACGGCCGCCTGCACCTCGTCGGGCATCGGCGGAACGATCGTGTTCAGTGCCTGCGGGCGGTTGAGCGTGATCGTCGCGACCGGGCCGTCGGCGCTGTAGAGGACCGTCTCGAAGTCGGGCATCGCCCGATACTGCCAGCGCGCGCGGCTCAGAGCGACCGGGCGGCCTGCACGGCCTGCGCGATCGCCGCCGCGCCCTCGCCCTCGCCCTGCGCGACGAGGAACCGCTCGTCCCCGATCTCCAGGATCCCCGCGCCGTGCTCGCTCCCCGCCGGGAACGGGTACCAGCCGACGAACGCGGCCGCGAGCACCGCGCCCTCCCATGCTCCGGCGCGGTCGTCGACGTGGTCGTCGTGCGGGTGCCTGGTGGTGAAGCGATAGAGCATTCCCGCGCCGGCGACGATGAGCGTCGTCTCCTCCAGGTGCGCCGACTGCACGAGCACCTCGCCCGTCGTCGGCCCCGACGGCGTGAGTCCCTCCTCGCTCGTCGCCTGAGCGACGGACAGCGGCGTGCCGGCGGACGGGCCGTCGAGCGGGCCGGTCACCGACGTCGCCTTGATGCGGCGGGTGAGGGCGGCGGCGCGCGGCTCGTCTCCCTCGCCGAGCAGTCCGAGGTGGAGCACGCTCGCGAGGAGGCTCGTGCGCTGCGCGGCCGGGTCGAGGCTCATGGTGCGGATGCTACGGGGCGCCGCGCGCTGTCGATGAGCGCGCCGATCTCGCGCCGCACGTCGTCGAGCGGCGCCGTCGTGTGCGCGACGCGGCACTGGATCACCGCGCCCTCGATCGCGGAGATCGCGAGCGTCGCGATACGGCCTGCCCGCGCGCGGGGAACGCCGGCGGTGCGCAGCGCCCTGGCGAGCTGCGCCTCCCAGCGCTCGAACGCCTCCGCCGCCGCCGCGGCGACGCCGGGGGCGGCGTCCGCCTCGACGGCGACCGCGACGACGGGACATCCGGCGCGGAAGTCGCTGCGCTGCAGCTGGCGGCGCCAGCCGTCCGCGAAGGCGTCGACGAGCGCCTGCGGATCGCCGTCCGCGGCGGCCCGCTCGATGCGTGCCGCGACGACATCGCCCGCGAGCCGGACGGCCTCCTCCGCGAGCTCGGTCTTCCCGCCCGGGAAGTGGTGGTAGATCGAGCCGCGCGGCGCGCCGCTGTGCGCGACGACGTCGCGAAAGCCCGTCCCGCTGTACCCGTGCTCGCGGAAGAGCTCGGTCGCGCTGACGATCATGCGGGTGCGGGTGTCGGGCTGGGGATCGGGCACGGGCTCGCCTATGACGACCATCATAGGGCCGTCAGCGGACCAGGATGACGTCCGCCGCCGACCCGGCGAGCTGCCGGTTGGGCTCCTGGCTGCGGTCGAGCGTGACGCCCGGCGGGGACTGGTCGGTGCGCACGATCACGCAGAGGTTGCGGTCCGGGTCCGGCCCCGGCAGGCAGGTGCGATAGAGGTCCGGTCCCGGCTTCCACGTGTCCATGCGCCCGAGGTTGCGCCGGAACGCGGGAGGCGCCTGACGCGCGAAGTAGTCCCGCGCGGCGATCGCCTGCGCCCGCAGCGCCCGCTCCTCGTCGCGCAGCGCCGGCCGATGCGCCAGGCCGCCGGCGACGAGCAGCGCGCAGAGGCCGCCGAGCGCCCAGACCGATCCACGGTCGCGCGCGGCGAGCTGCGGCAGCCGCCGGTCGCGCCGCCGCAGCCACAACCCGATCAGCGGGCCGGCCACCGCCACCATCAGGAGGTTCAGGAAGGCGGAGGCGAGCAGCGCCCCGGCCGCGCCCGAGCCACGGTCCCCGGTGAACGGCAGGCGCGCGAGCAGCAGCGCATCGGCGACCGTGAAGAGGACGAAGGCGGGCGCGGTCCAGGCGCCGCGCAGTCGCCAGCGCAGCCGCCGGATCCAGACGAGCCGGTCCTCGGATGCCTCCACGGACGAAGCGTAGATCCCGCCGCCCGGCGATCCGGCGTCCGGGGGGTACGCTGGGCGCATGGCCGCGCAGCCCGAGCTGTGGGTGGTGCATCTGGGCCGGCTCCCCTACGCCGCCGGCCTCGCGCTGCAGGAGCGCGTGCGCGACGCGCGCGAGGCGGACGCGATCCCCGACACGCTGCTGCTGCTCGAGCACGATCCCGTCTACACGCGCGGGCGCCGCGCCGATCCGTCGGAGCTCCCGCTCGGCGAGGAGTGGTACGCCGAGCGCGGGATCACGATCGTCGATGTCGACCGCGGCGGCCGGGTGACCTACCACGCCCCCGGCCAGCTCGTCGGGTACCCGATCGTCCGCACGGACGACGTCGTCGCGCACGTCCGGGGGATGGAGCGCGCGGTCATCGCGGCGCTCGGCGAGGAGGGCGTCGCCGCGCGCTCGCGCGCGGACGAGGGCTCGGACTTCTCCGGCGTCTGGGTGGGGGGCCGCAAGATCGGCTCCGTCGGCGTGCACGTGCGCCGCGGCATCACGACGCACGGCTTCTCGGTCAACGCCGACATGGATCTCGAGCCGTGGACCTGGATCGTGCCGTGCGGGCTGACGCTGCCGATGACCTCGCTCGCAGCCGAGACGGGCCGCTCCGGACCGCTCGTCCCGTGTCTGCGCCGGCGGGTGGCGCACGCGTACGCGACCGGGCACGGGCTCCGTCAGCGCCTGGTGACCCCGGCGCGACTGGATCGCCTCCTGACCGCCGCGACCCCGGCGCTAGTGTGAGCGGCGTGAGCCTCCCGCCCACCGAGCGCGAGCACCGGACCCGCGGCCGGTCGAACCCGGGCGGCATGGACGTGCTGCAGGTGCTCGGCACCGACGTGCAGCCGATCCGCGCGCGCAAGCCGCCGTGGTTCAAGGTGCCCGCCCCGGGCGGCGTCAAGTACCGCGAGCTGTCGAAGCTCATCAGCGACGAGAACCTTCACACGGTCTGCCAGGAGGCCGCGTGCCCGAACGTCGGCGAGTGCTGGGAGCGCGGCACCGCGACCTTCATGATCCTCGGCGACACGTGCACGCGGCGCTGCGGGTTCTGCAACGTCACGACCGGCAAGCCGACGTGGAACGACCCGCTCGAGCCCGCCCGCGTGGCCCGCTCGATCGCGCGGATGGGCCTGCGCCACGCGGTCATCACGAGCGTCGACCGCGACGACCTGCCGGACCTCGGCTCGCGGATCTGGGCCGCGACGATCCGCCAGTGCCGCCGCCAGGCGCCCGAGTGCCAGGTCGAGGTGCTCACCCCGGACTTCCGCGGCGAGGAGATGCCGCTCGCGACCGTGCTGGCCGAGCGCCCCGACGTCTTCAACCACAACGTCGAGGTCGTGCCGCGGCTCTACCCGCTCGCGCGCCGCGGGTCGCGCTGGGAGCGCTCGCTGCGCGTCCTGCGCAACGCGAAGGCGATCGCCGGGCGGGACGTCGTCACGAAGTCCGGCCTGATGGTGGGGCTCGGCGAGACGCACGACGAGATGGTCGGCGCGTTCGAGGACCTGCGCGCCGCCGGCGTCCAGGTGCTGACCGTCGGGCAGTACCTGCGCCCGACCGAGCGCCACCTGCCGGTCGTCCGCTACTGGCACCCGGACGAGTTCGCCGCGCTCGAGGCGGCGGCCTACGACCTCGGGTTCGACCACATCGCCGCCGGGCCGCTCGTGCGCTCGAGCTACCACGCCGACCAGCACGTGCCGCAGCCGCAGCCGGGTGTCGGCCCGCTGGCCGCCGGCGCGTAGCGCACAGGCCGCGAGGAGCCTCCCCGCCCCGTGATCCCGCTGCGCGACGACACCGAGCGCGACCGACCGCCGACGCTCGCGCTGCTGCTCGCCGTCGCGGTGGCGGTGGGCGCGCTCGTCGCGCTCGTCGCCGGCGCCGGGGGCTGGACGGCGCTCCTGCTGGCGGTCGACGCCGTGGCGATCTGGATCTTCGGCGGCGGCGTGGAGGGTGCGGTCGGGCGCGGCTGGATGGTCCTCGCGATCGTGTTCGGCGGGGCCGGCGGCGCGGCGCTCGCCCTTGCCGCGGGCGCGGACGACCGCACCGCGGCCGTCGGCGCGGCGGCCGCCACCGGGATCGCACTCGAGCTCGTCGTCACGCACCTCATCCGGCTGCGCGGCGCGCGGATCCTGAGCATGGTGCTCGTCCCCTGGTTCGGGTCGTTCTCCGCGGTCCCCGCGGCGATCTGGGGGCTCATCTGGGCCGCCCTCGCCGTCCTCCTGCTCGCGCTCGGCGCCCTGGCGGCCTGACGTGCGCGGCCTGATCCTCGGCGGGACGCTCGTCTTCCTCCTCGGCTTCACGGCGCTCACGGTCTATGCGGCCGTGGACCGCGGATTCACGATCCTCTCGGTGATCTCCCTGCTGATCATCGGGCTCATGGGGATCGGCATCGTCGGGGCGATCTGGGAGGAGCCGCCCGAGGACCAGTGAGGTGCGGGACGGGCAGTCCCCGTCGCGGCCGGCTCCGTATCATCCTCGGACTTCCCCAACCGACTGGCCAGTCAGCCAAAAGGAGACGAGGGTGGATCTCAACGACACCCCAGAGCAGGCGGAGTACCGGACGCAGATCCGGGCCTGGCTCGACGAGCACAAGGCACAGGCGCCCGTGATCAGCGGCGAGGGCGCGCTCACCGACCCCGACGAGATCCTCGACGCGCGCCGCGCGTGGCAGGGCAGGCTCGCCGAAGGCGGCCTCGCAGGCGCCACGTGGCCGAAGGAGTACGGCGGCCAGGGCGTGGGCCCGATCGAGGGCGTCATCGTCAGCCAGGAGATGCGCCGCGCCCGCGTCCCGGGCATCCTCGACGTCATCGGCGTCGGCATGCTCGGCCCGACGATCATCGCCCACGGCGACGACGAGCAGAAGTCGCGCTACCTCGGCCCGATGCTCCACGGCGACGAGGTGTGGTGCCAGCTCTTCAGCGAGCCCGCCGCCGGCTCGGACCTCGCCGCGGTGCAGACCCGCGCGAAGCTGGGCGACGACGGCTCGTGGACGCTCAACGGGCAGAAGGTCTGGACGACGAACGCGCAGTTCGCCGCCTACGGCCTGCTGCTCGCGCGCACGAACGTCGACGTGCCCAAGCACAAGGGCATGACGATGTTCATCGTCCCGATGGACGCGGAGGGCGTCACCGTCCGCGGCCTGCGCCAGATCTCCGGCGAGGCCGAGTTCAACGAGGTGTTCTTCGACGACGTCACGATCCCGGGCGACAGCGTCGTCGGCGGCGTCGACAACGGCTGGGGCGTCGGGCTGACGACGCTCATGTTCGAGCGCCTGACGATCGGCCTGGGCAGCGAGGGCTTCGGCTACAACGGCGACCGCTTCGCGCGGGCGCTGGCGAGCGACCCCGCCGCGGTCAAGGACAGCGACGTGCGCCACCAGCTCGGCGAGATCGCCGCGGAGCTCGAGGCGATCCGCTGGACGGGCTACCGCTCGATCAGCGACCTGCAGGGCGGGCAGATCCCCGGGCCGGAGTTCGGCCTGGCGAAGGTGACGACCGTCAACAACGCCGTCAAGGCCGGAGACCTCATCGCCGACGTGCTCGGCCCGGAGGTGCTGGCCGAGGACGACGAGTGGGCGTACATGATCTCGTTCCTCCCCGGCCTGAAGAGCGCCGGCGGCACCGAGGAGATCCTGCGCAACACGATCGGAGAGCGCGTCCTGGGCCTGCCGCCCGAGCCGCGCCTGGACAAGGGCATCCCGTTCAGCGAGCTGCGGGCCAAGGAGAAGGAAGGGGCCGCGGCATGAACCTGAACCTGTCCGACGAGCAGGAGTTCCTGCGCGAGGCGGCGCGCGGTGCGCTGTCGCGTGTGAAGACCGTCGAGGCGGCCCGCGAGTCGCTCGAGGACGAGGCCGCGCTGCCCGACCTGTGGCCGATGGCCATCGAGGCGGGCTGGCCCGGTCTGCTGATCAGCGAGGAGCGCGGTGGCGCGGGCCTGGGCGCCTACGACGCCATGCTCGTGGCGCAGGAGGCCGGCCGCGTGCTGGCACCCGCTCCGCTGCTCGGCCCGCTGCCCGCGTCGCTGCTGCTGGATCGCGGCGGCGCCGAGGTGACCGAGGCGGTCGCCGGCGGCGAGCTGAAGGCCGCATGGCTGCCCGCACGGCCGCCGAGCAGCCTCGAGTCGCGCTGGACCGTCGATCCCGTCTCCGGCAAGGCGCGCGCCGCCGCGCCGGTCGCGAGCGTCGAGGGCGACAGCGTCACGTTCGACGGCGTCGTCGCGTGGGCGCCGGATGCCGCCCAGGCCGACGTGCTGGTCGTGATCGGCCAGGACGCCGGGGGCGCGCCCGTCGCGGGCGTCGTCGAGGCCGGGGCCGCGGGCGTGAGCATCGAGGGCGCGTGGCGCTACGACGCCACCCGGCGACTGGGCACGGTGACGCTGGCCGGTGCGACGGGCTCGAGGCTCGACGTGTCGGCGACCGACATCGCCGAGGCCTGGTACCTGACGCAGGCCCTGATCGCCGCCGAGTCGCTCGGCAGCGTGGAGAGCGCGCTGGAGGTGTCGGTGACGTACGCCAAGGAGCGCTTCACGTTCGGGCGCGCGATCGGCAGCTACCAGGCGATGAAGCACGGGCTCGTCGAGATCCTGCGGCGCCAGGAGAACACGCGCTCGCTGCTCATCTACGCCGGGTTCGCATTCAGCGACAAGCCGGCCGAGATCGCCTACGCGGCGAGCGCGGCGCGCTCGGTCGCGGGCGGCGCGCTCGACTTCGCCGCGCGCCAGCAGATCGCCGTCCACGGCGGCATCGGCGCCACGTGGGAGCACGACGCCCCGCTGACGTTCCGCCGTGCCCAGCTGAGCCGCCGCCTCGTCGGCGGGACAGGCGACGCGACCGACCGGGTCGCCGAGGAGCTGCTGGAAGGCCGCGGTCCCGGAGCCCAGGAAGCCGCATAGACACCTCATGTCGACCTGCGGGCCGCTCATCGCGGCCCGCAGGTCGTCAGGTGTGTCCGGGCGCGTCGGCGTCCCTCGACGCCGAAGCGCAGGTTGTATCCGAATCGGTCGTGTCCGTGGGTCCGCTTCCGCGATTCGCCGCGTAGCCTCGGCGGCGCCGTGTCCGACCACGCGACCGCCCTGTCGAATACCCGCTGGTCGGTCGCCGACACGCCGCTGCGACGGCTGCGCGGACTGCTCGGCCGTCCGCCGCTGCGCGCCGGCGAGGGTCTGCTGCTGAGGCCGTGCGCAAGCGTGCACACGTGCTTCATGCCGGCGCCGCTCGAGGTCGTCTTCCTGGCGCGGGACGGCGAGGTGCTGCGCGTCGTCCCGCGGCTGCGCCCATGGCGCGCGGCCGCGTGCCGCGCCGCGTATGCGGTCCTCGAGCTGCCGCCCGGGACGTGCGCCCGCGCGGGTGTCGGGCCGGGCGACCGGCTGGACCTCTCCTAGCGGTCGCTGGTGTCGAGCTCGCGGATGCGGCTCGCGAGCTGCTCCAGCAGCGCCCACGCGACCGCCGGGCGGCCCTCGACGAACGAGCGGAAGGACCAGACCGGAAGCGACCAGCAGCGCATGTCGCTCGCCGCCGTGATCGTCGCCGAGCGGCGGCCGTGCTCGAACAGGGACAGCTCGCCGAACGAGGTGCCGGGACCGAGCGTCGCGACATCGGCCCCGGCCTTGGTGACCGTCGCCTCGCCCGACTCGACGACGAAGAAGCTCATCCCCTGCTGGCCCTCCCCCGTGATCACCTCGCCCGCGGCGTACGTCCGCTCGACGAACTCGGGCGCGAGCGAGGCGGCGTCCTCGTCCGAGAGATGGGACAGGAAGGGAACGCCGCGCAGGAGCGGGATCGGAGGACCGGGCATTGCATCGATCCTGTCAGGACCGGCGGACCGGGCGCAAGTCGGTTTCGAGCACTCGTCGCGGGGTACGCCTTCGTCGCACTCGACGAAAGGCAAGGAGAACCGATGCTCAGCAGAATCCGCACGCGGCTCCGCGCGTTCCCGCAGGGGCCGTGGATTCTCGGCAGCGCCATCGCGCTGGCCGTGCTCGTCTCCCCGTTCGCGGTCGCGCAGACGGCGAACAACGGGACGCCGGTCAAGGGCGGCGCGCGCAACCCCTCGGAGGACCAGCGGCAGTCGTACACGAAGGAGACCGAGATCATCGCCGACACCTCGACCTACGGCACACGGCAGTCCAACAAGTCGAGCAACGGCGGCGGCGCGATCTACGGCTGCCGCTCCGGCCTGGGCGGCACCGACAAGGGCAACGAGCCGTGCATCCGGGCGAACAACCTGGAGGACGGCCGTGCCTTCGAGTTCGCGTCGAGCGGGAAGAACGCGACCGAGGTCGGCGTGATCACCGCGGCCAACCCGAACGCCGCGCCGCTCACGACCAACGCGCAGGCCGTCGCGACCGGCTTCAACGCCGACCGCGTCGACAGCAAGAGCGCGTCGGACATCGTCGCCGACGCGCAGGCGCAGAACCGGTTCGCCGCCGTCGCGGCGAACGGCGAGCTGTCCGCGAGCCGCGACGGACAGAGTTCCACGCGCGCTTCGGAGGGCACCTACGACGTCGTGTTCAAGAGCGACATCTCGAAGTGCGCCTACCAGGCGACCGAGACGATCATCGAGGACGCCGGCGCCGCGGCGGTGCTCCCGACGAACGCGACGACCGTGCGGGTGCGCACGCGTGACGCGGCGGGGGCGGCGGCCGACCGCCCGTTCCACCTGCTCGTCGTCTGCTGACGAGCGACCCGGCCGGGCGCGCGGGTCGAGCGGTCCCCCGCTCCCCGCGCGTCCCGGCCCAGGTCGTCAGCCGTGCAGCTTCAGGCGGACGATCTTCCGGGTCGCGTTCCCGGCGCGATCGCTCGCCGTGAGGTCGATCGACAGGTCGGCCTTGCGTCCGGCCTTCAGCGCCCTGCGCAGGTCCTTCTCGGCGAGCGACCCGAGCGTGATGCGGATCGACCGCGTGCCGCTCCTGGGGGTCTTCACCGTGTAGGGCCGGGTCGGCGCATGCGCGATCCGCTTCCCGCGGCGCGTCATCAGATCGGCCGTCGCGTTGTACGAGACGGGCTCGCTGGGCTTGACCCTGATCGTGACGTACCTCGTGCGGCGCGTCACCCTGACGCTGCGCGAGCGGGTGAGGATCGTCAGCTTCGGCTTCGTGCGATCGGGGCCCGCCGGCGCCGCGCCCGGGGAGCCCGCGACCGCGGTGTCGCTGCGGGTGGCCGCGGAGATCCCGCCACCCGCGTCACGCCAGGCGGCGACCGTGAGCGACGCGCCCTGGGCGATCGACGGGCTGTTCGCCTGCGCGGGCGCCCCGTAGCCGACGATCGCGCTCGGCGAGCCGAGGTCGGCGACGCGGATGGCGCCGTCCGCCGGGTCGTTGTAGAGGACGGTCGCCGTGCCTGACGGGGCGACCGCGATCGCCGGATCGCTGACGATCGGCGACGTGTACGTCCCGACGGCGACCGGCGCGGCGAAGGAGCCGCCGGGCGGGCGCACCGCCGCGCGGACGCTTCCGGAGCCGGCCCATGTGGCGGCGGTGCCGCCCTGCGGCGTCGCCTCGAGCTGGATCGAGAACGCGCCGTCGTCGAGCTTCACGGGAGCCGCGAACGCGGGGGCACCCGGCGCGCGGGTGGCGTACTGCGCCGCCGCGCCGTCGACCCACCCGGCGACGACGTGGCCGTCCCCGCCGACCGCGACCTGCGTGCGGATGACGGCCTGGTCACCGCCGGGCATCGTCTCGGGAGCCTCGAACGCGGGCGCGCCGGCCGGGCGCACGGCGACCCGGGCGCGGTAGCGCGTGAGGATCTTTCGGTAGGTCACGGCGAGCGTGCCGCCGGGCCCCGCGGCGACAGCCGGGGAGTCCATCCCCGCCGTCCCGCTCTCGAGCGTCACGGGTGCGCCGAACGCCCCGCCGGGAGCGGCCGTCGCGACGTTCATCGCGTACGTCGTCCCGACCTTGGTCCGGAAGGCGACGGTGACGGAGCCGTCGGGCGCGACGGCGACCGCCGCGCCGGTGGCTCCGGCCGCGGGGACGTCGATCGGCGAGCGCGGCGCCTGTCCGGCCGGGACGACGGTGACGTGCACCGCGCCGCCGGAGGCCGAGGCGACGGCCAGCGTTCCGTCGGCGCCGAGATCGGCGTCGACCGACGCCGAGGCAGGCCCGGCGGGCCCGAGCGCGGCGCGGGCCGCGAAGCCGCCGCGCGCGTCGCCGCGGGCGAGCCACGGCGTCGCGCCGTCGGACGAGACGACGAGCGAGCTCGGGCCGCTGACGAAGGACTGGGGCGCCGCCGTGACCGCGCCGCCCGACGGTGCGGGGCCGAGGACGACGGGAGCGGACCAGGTGGCGGCGCCCGCCGACGCGGGCAGCGCTGCGGCGGCCAGCGCGGCCGCCGCGATGAGCAGGGTGCGTGGAAGTCGTGACATACCTGACACAACCGGCCGGCGCCGCGCCGGTTGCGGGTCAGCCTCCCACAGTCAGACCATCCAGATCACGATGATGACGAGCAGGATGAGAGCGACGGTGCCGAGTCCGATGTACATGTGTCCTCCTCTCTGGATCGGTGGTGCCGGTCAGCGCAGCCTGAACTGCTGCACATCCCGCGAGACGGTGGTGACGCCGGCCGGCGTGGCGGCGGTCCTGGTGCGCCGCGGCACGAACCGCGCCGTGGCGTTGAGCCGCAGCGGCTTGCGCTTGGCCCTGGCGTTCGCCAGGCGTCGCGCGCCGCTGCGGGTCAGACGGACGGTGACGTGGGCGTTGCCCGCCGCGCGCTTGAAGGTCCGCGCCACCCGCCGCAGGCCGTTCCCGGAGACCGTGAGCCGTCCTGCGGACGGGACGCGGATCGTCAGCAGCGCGCGTCCGCCGCGCAGGATCCGCGTGCGCCGGACGGCCACCGGGCAGTCCTCGACGCGCAGGCGGACCGTCTGCTTGCGAATGCGCCCGTCCTGGCCGGTGAACACCGTGGGCATCGAGTACCGGCGGCTGCAGATGTCACCGGCGATGCCGAGCGCCGAGTTCGGGCCCTGCGGGAGGCGGATCGCAAAGCGCGTGACCGGCACGTCGGGGAGCTGGTCGAACGTCGACGAGAAGCTGCGGCCGAACGTGATGAGGGACGACAGGCCGATGTCGACGCCCGAGCCGGAGAGGCCGACCTCGAGGGTCGGGAGCCGCGCGTTGTGGCCCACGAGCCAGGCGCGGCCGGTCAGCGGCGTCGGCAGCGCAGGCGTCACCGCTTCCGCGGTGCCGACACGCGAGGGCGCGCCGCACTTCTCCGGCGAGGGCACGAACGTCGTCTCGTAGCACGCACGCGCCACCGTGGTGCCGCGCGCCGAGAAGGCCCGCGGGAGCTTCACGGCGACCTTGCGCAGCCGCATCTGACGGTCCGGCTGGCGCAGCGTCACGATCAGGCTGCCGCCGCGATTGCGGGTCGGGCGCCCGGAGGCGGTCGCCTCCAGCGCCGGCGTGAACGCGAGCCTGTCGCAGCCCGTCACCGGCGCCACCCCGGCCGCCGGCGTGTGGTTGGAGCCGTCCGTGGACCGGATCGACGACCCGACCGTCTTGGGCCCGCACGCGGTCGGATTCAGCAGGAACCCCGGCCGGTCGACGCGCACATCGACCTGCCGCAGGCGCAGCGGGATCCCCTTGAGGATCGTCGGCAGCGCATCGGAGTCGACGGTGAGATGAGCGTCCCGGCGGTCGACGCGGATCGCCGCACGCACGACGACGGTGCCGAGGTCGTACGGACCGGCGATGGCGCGCACGACGACCGCCAGGCCGTACGGTGCGCCCGCGTACGGGCCCGTGAGGTAGACCGGCCCGGAGAGCGAGAACGGCTCGGGGCCGGCGCCGGCCGCGACCGTCGCGGTGCCGATGCGCGATGCCTCGCCGCAGGTCCCGGCCGAAGCGCCGGGCTCGGTGCACAGCGGCACGGCCGGGATCCGCCCGGTCAGGCCCGGCGGCGCCGAGATCTGCAGGCGGGACAGGGTCTTCTGCCCGTCGGCTCGGCTCACACTGACCGCCACGCCCGTGTCGGCGCCGGCGAGCGCGGACGTCGTGCTGGCCCCGAAGCCCGGGGTGAACGGCGTGATGCCGCACGGCTGCCCGGCGCCGTTCTGATCGACGGCGAACGTCGACGTCGGCGACGCGTCAGCGCCACCGCGATAGGGGGTGATCGCGCTGGTCGTGACGGCCGGCCCGCATGCCAGCGGTGTCGCGAGCGTCGCCCGCGGACCGCTGTCGAACGTCAGGGTGAAGTCCGTGAACGGCACCTGCGGGGTGTCGGTGAAGGTGGCCGTGAGGCGGCCCGTCGATACGTCCGCGCGCACCGAGCCCTTCAGCCGCACGTCGAGCCCGGACGGGCCGGTCGCGCGCAGGAAGATGCGATACGGGTCGTCGCCGCGCGGCTGCCCGACCCAGACGTCGCCGGTGAGCGGGTCGGGGAGCGCCGGCGAGACGATGCGCACGGCGCCGACCCTCGACGCGGCCGGGCATCCGACCGGGTCGTGGGTGCCGAGCGCGAGCTGCTCGTCGGTGCACGCCTGCAGCCCGGTCGACGCGGCGGGGTTGAGCGTCATGCCGTCGGGCAGCGAGATCGCGGTGTTGCGCACGTGTGAGGTCTCGATGCCGTCGGGATCCAGCAGCTGCGGGACGTGGAGCGTCACGGCCGCGCCGGTGGGCGTGTCGCGCTGCGTGGTCGCCGGCGCGACGTCGACCGTGGGGTCGAACGGGACCTGGTCACACCCCGTGGCGCCGGTCGGCGTCGTATCGGACCCGGTGGCCACGTCGCCGGCGTGGGACTCGACGGTCACGCGCGTCGTGTACGGCGGGCCGCAGACCGTGGGGTTGGTCAGGAACGGCTTGCGCGGTGCGCCGGTGCCGTGATCGGCGGGAACGCCCCAGAAGGTGAGCTTGGTGCTGAGGACCGCCGGCGCCGCGCCGATGTCGCTGATCGTGAAGAAGACGCCGTAGTCGTCCGTATCGCGCACGCCGCCGAGGATGTCCACGCGGGGCTTGACGGTCGGGATCGTGAACGCGAAGTCCGAGACCTTCCCCGGCGGGGGAACCATGTTGTAGACGGGCAGGGGCGGAAGCGGGAGCGGCGTCGGGAGCGGGCGCAGGACGGCCACGATCTCGGTGGTCCCGATCTGCGTGTTGGCCGGGCAGAGCGAGGGGATCGCGGCGTCGCACTTCGGCACGGCCTCCGGGTTCGGGATGAGGCCCGGCGGAATGTCGACGCGGATCTCCTTCAGGTCGCCGTCCGGCAGGCCGCCGGTGCTGTCGAGCTTGATCTCGGTCACGCCGAAGTACGGGTGCCCGCCCGCCTGCGTGTCCAGCGTGACGCCGTCGGCCTTCAGTGTCTCTGCGCGGAAGTCCGCGACGCCGAAGGCGAACGAGGCCGCCGGGCTCACGGCTGCGGCGAGCCCCGTCAGGCTGATGGCGAGCGCCACTGCTGCGGTGCGCCTCCTGCGAATCCACTGTCCGGTCATCGAGTCTCTCCTGGGCCGTTCGCGAAGCCGCACCCTGCACGGCGTCTCAGGTGCCCGCACGCCCGCCGCTCCAAACGCCGGTGCCGGGTTTGGCCGCTGTCGGGCCGCGGGTAGCACGGGGAGGTCACCAACCCCAAGGAGCACTCATGCCCCAGACCATGACCGACCCCCGGGAGCTGTTGCTCCACGAGCTCGGCGACATCTACTACGCCGAGAACGTCCTCGTGAAGGCGCTGCCGAAGATGGCCGGCGAGGCACAGGACGGCGAGCTGCGGGCCGCCTTCGAGGAGCACGCCGACGAGACGCGGGAGCAGATCGAGAACCTGCGCAAGGCGTTCGACCAGCTGGGCGCCAAGCCCGCGAGCGAACGCTGCCCGGCCATCGACGGCATCAAGGCCGAGCACGACGAGTTCCTCGACGAGCACGAGCTGTCCCCGGAACTGCGCGACGTCTTCCTCACCGGGTCCGGGGGGCGTGCGGAGCACTACGAGATCGCCGCCTACTCGAACCTCATCACGATGGCCCGCTCGCTCGGCGAGCGCGAGGTGGCGGACCTCCTGGACGCCAACCGCCGTCAGGAGAAGGACGCGCTGAAGCGCCTGGAGCAGCACGGCCGGCGTCTGGCCCGCGCGAGCAAGCGGGCCAACGGCGCGAGTCGCTGACCCCACGGTGGGTGCACCGGAACGGCGGGCCGGGCTGAGACCCGGCCCGCCGTCCGGCCATCCATCAGGGAGGAGGCCACCCGGGGGGAGGAGGGCGACCGCCTCGACACCGCCAGCTGCCGACGCGCAGGCGCCGTCATCACCGGCGAGCGCGAGTCGTCGCCGACGGTTGTCGCGACTCGCTCGCGGCTGATCGCCGCGTCGCCGTGGTCATCTGGTGGCATGCCCAGGCTCCCCCGCCTGAAACACGCGCCCGCGCGATGCGGTAGAACCGGCGCATGGAGGGGGCCGACCCGACGATCTCCGCGACGGAGTTCGCCCGGCTGACGGGCCTGTCGCGCGAGCGCCTGCGCACCTGGGAGCGGCGCCACGGCTTTCCGGTGCCGGTGCGCTCCGGCGCCGGACGGCGCCGCTACGCGCTCGCCGATGCCGCCCCACTGATCGCGGCCCGGCGGGCGGCCGATGCGGGCGTCCCGGTCGCCGCGGCGCTGACACAGGCCCGCGCGGCCGCGCAGGGTGCCGAGGTGACCACCGACGTCCTTGTGCGCGCATTCGAGGAGGCGCCGCTCGAGTCGCTCGTGGTGTCCGGTCCGAGCCCCGTCACGGTCCTGTACGCCAATCGCGCCGCTCGCGAGGCCCACGGCACGCCCGTCGTCGGCGACGACATCGACGGGGAGCCCGGCGACCGGATCGCCGCCGCATTCGCGGCCAGCGGGCCCTCGCGGTTCGAGCGGCTCCCGTGGCAGCCGGGGGACGTCGCCGCGCCCTGCCTGGCCGTGCCGCTCCAGTCCGCCGAGGCCGCCGCGCCGCTCCTCGTGCTGTACGAGCTCGAGCCGGCCGGTTCGCGAACCGAGCGGGCGGCCGCGCGCGCGGTGGAGGAGCACCTCGAGGAGACGAGCGACGAGCTGGCCGAGCGCGAGACGGCGCTGGCGCTGGCGGACGAGGTCGTGGAGCTGCTGCGCGACCGGCCCGGCGTCGCGGCGATCACCGCCAGCGCGGACCTGCTGCTGCGGCGCCTGGACATCGTCGACGTCGCGGTCGCGCCCTACATGACCGGGCAGATCGTGCTGGGCCGCTCCTCGCGCGGTCTGCTCGGCCCCGACATGGTCACCGTGGCCGCGCACCGGCAGCTGGCCGACGCCGTGCGCGACGGCGAGATCGCGGCGCTCGCGCCGCCGGACGCGGCCGCGCTCGGGGCGCCGGAGGGACTGGGCGCGCTGATCGTGCCGGCGATCTGCGCGGGTGAGGCGCTGGCCGTGCTCGTGCTGCTGTTCGACGACACCCCGGTGGTCGGCGACGGCCTGCTGCGCACGCTGCGCCTGATCGCGACGACGCTCGGGCTCGCCCTGATGCAGGAGCGGTTCCTGGGCGACGAGCCCGAGCTCAGACGTCCCGAGCGGTGACGACCGCCGCGTCGACGGTGCGCTCGACGGCGAGCATCTCGTCAAGTCCGGTGATGGCGAGCGTCTTTGCGATCGACCGGCTCTCGTTGACGAGGACGAGCCGCCCGTCCTGCGCGCGGAGCGCCTTCATCGCCGCGACGATCACACCGAGCGCGGTGGAGTCCATGAACGTCGTCTCGCGCAGGTCGAGCACGACGGAGTCGGCGCCGTCGTCGATCGCCGCCAGCAGACGGGCGCGCAGTTCCGGGGCGCTGTAGAGGTCGAGCTCGCCCTGGACCGCCATCACGAGGATGCCCTCGTCGGTGTCGCTCGCGATGACGACGCGGTCCGTCATCGCGCCGGAGCGAACGTGACGACGAGTGACTCGCCGCGACTCGTCGACGACCGGACCGCGACGCCGTCGGACGTGACGGTCAGCAGACGCGCGAGGCCGCCGTGGCGCACGTCGGAGAGGACCGACCGCGCAGTCCCGCCCGCGAGCCCGCTGACGTGCAGCTGGAGGCCGGCTCCGCCGCGGTCGGCCCGCGCCTCGACAGCGAGCCGGTCGCCGGGAAGCGAGACGGCGATCGCCTCGAGCACGTCGCAGATGTCGTCGAGACGGCTGGCGGGAAGGCTCGTGCGGGCCGCGAACATCGCGATCGCGCGAACGAGCACCGGGACCGCGAGCGGCCCGCGGCGGACCTCCACGCGCACCCGCGGCGCGCCGAAGTCCTGCTCGACCACGGTGCCGGTCATCGCTGCAGCTCGCGCGGCGCGTCACCGGAGTCCGACGGCGCCGGCTCCCGCAGGAAGGTCATGCGCACGTCGTGCGCCCCGCCGTCCCCGGCGCGGAGCTGGACGCCGTCGGCCAGCGCGACGATCAGCGGCAGTCCGAGACCCAGGCCGGGACTGTCGGGCCGGGGCGCGAGTCCGCTGCCCCAGTCGCGGATGACGAGCTCGAGCTCGTCGGACGACTCGCGGACGAACAGGGCGACGTCGCCGCGCCCCTCGCCGTATGCGTGGACGACGACGTTCGCGCACGCCTCTCCGACGGCGAGGGCGACGTCCTCGATGCGGTGCGGCGCGAGTCCGGAGACCTCGGCGGCGGCGATCGCCGCCTGCCGGACCACGGCCACGTTCTCAGGCAGCGCCTCGGTCATGAGTGCCACGTCGGCGTCACCTGCTTCAAGTGGATCGCGCATGGTCCAACCGGGCGACGACCCAGGGCTCCGGAGTTGCGGAGCGGTCATCGCGTCCGCGGACCGTATCGCCGATGCGCATCGTTCTGCCGGGAATCCCGCTGCCCTGTCGTTCCCATGACCGCTCTCTGTCCGCGGCACGGGTGCTCCAAACACGGGGTTCACCACGGGTGACCAGCTCTGCCCAGGTATTGGGGCACCCGAATCCGGCGGCCCGGCGCTCTGACCGTGCTCGACCACCTTGGGACCCGTCTCCGACGAGCGCAGGATCGTCCTCCCCCGCCAGAAGGAGATGCTCCCCGTGGCACCGATGCCCCCGACGCTGACCGAGAACGACCTGCTGAAGCGCTACCACCATGACGGCGACCGCCAGGCCAGGCAGGAGCTCGTCGAGCGGATGATGCCGTTCGTACGCCGAGTGGCGCGCGCCTACGCGAACCGCGGCGAGCCGCTCGACGACCTCGTGCAGGTCGGGTGCGTCGGCCTGCTCAAGGCGATCGACCGCTTCGATCTCTCGCGCGGGGTCCAGCTGCGCACGTTCGCGGAGCCCAACGTCCGCGGCGAGATCCGCCGGCACTTCCGCGACCACGGCTGGTCCGTTCACATGCCGCGCGACCTGCAGGAGCTCCACGCCGGGATCAGCCGCGAGACAGAGCGGCTCGGCGGCAGCCTCGGCCGCGCGCCGACGGTCTCCGATCTCGCCGAGCGCCTGGACACCACGCCCGAGCGCATCGTCCAGGCGATGCTCGGGGCCCGCAGCTACAACGCGTCGTCCCTCGACGAGACCGACGACACGGGCGAGAGCCGCATCTCCGCGCTCGGCGGCCCCGACGAGGAGTTCGCCCGGGCCGACCGCCTGCAGGTGCTGCGGGTCGCCGCCGCCGCGCTGCCGCAGCGTGAGCGTCGCATCGTCTACCTGCGGTACTTCCACGACCTGCGCCAGCACGAGATCGCCCGGATCATGGGGATCTCGCAGATGCACGTCTCGCGGCTGCTGCGCTCGTCGATCGCACAGATGGGCGCCGCCGTCCAGGAGGAGCTCGCGGACCACCCGGCCTCCAGGCGCGCCGCCTGAGCGGTCAGCCGCGAACGAGGTTCAGGCGGTCGGCCACGTCCGCGAGCTCGATGACGCGCAGCACCTGACCGGTTCCCGGGATGATCTGAAGCCGACTGCCGGACGCCGTCGCCTCCCGCTCGCCGAGCAGGAGGCTGCGCAGTCCCGATGAGTCGATGAACGTCACCTGGGTCAGATCCAGGACGATCTCCCGGCAGGCCGGGTCGGCGAGACGCCCCACGAGCTCGGCCTCGAGCTCGGGCGCGCTGGCGATGTCGAGTTCCCCGGCGACCTCGACGCGGACGCCGTGGTCCAGCGGGGTCTCCGTGAGCCGGAACGCCATCAGGCGCACACCCTGCCGATGACGATCGCGACGTCGTCCCGAGCCTCGGCGCGCGCGCCGTCGAGCGCATCCTCCAGCGCGTCGAGCAGGCCGTCCGCCGTCCGGTCACCCGCCGTGGCGAGGGCATCCCGAACGCGATCGGCGCCGAACAGGGAGCCGTCCGGGAGCCGCGCCTCCGTCACGCCGTCGGTGAAGAGCACCAGCGCGTCTCCGGGTTCCAGGCGCACCTGCGCGGCGCTCGATCGCAGGTCCGGGAAGAACCCGAGCAGCGTTCCCGTCGCCGCCACGGGCTCGACGCCGCCTCCGGCACGAACGACGAACGGCTGCGGGTGCCCGGCGCAGGCGACCTCTCCGACCACTGCGCCTCCGGCGTGCTTGAGGGAGGCCCAGGCGAGCGTGCAGAACTGGTCGCCGGGGGCATCCTCGAGAACGGCCTGGTTGACGGTCGCGATGCGGCCGGGTGTGGGCTGGTCGGCACGCGCCGCGACGCGGACCGCGTGCCGCACGAGTGCCGTCGTCGCGGCTGCCTCGACACCCTTGCCCGACACGTCGCCGACGATGAGCATCCGCTCGTCGCCGGCGTCGAACAGGTCGAAGAAGTCGCCGCCGACGTCGGCGGCGCTGCGTGCGGGGCGGTGCAGCGTGGCGAGTTCCAGGCCGGGCCACTCCGGCAGGGCGCCCGGGAGGAGGTCGCGCTGGAGTGCCGTCGCCACCCGGTGCTGCTCGGCATAGAGCAGGCTGTTCTCGAGCGCGAGCGCGATCCGGCGCGCGATCAGCTCCAGGACCTTGACGTCGCGCGGGTCCTGCGTGCCGGGCCCGGTGGTCGCGAGCGCCAGGCACCCGTGGTTGTACTGCGCATGGATGATCGGGACGAACAGCGCGGAGCCGAACCCCTGCTCGGCGAGCCATTCGGCGCCGCCGGCGGGCGCGCCGTCGCGCACGACCTCGAGGGTGCCGCGGCCGGCGGTGCACAGCACCGCCGGGTGATCGGCGGGGAGCGAGCGCTCGCGGTCCGGAAGGGTGAGAAGGGACTCCTCGTCGCCGCCGTCCTCGCCGACGACGACCCGGCGCAGATGCAGCGTGCCATCGGGACGGGCGAGGTAGATGAGGCCCGCGTCGGCGAGCTCCGCGACGAGCAGCTTCAGGATCTCCTCGATGCGCGCCTCGACGGTGTGCGGGCGATCGAGCAGGCGCCCGACCTCGGCCAGCCAGCGCAGGGCGCGCTGGTCGCGGTGCTGGTCGGTCGTGTCGTCGAAGACGCTGACTGCGGCGACGATCCGGTCGCGCTCGTCGCGGATCGGCGCAGAGCTCACCCGCACGACCCCCCACGTCCCGTCGTGGCGCTCGAACCGGTACTCCTCGCCCGTGACGACCTCGCCATCGCGCAGCGCGCGGACGTACGGCCAGTCGCCGGGCTCCGTGGGCTGCCCGTCGTCGGTGCGGCGCCCCGGATGCGTGCGGAACCAGGTCTCGGCGTCGGCGTCGCCGGCTGCGCGCCGCTGGATCTCCTCGGCACGCAGGTTGCGGACCAACTCGCCGCCCTCGGCGTCGCGGATCGTCACCGCGGACGGCATCTGATCGACGACCGTCTGCAGCCAGCGGTGCTCGTCGTCCAGGCGCCGTGTGAGCTCCTGGGAGTCCGCGAGCAGCAGGGAGTTCTCCAGCGCGAGCGCGACCCGGTCGGCGAGCCGGTCGAACAACGCGAGGTCCTCCCCCTCGAACCGGCCCTGGGCGCGGTACAGCCGGACCTCACCGACACGGCGCGCGCCGACGGCCAGCGGGCCGAACAGCGTCTGTCCGGTTCCCACCGCGTGGACCACCGGCCCGCCGGGAAACGCGTCGTCGCCGCGGTCCGCCGGCAGCTCGGCGCCCGCCCGCCCGATGAGTCGCGCCCGCCCGCCCGCGGGCTGCAGGATGACGCGCGCACCATCGGCGAACTCGGGGACCAGCGCCCGGGCGACGAGGACGACGAGCTCCCCGGGCGGCGAGGCGGTCGACGCGACGAGCTCCTCGAGCAGGCCCTCGAGCATCCGCTCGCGCTCGACACGGGTGCGCGTGAGCGCGATGACGTACGCGAGGACCGCGCCGGCCAGGACCACGGCGATCCGGACGACGTGCTGCGCGCCGCCGGTCGACGTCCAGATCCAGCTGAACGCGGCGAGCAGCACGGAGACGACGCCGAGCCACGCGACCGTGCGCGGCGCCAGCCGGATGCTCGCGAGCAGCGGCACGAGGACCACGACGCCCGCGACCGACACGCGCGGCGTCACGAGGTCCACGGCGATGATCAGCGCGAGCAGCGCCGACACCGAGATGAGCCACGCCCGCTCCGAGGCGGACCCGATGCGCTCCCATGGCGTGCCGGTGGTCATGGGCGTCGAGCGAGCGTAACGGGTCGCGGTCGTGGCCGCGCACGTTTCGGCGACACGGGCATCCGGGAAGGACCCCGTACATGCCCGCTTCCGACGCGACCCTCCCCTCCGCCCCGCCGCTCACGCCGCGGGAGCTCGCCCGGCTCCTCCCCGAGCTGACCGGCGAGACGGCGATCCGCGCCGGGGGCATTCCCACGGTCATCGTCCCTGCGGGCGATTGGCGGCCTGCAGGGCTGCGCCGGCGCCGGCAGGTGAGCGTCGTGGCCGAGGGGCTCGTCGCGTGGCGGACCAGCGTCGTCGGCGGCCAGAGCGTCGCGCTGGCCGGCCCCGGTGACGTGCTGCTTCCCCACGGCGACGCGGCCGGCGGCCCGGTCCCCGGAGCGCTCTCGTGGCGCCCGCTGACCCGGCTGCGGCTCGCGGTGATCGAGGAGCGCGTGATCGGCGCCGCCGGGCCGCAGCTCACCGAGGCGCTGCTCGCGGCACGCGGTCGCGCCGCCGCGCTCCAGGGCCTGCTGGCGGCGGCCACGCGGATCGGCCGGATCGACCGCCGTCTGCTCACCGTGCTGTGGCTGGTGGCGGATCGCTGGGGTCACGCCGACGACGAGGGGATCCACATCGATCTGCCGCTGACCCAGGACCTGCTGGCCCTGATCGCGGGAGCTCACCCCGGCACCGTCGAGGTCGCCCTGGCGGGCATGCTGGCCGAGGGACGCATCCGGTGCAAAGGCGACACCGTCCTGGTGCCGGCGGCCCAGGCGCAGGCGCTGAAGCGCGCGCACCTGGGCCTCGCCGACGGCGACGCCGCCGCTGCACTCGAGCCGACCTTCCCGACGGCGATCACCGGCTGAGACCGGGCCTCAACCGGCGTCCCCCGTACGACGGCGGCGCCGCGATGCTGCGGCTCGCCGACCGCGCCGCCGCCACGTACGCAGATCGGTCACGGCGCGCGAGGCGTCTTCCAGGGATGCCGGTCCGGCACCCCCCGCGTCCCGTGCGGGGCCGTGGCGTCTGAGGGTGGCTGCAACGCGATCGACGAGCGACATGCGCCACACCCCTACCCCGACCGGCGCCCGGCAAACCGAACGCGCCGCGTTTCGGCGCGTTCGCCGCCGGGTAGCTCGCAGCCGTGGCCGGCACACCTGCACCGTCCCCGGCGCGGCGTCATCGTGAAGCCGTCGGTCGCCGCCCGAGTTTGCTCCCCGCCGCGAGCGGGCAAATGCTCACAACACCCGAAAGGAGACATTCATGATCGCACTGCTCATCGCCATCCTTCTGGCCGCTCTGGCCTACGCCCTGTGTGTCGCACTCGGCCTTCCGTCGATCGTCGGTATCGTCGCCGCGATCCTCGTTCTCGTGGCCGGCATCCCGGCCGGCAACTCCTGGCGCGGACGCAGCCGGGTCTGAACGCCGGGGGACGCCGGACCGGCGTTTCTCGAACCACGGCGCAGGGGCAGGGGGGCGACCTGCCCCCCGCCGCCCTGCTCGATGTAGGCACGCCGGCGTTCCCACCATCGGTCTGCTGAGCGGCGGCTTCGGCGCGGGCGAGCTCGCCCGCGCCGGGGCCGTGCAGATCTACTCCGGCGCCGACGACCTCTGTGAGCGGCTCGACGAAACGCCGCTGTCGTCGTCACCGAGCTCGGAGACGGCATTCGACTGGACCGCGTTCAGCGACCGCGCGTGACGCGCGCGGTGCCGCCGCCGGCGCGGCGAGTCCGCGCCACGGCCGTGTGCCAGCGCGAGCGCGGCGGAGCGGAAGCCCGGGCCGCCCGCGCGGCGGTCCGGACCGTCGGAGGCCGCGACGCGTGCCTCGGAATCGTCAAGGTCGTCCCGCGACATCTCGTCCGGAGCGGACTCTCCGGGACCGATCAGCAGGCCGGCGACGACGAGGGCGCCCAGGACGACGACGATCCCGATGACGAGGACGATGGGGAAGTCGGGCATCCCGAGGTCGTACCCCGGGGCCGGCCCGGCGAACCCTCACAGGCCGGCGCTCAGCCGGCGATCACGTACCCCGCGCCGCAGACGGCGTAGGAGGCGGAGCGTCCGCCGCGGCCGACCGCAGCGCCGCCGCCTGCCCGGCGTCCGCCCAGATCTCCCACCGGCCTGACGCGGAGGCGCGCTCGCCGACGAAGCGGTAGGGACGCAGGCCCGCGAACTCGGTGTGACGCAGGTGCGAGACGCCTCCGAGCACCGACGCGATCCGGCGCCGCGGCCAGCCGAGGGCGTCCTCGACCTCCGGAAACGTGCGCGGCCGGCCCGGCGCCGTGGCGAGCTCGTCCAGGAGCGCGCCCATCAGCACGCTGCAGCGGTCGCGGAACCGCGCGATCTCGCCGGGGTCCGCCATCGCGTTCTGCGGCGCGTGCTCGCCGATCACAGCTCACGCTCGTAGACGTACATCACCGGTCCGTCGGGGAGCCCCTCGCGGTTCGTGAAGCCCATCCGCTCGTAGAGCGCGCGGGCCGCGACGTCGTCCTCGCTCGTTCCCAGGTCCATGTGGTCGGCACCGCGGTCGCGCGCGTGCCCCATCGCCGCGGTCAGCAGCGCCCGACCCAGGCCGCGGCCGCGGAGCCGCGGAACGACGTAGAGCTCGGCGAGGTAGCACTCCAGGCCCGCGCTCCACAGGCTGGGACGAAAGCGCAGGACCGCGAGCCCGTCGGGCCCCTCGCCGGTGAGGAGGACCACGGTGTCACCACCGGCCAGCAGCGCCCGCAGCCGCTCGGCGAGCCGCTCAGGGCCGGGCGTCGGCTCGTCGTACTCGCGGTTGAAGTCGTCGAGCAGCCGGCCGGCCGCGGCGGCGTCCGCCGCGCTCGCGACACGGACGATGGCGTCGGGTGACGGGCTCACGCGCAGAGCTTTGCACGTGCCGCCGCGGGTCAGGCGACGATCGACAGCGGCAAGCGCTCCGCCGCGACGGTCCGATTGCGCCCGTCGTCCTTGGCGCTGTAGAGCGCGCGATCGGCCGCGCTGAACAGCGCGTCCTGCGCGAGCCCGACCTGGCGCGTGCAGGCGACGCCGAGGGACAGCGTGATCGCCGGGCCGGCCAGTGCGGACCGGCGCTCGATCTCCAGGCGCAGCCGCTCCGCGGCCACCTCGCCGGCCGGAAGGTCGGTGTCGGGCAGCACGATCGCGAACTCCTCGCCGCCGAGCCGGGCCGGCAGGTCGATCGCGCGCGACTGCTCGGTGAGCACCTGGCCGACCAGCTGCAGCACCCGGTCCCCGGCCATGTGCCCGTGGCTGTCGTTGACGTCCTTGAACTGGTCGAGATCGCAGACGATCACGGTGAGCGGGCTGCCGTTGCGGCGGCAGCGCTCGAGCTCGTGCTCCAGCTGTACGGAGAAGTGGCGCCGGTTGGCCAGGCCCGTAAGCGGGTCGGTGCGCGCGGCGAGCCCCAGATCGTCCATGGCCGCGACCAGGCGCGTGTGCAGGGTGGCCACGATGAGCGTGGCGCCGACGAGCGACGCGATGCTCGTCGTGAGGTGGGCGACGGGCGGGAACTCGGGCGGGGCGAGCACGGTGACGAAGACGTAGGAGGCCGCACATCCGGCGGCGAAGCCGAGCGCGACGCGCGCGGGCAGGACGTAGGCGGCGTACAGGCAGATCCACATGTAGAGCGCACTCGTCGCGTTGGGCGGGCCCCCGGTCGCCCAGATCGCGGCCGCGGTCATGAGCGTCGCGAACGCGAGCAGGACGCCCACCCCGGTTCGGCCGATGCCGCGGTGCCGCATCGCCGCCAGGCCCAGCGAGATCGCGAGCGCGACCGCCGAGATGCCCAGGACGACCCCGTCCCGGGTGATCGGGTCGTGGGGCAGGACCACGGAGAGCACGCCCAGGACCCCGGCCGTGAAGAAGAGCCACAACAGCGGCATGAACGGCACGTCCCGGCCGGCGGATCTCTCCGTCATACACCGTTTATCGACACGAACCGGCCGTCCGCCGAGCGTAGAAAGCCCGGATGGACGGACGGCGGATGCATCAGGTGGCGTCCCCCGCGCCGTGGATCGCGGGCTCCCCGTCCGCCGGAGCGACCGCGCTGAAGCGGTGGAATTCCGGGTTTTCCGCGCGCACAGGGCGGGTACACGCGCACCATGTCCACCGGAGCCATCATCGCCATCGTCGTCGCCGTCATCCTTGTGATCGCGGTGCTCATCGCGCTCGTTCCCCGAGCGCGCGAGCGCTCGCGCATCCGCGAGGCACAGCGCGACCACCGCCGGGCCGCCGACGCCCGGCTCGCACAGGCCGACGAGCACGACCGCCGTGCGGAACTCGCCGGCGCCACCGCACGTCGCGCCCAGGCCGACGCGCAGCGGGCGGAGGCCGACGCCGAGATCGCCCGCGCGGAGGCCGACCAGCATGCGGCGGTCGCGGACGCGGACCCGCGCGACCTGCGCGGCCGCGAGGCCGACTCGCTGCGCTCGGACGATCAGCCCGAGCACGTCACGCGCCGCCGCGAGGGCGAGGTCGCCTAGGGCGCCCCGTCGCCGCCGATGAGCGCGGCGAGCTCGGTGCGCGAGCGCACGCCGGCCTTGGCGTAGATGCGCGACAGGTTGTGTTCGATCGTCTTCACGCTGAGGAACATGGAGGCGGCGACCGCCTTGTTCGCGAGTCCCTGCGCGACGAGCTCGGCGATCTCGCGCTCGCGCTCGGTGAGGGTGTCCAGTCCCGTGCCCGTCCCGGCGCGGCTCGCGGCGGCCGAGGGTCGCGAGCCCAGGCGGCGGAGCTCCTGCGCGGCCGCATCGCGGACCATCCCCGCACCGGTTGCGCCGGCCGCCTCCACGGCCGCCTGCAACATCTCGATGGCCTCCTCGCGGCGACCGGACGCCGCAAGCGCCCGGCCGGCGGGCACGCGCGCGAGCAGCGCCTCCAGCGGGGCGTCCGCGGCCAGCGCGTCCTCGACGACCCGCAGGGCGAGCTCCGCCGCGGCGTCGTCCCCGTCGGCGCTGAGCACCTCTACCCGTGACCCGGCCGCGCGCAGGCTCGACAGCGGATGGTCGAGTCGCTCCGCGAGCGCCTGTGCGCGGTCGGCCCAGGCCCGGGCGACCTCGGGGCGTCCCGCCTCGAGCGCCGCACGGCACAGGTCGCGCATCAGCGCCGTCGCCCAGATCGGGTCGACGCGCGGGAGGTCCTCACCGCCGCCCGCGGCGACGACCTCCTGGAGCCGGCGCTCGGGGGACACGGCCGGATCGAAGACGGCCAGATTGCACAGGCCCGAGCTCGGCGTGATGCTCGGCTCCAGCCCCTGCGTGAGCGCCCGTGCCTCAGGAGCCACGCGCGCGACGTCGGCGAGGTCGCCGCGGACCCGCTGCGTCATCACACGCATCCACAGGGTCCAGCCCAGGAGATAGCCGACGTTCTGCAGCCGGGCGCCCTCCTCGGCCGCGTCGAGATGGACGAGCGCCGCATCCAGCTCGACACGGTTCCAGCGCGCCATCGCGGCGAAGATGTGCAGCGGGACGAGCATTCGGTCCTGGCGGAACGCGCGACTGACGGCGATGCCGCGCTCGGCGGCCGCGGCGGACGCGCTGAACCGCCCGAGGAAGAGCTGCGCGCTCGAGAGCATGAACGGCGCCTCGGGGTACGCCGCGAGCTCGCCGTCGTCGACCTGGTCCAGGAGCCGCTCGGCGTGGGCCACCGCCTCCAGTGCCCGCTCCGGGTGCCCGCGCCATGCCGCGGCGAACGAGGCGATCGCCGACGCGCCGAGCGCGAGCGCGCTGCGCTCGTCCCCGAGCCGCAGCACCGCCTGCTCGGCCCAGGCCGACAGCTCGTCGTGGTCGAGCGTGAAGGCGGCGACGGTGGCGAGCTGCACCTCCAGCCGGGCACGCAGCGGCGCGCGCTCCGGCAGCGCCTCGTAGGCCTCGAGCAGCCTGGCCCGCGCCTCCTGGTGGCGGCCGAGCACCTGCTCGACCTCCGAGCAGCCGGCCACGAGCAGCAGCCGCAGGTCCAGCGGCGCCTCGTCTCCCAGCAGGTCGAGCGATTGCAGGAGCGCGGCGCGGCTCGCCTCGAACTGCCCCGCCGACGCGAGCGCGAGCGCGCGCGGGGCGAGCAGGCCGACCCGCTGCTCATGGTCGGTCTCGGGGACCAGGGCGAGCGCCGCGTCGTACCAGCGCGCCGCCGCGGCGGGTGCGGTGTCGAACGACTCGCCGGCCGCGTCCGCGAGCACCTGCAGCGCAGCGCGATCCCCGGGGCGCGCGTAGTGCTCCACGTGGAAGGCACGGGCCGTGGCGCTCGCGCCGCGATCGGCCAGCGCGTCAGCGATGCGCTCGTGCGCGCCGAGCCGCCAGCCGGCCGGCGCCGTGTCGTAGACGGCGCGGCGGATCAGCGGGTGACGGAAGCGAAAGCGCCGTCCGTCGCCCGCCCGCACGAGGTCCGCGGCGACGAGCCGGTCCAGCGGGACGAGCGCGTCGTCCGGGTCCAGGTCCGCCGCAGCGACGGCGAGGTCCAGATCGAACGGGTCGCCCGCGACGGCCGCACCCTCGATCAGCGCCCGCGAGGCGGGCGGCAGCGCCGCCACCTCGAGCTGGACGGCGGCGAGGAGCGTCGAGGGCAGCGGCTCACCCGGCTTCGGCGCGACGCGCGCAAGCTCCTGGAGGAACAGCGGGTTGCCTCCCGCCTCCTGCTCCAGGCGCGAGCGCAGCGCGTCGTCCCCGACGCCGGCGAGCAGCGCCAGGGCGGCGTCGCGCGAGAGCGGCTCGAGTCGCAGCAGCGTCGCGCCGGGAGCGCCACGCAGGGCGTCCAGCAGCCGCGGCGCCGGGTCCACGGGGCGCGAGGCGAAGACCAGGAGCACGCCGTCGGCCGGTCGGCGCAAGAGGTGCAGGACGAACTCGACCGACCCCTCGTCCGCCCAATGCAGGTCGTCGAGCAGCAGCGCGACAGGGCGCTCGCGCGCCAGCAGGCCGAGCAGGGCGACGAGGGCACGGTGGTAGCGGAAGCGCTCGGCGGGACCTGCCGCGGGCGCCGGGGACTCGGCGTGCTGCGCAGCCGCGGGCAGCACGCCGGCGAGATCGGCGAGCCGCTCGGGTCCCAGGCTCTCCAGGCGACGATCGTGCAGCGCGGCGACGGTGTCGTCCAGCGCGTCGGTCACGAGGCCGAAGGGAACGTCCCGTTCGTGCTCGGCCGCGCGGCCCTCGAGCACGGTGAGCCCGGCCCCGGCGGCGCGCTCGCGCGTCGCCGCCAGCAGCGCGCTCTTGCCGATTCCCGCCTCGCCGACGAGCGCCAGCACGGGCGCTGACCCGGCGACGGCATCCGCGATCGCGGCGTCGATCGCCCCGAGCTCCCCCGCGCGGCCCACCAGGCCGGAATCCCCGTTCCCAAGGGTCATTGGCGCGACAACCTACACCGCGGGCCAGGGGTATCCGAGGGGGTGACGAGGGATGTCCCCCCTGCGCGGGACCCGTGCCGAGCATGACGATGCACGGCGATGGCACGAGCCCGGCAGACGATCGAGCACCCCGTGACCGGCGAGCTGATCCGCTGGCACCTCACCGGCGCGGACACGGACGGCACCCTGGCGCGCGCCGAGTGGCGCGTGCCCGCCGGTGGGCGCGTCGGTGTCGAGCACGTCGACGCCCTCGCCGAGGAGCGCGTCGAGGTGCTCGCCGGCAGCCTCACCGGTCGCGTGGACGGCGCCGTCGTCACGCTCGGCCCCGGCGAGAGCTGCAGCGTTCCCGCGGATGTTCCGCGCGGCTGGGCCAACGCCGGCCCCGGCGAGCTGCGGCTGATGCTCGAACTCGTACCCGCCGGCGGCTTCGAGGCCGCCGTCGACGCCCATTTCCGAAGGAGACCCCGATGACCTCGCCCACGCTGCGTCGCCCGGCGACGCTGTTCACCGCGCTGCTGCTGCTCGCGCTCGTCGCCGCGCCGAGCGCGCTCGCGTCGTTCCCCGGCACGCCCGGGAAGGTCGCGTGGATCGCCCGCGCGAACGTGGCGGACCCGAAGCCGCCGTACGAGCTCCTGATCGACGACCCGTGGGACGTCGGCGTCGCGCCCAAGGTCGTGACGACGGTGGAGCCGGCGCCGGATGGCGACACCCCGCGCATCGGGTTCATGTCGTCGCCGGCCTGGTCGCCGGACGGCACCGAGGTCGCGTTCGCGAAGTTCGTCCCCGACCCGGGCAACGGCGGCTGGCACACGGCCATCTTCATCGCCAAGCACGACGGCACCGGCGTGCGCCAGCTGACGACGCCGCGCGAGTTCCGGCCGGACACGTGCGAGCCGAGCTGCTCGAACGTCGGCGTGTGGGCCGACCACTCGCCGACCTGGTCGCCCGACGGAACGAAGATCGCATTCATCCGCATCGCCGGGATCGGCGAGGAGGCGGGCGACTACGGCGAGCGCGGCCACGACATCTTCGTCACGACGCCCGCGGGCGGCGCGCCGCAGCGCCTCACGTCCGTCACCGACACGGGCATCCACAACGGTCTCGCCTGGTCGCCGGACGGGACGCAGCTCGCGACCACCTGGGTCCCCGAGAAGGCGCAGCCGTACCTCGCGGCGATCAGCGCGGCAGGCGGCGGGCGCTCGAAGCTCGCACAGGTGACCGGGTCGCCGATGGACTTCGACTGGGCCCCGGACGGCAAGAGCATCGCGCTGTCGTACGTCACCCCCGGCGGCTTCAAGGCCGGCATCGCCGAGAACGGCGTCACGCGGGACATCGCGACGATCAGCGGGACGCACGTGCGGTTCAGCAACGACGGCAACGGCCTGATCCACGACGGCTGCGCGACGCTGCGCGGGCGCTACCGCTGCGGCCTGCTGCAGCACACCATCCCGGACCCCGACGCCGACATCCGGCCGAACGACCCGCCGAACAAGGTCATCGCCGACCTGCCGTCCGGCAAGCCGTTCAACACCGTGACCGGTGGGTTCGGCCGCAGCCTCGTGGACGTCCAGCCGCAGGAGCTGCCGATCGTGTTCCTGCCGGGGTTCCTCGGCAGCGAGATCCAGTGCGACGGCGAGCTGGAGTGGCCGACGTCGATGCCGATGTTCCGCGTGGACACCGCCAAGCTCGCGCTCGCCGAGGACGGCAAGACGAACGCCGGGTGCGCGACCGCGGGCGCGACCGGCAAGATGATCGACACCGCGCTCGGCACGTCGGTCTACGACACCACGCGCGCCTGGATCAACGCCGTGGCGCCCGGGCGCTCGTACTTCTTCGGCTGGGACTGGCGCAAGGCTCCGACCGAGAGCATCGCCGGCCTGCAGGCCGTGATCGACGACGCGCTCGACGACCCGCGCATGATCGCCCAGGGCGTGAAGCGCGTGACGCTGTACGGACACTCGTACGGCGGGCTGCTCGCACGCCTGTACATCGACGACCCGACGCGGGCCCGGCGCGTGCAGCGCGTCCTGACCGCCGGGACCCCGTTCTGGGGGTCGCCCAAGCCGGCGTTCCCGCTCGCGTTCGGGCAGGAGTCCCCGCTGGACTCCAACATGGATGCGCTGTTCGACAACACCGGCCTGCAGGAGCTCACGCGCAACCTCGCCGGCGGCTACCAGCTGTGGCCCAGCGCGAACATGCCCGACTGGCTGAACGTCGACGGCCAGGAGCTGCGCGGCGCGGCGATCGGCTCCTTCGTCGCCTCGCTGGGCGGCAACTCGATCCTCTGGGGTCAGGCCCAGCAGCGCCACGTCGACGTGTATGACGGGTTCTTCGACGACGACGGGCGGATCGACGTGCGCGCGGTGCGCGGTGTCGGGGTCCCGACCGTCGGCCACATCGCGATCACCAACACCGGCCCGGGCGAGGCCGATGTCACCGTGCGGATGACGGACGGCGACAAGACGGTCCCCGCCATCTCCGCCGGCCAGGGCCCCGTTCCGACCGACGCCCCGCTCGGCGACCCCGCGCACGTCCAGGAGGTCTGCGGCGTCGAGCACGTCCCGCTCCCCGGAGCGCAGGAGGTCGCGGTCGCCTATGCGGACTTCGTCGACCGCGGCGTCATCCCGCGCAAGACCGCGGACCGGCCGTGCCCGATGACCGGCACGATGCTGCAGACCGTCACGGGCGTCGAGGTCCCGGCGACCGATCGCGCGGCGACGCGCGGCGCCGCGACGGGCACGGCCAGGCGCGCGGCCGGCGGTGGCCCGCTCGGGTTCGGCGACGCCGAGCGCCAGGGCCTGGCGGACGTCTTCACGCTCGGACGCTCCACGTTCGCGGTGACGACCCCGTACACGCCGGTGGACCTCGCGTTCACCGGGACGGACGCGGTGTTCGACGTGACGCTGTTCGACGGGGACCGGCCGGCGCGGGTCCTGCGCTACGGGCCGGCGACGGGCAGCTTCGTGCTCGAGCAGCGCGACACGGGAGCGCCGGTCGTCACGCTCGACGGCGCGACGCTCGAGCCGTCGTCGGTCACGCCCGCCCCGGGCGGAGGGGCACCGGCGTCGCCGGCCTCGGGCGCAGGCCCCGGTGCCGGTGCTCCGCAGCCGGCGGGCGGCTCGGGCCGGCCGGCCGGCGGCACGCGTCGCTGCGTCGTGCCACGGCTCAAGGGCCTGAGCGTCGCGACCGCGCGGGTGCGGCTGCGCCGCGCGGGCTGCCGCGCCGGGCGCGTCACGAAGGCCCGCGGCGCCCGCGGCAGGCTCGTGGTGCGCTCGAGCGTGCCGAAGGCCGGGGCGCGCGTCTCCGCCACGGCGGCGGTGCGCCTCGTGCTGGGCGCGAAGCCGCGAGGCCGCCGCTGACCGGGCCGCCTACGCGAGCGTCGCGGCGTTCGTGCGCCGGAGCCAGGCCGAGGTGACGGGATGCCCGTCGAGCGCGGCCTGGCCCTCGCGGGCGCCGGCGATCGCGCTCACCTGCGAGGCGACGGCGATGTCCGCGATGGTCAGCGCCGACGACGCGAGCCAGTCGCCGTCCCCGAGCAGGGTGTCCAGCGCGTCGAGATGGCGCTCGAGCTCGCGCAGCACGAGGTCATGCGGCTTGCGCCCGACGCCCTGGGCCTTCGTGCGCTGGGCGATCAGGCGCGGGACGAGCACCGGGCCGATGGCCTCGCCCAGGCGCCCGTCGGCGCGCATCGCCTCGCGCGACCAGCGCGGGGAGTTCGAGGGCCACTGCAGCCGCATCGTCATCTCGTAGAAGTAGAGGCTCTCGTCGGCCCAGTCCTCGAGCACGTGGCACTGGGCGCGCTCGCGCGGATCCGCCGGCCACAGCGCCGGCTCGGGAAACCGCTCGTCGAGGAACCGCGCGATCTCCGACGAGTCGGCGATGAACTCGCCATCGATCTCCAGCACGGGCAGCTTGCCCATGCGGTTGATCCGCCGGACGTCCAGCGCGCTGCGCAGCGCGCTGACCTCGCGGACGTCGAACGGGACGCCCTTCAGCCGCAGGATCCGGCGGACCTTGTCGCAGAAGGGCGAGATCTCGAACTGGTGCAGTGTGATGTCGGCCATGCGCGCAGCCTGCCGGAACCGCGCGCGTTACGCGTACACGCCGTCCAGCCAGGCCTTCAGCGCGGCCTCGTGCTCCGCCGCGTCCACGCCGCCCGAGAAGAGATGCGCGCTCATCCCGACGACCCCGCCGAAGTGGTTGCGACCGAAGAACCGGTACAGGCCGTCGTCCGTGCGGACGCCGACGAACTGCGGCGTCGCGTAGTCGATGACGCCGTCGAGCTCGCCGGCCGCGCCGAGCGACGCGTGGACGGCGTCCCCCACGGAGGCGTCGGGCGCGACGCCGAGGGCGCCGCGCAGCCGCTCCATCGCATCGGGCGTGCCGGCCGCCTGCGGGCCCTTCGATCCCTGCCGACGGCTGACCGACGTACGTGACCGCGCGCCCGTTGAAGTGCTCGAGGTACTGCCCGAGCGTGTGCAGGTAGAAGTCGGTGTGCGGCCCGATCGCGTCGTACTGGTCCTCCCACTCGTCGGCGAGGATCCCGCTGTGGACGTAGCGCAGGTGGGCGGTCCCGCCGTCGCGCGCCTCGATGGCGTAGTCGAGCGCGTTGAACGTGCCGTCCGCGGACTCCGTGCGGATGACGAGGCGATGCGGCGGATCCCAGGTCGTGATCGGCGCGCCGGGGGGCGGGCCGCCACCCTCCGGGATCTCCATGCCGGTCGGGAACTGCCACGCGGCGGTTGCGGAGGTGATCGCCGTCCAGACGTCGTCGGGGGCGGCGGGCAGGTCGACCTGGCGGGTGACCTCGAATGGGCGACTCATGACGGGTCCTCCTTCGTGATGGTGGGGTGCAGTGCGACGACGAAGCGGTGAGGACGGCCGCCTGC
This sequence comes from uncultured Actinomycetes bacterium, assembly GCA_963823375.1. Taxonomy (GTDB): domain Bacteria; phylum Actinomycetota; class Thermoleophilia; order Solirubrobacterales; family Solirubrobacteraceae; genus F1-60-MAGs163. The sequence goes on along the minus strand of CAWGLQ010000024.1, from coordinate 114,097 downwards.
GGCGGTCTCGTCGTGGTACTTGGCGACGAGCCCGTTGACGGCCTGTGCGAGCTCGCCGGCGAATGCGGCGCGGTCCTTGGCGGACGCGAACCGGACCTCGCTGTCGATCCCGAGCGTCGCCAGCGGCCTGCCGGCGGCGCTCGCGCCGGTGATCAGGTCGCCGACCTCGCGGACCATGCGGCCCGCGACGGCCAGCAGCCAGCGCGCGGAGCGCTGGTCCGGGGCACGCGAGGGGTCGGGTGCGACGGCCGACAGCGCCGCCGGGGAGATGACGTATGCGGCGGCGGTCGCCTGCAGCAGGCGCTCGGTGCAGTTGCCGCGGCGGCGCTCCTCGACGAGCTCGATCAGGCCATGGCGCTCGAGCGCCCGCAGGTGGTAGTTCACCTTCTGGCGGGTCAGGCCGACGCGCGGGGCGAGCGTGCTCGCCGACCCCGGCTCGGCCAGCTCGGCGAGGAGCCGGGCGCGGATCGGATCCAGCGAGATCTCCGCGGCGGCGGGGTCGTCGATGACGGTGACGGCGTGCTGCATGGGCGCACCCTCTCACCGACAACTTTGTTTGTCAAGCCCGTTGTTCCTGTCGGTGACTTCAGCCCTCCGCCCCGGCCAGCTCGTCGAGGAGCACCGCGAGCGCGTTGTCCGCCCACTCGTCCTGGCTCATCGCCCTCGGGCGCTCGGGCACGGTGAGGCGCCGGTCCTCGCGCCGCACCTCGAGCCCGAACTCGGTGCGCCTGAGGGAGACGTCGCGCAGGCCGCTGTGCTGGAGCCGCTCAGCGAGGAACACCTGGTCGGAGATGCGCTGTCGGACGTGCCGGGTCATGTCCCGCGAGATACCCGTCGGGGCACGCGGCGAACCGCGTGTCGTAACGGTAACTCTGCGCTGCCCCGGACATCAAGCCTTTCCGTGCGCGGTACGATTTCGGCACGCGCACTCCTGTCGGCCGCAGTCTCGACCGCGGCACGATCGGGGGACGCGGGCTGCTCGGGCGGGTTCTCCCGTCTCTTCCCAACGATCGCGCAGCCCGTTCCTGGGAGGAGACGAGAAACGGAGCCGGACATGACCCCGGCCGCCACGACCGCCCATGGAGGTTCGCCTGCGCTGGCGATCTCCAATCTGACGGTGAGACTGCTCAGCGAGTTCACCGGCCGCGGGCCGACCAAGGCGCGCACCTACATCCAGGACGATCTCGTCACGATCGTCCTGCGCGACACGCTCACGAAGGCCGAGCGCCGGCTGGCCGAGGCGAACCGGATGGCCCTCGTCCTCGACACACGCCGGACGTTCCAGGCGATCATGGCCGAGCCGCTCGTCACCGGCGTCGAGGAGATCCTCGGCCGCAAGGTGCTGGCGTTCCTCAGTGCGAACCACGTCGACCCGGACGTCGCGATCGAGAGCTTCCTCCTTGAGCCCAATGGTGCAGAGGAGTAGCTTGGACTGATCCTCCGCTCCTGCGCGGGCGGCGGACGAGCATGTGTGACGGGGACCGGACTCGGCGGCCAGCTGCGTGCAGGACCCACCACATCCGCTACGGGGTTGGCGAGGTGCAGGGTGGACGCAGGGCGGCGACGAGACCATGGGAGCACGCAGGCCCTCCCGGTCACGGCGCGGCGTCAGGGGAACGCCATCAGGCTCGGTGTCCGGGGGGATCGACCTCGCCAACGCCGCGGTGCCGGAAGCGGAGCCACCGCCTGAACGCGGCGATGGCCCGGAAGTTTGACCAGCGCAGACGGGGGTACGACACGCGCCGATGAGTGGCCGCGAATCAGGCGAACCTGACGTTCACCTGCCTCATCGTGGGCGCCACGGCTGGTATACCCGTCCGATGGCGGTGACGATGAGGGACGTGTGGCGTGTGTCCCTGGGGCTGGTCGCGGCCGGAGCGGGCGCTGCGGGAGTCGGGACGCCCCTCGCCGCCGCCGCCCCTCCGGTGTCCGAGGTGCTGGTGGCCACATCCGGCGACGGCGCGCCGCCGTCCGGCGCACGGCCGGTCGCGCGGATCGGCGGTGTCGGGTTCTTCAACGTCACCGTCCCGCGGGGCACGACGGCCGAGCGCTTCGCGGCGCGGCTCTCGCGCCGGAGCGGCGTCGCCGCGGTGCAGCCGAACACGCCGGTCAGGCGCGCGTCGATCGCGGGCACGTGCGTCGACACGCCGGCGGCGCCGACCACGCAGACCGCGGTGGCGGCGAACGCGCGCAGCCGAACGCCGCCCGGGACGACCGGGCCGGTGGCGGTCCTCGACACGGGAGTGGACCCCACGGTGCCCGAGCTCGCCGGCCGGGTGCTCGCGACGTCGAACGCGATCACCGGGACGCCGCCCGCGAGCCCCGACGACGACGGTCACGGGACGCAGGTGGCGGCTGCGGCCGCGGGCAAGCCGGGACTCGTCGCCGGCATCTCCCCGACCAGTCCGATCATGCCGATCCGCGTCGCGACGGCGAGCGTGCTCGCGACCCCCGCGACGATCGTCAAGGGCCTGGAGATCGCGGCGAACCGCAAGGCGCGCGTCGCGGTCCTGCCGTCGTCCCAGCTGCTCTCCGAGGTCTTCGCGAACTCGGTCAGCACCGTCGGCATCGCGATCGACGCGGCGTTCAGCGACGGCGTGGTCACGGTGGTGCCGGCGGGCAACGAGGGGCAGAACGAGCAGACGTTCCCCGGGACGCTGGCGCACGTGCTCACGGTCGGATCGGCAGCGTCCGCCGCAGGGCGTGACGAGTTCTCGAACTACGGGCCCTGGCTCGACCTGCTCGCGCCGGGCGCCGACCTCGTCCTGCCCGCCCCGCCGTCGCTCTGCCTCAGCGGCTACGCGCGCGCCTCGGGCACGTCGTTCGCCGCCGGCGCCGTCGCGGGAGCGACCGCGCTGATCGCGGCCGCGCGGCCGCGCCTCACGACCGCGGGCCTCTACGACGTCGTGCGCCGCCTGGCGTCGGCCGACGTCACGCCGAGCGGGTTCGACGCCAACTCGGGCTTCGGCATGCTCGACGTGGGCAAGGGCCTCTCCGCCACGGCCGCCCCGGCCGACCCGCACGAGGTCGACGACAACGTCTACTGGCTCAAGCGACGGTCCTCCGCCTTCCCGACCTACATGCGCCGGACCCGGACCGCGACGGTCCGCGGATCCGTCGGCCCGGGCAAGGATCCACAGGACGCCGTCAAGGTGCACCTGCAACGCGGCGACGTGCTGCGCGTCCGCGTCACGAACCCCAACACGGCGGCGGTGCTGTACGCGTCGATCTGGAGCCGGGGCACGGGCGACTTCGACATGCGGCTCCCGGCCCCGGACAGCGAACTGCGGGCCGCGGGCTTCACCCAGAACCCGAGCGTCAGCTACCGCGCCACCCGCACCGGGACGTACTACGTCGCCGTCTTCGCGCCCGTCTGGACCATTCCCGGCGAGCAGGGGACTCGCGGCAAGGACCTGGCGCCGCTGTCGCCGCCGCGGACCGCGTATCGCCTGTCGATGACCCGGCGCCGCTGACCGTGATCCATCACCTCGACTGCGGGACGATGTGCCCGCACGCCGCCGGCATGCTCGGCCTCGTCGATGGGCGCGGCGGGCACTTCGTCGCGCATTGCCTGCTCATCGAGACCGCCGACGGACTCGTCCTGGTGGACACGGGCTACGGCGCCGGCGACATCGCCGACCCGAGCCGGCTGGGACCGGCGCGCCGGCTGCTCGGCGCGCGCCTGGACCCGGAGCAGACCGCCGTCGCGCAGGTCCGCGCCCTCGGCCACGACCCGGCGGAGGTCCGGCAGATCCTCGTGACGCACCTCGACCTGGACCACGCGGGCGGGCTCGGCGACTTCCCGAACGCCGAGGTGCACGTCCACGCGACCGAGCTCGACATCGCGCGGCGCAGGCCGGCCGACGTGCGCCTGCGCTACCGCCCGGCGCAGTGGGCCCACGCGCCGCGCTGGGTCGAGCACGCCGCGGACGGCGAGTCGTGGTTCGGCTTCGAACGCGTCCGGGTGATCGAGGCGGGCGACACCGAGATCTCGATGATCCCCCTGCACGGGCACAGCGCCGGGCACGCCGGGTACGCCGTCCGCAACGGCGACGGCTGGCTCCTGCACTGCGGCGACGCGTACCTGCACCGCGGCGAGATCGCGTCACCGCCCGCGTCCACGGCGGGGAGGCGCGCCTATCACCGCATCAACTCGCACGACGCCCGCGCCCGGCAGGCCAACGCGGACCGCCTCGCCGACCTCGCGCGCGAGCACGGCGACGAGGTCACGCTGTTCTGCTCACACGACGCCGTCGAGTTCGCGCGGATCGGCTGAGGCGGGCTCCCGCTCGAGCGGCTCCAGCTCGGGCTCCTGGGTGACGTGGGGCAGCCACTGCAGCCAGCCGGGCAGGTACCAGTTCCAGTCGCCGAGCAGCTTCATCGTCGCCGGCAGCAGGACCGCGCGGATGATCGTCACGTCGATGAGGACCGCGACGGCCAGCCCGATCCCCAGCTGCTTGAAGATCAGCAGTGACAGGCTGGCGAAGATCGCGAACACGGCGATCATCACCACCGCCGCGCTGGTCACCACGCCGGCCGTGGTCTTGATTCCGTGCGCCACCGCCGCGTCGCTCGGCATCCCGCGATCGAAGGCCTCGCGGATCCGCGTGAGGATGAACACGTGGTAGTCCATCGAGAGCCCGAAGAGCACCACGAACAGGAAGATCGGCATCCACGACACGATCGACCCGGTCGACTCGAAGCCGAGCACCGATTCCAGGTGGCCCTTCTGGAAGATCCAGACGAGGACCCCGTAGGCGGCCCCCACGGAGAGCAGGTTGAGCAGGATCGCCGTGAACGGGATGACGATCGAGCGGAAGGTGAAGAGGAGCAGGACGAACGCGGCCAGGAGTACGAAGCCGAAGACGAGCGGGGCGTGCGACTTCATCGTGTCCGTGAAGTCCTTGGACTCGGCGGTGTAGCCGGTCACGTCGCCGGTGACGCCCGGGACCGCGCCGACCGTCGCGGGGACGATCCGGTCGCGCAGCGCCGCCAGCGCCGCCGTGGACTGCGCGTCGTCCCCGTCACCGGCCAGCGGGATGCTCACCTGCGCGACGGTGCGGTCGGAGCTGACCTCGACCGTGATCGGCTGCTCGAAGCTCGGGCTCGACGCGGCCTGCCTGGTCAGATCGGCGATCGCGGTCTTGACGCGCGGCGAAGTCACGTCGTCGGCGCTGACGGCGACGACGGCCGGGATCGGACCGCCCGGGAACGCCTCCTGCATCTGGTTGTAGGTCTTGATGACCGCCAGGTCCTGCGGCAGCGTCTCGACGCCGGGGTTCGCGGTGTGCAGGCTGAAGGCGGGGATCGCGAGGACCACCAGCAGGCCCCCGGCGGCCAGCACGGACACGACCGGATGCCGGAGCACCGGGTTCAGGATCCGCGACCACATCGTGCTCTCGCCGGCGTTCCAGGGACGGTCCTTGATGAACGGCACGCCGCCCTTCTCGATCCGGTCCCCGAGCCAGGCGAGCGTCGCGGGGAGGACGGTCAGCGATCCGACGACCGCCACAGCGACGACGAGGATCGTGCCGGTGGCGAATGACTGGAAGGTCGACGCCCCGGCCAGGTACATCCCGGCCATGGCGACCATCACCGTGAAGCCGGAGATCATCACCGCGCGACCGGAGGTCGCCGCCGCCGCCGCGAGCGCCGCCTCCTCACTGCGTCCGGCCTCGCGCTCCTCGCGCTCGCGCCGCAGGTAGAACATCGAGTAGTCGACCCCCACCGCGAGGCCGATCAGGAGGATCACCTCGTTGACCGACGTGTCCACCGCGCTGAGATGGCTGATCGGGCCCATCAGGCCGATGGTCGCGATCACGGCGGTGAGCGCCAGGAGTATGGGGATGCTCGCCGCGACCAGCGCACCGAAGGCGATCAGGAGGATCAGCAGGGTGATCGGCAGCGACGTGAACAGCGCCTGCCGGAAGTCGTCGCTGATCGACTCGTTGAGCTGCTTGTTGATGCTCGCGCCGCCCGACTGGCCGACGGTGAACTGCGGATGCGCGGCCTGGGCCGCGGCGACCGCCGCGAGCGTCGCGTCGACACGGTCCTGCGTCTGCGTGTCATCACCGGCGAGCTTGAAGCGGATCAGCGCGGCCCGGCCGTCGCGGGAGATCTGCCCGCGATTGCCCGCCGCGTAGGGACCCTGGAGATCCTCGACGTAGGGCACGTCGGCCAGGCGTCGCTCCACGTCCGCGACGACGGCGCGGAAGCGCGGGTCGGTGGCCCTCGCCGTCTCGCTCTGGACCAGGACCAGTTCGAGGGCCCGTCGGTCGAACGCCCCCTGGATCGTGCGAGCGGCGCGCCCGGACTCGCCGACGCCGAGCTGATCCTGCTGGAGAGTCTTGGTCCCGGCCGCGCCGCCGAGCAGGACCGCGACGACGACGAAGGCCAGCCAGCCCCAGATCGCGGCCTTGCGATGGCCGGCGCTCCAGCGCCCCGCACGAGCCGCGATGCTCCGCGTCTGTTCCATGTCGTGCGACTCCCGTCTGTCGACCGGTCGCTGTCTCGGAACCTCTTGATGTCAACCCTCGCACGCAGGGCCATGACCGGTCAAGGCCATTTCCGGACCGGCTCGGCGGCAGCCGCGGACTAGCGGAACACCAGCGCCTGGGTGTCGTTCGAGTTCGTCGTGAAGCCGGTCGTGGTCTTGATCTTCTTGGGCACGAAGTGGACGGACGCGGTGAGCTCCAGCGTCTTGTCGCGACGGCGGGCGGAGGTCAGCCGCTCCTTCCCGAGCTCCGTCAGACCGACGGTGATGTGCGCGGCGTCCGCGGCCGCCTTCAGCGTGCGGTCGGCGCGGACCAGGCCGTCGCCCCTGACCGAGAGCTTGCCGCCGGAGGGAACCTTGATCGTCAGCTCCGCGCGCGCGTTCTTGAGGATCTTCGAGCCCTTCACGATCACCGGGCAGTCCTCCACCTTGATGCGCACGGTCTGGTAGAGGGTGCGCCCGTTCTGCGCCGTGTAGTTCGTCGGCATCGAGATCGGCTTCTGGCAGACGCTGCCCGAGATCCCGAGCAGCGAGTTCACGCCTTGCGGCAGGTTGATCGTGAACGAGCTCACGGGCACGTCGGGAATCGCCGGGAACGTCGACGAGTAGCCCTTGCCGAACTTGATCGTCGACGAGAGGCCGATGTTCACGCCGGAGCCGTTCAGCTGCACCTCGAGCGTGGGCAGCCGTGCGTTGTGACCGACGAGGAACGCGTGGCCGGTGAGCGGCGTGGGCAGCACCGGCGTGACGGCCTGCGTCGTACCGACGCGAGAGACGGGGCCGCAGTCGTTGGGGTTGGCGTTGTAGACGGTGTCGAGGCAGGCCTTCGCCGTCGTCGTACCGCGGGCCGCATACGCCTTCGGCAGCTGGACCGAGACGCGGCGCAGGTTCGCCTGTCCGTCGGGCTGCTTGAGCGTCACGAGCAGGCTGCCGCCGCGCTTGCGCGTCGGCCGGCCGGACGTCGTGGCGGTGATGACGGGCTTGAACGCCAGGGCGTCGCAGCCGGTGACGGCGATCTGGCCGGAGGGGGTCGCGGTCGAGCCGTCGACCGAGCGGATGCTGGAGAAGATGTTCTGCTGGCCGCACGCCGTCCCATTCAGCAGGAAGCCCGCGCGGTCGATCGTCACGTTCACGCTGCGCAGGCGCAGCGGGATCCCCTTGAGGATCGTCGGGAAGTCGTCGCTGTCGATGCTGAGATGTGCGTCGACCGGGTCGACCCGGATCGCCGAGCGCACGACGACCGTGCCGAGGTCATACGGCCCGGCGATGGCACGGATCACCATGGTCATGCCGTACGGCGCGCCCTTGTACGGGCCGGTGAGGTAGGCGGGACCGGCGAGCGCGAACGGCTCGGAGCCCGCGCCCGCAGCAACGGTCACGGTGCCGATGCGCGAGGCCTCCGCGCACGTGCCGGCCGCGGCGTTCGCCTCGGGGCACAGCGGCACGGCCGGGATCCGGCCGGTGAGCCCGGGCGGCTGTTCGAGCCGGATGTTCGAGAGCGTCTTCTGCCCGTCCTGGCGCGTGACGCCGGTCGAGACCGAGGTGTTCCCGCCCGCCTTCGAGGAGCTGGTCGAGGCGGTGAAGCCGGGGGTGAAGAGCGTCGGACCGCAGCCGCCGCCCGAGCCGTCGGCGTCGACGGTGAACGACGTGGTCGGCGTCGAAGGCGCGTTCCCGCTGTACGGCGTGATCGAGCTGGTCGTGACTGCGGCGCCGCAGGTCAGCGGCGTCGCCAGGACGGCGCGCGGGCCGCCGTTGAACGTCAGCGTGAAGTCCGTGAACGGCGTCTGCGGGGTGTCTGCGAACGTCGCCGTCAGCCGGCCGGTGACCGGGTCCGCCGCGACGGAGCCCTTGAGCCGCACGTCCAGCCCCGACGGTCCCGTCGCCTGCAGGAAGAGCCGGTACGGGTCGCTGTCCTGTTGCTGCCCGACCCACAGCGAGCCCGTCAGCGGATCGGCCAGGTAGGGCGAGACGATCTCGACCGTGCCGACCTTCGACGCATCGGGGCAGGTCACCGGGTCGTGTGTTCCCTTGGCGAGCTGCGCGTCGGTGCAGGCCTGAAGACCGTTCGCCGCGGACGGGTTGAGCGTGAGGCCCTCGGGCAGCGTGAGCGACGTGGTCTTCACGTGCGAGGACTCGAGCCCCGTCGGATTCAGCAGCGCCGGAACGTGGAGGTTCACGCTTCCGCCGGTCGGGCTGTCGCGCTTCGTCGTCCCGGGTGTCACCGTCAGGGTCGGGTCGAACGGCACCTGGTCGCAGCCCGTCGCGCCCGTCGGGGTCGTGTCGGTGGCCGTCGCGATGGCCCCGGTCTGCGACTCGAGGGTGAGCGTCGTGGTGTAGGGCGGCCCGCAGACGGTCGGGGTCGTGACGAACGGGTTGGGCGATCCGCCGGTGGTGTGTTCGGCGGGCACGCCCCAGAAGGTGAGGCTCGATCCCATGATCGGCGGCGTGCCGGAGAGGTTGCGGATGTCGTACGTCGCGCCGTAGTCGGTGGTGTCGCGCACGCCGCCCTCGATGTCGACGCGCGGGGCTGTGGCGCCGAGCGAGAACGCGAAGACCGACACCTGGCCGGGCTCGGGCTCCATGTTGAAGACCGGCACGGTGATCGGCACGGTCACCGGCGGGGCGACGTTGACCAGCGCGAGGATCGTGGTCGTGCCGATCTGCGAGCCGACGCCGCAGGTCGCGATGATCGGTGTCGGCGACGTGCACTTCGGCAGCGACTCGGGGTTCGCAAGAACGCCCGGCGGGATGTCGACATGGATGTTCTTCAGGACGCCGCCGGGAAAGCCGCCGTCGGGAAGGCCCCCGACGGTCTTGATGGTGAACGCGGTCACGCCGAGCGGCGGGTGTCCGGCCGCCTGGGTGAACAGCGTCGTTCCGTCGGACTGCAGCGTCGTCGCGCTGAAGCTCTGCACCCCGAAGTCCGCCCGCGCCGCCGCCGGGACGAGCGCGGCCAGGACGCCTGCTGCGAGGACCACCCAGACGACCGCGAGTCGTGCGTGCCTGACGCGCCGCTGCAACACCATGATGGAGCCCTCGTTCCCTTCAGAGAAAGCCCAATGTACCAGTGGCAGGGCCGGCTGTGGACCGTACTGCGCCGCAGTGGAGCGACATGTGGCGATGCTTCGGCTATGCGCCCACTCGGAGCGCGGGTTCGAGCGTGCGTGGGTCGTCGTGCGCGGTGTCGGCCGATGCCGCCTTGGAAGCTGAGCCTTCGACCTGCACGTCAGGCAGCCACTGAAGCCAGCGCGGCAGCCACCAGTTGCGCTCGCCGAGCAGCGTCATCGCGGCCGGCACGAGCACCAGTCGCACGATCGTCGCGTCGATGAAGATCGCCGTCGCGAGCCCGAGGCCGAACATCTTCGTCGTCGGGTCGTCGCTGAGGACGAAGCCCAGGAAGACGCAGATCATGATCAGTGCCGCCGAGCGTGATCACGCGGGCGGTCGCGGCGATGCCGTTGATGACCGATGTCGCGGTGTCGCCGGTGCGCAGGTACTCCTCGCGCACGCGTGAGAGCAGGAACACCTCGTAGTCCATCGAGAGGCCGAACAGGATCGCGAACATGAACATCGGGATGAACGAGATGATCGGGATCGTCGATTCGAGCCCGATCAGGTCCGCGCCCCAGCCCCACTGGAACACCATCACCAGCACGCCGTAGGCGGCGCCGATGCTCAGCAGGTTCATCAGCGCCGCCTTGAGCGGGACGACGACGGACCGGAAGACGACGACCAGCAGCAGGAACGACAGCAGGATCACGGCCGCGATGAACAGCGGCAGCCGGTCCTTGACCCTGTCGCTGACGTCGGCGAAGGTCGCGGTCTGACCGCCGATGTGGGCCCGCGCCGGGCTCTCGGCGAGCACCGGCGGGAGCACGTCGCTGCGCAGCCGGCTGAGCGTGTCGCGCGTGGCGGCGTCCTGCGGCCCGGTGGCCGGATATGCCGTCAGCGTCGCGACGCCGGCCGCGGCGCTGACCTCGGGGGCGGCGACGGCGTCGATGCCGGTGTCGGCACTGATCGCGCGGCGCAACGGCTCGACGATGCTCGCATCCTTCGAGACGTCGACGGCGACGATCAGCGGGCCGTTGCTGCCGGGCCCGAACCCGGCGGCGACGAGGTCGTAGGCGCGGCGCTCGGTGCGGGTCTCGGGCAGCGAGCCCTCGTCGGGGTTGCCCATCTTCAGGGCGACGACCGGCGCGGCGAGCGCCAGCAGCAGCAGCGTGACGCCGATCGTGTAGGCGCGCGCATGCCGCGCGACGTGATCGCCCCAGCGTCGCCAGCCCGAGCCGGCCGCGGCGCCCTCACGGGCGGCGCTGCGCCGCGGGCCGAGGCGGTTGATCCACGTCCCGGCGAGGCCCAGGAATGCCGGCAGCAGTGTCACCGAGGCGAGCACCATGATCAGCACGACGATCGCGATCGCGACGCCGGCGGCGGTCACGAACGGGATGCCGGCGACGGCCAGGCCGAGGATCGCGATGACCACGGTGCCGCCGGCGAAGACGACGACCTGACCGGCGGTCGCGACCGCGCGGCCGATCGACTCGTCGATCGTCATCCCGCGCGCGAGCTGCTCGCGGTGGCGGGTGACGAGGAACAGGGCGTAGTCGATGCCGACGCCGAGACCGACCATCACGGCGAGCTGCGGAGCCCAGCTCGGGATCTCGATCAGGTAGGTGACGAGCGACATCGAGCTGATGCCGAGCGCCAGGCCGAACAGCGCCATGCCGATCGGCAGGCCCATCGCGATCAGCGATCCGAACGCGACGAAGAGGACCACGGCGGCGGCGAGCAGGCCGATCAGCTCGCGGGTGCCGGTCTCGGGCTCCTCGAACGCGAAGAAGAGGTCGCCGCCCATCTCGACCCGCAGCGGGGATCCCGCACCGGCCTGCGCGCCGAACGCCTTGAGGTTCTCCAGGTCGCCGGCCTCGAGCTCCTCGAGCACCGGGTAGTGGACGCGGATCAGCGCGACGCGGCCGTCCGGCGACACCGACCTGCTCGCCACTGCCGCCTCGCGCCCGGCCGCGAGCGCGGCGACCGGATCGCTGGTGCGCAGGACGTTCGGCAGCTCGCCGACCTCGGCCTGGACCGTACCCAGGGCCGCCCGCGCCTCGCGGAGAGTCGAAGAACGTCGCGCCGTCCGTCGCGCGGCGTCAGGACCACCTGCGCGGTGAGCCCGGCCTGGTCGGACCCGGCGGCGCTCAGCAGCTCCGTCGCCTTGTGGGAATCGACCCCCGGCGCCTGCGAAGGAGTCCTCGAGCTCGCGGCCGAAGGTCCCCGACGCTCCGATGACGACGACGGACACGACGAGCCAGGACGCGATCACGGCCCACGGACGGCGCGCGGCGAAGCGGCCCAGGCGGTACAGGAGCTGCGACATCGGGTGGGTCTCCTTCGAGGATTCGGTTGACGCGCCGCTGAGGCGATCGACGCCGCCGGAGCGTGACGAGGTCAGGGGGTGTGCACCATCGGCCGGAGGGCTCGACTTTCGCCGGCCGATCGGGCGAGGGAGAGCTCGTCCTTGTGGCCGATACCGGCCGACGACGCGCGTTCCCTACGCTGGCCTCGTGGTCAGAAGCGCCGCCCGATCGCTGTGGTCCGAGCCCCGAGCTCCGGCGCCCCCTGCGCGCGTCTGGCGCGACTGGGCGCTCGTCGCGGTGCTCGTCCCGGCGGCGCTGCTCGAGGGGATGCTGCGCGAGGACCTGGCGTGGCGAGGGGTCGCGATCGTGCTCTGCCTGGCGGTCGTGGCGCTGCTGCCCTGGCGCCGCACGCACCCGCTGGCGGTCGTCGCCGCTGCGTTCGGGGCGGTGTCGGTCGTCAGCCTCGCGGCGCTGATCGCCGGCACGGCGCCGGTCGGCCTCGACACGACCGTGTGCGTGGTGCTGCTGCCCTACTCGCTCTTTCGCTGGGGGTCCGGGCGCGAGGCGGCGATCGGGCTGGCGATCATCCTCGTCACCGACGTCGTCGGCCTCGCCGCGGATTCCACCGGGCGTCGGCGACGCGGTGCTCGGGACGATGTTCCTGCTCTTCCCGGCGGCGCTCGGCGCGTCGGTCCGCTACCGCTCCGCCGAGCGGCTGCGCGAGGTCGACCAGGTCAAGCTGCGCGAGCGCGAGCAGCTGGCCCGCGAGCTGCACGACACCGTCGCCCACCACGTCTCGGCGATCGCGATCCAGGCCCAGGCCGGGCGGGCGCTCGCGCGCCGCCGACCCCGCCGCCGCGGTCGCGCGCGCTCGAGGTCATCGAGGAGGCGGCCTCGCGCACGCTCGCCGAGATGCGCACCATGGTCGGCGTCCTGCGCGACGGCGAGGAGGCCGACCTGGCCCCGCAGCCGGGCGTCGCCGACATCGAGCGCCTCGCGCGCGACGCGGCCCACGGGCCCCGCGTCGAGGTGCAGCTCAGCGGCGACCTCGACGAGCTGCGGCCGTCGGTCGGCGCGGCGTCTACCGCCTCGCGCAGGAGTCGATCACCAACGCGCTGCGGCACGCCCGCCATGCGACCCGGATCGACGTCCGCGTCGCGGGCGAGGACGACTGCGTGCGGCTGACGGTCGCGCGACGACGGCGACCCGACCGGCGCCGGCAGCAGCGAGCCCGGCTACGGCCTCGTCGGCATGACCGAGCGGGCCGCGCTGCTCGGCGGCACGCCTCGAGGCCGGCCCGGGCCCCGGCAGGGGGTGGACGGTCAGCGCGGTGCTGCCCCGGGCGGGGTCGAGCGCATGAGCATCCGCGTGCTCGTCGCCGACGACCAGGAGCTCGTGCGCACCGGGCTGCGCATGATCCTCGACGCCCAGCCCGGACATCGAGGTCGTCGGCGAGGCCGCCGACGGGCGCGAGGCGGTGGCACTGGCCCGCGAGCTGCGGCCCGACGTGTGCCTGTTCGACATCCGCATGCCGCGACGTGGACGGCATCGAGGCCACCCGGCAGCTGGCCGGCCCCGACGTCGACGACCCGATCGCGATCGTCGTGATCACGACCTTCGACCTCGACGAGTACGTGCACGGTGCGCTGAAGGCCGGCGCCCGCGGCTTCCTGCTCAAGGACGCCGGACCGCGCGCTGCTGATCCAGGCGATCCACGCGGCCGCCGACGGCGACGCGCTGATCGCCCCGAGCGTCACCGTGCGGCTGCTCGCGACGTTCGCCGAGACGCACGCCGGACGCCCGCCCGCGCAGCCGGCCGAGCCGCTGACCGACCGCGAGGAGGAGGTCCTGCTGACGGTGGCGCGCGGCCGGACCAACAGCGAGATCGCCGACGAGCTCCACATCAGCCTCAGCACCGTCAAGACCCACCTCGCGAGCCTGATGGCCAAGCTCGGCGCCCGCAACCGCGTCGAGATCGCGATGTGGGCCCACGAGACCGACCGCGTCGGGCGCTGAGCGGTCCTACGGCGTCAGCACGATCTTGGACGCCGCCAGGTGATTCCTCCAGTGGAGCCAAGGGGGATCGAACCCCTGACCTCCTGCTTGCAAAGCAGGCGCTCTCCCAGCTGAGCTATGGCCCCGTGGCCGCGGATTGTAGCCCCGGCGGATGAGCGCGGCACGGCGACGGGCGCGCCCCCGGCGCGTTGGCGGTCGGGGGCGCACCCGCAGCGTCCTTGCCCTCCAGAGGCAAGTGCCGTGTGGCGCGTCGCCGTTCCCCGACGATGCGACGCGCGCTCTGTGATGCCCGGTCAGCGTCGGCCCCGGGGAGCCGGACCTGAAGTCCGTGCATCGCCTGCTGGACGCTCGTTTGGCGAGAAACGCCCAGTGACTGAGCTTTTCCCGCCGCGGACGGCCGACGGACGAACGCGGTGGCGCTTTTCGACCAGTCCCTGATCGCTTCTCGCCGCGGCTCAGGCGGCCGGCAGGCTGATCTCGCCCACGGCGAGCACGACGACGTCGCCGCTGACGCGCACCCGGTCGAGGTCCATCTGCGCCTCCAGCCGGCTCGGGCGGCCCATCATCACGCCCTGGTCGACGAGGATCCGGTCGATGCCCAGGCGCTCGTGCAGGTAGGCGCAGAGCGGGCCGGCGGCCGAGCCCGTCGCCGGGTCCTCGGACACCGCGCCGCCGACGTCGCAGTAGAACGACCGGGCCTGCGCGTACCCGAGGTCGGGATCCACGGCGGCGAGATAGAGCACGCCGCACCCGCGCGACTCGAGCAGGGCCTCCAGGGACGCGAACGTCGGGGCGCAGCGGGCGAGCACGTCCGGGTTGCGCACCGGCGCGATCAGGTGGCGGTAGCCGGTCGTGACCTCCTGCGGCGGGAGGTCGGGGTGCGCGTCGGCCCCGGTGAGGCCCGCCGCCGCGAGCGTCTGCGCAGCGTCCGCCACCGGCCCGAACGTGGCCGGCTCCTGCAGCATCGATGCCCGCGCCGCGCCGCCGTCCTCGGGAAGCTCGACCTCGACGAGCTGCTGGCCGGCCGGCGTCTGCTGGACGTACCGGGCGCGCTGCTCGCCGGCGCGGTGGGCGATGGCGACGGCGGTGCCGAGCGACGGGTGGCCCGCCATCGGCAGCTCGCGTCGCGTGTCGAAGATGCGGTTGCGGTAGTCCGCGCCGGGCGCGGTGGCCGCCTGCACGAACGTCGTCTCCGCCTGGCGCGTCTCGCGCGCGAAGCGCTGCATCACGTCGTCGCTGAGCTCGTCGGCGTCGTGCACGACGACGAGCGGATTGCCGGTCAGCGGCTCCGCCGCGAAGACGTCGAGCCACGTCAGCGGAAGCGCCACCGGTTCAGCGCCCGCCGCTCAGAAGTCGAAGTCCTTCGGCGGCTTCTGCTCGAACCAGAGCCGGTCGTGCTCGGGCGTCTCCTGGAGGAAGTCCGGCGTCTCCTCGAGCTCGTCGTGCTCGCCGTCCGCGGTCTCCGGCTCGGCCTCCGCGGGGGCCTCACGCGCCGGGGGCGCGGCGTTCTCGGCGTCCTCCAGCTCCTCGAGGGTGAACTGCCGCGTCGGCTGCTCGACGGGCCCCGGCTCGGCGGCGACCGGCTCGGGAGCCCGCTCGGGCTCGGGTTCCGGCGGGGCCTGCTCGGCCGCGGCGGGCTCGGGCTCTGCCGCTGCCTCCGGGGCGTCCTGCACGGCAGCGGGCGGCGGCTGCGCGGCCTCGGATGCGCCGAACGCCTCGCGCTCGAGGCGCTCGACGTCGGTCGGGTCGGCGCCCAGCCGGCGCTTGAGCTCCAGGTGCTCGCGAATCGCGTCGTCGAGGAGTCCCATGGACCCCGGAGCCTACTCCGCGGGCAGGGCGGCAGGACTGTCCGCGCGGGCGACGCGGTTCTTCCCGGAGCGCTTTGCCTGGTACAGCGCATCGTCGGCGGCGGCGACCAGGCCGGCGCGGTCATCCGCCCCGTGCCCGAACACCGCGACGCCGGCGCTGATCGTCACGCGCAGGGAGCCGCCCTCGGCTCCGGGCAGCGGCAGGTCGAGGTCTTCGACGGCCTCACGGATCCGCTCCGCGGCGTGCCAGGCGCCGTCGAGATCGGCGCCCGGAAGGATGAGCGCGAGCTCCTCGCCGCCGTAGCGCGCCGCGAGGTCGTTCTCGCGGCGATCCTCGCGCATCACGCCCGCCACGGCGCGCAGCACCTCGTCGCCGGCGATGTGGCCGAGCCGGTCGTTGACGGCCTTGAAGTCGTCGAGGTCGAGCATGACGAGGGCGAGCGGCTGGGCCGGGTGGCGCCGGGCGCGCTCGGCCTCGGAGCTGAGCCGCTCCTCGAAGAGGCGGCGATTCGCGAGCCCGGTCAGGCCGTCCTCGATCGCCTGCCGCTCGACGACCTCGTGCAGGTCGGCGTTCTCCAGCGACTGCGCGGCCTGCTGGGCCAGGTAGCCGAGGAGCTCGCGCTCGGGGTCGGTGAACCCGCCCTCGCGGCGGGCGATGGAGACGAAGCCGACGAGCTCGCCGGCGGGGGTGCGCAGCGGGAGCGCGATCGCCGCACGGTGGTTGGCGACGCCGCGCGCCGACGCGCCGACGGCGAACGCCTGCGCTTCGACGGCCGACATGGCGGCGTCCGCGGCCTCGACGTCGCCGCTCGTGACGACGACCTCCAGGTCGCCGCCGGGGTGACGCGCCCAGGCCCGGCCGGCATCTGCGGCGACGCCCTCGCACATCGCGGCGACCGCGACCTCGAGCAGGCGGTGGCGGTCCAGGCCCGAGGCGAACGCCTCGCCGAGGCGGCGCAGCGCGCGGCGCAGCCGCTCGCGCTCGACCTTCAGGTCCCGCTCACGCGCTTCGAGCTCGCCCGACATCTTGTTGAACTCCTCGCCCAGCGCGGCGAAGTCGTCGTTGCCCGTCGTCGGTACGCGCGAGGCGTAGTCGCCGGCGCCGATGCGCCTGGCGGCCTCGAGGAATCCGGCCAGCTGGGCGTGCAGCGAGCGGGCCAGGAACCACGCCAGCGTCAGCGCGATCATCATGAAGCCGACGAGCAGCGTCCCGATCAGGACGCGGCTCTGCTGTTGCTGCCCCGCGACGACGGAGGCCGGCTCCAGCACGGTCACGCGCGAGATCTGCGAGTCGAAGCCGGGCTCGTCGAAGGTGGCCGCGCGGAACGACCCCGCCGGCGCATCGACCATGCCGCGGCGCACGGGCAGGGTGCCGAGCGGCACACCGCGCAGCGTCGATCCGACGATTCCTTCGCGCGTCGCGATGATCGCGTCCAGACCGGTCACGCCGGCGACCCGGCGGGCGAAGGACGGCGCGCTCGCAACGGAGACGGCCAGCGTGCCCTGCGGGCGGTCGCGGCCGTCGACCAGCGTGCGGAATGCGGGGAAGACGGCGGTCGCGCCGCCCGTGTCGGCGACCGTCTCGCGGCTGCGAACGATCGTGAGGCGCGTGGCGCCGGTGCTCCTGCGCAGGACCCGGAGCCGCGCCTGCAGCGCGGCGTCGTCGCCGGACCGCAGCGCCGCGCCGACCTGCCGGTCGTCGACGACGCGCTCGGCGATCGTGCCCGCGCTCGTGCGCGCCTCGCGGGTCAGCTTGAGCGCGACGGCCTGATTGCTCGCCAGGCGCGCGTCGGCCTTGCCGGTCTCGTTGTCGTCGACGAGGCGGAACAGGACGAACGCCACCGACACGAGCGGGACGACGACGACGAGGAGGAAGAAGATGCCCAGCTTGCCGCGGAAGCTCATGGACGGTGCCCTCCGGATACACTGGGCCGTCCTGCGGGGCTATAGCTCAGTTGGGAGAGCGCCTGGATCGCACCCAGGAGGTCGGGGGTTCGAGTCCCCCTAGCTCCATCGCCCGCCGAGGCCCGCACTGCGGGCCTCGCGCAATTCGGCATCTGTGCGCGATACATGAGCATTACCGCCCATGTATCGGCAGATGTACGAGCGGAGTTGAGTCCCCGATCCGGGTCAGCCGAGCAGATCGCGCACGCGCTGCGCAACAGCTTCCGGTGTGATGCCCAGGCGCTCCAGCACCTCGGGGCCGGGCGCCGAGGCCCCGAAACGGTCGATGCCCACGGCGCTGTCGACCCACCGCTCCCAGCCCATCGTCACCCCGGCCTCGACGGAGACCGAGACGAGCTCCACGGGGATGGTCGCCTCCTGGTACTCGAGGTCCTGCGCGTCGAACAGCTCCCAGCTCGGCATCGAGACGACCCGGGCGGGAATGCCCTCGACGGCGAGCAGGTCGGCGGCGGCGAGCGCCACCGTGACCTCCGTGCCGGTTCCCACGATCGTCGCGCGCGCGTCCTGGGCCTCGCGCAGGACATAGGCCCCGCGGACGAGCCCGGTCGCGTCCGCGACGCCGTTCTCCCCGCGGCCGAACGGCGGCACGCCCTGCCGCGAGAGCGCCAGCGCGCCCGGCCCGTCGAGCTCCTCGAGCACGACGCGCCACGCCTCGGCCGTCTCGGCGGCGTCCGCCGGGCGGATGACCGTGAGGTGCGGGATGGCGCGCAGCGCGAGCAGGTGCTCGACCGGCTGGTGGGTCGGGCCGTCCTCGCCCAGGCCGACGGAGTCGTGCGTGAACACCCAGCCGACGTTCAGCCCCATGAGGGCCGACAGGCGGATCGACCCGCGCATGTAGTCCGCGAACTGGAGGAAGGTCGAGCCGTACGGCCGGACGATCCCGCCGTGGGCCGCCATGCCGTTCACCGCTCCGCCCATCCCGTGCTCGCGCACGCCGAAGTACACGTTGCGGCCCGCCTGGCGCTCGGTGTAGTGGGCGCTCTCGCCGCCCGGCATCATCGTGTTCGTCGAGCTCGACAGGTCGGCGGCGCCGCCGACGAGCGTCGGCACGAACGGCGCGACCGCGGCCATCGCCTCCTTGCCCGCGACGCGGGTCGCGAGCCCGTCCTTGCTGAAGGTCATCGAGCGCAGCGCCTCGCCGGCGCCGGGGAGCGGGCGCCCCGACCACGCCGCGTCCCACTCGGCCGCGAGGTCCGGGTCGCGCTCGCGCCATGCGCGCATCTGCGACTCCCACTCCGCCTGCAGCCCCGCGCCCCGCGCGACCTGGCTCATGTGCTCGGCGACGTCGGCGGGGACGTCGAACTGCAGGTCCGGGTCGAGGCCCATCGCCTCCTTCGTGAGGCGCACCTCGTCCTCTCCGAGCGGCGAACCGTGCGCGCCGCTCGTGCCCTGCTTGTTCGGCGCCGGGTAGCCGATGATCGAGCGCACGCGAACGAGCGACGGGCGCTCGTCCTCGCGCACGGCGCGGTCGATCGCCTGCTCGAGCGCTGCAAGGTCCTCGACGTCGGCGACCTCCTCGACGTGCCAGCCGTACGCCTCGAAGCGCTTGGTCGTGTCCTCCTTGAACGCCAGCGACGTCGGGCCGTCGAGCGAGATGTCGTTGTCGTCGTAGAGGTAGACGAGCCGGCTCAGCCGCAGATGCCCGGCGAGCGACGCGGCCTCGGAGGCGATCCCCTCCATCAGGTCGCCGTCGGAGACGATCGCGAAGATGTGGTGGTGCTGGGCGTCCTTGCCGAAGCGCTCGCGCAGGAAGCGCTCGGCGAGCGCCATGCCGACGCCGTTGGCGAAGCCCTGACCCAGCGGCCCGGTCGTCACCTCGACGCCCGGCGTCACGTTGACGTGGTCCAGCTCGGGATGGCCGGGCGTGATCGAGCCCCACTGGCGGAAGCGCTTCAGCTCGTCGAGCGAGACGTCGTACCCGGAGAGGTGCAGCATCACGTAGAGCAGCGCGGAGCCGTGACCGGCGCTGAGGACGAAGCGGTCGCGGTCGGGCCAGCCCGGATCACGCGGGTTGAAGCGCATGATCCGCTGCCACAGCAGGTACGCGGCGGGCGCCATGCCGAGCGGCAGACCCGGGTGTCCCGAGTTTGCCTGCTGCACCGTGTCCATGGACAGTGCGCGGATGGTCGCGATGGAACGGCGGGCGAGATCGTCGGTCACGGCCGCGTAGTATCGCTTTCCGAATGACTCACTGCTTTGTCGAGATTCCGAAGGGCTCCCGCAACAAGTACGAGTGGGACGAGGAGCTGCAGGCGATCAAGCTCGACCGGTTCCTGTTCTCCTCGGTCGTCTACCCGACCGACTACGGGTTCATTCCCCGGACGCTCGGCGAGGACGGCGATCCGCTCGACGCGATGGTCTGCGTCAGCGAGCCGACGTTTCCGGGCTGCGTGATCCCCGTGAAGGTCATCGCCCTGTTCCGCATGCGCGACGACAAGGGCGTGGACGACAAGGTCTGCTGCGTCCCGCAGGAGGACCCGAACTGGAACCACATGGAGACGCTCGACGACCTCCCGCAGCCGCTGCGTGACGAGATCAGCCACTTCTACTCGATCTACAAGCAGCCCGAGGGCAAGCACGTGATGGTCGACGGCTGGTTCTCCCGCGAGGAGGCGCTCGTCGCCATCGACGAGGCGCGCGAGCGCTGGGCGGCGCTGCAGCCGAAGGCCTAGTCGCCCGGGGGCAGGACGGGCGTCTCGGCGACGCCGGCCCGCAGCTCGTACCGCCGGCGCGCGCCGGCGTCGGCGTGCTCGAGCGCGCTGTCGACCTTGAGCGTGCGGCGCAGCGCGTCGCGCGCGCTGCGCGGGAGCACGCCGTTGAACGTCGTCAGCGGGCCGATCGAGCGGGGCACGTAGACCTCGAAGCGCGGACGACGCAGCGCGGAGACGATCTCGGCCGCTACCTCCTCCGGCCCGACGTCGCGCGCGGCGCGGGTCTCGGCGAGGCCCGTGGAGAGCTCGGTCCGCACCTGGCCCGGCATCACGCACGTGACCTCGACGCCGGTGCCGCGCAGCTCGGCGCGGATCGCCTCGCTCGCGCCGTAGACGAAGAACTTTGAGCCGCAGTACGTGGCCGCGTTCGAGAGCCCGGTCCGGCCGAGCGAGCTCGACACGTTCACGAGGTGCCCGCGCCCGCGCTCGACCATGCCCGGGAGGACGAGCTTCATCCCCGTGAGAACGCCGTGGACGTTGACGTCCACCAGGCGCCGCGTGGCGGCGTCGTCCTCCTGGAGGAACGGGCCGATGAGCATGATCCCCGCGTTGTTGACGAGGATGTCGGGCGGCCCGATCTCGGACTCCGCGGTCGCGACGAACAACGCGAACGACACGGGGTCGGACACGTCGAGATCGAGCGCGAGCACGTCGCGGCCGAGCTCACGAGCCGTGCGCCGGACGAGCTCGCCGTCGAGATCGCCGATCGCGACGCGCGCCCCGGCGGCGACGAGCGCCGCGGCCGTCTCACGGCCGATGCCCTGCGCCCCACCGGTGACGAGCGCGACGCGACCGGCCAGGGACCGGTCGGCTGCGCGCGCCATCAGGACTTCTTGCTCTCCTCGAGCTGCTTCTTCTCGGCGTCGGCGAGCTCGGCCGTCGTCGAGTGCGATGCGCGCAGCTCGTAGGCCGCGCGGGCGGACTGGTCGATGTCCATGAGCACCTTGTCGGCCTTCACCGCGCGGGCGATCGCCTCGCGGCCGCGGCGCGGGATGGCGGCGCTGAACTGATTCAGCGGGCCGACGGAGCGCGGGACGTAGACGTCGAAGCGCGCCTCCTTGAGGGCGGTGACGATCTCGTTGGCGACGTCCTCGGGCAGCACGTGCTTGACCCCGCGGGTCTGCGGGAGCCCGGAGCCGAGCTCGGTCTGCACGACGACCGGCATGACGCACGAGACCTCGACGCCGGTGCCGCGCGTCTCCCAGCGGAGCGCCTCGCTCATGCCGACGACGTAGTGCTTGGTGCCGCAGTAGGTGGCGCCGCCCGGGTACCCGGCCTTGCCGGCGGACGAGGCGATGTTGACGATGTGGCCGCGGCCGCGCTGGAGCATCGCCGGCAGCGTCAGCTCGCACCCGTAGTGCACGCCGTAGATGTTGATGTCGATCATCCGCTTGGTCGTGGCGAGGTCCTCGTCCACGAAGCGGCCCAGCTGCATGATCCCGGCGTTGTTGATCATGATGTCGATCGGGCCGAGCTGCTCCTCGGTCTGCGCGACGAAGTCGGCGAACGAGTCGCGGTCGGTGACGTCGAGGGCGAGGCCGATCGCGCCGGAGCCGATCTCCTCGGCGACCTTCTTCGCGGACTCCGCGTCCAGGTCGCCGATCGCGATCTTGACGCCCTCACGGGCCAGCGCCTTCGCGGTGGCGCGGCCGATGCCGCGACCCCCGCCGGTGATGGCGGCCACCTGGCCGACGATGATGCGTGGCTGCTTGGCCATGAGGTCCTCCTGGGGGTGGAGCGGGCCGCGGGGACGCGGCCTGACAAGGTCTCGGCAGGCTAGCGGAAAGATGACGGGGGCGTCATCGACGCCCGACGCCGATCCCGTCGCCCGGGCGGACGGAACTGTGGAGCCGTCCGTCGGGCAGGCTCGCCGCGGGCGCTCCGGTCAGCTGGGCCGCCTCCGGCACCGCCGCGACCCGCGCTGAACGCTTCGCCTTCTTCTTCTTCTTCGCAGCGGCGAACGTGATCGTGATCGTCTTCTTGGAGGCCTTCGACGCGCCGGTCGGCGTGAACGTGATCTTCAGGCTGTACCGGCCCGCCTTGAGCTTCTTCGGCAGCTTGAGCTTGAAGCCGAGGCTGCCGGGCTTCGTGATCTTCAGCCCGGACTTCGACACGATGCGGCCACCGGTCACGAGCGCGAACTCGGCCGTCCCGGCGGTCTCGGCGGTGAGCGCGAGCGGGAGGCTCTTGAGCTTCGCGCTGATCTTGACCCGCCTGGCGGTGAGGACGTCCAGCGCACCCGCCGACGTCGTCTGCGTCGCTCCGGCGCCGCCGGAGCCACCGACCTGCTGCGCGATCTGCTGCGCCGTGGGAGGCGGCGTCACCGTGCCGCCTCCGCCGGTCGAGGTGCCCCCGCCCGGCGTGCCGCCCCCCGGAGTTCCGCCCCCGGGGGTGCCGCCGCCGGGCGCGGGCGCCGAGACGGTGATCGTCGCCGTCTTCGAGGCCGGGTTGCCGACCGCGTCGGCCGTGGACATCGTGATCGTGTACGTGCCGGCCTGGGTGTAGGTGTGCGTCGACGAGATGCCCGCGGAGGCCGGGGTGTTGTCCCCCCAGTTCCAGGAGACCCCGCCGGCGCCGGACCCGGCGTCGGTCACGGTGCCGGTTGCCGTGACGAGCGTTCCCGTCGTGACGGCCGTGGGTGCGGTGAACGACGCCTGCGGCGCGGTGCGATCCACACTGACGAATCCACACTGCGACGCCGAGAGGTTCGCCTTGTCCGCCGTCTGCGCCTGATTCGCGCTCGCCGGATTGTCCGGAATCGCCGCATCCGCGGCGATCGCGCAGACCGTCACCGGACCGTCAGGGAGTGGCGGGGAGTCCGTGACCGTGCAACTGAAGCTCGTCACCTTGGACGTCGGGTTCGCGGGGCTCGAGCAGTTGGCGTTGTAGTCGTACTGCGGCGTCGGGTTCGGCGCGTTGCACGAGGACGCCGCCGCCGCCGGCTCCTGCCCGGTCCGCGCACAGATGAAGTTTGCCGGGAACGGGAAGGCGAGGTTGTCGCTGTAGCTGATGGTGACCGGGATCGGGACCGTCTTCGTGAAGGTGTCGGCGCCGCTCACGGCGACCTGGATCGCGGGCTTCGTCCGATCGATCGTGGTGCTCGTCCGACGACCGGCGATGATCGCGTCGGAGCAGCTCGAACCGCCGAGCTGCGGCACCCACGAGCCGAGGTAGTTGTAGAAGTCCTCGCCGTTCACGCACATGCCGTACGTGACGCCCTCGCTCAACGTGTTGATGACCCCCTGCCAGTTGGCCCAGGTGGTGGTCAGGGCCGGGTTGCCAAGGTTCCCGGAGGTGATCGTGGAGTACGGCGAGCTGCTCGCGCCGGTGAAGTAGAGGACGTTCACCCGGAACCCGTCGAAGCCGTTCCCCGAGTAGGAGAACCAGTTCGTGTTGGTGGTCGTGTTCGTGAACGCGGGCTCCCCGGTGCCCACGGAGTACGTCCCCGCCTGGGCGGCGGGCGCCGACGCGAGGACGCCCAGCGTGACCAGCAGGGCGAGGCGGCTGAACCTGAGCACGATGAGTCCCTTCGTGGTGCGGTGCGTCATGGCAGGTTGCGAACGGTAGCGCGGCGTCCCCCCGGCACCAACAGGTGTCCGCGTCCCACCGCCGCGCGTAGACTCCGGCCCTCGACACCCTGTCAGCGGTGTCGCATCGGGGTCGTCATCAGGAGGAGTCGCAGCAATGGCCGTCACCGTCGTCCTGTCCGAGGTCCAGCGGGCCGCCCTCGCCGCGCTGTGCGACACGTTCGCCGCGCCGGTCGAGCGCGACGAGGACCCGACCGGCTTCTGGGCGCGCAGCGCGTCCGACCTGCAGATCCCCGAGGTCATCGAGGAGCAGCTCTCCGGCGGCCTGGTCCCGGAGGAGCAGCTCGAAGGGCTGCGGCAGCTGCTCGACGCGCTCGCGGCGCAGGGCCTCGTCGAGGCGCCGCTCGCGGGGCGCGAGGCGATCGTCAAGGGCTTCATGGATTCCGGCCCCGACGCGCTGGCGGGCCTCGGCGCCCTGAAGGGCCTGACCCATCTCCTCTTCTATGCACTCCCCGACCCGTCCACCGGCCGCAACCCCAACTGGGAGGCGATCGGCTATCCGGGCCCGCGGGCCGTCCCGCCGTCCGCCGACGAGGCGCCCAAGACGATCACGGTGACGCGCCCGGAGGGCGCGGAGCTGACGCTGACCGCCGACGTCGTGGTGATCGGGTCGGGCTCGGGCGGGGGCGTGGTCGCCGGGCACCTCGCCACGCAGGGGAAGGACGTCGTCGTCCTCGAGGCCGGCGGCTACTACAACGAGGCCGACTTCAACCAGCTCGAGCTGTGGGCCTACGAGAACCTGTATCGCGCCGGCGGCATGTCCGGCACCGCCGACGGGCGCATCGCGCTGATGACGGGCTCGAACCTCGGCGGCGGCTCGACCGTCAACTGGACGAACTGCCTGCGCACGTACCCGTGGGTGCGCGAGGAGTGGGAGACCGAGCACGGGCTCGAGGGGCTCGGCGGGCCGGAGTACGACCGCATCCTCGACACCGTCAGCGAGCGCATCAACGTCACCGACCGCTGCTCGGACTGGAACCCGACGACGGAGACCCTCAAGGGCGCGTGCGAGGCCCGCGGACACGGCTTCCAGCGGATCACGCGCAACGCCGACGAGGCGCACTACGACGCCGACCTCGCGGGCCTCATGGGCTTCGGCGACGTCAGCGGCTCGAAGAACTCCACGCAGAAGACGTGGCTGCAGGACGCCGCCGACGCGGGCGCGCGCTTCGTCGTGAACTGCCGCGTCGAGCGCGTGCTCGTCGAGAACGGCCGCGCCGCGGGCGTCGAGGGCACGTACGTCGACGCGGACGGGCGGACGGCGCGCGTGACGGTCAGCGCCCCGACGGTCGTCGTCGCCGCGGGAGCGCTCGACACGCCGGCCGTGCTGCTGCGCAGCGGCATCGGCGGGCCCGCCGCGGGCGACTACCTGCGGCTGCATCCGGCGACCGCCGTCGCGGGCGTCTATAACACGCCGCAGAAGGCATGGTGGGGTCCGCCCCAGACCGGGCTGTCGATGGCGTTCGCCGATGTGCAGGACGGCTACGGCTACCTCATCGAGACCTCGCACGCCTCACCCGGCGTCAGCGGTGCCGCGTTCCCCTGGCACGGCGGCGAGGCGCACAAGGAGATCATGGCGGCGAGCCCCGTCACCGCGGCGTTCGTGCTGCTGATCCGCGACCGCGGTCACGGCCGCGTCACGATCGACGCGGCCGGCAACCCCGTCCACCTGTACGACTTCGACGACGAGCTCGACCGGCGGATCTTCGCCCAGGGGCTCGAGGAGCTCGTGCGCCTGCACGAGGCGGGCGGGGCCCAGCGCATCGCGACGTTCCACCGGCAGCTCGAGCCGTGGGACCGCGGCGGCGGGGAGTCCATCGACGACTTCTGCGCGCGGGTGCGCGACGCGTCCCTGGAGCCGTACGACCACGCGACGTTCAGCCTGCACCACATGGGCTCCGCACGGATGGGCAAGGACCCGGCGACCAGCGTCGCAAATGGCTGGGGCGAGCTGCACGACACGCCCGGCGTCTGGATCGGCGACGCGAGCGGCTTCCCGACCGCGTCGGGGACGAACCCGATGCTGACGACGATGGCGCTCGCGCTGCGCACCGCCGAGGCGATCGCCCAGGGGCGTGGGGCATGACCTCGCGTCTGGAGCGCACCGAGGGGTCCTTCGAGTACGACGGCCGCCGCCTGGCCTACGACGTCATCGGCGACGGCGAGCGGACGGTCGTGCTGACCCACGGCCTGCTGATGAGCCGCAAGATGCACCGCCCGCTGTCACGCCGGCTGGCCGAGCGCGGCTACCGCGCCGTCTCGCTCGACTTCCTCGGGCACGGCGAGTCCGACCGGCCCGTCGACATGACCGCGTATTCGATGCAGGCCTTCGGCGGCGACATCCTCGCGCTGCTCGACCACCTCGGCGTCGACCAGGCCGTCGTCCAGGGCACGTCGCTCGGCGCGAACTCGACGCTCGAGGCGGCGCTCGCCGCGCCCGAGCGGATCCGCGGGATGGTCATCGAGATGCCCGTGCTCGACAACGCGATCCTCGGCGCGGGCGCGTCGTTCCTGCCGTTCATGCTCGTCATGCGCTTCGCCGCGCCCGCGCTGCGCGTGGTGAACGCCTTCGCGAACCTCATGCCGACGTCGCGGGTGCCCGCGATCGACATGCTCATGGACTGGCCGCGCGACCCCCCGGAGCCGTCGCTCGCCGTGCTGCGCGGGCTCTTCTTCGGCCGCATCGCCCCGCCGCCGTCCGTCCGCCGGACGATCGAGGTGCCGGCCCTGGTCCTCGGTCACCCGAACGACCCGATCCATCCGTTCACCGACTCGGACGAGCTCGCCCGCGAACTGCCGAACGGCCGCCTCGTCGAGGCCGAGTCGATCGTGGAGATGCGCGTGCGGCCGGAGCGGCTGACCGCGGAGATCGCCGCGTTCGTGGACGAGTGCTGGACGGTGGCGCCCGCGCGCAGGCGGCGCGCGCCGAAGAAGCGCGCCGCCGCGTAGCCGCGGCGCTCAGCGCAGGCGAACGGTGATCCGCGTCGTGCCGATGCGCAGGGTGTGAGGTCCCGGCGCGGGGTCGCAGCAGCGGGTCGTGAGGGTCACGCGGCCGGCCTTGGTGACGCGGCCGCGGGCGAGGATCTTGGAGCCCCGGCGCAGCGTGGCCGTCGCGGCGCGCGGCCTGGCGAGCTTCACCGTGCAGGCGATCCGCGTGCGTCCGCGCAGCCGCTTGCGGGTGCACGTCACCCGCTTGGTGGTCGCTCCCGTCGTCTGCGTCGGGGTCTTCGGGGCCAGGGTGACCGGAACCGCCATCCCCGGCGTGGTGGTCGGCGCGGGCCCGATGCCGGTGCCCGAGACCTTCACCGCGGTCGAGGACGGCTCGTTCGTGGCGAGCTCGATCCGCGCGGTGGCGGCGCCGTCGGCCGACGGCGTGAACGTCACCTTCAGCGTGCACGAGGCCTTGATGACGCCAGCGTCGCGCCGGCGCACGTGTTGTCGCTGATCGCGAAATCGCCCGGATCGTCGCCCGTGAGCGTGAGGCCCGCGGCGATCGCGAGGTCCTGCGCGCCGACGTTGCGGATGGTCACCGTCCTGGCGGCCGTCGTGACGCCGACGTCGACCGCGCCGAACGGCTCGGTGCCGGTCGATCCCGCGCCTGGGCGCCGACCCGAACAGCTCGGCGGAGGACCGAGCACGCTCGGCCGCCTCGGATACCCGATCGCCGGCAATCAGACCCGGGGCTCCCGTCCGCAGCGGGACGGCCACGCGCGCAGTGACTGAGCGATCGTCATCCGGTGGCGGCGAATCGGCGGTGAACGTCCCGGCGGCGGGGCTCGAAGAGTTCGGCCGTCGCAAGCCGGGCTTGGCATCCGTGGACCCGCCGCGCGATCAGGACGCGGCCGTTGCCGAGCAGCGCGGCGGCCGGGTCGTTGCGCTGCTCCGACGTCGCCGGGAGTGCGCTGAAGGGCCTGCGACGGCCGTCGACCTCAGCGCCTACCGCATCCTGCAGGAGGCGCTGACCAACGTCGTCGCCGTGCCGCCGGCGAGAGCGACGCGGCCGTCCTCGAGCGTCGCCGCCGGGCGTCTGCGGCTGCGCGTGGCGGACTCGCCGGATGCCGCGAACGACCGCGCGCACCCCGCGGACGGCGGACACGGGCTCGTCGGCATCCGCGAGCGCGTCGCGCTGTACGGCGGCTCGCTCGAGGCGGGCCCGCGCCGGGCGGCGATTCCTGGTCAGCGCCGCGTCCCGCTCGAGGCGCCGCGCGGTCAGCGTGCGGATCGCCATCGCCGACGACGAGGCGCTCGTCCGCGGCGAGTTCCGCGATCCTCGCCTGCGACCGGCTCGAGGATCGTCGCGGAGCCGCCGACAGGCGGCGGCGCTCGCCGCCTGGACCGGTCGCGCCCGACGTGCTCGTCATGGACGTCCGGGCCGAGCTCGACGGCCTCGCGGCGACGGGCGCTGCGCGTGCCCCACCCCGAGGTTCGCGTGCTGATCGAGACACGTTCGACCTCGACGAGTACGTCTACGACGCGCTGCGGCGGTGCGGCGGGCTTCCTGCTGAAGGACGCCCGGCCACCGACTCATCGACGCCGTGCGGCGGTCGCGTCCGGTGACGCGCTGATCGCCCCGCAGGTGACGCGGCGGCTGATCGAGGCGTTCGTCGCGGCGCCGCCCGCAGCGGCGGTCGCGACGTCCGGCTCGGCGCGCGAGCGCCGGGAGCACGAGGTGCTCCTCCTGCTCGCCCGCGGACTCTCGAACCGCGAGATCGCCGCCGCGATGGCGCTCGGCGAGCGACGATCAAGACGCACGTCGCGTCCGTCCTGGCCAAGCTCGCGTGCTCGATCGCGTCGCGCAGGACGTCGCCTAGCGAACACGGTCGTCTCCGGCGGCGCCGCTCCTTGCATCCGGCTCCCGGCCGATGGGAGACTCGCCGGGACCCGACGTCCGAGGAGTGCTGATGCCCGCCGAGGCCCTGACCATCCGGACCGTGGACGACATGGAGCGCAACGGCTCCTGGGCCCTGGCACGCCGCTCGCTCGGCCTCGCCGCGTTCGGCCTGAACGTCGTGGACATCGCCCCCGGCGACGCGATCCCCGAGCACGACGAGATCGACCGCGACCAGGAGGAGGTGTTCCTGACGCTCGCCGGGTCGCCCACGCTCGTCGCGGACGGCGCAGGATCACCCGCTGCCGGCGGGGACGTTCGCGCGGCTGGACCCGGAGCCGCGCCGCACCGTGCGCAACGACGGCGACGTGCCCGCCCGCGTGCTCATCGTGTCCGCACCGCGCACCAGCGGCTACGAGCCGATGGGCTGGGCGTGACGACCGGCGACCCGAACGGCGCGGCCGCGCTGGAGCAGATGATCGGCCGCTACAACGACGCGTGGAACGCCCACGACGTCGACGCGATCCTCGCGCTGCACGCGCCCGGCATGGTGTTCGAGAACCACACGGCGGGCGAGCTCGCCGAGGGCGACGACGTCGGGCCGCACATCGCCGCGATCTTCGAGGGCTGGCCCGACCTGCGCTTCGACACGCGCCGCCTCTACGTGCGCGACGGCCTCGTCGTGCAGGAGTGGACCGCGCATGCCACGCACTCCAGGCGCCTCACCCGGGGCGACATCGTCGCCGAGCCGTCCGGGAACGCGCTGAGCTGGGTGGGGATGGACGTCATCCCGTGCGAGGCGGGGCTCGTGCAGCGCAAGGACGTCTACTCGGACTCGGTCGGCATCCTGCGCCAGGTCGGGCTGCTCTAGGACGGCGGCGGATCGCGCCAGGCCGGCGTCTCACCGCGGTACAGGCCGTCCCCGCCGAAGACGATCCGCACCGACCGCCAGAGGATCCGCAGGTCGAGCGCCCACGAACGGTGCTCGATGTACCAGAGGTCGAGCTCGATCCGCTCGATCCCACGGGATCTCGGCGCGGCCGTTGACCTGCGCCCACCCGGT
The DNA here is from genome assembly GCA_963823375.1 of uncultured Actinomycetes bacterium. Taxonomy (GTDB): domain Bacteria; phylum Actinomycetota; class Thermoleophilia; order Solirubrobacterales; family Solirubrobacteraceae; genus F1-60-MAGs163. The sequence continues at coordinate 84,269 of CAWGLQ010000024.1, read as the reverse complement.
CATGCCCGGCTTCACCGCGAGGCGCCCGCGCTGGCGCTCGGTGTACTGCTCCACCTGCACGGGGACCGTCGGCCGCGGGCCGATGATCGCCATCTCGCCGCGCAGCACGTTGACGAGGTTCGGCACCTCGTCGAGCGACGTGCGCCGCAGGATGCGCCCGACGCGCGTGATCCGCGTGTCGCCCTCGCTGACCGCGAGGCCCGCGCCCAGGCGCTCGGCGCCGGTGACCATCGTGCGCAGCTTGATGACGTCGAACGCGTGCCCGTCCTGCCCGACGCGCCGCTGCCGGTAGATCGCGCTGCCGCGCGACTCGAGCCGGATCGCGATGACGGCGACGAGCAGGAACGGCGCCGCGAGCGCCAGCGCGCCCGCCGCGACGACGATGTCGAAGGCGCGCCGCATCAGCGCGTGCCCTCCGGCGGCGCCCAGCCGGCGGGCGTTCCGTGGCGCAGGTGGTCGTAGAGGCCCGCGGCGATCGAGGCGTTCGTCAGGACGTAGTAGCGCGCGATCAGGCACGGGCGGGCGCGGACGGCGCCGCCGAGCGCGGCGGCGCCGAGCAGGCCCACCTGGGCGGCGAACGCGGCGACGTAGACCGGCCCCTCGCCGAGCAGCGCGGCGTTGGCGGCGAGGCACACCACGTGCACGAACGGGGCGGCGTAGCGCAGCGCCCGGTGCGAGGCGATCATCAGCGCGTACGCGGGCGGGTAGCCCTTCGGCGAGAGCATCCCGCCGCGCAGGACGATCGGCCACGCGTGGCTCATCATCCGGCGCTTGCGGGCGAACTCGCCCTCGATCGAGGGCACCATCTTCTCGGTCGCGCGCGCCAGCGGCTCGTAGACCGCGCGCCGTCCGCGCTTGACCATGTTGAACGGGAACGAGAGGTCGTGGCCCATCACCGGGTCGACCTCGAGGTAGTCCTCGCGGCGGACCGCGTAGATCGCGCCGTTGCCGCCGGTGACGCTGGCGAGCCGGGACTCCAGCTCGCGCGTGCGCATCTCCATCCGCCAGTAGAGGCCCTCCTGGTTGGTCCCGTCGTCGGCGTTGACGAACCGGACCTGCCCGCAGGCGTAGGCGATGTCGGGCGCGGCGCGCAGCCGCGCGACGAGCGCGCGCAGCGCATCGGGGTCCCAGGCGGAGTTCGCGTCGCTGAAGGCGATGACCGTGCTGCGCGGGTCGGCCTCGCGGACGGCGGCGTCCTGCGCGCGCACCTTGCCGCCCCACGGGAGCTCGAGCACGACGTCCGCGCCCGCCGCTCGCGCGCGCTCCGGCGTGTCGTCCGGCGATCCGTCGCAGGCGACGAGCACCTGCAGGCGGTCCGCGGGCCAGTCGAGCGCCCGCGCGTTGGCGACCTTCGCGGCGATGACCTCGCCCTCGCGGTGCGCGGCGATCGCGATGCGTGACGTGCGGCTCCTCGCCGGCAGGCGGCGGAGCGGGCGGCTCGGGAGCACCGGCGGACCCGCGCACGCGGGCGATGCCGGCGAGCAGCAGCGGATAGCCGACCTGCGTGTAGACGAGCAGGCCGGCCGAGCCCCAGAAGATCGCCTTCAGCGCGCTCATGCGGGCAGCAGTGTCGCGTAGAGGTCCAGGTGCGCGCGGGCGATCGCGTCCCAGCCGTAGCGCTCGCGGGCGGCGCGGGCGGCGGCCTCGCCCAGCGCGCGGCGCGCATCCGGGTCGCCGAGCAGGCCCTGCAGCGCCTCGCGCAGCGCGCCGGCGTCACCGGGCGGGACGAGCAGTGCGCCGCCGTGATCGGCCACCTCCGGGAACCCGCCGACGGCGCTCAGCACGAGCGGGCGGCCGAACGCGAGCGCGGTGAAGAGCACGCCCGACTGGTCGATCTCGCGATACGGGAGGACGACGACGTCGGCCCGCTCGAAGAACGCGGGCAGCTCCGCGTCGTCGACGAAGCGCTCGATGAACCGCACGCCGGCCGGCGCCGCCGCCTTCAGCTCCGTCGTGTCCATCCGCGGCATGCCGACGACCCAGAGCTCCGCGCCCTCGATGCCGCGCCACGCCTCGACGGCGACCTCGATCCCCTTGTAGGGGCGCATCAGCCCGAAGAGGAGCACGACCGGGACGTCGATGCCGGCGAGCTCCCCGGTCAGCGGCTGGGCGCCCGGGACGTCCAGCAGGTGCGTGAACGCGCCGTGCGGGATGACCGTGATCTTCGCCGGATCGACGTCACCCTCCGCGACCAGCCGCCCGCGGCCGTGCTCGGAGTGCACGACGACGGCGTCCACCCGCTCGTACAGGCGTCGTTGTGCGTCGCGCTGCCCGCGCGTGGGCTCGCGCGGCAGGACGTCGTGCGCCGTCAGGACGAGCGGCACGCCCGCGGGCAGCAGCCGCTGGTCGAGCTGCTGGACGCTCAGCCACTGGAGGTGGACGACGTCCGCCTCGCGTGCGGCACGCCGGCGATAGCGGAGCATGTCGGGGAGATGCTGGGCCAGCCGGGCCGCCTGCCGCGCCCGTCCGCCGGGCGCCTGCGGCCCGCGCGCGTAGAACGCCTCGTCGACCGCATAGCCCTCGCCGCGCGGGACCGCGCCGTACGCGAAGCGGCTCGTCACGAGCGTCACGTCCGCGTCCGCGCGGGCCAGCGCGGCGCACAGGGCGTGGTCGTACGGAGGCGTGTAGGCCGGGGGGTCGACGACGTGGATGCGCACGAGCGCCATATCTTCCCCGTCCGTGCCGGATGTCGAGGTCACCTACTGCGTCGTGAACACCCAGCAGCGCGAACTGCTGGTGCGCGGGCTCGACGCGATCGCGCGCGAGCGGGCGTCCGTGCCGTTCGCGACGGAGGTCCTCGTGCTCGACAACGCCTCGACCGACGGCTCGGTCGGCGCGGCCCGCGCGCACGCCACCGTGGACCGCGTCATCACGCGCGAGCGCCGCACCGGCAAGGCCGAGAACGACACCGCGCTCCTGCGCGCGGCACGCGGCCGCTACGCGCTGCTGCTGAACGAGGACTCCGAGCTGCTGCCGGGCGCCACGCTCGAGCTGCACGCGGCGCTGGAGGACAACCTGCGCGCGGGCGCCGCCGGCGCTCGGCTGCTGCGGCCGGACCTGCGGCCGCAGGCCAGCGCCTGGCGCTTCCCGGGCCCGGCGAGCGCGCTGGCCTCCGCGCTCTTCATCCACCGCTGGACCGTCGTCCAGAGTCGCGGCGACCAGACCCGCCCGGTCGACTGGGCGCAGAGCGCCGCGCTGCTCGTCCGCTCCCAGGCTGCGCGGGAGATCGGCTGGTTCGACCCGCAGTTCTTCGTCTACTCCGACGAGGTCGACTTCTGCAAGCGCCTGTCGCAGGCCGGCTGGCACACGATCTACGTCCCGCGGGCGGAGGCGATCCACCACGAGCAGCTCTCGACCGGCGAGGTGCCGGAGCGGCGGATCGTCGAGCTCTCGCGCAACCGCGACCGCTACATGCGCAAGCACCACTCGGCCCTCAGCGCGGCGCTCGTCCGCTGGCTCACCGCGTGGACGTACACCGTCCGCGCGTGCGCGGCGTACGTCCTGCCGGGCCACGATCCCCGCCGCTACCGCTTCCACGCCCACGCGACGCTCCACCCCGGCGAGGGCGAGGGGCTGCGCGAGGCGGCGCGCGACTACAACGTCGGCGGAACCCGGCTCTGACGGGCGCGCTGCGCCGCCGCCAGCAGCGCGCGCAGTTCGCCGGGGCGCACCACGCGCGCGGCGACCAGGGCGAGCGGGATGACCGCCCACACGGCGAGGCGGCTCAGGAACCCGCCGGCCCCGTCGGTCGGGAGCAGGAGATTGCCGGCGATCGCGATGCCGCCCGCGACGAGCGTCAGCCCGGCGATGCGGCCCCACTCGAACGGGACGCGGAAGACACCGCGCGTCAGCGTGAACAGCGCGATCAGCATCGCCACGTAGGAGGCGCAGAGGGCGATGGCCGCGCCCTCGATCCCGAGCGGCGGGACCAGCAGCACCAGGACGACCACGTTCACGACGACACCGCCGAGCGCGGCGGGCAGCGTGCGGATGGTGACCTTCGCGCGGCCGGCGATGGAGACGAGCAGCAGGTAGAGCCCGTACAGCGCCCAGCCCAGCGCGAGCCAGGGCAGCGCCTCGTAGGCCGGGTAGAACGCCGGCGCGGTCAGCAGCCGCACGACCCAGCGGCCGAGCAGTTCGAAGCCCGCCACCGCGAGGCCGGTCACGATCAGGTACGCGCTCGCGACCCGTGCGTAGAGCCGCCCGGCCTCCTCGTCGTCGGTGACCGAGTAGGCCAGCGGAGGCCATGCGAGCTGGAAGCCGCGGACCGCGACGATGACGGCCGTCGCCAGCTTGATGGCCACCGAATAGAGCCCCGCCGCCGCGGCGCTCTCGACCCGCAGCAGGTAGGCGCGGTCGATGACGTTCAGCAGGAAGACGGCGGAGTCGGCCGGCACCGTCGGCCCGCCGAAGCGCAGCAGCGGCGCGAGCGGCGCGCGGACGTCGGGGATGCCGATGTGCTCGCGCAGCGCGAGGATCCAGAGCGCGGCGAGCACGACCGCCGACGCCGCGTAGTTGCCCAGGACGTAGCCCCGCGCGCCCTCGTCGAGGATGACGACGAGCACGATCGTGAGCGCGACGGTCAGGAGGACGTTGGCGACCGCCGCGCGCATGTAGGTGCGGCGGCGCTCCTGCACCCGCAGCAGTGCGTAGGCCATCTCGAGGTTCGTGAACGCCCAGATGCCGAAGACGCCGTAGGCCATGAGCGTCGCGTCCCGCGTACCGAGGACGAGCTTCGACAGCGGCCCGGCGAGCAGGACGCCCGCGAGCAGCGCGACCGTCGTCGTGATGAGCACGAAGCCGGTCGTCGTGCGCGCCAGGCGCCGCCGTCTCCCGGGGTGGTCGTCGTCGAACCAGAGCCGGACGAACGCCTCCCCCATGCCGAACCGCAGCAGGATGCTCGTGAGGATCACGAGCGTCAGCAGCGTCTCCGCGTAGCCGAAGTCCGCCTCGGTGAGGTGCCGCGTGTAGAGCGGCAGCGTGAACAGCGCGAGGAACGCGGCGAGCAGGCCCGCGGCCTGGTAGGCCAGCCCGGAGGTCGCGAGGCGCTTGAGCTGGCCCTCCATGCGTGGGGCACGGTACCCACATGACCGGGCGCCGCTTGATCCACGAGTAGGGTGCGCGCTCGTGGCTCCGGCAACGACTGACGGGCGCCCGCCGATCGGCGTGCTGCTGCTCCCGCGCGAGCTCGAGCGGTTCATCCTGCGCGAGCAGGCCGAGGACCTCCTGCGCGCGCCGCACGTCGTCGCCGTCGATCCGCCGCGGGTCCCGTACGGGGCGATCGCCCGCCTGCCGGAGATGCTCGGCCACGGGCTCGCGTCGCGGCAGGCGCGGCGGCTCGTGAAGAGCCTGCGCCGCAATCTCGGCGAGCCGCGCGCGATCGTCATCTTCCACCCGCTCCAGCTGCCGCTCGCGCAGGCGATGGTCGGCCTGTGCCCGGGTGCGGAGCTCTGGTACGGGCGCTGGGACCGCTACGAGTACGCGTACGACGCCGGCCCCGGGCAGCGCGAGCGGCTCGCGCTGCTGCACGAGGCCGCGGCGTCGGCCTCCGCGCTGACGTTCGTCGCGAGCGAGAAGCTCGCCGAGCTGGAGCGCGAGGAGGGGCGCGAGGCGACGGTCGTGAGCCTCGCCGCCGACGGCTTCCCGGCGCCGGAGCCGCAGGGCACGGTCGTGGCCCTGTCGCTCGGGCACCTCGGCTGGCGCACCGACTGGGCGCTCCTGCGCGCCGTCGCGGACGAGCTCGGCGACCGCCTGGTCCTCCTGCTCGTCGGCGCGTGGCACGAGGACGAGTGCCGCGAGGACCCCGACTTCGCCGCCTGCCGCGAGCACCCCTCGCTCGTCTGGCTCGGCGCGCAGGACGACGTCGCCGCGTCACGGCTGATCCTTACGGCCGACGTGGGCATCGTGCCGTTCAAGGTCGAGCCGTTCAACGACGCGGGGCTCCCCTACCGGATCCTCAAGTACGCGCGCCTGGGACGCCGGACGGTGACCCCGGACCTCGCCGGCGTGCGGACCTGGGACCGCGCAGTGCGCGTCGCGAGCGACCCGGCGGCGTTCGCGGCGGCGCTGCTCGACCACGCGGGCGCGCGGCAGACGCCGGACCTGGAGCTGCGCGAGTGGGCGCTCGGCCAGACGGCGCGCATGCAGAACCGCCCGCTCTGGGACGGCCTCGAGCGCCTGGGCATCGCCCGCGACGCCTGAGCGCTCAGCGCGGCGCGGGGCAGCTCACGTAGGCGGCGTAGCGCCCGTTGCGCGCGACCAGGACGTAGCCGGGATCCGGCACGTTCGTCAGCGTGCTCGCACCCTGCGCGAACCCGAAGCGCCGCAGCATCTTGGCGTCGGTGAAGAACAGCGCGACGCCGTACGGGCGGCGCTTGGCCGAGCGGGCGCCGACCGCCGACTGCGGAGCATCGAGGATCCAGCGCGTGTCGGGCACCAGGCGGTAGTTCGGCAGGGTGACGGGCCCGCACGCGCGGCCGCGGCGCACGGCCGGGTCGACGAGGATCGCGGCGAGGTCGTCGTGCGTGCCGCGGATGAACCGCACCTCGTTCACGAAGCGCTCGACGACGGAGATCCGGGCGACGACGAACCCCACGCCGAGCACGGCGCACACGCCGATCGCGATCGCCCACGGTCGGCGGATCCGGTCGGCGGCGGGCAGCGTCACCCAGCCCGCGACCGCGTAGCCGGCGTAGATCGTCAGCGCGACCGCGGGGACCGTCAGGTAGCGCGGGAGGATCGAGAGACCGGCGACGCCGGTGACGATGAACGCGAGGACGCCCGCGCCGAGCAGCGCGAGCGGCACGTGCACCGAGCGGCCGGCGCGTCGCCAGGTCGCGAGGCCCAGGCCGGCGAGCGCCGCGAGGAAGATCGGCGGGCGCAGCGCGTCGGCCAGGAAGCGGACGAACGCGCCGGGGACGTTCGCGATCCCGCGCTCACGCTGCAGCTCGCCCGCGAGGTCGCTCGTCGCGTGCAGCGAGAACAGCGGATCACCCGTCGCCCACCAGTCGGTGAGCGCCCACCCGACGGGACCCACGGCCGCGAGTGCGAGCAGCCCCGGATGCAGGTCCCGGCGCCCCGTCGCGGCGTCGCGCTCCCACACCATCCACAGCCAATAGGCGCCGGCGAGGATCCACGCCTCCGGGCGCAGCAGCCCCGCGACGGCGAGCAGCGCCATGACGCTCGTGCCGCGGCGCGGGCGCTCGGCCTCCAGCACACCCGCCCAGAGCACGACCGCGAGGAACGGGACGTCGACGTAGGCGCGGGCGGCGTACAGCAGCAGGGCGAAGCTCGACGCCGTGAGCACCGCGGCGACGACGCCGGGCCAGACGTCGAAGACGGCGCGCCCCAGCCGGAAGACGGCCCAGATGAGCGCGACGAGCGACAGCGCGGCGACGAGGACCAGCGCGCGGTCGGCGTCCGCTCCGACGACCTGCGCGAGCGCGGCCGCGAGGGCCAGGTACAGCGGGTGCTCGGTCGGCGCCTGGTAGGCCTCGAAGCCGGGCTTCTGCCCGTCGAGGAGCTCGCGGCCCCAGACCAGGTGGTAGTAGCCGTCGTAGCTCGGATACGTCGGGACGAGGATCCAGACGACGATCGCGACCAGGGCGAGCCCCGCGACCGCGAGCGCCTCGCGCCTCACGCGTCCTCCGGCGCGGCCGCGGCCGCCGCCGTCCCCACTGCGAGCAGCGCCCACGTGAGCGGGTCCTCCAGGAACGCCGCGTACATGAGCGTGTGCGCGACCAGCGCGGCGAACGCGGCGGCGATGCCGACGCGGACCGGCCCGGCGCGCGCGGCGCCGCGGAACAGGCGCACGAACGCGAATCCGAGCAGCGCGAGGTACACGAGCAGTCCGGCGACGCCCTGCTCGGCGGCGACCGTCACGGGGGTCGTGTGCGATGCCGACGTCGCCCGCTCGGCGGAGACGTCCTCGGCGCGGCGGTACTCCCGCGCGAACGAGCCCGACCCCCACCCCTGCGCGGGCCGGTCGGCGAACAGCCGCACCCCGCCGGCGACGAGGTCCGACCTGCCGCTCGTCGCCTTGCTCGAGCTGCCGCCGCCGTCGAAGGCGCTCGTCCCCAGGGCGACCGCGATGAGCGCGGCGACGGCGACGACCGCCGCGCCGGCGAGCGCCCAGCGCACGCTCCAGCGCAGGGCGCCGAGCACCGCGAGGCCGACGAGCAGCGCCGCGAAGCTCGACTGCGAGAGCGTGAGCACGAGTCCGCCGAACAGGAACGCCGTGACGACGGCGCCGAGCGCGACGTCGCGCGGGCGGGCGCGCCACAGCATCCACGCGACCACGAGCACCAGCACGACCGCGAGGAAGCGCCCGTAGATGTTGGGGTCGAAGAACAGCGAGTTGACGCGGAAGTAGTCCTCGAGCTGGTTGGAGGCGATGACCTTCGGGTTGAGCAGCAGGTGGCGCGTCGCGTACTCGACGTAGCCGATCGACGCGAGCGCGACCGCGAGCCCCGTCAGAACGCCGAGCGCGATGCCCGCCAGCCGCGCCGTCCACGCGAGCCGCGCCATGACGACGTAGAGGATCGCGAACGGCACGTAGAAGAACACGACGTTCTCCAGCGCCCGCCCGGTGTCATCCGCATACGCGCTCTGGGCGGCGTAGATCACCAGCGTGATGGCGAGGAGGCGCTCGACCCAACCCGGTGGTACGCCCCCCTGGCGGGACGGGTGCACGGCCCCCTGGCGGGACGGGTCGGCGGAGCCGACCCGATCGATCTCCCCGCGCAACCGCGGCACGGCCCAGGCCAGCGCCCCCGCCGCCACCACCAGATACAGCGGCAGCAGCAGGTTCGACGTGGACCCCGCGACCGAGATCGGGATCCGGAACGGGATCGTCGCGACGGCGGCGATCGCGAACGCCGTCGGCATCCGCCGGAAGAGCACGGCCAGCGCGGCGACGACGGCCACGCCGAGGACCGCCGCGGCGACGCCGAGCGAGGGGTTGTCGCGCAGCGTGCGCACCTGGTCGCTGTCGGCGACGTGGACGAGCAGGATCGCCGGCGCGAGCAGCAGCGCGCCGAGCAGCAGCCATGCCCGGGCACGGTCGCCGCGGACGACGAGCGCCCCGGCGGCGAGGGCTGCGCAGCCCGTCAGCGCGAGAGCAGATCCCACGTGCGTCCCATCAGGGTCTGGACGTCCGGGTCCACGGAGATGCGGCTCGGCAGCTCGGGCAGGCCGAAGCGGATCACGGTGCCGCGGCCCACGCGGGTCGCGACGATGATCGCGGCGCCGTCGGCGTCGACGGCGGACGACAGGATCCGCCCCGCGCCGGGCGAGCTCGTCTCCTCGGCCACCGAGTAGCCGGTGAAGCGCCCGCTCGTCCCGCGGAACAGGCCGATCGTGTCGGTGCCCGCGGTGAGGTCGAACACGCCGTTGCGCAGCGGCGTCATCCGTGCGCCGAAGATGTCCGCCGTTGCGGCCGGCGTCGGGTCGGTGAGCCGCAGCCGCGGGGTCAGGCGCGCCTGCCGCTGGAACGACTCGACTCCGACCGACGCGAGCGTCCCGCCGGCGGTGACGAACGCGCGCAGCCGCCGCTGGAGGCGCGGCGTGAGCCAGACGGCGTCCCCGGCGACGAGCACGCCGCTGTGGCCGCGCAGCTGCGGGCCGCTGCCCGTCGCGAGCGCGACGTCGGTCGTGATGTCGTAGCGGTGGCGCTCGCGGTCGAGCCATGCGAGCAGGGGCTGGGTGCGCTCCGGGAACCCGGGCACGGTCGGCGTGCCGAACACGCGCGGCAGCCGTACCGGAAGCCCGGTGGAGAGCTGGTTCGGGCGGCCGTCGCCGTCGTCGTCGACGGGGTTGCGCCCCTGCCAGGTCATGACCGGCAGGACGACGAGCACCTTGTGGCGGTCGCGGTCGTCCACCGCGAACGGCACCGTCGCGGTGCGGGCGCCGCGCCGCGCCGTGTAGAGGTAGACGCCGGAACTCGTCCCGGGCGGCTTGATCCGGACGATCGCCCGGCGCGCGGTGCCGCGGCGGCTGACGGCCGCGCCGGTGCGGCGGACCGTCCACGTGTACTGCTTTCCGCGTGCGTCGGTGCCGAGCGGCACGCGGCGGCCGGCGCGCCCGGCCAGCAGCGGTGGCTGCACGGCGACGCGCCGGACCGTGACGCCCCCGCGGCCGGGCAGCTTGCGGCCGTATGTCAGCGCCGGCAGCCCGCGGCGCGTCATCGGCACGGAGGTCCCGATGTTGCCCGCCTTGTCGCGCACCTGGGCGACGACGAGGTACGGCGCCGGCGGCACGGGCCGCCCCGCGTCGTCGGTCCCGTCCCAGGTGACGATCGTCGCGCCCTCGGGGATCCCCGGCGCGGCGATCTGCAGCGGGGCGCCCGGCCACATGCGGAAGATCAGCAGGCGCCCGGACCGCGCGGGCGCGGAGAGGCGGATGCGGGCCGGCGCGCCGTCCGGGTGCGGCAGCAGCTCCGGGCCGCGGCCCGGGTCGGGCCCGATCGAGAGGATGCGCGGCGACGGCGGCGTGCGATCGACCCGGAACGACTTCGGGACGATCACGCTGCGGCCCTCGCCGCGGAGGGTCACGCGGACGCGGTACGCGCCGTCGGCGACGGGCTTCCCGTCGTCGTCCAGGCCGTCCCAGGCGAGGCTCGGGAGCAGCTGCCGGTAGGCCTCGAGTCTGCGGCCGGACACCAGCTCGCGCACCTCGTCGCCCTGCTCGTCGACGATCGCGACGTCCACGGTGTCGGCGCGCTTGAGACGGAACGTCACCCGCTGGCGATCCAGGCGGCCGTCACCGTTCGGCGAGACGACCGGGTACTTCACCTTGAAGGCCTGCACCACGGACGGTGAGGACTTCAGCTGCTGCGCGACGAAGAACGCCGCGAACGCGCAGACGACGAGCACGCCGAAGACGACCTGCGACAGCCGCGTCACAGCCCCACGAGGCTCCCGTTGTCCGGGCGGTCCGCCGGCCCGTCCGTCCCCAGCGTCGCCAGCCGGATCGTGTTGCCGTGGCACACGATGACGACGTGCCCGCGAATGTCCCGCCCGCGCCAGTCGGCCAGGCCCGCGAGGACGCGCTCGCGCTGCTGGGCGAACGACTCGCCGCCCGGGAAGCCCCAGTCCGGGTCCAGCGCGACGAAGCGCGCGAAGCCGTCGGGATCGTCCGCGATGACGTCGGCGAACGTGCGGTCCGTCCAGTCCCCGGTCTCCGTCTCGGCGAAGCGCGCGTCGACGACCGGCTCGATCCCGATGCGCGCCCCGACGATCGCGGCCGTCTCCTGCGCCCGGGCGATGTCACTGACGACGAGCACCGCGGGGGCGAGCCGCGCGACGACCTCGGCGAGCTCGCCGGCCTGGCGGCGGCCCGTCTCGTCGAGCGGCACCGGCAGCCAGCCCTGGAACCGGCCCTCGACGTTGTAGGCGGTCTGGCCGTGTCGCGCGAGCCACAGGCGGCGATCGGCCGCTCCGGCCTGAGGGGCCTGCGCGCCGCCGTCCATGCCCGCCGCTACTGCGCCTGGTCGGCGCCGACGATCACGACGACGGGTGCCCCGCCGCCGAGCACGCGCGCGTTCTGATCCATCGGCTGCAGCGCGTTCTTGCTGACGCCGATGAGCTTCGCCACGTCCACGCCCTCGCGGCGCGAGCCCGACTGCCAGTAGACGACGGTCGTCGCCCGTGCCTGGTTCGTGGTGTCCGTGGTGACCGGGCTGACGTTCTTGTACCCGGCCGTCGTGAGCTTGTCGGCGGCGGCGCGGGCGAGCCCGGTGACCGTCGTCCCGTTGAAGACGGCGACCTGGGTCGTCTCGCGCTTGGGCTGCGGCTTGGCGGCCGTGCCGCCGTCGCCGTCGTCCGCCGGCGTGGTGGGCGTGCCGACACTGTTGGGCTGCTGCGTGGTCGGGCTGTCGTCGCCGTTGAACACCTGCGTGATCAGCAGCGCCGCGATCGCGACGATCGCGATGGTGCCGACGACGACCGCGAGGAGACCGCGGCGGGATCCGTGCTGGGCGGGCGGGCGGGTGCCCTCGCGCGGGGTCACGGGCCCCTCCGGCCGCGTCGCGCGGACGGGCGCGGCCGCCGGGCGCGGACGAGGTCGCGGCGGCGCCTGTGGCGGTGAGGTCGGGGTGGAGACCGCTGCCGGCGGAGCGGCCGGCTTGGCGGCCGGCGGCTCGGCGGGCGTGGCCGCGTCGCCGGAGGTCGTGGGGGCCGGCGGGGCCGTGTCGCCTGCCGGCTGGTCCGTGCCCGCCGGCTTGGCCGGCATCGCCGACGGCGGGGCCGTCGCGGCGGCGGCCACCGCGGGCTGTGCGGGACCGGGCTTGGCCGGCGTCACGGCCGGGGTCGTCGCGGGCGCTCCGGGCGCAACCGGCGCCGCGCCGGCGGGCGCGGGCTTGCCCGACGCGGTCACCGCCGCAGCGGTGACCCCGGCGGCAGCGGCTGCCGTCGCCGGGACGGGCGGCTTGGGGCCGGTCGGCGTGCCGGGCTGCGTCCCCGGGGCGCCGGGCGTCGCGGGCTGCTGCGGCGCCTTGGCCGCTGCGGCGGCCACCGCCGCGGGCGTCGCGGGGCCTCCGGGGCGGGCCGGCTGCGGGCGAGCCGCGGGCGTCACGGCGCGGCGCTGCGCCTCGGCCACGGCGCGCTGCTGGAGCTCGGCGTCGCGCTCGGGCGCGCGGCCGGCCCACTCGCGTAGGCGCTTGACCTCCCGCGCCTGGGCGAAATAGAGCAGCGAGAGGACACCGAGACCGACGATCGCGGCCATGCCCGCGTACGCGCCGTACTTCTCGATCTGACTCGAAAGGGAAAGGGCCAGGACGGCCGTCATGCGGTCGCCATGCTAGTGGGAGCCCCCGGACGCTCCGCGCGTCGCGGCGTCCCCGGGCTCCCCCGCGGACGAGCGCTCGCCGGCGAGGACCGCGACCTTGTCGGCGAGGCCGGCGGCGTCGCCTTCGAGGACCAGCAGCGAGATCTCGTCGAACCAGGCGGCGACCTCGTCGGGCTCGCGCACCTCCCGCTGGGCGCGCAGGATCTTCTCCGCGGGCGTGGGCTGCGGGCGCTCGTACGGGTTGAACAGCTCCTCGTGGAGCTTCTCGCCCGGCCGCCGGCCGACGACCTCGATCGCGATGTCCACGTCGGGGCGCAGCCCCGAGAGCTCGATCATGTCGCGCGCGAGCTGCACGATCGGGACCGGCTCGCCCATCTCCAGCACGAAGACCTCGCCGCCCTGGCCGAGCGAGCCGGAGCGGATGATCAGCTGCACGGCCTCCGGGATCGTCATGAAGTAGCGCGTCATCCGCTCGTCCGTGATCGTGACGGGGCCCCCGCGGGCGATCTGGCGGCGGAAGATCGGGACCACCGAGCCGGACGAGCCGAGCACGTTGCCGAAGCGCACGCTCGCGTAGCGCGTGTCCGGGAAGCGCGCGCTCATCTCCTCGATGGCGAACTCCGCCAGCGCCTTGGAGGCGCCCATCACCGTCGCGGGCGACACGGCCTTGTCCGTCGACACGAGCACGAACGCCTTGACGCCCGCCTCACCGGCCAGGCGCGCGACCAGCCGGGTGGCGATCGCGTTGTTGCGCACCGCCTCGACGGGGTTCCCCTCCATCAGGCCGACGTGTTTGTAGGCGGCCGCGTGGAAGACGATCGTCGGCCGGTGCTCGGCGAGCACCTCGCGCATCCGCTCGCCCTCCTTGCAGTCGGCGAGGACCGCGGCGAGCGACGACGGGTGGACGTGCCGGTCGTCCTCGAGCTCGCGCTGGATCGTGAAGAGGTTGTCCTCGGCGTGATCGAGCAGGATCAGCCGGCGGGGCGCCACGCGCGCGATCTGGCGGCACAGCTCCGAGCCGATCGAGCCGCCCGCGCCGGTGACGAGGACGACCTCGCCGGAGAGATAGGCGCCGACCCGGTCGAGCTCCATGCGCACGGGCTCGCGGCCGAGCACGTCCTCGACCTGCACCTCGCGCACCTGGCGGGCGACCGCGCCGCCGCCGGACAGCAGCAGCTCGAACACCGTCGGCATCGTCCGGACCGGGATGCCGCGCTCGCGACCGGCGCGGGCGACGCGTGCGCGCAGCGTGCCCGGCGCCGACGGGATCGCGATCAGCATCTCGTCGGGCTCCGCCTCGTCGAGGATGCGCGGGAGCTGGTCGGTCGCGCCGAGGACCTTCACGCCGTCGATGCGCACGCGCTGCTTGAGCGGGTCGTCGTCGACGAAGCCGACGGGGCTCATCCCGAGCTGCGGGTTGCGGACGATCTCGCGCAGGAGCAGCCGCCCGCCGTCACCGGCGCCGACGATCAGCACCCGGCTCGCGCCTTTGCGCGCCCGGAACCCGCGAATCGGCCGCTCGGCGATCGCATGGCCGACGAAGCGCACGCCGCCGACCAGCGCGAGCGACAGCAGCAGGAAGAGCGCGGTGACACCCGTCGGCACACCGACGTTGACCTCGACGCCCGACGGAGACCACGTCACCGGCTTGACGATCGCGACGAGCCCGATGACCGCGAGCGTCATGACCGCGACGGCCTGCAGGACGCCGAGATAGTCGCGCTGCGTCACGTAGCGCCACTGCTTCTGCTCGATCCGGAACAGCGTGAAGACGACGAGCGCGGTGACGACGACCCACGGCAACATGCTGTCGCGCAACTCGGCGAAGCGGTCGGGCACCCCCACCGCCTGGTCGAAGCGCAGCCAGTAGGCCAGCCACCAGGCCCCGGCGACGAGTCCCGCGTCCAGCGCGAGCTGGATCAGGGAGTGCCGATGGAGCGGGAGCGCCGTTCGGAGACGTCGGCGCATGCCGGGAGTTTAGCCCTGCACAGGACGCCCGAGCGGACTGCAGAGCAGGTCCACGAGGAGCTGCGGATCGCGGCGGATACGCTCGGCCTGCGCGCCGGGCGCGCGCCGCTCCAGCACGACGTCCTCCGGGCGCGTGATCCGGCGCAGGCGGCCCTCGGCGATGAGACGCTCGTCGACGGCGCCCAGCCGCCCCTCGAACGTCGTCCAGACGGGCGTGCCGAGCGCGACGGCCTCACGGTTCATCGTGCCGCCGGCGCTCACGACGAGATCCGACAGCGCGACCAGCGACGGCGCGTCGATCGCGTGGTCGGGGACGATGAAGCCTCCCGCCGCCTGCAGCTCCGCGCGCTGGTCGGCGGTCCGCGGGAGCACCACGACCTGACCCTGCTCGCGCAGGCGCACGAGGATCGCGCCGAACAGGTCGTTCTCGAACCGGTGGTAGAGCGAGACCTCGGGCGGCGTGCGCACGAGCGCGATCGGCTCGGCCGGGTCGAGCCCGAGCGCGGCGAGCACCGCGGCGTCGGGCTCCAGGTCGGCGAGGTAGTACTCCTCCTTGAGGCCCGGGTAGCGGCGCAGCTTGCGCGCCGCGCCGTAGCGCGCAAGGCGCTCCGGCGGGATCGCCTCCGGGACGACGACCGCCTGCGCGAGCCGGCAGTTGACGTTGTGCTGGACCGTCGCCCACTCGTAGTCGAACATCGTCGAGCACGGGATGCGCAGCAGCCGCGCCGCGACGGTGACGTCGTTGGAGCCGTGGCCGAGCGCGATGTCGAACCGGCGGCCCCGCGCCCAGCGGGTGAGCGCCACCGAGCGGTCGGCGAGACCGATCGCCTTCGCGCCCAGGCGCGCGCCGCGGTGGCGCCCGACGACCGTCGCGTCCAGCCCGTGGCGCTCGGCGAGCTCGACCGTCTGCGCGAAGTCGCGCGCGGTCACCTGCACCTCCGCGCCCTGCGCGCGCAGGCGCTCGATCACCGGGCGCAGCACGAGCACGTGCGGGCTGTTCGTGAGGTCCACCCAGACGCGCAGCGACATCGGCCGGTCAGTCCGCGCCGGCCGCGCGGACGGCCTCGACGACCTCGTTCACCTGCTCGCGCGTGATCACCGCGCTGATCGGCAACGCGAGGTGCGTGCGCGCGGCCTCATCGGTCCCGGGCAGCTCGGCCGTGGCCCACTGCCGCATCGCGGGCTGCCGGTGGACGGGCGTGCGGTAGTACGCGCGTGACTCGACGCCGCGCTCCGCGAGGGCCGCCTGCAGCGCGTCGGCGCGCGGGTGGCCGACGACGTAGAGATGCCAGGCGGGCGCGCTCGCGGGCGAGGTCTCGGGCAGGCGCACGAGCTCGCCGAGCCCCGCCTCGTCGTACCACGCGCCCGCGAGGTGCCGGTGGGCGGCCCAGTGCTCCAGCTCCGGCAGCATCACGCGCAGCGCCGCGGCCTGGAGCTCGTCGAGCCGGCTGTTGTACCCGACCTGCTCGTAGGTGACCTTGTCGCGCGACCCGTGGAAGCGCAGGGTGCGGACCTCCTCGGCGAGGACCGGATCGCCGGTGGTGACCGCACCGCCGTCGCCGAGCGCGCCCAGGTTCTTCGACGGGTAGAACGAGAACGTGGCGAGCGCGCCCAGCGTGCCGGGCCGCCCGTCCGGACCGATCGAGCCTGCCGCCTGGGCCGCGTCCTCGATGACGGGCACACCGAGCGCCGCGATCTCCGCCACCGGCGCGACGTTGCCGAACAGGTGAACGGCGATCACGGCCTTCGTGCGCGGTGTGATCGCCGCGCGGACCGTCTCCGGCGTGGCGAGGTACGTCGCGGGGTCGACGTCGCAGAAGACGGGCGTCGCCCCTGTGGGCGGGATCGCCTCGGCACTGGCATAGAAGGTGAACGACGGGACGACCACCTCGTCGCCGGGTCCCACGCCCAGCGCCCGCAGGGCGATCGTCAGCGCCTCGGTGCCGTTGGCGACGCCGACCGCGTGCCCCGCGCCGAGGAATCCGGCGAACTCCTGCTCGAACGCCGCGACGTTCGGCCCGAGGATGAAGCGCCCGTCGTCGAGCACGCCGAGCAGCGCGTCGTCCAGCCGGTCACGCAGCGGGATGAGGGGCGTCCCGGAGTCGAACAGGGGCACGGGCATGCGGGAGCCAACGCTACCCTCTCCCGCCCGTGCCCCTCTCCACGCTCTTCGTCCTCGCGTCGGTCACCGACAAGCTCGCGGACTTCGTGACCGGCGTCGTCGAGGACATCGGCCTCACCGGGATCTTCGTGCTCATGACGCTCGAGAGCATGGGCATCCCGTTCCCCTCCGAGCCGACGATGCTCTTCGCCGGCTTCAACGTCAGCGAGGGCACGTACTCGTTCTGGGCGGTCGTCTCGGTCGCGGTCGCGGCGAACGTCCTCGGCTCGTGGATCGCCTACGGCATCGGGTATTTCGGCCGGATCGAGCTCGTCGAGCGGCACGGCAAGTGGTTGCACATCAAGCCCTCGCACATCGAGTGGGGCGACCGCTGGTTCGAGAAGTACGGCGACGCCGCCGTCTTCTTCAGCCGCATGCTGCCGATCATCCGCACCTTCATCTCGTTCCCGGCGGGGGCGGCGCGGATGCCGTTCATCCGCTTCACCGTCTTCACCGTCCTCGGCTGCATCCCGTGGATGGCGGGACTCACGTTCGCGGGCAAGCAGGCCGCGGACAACTGGGAGGACCTGCGCTCCTACCTGCACTGGATCGACTACGCCGTCATCGTGGCGATCGTCGTCGGAGCGGTGTGGCTGTTCCTCCGCTGGCGCAAGGGGCGGCGCGCGACGCCCGCCGATGCCCCCGCCGCCTGACGCCGCCGGCGCGCTCCCGCCACGGCACGCGCTCGCGCTGGGCCTGCTGCACGGCCCGGCGGAGCTCCTCCCCGTCTCCTCGTCCGGACATGTCACGCTCGTGCCCTGGCTGCTCGGCTGGCCGTACCCGGAGCTCGAGCCCGACCTGCGCAAGGCCTTCGAGGTGGCGCTGCATGCCGGCACGGCGATCGGGCTGCTGATCGCGCTCCGGGGCGAGGTCGCGGAGGCCTTCCGCGACCTCGACGCCCGCCGGGTGACGCTCGTCGCCGGGTCGTTCCTGCCGCCCGCCGTCGTGGGCCTCACGCTGGAGGGCCCGATCGAGCGGCACCTCGGGACCCCCGGCCCGATCGCCGCCGGGCTGCTGCTGGGGTCCGCCGCGATGACCATCGCCGACGCGCTCGGCCCGCAGGAGCGCACGCGTGAGGACGCGGGACTCGCCGACGCGCTGCTGCTCGGGCTGGCCCAGGCGTCCGCGCTGATGCCGGGCGCCTCGCGCGGAGGCATGACCCTCGCCGCGATGCGCGCACGCCGCTTCACCCGGCCCGAGGCGAGCGCGCTGTCGCGGCACGTGGCGCTCCCGGTCATCGCCGGGGCGAGCGTCCTCAAGGGCGTCCGGCTCGCACAGCGCGGGCTGCCGCCGGGGATGACGGGCAGCTTCGCGCTCGGGATGGGCGCGTCGCTCCTGTCGACGCTCGCCGCTGCGCGGCTGGTCCCGGTCGAGCGCGTCGGCGCGCTGTGGCCGTACGCGGCCTATCGCACCGGGCTGGCGGCGGTGACGTTCCGGCGCCTGCGACGCGGCGCCGCCCCGCCTGCGCGGGCGTAGGATCCCGCCGGTGGCCCGCCTGCGTCCTGTCGCCCTCGCCGGCCTGCTCGCCGCGGCGTGTGTCCCGGCGTCCGCGGGCGCGACCGTCATCCCTCCGAGCGCGGTGAACGCCCTGGCGCTGGGCCCGCAGACGATCGCGCTGCCGACGGCGCTCCCGTACGTCTACGCGCCCGCGAGCATCGCCGTCGCACCCGGCGTGCTGAGCTGGAGCGGCGCGCTTGCGTCACATCCGCTCGCATTCGAGGACGGGGCGCCGGGGTCCTCGTCCGGCACCCTGTTCCAGCGCGACGTGCGTCCCGGCGTCGTGCGCTTCTACTGCCGGATCCACGGCGGCCCCGGCGGATCCGGGATGGCGGGCGTGGCGTATGTCGCCGGCCCCGCCGCGGCCCTGTCTGCGACGCCGGCGAGCCGGACCACACCGGGACCCGTCACCCTCGACGCCTCGGCGACGGACTTCGTCGACCTGACGCCGAACACGACCGCCACCTATGCGTTCGACGCCGACGGCGACGGGACGTTCGAGACGAGCGGCGCATCACCGACGGTGCAGGCGACGTTCCCGCTCGGGACGCGCACGGCGCGTGTGCGCGTGACCGACGACGACGGCCGCACCGGCGAGGCCACGGTGTCCGTGCGCGTCGGCGACACGCCGGCGCCGGGGCCCTCGGGCGACGGGCCCGGCGGGAGCGCCGGCGACGGCGTCGATCCGGCCGACAGGGTCGCGCCGGCGCTGCGCGCGGCCGCCACTCCCCGCGTCCGCCGGCGTCCCCTGCTCCGGGGACCGGTCAGCCTGAAGCTCGGGACGCTGTCCGAGCGCGCGACGGTCAAGGCCTCGCTGCGCCTCCACGGGAAGACGATCGGGCGGGCAGGCGCCAGGAGCGTGGCAGCGGGGACCCTGCGCGTGACGGTCCGGCTGACCCCAGCGGGCAGGCGCACGGTGCGCGGTCTGCGCACCGCGACGCTGACCCTGCGCCTCGAGCTCACCGACGCCGTCGGCAACCGCCGCGTCATCAGCCGCGCCGTACACCTGCGGCGCTGACCGCGCGCGCCCGGCGCGTCTGCGAGCATCATCACCAGCATGAGTGACGCCTACGCCGCCGCCGGCGTCGACACCACGCAGTCCGATGCCGCCGTCGCCGCGATCGTCGGCGTTCTCGGGACGATCGAGACCGGGTCTCCATCACGCGTCGTCGACCTTCCGGGCCATTACGCGAGCGTCCTGCGCGTCAGCGCCGACCTGGGCATCGCGATCGCGACGGACGGGGTCGGCTCGAAGATCGTCCTCGCCGAGCAGACCGGGCGCCTGGACACCGTCGGCATCGACTGCATCGCGATGAACGTCAACGACCTGGTGTGCGTCGGGGCCGAGCCGATCGCGATGGTGGACTACCTCGCCGTCGAGCAGTCCGATCCGGCGGCCACCGAGGCGATCGCACGGGGACTGGCCGTCGGCGCCGCCGACGCCGGCATCGAGATCCCGGGCGGCGAGCTCGCCGTGCTCCCGGAGCTGATCCGCGGCCATCCCTCGCCCGGGGGCTTCGACCTCTGCGGCACCGCCATCGGCACGGTCGCGCTCGACGCAATCCTCACCGGGGGCGACATCGCGCCGGGCGACGCGCTGATCGGCGTTCCCTCGAGCGGCCTGCACTCCAACGGCTACACGCTCGCCCGCCGCGTGCTCGTCGAGGACGGCCCGGGGCTCGATGCGCGGCCGGCGGAGCTCGGGGGCGCGAGCATCGCCGACGCGCTCCTCGAGCCGACCGTCATCTACGTGCGCGCCGCGCTGGACCTGCTGCGGTCCGGCATCCCGGTTCACGGCCTCGCCCACATCACCGGCGGTGGCCTGAAGAACCTGCTGCGCCTGGGCACCGGCGTCGGCTACGCGATCGAGGACCCGCTGCCCGTGCCGGCCGTCTGCACGCTCGTCGGGACGCTTGGCGACGTGCCCGAGGCCGAGCTCTGGGAGGTCTTCAACATGGGCTGCGGGTTCGCGGCCGTCGTCCCGCAGGAGCAGGCCGACGAGACCGCCGCGGTTCTCGCGGCCCGGCATCCCGGCGCGCGGCGGATCGGCACCGTGACGGACGCCGCCGGCGTCGCGAGCGCGCCGGGCGGCATCGAGCTGCGCGCCTAACCGAGCTCGGCGAGCCGCCGCTCGAGCAGGCGCCGCTCGGCGTCGTCGTGCACGAGCGCGAGCGCCCGCACGTACGCCTCGCGCGCCTCGTCCGTCCGGTCCAGCCGGCGCAGCAGCTCGGCCCGCGTCGCGTGCAGGTACCGGTAGTCCTGCAGGTCGAGGTCGTCGACCAGCTGCAGGCCCGCCTGCGGTCCATACGCCTCCGCCACGGCGACCGCGCGGTTCAGGTCGACGACCGGCGAGCCGGTGAGGAGCGACAGCTCGCCGTAGAGCGCGGCGATCTGCGCCCAGTCGCGCGGCTCCTCGGCGTGGAGCGCGGCGATCGCGGCCTGGACGACGTACGGCCCGCGTCCCCGGAGCGCGAGCGCGCGGTCGAGCGACGCCTGCCCCTCGGCGATCTGCGCCCGGTCCCACAGGGCCGGGTCCTGATCGGCCAGCAGCACGAGCTCGCCGTCGCGCACACGCGCGGGACGGCGCGCCTCGAGCAGGAGCATGAGCGCGAGCAGGCCGTGGACCTCCGGCTCGTCCGGCATCAGCTCGGCGACCGCCCGGCCCAGCCGCAGCGCCTCCGCGGCGAGGGCCCCGCGTCCCGCGTAGCCCTCGTTGAAGATCAGGTAGACGACGGCCAGCACCGCTGTCAGACGCTCCGGCAGCAGGTGATCCGGCGGCACCCGGAACGGGATCCCGGCGGCGCGGATCTTGCGCTTGGCGCGCACGATCCGCTGGGCCATCGTCGCCTCGGGCACCAGGAAGGCGCGCGCGATCTCGGGCGTCGTCAGCCCGCCCAGCGTCCGCAGGGTGAGTGCCACCTGCGCGTCGGTGGCGAGCGCCGGATGGCAGCAGAGGAAGATGAGCTCGAGCCGCTCGTCGGGAAAGGCCGTCGCATCCATCGGGTCCTCCTGCGCCGCGGGCTCGTCGGCGAGCAGCCGGGTCTTGGCGGCGAGCGTGCGGTCACGACGGATGCGGTCGATCGCCCGGTTGCGCGCGGTCGTCACGAGCCACGGGCCCGGCGCGGCCGGGGTGCCGTCGCGCGGCCAGCGCTCGGCCGCGACGGCGAACGCCTCCTGTGCGGCCTCCTCGGCGAGGTCCACGTCGCCGAGGAAGCCGATCAGGGAGGCCACGACGCGACCCCACTGGTCGCGGAAGACCTGCTCGAGCGTCGCTACCACGCCTCGGTCGGCCTGATCTCGATCGCGCCGCCCATGCTCGCCGCCGGGATGCGGGCGGCCAGCGCGATCGCCGCGTCGAGATCGTCCGCCTCGAAGATCAGGTAGCCGCCGAGCGCCTCCTTCGTCTCGACGAACGGCCCATCGGTGACGAGCGTGCGCCCGTCCTCCACGCGCACGGTGGTCGCGGTGTCGGGGAGCTGCAGGCCGAGGCCGGGGGTCACGCCGGGCGTCTTGTTGATCTCCGCGTACGCCGCGTAGACCGCCTGCTGCTCGGCCTCCGAGAGGCGCGCCCATTCGTCCGGCGTGCGCGGCGTCGGGGTCGTGCCCTGATGGATCAACAGCATGTACTTCATGAGGTCCGTCCTCCTGCTCGTGGTGGTCCTCTCTGAGACGAACGGGCGCCCCCGGAATCGACAGCTTCGCGCCTACCCCTCAGAGCGCGGCGGGAATCGCCGGGTAGTCGGGCAGGACGCGGCGAGCGTGCGCCTCGGCGGGACGGCCGGCGACGAGTGCCCCGACGTCCTCGAACGCGAGCAGCACGCGGACCGTGGTGCCGATCTGCCAGTCGGCGGCGTTGAGCCGGCTCCCGCCGATCGTGCCGTCGGCGAGCAGCGCGTCGACGCGGTCGAGCAGTCCCGGCAGGTCGGCGAGATCCTGCGCGATGCGCTCGGGCGTCGCACCGGCCTGGGCGACGAAGAACGGCACGAGCGGCGTGAGGGCCACGCCCGTCACGCGCGGGACGGGGAACGGCGACGCCACGTCGGCGAACCACTGGCGCTGGCGCAGGTGGTCGCGCAGTCCGCGCCGGATGAACCGCCGCGGGATCGGCTGGAGCACCTCCTCGCCCCAGCGCTCGGCCTCGGCGACCCGCTCGCGCAGCGCCCGATCGGCGGGAAACAGCTCGCGGCCCGGGTCAAGCGCGTCGAGGGCCCGGGCGATCGCGCTCGATCCCTGGACGCGCCGCCCGTCCTCCAGGCGCAGTGCGGGGACCGTGGGCCTGCGGAATCCGGCCATCCACAGGGCGACGGGGTGCAGCCCGCCCGGCAGCGAGAGCTCCCGGAACGCGATCCCCTGCTGCCGCAGCATGCCGGCGGCGGCGAGCGCCGGATGGGACAGGCGGATCGTGTAGAGGCGGGCGGGCACCGCGGGATCGTACGGGCGGCCGCACGAAGCCCTGCAGGCCACCGGCTGCGGGGACCAGGACGTAGGTGACGGCGCGCCCCCGGCGAACCCCGGGAGCATCAGCGCACCGCCGCCTGGGCAGGTACGCGACATGAATCCCGTCCTCGCCCCCACAATAGGAAGCATGAGCGCCACGACCGGCACCCTCCTGAGTGGGCGCTACCGCCTTGAGGAGCAGATCGGTCGCGGCGGCATGTCGACGGTCTGGCGGGCGTTCGACACGACGCTCGAACGCGCCGTCGCGATCAAGATGATGCACCGCGACGTCGCGCGCGACAGCGATCAGCTGGAGCGGTTCCGGCGCGAGGCGAAGGCCGTCGCGAAGGTCTCCTCCCCCTACGTCGTCGGCGTGATCGACGCCGGCGAGGAGGACCACACGCCGTTCATCATCCTCGAGTTCGTCGACGGCGAGACGCTGAAGGAGCGCATCCGCCGGCTGCGACGGCTCGACGTCGCCGAAGCCGTCGCCTACGCGATCGAGATCGCCCGCGGGCTCCAGGCCGCGCACGACCGCGGGATCGTGCACCGCGACGTGAAGCCCCAGAACGTCCTGCTGGACGAGGACGGCGCGGCCCGGGTCACCGACTTCGGCATCGCGCGCAGCCTCGCCGACGAGGGCCTGACCGCCGACGGGCGCGTGCTCGGGACGACCGACTACGTCAGCCCCGAGCAGGCGCTCGGGCACGCCGTCACGCCGCAGTCCGACGTCTACTCGCTCGGGGTCGTCCTCTACGAGATGCTCACCGGGGACGTCCCGTTCCACGGCGAGAACCAGGTCGCGGTCGCCATGCGCCACGTGCGCGAGGAGATCCCCGACGTGCAGACCCGCCGGCCGGAGGTGTCCAGCGCGCTCGCGTCGGTCGTGGATCACGCGACGGCCAAGGACCTGGGCGTGCGCTACGCCTCCGCGGCCGACTTCATCGCCGACCTCGAGGACGCGCTCGCGATCGAGACGGCGCGCAGCGGCCACATCACCGGCGAGGCGACGACCGTCTTCCAGTCCCTGCCCGAGCAGAAGCGCCGCCGCGTGCCGGGCGGCGTGCGGCATCCGGCGCGCTGGCTCCTGGGAATCGCCGTCGTCGCGATCGCCGTCGTCGTCGCCTTCGCGCTGCTCGCCGGACGCGCCGAGCGCGGGACCGGGACCCAGGGGGCCAAGCCGCCGCCCACGCTCAAGGCGGTCTCCCTCGGTCAGAGCCGCGCCAAGGACTACGACCCGGCGGGCGACCGGCAGGAGCATCCGGAGACCGCGGCGCTCGTGCTCGACCGCGACCCCGCGACCGTCTGGGACACCGAGACCTACCTCAACGGGAATCTCGCCAAGGACGGCGTCGGCCTCGCGATCGACGCCAAGCCGGGCGTCGCCGCCCGTCAGCTCGAGCTGCGCACCGGAACGCCCGGGTGGAGCGGGCGCGTGCTCGCCGCCGACACCGCGTCCCTCCCCGGATCGATCGACGACCCGGCCTGGACCAGCGTCGGCACCATCACCAAGGCGACGAGCGTCACACGAGCCGATCTCGACACCGGCGGCAAGCGCCAGCGCTGGTACCTCATCTGGATCGAGCAGTTCGCCGAGGGCCAGGAGCAGGTGGAGATCTCTGAGGTGTACCTGTATCGCTAGCGGAGACGTCGCCCTCGAAAGGGCCGGCGGGCGCGCAGCGCACGCCGGATGCGATCTCCGAACCCGGCCGGGCGCTCAGAACTGGTACCGCCGGAACGCCGCATGCCGCTCCGCGGCGACCTTGACCAGCCGGTCGCACACCTCCGGGTAGGGCACGCCGCTCGCCTCCCAGAGCTTGCCGTAGACGCTCGTCTGCGTGAACCCGGGCATCGTGTTCAGCTCGTTCAGCAGGACGTCGTCGCCGTCGACGAAGAAGTCGGCGCGCGCGAGCCCGCTGCAGCCCGCGAGCCGGAAGGCCTGCACCGCCAGCTCGCGCACGCGGTCGCGTGCCGCGGCGGAGATCCGGGCCGGGACGACGAGCTCCATCCCGCCCTCGGTGTACTTCGCCTCGTAGTCGTACCAGCCGCCGGGTGAGGCGCTGCGCAGCACCACGATCTCGCCCGGCTCACTCGCATCGGCGGCGGTCGTGTGCCCCGCGACCGAGCACTCGATCTCGAGCCCTGCGGCGCCGGCTTCGACGATCGCCCGGGGGTCGTGCCGGAACGCCTGGTCCAGTGCGTCACCGAGCTCATCGGCCTCGGCGACGCGGACGATGCCGACCGACGAGCCCAGGCGGGCGGGCTTCACGAACACGGGCAGCCCGAGCGCCGCGACCTCCCGCTCGACGCCTTCACGGTCCTCGCGCCAGCGCGCGTCGTCGATGCCCGCGTAGGCGACCTGCGGCAGGCCGGCGTGCGCCATCAGGTCCTTGAAGACGACCTTGTCCATGCAGGCCGCCGATGCCAGGACGCCCGACCCCACGTACGCGACGTCGAGCAGCTCGAGCAGACCCTGCACCGTGCCGTCCTCGCCGAACGGGCCGTGCAGCACGGGGAAGACGACGTCGGCGTCGAGCAGTCCGCGGCCAGGGCGCAGCGCCAGTTCGGCGCCGTCGTGATGCCAGGAGCCGTCGCGATCCAGCTCGACCCAGAGCGTCTCGTGACCGGCGCGCAGCAGCCCCTCCTGCACGGACGCCGCGCTCGCGAGCGAGACGTCGTGCTCGGACGAGCGCCCGCCGGCGAGGACCGCGACCTTCACGGCGTGCCCTCGACCGCGCCGCCGGGCGGCGCGGTCGTGGTCGGCGTCGTCGTCTCGGTCGGCGGCGTGAAGCTGCCCACGCCGATCGTGACGGTCGAGCCCGGCTTGGCCTTGCCGCCGCTCGGATCCTGCTGGACCACGGTGCCGTCGTCGCCCTCGTCGGTGACGGTGATGCGCTGCTCGCTGACCTTGAAGCCCGCGTTCGTCAGCGTGTCGATGGCGGTCGCCTCGTCCTGCCCGACGACGTTCGGCACGCTGGTCTCCTCCGGCGCCTTGGCGACGACGATGGTCACCGACGAGCCCTTGTCGGCCTGGGTTCCCGCGCCGGGGGTCTGGCTGAGCACGGTGCCCGGGGTGGCCTTCTCGTCCTCCTGCTGGGTCACGGTGACGGTGAAGCCGGCGCCGGTGAGCGTCGAGCGCGCGTTGTCCTCGGTCGTCCCCACGACGCTCGGGACGGCGACCTTCTTCGGGCCGACGGAGACGAGCAGGATGACGGTCGACCCGCGCTCGGCCTGCGTGTTCTCACCGGGCTGCGTGCCGATGACCTCGCCCTTGGGCACGGAGTCCGACGATCGCTCGCGCACGCGGACCTTGAACCCCGCGGCCTCCAGACGGCGGCGAGCCTCGGCCTCGGTCTGCCCCTCGACCCCCGGGACCGTCGCCGTGCCCGGCCCGTCGGAGACCGTCAGCGTGACGACCGAGCCCTCGTCGGCCTTGCTGCCCGGTTCGGGATCCTGGCCGAGGACCTGGCCCTTGGCCTGGTCGGACGTCCGGGCGACGGTGTCGACGGAGAAGCCCTCGCGCTGCAGCGCCGCCTGCGCGGTCGCGAGGTCGCTGCCGACGACGTTCGGCACGACGACCTGGTCCTTGCGCAGGAGCAGGAGCGCGGCGATCAGGACGCCGACCGCGACGAGGGCGATCAACGCGAAGAGCCACCAGCGGCGGCCGGGGCCGTCGTCCTCGCCATCCTCCAGGGGCGGCGGAGGCGCATGCCCGAACGTCGCGGGCTGGGCAGGCTCCGGCGGCCAGACGACGGCCGGGGCGCCGAGCACCGTGGCGTCCGTCGGCGGGCCGGTGTACGCGAGCAGGCCCGCGCGCGCGGCCGCGAGCGCGTCCATGAACGCGTCCGCGTCGGCGTAGCGCGCGACGGGATCCTTCTCCAGCGCGCGCAGGACGACCTGCTCGAGTCCCGGACTGACCTCGCCGTTGTAGGCGCTCGGCGGGACCGGCGCCTCGCCCACCTGCTTCAGCGCGATCGCGACCGCGCTGTCGCCTTCGAAGGGCACACGGCCGGCGAGCATCTCGTAGAGCACGACGCCGATCGAGTAGAGGTCGGACTGCTGGCTGACGGCGTGCCCCTGCGCCTGCTCGGGCGAGAGGTACTGCGCCGTGCCCATGATCGAGCCGGTCTGCGTCATGTCCGACGCGCCCGCGCGGGCGATGCCGAAGTCGGTGACGGTCAGCACGCCCTCGTCGTCCACGATGACGTTGTGCGGCTTGAGGTCGCGGTGGATGACGCCGCGGCGATGGGCAAAGCGGGCGGCCTTGAGGATCTGGGTCGCGTAGTCGATCGCGACGTCCGGCGCGAGCGGCGCCTCCTGGGCGATCAGCGCCTTGAGCGACCGGCCCTCCAGGTACTCCATCGCGATGTAGTAGGTCCCCTCCCACTCGCCGCGGTCGTACACCGACACGACGTGCTGATGCTGGAGGCCCGCGGCGGCCGAGGCCTCGCGACGGAACCGCTCGACGAACTCGGGGTCCTCGGAGAAGCGCCGGTACAGGACCTTCAGCGCGATGCGCCGGCCGAGCTGCAGATCGGTCGCGAGGTAGACGTCCGCCATCCCGCCCGAGCCCAGGCGGCGCTCGACCCGGTAGCGGCCGTCGACGACGGTGTCGGTGTCCAGGCGCTCGCTCATCTGAGCAGGGACTCCATCACGGCCTTGGCGATCGGTGCGGCCTCGGTGCCGCCGAACCCGCCGACGCTGCGCTCGATCGTCACCGCGACGGCCACCTGCGGGTCGCTCGCCGGGGCGAATCCGATGAACCACGGCGTCGTGATGTCCTCGGCGACGACGCGCTCGGCCGTCCCGGTCTTGCCGGCGACGTCGATGCCCTGGAGTGCGGCGGCCGTACCGGTTCCCTCCTGGACCACGCGCGTCATCATCGCCGTGATCTTCCTCGCCGTGGCGGGCGACATGACGCGGGAGAACTCCTGCGGGTCGTTCTGCATCGTCGTGCGGCCCTCGGGGTCGACCGCCCGGGTGGCGAGGAACGGGCGCATCAGCGCGCCGCCGTTGGCGACCGAGGAGGCGACCATCGCCATCTGCAGCGGCGTCGTCTGCAGCTTGTCCTGGCCGATCGCCATGCGCCCGACGTCGACGCACGGGTTGGTGGCGCGGACGAAGCGGCCGTCGCAGAACTCGCCGCTCGCGCGACGCTCGGAGCTCGGCAGGTCCACCGCGACCTGGCGCCCGAAGCCCAGGCGCGACATGTACTTCTGCATCGTGCGCGCGCCGACGTCCTCACCGACCTGTGCCCAGACCGTGTTCACCGAATTGGTCATCGCGGTGGTGAGGTCGATGTTGCCGAAACTCTCGCCGCCGTCGTTGTTGAGCGGGACGCCGGAGATCTCGACGCCGTTGCGGCCGTCGACGAGGCTGCCGGGCTGGTACTTGCCGCTGTCGATCGCGGCGATGGCCGTGACGACCTTGAAGGTCGACCCCGGCGGGTAGCCGGCCTGCGTGACGCGGTTGAAGAGCGGCGAGCCGGGCGCGGTGTTGAGGCGCGTGGTCTGTCTGGCGCTGCGCAGCGTGTTCGGGTCGAACCCGGGGACGGACGCCATGACCTTCACGCGGCCGGTGCGGGGGTCGAGCGCGACGACCGCTCCGGCGCGGCCCGCGAGCCCGTCGAGCGCGACCTGCTGGGCGGCCGGGTCGAGCGCGGTCCGCAGGTCGTTGCCCTGGCGGCGCTTGCCCTGCAGCCGCCGCAGCGTGTTCTGCAGCGCCTGCGAGCGCCCGAGCAGCTCACCGTTGTAGAAGCGCTCGAGGCCCGAGTTCCCCGGGTTGAGGTACGAGTAGCCGACGGGATGGGCGAACAGGCCGCGCAGCGGGTAACGGCGGGTGTAGGCGCCGTCCTGCCGCTGCGTGGACCGCGCCAGCGTCTGCTCGTCGGCGGCGATGATGCGGCCGCGGTCGATCCGCTGCTGCTCGATCAGCGCGCGCTTGTTCTGCGGGTTGTCCTGCAGCTCGTCGCGGTCGAAGACCGCCCAGCGCGAGGTGAAGGCGATCAGCAGCGCGAACAGCACGAGGGTCACGCCGAAGACGCGGACGATCGGGGCGTTCACGATCGCGCCTCGCGCCGTGCGCGGTCGGAGACGAGCAGGAGCAGCGCGACGATCACGAAGTTCGCGACGATCGACGAGCCGCCGTAGGACACGAACGGCAGCGTGACGCCGGTCAGCGGGATGACCTTCGTGACGCCGCCGACGATGACGAACACCTGCAGCGCCACGACCGTCGTGAGCCCGGTCGCGAGCAGCTTGCTGAACGAGTCGCGCGCGAGCACCGCGATCCGGAAGCCGCGCTCGACGAACATGACGTACACGAGCAGCAGCGCGCAGGCCGCGACGAGCCCGAGCTCGTTGACGATGACCGCGTAGATGAGGTCCGTCTGGGCAGCGGGCAGGAGGATCGCCTGGTCGGGCGGGATGCCCACCTTGACGAGCGACTCACCGAAGCCCTTGCCCCAGAGCCCGCCGTCGGCCTGGGCGAAGAGGGACTGGGCGAGCTGGTAGCTGCCGCCGATCCGGTCGTACAGCGCCGGGTCGAACGGGTGCTGCCAGGCCTCGATGCGGTCGCTGACGTGGCCGACCGAGGTCGGAGAAGAACCATGCGCCCGCCGCGAACAGCCCGAGGCCGGCGAGCGGGAAGATGAGCCGGTTCGTCGCGACGTAGAGCATCGCCAGGAACCCGCCGAAGAACATCAGCGACGAGCCGAGGTCGCGGATGAAGACGAGCATCACCATCGCCAGGCCCCACACGAGCAGCAGCGGCCCGAGGTGCTTCAGCCGGGGGATCGTCAGCGGGCCCACCTTCCGCTCGACGAGCAGCTGCCGCGTGTCGCGCAGGTAGCTCGCGAGGAAGATGATGATCCCGATCTTCGCGAACTCCGCCGGCTGGAACGACAGGGAGCCGATCTGGATCCCGAGGTAGGCGCCGTTGACCTGCGCGCCGACGCCGGGGATCCGCGGCAGCAGGAGCAGCAGCAGGCTTCCCGCAGCGATCAGGTAGCGGTAGCGCTCGAGCGCGCGGTAGTCGCGCAGGACGACGATCGTCGCCGCGAAGAACCCGAGACCCACGACGAACCACTGCGCCTGCTCGCGCGCGAGGGTCTCGTCGAGGCGGTAGATCATCACCAGGCCGACGCTGGCCAGCACGGCGACGATCGGGAAGAGATACGGGTCGGCGTCGGGGAGCCGGACGCGGATCACCAGGTGGGCCGCGAGGCACAGGCCCAGGAACACCGCGCCGTAGGTCAGCGACGCGTCCGAGCGCAGCGCCCGCTCCTGGATGAGCACCGCGGCGAAGCCGACGGTGACGAGCAGCGATGCGGGGATCAGCCCGAGGAGCTCGCGGTTGCGCGCGCTCCTCACGTCCCGACCGAGCCCCGCTCGAGCTGGCGCACGTAGTCGTCGGCGTCCTCGCGCGAGCGCAGGCTCTGCTCGGAGATCGTCCCCCGCTGGCCGGTCGTGAGCTGCTCGTCGCTCACCCCGGAGACGTACACCTCCTGGTAGAGCGCGATGCCGGCGGGCAGGTCGACGGGGACGCCGCGGTAGAGCGTCACGAAGCCGTCCTCGCCGGGCCCGACGAAGTAGACGGCCTGCGAGGCCAGGTACCCGCCCGCGAGCACGGTGACGATCAGCGCGAGGATGAGCGCCGTCCCGAGCCCGGGCTTCGGCAGCCGCCGGCGCCTGCGGGACGTCGTCGCCACCCGCGGGGGCAGCGGGTCGCGGCGGGCGGCGACCTCGGGCCCGCTCGCGGTGTCCGGCGCGGGCGCCTGCGCGAGTGCGCGCTGCACGTCCTCGGCCTTGAGCGACGCGGCGCCCACCCGCGTGACGTCGGCGGCGTCCGGCCCGCCGGCGCCGACCTCCTCGAGGCGGAACAGGACGACCGTGATGTTGTCGCGGCCGCCCGCAGCGTTCGCCTGTGCGACGAGCTCGGCTGCGGCGTCGCGCAGCGTCGCCGCGCCGGCCAGGACATCGGCGATCTGGGCCTCGTGCACCATCGACGTCAGCCCGTCCGAGCAGAGGAGGTACACGTCGCCGGCGCGCGCCGGGACGGTGAGGGCGTCCGGCTGCACGACCGCCTCCGGCCCCAGTGCACGCGTGATGATCGAGCGCTGCGGGTGCTCCTCGGCCTCCTCGGGGCTCAGGCGGCCCTGGCGCACGAGCTCCTCGACGAGCGAGTGGTCGGTCGTCAGGCGCTCGAGGACGCCTTCGCGGCGGCGGTAGCAGCGGCTGTCGCCCACGTGGACGAGCGTCACCTCGCCGTCGCCGACGTAGGCGGCGGTGAGCGTCGTGCCCATGCCGGCCCGATCCTCGTCGGCGACCGAGAGCGCGTGGATGCGCTCGTTGGCCTGCTGGACGACGCGGCCCAGGCGCTCCTCGACGGTGCCCGCGCCGTCCGGCACGCCCGCCGCGAGCGCGTCGACCGCGGTGCCCGATGCGACCTCGCCGGCCTGTGCGCCGCCCATGCCGTCCGCGACGGCGAACAGCGGGGCGCGCGCGTGGTAGGCGTCCTCGTTCGCCCGGCGCTGGAGGCCGGTGTCGGTGCGCTCGGCGTGCTCGGCGACGCGCAGCATGGTCAGCCGGCCACGAACGTGAACTCGCTGTCGCCGATCCGCACGCGGTCGCCCTGATGCAGCGGCTGGGGCCCGGTGACGAGCTCCTCGTTGAGGAACGTCCCGTTCGTGGAGCCGAGGTCCTCCAGGACGACCACCGGGCCCTGGCGCGTGAGCTTGGCGTGCCGGCTCGAGGCGAACGGGTCGTCGAGGCGGATCTCCGCCTGGTCGCCGCGGCCGAGGACCGCCCCGTCGCCGATCTCGTACTCCATGCCGGGTGTGTGTCCGGGGGCGCGCTCGACGATCAGCCGCGGGTCCCCGAGCGTCACGGCCTGATGCAGGCCGGTCGCACCCGAGTCCACGGTCGCCGCGGGCGGCCCGGCCGCGCCGGCCCAGCGCTGCTCGTCAGGACGCCGCAGGTCGCGCAGCGCGCTGCGCGCGACCCACGCCACGAACAGGTAGAGCACTGCGATGAACGCCGCCTGCAGCGCGACCGCCGTGGGCTCCAGCATCACTCGACCTCGAAGCGCGCCGAGACGGTGCCCAGGTCGAGCCGGTCCCCGGACCGCAGGACGGTCCGCGACTTCGCGCGCGCGCCATTGACCTGCACGCCGTTCGTCGAGCCCAGGTCCTCGACCGTCCACGCGCCGTCCTCGCCAAGCGCGATCCGCGCGTGCCTGCGGGAGACGTTGGAGTCACCGAGCACGACGTCGCACTCGCGGCTGCGCCCGATCGTCGCGCCGGACGGCCCGATGGCGAACCGCTTGCCCTCCGCCGCGAGGATCGCCCGGCCGCGGCGGACGGCCGACTTCGCCTCGTCCAGCCGCTCCTGCGAACGCTCGGACTCCGAGACGATCATCGTGTGGCTCGGTGCGGGCGCGGGCGTGCGCGTGGGCCCCGGCGGCTCGGGCGCCGGCGGGGGCTCCGCGACCTGGGCGTGGCGGGTCTCGATGCCGAACTCGCCGAGGCCGAGGCGCTCGTCGGTGCGCAGCTCGATGACGGGCGTCGCGACGAGCGCGAGCCGCTCGGCGCGCGCGTGCTCGAGCAGGTAGGCCGACAGCTCCTGCGTCACCTCGCGCTCGATCCCGGCGAAGCGCTCACGGTCCTGCGGCGAGAGGTGGATGACGTACTCGTGCGGGGCGTACGTGCGCGACAGCGACACCGTGCGGTGCTCGTCCATCTCCCGCCCCAGGCGACGGGCGAGCTCCTCGGGCCGCACCTCCGCGCGGAAGACGCGGCCGAACGTGCCCTCCACGAGCCCGGCCAGCTTGCTTTCCAGGTTCCTCAGGACGCTCATGGACTCGCATGCGCGCGCCCCGCCTGGGGCGCCCCCGCAACGCGGTGAATGCTAGGGGCTGACCCCGCCGGTGGTCGCGGGCGCCCGCGCGGCGGCGCCCAGCAGGGCGATCGCGCCCGCGGCGAGCGCGCCGAGCACGAGGCCGCGAGGCTCCGGCGCGCCGCCCGACCACGGGAGCGCTGCGGCGAGCGCGGTGGTGCCCGCGGCGAGTCCCGTCGACCAGCCGGTGACCGCGACGACGTCGCGGACGAGGCTGCGTCCGCGCACGATCAGCGGGAGGGCGACGGCGAGCGCCGCCCACAGCGCGGCGATCGTGAGCACCCCGGACCCGATGATCGGCGCGAGGACGTCGGTGACCGCGCGCGTGGCGGAGACCTCCCAGACCGGGAGCGCCACGGTCCCGGGCGCGTCGCCGAGCAGGAGGCGCGGCCCGGCCAGCGCCTCGGCGAGGACGAGCCACCAGAGCCCGAGCGCGCCGAGCGCGGCGCGCTGCGTCCAGTCGCGCGCCTGGCCGGCGACGGCGGGCCAGGCCAGCGCGAGGGAGACGACGCCGAGCAGCGGGGCGCCCACAGGGACGGACCACAGCAGGCCGTCGCGCGGGAGCAGCAGCGCCGTCGGCACGGCTGCGGCCAGCACGAGCACGGCGGCGCCGGGGAGACCCGCGAGCGTGAGCCAGGCGATCACGCCGCCGGCCGCGAGCAGCCATCCCAGGCGCGGAAGCAGCATCACGGCCAGCGCCGCGGCCCCGCCCGCCGCGAGCGGCGCGCCCGGCCCGGGCGCGATCCCGTCGGGAACCGCCGCGAGCGACCCGGCGACGAGGACGGCCGCGCCCGTCGCCGCTGCGGCGCGGCGCGTGAGGAGCGGAGCACCACGCTGCGGGCGGTCGCGCGCGGGGACGGGTGACGCCAGCCGCGGTTCCGCGGGCTCCCCGGCGACCGGGCCGGCGTGGCGCGCGGCGCCGTCCACGGCATCGTTGAGCGCGAGTCGCAGGTCTTCCAGGGTGCCCCGGTCCTCCGGCCTGGGCAGCACCGCGCGGTCGAGCGCCGCGCACGCCTCGCGCGGGAGGTCGCGGCGCAGCCGTGCGAGCGGCGGAAGCCGCGTTCCGACGCGGCGCGCGGTCGCTGCGGCGCCGCCGGCACGGATCGGGTTCACGCCCGACAGCGCCTCGTAGAGGACGAGCGCGAGCGCGTAGAGGTCCGCCTCCCCCTCGACGGCGTGCCCCTCGGCCTGCTCGGGCGCCATGTACGCGAGCGTGCCGACGACGTCGCCCGTGCGCGTGAGCGCGTCGTCGCCGGCGATCGTCGCGACGCCGAAGTCGGTGAGCTTCGCCAGGCCCGCCTCGCCGGAGGGCCGCTCGGGGACCATGATGTTCGCGGGCTTGACGTCACGGTGGACGACACCGCGCGCGTGCGCGTGATCGAGCGCGTCGCAGAGCGCGGCGCCGATGCGCAGGATGTCGCGGTCGGAGAGCGCGCCGTCCTCGACGAGGTCCGCGAGCGTGCGCCCGCGCACGAGCTCGGAGACGAGGTAGACGGCGTCCTCGTCACGACCGGCCTCGTAGAGCGCCACGATGCCGGGGTGCTGCAGCCGTGCGGCCGCGAGCGCCTCGCGCTCGGCGCGAGCCGCCACCTGCTCGTCGTGCAGTTCGATCCGCTTCACGGCGACCACCCGGTCCAGGCGCTCGTCGTGCGCGAGCCACACGACACCGAAGGCGCCCGCGCCGAGACGACGCGTCAGGCGGTAGCGCCCGAGTGCGACCGGCGCCGCGGCCAGGTGACGGGCGTCGGCCGTCGCGAGCGTGTCGTCGGCGGTCTGCACCACCTCCCGCCTTCGCCGCCGCGCACGGGGCCTCCTGCCGGACCGGGGCAGGAGATCTCGCTTTGACGGCAAACTTGCAGATTGGCCGTGCATCTGGATGCGCGGTCATACTGATCGTCCTGCCCGTTTGCGGGCACCAGTCCACTCATGTCCTTCTTCGACGACGACGAGCCCACGCGCGTGTCCGGCGCGCCCCGGCGCCCGGCAGCTCCGCGGCAGCCCGCGACCAGTGGCGGCGGGACCCACGACGGCCCGCCCGACCGGCAGACCGCGCGCACGCGGCAGCTCGTCGCGCTGGGTATCGGTGCACTGCTGCTGATCCTCATCGTGCTCGGCTTCAAGGGCTGCCTGGACAGCCGCAAGGAGCGCGCGCTGAAGGACTACAGCCGCGACGCGAGCGCGATCATCACCGACTCCAACGACCAGGTCGCCAAGCCGTTCTTCGACCTGCTCGAGTCCGGCTCGTCGACCGGGAACGACCTGCAGGTGCAGGTCAACCAGGTTCGCCTGACCGCCGAGGAGGACGCCAAGCGCGCCGAGGAGCTCAGCGTTCCCGGCGAGATGACGCCCGCCCAGCAGAACCTCCTGCTCGTCCTGAACCTGCGCGCGCAGGCGCTGACCCGCATCGCCGAGAAGCTCACGGCCGCCCAGGGCCGCGGCGCCCAGGCCGAGGAGGCGACGAACCAGATCGCCGGGCAGATGCAGATGTTCCTCACCTCGGACGTCATCTACTCCCAGCGCGCCGCACCGCTCATCGTGCAGGCGCTCAACGAGGCCGGCATCAAGGGCCAGACGATCCCGGAGAGCCAGTCCCTCCCCGGCTACACGTGGCTCGCGCCCGACACCGTCGCGAAGGCGATCGGCGGGACGGCCGGCGGCGGGACGACCACCGGCGGCAGCTCCTGCCCCGAGGGCACGGCCTGCGGTCACGGTCTCGTCAGCACGGCGATCGGCGACACGACGCTCGAGGAGGGCGCGTCGACGACCGTTCCCGCGAAGGCTCCCGTCGTCGTGAACGTCAAGTTCGCCAACCAGGGCGACAACGTGCAGAAGAACGTCGTCGTGACCGTCAAGCTGACGGCGCCCGGACAGGCCGCGATCAGCGCCAAGAAGCCGGTGACCGAGACCCAGCCCGGCACCGAGTCCGACGTCGCCATCCCCTTGCCGAAGGTGCCCGCCGCGGGCACCGCGGCCACCCTGGTCGTCCGTGTCGAGCCCGTCGGGGGCGAGGAGAACACGGACAACAACCAGGGCACCTACACCGTCCTGTTCTCCGCGAACTGACCGCCCTGCGGGACGCTGCCGGGCGGCCTATCCTGCGGGCACCGTGGACGGCCTGACCGACCCCGCCGGGATCGCCGCGCTCGCCGCCGGCGCACTCGCGCTCATCGCCCTCGTCGTGCTGACCCTGCTCTGGCGGCGGGTCGGCGCGCTGCGCCGCGACCAGCAGGCCGTGCTCGGCGACTCCGAGCGCGACCTCGTGCGGCACGCCGCCGACATCGAGCGCCAGTTCGCCGCGCTGCACGAGTGGGTCATCGACGTCGTCACACGGGTCGAGTCGCGCCTGGACCGCGACGAGGAGCGCCTCGACGCGACCATCGCCCATCGGGCGGTCGTGCGCTACGACGCCTACAACGAGCTCTCCGGGCGCCAGTCCACGTCGATCGCGCTGCTCGACACCCATCGTTCGGGGATCGTGCTCTCGTCGATCCATCACCGCGAGCAGGCGCGCCTCTACGTCAAGCAGGTGCAGGAGGGCGCCTCCGTCGTGCCGCTCTCGCCGGAGGAGCAGGAGGCCGTGCGGGCCGCGCTCGCCGGTGAGGTGCCCGACGCGGCGGAGAGCGACGCCTGATGCGCATCGGATACCTCGGCCCGGCGGGGACCTTCAGCGAGGAGGCGCTGCGCACCGACCCGCGCCTGCCGGCGGACGCCGAACTCGTCCCGCTTCCGACCGTGCACCGCGTCGTCGTGGCGGTCGCCGCCGGCGAGGTCGACCGCGCGCTGGCGCCGATCGAGAACTCGCTCGAGGGCTCGGTCAACGAGGCCGTCGATGCGCTCGTGCACGACGCGCCCGGCGTGCGGATCGTCGGTGAGCGCGTGCTCTCCGTCCGCTACAGCCTGCTCGCGAGGCCGGGCGCGGCGCTCCAGGACGTGCGGACCGTGCTCTCCCATCCGCAGTCGCTCGCGCAGTGCGCGGACTGGCTGCGGGAGACCCTGCCCGCGGCCGAGGTGCAGCCGCGGACCTCCACGGCCGAGGCGGTGCGGGAGGCGGCCACGGGGGACGACGGCGCGGTGGCGGCGCTCGGGACGCCGGTCGCCGGCGAGCTCTACGGCGCCGTCGTCCTGGCGCAGGACCTCGGCGACGCGGCGAACGCCACGCGCTTCGTCTGGCTCGCCCCCGCGGACGCGCCCGTGGATGCTCCCGCGGACGCGCCCGGATGGAAGAGCTCCCTGGTCTTCTCCGGCGACGGCGACGGCGCACCGGGCTGGCTCGTGCGCTGCCTGTCGGAGTTCGCGACCCGCGACGTGAACCTCACGCGGATCGAATCGCGCCCGTCGCGACGGCGGCTGGGGCACTACGTCTTCCTGCTCGATCTCGACGGCCGGGCCGACGTCCCGGGCGCCGCGGCGGACGCGCTGGACGCGCTGCGGCCGCTGTGCGAGGACCTGCGCCTGATCGGGTCCTACCCGCGGGCGGCAGACGCGCCAACGGCGTGAACCCTCGGTGAATCGCCTGACCCGCCGGTACACTGCCCCGCAGATCACCGATGGGAACGCTGACTCCACCAGCTCCACTCGGGTCCGCGGCGGCTGACGAGCACCGGCCGCGCGGGCGTGATTCTGGACGGGTGCTCGTCCTCAACGCGACGTACGAGCCGATCAACGTCTGCTCCGTCCGGCGCGCCGCCGTGCTGCTCCTGAAGGACAAGGCGGAGGTCGTCGAGAAGGCGTCCTGGGATCTGCGCTCCGAGCACACGCTGATGCCGCGGCCCGTCGTGATCCGCCTCGTCGCGTACGTGAACATCCCGCGCAACGCCGAGCGGCGGCGCATCACGCGGCGCGCGGTGTTCGCCCGCGACGGGTGGACGTGCCAGTACTGCGGCTCACGCTCGACGCTGACCGTGGACCACGTCATCCCCCGCTCCAAGGGCGGCGACTCGAGCTGGGAGAACATCGTCGCCTCGTGCGCACCGTGCAACCGCCGCAAGGGTGACCGGCTGCCGGCCCAGGCCGACATGCATCCGCGCAAGGCGCCGCGCGCGCCGCACCCCCACGTCTTCATCGCCGTCGCCGCGCCGCGCATCCCGCAGGCCTGGAGAGCATGGCTCCCGGGCGGCGCGCCGGCGTAGGAGCGTGGCGAACCGGCCGGGACAGATCGTCCTCGTCAGCGGCGGGGGGTGGCACTACCGCGGCAGCGCGGACCGGGCCACCGACGACTACCTCCTGCGGCACACCCGCGGCCGCACGCCGCGCATCTGCCTCGTCGCTGCGGCGCAGGGCGACGACGGCCGCCAGCACGAGCAGTTCATCCACCACATGGGGCACCGCGGGCTGCTGTCCAGCGCGACCGTCTTCTCGTTGCTGCCCGGCGCCGGCGACCCGCGCGAGCGCCTGCTCGACGCGGACCTCATCCACATCGTCGGCGGGAACACCGGGGCGCTCGCCGGGGCGCTGCGCGAGCTCGACTGGCTCCCCACGCTGCGGGCGGCGCTGCGCGGCGGCGCGACCATCGCGGCGATCTGCGCAGGCGCCATGGTGGTCTGCGAGCAGATGGTGTTCCGCTGGGCGAACGGCCTCGGAGCGCCGCGCGCGGCGCCGGGCCTCGGCCTCGTGCTCGCGTCGTTGTCCTGCCATGCGGACCTCCTGCCCGAGCAGACCGCCGCGCACGAGGCCGCCGTGGTCGCCGGGGACGTGCCGGCGGGCTGGGCGCTCGAGGACGGCGCGATGCTCCGCCTCACCCCGAGGGGCAGGCTCGTCGAGGCCGTGACCTCGGTCCGCGGCGCCCAGGCGACGCATCTGTCGGCGCGCGGCGGACGGCTCGTGCGCCGGCCGCTGGAGCTGCGCGTGCTCCCGCGCTCGCGGACGCTGCCGTAGTCCCGCGCCGCGGGATAGGGTTGGCCGATGCTGATCCCGCTCGCCGCATCAAGCACCGCCGTCGTCCTGCTCGGCATCGTCTGGTTCGTGCTGCTCGTGACGCTGGGGGTCATGTCGATCCGCAAGGGTCACTGGGTGATGTTCATCATCGGGATCTTCATCCCGATCTTCTGGATCATCGGCGCGCTCATGCCGCCGAAGCAGTCGACCTGAGCGGGGGCGCTCAGCAGCCGCGACGGGCCCAGCGGGACACGCGGAACCCCGTGTTCGGTGCGCTGTCGATGGCGCCGGCAGCCACCGAGCGATTCACCGCACGCCAGCGGATCTTCCCGCCGCTCACCGCGAGCGCGGACCTGAGCGTCCACCGGACGCCGCCGGAGAACGGATCGACCGAGAGCCTGGCTGCGGCGACCTTGCCGCCGATGCGCTTCCCGGACACCGCGTAGACGCCTGCGGGGCGGCCCTTCGGCCGACCGATCAGCCGGTCGACACGCCCGTCGCCGTTGCGGTCGAGCTGCATGGCGGGCATGCCGTCGCCCGTCGACGCCGCCACCTTGCGCAGCAGGGTCCCCGTGGGCGAGACGGTCATCGTGAACGTCATCTGGCACCTGTCGTCGAAGCCCGCGGCAACCACGTCGAGGGCTCCCGTCTCGGCGTCGCCGGTTCGGTCGAACACCGCGTCGGACGCCAAGGCGGTGCCGGCCGGCACCAGCGCAGCGAAGGCGGCGATCAGCGCGATGCGATGGAGCGGTGCATGTCCCACACCTGGAATTCTGATCGCCCGCCGGCGTGTGTCATCGGTACTTCGCGGCGCATCTCCGCTGGAAGTCCACGGACCCCCGCCTAGCGGCCGAAACGATCACGAAGCGCCAGCACGTTGCTGACGTAGGTCTGCGTCTCCGGCAGCAGCCCGATCCGCCGGACCGAGTTCGGGCCCTGGTAGTAGCCGGCGAGGGCCGTCGTCGGATCACCGCCCGCGTTCGCCAGGAGGTGGCGCAGCAGGAGTGAGCCGGCGCGCACGTTGTCGACCGGTGACTCCGGGTCGAGCTGCGAGGACGACAGGTTCGACTGGATGAACTGCCAGGTCGGCGGGATGATCTGCATGATCCCGCGGGCGTTCGCGGACGAGAGCACCGCGTTGTTGAACCCGCTCTCCTGCCAGGCGACGGCCTTCGCGAGGGACGGAGCGATGCCGTTCTCCGCCGCGATCTGCCCGATCTCGGCGCCGGACAGGCGCACCGGCGTCGGCATCGGCGCGTTCGGGACGCCCGCCTGCACCTGACCCGTGCCGGCCCCGGTCTGGCTCGCTGCCGCAGCCGGAACGGCCAGCCGGGTCCCGGCGATGACGAAGCTCGTCGGCGACAGGCCGTTCGCCGCAGCGAGCGCGGACGTGCTCAGGCCATTGGCCGCCGCGATGCCGGACAGCGTCTCGCCCGGAACGACGAGATGGCCTCCCCCGGTCGCGGGGGTGCCGGGCGCACCCGTGCTCGCGGCCCCCGTTCCCGGGGCGGGAATCGACAGGGTCGTCCCGCTGATGACGAAGCTCGTGGGCGACAGGCCATTCGCGGCAGCGAGCGCGGACGTGCTCAGGCCATTGGCCGCCGCGATGCCGGACAGCGTCTCGCCCGGAACGACGAGATGTCCGGCGCCCGAGGCGACACCGGGAAGTCCGAGACAGGCGGCACCTGCGACGGCGGCGGCAAGGCCGGCGCGCCCCATCCGAAGGGCGACGTGGAGCCGGGGAATCTCCAACATGGACGTTCCTCCCTGATCGAAGGTCCGCCCCGCACACAAGCACCACACCAGGGGTCACACCAGGCCCGAAAAAGATCTTGCGCGCCCAGCGGCACAGTTCCCGCGAAGGACGGCAACCAGCGCGGAAATCGCGCCTGCGCGGGTGTGGCAGCGCGCTGAGATTGATCAGGTCGGCTCCGCCGAACCTGTCCCGCCAGGGGGCCGTACGTGGGGCCCGGGACGATCCGGTCGAGGAGGGAACGGGTAGCCCGGCCCCCGCAGGCCGGGTCGTCCCGGGCCCCGACCACCGACGCCTGTGATCCGTCGTGGCAGCGCGCTGAGATCGATCAGGTCGGCTCCGCCGAACCTGTCCTGCCAGGGGGCCGTACAAACAAAGGGCGCCGGCTCGACAAACCGGCGCCCTTCGTTGAATCACTGACTGGAAAGAACCGTCCCACCCTGTGCGTGCCGGAGGGACCACGACCGGCAGGTGGAACGACGGTGTCCCGGATTGGATTCCGCTGAGCGGGTCCAGCCAACCGCGGTCTAGCGGCCGGTCACCTCCAGGGTCCCGCAAGAACTGTGACTACAGATACGGACCACCTCCTCTCTCTGGTTCGGGCAATGTACCAAGCGCCCGGACGGATCAGGAACGGCCCCCTGGCGGGACAGGTCGGCGACGCCGACCTGATCGATCTCCCGCCGCGCTACTCCTCCTCGGAGGTCTCCTCCGCGGCCTCCTCGACGACGTCGTCCTCGACCGGAACGTCGACGTACTCGAGCTCGTGGCCGGGGATGCCGGCGGGCTGCGCGGTGTCCTCGCCCTCGACCGCGGCAGCCGTGTCACCGGCGCCCTCGGCGGCGATCGCGACGGCGCTGACCTCGTCCTCCTCGCGGATGTTCATGACCTTCACACCCTGCGCGGCGCGGCCGTAGCGGTTGATCCCCTCGACGGCGGTGCGCTGCACCATCCCCTCGCGGGAGATGAAGATGAGGTCCTCGTGCTCACGGACGACGAGCGCACCGGCGAGGCCGCCCTTGGCCTCCGTCAGCGCGATCGTCTTGACGCCCTTGGCGCCGCGGTTGGTCTTGCGGTACTCGCGCACGAGCGTCCGCTTCCCGAACCCGTTCTCCGTGACGACGAGGAGGTCCATGTCGTCACGCGCGACGTCCATGGCGATGACCTCGCCCTTCTTGCCGACGTCCATCCCGCGGACGCCGGTCGTGTCGCGGCCCATGCTGCGCGCGTCGGACTCGGCGAAGCGCACGGTCAGGCCGGCGCGCGAGACCATGAGGATCTCGTCCTCCGGATCGACGGCGCGCACCTGCAGCAGCTCGTCCTCGTCGCGGATGTTGATCGCGATGATGCCGTCGGCCTTGATCGGCGTGTTGTAGGCGAGCAGCTCGGTCTTCTTGACCGTCCCGTTGCGCGTGGCGAAGACGAGGTACTTCGTCTCGG
The DNA here is from genome assembly GCA_963823375.1 of uncultured Actinomycetes bacterium. Classification (GTDB taxonomy): domain Bacteria; phylum Actinomycetota; class Thermoleophilia; order Solirubrobacterales; family Solirubrobacteraceae; genus F1-60-MAGs163. The sequence continues at coordinate 42,463 of CAWGLQ010000024.1, read as the reverse complement.
TGAAGTCGCGCGTCGACAGCACGGCCTGGATGCGCTCACCCTCGCGCAGCGGCAGCACGTTGACGAGCGCACGGCCCTTGGCCGTGCGCGAGGCCTCCGGCAGCTCGTAGACCTTCGAGCGGTAGACCTTGCCGCGGTTGGAGAAGAACAGCAGGTAGTCGTGCGACGAGCACACGAAGAGGTGCTCGATGTAGTCGCCGTCCTTCATGTCCATGCCGGTGACGCCACGGCCGCCGCGCTGCTGCTGGCGGTAGGTCGCAAGCGGCAGGGACTTGATGTAGCCGGTGTGCGTGATCGTGATGACCATCTGCTGGTCGGCGATCAGGTCCTCGATGTCGATCTCGTCCTCGCTGGCCGTGATCTCCGTCCGGCGGACGTCGGCGAAGCGGTCGCGCAACTCGATCAGCTCGTCCTTGATGACGGTGAGCACGCGCGCCTCGTCACCGAGCAGCTCGCGCAGCTCGCGGATGCGCTCGGTCACGTCGGCGTGCTCCTGCTGGATCGCGCCGGACTCGAGCGCGGTCAGCTGTGCCAGGCGCAGGTCGAGGATCGCCGTCGCCTGGATCTGGCTGAGGCCGAAGCGCTCCATCAGCTGCTCGCGCGCCGAGTCGCGATCCTTGGAGGCGCGGATCAGCTCGATGACCGCGTCGAGGTTGTCGAGCGCGATCAGCAGGCCCTCGAGGACGTGCGCGCGGGCCTCCTTGAGCCCGAGCTCGTGCTTGGCGCGGCGCACGACGACCTCGCGCTGATGCCCGATGTAGGCCTCGAGGATCTCGCGCAGCGAGAGCGTGCGCGGCACGCCGTCGACGAGCGCGACGGCGTTGACGCCGAACGTCGACTGCATGTTCGTGTGCTTGTAGAGCTGGTTCAGCACGACCTTCGGGATCGCGTCGCGCTTGAGCTCGATCACCAGGCGCATGCCGTTGCGGTCCGACTCGTCCCGCAGGTCGGTGATGTCCGGGATCTTCTTGTCGTGGACGAGGTCCGCGATCTTCGTGATCAGCCCGCCGTCGCCGCCCTTCTTCACCTGGTAGGGCAGCTCGGTGACGACGATCGCCTCCTTGCCCTGGGTGAGCGGCTCGATGTGCGCCTTCGCGCGAACCCGGACCCGGCCACGGCCGGTCTCGTAGGCGTCGCGGATCCCCTGCCGGCCGAGGATCGTCCCCCCGGTCGGGAAGTCCGGGCCCTTGATGTGCTTCATCAGCCCGTCGATCGTGATCTGCGGGTCGTCGATGAACGCGATGGTCGCGTCGATGACCTCGCGCAGGTTGTGCGGCGGGATGTTCGTCGCCATGCCGACGGCGATGCCGGTCGTACCGTTGACGAGGAGGTTCGGGAACCGCGACGGGAGGACGAGCGGCTCCTGCGTGCGCCCGTCGTAGTTGGGGACGAAGTCCACCGTGTCCATGTCGAGATCGCGCAGCATCTCCATGGCCAGGCGCGTCAGGCGCGCCTCGGTGTACCGCATGGCCGCGGCGGGATCGTCGTCGACCGAGCCGAAGTTGCCCTGCCCGTCGACGAGCTCGTAGCGCATCGAGAAGTCCTGCGCCATCCGCACGAGCGTGTCGTAGATCGCCGAGTCACCGTGCGGGTGGTAGTTGCCCATCACCTCGCCGACGATGCGGGCGCACTTGGCGTAGCCGCGCGTCGGGCCGAGCCCGAGCTCGGACATGCCGTAGAGGACCCGTCGATGCACGGGCTTGAGCCCGTCCCGGACGTCCGGGAGCGCGCGGCCGACGATGACGGACATGGCGTAGTCCAGGTACGCCGTCTTCATCTCGTCCTCGAGCGCGCGCGGCTCGAAGCGGTCGTTCAGAACGTCGGCTGATGACATCTACAGGCTCCTCTTACGGCGCTAGACGTCGAGGTTGACGACGTCGCGGGCGTTCGTCTCGATGAACTCGCGGCGCGGTTCCACCACGTCGCCCATGAGCATCGAGAAGATCTGGTCGGCGGCGGTCGCGTCCTCGATCGTGACCTTCTGGAGCGTGCGGCTCGCGGGGTCCATCGTGGTCTCGCGCAGCTGCTCGGCGTTCATCTCGCCCAGCCCCTTGAAGCGGCTGAGCTGCACGCCCTTCTGGGCGAGCCCGAGCACCGAGGTGCGGAGCGCCTCGAACGAGGCGGCCGTGTCCGAGCGGTCGCCGAGTGTGACCTGAAACGGCGGCGTTCCGGCGAGCTTCACGAGGTCCTGGTGGACCTTGACGAAGCTGCGGTACTCCGGCGCAGTGAACATGTCCGTCGCGAGCGCGTGTGTCTGGGCCAGGCCCGTCCGCCGCTCGATCGCGCGCACGGTCAGGTGCTCGTCGTCCTGCGCGAGCAGCTCTGTCGTCAGGTGCTCGGCCTCGTGATCAGGGCTGGAGATGAGCTTGGCCGCGTCGCCGGCACTGTGGATGCCCTCGTCGAGCAGCGTCGACTCCTCGAGGAACCGCACGACGTCATGGCCGTGCCGGGCGCGCAGCGCGCTTGCGAGCGAGCCATAGCGCTTGAGGCTCTTGCGGAACGACACCCAGCGCGCCTCGGTGACCTTGAATGCCTTGCCGTCGCGATCGAGGACGCCGAACTTCTCGTACTTGTCGGCGAGGAGCACCTCCTCGAGCTCGGACTCGCGCTCGATGTAGCGCTCCTGCCCGCCGCCCTTGATCTTGTACAGCGGCGGCTTGGCGATGTAGACGTAGCCGGCGTCGATCAGCTCCTGCATCTCGCGGAACAGCAGCGTCAGGACGAGCGTGCGGATGTGCGCGCCGTCGACGTCGGCGTCGGTCATGAGGATGACCTTGTGGTACCTGGCGCGCTCGATGTCGAACTCGTCGCGCACGCCCGTGCCGATCGCGGTGATCAGCGCCTGGACCTCCGCGTTCTGCAGCACCTTGTCGATGCGCGCCTTCTCGACGTTGAGGATCTTGCCGCGCAGCGGCAGCACCGCCTGCGTGTTGCGGTCGCGGCCCTGCTTGGCCGAGCCGCCGGCGGAGTCACCCTCGACCACGAAGATCTCGGCGAGCGACGGGTCCTTGACCGAGCAGTCCGCGAGCTTGCCCGGCAGACGCGAGTTCTCCAGGGCGCTCTTGCGGCGCGTCAGGTCGCGGGCCTTGCGGGCCGCGGACCGCGCCTGCGCGGCCTGCACGGCCTTGCGGATGACGGACCGCGCCTCCTGCGGGTTCTCCTCGAGGAACTCGGCGAGCTTCGTGTTGACGATCGACTCGACGAACCCCTGCATCCCGGGGTTGCCGAGCTTCGTCTTCGTCTGACCCTCGAACTGCGGGTCGGCGAGCTTGGCCGAGATGACGGCCGTGAGGCCCTCGCGGACGTCCTCGCCGGAGAGGTTCTCGTCCTTCTCCTTGAGCTCGCCCTTCTCGCGAGCGTACTTGTTCAGCGTGCGCGTGAGCGCGGAGCGGAAACCCGAGAGGTGGGAGCCGCCCTCGTGGGTGTTGATGTTGTTGGCGAACGAGAAGACCGACTCCTGGTAGGAGCCGTTCCACTGCATCGCGACCTCGACGGCGCCCTCGTCGCCCTCGTCCTCGAAGAAGATGACCTTCTTCTGGATCGGCTCCTTGTTCTCGTTGAGGTAGCGCACGAAGTCCTCGATGCCGCCCTCGTAGTGGAACTCGACGCGGTTGCCCTCCTCGCGCTCGTCGGTGAGCGTGATGCGCAGGCCGCGCGTGAGGAACGCCGTCTCGCGCAGGCGCTGCTCGAGGATCGAGAAGTCGAAGACGGTCTCCTCGAAGATGTCGTTGTCGGGCAGGAACGAGATCGTCGTGCCGGTGGCCTTCGTCGCCTCGCCCTTCGTCAGCGTGTCCTGTGGGACGCCGCGGGCGTAGTGCTGCGTGTGGGTGAAGCCCTGCTGCCGGACGACGACCTCGAGCTCCTCCGACAACGCGTTGACGACGGAGACGCCGACGCCGTGCAGGCCGCCGGAGACCTTGTAGCCGCCGCCGTCGCCGAACTTGCCGCCGGCGTGGAGGATCGTCAGGACGACCTCGACGGCGGGCTTGCCCTCCTTCTCGTGCATCCCGACGGGGATGCCGCGCCCGTCGTCGACGACCGTGACCGAGTTGTCCGGATGGATCGTGACGTCGACGCGCGAGCAGTGACCCGCGAGGGCCTCGTCGACGGAGTTGTCGACGACCTCGTAGACCAGGTGGTGCAGACCGCGGATGCCGGTCGAGCCGATGTACATGCCCGGCCGCTTGCGGACGGCTTCCAGGCCCTCCAGGACGGTGATGTCCTCCGCCCCGTAGGAGGCGTCCGTGGTCGTGCTCTTCGCGCTCGGCTTCTTGGCCATACGTCCTCGGCTGACATGAAAAGCCCCGGCTCCGGGTGTCGTGCTCGACCCGGCCGGGGCTGGTGGCAACAGTTGACAGAAGAATAGCAGGATCGGGTGCCGGAACGCCCCCCGCCTACCTCCTGATTTCCCTGCAAAATGGCACTTTTTTAGCCCCTCTGGGCCCGGTCTGCCCTATTCCTCACGCGCGCGAGCGCGACCAGCTCTTCGCGGGCACTGACTGGCAGCGCATGCCGCTCAGTCGCTGGGCCCCCAGAGCCTCGTTCAGGCGGCCCACGAGATCGGCCGACATGAGGTCCAATTCCTGCGCCCAGACGGCGCTGGCGCACGTCACGGTGAGGGTGCCTCCGGCCTCCGCCGTCGGGCTGGCGACGGCCGCCAGTCCGTCGCCGACGACCCCGTCCCAGACCCGCTGCACGTCCCCCAGCGTGGACGCCGGCGCGAGCCGCTCCGTCAGCGCGCGGATCGCATCCCCGGCCGGCTTGGGACGGCGCCGGCCGCTCATCCCGCGAGCGCCTCTTCGTGCACGGCGCCGTCGCGGACGGCGAGGCGCACGACGCCGGTGCACTCCGCGTCCGGCACGTGCGCGAGGTCGGTGGTGGTCACCACGACCTGGCCGACGCGCGTGACCCGCGCGACGAGACGCTCCCGGCGTTCGGCGTCCAGTTCGCTCATCACGTCGTCCAGGAGCAGCAGCGGCGGGTCCTCGCGTGCGTCGGCGAGTGCGTCGCGCTCGGAGAGCAGCAGTGCCAGGAGCGCCATCCGCTGCTCGCCCTGCGAACCGTAGGCGCGCAGCTCGCGGCCGTCGCGAGAGAGCACGAGGTCGTCGCGGTGGGGCCCGTGGCCGGTGAAGCCCCGGGACAGGTCGGACTCCAGGCGCTCCTCGAGCTCGGCGGCGAAGGCCTCGGCGGAGTCGGCGGAGCTGCGCGGCCGGTACCGCAGCTCGGTGGAGCCCGTGAGCCCGAGCTCACCGGCGATCTCCGCGACTGCGGGGGCGATGAGATCGGCGGCGCGGGCGCGGGCGTCCCGAAGCTCCAGCGCGTGCCGGCCGAGCTCGAGGTCCCACGTCGCGAGGGAGGACGCGGGCGTCGTCCCCGAGCGGACGCGAGAGAGCAGCGCATTGCGCTGCGCGAGCGCCTGGGCGTAGGCGCGCCGAGCGGCGCCGCGCGCGGGCCACAGCGCCGCGACGACCTGGTCCAGGTGCGCGCGCCGTCCGGCTGGGGCGCCTTTCACGAGTTCGAGGCGGTCGGGCAGGAAGACGCTCACGAGCGGCCGGAAGGGCACGTCGAACAGCCGCTCGACCGGCGCGCCGTCGGCCGTCAGCCGCCGGGCCTGGGACGGCTCGTATCCGACCGCGAGCTCGTGCGCGCCGTCGTCGGCGTCGATGTCGAGCTCGACGCGCAGGGCGGACTGGCCGAAGCGCACCACCTCGCGATCGTTCCCGGTCCGGCACGAGCGGCCCGTGAGCCCGACGTAGAGCGCCTCGAGGAGGTTCGTCTTCCCGGCGCCGTTCGGGCCGTGGATGATCGTCAGGCGGGGCCCCAGGCGGACTTCGGCGCGCTCGTAGGTGCGCACGTCGCGAACCCGCAGCCGGCGCACCGTGCGCATCAGACGTTCAGGCGGATGGGCATGATGAGGTAGAGGAACCCGCTGCCGTCGGCGGACTCGAGCAGGCCCGGGCGCAGCGGGCTGATCAGCTTGAGGATGACCTTGTCCGCCGCGGCGCTCTGCAGGCCGGCGGTGAGGAACTCCGGGTTGAACCCGATCTCGAATGGTTCGCCCGCGAACGGCACGGCGAAGCTGTCGCTCGCCTCGCCGACGTCCGGGGTCTGTGCCGAGATCCGCAGTTCGCCCTCGGAGAACGACAGTCGCAGCGGAGCGTTCTTCTGCGCCATCAGGCTGATGCGCTCGACGACCTCCAGGAACTCCGCGGTGTCGAGCGTCAGCTCGTGCTCGAACTGCTCGGGCAGCAGCTGGCGATAGTTCGGGAACTGACCGTCGATCAGGCGCGAGGAGAGCGCGACGTCGCCGACCCCGAAGACGACCTGGTTCGCGCGGACGCCGATGCTGATGGTCTCCGCCTCCGGGGCGGTCAGCCGGCCGAGCTCCTCGAGCGCCCGAGCGGGCACGTTGGCCTCGAACCCCGTGGCGAGCGGCTCCTCGAGCGTCGTCTCCTTCACGCTCAGCCGGTAGGAGTCCGTGGCGACCATCCGCAGGGCGGTGCCCTCCGCCGAGACGAGCACGCCGGTCAGGATCGGCCGGGTCTCGTCGCGGGACGCCGAGCGGGACACGCGGGCGATGGTCTCGGTGAACGCCGCGGCCGGCAGAACGACGGTCGTGTCGCCGCCGGGCTCCGGCAGCACCGGGAAGTCCTCGGCGCGCAGCGTGCGGAGGTGGAACGTGGCACTGCCCGCCACGAGCTCCACGTCCTGCTGTTCCGGTCGCAACTCGATCGTCACGTCCGGGCCGGAGAGCCGGCGAACGACCTCGAGCAGCAGTCGCGCAGGAAGGACCACTTCGCCCGGGCGCTGGACGTCGGCGGCGATCGGGGACCGCAGCGCGATCTCCTGATCGGTGGCGCGCAGCTCGACGCCGGCGTCCGTCGCGGAGATCTGGACGCCGGAGAGGGCCTGAATGGCCGATCGGGTGGACGCGACGCGCGCAAGCACCTGCAGGTGCGCGACAAGCACGTCATGGGCGATCGAGATCTTCACGGACGACTCCTAAGAACAATGATCAGACGTCATAAGGCTGTCGATGGTGTGCACAGGCCGCGAAAACCCCGCAGGGGTGCGGGTTGGCGAGCGACCGAGACCCTGTCGATGAATCGCGCAGTCTGTCACTCGGGCCGGTCGGGTCGAGTGACGTCGAGGTCGCTCGACAGGCGTGTCGACAGATCGGCGACGGTCTGACCGACCTGGGGGTCTTCGGCGATGCGCTCGGCGGTCCGCCGGCAGGCGTGGAGCACGGTCGTGTGTCCGCGTCCGCCGAACTCGGCGCCGATGACGGGCAGGCTGGCGTCGGTGTGCTCGCGTGCGAGGTACATGGCGACCTGACGGGGCCAGGCGACGCGCGCGGCGCGTGAGGGGGAGAGCAGCTCTTCGCGGCTCACACCGAAGGCCTGGCAGGTGAGCCGCTGGATCTCGTCCACGGTGGGTGCGCGCCGGCCACCGGGTGCCTCGCGCGCCGGCCCGAGCTCGTCGAGGACTTCGTCGGCGAGCTCGCTGTCGACGGGCCGCGACGTCAGTGAGGCGAAGGCGACGACGCGGATCAGCGCGCCCTCGAGGGCGCGGAGGTTCACGGTGATGCGCTGGGCGATCGTGTCGATGACGTCGGCCGGCGGCGCCGCGATGCCGTCGAGCGCGGCGCGCTTGAGCAGGACCGCGCGGCGGGTCTGCAGGTCGGGCGGCAGGACCTGGGCGACGAGCCCGGACTCGAACCGGTCGCGCAGGCGGTCCTCGAGCTTCGCGAGGTCGCGCGGCGGCCGGTCGCTCGTGAGGACGATCTGCGCGCCGGCCTCGCGGAGATGGTTGAACGTGTGGAAGAACTCCTCCTCCGTCCGCGCCTTCGCCATGAGGAACTGGACGTCATCGACCAGCAGGACGTCCACGTCGCGATGACGGGCCTTGAACGACTCGATCCCGCCGCCCTGGAGTGCACCGATGAACTCGTTGGCGAACCCCTCGGCGCTGGTGAGCCGGATGCGCAGCCCGCCGGCGTAGTGCTCGAGGTACGTCGCGATGGCATGCAGGAGATGGGTCTTGCCGACGCCCGGCGGCCCGCAGAGGTACAGGGGGTTGTAGGCCGTTCCCGGGTTCTCGGCGACGGCCAGGGCGGCGGCGTGGGCGAACCGGTTGGACCCGCCGATGACGAACTGGTCGAACGTGTAGCGGGGATTCGGCTGCTGGCCCGCGGCGCTCGGAGGACCATGGGTGTGCGCCGTCGGGATCTCCCGTGTCGCGTCGTCCGCGCCGCTCATCCCGGCGGCGTCGACCGACACCTCGACCTGCGGCCCGAGTGCCGCGGCGGCGCTCGACTCCAGGATGCGCCCGAAGCGCTCGACGATCCAGTCGCGGCTCTCCGCGGGAGCCTGGAGGACGACGCGCGCCCCGTCGTATGCGCCGACGCGCAGCGGCGCGAGCCAGACCTCGAACAGCGAGTCCCCGACGGCGGCCCGCAGCTCGGCGGCGAGGACGGTCCAGGTGTGCTCCAGAGGCTCGGCGTTCATGGCAGGGGCCTGCGGCTCCGGTGGAGCTGGTGGCCCATGGAAGAGGATGGGCCCCCGGGAGGGAGCCGCTGAAAGGCACGCTAGCAGAGGGGATCAGGGCGTCGCGGCCCCGCCGGGGGCCCTGTGGGGACGATGCCGCATAGCGCGGAAAAATCCGTCCGCTCGTCGCACCACGCGCGTGCACGGCACCTCCCGGCCGCCCGATGGGCGTGCGGCTATCATGCTGCGTTCCCGACCCGGTCTTTTGCCATGAAGCGCACCTACCAGCCCAAGAAGCGCAAGCGCGCCCGAGCACACGGCTTCCGCGAGCGCATGAGCACCCGCGCCGGTCGCGCCGTGCTTCAGCGCCGCCGCGCCAAGGGCCGCAAGCGGCTCACCGTCTGACGGTGGACGACGCGCCCCGCCCCTCCCGGCGGCAGCGGCGCGGCCGCCTGTCCCGGAGTGCGGAGTTCGATCGCGTCTACCGCCAGGGCCGCTCGTTCGGCAACCGCTGGTTGGTCTTGCACGCGTTCCCGCGCGAGGATGCCGGCGCGCTGAGCGACGAGCCGCGCCTGGGACTGAGCGTCTCTCGCAAGGTCGGCGGCGCAGTCGAGCGCAACCTCGTAAAGCGCCTGCTCAGGGAGGCTTTCACGGCCGAGCGAGCTGCGCTGCCGTCGGGCCTGGACGTCGTCGTCGTGGCCCGGCCGGAGGCCCGCGAGCTCGCCGAGCGCGACGGGCTCGCCGGCATCCAGAGCGCGCTCGCGGAGCTCGTGGCCCGTGTCGCGGGCTCCTCCGGCGCCCAGGACGCGGCATGACCCTGCTTCGGCGCATCGCCACCGCCCCGATCATCGCCTACCAGCGCGTGATCTCGCCGGCGCTCCCACGCAGGTGCAAGTACGAGCCGACCTGTTCGGCCTATGCCACGCAGGCGATCCGGGAGTTCGGCATACTCCGCGGCTCGGTCCTGGCGGTGTGGCGCCTGTTGCGCTGCAATCCGTTCAGCCATGGCGGGTTCGACCCCGTCACGGCGCAGCGCCTCTTCCGCTCCACTCCGTCCTCGACCCACGAGTCACCGCTCAGCTGACCTTCATGCCGTTCGTCCTGGCAAACATCTTCCAGCCGATCATCGACGTGTTCGAGCAGGTTCTCCTGTTCTTCCACGACAACGTCGGCTTCGGCTGGGGCGCGTCGATCATCGCGATGACGATCGTCGTGCGGACGCTGATGCTGCCGCTGACCATCAAGCAGTTCCGCTCGATGCAGGGCCTGCAGTTGCTGGCACCGCAGATCAAGGCGATTCAGGAGAAGTACAAGGACGACAAGCAGCGCCAGAACCAGGAGATGATGAAGTTCTACCAGGAGAACAAGGTGAACCCGTTCGGGTCCTGCCTGCCCCTGGTACTGCAGATCCCGGTCTTCATCTCGCTCTTCTACATGCTGCGGAAGGACCTGAAGCTCGACATCTGCGGCCCGGAATCAGCCATTCTGGCGGTCGGCAAGCAGCAGGGCACGGACCTCGCGAACACGTACTGCGACCAGGTCGTCCCGGGTTCCGCCCAGTTCCTCTTCATCCCGGACCTCACAGCGCCGGCGACCGGCTGGGTCCTCGCCGTGCTGCTCGTGATGTACGTCGGGTCCCAGCTGCTCTCCAGCGTGCTGATGTCCGTGACCGCGGACAAGACGCAGCGCTACATCATGCTTGGGCTGCCGTTCGTCTTCGTCTTCTTCATCCTGAACTTCCCGGCCGGCCTGCTCGTCTACTGGATCACCACGAACCTGTGGACCGTCGGCCAGCAGTACTTCATCCGGCGCTCCACCGGCCAATTGCCGACCTGGCTGGGCGGTGACGGGGTCGTTCCGACGCCGGCTGTCGCCGGAGGAGCGGCCGCTGCCGCCGTCGCCGCGCCCACGCCGCGCGTGGGCAAGGGCAAGTCCGCGGACGATCCGGCGGCGGGTGACGCCCCCGCCAAGGCGCCGACCTCGGCCACCAGCCCGCCGCCTCCGCCGCGCCGGAAGAAGAAGCGCTCCGGGAGGCGTCGCTGATGTCCGAAAGCCCTGCAGAGCAGGTCCGCGAGCTCGTTCAGCGGATCGTCGATGGGATCGGCCTCGAGGGCGACGTCACGGTCGAGCAGACCGACGAGGAGATCACCGCCACCGTCGGCGGGGACGGCGTCGGCCTGCTGATCGGCCATCACGGCCAAACGATCGATGCCATCCAGCATCTCGCCTCGCGCGTGGCGCTCGGGGACGGGTCGGGCCCGCGGTATCGCGTCGTGGTCGACGCGGACGGGTACCGCGAGCGCCGCCGGCAGGCACTTGAGGGGCAGGCAGAGGACGCGGCCGATGAGGCGCTGCGCTTCCAGCGGCCGGTCGCGCTCGACGCGATGACGCCCAGTGAGCGCCGGATCGTGCATGAGCACCTGCGCGATCGTGAGGATGTCGAGACGCACAGCGAGGGCGACGAGCCCGACCGGCATCTCGTCGTCACGCCCCGCTGAGCGTTTCACGTTTTACACCGGCGGACGCGGCGTCCTCCTGACGCGCTTGTATCCCGCCTGTGTCGATGGATGACGACCCGCAGGTGCTGACCCGCCTGACCGCATTGGCAGCCGAGTACGGCCTCCCGCCCGCGGCTCCCGCGCAGCTCGATGAGCTGCTCCGCCTGGTCGAGGAGAGCCCCCACTCGCTCACGGCGGTCCGCGACCCGCAGGAAGGAGTCGAACTGCATGTCGCCGACTCGCTGTCCGGTCTGCGGATCGATGCGGTCCGATCGGCCGGGAGGCTGGCGGACCTCGGCGCCGGCGCGGGGCTCCCGGGGCTCGTGCTGGCTGTGGCGCTGCCCGCCACGGAGGTCGTGCTCGTCGAGAGCGTGGGCAAGAAGGCCGTGTTCATCGAGGAGGCAGCCGCGGAACTGGGGCTCGCGAACGTCGAGGTCGTCGCCGGGCGCGCGGAGGAGTGGGCAGCGGGATCCGGGACCTGCGATGTCGTGACCGCCCGTGCACTGGCGAGCTTGGACCTCCTGCTCGAGTACGCATCCCCGCTGCTCCGCGAAGAGGGCCTCCTGGTGGCCTGGAAGGGTCGCCGTTCGGCGGACGAGGAGGAGGCCGGCCGCGTCGCCGCGGAGATCCTCGGAATGCAGGTGCCCGACCCGGTGAACGTGGGGGTCCCGGGCGGCGCCGAGCGGCACCTGTACCTCAGCCGGAAGCTTCGACCGACCCCCGCCGGGTACCCTCGCCGAGCAGGAATGGCCCGCAAACGACCACTCGGAGGCTCAAGTGGAGCCTGAGAGATGGTTCGGCTCCGAACCAGAGGGCTCCGGCTCCGACCGATCCCACCGATAGCTTCGGGGTCGCATGGGCACGCTCTACGCGATCGCCAACCAGAAGGGCGGGGTTGGGAAGACCACGACCGCCGTGAACGTCGCGGCGTGCATCGCCGAGGCCGGCTACCCGACGATCGTCGTCGACGTCGACCCGCAGGCGAATGCCACGGTCGGCCTCGGATTGCCCAAGACGACCGTGCCGAGCGTCTACGACGTCCTCGCCGGACGCGCCGGGGCCCGCGAATCGCTGGTTGCGACCGACATTCCGAATCTCCGGCTGCTGCCCGCGCACCCCGACCTGGCCGCCGCCAACATGGAGTTGCCGCGCGAGCCCGGGTCCGAGACACGGCTGCGTGACGCGCTCGACCCGCTGCGCGCCGACGCCGCGTTCATCCTGCTCGACTGCCCGCCGTCGCTCGGCCCCCTGACGATCAACGCCCTGACGGCCGCCGACCGGGTGATCGTCCCCGTCCAGACCGAGTACTTCGCCCTCGAGGGCCTCGCCGGGCTGCTCGACACCCTGGCGCTCGTCCAGCGTGAGCTCAATCCGCGGCTCGCGGTCGCCGGCTTCCTGCTGACGATGCACGACGGCCGCACGCGCCTGGCGCGCGACGTCGAGCGGGAGGTGCGCGAGCACTTCCCCGAGCTCGTCTTCGACACTGTCATCCCACGGAACGTCCGGATCGGCGAGGCGCCGAGCTACGGGCGTCCCGTGATCCATCACGACCCGCACTGCGCCGGAGCGGACGCGTACTTCGCCCTGGCCAAGGAGGTGGCCGCACGTGGCTGAGCGCGGTATGGGACGCGGCCTCGCCGCGATCCTGCAGGTGTCCGGACAGCACGGAGATCGTCCGGAGCTGCGTGAGATCTCGATCGAGCTCGTCGAGCCGAACCCGTCGCAGCCGCGCCGGCGGTTCGACGAGGAGGCGCTCGATGCGCTCGCCGCGTCGCTCGCCGAGAATGGGGTCCTCCAGCCGATCCTCGTCAGGCCGCGCGACGGTGGCCGCTACGAGCTCGTCGCGGGGGAGCGCCGCTGGCGCGCCGCCCAGCGGGCCGGCCTCGCCGTGCTGCCCGCGATCGTGGAGCGTCGCGACGATGCATCCTCGCTCGAGGCCGCGATCGTCGAGAACATGGCGCGGGAGGACCTCAACCCCGTCGAGGAGGCGCGCGCCGTCGCCGCCCTCGTCGAGGAGCTCGGGCTCACGCGTGAGGAGGTCGGCCGCCGCGTCGGTCGCAGCCGCGTCGCCGTGTCGAACCTCCTGCGGCTGCTCGATCTCCCCGCCGAGGTCCTCGCACTGCTCGAGGCCGGCCGCATCACCGAGGGCCACGGCCGCGCCGTGCTGCTCGCGGAGGACGAGGACGCGCGCCGACGGCTCGCGAAGGGCGCCGCCGACGGCGGCTGGTCCGTCCGAGTGACCGAGGACCGCGCGCGCAAGGCCAACGAGGTCCAGGTCTCCCGCGGGCCGGGGCGCCAGACGGCCCACCCCGACCAGGTCGCCGCGTGCGAGGAGATCGCCGAGACGCTGGCGCTCGCGCTCGGCCGCGAGGTCCGGGTCCGGCCGCGCGGGACGACCTACAAGGTCGAGTTCGGGGTCGAGGGGCAGGACGACGCGCAGGAGCTCGCGCTGCGTCTTCGCGGCGTCTCGATCACCTGATCGGCGGCCCACGCCCCGCGCTACACTGCCCGCTCGCAGCGGGCGATTAGCTCAGTCGGTTAGAGCGCTTCTCTGATAAGGAAGAGGTCCCAGGTTCGAATCCTGGATCGCCCACTTCGGAACGGGCCCGCTTGGGTCGCACGTTCCGGGAGACGAGCGGGATCGACTGAGATCCCCCTACGGTCGGCAGTTGGGGTCTCAGCGTCCGAGCTACGCCTGGCCGTTCTCACCCGGAGAGCCGCGCATGCTCGCGTCCGCACATCCGCCGGGTATTCTCCGCCTCTCCACCCGCGACCCGCCTGGGAGCGCATGCCTGTGCAGGAGATGGTCATCTACGGCGTCAGCTTCGACATGGTCGGCAAGCAGCCGATCGTGCTGCTGAAGACCGTGGACAGCAACAAGTTCCTGCCCATCTGGATCGGCCACCCCGAGGCGGCCGCGATCCTCATGAAGCTGCAGGGCGCGTCGACGCCGAGGCCGATGACCCACGACCTCATGGTCGACGTCCTGGGCGAGCTCGAGGCGAAGTGCACGCAGGTCGCGGTCACCGAGCTGCGTGATAACACGTTCTTCGCCACCGTGACCCTCGCCGTCGACGGCAAGGAGATCGAGATCGACTCGCGGCCGAGCGACGCGCTCGCGCTCGCCGTCCGCGCCGGAGCGCCGATCTTCGCCGCGGAGGAGGTCATCGCCGAGTCCGCGATCGAGTTCGAGCACGAGGTCGAGGACACTGAAGAGGTCGTCGACCGCTTCAAGGAGTTCCTCGACGAGGTCTCGCCGGAGGACTTCGCGGGGGACAGCTAGGTACGGCCCCCTGGCAGGACAGGTCAGCGTAGGCACGGCCCCCTGGCAGGACAGGTCGGCAAAGCCGACCTGATCAACCTCAGTCCCGGTGCGCCAGTTCCAGAATCCGGGCAACCAGCGCATCGAACCCCACGCCCGCCGCCTCTGCGGCCTGCGGCAGCAGGCTCGTCTCGGTCAGCCCGGGGATCGCGTTGGCCTCGATCACCCACGGCGTCCCGGCCTCGTCGAGCAGCAGGTCGACGCGCGCGCACGCGCTCAGCCCGAGCAGCTCGCAGACCTGCACCGCCACGGCGCTCGCGGCGCTCGTCGCGTCGTCGTCGAGCTCGGCGGGGCAGTGGAACGTCGTGCGGCCGATCGTGTACCGCGCCTCGAAGTCATAGACGTCGCTGTCGTGCGGCACGGCTTCGACGATCGGGAGCGGCTCGCCGCCGAGCACCGAGATGGCGAGCTCGCGTCCGCGGACGTGCCGCTCGAACACGACCTTGTCGTCGTAGGAGAACGCGGCGACGAGCGCCGCGGGCAGCTCCTCCGTCGTCCCCGCGAACCGCACGCCCATGGCGCTGCCCCCGCGCGCCGGCTTCACGACGAGCGGGAAGCCCAGCCGCTCGCCGACGTCGGGAAGCGCAGCCGCGGCGCCGAGCTCCTTGAACGTCGTCTCGCTGAGGACGAGGAAGTCGGGTGTCGCGATGCCGGCGTCGCGCAGCAGGTGCTTGGCGAGCGCCTTGTCGCGTGAGATCGCGCACGCCGCCGGCGGGGGCCCCGTGTACGGGACGCCGAGCGCCTCGAGCAGCTCCTGCACAGCGCCGTCCTCGCCGCCCTGCCCGTGAAGGGCGACGAACACGACGTGGGGATCGATCTCGCGCAGCTGCTCGATCAGGTCGTGACCGACGTCCACACCGGTCGGCGTGTGCCCGAGCCGCTGGAGCGCGTCCTCGACGCGCCCGCCCGACACGAGCGACACCTGCCGCTCGAGCGACCGCCCGCCCTTGAGGACCGCGACGCGCCGGGCGGCGCTCATCGCGACTCGCGCTGCGCGTCGCCGTCGTCGCGTCGACGCGGCAGCGCGAGCACGTCGGCGAGGTCGGTGCGCGGCTGGGGCTGCTGCTCGGCCCGCGCGGCGGGGGCGCCGCTTCCGGTGAGCGTGCCGTACAGGTCGACCTGCTCGCGGACGATCGCGCCGATCCGCTGGACGCCCTCGCGGATGTCCTCGGCGCTCGACCCGGAGAAGTTGAGGCGCATCGACGACCCGCCGCGCCCGTCCAGGTAGGCCGCCCGGCCGGGGACGAACGCGACGTTGTGGCCAAGCGCGAGCGCCAGCAGGTCGGTCGTGTCGATGTAGTCGGGCAGCGTCGCCCAGACGAACAGCCCGCCCGCGGGGCGCGTCCAGGTGGCCTCCTGCGGCAGCTGGGCGGCCAGCGCCTCGAGCATGACGTCGCGGCGCTCGCGGTAGAGGTCGCGCAGACCCGCGACGTAGCCCTCCCAGTGGCCGGTCTCCAGGTACGCGCTCACGAAGAGCTGCGCGAACGAGGAGGGGCAGAGCGTGGCGGCCTGCGCTCCGACGTTGAGCTTGGCGAGCAGCGGACGCGGCGCGATCGCCCAGCCGAGGCGCACGCCGGGGGACAGGATCTTCGAGAATGTCCCTGCGTAGATGACGAATTGGCCGCCGTCGAGCTCGAGTAGCTTCGGCAGCCGGTCGCCCTCGAATCGCAGCATCCCGTACGGGTCGTCCTCGAGCACGACGATCTCGCGCTGCTGGGCTACTTCGACGAGGCGCTTGCGCCGCGGCAGCGAGAGCGTGACCCCGGCCGGGTTCTGGAACGTCGGCACCGTGTAGATGAACTTCGGCCTGCGGCCCTCGCGCTCGAGGCGGTCGAGCGTCTCCTCCAGTTCGTCCACGCGCATCCCGTCCGCGTCCATGCCGATCTGCACGACGTCGGCCTGGTAGCTCGAGAGCGTCGGAACGGCGCCCGGGTACGTCGGGCCTTCGGCCACGACGACGTCGCCCGGGTCGAGCAGCGTCTTGCAGACGAGGTCGATGACCTGCTGCCCGCCGGTGGTGACGATCATGTCGCCCGGATCGACGTCGATCCCCTCGGCGGCCATCACGCGCGAGATGCCCTCGCGGGTGGCGAGCATGCCCTCGGTCGGGCCGTACTGCAGGGCCCGCGCGGACGAGTCCGCGGCGACGCGCGCCATCACCGCGGCCATGATCTCGGGCGGGAAGGTGGAGGTGTCCGGCAGGCCGCCCGCGAGCGAGATGACCTCCGGGCGCTCGGTGATCGCCATGAGGTCGCGCATGGCGGACGAGGTCATCACGCGCGTGCGCGAGGAGAACAGCGCGGCGTACCGCTCGAGGTCACGCGCGGCCGAGCCGGCGGGGCGTGCGTCCATGCGGCGTGTTTCGGCGCGAGGCTCGCGGCCCCTGTCCTCTACAGTCATCGCGCCCGCACGGTATCCGACCCGCGTGAAGCTGCTGCTCGACATCCTCCAGGGCCTGGGCCTCGCCCAGGCCGCCGGCATCCGCCCGTTCCTGCCTGCGCTCGTCGCCGGCGGAGCCGCGCGCGCGGACGTGCTGATCGACTTCGAGGGCGGGCCGTTCGCGTTCATGGAGGACCCGTGGTGGCTCGCGGTCCTCGCGGCGCTGGCCCTGGCGGCGCTCATCATCCGCAACGAGATCCCTCGTCAGCCGCCGCTCACCGCCGCCTTCCAGGGCCTGGCGCTCGGGATGGGCGCGCTCCTGTTCAGCGCGGTCCTGTCGGGCGACGGCTACACATGGTGGCCCGGCATTCCGGCGGGTCTGGCCGGGGCCTGGCTGTCGATGACGGCGCTGCAGGACCTGTTCGACCGCGCGGGATCCCGGCTCGACGAGGAGGCGCGGTCGCACCTGCCGATCTACGGCGAGGGCGTCGCGGTCGTCCTGGCCGTGCTCTCGATCGTGGCGCCGCCCGTCGCGCTCGTCTCGGCCGGCTTCTTCATCTGGCTGATCGTCGGCGGCGGTCGCCGCAGGGGTGAGAAGCACGCCGGCCTGCGCGTCCTGCGCTGAGCACCCACCCGACGCCGCCGGAAAGCCGGTGTGATGAAGTCGCGCGCCCGTCGTAGTACGGGTGTGACCACCTCGCTCACCGTGCCCCGCACCGCACGACCCATCGCCGGCGACCTGGACTTCGACGCGCTCTACCGGGAGACGCGGGATGACCTGTACGCCTACGTCGCGACGGTGCTGCGGGATCCGCAGGCCGCCGAGGACGTCACCGCGCTCGCATTCGAGCGCGCGATGCGCCGCCGGCGCAGCTATCGGCCCGGTCGCGGGACGCCGCGGTCCTGGCTCTTCGGGATCGCCCGCAACGCCGCCCTGGACGACCTGCGCCGCCGGCGCCGGACGACGGCCCTCGGCGCGGACGTGCCGGACGCCCACGCGCCATCGCCCGGCGACGCGGCCGAGCTCGCCGAGCGCCGTGCCGACGTGCGCGCCGCTCTGGCCGCGCTCGATCCGCGTGACCGCGAGGTGATCGCCCTGAAGTTCCACGGGGGGCTCTCGAACGGCGAACTGGCCGGCGTCCTGCGCGTCAGCGAGTCGAACGCCGGCACCCAGCTTCACCGCGCCATGCAACGACTGAGAAAGGCCTGCGATGCGACGTCGTGACCGCCACCCCCTCCCCGACGACGTCCGCCGTGATCTCGCGGCGATGGACGCCGCACTGGCCGGCGCGACGCCCGACGGCGATCTGGCCGCCCTCGCCGTTGTGATCCGCGACGAGCGCCCGCGGCCCGACGCCGGTGTGGCCGCGCGCCTCGACGCGCGTGCCGAGGCCGGCTTCGCCGAGCCTCGCGCCGCCACCGCCGGTCGCCGCCCGCTGCTCCCCGCGCTGGGCGTGGCCGGAGCGCTCGTGCTCGCGCTCGTCGTCGGCACGGTCGTGCTGCGCGACGGTGAGGAGCGGACCGGTGGCAGCGTGGCCCTCGAGGCCGCTCCGGCGGTGAAGGAGTCGCCCGCGCGTCCCAGCTCCGGCTCCACGTCCGAGTCGCTCGACAGCTCCGCGACCGCCGTCGCTCCGAGCGCGGCTCCCGCCCCGCGATCAGCGGCTCCCGCGCCCCCGGCGGCGCTCGGCCGCAGCGTCGAGCGCAGCGCCCAGCTCAGCCTCGCCACCACGCCGCAGCGCCTCGACGACGTCGCCGGGGACGTCGTCCGCACCGTGGACGCGCTGCGCGGCTACGTCGCCGGCTCCTCGGTCGAGAGCCGCACCACCGCCGGGTCGGCGACGTTCGACCTGCGCGTCCCCTCACCCCAGCTGCAGACGGCGCTCGCGCGGCTGTCGAAGCTTGCGACCGTGCGGTCGCGCAGTGAATCGTCACTGGACGTCACCGGCCAGGTGGACGCCGCGCGCAACCGCGTGCGAGCCCTCGAAGCCGAGCGCCGCGGTGTCCTGCGGCAGCTCGCTGCGGCCACCACGCCCGCCCAGACCGCGGACGCACGGGCGCGCCTGCGCCTCGTGGATGCACGCCTGCGCCGCGCGGACGCCGCGCGGGCGGCGCTGCGCCGGCGCACCGCCTACAGCACCGTCGCACTGGAGATCGCGACCGAGCGGCCCAGCGCCGGTGGCGGCGGTGGCGGCGGGTCGTGGACGCCGGGGGATGCCCTCGCAGATGCGCTGCGGGTCCTGTCGGTCGCCCTGGGCGCCGCACTCGTCGCGCTCGCGGCCCTGCTGCCCCTCGCCCTGGTGGGCCTGGCGGGGTGGGGCGTCTGGGCGCTCGTGCGTGCGCGCCTGCGCCGCAGGGCCCTGGCCACCCACTAGCCTCCGGGGGTGCGATGTCCGACGATGCCGCCGTCGTCCGCGTGCCATCCGCCGGCCAAGAGCCGGTGAGCAAGCGCGTGCGCGTACGCGCCGCCGTCCGTCGCCCGGACGCGTGGCTGCAGCTGCTCCAGTTCGCGCTCGTCGGGCTCAGCGGCTACGTCGTGAACCTCGCCGTGTTCACGGTCGCCGTCCATGGCGCGGACATGCGCTACCAGGTGGCCGCGACCCTCGCCTTCCTCGTCGCCGTCTCCAACAACTTCCTCTGGAACCGTCACTGGACGTTCAAGGCCGGGGACGGTCGCGCCCATCACCAGGCCGCGCGCTTCCTGACGGTCAGCGTCATCGCGTTCGCCGCCGGGCTCGTGCTGCTCACGCTGCTGGTCGAGGTGGCCGGGATGCAGGAGGTGGCCGCGCAGGCGATCGCCATCGTCGCCGTCACGCCGCTGAGCTTCCTCGCCAACAAGCTCTGGAGCTTCTCGCGCTGATCCGGCGGGCGCTCCTGCCGGCGCTCGTCCTCGCGCTCGTCCCTGCGGCGTGCGCGCACGCGGCGACGAGCGCAGCGACCACGTCGGGCGGCCTGGCGGGCGCCACGCCGATCACGGCGCCGGCCCCGTGGAAGGTCACGGCGACCGAGGCCCGCGCGGCGGCGCGGCGCGTCCCCAAGATCGCCGCCGAGCTGCGCCGGCATCCCAGCGCGGCGGTCACGGCGCTGCGCAAGGACGGGCGCTGGGTCGTGCAGGCGTTCACGCGCGGGAAGGACCGGCGGCAGATCATCGAGGTCTACGTCGACCCGTACACGGGGGCGGTCACGGAGGCCTGGACCGGTCCGCAGGTCGCCTGGGGCATGGCGCGCGGCTATCCCGGCGCGTTCGGCCGGTCGGTGAACTCGCCCTGGATCTGGATCACGCTCTGCGCGCTCTTCGTCGTCCCGTTCCTCGACCTGCGCCGGCCGCTGCGCTGGCTGCATCTCGACCTGCTGATGCTCACGGGCTTCAGCGTCTCGCTCGCGTTCTTCAACGACGCGAACCTCGGGCTCTCGGTCCCGCTGTCCTTCATCCCGCTCGCCTATCTCGCCCTGCGGCTCGCGTACATCGGCCTGCGCCGATCACCGGGCATCGCCGAGCCGCTCCGGCTGCTCGTTCCCTGGCAGGCGCTCGCGCTGCTCACGCTGTTCCTCCTCGGCCTGCGCATCGGCCTGAACATGATCGACGGCAACGTCATCGACGTCGGCTACGCGGGGGTCATCGGGGCGGACAAGCTCGCGCACGGGCGCGAGATCTACGGCGCGTTCCCCAACGACAACTCCCAGGGCGACACCTACGGGCCGCTGCTCTATCTCGCCTACGTTCCGTTCGAGCTCGTCTGGCCGTGGATCGGGCGCTGGAACGACCTGCCCGCGGCGCATGCGGCGGCGGGTGTGTTCGACGCGGCGTGCGTCGTCCTCCTCTTCCTCATCGGCCGGCGCATCCGCGGCACCGAGCTGGGCGTCGCGCTCGCGTACGCGTGGGTCGCGTTCCCGTTCACGATCTACGCGACGAACTCGGGGACGAACGACGCGCTGCCGGCCGCCCTGGTCCTCGCCGCGATCTACGCGGCGGGCCGCCCGTTCGCGCGCGGCGCGCTCGGCATGGCGGCCGGGATGACGAAGCTCGCGCCGCTCGCGCTGATGCCGCTGCTCGCCTCGCACGGCCTGCGGCGCGGTCAGGTGACGCGTCCGCTCGCGCTGTTCCTGGCCGGGGCGGGGCTGGTCGCCGCGGTGGCCGCGGCGCTCGTGCTCTGGCGCACCGACCCGCAGGTCTTCTGGGATCGCACGGTCGGCTACCAGGCCGGCCGCGACGCCCCGTTCTCGGTCTGGGGGTATTACGGCGGTGGCTGGGAGGTCGCCCAGCAGGTCGTCCAGCTCGCCCTCGTCGTCTTCGCCGTCGGCGTGGCGTTCGTCCCGCGCCGCGACGATCTCGTCGGTCTCGCCGCGCTCTGCGGCGTGATCCTCGTGGGGACGCAGCTCGCCGCCACGTACTGGTTCTACCTGTACCTCGTGTGGGCCGTCCCGCTGGCGCTGATCGCCTTCCTCGGCCGGTTCCCCGCCGCCGAGCCGGCGCCCGTCAGCTCGCCGGCCTGGGAGCCTGAAACGGCAGCAGCAGCTGCTCGATCTCCGCAGCCTGTCGCGGCCCCGAGCAGCGGATGAGGACGCCGTTGAGCCACGGGTCCTCCTCCGCCGTCTCGAAGCGCACGTGCATCTGCGTGACGAGCGACTCGATCGCCTGCTCGCGCTTGACGCCGATGACCCCGCCGCGCGGCCCGGTCATGCCCACGTCCGAGATGTAGGCGGTGCCGCCGGGCAGCACCCGGGCGTCCGCCGTCGGGACGTGGGTGTGCGTGCCGACGACCGCGGTGACCCGCCCGTCCAGGTGCCAGCCGAGCGCGACCTTCTCGCTCGTCGCCTCCGCATGGAAGTCCACGAGGATCTGATCCGCGCCGGCCTTCGTGAGCTCGTTGACGCACGCGTCGGCGTCGGGAAACGCCGGGTGGCCGGCGCGCATGAAGACGTTGCCCGACAGGTTCACGACCCCGAGCCGCACACCGTCGCGCTCGACCATGCAGGTGCCGTGCCCGGGCTGCGAGCGCAGGTAGTTCGCCGGCCGCAGGATGCGCTCGTTGCGGTCGAGGTACGGCAGGATCTCGTTGCGGTGGTAGGCGTGGTTCCCGAGCGTGATGACGTCGACGCCGGCCGCGAAGATCTCGTCCGCGAGTTTCGGCGTGATGCCCAGGCCGCCGGCCACGTTCTCGCCGTTGACGATGACGAACGTCGGCTGCAGGCGCTCGCGGAGACCGGGCAGCAGGCCCAGGAACGTGCGCCTGCCGAGGCCGCCGACGAGGTCGCCGACGAACAGGATGCTGGTGGGGGAGTGACTCACGCAGGCGAGTCTCGCGGATATGGTGCTCGCCGTGCCCGCCGATGCCCCCGCCGTGGAGGAGCCCGCAACCGCGCCCGCGGTCATCCTCCGAGCGACCGGCATCCGCAAGAGCTTCGGCTCGCGGGTGGCCGTCAGCGACGTGAGCCTCGAGGTGCGGCGCGGTGAGGCGCTCGCGATCATCGGGCCCAACGGCGCCGGCAAGACGACGCTGCTCGAGATCCTCGCCGGCGCGCAGCGGGCCGACGACGGCACGGTGGAGCGCCCCAAGGGCGGCGTCGGCTGGGTGCCGCAGCGCATGGCCATCTACACGCGCCTGACGGTGCTCGAGAACCTGCGGCTGTTCGCGCAGCTCGAGAAGGTCCCCGAGCCGGCTGACGCCGTGCGCCGGATGCTCACGCTCACCGGCCTGGAGGAGCGCGCGAAGGATCCCGTCAACACGCTGTCCGGCGGCAACCGCCAGCGCGTCAACGTCGCCGTCGGCCTGCTGGCCGACCCGCCGGTGCTCCTGCTCGACGAGCCGTCCGCGGCGCTGGACCCGCGCCAGCGCGCGCGCTTCTGGGCGGTCATCGACCGCCTGCTGGAGGCGCGCCGCGCGGTCGTGTTCACGACGCACGACGTCGCCGAGGCGGCCCGTCACAGCACCCGCCTGCTCGTCCTGGCCGACGGCGAGGAGCTGTTCGCCGGCCCGAAGGACGACCTCGTCCAGCAGTCGGGCACCGCGCCCGGCGCCGACCTCGAAACCTCCGTCGTCAGCTTCCTCCAGGCACGCGGCCACTGATGTTCCGTCTCATCGGCAAGGATCTGCGGATCCTCGGACGCTCGCGGCTGCTCGTCGTCACGCTCGTCCTCTACCCGCTGCTCGTCGCGCTCCTCATCGGCCTCGCGCTGTCCCGTGCGCCGGAGAAGCCGAAGATCGCCGTGGTCGACCAGATCCCGCGCGACGTGCCGGTCACGACGCTCGCCGGGAAGGTCGTGGACCCCGCGGCGGTCGCCGACCAGCTCGTGAAGAACCTCGACGCGGTCCGCGTCCCCACGCGCGCGCAGGCGGAGAAGCTCGTCGAGGACGGCGACGTCCTCGCGGCGATCATCCTGCCCGACGACATCAACGACCGGCTCAGCGCGACGATCAACCTGTTCGGCGGGACGCCACCGGAGATCGAGGTCCTCGTCAACGGGTCCGACCCCGTCAAGGCGCGCTACGTCGAGTCCGTCGTCGACGCCCGTCTCGCGGACGCCAACCAGACGCTGTCCGCGACACTCACCAAGGTCGTCGCGAGCTACGTGACGAAGCTCGTCAAGGGCGGCGAGTTCACCTTCGGGCCGATCACCGTGGACATCCTCGGGCTCGAGAAGAGCAAGCAGCGCGTCGACACGGCGCTGCGGGAACTGCCTCCCGGCTCACAGGTGAAGGCGCGGCTCGCCGGCGTGTCCGAGTTCGCCGGGCTCGCCGTCGACAACCTCGACGGATCGGCGCAGGGGATCGTGTCCGCGGTCTCGCAGCCGCTCGTCGTCAAGACGACCCGCGTCGACGGGCGCGACACCCCGCTCGAGACGTTCGCGATCGCGACGGCCGCGATCGTCTCGCTGATGCTCGTGTCGCTGATGCTCGGCGCGGCGCTGCTGGCGCTCGAGCGAACCGAGAACACCTACTCGCGGCTCGTGCGCGGGCTGATCCGGCCCGAGGAGCTCGTCGGATCCAAGCTCCTGCTCGCCGGCGGGCTCGGCGCCGCCGTCGGGTTCGTTCTGATGGGCATCGTCTCGTTCTTCGTCGAACTCGACTGGGGGACGGCCGACGCCTGGGTTCTCGCGCTCGGCCTGGGCGGGCTCGCGTTCGCCGCGCTCGGCATCGCGCTCGCCGTGCTGGCGCGCGACGTGGAGACCGCGACGCTGCTCGCGTTCGCCCTGGCGCTGCCGCTCGCGTTCCTCGCGCTCGTCCCGCAGAACGCGGTCAGCGCCGGGCTCTACGACGTCATCTCGGTCGTGTCGGCCGCGTTCCCGTTCAAGCCCGCGCTCGACGCCCTGCAGGACGCCCTCGACGGCGTCGCGATGACGGGCCCCGCGCTGCATCTCGTCGCGCTGATCGTCGCGTACGGGGCTGCCGCGCGGTTGGGCTTGCGGCGCCTTCGGGCGTAGGTACGGCCCCCTGGCAGGACAAGGATCCGCTTGCGGATCCTTGATCAATCTCCGAGCCCGAGACCAGGCCCCCGTACCCTTCACTACATGGCCTTCCCGGTCACACGCCTGCGCCGCCTGCGCCGTACGCCGCTGCTCCGTGATCTCGTCCGTGAGACCCGTGTCAGCGCGGCGGATCTCGTCCTGCCGCTGTTCGTCGCGGAGGGCATCGACGTCGCCGAGCCGGTCGAGGCGATGCCGGGCGTCAGCCGCCATCCGCTCGCGCGCATCGCCGACGAGGCCGGCGAGGCCGCGGCGCTCGGGATCCCTGCCGTCCTGCTCTTCGGCATCCCGCTGGAGAAGGACGAGGAGGGCAGCGGCGCGTGGGACGGGCAGGGCATCGTCCAGGAGGCCACCCGTGCGATCCGCGCGGCGCACCCCGATCTGCTTGTCATCACCGACCTCTGCCTCTGCGAGTACACGAGCCACGGGCACTGCGGCCTCCCGCGCGAGGACGGGAGCGTCGACAACGACGCGACGCTCGAGCTGCTCGCACGGACGGCGGTCAGCCAGGCGCGCGCCGGCGCCGACATCATCGCCCCGAGCGACATGATGGACGGCCGCGTCGCCGCGATCCGCGCCGCGCTCGACGAGGACGGTTTCGTCGACATCCCGATCATGGCCTACAGCGCGAAGTTCGCCAGCGCGTTCTACGGCCCGTTCCGCGAGGCGGCGGGCTCCACGCCCGCGGCCGGCGACCGCCGCGGGTACCAGATGGATCCCGGCAACGGCCGCGAGGCGGTGCGTGAGGCGCTGCTCGACGCCGACGAGGGTGCCGACCTCCTGATGGTCAAGCCCGCGCTGCCCTACCTCGACGTGATCCGGCGCGTGCGCGATGCGACGGACCTGCCCGTCGCCGCGTACAACGTCAGCGGCGAGTATGCGATGGTGAAGGCGGCCGCCCAGGCCGGGTGGCTCGACGAGCGGGCCGCCGTGCTCGAGACGCTGACCGCCATCCGCCGCGCCGGCGCCGACATCGTCATCAGCTACCACGCGAAGGACGCCGCCCGATGGCTTCAGACGTGACCGCCACACCGAAGCTCCGCAGTCGCAAGGACGGCGCCGCGGTGCCGCTGACCGACCGCGACCGTGCGCTGCTGAACCTCATGCAGGGCTCGTTCCCGCTCGAGCCCCGGCCGTACGCCGCGGTCGCCCGGGAGGCGGGGATGACGGAGGCCGAGGTGCTCGCCGACGTCCAGCGCCTGCTCGACGACCGGATCATCCGCCAGGTCACGCCGATCTACGACACGCGCGCCCTGGGGTACGGCTCGATGCTCGTCGCGGCGAAGGTCGATCCGGAGCACCCGTGGGGGCCCGCCAAGATCATCAACTCGCATCCGGGCGTCTCGCACAACTACCTGCGCAACCACGAGTTCAACATGTGGTTCACGCTCGCGGTCGAGGAGGACTCGCCGCTGGGCCTGCAGGGCACGCTCGACGTCCTGCAGGAGCTGACCGGCGCCGAGTCGATCCGCCAGCTCCCGACGCTGAAGCTCTTCAAGATCCGTATGGACCTGGAGATGGAGGGCGACACGAAGGCGCTCTCGTCGGAGGGTCAGGCCGAGACGCCGATCGACCTCGAGCGCGTCCCCTACGACGAGCTCGACAAGGACGTCATCCGCGCCACGCAGGGCGACCTGCCCGTGGTGCCCGAGCCGTGGGCGCCGGCCGCCGAGCGCCTGGGCATGAGCGTCGAGGACCTGCTCGCCCACCTCGAGGGGATGAAGGAGCGCGGCCTGCTGCGCCGCGTCGCCGCGATCCTCTTCCACCGCCGCGCGGGCTTCAGCGCGAACGGCATGGGCGTCTGGCAGGTGCCGGACGACCGGATCCAGGAGATCGGCCCGCGCATGGCCTCGTTCCGCGGCATCTCCCACTGCTACGAGCGCCCGACCTACGCGGACTGGCCGTTCCAGATCTTCACGATGGCCCATGGCCGCTCGAAGGAGGAGTGCGACGCGATCCTCGACGCGATCGCGGCGCAGTTCCCCGAGATCGAGAACCGCGCCACGCTGTATTCGAGCACCGAGTTCAAGAAGATCCGCCTGCTCTATTTCACGGACGAGTTCCGTGCGTGGGAGCGCGAGCACGCGGGCGTCTGACCGGAGCCGCCGTGACCGTCTCCCTTCGTGACACCCGGTCGGCGGAGCTGTTCGCACGCGCGGAGCGCTACCTGCCCGGCGGCGTCAACTCGCCGGTGCGCGCGATGCGCGCGATCGGCCGTGATCCGCTCTTCATCGAGCGCGGCGCCGGCGCCGAGATCACCGACGTCGACGGCAACACGTACGTGGACTACGTCTGCTCGTGGGGCCCGCTGATCCTCGGCCACGCCAACGCCCAGGTCGTCGAGGCCGTGCAGACCGCGGCGGCGGCGGGAACGACGTTCGGCGCCCCGACCGCCGGCGAGGTCGACCTCGCCGAGGAGATCGGCCGCCGTGTTCCGGGCGTCGAGATGCTGCGCATGACGAGCAGCGGCACGGAGGCGGCCATGAGCGCGATCCGCCTCGCGCGCGCCGCGACCGGCCGCGACAAGCTGCTGAAGTTCGCCGGCGCCTACCACGGCCACGTGGACGGGCTGCTCGCCCAGGCCGGCAGCGGTCTGGCGACGGCCGCGCAGCCCTCGAGCCCGGGTGTCCCGCAGAGCGCCACCGCGAACACCGTCATCGTGCCGTGGAACGACGGCGAGGCGGTCATGCGCGCGACGCAGGAGCACGAGTTCGCCGCGATCCTGGCCGAGCCCTATCCGGCGAACATGGGCCTCGTTCCGCCGCTCGAGGGGTTCCTGGAGCTGCTGCGCGCCCGCGCGACGGACACCGGCGCGCTGCTCGTCTTCGACGAGGTCATCACGGGTCTGCGCGTCGCGCCCGGCGGGGCGCAGGAACTGACGGGCGTCGTCCCCGACCTGACCGTCCTGGGCAAGATCGTCGGCGGCGGGCTGCCGGCCGCCGCGTACGGTGGCTCGCGGGAGCTGATGGAGCACATCGCGCCGGCCGGCGACGTCTACCAGGCGGGGACGCTGAGCGGGAATCCGCTCGCGGTCGCCGCCGCGCTGGCGACGCTCGACCAGCTCGACGAGCAGGCCTACCTGCGCCTGCACGGCACGACGACCGCCCTCGCCGAGGGGCTGCGGGTCGCCGCCGGCGAGATCCCGGTGCAGGTCGCAAGCACGACGGGCCTGCTCACCGTCTTCTTCACCGACACGCCGGTGCTCGACTACGCGGGTGCGCTGGCCTGCGACACGGACCGCCACGCGGCCTGGTGCCGCGCGCTGCTGGCGCGCGGCGTCTACCCGCCGCCGTCGCAGTTCGAGGCCTGGTTCCCGTCGCTGGCGCACACCGCCGAACACGTCGAGCGCACACTCGAGGCCGCGACGGCCGCGTTCGCGGAGCTCGCATGACGACCGCCGCGCTCGAGCGGGTCGCGTCGGCGCTGCGCGAGGAGGGCGGGCTGCTCGCCGCCGCGCTGCTGCCGGGCGCCCCGGTCGTCCC
The DNA here is from genome assembly GCA_963823375.1 of uncultured Actinomycetes bacterium. GTDB lineage: Bacteria > Actinomycetota > Thermoleophilia > Solirubrobacterales > Solirubrobacteraceae > F1-60-MAGs163. The sequence goes on along the minus strand of CAWGLQ010000024.1, from coordinate 14,834 downwards.
GCAGGACGACCCCGGGCTCGGCGCGCTCGCCGCGGACGGCCCCCGCGCCGCGGTCGACCCCCCGGCCTACGCCGCCGTCGTGGAGGCGGCCTTCGAAGGCCATCTGCTGCATCTCGGGCGCTCGCGCATCCTCGATGCGGGGGACGCGGATCTCGCCATCCTCGCCGGGGATCGCCTCTACGCACTGGGGCTCGCGTGGCTCTCCGAGCTGGGCGACGTGGCGGCCGTCCGCGAGCTCGCCGACGTGATCGGCCTGCGCGCGAGCGCCGCCGCGGCGGGCGACGATGACCTGGCCGCAGCGGCCTGGGACGCCGGTGCCCGGGCGATCGGCTGCGGCGGCTCACCCGCGCTGGAGGCCGCGAAAGCGGCTGCTCGCAGCGGGAATCCCGGCGCGCCGGACGCGCTCCGCGCTGCCGCGCGCCAGCTCGGCGGCGACATGGCGCCCACCCGCTGAGGCGAGGGCGCGGACGGCCAGACGTCACCGTAGACTTAGGTCAAGCTAAGGTTCCCGCCCGGTGGCGGCATCGTTGCGCGCCACCTGAAGCCGGAGCACCTGTCCGTGGCCGAACGCAAGCCCCCCAAGAGCCCTTACACCACCGATCGCGGGATGCCCGGCGCCTTCGAGGGCGAGACGGTCACCCGTCGCCGGTTCGTGAACGTCGCCGGCCAGACGGCGGGCATCGTCGCCGCCGGCGCCTTCCTCGTCCCGGCGCTCGGCTTCGCGCTCGGCCCCGTGTTCGAGGAGAAGGACCAGCCCTGGCAGCCCGTGGGGCGCCTCGACGAGTTCGGGACCGACGGCTACGTCGCCCGCACCATCACGATCGCGCCCGCGATCGCGGACGCCGGGCTCTCGACGGTCTACGTGCGGAAGTTCAACCCGGCCGTGGACAAGGAGAAGCGCGACAAGTTCAACGAGTACATCGCGATCTCGACCGCGTGCATGCACCTCGGGTGCCCGGTCCAGTACGTGACCGCGTCGCAGCGGTTCATCTGCCCGTGCCACGGCGGCGTGTACGACTTCGCCGGCAAGGTCGTCGGCGGCCCGCCGGTCCGCCCGCTCGACCGCTTCTACACCCGTGTCGCCGCCGGCACGGTGTTCATCGGGCCGCGCTTCTCGGTCAACAGCGAGCTGGAGCGCTTCAGCCCCCGCGATCCCGGTGAGCCGCTCGACGGCGTGGGCCAGTACCTCTACCCGTCCCGTCCCACGATGCGCAAGCTTCCGAACACCTAGCCCGATGCCGAAGATCCCCGCACCTCCCGTCCCCGGGTCGCTCCAGCCGATGCCCCGCAAGCCGGGCAAGGAGTACGGCCCGCAGACGCCCGTCGAGCACGGGCACGAGGGCGCGGCGACGGCGGTCGGCTGGATCGACGAGCGCACCTCGCTGTCCGGCGGCGCCCGCTGGATGATGTTCCGCAAGGTGCCCAAGGGCACCAACTGGTTCTACACGCTGGGCTCGGCGACGATGTTCGCCTTCCTCTCCCAGGCGGTGACCGGCGTCTTCCTGGCGATGTACTACGACCCGTCGGCGACCCGCGCGTACGACTCGATCCAGTACATCAACAACGAGGTCTTCCTCGGCGAGTTCGTGCACGGCATGCACCGGTGGGGCTCGTCCGCGATGGTCGTCCTCGTCTTCCTCCACATGGGGAGGACGTTCTTCTTCGGCGCGTACAAGTACCCGCGCGAGCTGAACTGGGTCATCGGCGTGGCACTGCTCATCCTCACGATGGCGATGTCGTTCACCGGGTACCTGCTGCCGTTCGACCAGCGCTCCTACTGGGCCTCGGTCGTCGGCGTGAACATCAACGGCACCGGCCCGCTCGTCGGCCCGTACCTGTCGGACTTCCTGCGCGCCGGCCCGGACTTCGGCGCGACGACGCTGTCGCGGTTCTACGCGATCCACATGATGCTCGTGCCGGGCATCATCGCGGCGCTCATCGGCTTCCACCTGTACCTCGTCGCCCGGCTCGGCACCACGGCCCCGCCGTGGCTGCGCGCCAAGGCGCCCGAGGCGCTGCGCGAGGACAAGGTCGCCTCATGAACAAGCAGGAGAAGGAGCGGTATCTCCGCGACTACGGGATCCTGAAGTCCCAGGGCAAGCCGTTCTTCCCGTACGCGGTCGCCAAGGACGCGGCCATGGCCTGCGTCGTCATGGCGGTGATCATCGCCATGTCGATCATCCTCGGCGCCGAGCTCGGCCCGCGGGTCGACCCGACGACGACGACCTACACGCCGCGCCCGGAGTGGTACTTCTTCTTCCTCTTCGAGCTGCTGCGGGTCATCAAGCCGCCGCCGCTGGTGCCGTTCGCGACGATCGGCATCCCGACGGTCGCGATGATCCTGCTGTTCCTGCTGCCGTTCTACGACCGCAACCCCGAGCGCCGTCCCGAGCGCCGGCCGATCGCCACGACGGCGGGCATCCTCACGATCATCGCCATGGGGTACCTCACCTACCTCGGCGCCGCGGCCGGTCCGCCCGCGGAGATCGACATCCCGGTCCCCGCGAACGTGACCCAGCAGGGCGCGGAGGCGGTCGCGACGTTCAAGGCCGGCCAGCAGGTCGTCGCCCAGTCCGGCTGCGGTGCCTGCCACAAGTTCGGCGAGAACGGGAACGACGGACCGGGTCCGGAGCTGTCGGAGATCGGCGCGCGACTGCCGGGTCAGGCGATCTCGCGGACGCTCGTCAACCCGCCGTCGCCGATGCCCTCGTTCAAGGGCCTGCAGCAGAACAACCCGCAGCAGTTCAACGAGATGGTGCAGTTCCTCTCCGAGCTCAAGTAGCTCGGACCGGCTGCGCCACCGTGTGATGCCCGACGGCCCCGCCAGCGGAACGCTGGACGAGCCGCAGGTCCAGGCGATGTTCGACCGCATCGCGGGCGTCTACGACCGGATGAACTCGGTCATGACCGCCGGGCTGCACCATCGCTGGCGCGCCCGCGCCGCGGACCTCGCGCAGGTCGGTCCGGGCGACGACGTCCTCGACGTCGCCACCGGCACCGGGGACCTCGCGATCGAGCTCGCACGGCGCGTCGGGCCCGGCGGGTCCGTCGTCGGCTCGGACTTCTCCGAGGGCATGCTCGACCTGGCGCGCGTCAAGGACCCGCAGATCACCTGGGAGCAGGCCAACGCGCTCGACCTGCCCTACGAGACGGGGCGCTTCGCCGCCGTCACGGTCGGGTTCGGCGCGCGGAACTTCTCGGACCTCGACGCCGGCCTGCGCGAGATGACGCGCGTGACGCGTCCCGGCGGGCACGTCGTCGTGCTCGAGATCACGACGCCCACGCGACCGCCGCTGTCGACGTTCTACCGCGCCTGGTTCGACCGGGTCGTGCCGCTGATCGGCCGCGTCGCCGGCGACAGCGACGCGTACACCTATCTCCCGAACTCGGTGAAGCGCTTCCCCGGGCCGCACGAGCTCGCCCAGCGCCTCGCCGCGGCCGGGCTCGACGAGGTCCAGTACATCCTGACCGCGGGCGGCATCATCGCGATCCACGCGGGCCGCAGGCCGCCGGTGACCTGATGGACCCGGCGGCGGCGACGCCGGAGACCGCGGAGCTCGTCCGCGCGGGTGGCGAGCACGTTCCCGCGCTCCTGCGCCGCATCGAGGAGCGCCTGCGCAGCGACGCCGCAGCGCACGACGGGCCGCTCGCCGCGCACGGCGGCGCGACGATCGCGGCCGGCGGCAAGCGCCTGCGCCCGCTGCTCGTCCTCCTCGCCGGAGGCGCTCCGCAGGCCCCGGGCCAGGACGACGCGCTCGTGCGCGCCGGCGCGGCCGTCGAGCTCGTTCACAGCGCCACGCTCGTCCACGACGACGTGCTCGACGCCGCCGCGCTGCGGCGGGGACAGCCGACCGTCGTCGCACAGGCGGGCCGCGACATGGCGATCGCGACGGGCGACGCCCTCTTCGCCCGCGCGTTCGCCGCGCTGACCGCGAACGACGACCCGGAGGCCGTGCGCGTCCTCAGCGACGCGTGCTCCGCGCTCGCCCGCGGCGAGCTGCTGCAGCGCGCCGACGCGTGGGACACTGCGATCTCCCTCGACCGCTACCTGCTGCGCTGCGAGCTGAAGACCGCGCGGCTGTTCGAGGCGGCCTGCCGGCTGGGCCCGCTCGCCACCGGGGACCGCGAGCTGCGCCTCGAGACGTTCGGCCGCCGGATCGGCCTCGGCTTCCAGATCCTCGACGACGTGCTCGACGTCTCCGGCCCGGTCGAGCGCACCGGCAAGCACCGCGGAACCGACCTGCTCGACGGCACCGTCACGCTCCCGCTGATCCTCGCCCGCGCACGCGACGCCGGGCTCGCAGAGCTCGACCTGCGCGCCGTCACGACGCCCGAGCAGGCGGAAGAGCTGTGCGACCGCATCGGCGCCACCGGGGCGCTCGACGCGGCACGCGAGCACGCGCTGACGCTCGTGGCCGAGGCCAAGCGCGACCTCGATCCTGCCGTGCTGGGCGACGGGCGCGCACAGGCGCTCGCGCTCGTCGCGGACAGCGTCGTGTCGCGGTACGCCTAGAAGTCCTCAGGCAGGATCAGATCCTGCTCGAGCGCGTCATGCAGACGCTGCACCTCGTCCTCGATGGACGACGCGACGACCTCGTGCAGCGAGCGTGCGAGGTCCGCGCTCCCGCGCTCCAGGACCAGGTCGTAGTGATCGACGACGGCGTCCTCGACCACGACCGTTCCCCGGGCCTCGCAGTTGGGGCAGCGCAGCTCGAGCTTCCAGTGGCGCGGGCCGGCCTCCTCCCAATCCACGGGCTGGACGAACCGGCAGTCGCAGGCGCCGCAGATCGTCAGATCGACGGCGGCTTCGGCATCGGCGGCGTCCCGCGGGTCGACCTGCGGAACCGCAGGGGCGGGTGCCTCGTCGAGATACACGATCTCGATGGTGCGGCCGGACGGCAGGGTGACCTGACGGACCGCATTCTTGGTGGTGTCGTTCGGGTGGCGCATGACAGTGTGGACCGGGTCTGTAAGCCGTGCATCGGCTCATCTGACCAACCCCTTGAACAGCCATCGCCGGCAGAAGGTTCGGAATTCAGACCGAAAGATCTCCTAAGGAATTCGTTCACCGCAGGTCAAGGACCTCACGTGTCACGCCTCAGGCGGCGATACGCTTTCCACAATGCCCTCGATCGGACCGCTCGAACTCGCCATCGTCCTGGTGATCGTGCTCCTCATCTTCGGCCCCAAGCGCCTGCCCGGGCTGGGCAAGCAGCTGGGCACCGGGATGCGGGAGTTCAAGGAGTCGATCACCGGCAAGGAGAAGGACGACGACGCGGCCGCCGGCCAGAAGGCCGAGGCCGCCCGGATCCAGGCGGCGCCCGTCGCGGAAGACCCGCCGCCCGCCCCCGCCGCGGCGGCCGCGGCGCCGGCCGAGCCGCAGGCCGAGGACCGGCCCGCGCCCGGCGCCTGACGGCGCCGCGGGAGCGACGATGGGCGTCCTTCGCCCGATCGGCCATGCCGAGCGCCTGAGCATCGTCGACCACCTCGATGAGCTCCGCACCCGCCTGATCTGGTGCCTCGTCGTCTTCGTCGCCGCGTTCTCGCTCTGCTACTGGCAGAACGAGCAGATCCTCGAGATCGTCAACCGGCCGCTCGAGGAATCCCAGCAACCCGGCAAGGGCAACGACCCGCTCGAACAGGCCGCCCGCTACGACCGGGCGATCGGCAAGGCCCTGGCGGACCTCGCCCCCGCGCTCAACGGGACACAGGCGGCCCTCGCCGCGCTCGCCGCGCAGCCCGGGGTCGGCCCCGCCGCGCGCGCCCAGGCGGTCCGCGCCGGCGCGGAACTCCAGGCCGCCGCGCGGCAGGTCGTGCTCGCCGCTCAGATCGTCCCGAAGGACACGGGCCGCCGGCCCGTCACGCTCGGCGTCGCCGAGCCGTTCGTCGTCACCTTCACGGTCGCGGGCTACGCGGCGCTGCTGCTCTCCCTGCCGTTCATCCTCTGGCAGGCGTACGCCTTCCTGTTGCCCGCCTTCGACCCGCGAGAACGCCGGGTCGCGCTCCCGCTGATGGCGATGGTGCCCGTCCTGTTCGTCGTGGGCGTGCTGTTCGGGTACTACGTCGCGTTGCCGCGCGCGGTCGACTTCCTCCAGAACTTCAACGACGACGCGTTCGACATCCTCATCCAGGCGCGCGACTACTACCGGTTCGTCGTCGTCTTCCTCGCCCTCATGGGCCTCGTCTTCCAGGTTCCCGTCGGCGTCCTGGCGCTGACCCGCACCGGCGTCGTCAACGCGCGCATCCTGTGGAAGAACCAGGGCTACGTGCTCCTCGCCATCGCGGTCCTCGCCGCCGTCGTGACACCCACGCCCGACCCCGTGACGATGCTCGTGACGATGGCGCCGCTGCTGCTCCTGTACGAGATCAGCATCGCTCTGGCGTGGCTGTTCCGCCCACGCGGCGACACGATCACGAGCCGCTGGGGCGACTGGTGGGACGACGACGGCACGGGCGACGACGGCGGCGGCGAGCCGCCCGAGCCGGGCCCCGACGGCGTGGGCGACGACACGGCTGGCGCCGAGGACGCGCCCGCCCGCGTATCCTGAGCGCATGCTGTTCGACCTGCGCGGCAAGGGCCGCCGACGTACCGTCCAGGTGATCTACCTCTCGCTCGCCATCCTCATGGGTGGCGGCCTGGTGCTGTTCGGCATCGGCGGGGCGACCAGCGGAGGCCTGTTCGACGCGTTCAGCAGCGACAGCGGCACCCAGAACGTCAGCAGCACGTACGAGAAGCAGGTCAAGACCTACACCGCCAAGGTCAAGGCCAACCCCAAGGACGCAGCCGCCTGGGCCGCCCTGACCCGCGCACAGGTCCAGCAGGCCGGCGTCAGCGGCTACGAGGACACGACCGGCACGTACACCGCCGACGGCCTCAAGCAGCTCCAGCAGGCGGCGAAGTCCTGGGAGACGTACCTCGACCTCGACCCGAAGAAGCCGGACGGCAACCTCGCGTCGCTCATGGTCAACACGTACGGCGCCAGCGCGCTGAACGACCCCGTCAGATCGGCCCAGGCGCTCGCGCTCGTGATCGACGAACGCGGCGGCAGCTCCGCGCTCTACACGCAGCTCGCGGTCCTCTACTACACGGCCGGAAACGTCCGCAAGAGCGTCCTCGCCGAACGCGACGCCGTCCGCCTCGCCGACCCCGATCAGCGCAAGCTCGTGAAGGCGCGCATCGCCTCGCAGCGCAAGCAGATCGACAAGGCCAAGCTCCAGGGCGCGATCCAGCAGAGCGGCGGCGCCGGGGCAGAGGCCGGCGGCTGAGCAACCAGCCGCGCCGAGCGGCTACCATCACCGTCCGCGCAGGCCGCAAACCGGCCGCGCAGCTTCGCCCCTGTAGCTCAATTGGCAGAGCAGCGGACTCTTAATCCGAAGGTTCTTGGTTCGATTCCAAGCGGGGGCATGTGGGTCGCCGATCTCGTGGCGCCTGAGCCCACCCGGCTTCGCGGGGCAGTGGCTTTCGCCACGGCTCCCGCTCGCCGGTCGGCCTCATGCATCCACGATCTTCGGCTCGAGTGGCGTGTGTGCAGGGCTCGTCGGGATCCGGCTTCTGTGGCAGGATCGGGTGGTGCTCTGTGCTCTTGATGGCTTGGTGATGCCTTCGGAGGATGCCTCGATCTCGGTTCTGGATGAGGGGCTTCTTCGGGGGGATGGGGTGTTTGAGGTGGCTCGGGTGTATGCGGGGGTTCCGTATGCGCTGGATGAGCATCTGGAGCGGATGGGGCGGTCGGCGGCGGGGCTGCGGCTGGAGCTGAGCCCGGAGCTGCTTGCGGCTGATGTCGCGGGACTGCTGGATGCGGCGGAGGACGGGTTCGAGGGGTACGTGCGGCTCGTGGCGACCCGCGGGGGCCGGCGGATCGTGCTGCTGGAGCCGCTGAAGGACGTCCCGCCGACGATCGCGCTGCAGACGATCCGGTACTCGCCGACGCGGATCCTCGACACGGTCAAGTCGCTCTCGTACGCCGCGAACATGCTCGTGACGCGTCTGGCGAAGGAGGACGGCGCCGACGAGGCGCTGCTCGTCACGCCGCACGGTCGCGTCCTCGAGGGGCCGCGGCAGTCGTTCGTCTGCTCGCTCGACGGGGAGACGCTCGTCACGCCGCCGCTCAGCGATCACGTGCTCGACTCGATCACCCGCCGGCGAGTCCTGGAGACCGGGCTGGTCACCGAGCGGCCGATCTCCGTGGACGAGCTGCCGTTCGCGATGGAGGCGTTCCTCGCATCGACGACACGCGAGGTGCACCCGGTCCACGCCATCGACGGCGTCCGCCTCGCGGCGGCGCCGGGGCCGCTGACGAACGTCGTGGCCGACCGCGTGCGCGAGGTCATCGCGGCGGCGGTCAGCGCGTGAAGATCGTCACGGTCATCGGAAATCGCCCGCAGTTCGTCAAGGCGGCCGCCGTCTCGCGGCTCCTGCGCGAGCAGCACGACGAGCACCTCGTCCACACCGGGCAGCACTACGACGACGAGCTCTCCACGGTCTTCATCGAGGAGCTCGGGATCCCGCGCCCCGAGCGCGAGCTCGGGATCGGCGGCGGGTCCAACACCGAGCAGACCGCCCGCATGCTGAGCGCCCTGGGCCCGCTGCTCGAGGAGCAGCGCCCCGACGCCGTGCTCGTCTACGGCGACACGAACTCGACGCTCGCCGGCGCCCTCGTCGGCGCGCAGGCGCACGTGCCGGTCGTGCACGTCGAGGCGGGCCTGCGCTCCTACGACCGCCGCATGCCGGAGGAGCTCAACCGCGTCGTCACCGACCACCTCGCCGACCTGCTGCTCGCGCCGACGCCGACCGCGGTCGCGAACCTCGAGCGCGAGGCGGTCGCGGGACGCACACTGCTCGTGGGGGACGTCATGGTCGACGTCGCCGAGCTGATCCGGCCGCGGGCGCTGGAGGACGACGCCCCGCTCGCCGCGGCCGGCGTGGAGCCCGGCGGGTACCTGCTCGCGACGGCGCACCGGGCCGGGAACGTCGACGACCCGGAGCGTCTTGCGGCGCTCGTCCGCGTGCTGCGGGAAGCCTCGGACCTCCCGGTCGTCCTGCCGCTGCATCCGCGCACGCGCGCTCGGCTGGAGGCAGCGGAGCTGTACGACGCGCTCGTGGCGGATGACCGCGTGCGCGTGCTGCCGCCGCTCGGGTACGTCGCGTTCACCGCGCTGCTGACGCGGGCCGCAGCCGTCCTCACGGACTCCGGGGGCGTGCAGAAGGAGGCCTACCTCGCGGGCGTGCGCTGCGTGACGCTGCGTGACACGACCGAGTGGGTCGAGACGGTGGACAGCGGCTGGAACACGCTGGCCGACCTCGACGTCGATGCCGCTCGCGCAGCGCTCGCGCAGCCGCTTCCGCAGGCGCGGCCGGAGCTGTACGGCGACGGCCAGGCCGGCGCCCGCGTCGTGGCGGCGCTCGGCACGCTCGCCGGCTGACCGCTCAGCTCAGACGGCCGGAGCGCCGAGGCGCAGGAGCGCGACACCGGACCCGGCGAACGCCGCCGGGTCGAGGAGCCCGCGACCGTCGAGGACCGCCCGCGCGCCCGGGACGTCGGCCGGGCCCAGCGCGCCGTAGGCCGCGTGATCGGCCTGGAGGATCGCGGCGTCGACCGGCTCCCCGTCCCAGGCCGTGAACCCGAGGGCCTCCAGCTCGGCGGCGTCGTACAGCGGGTCGGCGGCGACCGCCGTCGCGCCCGCGGCGAGCAGCGCGTCACGTGCGCCGAACGCCCCGCTGAAGGCCGTCTCCTTCACGTCTCCGCGATAGGCGACGCCGAGGATGAGGACGCGCGCGCCCGCGAGCGACCCGCCGAGGGCCTCCTCGAGGCGGCCGACGGCGTACGCGGGCATCGCCTCGTTCACGGCGCGCGCGGCGCGCGGGAGGGCGGCGTCCGGGTCGCCTTCGAGGTAGAACCGCGGGTAGACGGGGATGCAGTGCCCACCGACCGCGATTCCCGGGCGGTGGATGTGGCTGAACGGCTGGCTGTTGGCGGCGTCGATCACGCGCTGGGCGTCGAGCCCGCGAACGTCGGCCAGGCGCGCCAGTTCGTTGGCGAAGGCGATGTTGAGGTCGCGGTAGGTCGTCTCGGCGAGCTTCGTGAGCTCCGCGGCCTCCGCCGACCCCATCGGCCAGACCGGCGCCGTGAGGAACGAGCCGTAGAGCTCGCACCCGCGGCGCTCGCCCGCCTCGCTGAGGCCGCCGACGAGCTTGGGGTACGTCTCGAGATCCTGGAAGACGCGGCCGCTGAAGACGCGCTCCGGGCTGAAGACCGTGAAGAAGCCCGCTTCGCCCGAGAGTCCGCTCGCCTCCTCCAGCGCGGGGGCGATGCGCTCGCGCGTCGTGCCGACCGGCAGCGTCGTCTCGATGCTCACGGTCGTCCCGGACTGCAGGCCCGCGCCGATGTCGGCGACGACGCTGTCGAGGATCCGCCAGTCGGGGGCCGCGGCGGCGTCCACGAGCAGCGGCGGCACGGCGATCACGAGGTCCGGGCCGTCAGCGACCGCGGCGGCGGTGTCCGTGACGGCGCGCAGCGCGCCGCTGCCGACCACCGCCTCGAGGACCGTGTCGAGGTCCGCCTCGCCGGGGAACGGGGGGCGGCCCGCGTTGACCGTCGCGACCACGGCCTCGTCGATGTCGCACCCGACCACCTCGTGCCCGGCCCGCGCGATGTGGGCGGCGAGCGGCAGCCCGATCTTGCCGAGCGCGACGACGACGACCTGCATCAGCCGGCGGCGGCCCCGGCCGCCGGGCGCACCGTCTCGCCCGTCTCGGCGCTCGCGAGGACCGCGTCGGCGTAGACGGCCGCCTCCAGGCCCTCGGCGAGCGAGACGACCCGCGCCTGCGGATCGCCGGCGAGCAGGTCCAGGAACGCCTCGAGCTCGACGAGCAGCGGCTCGCGGCGCGCGAGCGCGTAGCGGGTGGCGTCGCCCTCGCTGACGCCGCGCATGGCCTGGGCGGCATCCCACTCGGACGCCGTCTCGCCGTTGGCGAAGAACGTGAGGTCCGCGGTGAGCGTGTCGGCGACGAGCATCCCGAGCTCCCCGAGGACGCGTGTGCGGCGGACCTTCGCCGGCGACAGCCAGTCGACGACGGTGTTGAAGCTCACGGCGCTCTCCAGCCGGCCGGTGACGAGCACGAGGTCCTCGTGCTCACGGCCCATCCGGTGCTGGGTCTGGGCGGCGAGGCGCTCGATCGGCGCGCCACCCAGCCAGCGGACGAGGTCGAGATCGTGCGTGGCGAGGTCCTTCACGACGCCGACGTCGCGCACGCGGCCGGGGAACGGCCCGACCCGCTCGGTGGCGATGAGGAACACCTCGCCGAGCTGGCCGTCCTGCACGCGGCGGCGCAGTTCCAGCAGCGCGGGGTTGCAGCGCTCCACGAAGCCGACCGCGGCGCGCACGCCGGCGGCCTCGCACAGCGCGATGATCTCGCGGCCCTCGTCGACGGTGGTCGCGAGCGGCTTCTCGATCAGCAGGTCCACGCCGGCCGCGGCGAGGTCCCGCACCGCGGTGACGTGATCGTCCGTCGGCACCGCGACGACCGCGAAGTCCGGCGTCCCGGACGCCAGCAGCGCGTCGATCGACGGGAACACCAGGGCCTGGTCGCTGACGGCGCCGTAACGGTCCCCGCCGGGGTCCACGGCGCCCGCGAACCGCACGCCGGGCGTTCCCTGGAGCAGCCGCGCGTGATGCCGGCCCATCATGCCGAGGCCCAGGACGGCCCCGCGCAGAACCGCTCGGTCGGTGGTCACGCCCATAGGTCGCACTAGGGTATCCGCGATGCCGACGCCTTCCGCACCCGGCCTCGTTCTCAGCCCGTCCGCGACGATCGGGGAGGGCGTGACGTTCGGCGCCCACGTCGTCGTCCACGACGGCGTCGTGCTCGGCGACGGCGTGAGCGTCCAGGACGGGGCGGTCCTGGGCAAGGCGCCGCGCCTGGCGGCCGGCTCGGCTGCGGCGGGCAGCGAGACCGGCCCGCTCGTCGTGGAGGCCGGCGCGGCGATCTGCGCGCACGCGATCCTGTTCGCCGGCGCGCACATCGGCGCGGGCGCGATCATCGGGGACCAGGCGCTCGTGCGCGAGCGTGCCGTCATCGGCGCCGGCACCGTCGTCGGGCGCGGATCCTCCGTCGACAACGACGTCACCGTCGGCGCGCGCGTGCGGATCCAGAGCAACGTCTATCTCACCGCCTACTCCGTCGTCGAGGACGACGTGTTCCTCGGGCCGGGCGCGATGACGACGAACGACGACACGATGGGCCGCATGCCCGACGGGTACGTCATGCGCGGCGCCACGCTGCGGCGCGCCTGCCGCATCGGCGGCGGCGCCGTGCTCGTCCCCGGCGTCGAGGTCGGTGAGGAGGCCTACGTGGCGGCGGGGGCCGTCGTCACGGCGAAGGTGCCGGCCCGCGCGGTCGTGATGGGCGTGCCGGCGCGCGTCGTGCGCGAGGTCCCGGACGACGCGCTGCTCGAGCGCTTCCGCTAGCGGCGGGGTTCCGGTTCCACCGGTCCCGCTATCTGGGAGACTCGCGCCGCCCAACCCGATCGGAGAGACGATGGCCGACGCCAGAGACGTGATCCTCAAGCACATCGCAGCCGTCAACGACCGTGACAGCGGCGCTGATCCGTGGTCCCCGGATGCCGTGCTGGTGGCGCCGGGCGGCCAGGCGACCGGTCGCGACGAGGTCATCGGGTTCCTGGGCGTGTTCCAGGAAGCGTTCCCGGACCTCCGCCTCGAGATCAGCCAGCTCCTCACCGACGGGGCGGCCGCGGCGGCCGAAGGGACCCTCACGGGCACCCATGACGGCGTGCTCCACACCCCCGAGGGTGATGTCGCGCCGACCGGGCGCGCCGTCGAGCTCCGCTGGGCGGCGGTCTATGTCACCGACGGCGACGCGCTGAAGTCCGAGCACCTGTTCTTCGACCAGATGGACTTCCTCGGCCAGCTCGGCCTGCTGCCGGGGTAGCGGTCGCTAGGCCGGCTGCGGGAGCAGCGGCGAGCGTTCCCCGGTGAAGACGATCTGGTCGCGGCCGGGGCCGACGCCGAGCAGCGCGATCGGCACGCCGACGGCGTCCTCGACGAAGCGCAGGTAGGCGACGAGGTTCTCCGGCAGTTCGTCGGCGGTGCGCAGCGCCGTGATGTCCTCGTTCCATCCCGGCAGCTCGGTGTAGACCGGCGTCACGTGGTGCAGCACCGTCTGGTGGTAGGGGAAGTCGGCGATGTCGGCGCCCTCGGCGGTGCGGTAGCCCGTGCAGACCTTGAGCGTGTCGAAGCCGTCGAGCACGTCGAGCTTGGTGATGACGAGATGCGTCATGCCGTTGATGCGCGCGGCGTAGCGCAGCGCGACGAGGTCGATCCAGCCCGTGCGGCGCGGACGGCCGGTCGTCGTCCCGAACTCGCCGCCCTTCTGGCGCAGCTCCTCGCCGGTGTCGTCGTGCAGCTCGGTCGGGAACGGGCCGGCGCCCACGCGGGTCGCGTAGGCCTTCGCGACGCCCCACACCTCGGTGATGTCGCGCGGCCCCACGCCGCTGCCGACGCATGCGGCGCCCGCGACCGGGTTGGAGGACGTGACGAACGGATACGTGCCGTGGTCGATGTCGAGCAGCGCCGCCTGGGCGCCCTCGAAGATCACGAGCCGCTCGTCGTCGAGCGCGCGGTGCAGCAGCGACGTCGTGTCGGCGATGTGCTGCTCGAGCCGGTGGCCGTACAGCAGCAGCTGCTCGGTCATCGTCTGCAGGTCGAGTGCCGGATCACGCTCGAACGGGCGCAGCATGAGCTTCTTGGGCTCGAGCGCGGCCATGATCTTCTGCTTGAGGATCTTCTCGTCGAGCATGTCCTGGACGCGGATGCCCAGGCGCGCGGCCTTGTCGGCGTAGCAGGGGCCGATCCCGCGCTTGGTCGTCCCGATCTCGAGCTTCCCGAGCTTCGCCTCGCCCGCGTGATCGAGCATCAGGTGGTAGGGCATGATCAGGTGCGCGTTGGCGCTCACCCGCAGGTTGCCCACGTCGACGCCCCGCTCCTTGAGCCCGTCGATCTCCCCGATCAGCACCGACGGGTCGATGACGACGCCGTTGCCGATGACGCACGTCGTGCCCGGGTAGAGGATGCCCGAGGGGATGAGATGGAACTTGAACACCTCGTCGCCGCGCACGATCGTGTGCCCGGCGTTGTTCCCGCCCTGGAAGCGCGCGACGACGGCCGCGTTCTCGGCGAGCAGATCGACGACCTTGCCCTTCCCCTCGTCTCCCCACTGCGCGCCGACGATGACGATGCTCGGCATGACCGTGTGAGTGTAGGGCGAGGCGCCGTCAGGCCAGCCGCAGGTCGACCGGGTCGCGCGTGTCGACGGCGCGAAACTCGCGGCGCATGTCCTTGCCGAACATCGGCGCGAGCTCACACATCTCGTCGAGCCGGGAGACCGTCCGGGCACCGACCTGCTCGGCGAGGGAGTCCACCGCCGCCTTGACGCTGTCCTCGCCGTTGGCGCCGTTCGCGGTGACGATCACGGACTTCTCCGCCTCGTACCGGGCGTTGACGATGGAGTAGAGCTGTTCCAGCACCCACGGGCTCGCCTTCTCCGCGCCGAGGTCGTCCAGGTGCAGCAGGTCGACCTCCGCCAGCCGGTCCATCAGGGTCGTGTACGAGCCCTCGATGTCGCTGTCGAACGTCTCGCGGATCTCGGCGAGCAGGCGGGGAACGGAATAGATCGCGACGCTGCGTCCGCTCTTGAGCGCCGCGGCGGAGATGAGCATCGCCAGCGTGGTCTTGCCGGTGCCGACCGCGCCGATGAACCAGATGCCCCGGCCCTGATCGAGTCGCTCGTCGAGACGACGCACGTACTGCTCGGTGAT
>CAWGLQ010000023.1:0-21676 GCA_963823375.1 uncultured Actinomycetes bacterium | reverse complement strand
TCCGGTCCCGCCGCGAGGGCGAGAATCTCAGTGAGGAGCGCCGCGTCCGGCGGGCCCTGCCGCAGCCCGCCGTCCGGCAGCACCAGGACCGGCGTCGTGGCGGCGCCGGCGCGCATCGCCTCCCGCACGTCGCGTGCGACGCGATCGGCCACCTCGGGGTCGCGCCGGTCCGCCTCGAAGCGGCCCACGTCGAGCCCCAGCGCCTCGCAGCGCGCCCACAGGTGCGGGTCGTCGATGCGGCCCTGATCGGCGTACAGCGCGTCGTGGAAGGCCCAGAACGCGCCCTGGCGCGCGGCGGCCTCCACAGCATGCGCGGTCGGGAGCGCCCGGGGATGCCGGGACGCCAGCGCGAAATGGCGAAAACACACGCGGACGGGCAGGCCGGCCAGCCGGTGCGCCGCAAGCGCGCAGTGCGGGCAGCTGAAGTCCGCGTAGACGAAGACGACCGGCGCGCCCCGGGGCCCGCGAACGTGGTCGTCGGCGCGCAGGGGCGGGACGGGCGCGCTGGTGAGATCCGTCGTCATCCTCCAGAAGGCCTCCCGGCGTACCCATCCTGCCATGCGCATCCACACGCTGCGGCGCGAGCAGGAGCTGGACGGGACGCCCGAGGAGGTCTTCCCGTTCTTCGCGGACGCCTTCAACCTCGAGGCGATCACCCCGCCGCTGCTGCGCTTCCGGGTCGTCACGCCCGGCCCGATCGACATGCACGCCGGCACCCTCATCCAGTACCGGCTGCGGCTGCGCGGCATCCCGGTCACGTGGAAGACGCTGATCCAGGAGTGGACGCCCAGCCGCAGGTTCGTCGACACGCAGCTCTCGGGCCCCTACGCCCTCTGGCACCACACCCACACGTTCGACCCGCTCCCGGGTGAGCGCACGCTGATGACGGACACGGTGCGCTACGCGATCGGCTTCGGCGCGCTCGGCGAGCTCGCCCATCGCGCCCTGGTGCGCCGTGACGTCGAGGCGATCTTCGACCACCGCCGCGAGGCGCTGGTGCCGCTGCTGGCGCGGGACCTCAGGCGGCCTGCGCCGCGGCCAGACCGTCGAACACGAGATTGACGCCGGGCAGGACGCCCGGGTTCTCGGCGAGCCAGGACCAGGCGACGACCCCGTCCCGGAAGACGATCAGCGCGCGGTTCGTGAAGCCCGCGGGCTCGAAGTAGGCACCGAGGGCCCGGGCGGTCTCGCCCTTGGGCTCGAAGTCGGAGAGCATCGGGATGCGCACGCCGAGGTGCTCGCGGAAGGCGGTCTGCGACGCGGAGTTGTCGGTCGAGACGCCGTAGATCTCGGCCCCGTCCCGCGTGATCTCCCCGAGCGCCTCCTGGTAGACCTGGAACTGGTCGGTGCAGACCGGGCTGAAGGCGTTGGGGTAGAAGACCAGGACGACGGTCTTCCCCGCGAGGTCGGCGTTCGTGAAGCGGCCCCCGTCCTCACGCTGGAGCGAGAACTCGGGGGCGGCGGTGCCCGGCGCGATGATCATGCCGGGAGTACGGCTACTTGCGCAGACCGAGATCCTTGACGAGCTGGCGGTAGCCGTCGAGGTCGGTCTTCTGCATGTAGTTGAGGAAGCGGCGGCGGCGGCCGACGAGCATGAGCAGGCCGCGGCGGGACGCGTGATCCTTCTTGTGCGAGCGCAGATGCTCGGTCAGATCGTTGATCCGCTGGGTCAGCAGCGCGATCTGGACACGGGTGTTCCCGGTGTCCTTGTCGTTCTCCCCGAAGCGGGTGACGATCTCTTGGGTCTTCTCGGGCGTCAGCGTGCTCATATGCGGCGAGAGACGGTAGCAGCAGCCCGGCGGCGCACGTCGCTCACGGCAGGCCCGCGACCATGCGCGTGGCCTCGACGTCGCGGGCCATCTGCTCCACGAGCGCGTCGACGCTCTCGAAGCGCTTCTCCCCGCGCAGGCGCCGCAGGAACTCGACGCGCAGCGGCTGGTCGTAGAGATCGCCGTCGAAGTCCAGGAGATAGGCCTCGATCAGCTCGCCGAGGCCGGACTCGAACATCGGCCGCACGCCGACGTTGGTCGCGGCGGCGTGCCAGCTGCCGTCGGCGGTGCGCACGCGGCAGGCGTACACGCCGTGCCCCGGGGTGGCATAGCCCTCGCGCGGGACGAGGTTCGCGGTCGGGTAGCCCAGTGTCCGGCCGCGCTTGTCGCCGTGCTCGACGGGCCCGTCCACGACGAACGGCGTGCCGAGCAGCGTCCCGGCGTACTCGAGCGCTCCGCCGGCGACCAGGCCGCGAATGTGGCTGGAGCTCACGATCTCGCCGTCCACCTCCAGCAGCGGCGCGACGCGCGTCTCGAACCGCCCGTCGGCGCGCAGGAAGGCGGCGTCGCCCTGCGCCCGGTTGCCGAAGTGGAAGTTCTCCCCCACGGTCACGTGGGTCGCGCCGAGCCGGCCGACGAGCACGTCGTCGATGAACTGCTGGGCGCTGCGGCCGGCGAAGTCGCGGTCGAACGGGATGACGACGAGCTCCTGCACGCCGAGCGCCTCCACGAGCTCGCGCTTGCGCTCGAGCGTCGTGAGCAGCTTGGGCTCATTGCCCGGCGAGATGACGGAGACCGGGTGCGGGTCGAACGTGAGGACCGTGTCGGCGCCCTCGATGACGGCGCGGTGGCCGAGGTGCACGCCGTCGAACGTCCCGACCGCGACGCGGCGCGGACGCGGCTCGGCGTCGGGGAGCAGGACGATCCTCACGCGCGAAAGCCTACGACGGGCTTGAGCAGGCCGTCATCGAGCTCCTGCGCGAGCGCGATCGGACCGCCCTCGTCCAGCAGCAGGACCTCGCTCGGCGGGTCCGGGACGCGCCATGACGCGTCGGGCTCGGCCAGGGCGCCGGGCGCGGGAACGGCCACGCCGTGGGCCGCCTTGCGCGCGTCGTCCCCGACGAGCACGGCGGAGCGGAACATGCCCAGGGTCGAGGCGAACGGGAGCACGTGCTCGGCGTCCGCGCCGGACACGTCGAACGGGCCGATGCGGGTGCGGCGCAGTTCCAGCGTGTAGGCGTCGCCGAGATCGGCGATCAGGCTGCGCACGTAGGTGCCGGAGGAGCATTCGATGCGAAAGGCCGCGCGGTCGTCGTCGCGCCAGAGCTGCTCGAAGGCGTAGACCGTGACCTCGCGCTCGGGCACCTCGACGTCCTCACCGCGCCGCGCGCGCTCGTAGGCCTTCATCCCGTTGATCCGGATCGCGCTGTAGGCCGGAGGGCGCTGGCGGATCACGCCGGTCGGCAGCGTGAGCTCCGGCCCCGGGAGGACCCCGGTCTGCGTGATGACGCCATCCGGGTCGCCGGTCGTCGAGACCGCTCCGAACTGCGCGACCGCGACGTACTCCTTGGGGAGCGCCGTGAAGAAGCGCTGCACGCGCCGCGCCCGCCCGAGCAGCACGATCAGCAGACCGGTCGCGAACGGGTCGAGCGTCCCGGCGTGCCCGGCCTTGCGGACGCCGAGCGTGCGCCGCACGAGCGTCGTGACGTCGTGCGAGGTCTTGCCCGGCGGCTTGTCGGCGAGGACGATGCCGTCGAGCGGGTCGGCCACGACGGAGGTCAGAGCTGCGCTGCGACCTGGTCGGACAGGAACGCGACGAGCTCGTCGCCCGCCATCTCGGTCGTCAGGCCGGCCGCGGCCTTGTGGCCCCCGCCGCCGGCGGCCCGTGCGATGACGGACACGTCGACGTCGCCGTCGCTGGAGCGCAGGGACACCTTCCAGCGCCCGTCACCGCAGACGAGCTCGCGCGCGAGCGCGGCGACCTTCGTCCCGTCGACGGCGCGCAGGCGGTCCACGACCCCCTCGGTGTAGCTCTCCTCGGCGCCGGTCTCGGCGAAGTCCGCGGCGGTGAGCTGGGTCATGGTCAGCGCACCGCCGACATATCGCTCGGTGCTCGACAGGGCACGGGCGAACAGGCGCAGCTTCGGCTCGGGCCACTCCTCGTACACGCGCCGGTAGATCGCCGTATGGTCGATCCCGGCGGCGATCAGGTCGGCCGCCATGAGGTGGGCGCGCGGACCGGTGTTCTCGTACATGAAGCGGCCGGTGTCGGTGATCAGGCCGACGTAGAGCGCCTCGGCGGTGGTCGCGGTCAGCGGGACGCCCAGCGCGCGGCCCAGGTCCCAGACGATCTCCGCCGTGCACGAGGCATCCTTCACGACGAGGTTGACGCTGCCGAACAGCGTGTTGTCGTGATGGTGGTCGATGTTCAGGGTGAGGCCGCCGGGGCGCCGGAACGCGTCGACCGGGTTGCGTTCGATCGTGCCGCAGTCGAGGAAGACGATCGTCCGGTCCTCGATGTCGTCCGGCACCTTCGAGCGCACGCCCTCGAGGTCGAACCAGCGGTACTCGTACGGCAGCGGGAACTCCTCCGCGCAGACGTACATCATCGAGTCCTTGCCGAGCGCCGTGAGGAGCCCGTGCATGCCGACGAGCGAGCCGAGGGCGTCGCCGTCGGGGTGCTCGTGCGTGACGAGCACGAAGCGCTCGCCCGTGCGCAGCGCGTCGAGCACCTGCTCGCGCGCCTCCTGGACGACGGCCTCGGTGGCGCTCATGCGCCGGCCTCCGGGCCCGCGTCGTCGACGGGCGCGTTCTCCTCGATCAGCGCCTCGAGCCGCTGCGCACGCAGCGCGGTCTCGTCGATGTTGAAGGCGAGCGTCGGGGTGCGCTTCATGCGCAGCGAGCGCCCGACCTCGCGCTGCAGGACGCCGTGGGCGGAGGTGAGCCCGTCGATGCAGCCGGTGCGCGCTTCCTCGTCGCCGAGGACGCTCACGAAGACCTGCGCATGGCGCAGATCGGGGCTGGTGTTCACATCCGTCACCGTCACGAAGCCCACACGGGGATCCTTCACGTACCGCGGGATCGCGTCGGCGAGGACCTCTCGAACCGCCTCATCGACACGCCGCATCCTTGCGCTCTTCATCCTAGAGCCTCGAGGTCGTCCCAGGACGCGAGCTGTCGCTCGACCCGCACCTGCTCGGCGAACCGCGCCTCCAGCCAGCGGACGACGCGGTCGACGGCCGCGTCGAGCTGCCCGACGGACCCGCCCGTGAGGGCGGCCGCGAGCGTGGACCGCTGCCAGACGTCCTGATGGTCGACCTCGGACACGGTCAGGCCGTGTCGGCCGTGGAGCTGTGCCTTGACGGACTGCAGCTCCGCGCGCTTGGCCTTCAGGCTCCCTGCGTCGGGGAAGTGCAGATGCACGAGCAGCAGCGCGACATACGCGCTCATGACGGCGGGGGGCTAGCGGGCCTTCTCGAGCTCGCGCTCGACCTGGCGTGTCGTGTAGGCCTCGAGGACGTCGCCCTCCTTGACGTCCTGGAAGTTCGCGAGCACGATGCCGCATTCGAAGCCCTGGGCGACCTCGCGGACGTCGTCCTGATGGCGGCGCAGCGTGTCCACCGTCGTGTCGTAGATGACCGTGCCGTCGCGGACGACGCGGATCTTCGCGCCGCGGACGATCTTGCCGTCGGTGACCTGGCAGCCGGCGATCGTGCCGATCTTCGACGCCTTGAAGGTCGCGCGCACCTCGGCGGAGCCGAGGGTGTCCTCGACCTCCTCGGGCTCGAGCATGCCGGACATGGCGTCCCGCAGGTCGTCGAGGGCCTTGTAGATGACCGCGTACGTGCGGATCTCGACGCCCTCGCGGTCGGCGACCTGGCGGGCGTCGCCGACGGGGCGCACGTTGAAGCCCAGGACGACGGCGTCGGAAGCTGCGGCGAGGATGATGTCGGACTCGTTGATGCCGCCGACGCCGCTGTGGATGATGTTGACGACGACCTCGTCCTGCGGCAGCTTGGCGATCTCGTCCTCGAACGCCTCCAGGGAGCCGGAGACGTCCGCCTTGAGCACGAGGTTGAGCTCCTTGAGGTCGCCCTCCTTGATGACCTTGAAGAGGTCGTCGAAGGAGACCTTGCGGCCGGCGCGGCGTGCCTGCGCCTCGTTCTTGACGCGGATGGCGCGCTCCCCCGCCTGCTGGCGGGCGGTGCGGTCGTTGGCGACGACGCGGACCGACTCGCCGGCGTCGGGGACGCCGTCGAAGCCGAGGACCTCGACGGGATCGCCGGGGACGGCCTCCTCGACGCGGGCGCCCTTGTAGTCGACCATCGCGCGGACCTTGCCCCAGTGGGGGCCGGCGACGAGCGCGTCGCCGACGCGCATGGTGCCGCGCTGGATCAGGACGGTGACGACCGGGCCGCGGCCCGGGTCGAGCTTGGACTCGATCACGACGCCGCTGGCCTCGGTGTCCTTGTTGGCCTTGAGCTCCTCGAGCTCGGTGACCACGAGGATCGTCTCGAGCAGGTCTTCCAGGCCCTGGCGGGTCTTGGCGGAGACGTCGACGTACTCCGTCTCGCCGCCCCAGTCCGAGGGCTGGAGGTTGCGCGTGGTCATCTCCGTACGCACGCGGGTGGGGTCCGCGCCCTCCTTGTCGACCTTGTTGACCGCGACGATGATCGGCACCTCGGCCGCCTTCGCGTGGTCGATCGCCTCGTCGGTCTGCGGCTTGGGCCCGTCGTCGGCGGCGACGACGACCACGGCGACGTCCGTCACGCGGGCGCCGCGGGCGCGCATCGCGGTGAACGCCTCGTGGCCCGGCGTGTCGAGGAAGGTGATGGTCTTGCCGTTGTGGTGGACCTGGTAGGCGCCGATGTGCTGGGTGATGCCGCCCGCCTCGCCGGCGACGACGTCCGCCTCGCGGATCGCGTCCAGGAGCGAGGTCTTGCCGTGGTCCACGTGGCCCATGATCGTGACGACCGGGGGCCGCTCGACGAGGTCGTCCGCGTCGTCGTCGAACACGAGGTCGATGTCCTCGTCGTCACTCGTGGTGACGATCTCGACCTCCTTGCCGAGCGCCTCGGCGAGGATCATGATCGCCTCGTCGGAGAGCGTCTGCGTGAGCGTGGCCATCTCGCCCATGCCCATGAGCTGCTTGATGACCTCGGGGACGGGCACGCCGAGGTACTCGGCGACGTCCTTGACGGTCGAGCCGGAGTTGACCTTGACGAGATCCGTGGAGCTCTGCGCCGTCGTGTCGAGCGGCTGCAGGACCTCGTCGCTGTAGCGGCGGCGGCCGCGACGGCGACCGCGGCGCTGCGGCGGGCCGCCGGGACCACCCGGGCCGCCGGGACCGCCGGGACGGCGTGCCGCCTGCGAGTCGATGACCACACGGCGCTTGCCGCCGGCGCCGGTGCCGCCGGTGGTGCCGCCGGGCCGGGTCTCGTCGCGCTTGGGGCGCTTGGGCGGCTCGGGGACGGAGATGATCTTCGGGCCGGTGCCGGGCGCGGGCGGCTCGACCGACGGGACGATCTTCGGGCCGGCTCCGGGCGTGGGCTTGGAGCCCTTGGCCGGCTTGCCGGGGGTCTTCGGCGCCTCGGGCGCCGCGGGCGCGGCAGGAGCGGCAGCCGCTGCCGTGGGAGCCGCGGTGGTGGCCTCGGCGGTCGCGGCGGGCGCCTCGGGCGCGGCGGCCTGGGGAGCGGCGGCCGCCGGAGCCGCGGCGGCGGCGACGGCGGGTGCGGGCTCGGCGGGCGTGGCCGGTGCAGCAGGCGCGGCGGGTGCGGCCGGCGGTGACGGGCCGCGGCGCGGACTTCGCCGCGACGCGCGGGTCGGTCGGCAGGTTCGCGGCGGGGCGCACGGGCACGCGCGGCCGGGGCGCCGGGGGCGCTCCGGGACCGGTCTCGCGCTGGCGCGGGCGCGGCGGTGCGGGGGCGTCGGGCTCGAAGACCCGGCGGGCCGGTGCCGTCGCATCGCCGTCGGGCTCGAAGACCCGGCGCGCGGGCGCGGCGGGGGCCGGAGCGGCCGGAGCGGCAGCGCGCGGCGCCGCCTTGGCGGGCGCCGGCGGGACGGGCTTGGCGGCGCCCCGCGGAACGGCGGGCTTCGCCGCGTCCGCGGCGATCGCGCGCAGCGCGTCGTCCTCCTCCACGGAGGAGGCGGCGGCCTTCACCTCCAGGCCGGCGGCCTGCAGGGTCTCGAGCAGCTCCTTGCTGGAGAGGTTCTGCTCCTTGGCGATCTCGTGTACGCGCTTCTTGGCCACTAGGTGATCGATTCTACGAAGTCCTGAGGGGTGTGAACCGCGCGCCGGAAGGTGCGCGGCAGGGATCTGCGGTGCACGGCCTCCGCCGCGCATGCCGCGTTGCAGACGTAGGCGCCGCGTCCGGGACGCGAGCGCCCCGGGTCCGCCACCACGCTCTCACCGTCGAGTGCGAGGCGCACGAGGCCCGACTGGGCCGTCCGTCGCCCGCACCCGACGCAGGTCCGCTGCGGGGCGTGTGTCGAGGCGACTATGCGGGCTGCTCCTCGGCGCCCGCCCCGGTATCGACGTCGTCCGTGACGGCCGCGGCGGCGTCGTCGGAGGCCACATCGCCCTCCGCGCCGTCCTCGGCCTCCTGCGCCTGTGCGTCGGCCGCCTCCTGCGCGGCCTGGGCCGCGGCGGCCTCCTCGGCTGCGGCGGCGTACGCCTCCTCGCCGCGAGCGACGAGGTCGGCGACGTCCTCCTGCGAGAGGTCCGGATCCGACAGGCGGCCGATCTCCTCCTCGCTGAAGCCGAGGATGAAGTGGACCGAGCTGCCGGAGAAGCGCGAGAGCGCCTGGTGGGCCGGCAGGCCGCAGTACGCCGAGCCGCCGAGTGCGGCGTTCGGGCAGCGGCGGCCGGTCGACTGGATCGCGCCGCAGCGCCCGCCGGTCTCCTCCTCGTCGTACGAGGAGTCGGGAGCGTCGGTCGCGAACTCGGTCTCCGACCGGATGTCGATCCGCCAGCCCGTCAGGCGTGCCGCGAGCCGGGCGTTCTGGCCCTCCCGGCCGATCGCCAGCGACAGCTGGTCGTCGGGCACGATGACGGTCGCCTGGCGCTGGTCGTCGTCGACGAGCACCTCGCGCACGCGGGCGGGCGACAGGGCCTTGGCGACAAACCGTGCGGGCTCGTCGTTGTAGGGGATGATGTCGATCTTCTCGCCGCGCAACTCGGAGACGACCATGCGCACGCGCGAGCCGCGCGGGCCGACGCAGGCGCCCACGGGGTCAACGCCGTCGGCGTAGGACACGACGGCGATCTTCGAGCGGTAGCCGGGCTCGCGTGCGACGTTCGCGATCTCCACGAGGCCGTCGGCGATCTCCGGGACCTCGAGCTCGAACAGGCTCTTGATGAGCTCCGGGTCGCGGCGGCTGAGGACGATCGACGGGCCCTTGGCCTCGTTGGAGACGTCCTTGATGACGGCCTTGACGCGCTGACCATGGTCGTAGCGCTCGCCGTCGACCTGCTCGGAGCGCGGCAGCAGCGCCTCGACGCGCTCACGCAGCTGGACGAGCGTGTAGCGGGAGTCCGACTGCTGGACGATGCCCGTGACGAGCTCGCCGACGCGGTCACGGTACTCCTCGTACATCATGTCCCGCTCGGCCTCGCGGATCCGCTGGAGGATGACCTGCTTGGCGGTCTGCGCGGCGATGCGGCCGAAGTCCTCCGGCGTGACGTCGCGCTCCTCGATCTGGTCGCGGTAGAGCGTGAACTTCTCGGGGTCGATCTCCGGGTCCTGGGGCTCGACGTACTCCCCCGTCTCCGGGTCGAGGTACGTCCCCTCGTCGATCGTCTCGACGATCAGCTGGGCCTCGAGCCGCTCGGGCACGAGCAGCTCGATGACGCGGTAGTCACCGGTCTCGGGGTCGAGCTCGACCCGGGCGTACTTGGCCGAGTCGGGCTGCTTCTTGTAGGCGGCCAGCAGGGCGTCCTCGAGCGCGGCGATGAGCCGGTCGGGGTTGATCCCCTTCTCGGACGCCAGGGCCCGCATGGCCTCCACGATCTCGCGCGACATGGGTGCTTACTCCTCGACCAGGTTCGAACGGTGGATGTCGTCGTACGGGATGGCGATCACGCCGGCATCGGCGGCGATCGTCACCTCCCGTTCGGTGGCTCCGACCAGGCGGCCGGTGAAGCTGCGGTGCCCGTCGCGGGGCTCGCGCGTGCGTACCCGCACGCTGCGCCCCTGGAAGCGACGGAAGTGGTCCGGCTTGGTGAGCGGACGCTCGCGCCCGGGCGAGGACACCTCGAGCGCGTAGCGCTCGCGCATCTCCGCGAGGGCGTGCGTGACGCGCTCGCAGGTGCCGAGGGTCACGCCGTCGGGATGATCGATCGTCAGGCGCAGGGTGTCCGCCCCGACCCGCTCCACGAGCAGCACTTCGACCTCGGGCTCCGCCGTGCCGAGTGTCGTCTCGATCTGATGCTGAAGGTCATTGGTGCTCATGGATCCAAAAACGGAACAAAAAAAGCGGGCGAGCGCCCACTTTCAAAACTGCCACGGCCGCTGCCGGCCTTCGAAAGCTGTGGTGCAACGATACCACCGTGCCAACCACCGCGGACAAGGCGGTCGCCGCGGCGGTGGAAGCCTGCCTCACCCGTTCGGCGGCCTCGTGGCGCGCCCTCGCGGCCGGGGAATGGGGCCTGCGCGCCGAGGCCGGAGGCTGGCCGCTGGACGTCGGGATCGCCCTGCGTGACGGCGTCCTGCGCGCCCAGGCGCCCGTTCTGGGGCCGGGCGGCGCCGACCCGCACGCGCTGCTCTTCCGCAACCGCAGGCTCGTCCTCGTCCGGCTGTCGCACACCGGCGACGGCGCGATCTGGGTGCAGGGCGAGATCCCGGCGGTGGCCGCGTGCCACGAGGCCGAGGTCGATCGCCTGCTCGGGGCCCTCGTCGCCGCCGCGGATGACGTGCGCGCCGCCGCCACCGGCACTCGCGGCGAGAAATGACCAGTCACTGATCGAAACCCGCAGGGAGTGCGGATGCGCGCCTCAGCCGCCGCAGCGCCGCCGCGCCTGATCCCGGTAGCGCCGGTAGTCGGCGCGCTCGGGGCGCAGGCAGCAGGCGAGGGCGAGCGGATGGCGGGCCTCGTCGTGGCGGCCGAGGAGCTGGAGCGAGCGGCCCAGGCAGAAGAGCGCGTAATCGTTCGTCGGCGCGCCGTCCGCCACCGCGCGGAACTCCGTCGCGGCCTCCGCGTAGCGCTGGGCGCCGAACAGCGCCCGCCCCAGGGCCTCGCGGACCGAGGCCTTCGCGGGCTCCAGGTCGCGCGCACGCGTGAGCGGGACGGTGGCGGCGTGGCAGTCACCGCGCTCGAGCAGCTCCGTGCCGTTGCGGAAGAGATCGTATGCCGACTCCAGCGCCATCCATCCAGGGTAACGGCCGCCCGGACGCTCTCGAACAGGCCGATCAGGAGGCCCGCGGCGGGAGCGCCCACCACGCCCGCAGGCGACCCGCCCGGCCGAGCCCGGCGGCGAGCTCGCGGCGCAGCGCAGCACGCTGGGCACGCGTCGGCGACGGCCCTCCGAACCCGTAGCGACGGGCCGAGAGCGCCCGCAGGTAGCCGCGCGCCTCGGCCGTGGCGCCCAGGCGCCGCTCGAGCGCTCCGAGCGTCGCATCGGGCGGGAGCGGGCGGCCGCTGCGGCGCAGCGCGCGCTCGAGCTCGGCCAGCTCCGGATCGCCCACATCCCCGGCCTTCGGGCGACGCCACCAGACGATGACGCCCACCACGAGCAGCACCGCGGCGAGCACCGCCAGGACGAGCAGGGCGGTCGGGAGCGCCCCTCCGCCCCCGCCCGCCGATGCCGCGTCGCGACCCGACGGCCCGCCGAAGCCCGGGTCGCTCGGGCGGTCGCCGCCGGGGTTGCCGCTCCGCCGCGAGCTCAGCGCTGCCGCCTGGTCGGCCGTCTGCTCGCGCGCGGGCGACGCCGCCGGCGTCGGGTCGAACGTCACCCAGCCGTAGCGCGGGAAGTACGCCTCGACCCAGGAGTGCGCGTCGAAGTCGCGGACGACGTACTCGCCCGTGCTGCGGTCCAGCGAGCCCGGTGAGAAGCCGACCGCCACGCGGGCCGGGACGCCGCCCATGCGCAGCAGCAGGGCCATCGCGCCCGAGAAATGCTGGCAGTAGCCGACGCGATCCTCGAACAGGAAGGCGTCGAGCGGGTTCTGGTGGACCTTCGGGCGCTCCGTGTAGAGGGCGCCCTGTTGCACGCGCTCACGCACGCGCCGCACGTAGTCGTACGCGGAGTCCGAGCCGGCGAGCAGGCGCTGGGAGAGGTCGTAGATGCGGCCGAGCGCGGTCGACCGGACGACCTGCGCGCCGTCGGTCGTCCGGATCGAGGACGTCGGCCGCTGGATGAGCGTCGCCCCGCCGCTGCCGTACGGCGGGAAGCTCGCCTCGGCCCACGCCTCCCCCTCGCCGGCGCCCGTGAGCGGTATCCCCGGCTCCGGCAGATCGACGCGCAGCCACTGCCGGGCGAGGCTCGCCTGATCCGCCAGCACCGCGTTCTCCAGCTGCGACGCCGTCGGGCGGGGCGTGTAGACGGAGGCCTTGTACTCCGCGCCTCGCCGCAGGATGCCTCGCTGGGTCTCGAACGTCCCGGCGCCCGCGTTGATCGGCTGGCGGGGCGCGTCGAACACCCGGCTGGCCGAGCCGGCGGTGATGAACTGCGAGGAGCGCAGTCCGCGCACCCGCACGGTGATGGTCTGGAACCACTGCGGCTGCGTCTGGTCGCGGTCCCCGTCCGGCTCGAGCGCCGCGACGCTGCCCGTCCGCCTCCAGACCCGGCCGTCGAACGTGTCGAGCGCCTCCGCCTTCCAGTAGGCCTGCGCCTGGGCCTTGACGCGCAGCAGCTCGCGCCCGTCGCGCGGCCAGTCGATCGGGCCGTAGCCGTGGTTCCACTGGTATCCCACGGTCCCGTTGCCGGCGACGTCCTCGGCGAAGCTCTCGTAGTTGACCCACGGACCCGGGCGGTCCAGCGCGGGCGCCGCCGCGGCGGCGGCGATCGTGATGACGCCGACGAGCAGTGCGGCCGGGAGCACCCGCGCGCCGCTCAGCCGGTCGGCGAAGAGGAACGCGCAGAGCAGCAGCGTGAAGATGGCCCCCGAGAGGAACGGATGCTCCGGCGAGCGGCTGATCACGGGGACCGCGTAGAGCGTTCCGAGCGTGATCATCGCGGCGACGGCCGAGCCCGGCGGGCGCCCCGCCTCTCGCGGCCAGAAGCCCTGCAGGACGGCGATCGCCGTCAGCGCGGTGCCGCCGAGCAGCAGCGTGCGCCGCACGAGCACGTCGGCGCCGCCGTAGGGCACGAGCGTCCCGGGCAGCGCGGACAGGCCCTCGGCCACCGAGCGCACGAGCTCGTCCCAGTTGGACGGGACCAGGAGGCGCGCCGGCAGTTCGGCGCCGAGCAGCGCGATGACCAGCAGGGCGACCGTGATGCCCAGGAGCACGGCGTTGCGCCGGCGGCGCCCGGCGATGGCGCCCGCCCCGGCCAGGCCGGCGGCGCACACCGTGGCGGCGAGCGCCGTGAGGACGGCGCGCCCGTGCGGAGCGGGCGCGAGCATGTCCGACCACGTGAGCAGCCCGAGCATCGCGAGCCCGAGGAACGCGACCAGCCGCGGCAGGATGGCCGCCACGGCCGTCGCCGGCTCGGGCCGCGGGCGGGCCGGCGCACGGGGTGCGGCGGCGACGGCCATCAGGCCCCCGTCCTCGCTGCCGCGCGGCGGGCGCGACCGGGCCTGCGCCGCTGACCGCCGATCTCGTAGCCGGTGCAGCCGGCCACCTCCAGCAGCGGCGCGCGCCCCGCAAGCGCGCCCGGGACGACCAGGACGCGGGTGCTCCCCGAGGCATGGACCAGCGCTCGAGGCGGCTCGCGCAGCGGTCGTGCCGAGACCCAGATCACGGGCCCGGTGCGGCCGGTGAGCGCCGCGGCCGCCGGGCGGGTCCCGACCGGCACGAGCGCGAGCCGGGCATGTGCCGTGGGCCAGCCCCGCAGGCCGGGATCGACGGCGACCGGGCGCCGTTCACCGGGCAGGAGCAGCGCGCAGCCGCCGCGCTCGGCCAGGTGGACCGTCAGCGATGCCGCGGCCCGCACCGCCGCGTCGGCGTCCTCGTCCACCGCCGTGCCCGACAGGTCCAGGACGATGAGCGGCCGGGCGTCGCCGCCGGCCCGCAGGTTGCGCTCGTGCAGCTCACCGCTGCGCGCATAGACCTGCCACGCGATGCGGGAGGCGGGCGCGCCGGGGCGGTGCACGCGCAGCCCGTCCAGGTCGACCTCGGCTCCCGCGGCCAGCAGGCCGTCGCCGGCGGTGGCGCGCCCACCCCCGCGCGGCAGCGCGCGAACAGGCTCGACCCGTGGCAGGACGAGCACCTCGTCCTGGATCCCGCCGGTGACGAGGGCGCCCGCGAGCCCGAGGGGGTCGGTGATCAGAACCGATGCCGGGGGCAGGTGCCGGCGCCCGCGGCGCGCGAAGCGTGCGCGAATCCGCACACGGGTGCGCCGGCGCGCGAGCCCGAGCCGCGCGGGCCGCGCCAGCAGCGTGTCGCGGACCTCCCCGGCGGGCACGGCGATGCGCCCTGACCGGACCTCGACCTCGACGAGGAGCGGCTCGTCCTCCTGCACCCGGGCACCGGCGAGCGTGCGGGTCACGTGCGCGCCGCGGGCGGCCGACCGCACCCAGGCCGTCGCGACGGCCGTCAGCGCGAGCAGCGCGATGCCGGGGACGTAGAGCGGCTCGGCGTCGAAGAGGCCCGCGACGAGGATCAGCGCCGCGCCGAGCAGCGCCGCCCCGACCGCTCCGCGCGAGTGCGCCGCCACGGCCGCCTCACCGTGCCGGAGTCGCCGCGAGCGCGTCCGCGACGATCGCCTCGGGTGTGACGTCCACCGCCTCCGGCGCCAGGACGACGCGATGCGCGAGCACGGCCCCCGCCAGCGCCTGGACGTCGTCGGGAAGGACGTGGTCGCGTCCGCGCAGCAGCGCGCGGGCCTTCGCGGCCCGGAGGAGCAGCAGCCCGGCGCGCGGGCTCGCACCGAGCTCGACCCGCGGATCGACACGGGTGCGGCCGAGCAGCGCCACGATGTACGCGCGCACCGGATCGGCCGAGTGGACGCGGCGCGCCGAGTCCTGCGCCGCGAGGACGTCGGCGGCGCTGCCGACGGACTCCAGGTGCTCGACGCGGTCGCCGTGCTCGTTGGCGCCGAGCATCGCCGCCTCGGCGCCCGCGTCGGGATAGCCGAGCGAGAGGCGCATCATGAACCGGTCCACCTGCGCCTCCGGGAGCGGGTAGGTGCCCTCGAACTCGACGGGGTTCTGCGTCGCCAGCACGACGAACGGCCGCGCGAGCTCGTGCGTGTGCACGTCGACGCTGACGCGCCGCTCCTGCATGCACTCCAGGAGCCCCGACTGCGTCTTGGGCGACGCCCGGTTGATCTCGTCGACCACGACGACGTTCGCGAAGATCGGGCCGGGCCGGAACTCGAAGACCTCGTCCCGGCGGCTGTAGACGTTCGTGCCGACCACGTCGGCCGGGAGCAGGTCCGCGGTGCACTGCACGCGCGCGAACTCCAGGCCGAGCGAGCGGGCGATGGCGCGCGCGAGCGTCGTCTTCCCCACGCCCGGCAGATCCTCGATGAGGATGTGGCCCTCGGCCAGCAGTGCGACGACGACGTCGTCGACGACCTCGGCGCGGACCTCGACGGCGGAGCGGACGCTCGCCGCGACGCGATCGCCGAGCGCCCCGGCCGCCGCGATCTCGGCGCCGGAGACGGCGCCGGCGGGGCCTGCCGGGTCGCCGTAGGCCGTCACGTCGCGGGTGTCTCCGTCGGCGCTCGCAGGACGTCGATCTCACCGAGGATCGCGTCGGCGATCTCACCCTTCGTGGCGCGCGGGACGTGCCGCTCGCCGGCGGCGGTGACGATCGTGACCTCGTTGTCGACCGCGTCGAATCCGATGCCGGCGCCGCTCACGTCGTTGACGACGATCGCGTCGACGCCCTTGCGCCGGAGCTTGTCGCGCCCGTACGCCAGCGCACCGGCGCCGTGCTCGGCGGCGAACCCGACGAGCGTCTGCCCCGGCCGGCGCGCGGCCGCCAGCTCGGCGAGGACGTCCGGGGTCGCCTCGAGCTCGACGGTGAGCTGCGCGCGGCCGTCCTTCTTGAGCTTCCCGGCGTCCGTCGAGGACGGGGTGAAGTCCGCGACGGCGGCGGCCATCAGCAGGACGTCGCAGCCGGCGAACTCCTCGACGCACGCCTCGCGCAGCTCGGCGGCCGTCGTGACGTCCCGGTACGCGATGCGCGGCGAGCGCGGCAGCGCGACGTTCGCCGCGACGACCGTGACCTGCGCGCCGCGCGCGGCGGCTGCGTCGGCGAGCGCGAAGCCCATGCGTCCCGACGACCGGTTGCCGACATAGCGCACCGCGTCGATCGGCTCGCGCGTCCCGCCGGCGCTGACGAGCACGCGCAGGCCGTCCCACGGGCGCGCCCCGGACGGGACGAGCGCCTCGACGGCGTCGAGCAGCTCGGCGGGCTCGGCCAGCCGGCCGGAGCCCCACTCGCCCTTGCTGCCGAGCGCGCCGACGCCCGGACCGACGATCGTCGCGCCGCGCTCGGAGAGCGTGGCGACGTTCGCCTGCGTGGCCGGGTGCTCCCACATGTGGTGGTTCATGGCCGGCGCGATCATCAGCGGACAGGTTGACGCGAGCGCGGCGCTCGTGAGCAGGTTGTCCGCGTGTCCGTGCGCCAGCTTCGCGATCGTGTTGGCGGTCGCGGGCGCGACCACGAGGACGTCCGCGTTGCGGACGAGCTCCAGATGGCTGAGCGGGTCGTGGTCCGGCGGCGTCTGGTCCGGGAACGCGCCGCGTGC
The DNA here is from genome assembly GCA_963823375.1 of uncultured Actinomycetes bacterium. Taxonomy (GTDB): domain Bacteria; phylum Actinomycetota; class Thermoleophilia; order Solirubrobacterales; family Solirubrobacteraceae; genus F1-60-MAGs163. The sequence goes on along the minus strand of CAWGLQ010000023.1, from coordinate 5,050 downwards.
CGGATCGCGCTCCCACTCGGTGGTGAGCACCGGCGCGCCGGTGAGCGCGGCGAACGACGGGCCGCCCACGAACCGCTGGGCGTCGGGCGTCTGGACGACGCGCACCACGTGCCCGGCCTTCATCGCCAGGCGCACGAACTCGAGCGCCTTGTACGCGGCGATCCCGCCGCTGACGCCGAGGAGGATCCGGGCCATCGCGCCGTCCCTGCGCCCCCGCCTACCGGTGTCCGCTCCGCCTACCGGTAGTGGTAGGCGATCTTGCCGCCCGCGACCTCTTCGAGGGCGATCGTCAGGTAGTTCTTGGAGTGCGAGTCCACCATCGGCGGCGGAAACTCGTCGAACGTCCCCTCACCGAGGTTGTGGTAGTAGCTGTTGATCTGGCGCGCGCGCTTGGCGGCGACCAGGACGGCTGCGTAGTTCGAGTCGACCTGCTCGAGCAGCGTGTCGATGCGGGGCTGGATCATGCCCTTGAGTCTACCGGCCCGTCGAGGCCGCTCCGCACGACCGACACCAACTCGCGCACGGCGTCCTCCAGGCGGTCGTTGACGACCTCGTGGGCGAACTCGTCGCGCGCGTCCAGTTCCTCCTCGGCGACGCGCAGCCGGCGTTCGATCACGTCGGCGGCGTCCGTCCCGCGCCCGACGAGGCGCTCGCGCAGCGCCTCCCGCGACGGCGGCGCGATGAACACGAGCAGCGCGCCCGGAATCGCGTCGCGGATCTGCCGCGCGCCCTGCACCTCGATCTCCAGGACGACGGGCTCGCCGGCGGCGGTGCGGCGCTCCAGCTCCGAGCGCAGCGTGCCGTACTTGCGGCCCGCGTACTCGGCGTGCTCGACGAACGCGCCCTCGCCGACGAGCCGGTCGAACTCGGCGTCGGACAGGAAGTGGTACGCGACGCCCTCCTCCTCGCCCGGACGCGCGTCGCGGGTGGTGGCCGACACGCTGAGCCCGAGCTCGGGCACCTGCTCGCGCAGCAGGCGGATGAGCGTGCCCTTTCCGACGCCGGAGGGACCGGTGATGACGACGACGCGCGACACGGGGGCGCGATCGTACGAGGCGCGGCGGCCTGATCGGGCGTTCGCCGCGGCGGGCGTCCGCTGACAGCGGCCGTGCCGCCGCTCGCCGCACCAACCGGGTGACCACCCCACTCCCGCCGTCCAGCGTCGCCTCAAGGCGCAGCGGCCTCCTCCGATTCCACCCGCATGGGACGTCGCGGACGGCACTCCGCATCGATGCTGGGCCTGGCGGGCGTCACGGCCGCGGCGCTGGCGCTGCCCGCCTCGTCCGCGGCCGCGGACCTCCCGGCGTGTCCGGCCGGCGGAGCGCACGGCGCCTGGCTCGCCTCCGACCTTCCGGCCCAGGTCGTCTTCGGCCGGTCGGTGACGGTCACCGCGGGCGTGCAGCCGGGCGTGACGGACGCGCGCCTGGAGCTGCGCACCGCGGCCGGGACGCTGCTGGCGGTGAGCACGGCCGTGGCGCCCGGGCCCCAGGCCGGAGTCATGCGGATCCTCGACCTCCCGGCCCCGCGCGGCGGCACGCGATCGCTCACGGCCCATCTCAGCTTCACCGCGCAGCAGGGCAGCGCCGCCTGCCGCGCGGGCGACTCACGGACGATCCGCCTGGTGCCGGGCCGCCTCGGGCGGCTGCGGATCGATCACCGGCCGGGCGGCAGGTCGATCACGATCCGCACCGCCGCCGGCGAGGGCTGCCAGGACTACCTGCGCGCGTCGAAGGTGCGTGTGAGCCTCACGGACGTCACGACGTCCACGCACACGACGCAGGTCCTGGAGAGCGTCCATCCGTGTGACGGCTGGCGGGTGATCCGCCGCGCACGGACGCCGGCGATCGGGGTCTTGCAGGCGGACGCGAACCTCGTTCTCAGGCCGCAGGTCGCGGACGGGCGCCTGCGCCTGACGATCATTCGCTCGGGCCGGGTCCAGGAACGCGGAACCGTCGTCCTGCGCGGGTCACGCGCAGACTTCCTGCCGGACCGCTGACCGGCCGGTCAGGCGGAGACGCGGCGGCGCAGCAACTCGACGAGCTCGGTGCGCTGGCGCTCGGAGAGGCCGCCGACGGTCTTGCTCGGCGAGATCCGGCACTGCTGCAGGATCTTGTTGGCCTTGACGCGGCCGAACTTCGGGGTCGCCAGGAGCATGTCGAAGACCTTCGCGGTCTCGAGGTACTCCGGAGGTGACACCAGAAGCCGGTCGATCGTGGTGCGACCGGCCTTGAGGTCCCGCTTCAGCTGTGCGCGCTGGGTGCGGATCTCGTTGGCGCGCTGGAGCGCCTCCATCCTCTGGACGTGCGAGCGCTCGGGGGCCGCGACCTGCTTGGCTGGATCGATATCGGTGGCCGGCGGCACGGCGGCGAGCATACACATTCACTGCTGACGGGCAAGGGCTCGTGCCCGAATTCGCTTTGACGTCAACCTGAGGTCGAGTGTTCTTCACCGTAGTTGACGGTTTCCATCCCATTTGCAGCGGTTTTGTTGCACCCTCAAACGAACGCCGACGCGTCAGCTCGTCGAAACCCCGCCGTTTGCGGCGGTTTCTGTGAGTGCCTCGCCGATGCGGGCCGCGGCGAGGGGGTCACGGAAGCTCTCGGTTCCCACCGCCACGAGGGCTGCGCCGGCCCGTAGCAGATCACGTGCGTGGCGCGGGCTCGAAACGCCCCCCATTCCCACGATCGGGACCTGCACGCGCGCCGCGACCGCGCGAACCTGCGCCAGCGCGACCGTGCGCACCGCCGGTCCGGAGAGCCCGCCGGTACCGCCCCCGAGCCAGGCGGCGCCGGACCCGTCGGGGTGCGGGGCGAACGCCCGCAGTGTGTTGATGAGCGAGACGGCGTCGGCACCCGAGGCCTCGGCGGCCTGTGCGACGAGCGCGACGTCGGCGGTGTTCGGCGTGAGCTTCACGATCAGCGGCTTCGCCGTGCGCGGCCGGACCTCGACGAGCAGCCGGGCGAGCTCGTCGGGGTCGGCGCCGATGTCGAGCCCGGTCCTGACGTTCGGGCAGGAGACGTTGAGCTCGATCGCCGCGACCTGCGACTCGGCGTCGACGGCCTCCACGAGCGCGGCCACCTCGGCCGCCGTCGATCCCATGACGTTCGTGATCAGCGGGACCGGGAGCCAGGCGAGCGCCGGGAGGTCCTGCTCGAGATACCCGCGCAGGCCCTTGTTGGGCAGCCCGATCGAGTTGATGAGCCCGCCGGCCGTCTCGTAGAGCCGCGGCGGCGGGTTGCCGTGGCGCGGCTCGAGCGTGATCGTCTTGGACACGAACGCGGCGAACGGGAAGCGCTGCTCCAGTGCGGCGCCGAAGACCCGCCTGGCGGCGATCGCGTCGAAGGTGCCCGAGCCGTTCACGACGGGATGGGCCAGCTCGAGGCCGCAGAAGCTGACGGGCCCGCTCATGCCGGACCGCCGTGACCGGGCAGCAGGCAGGTCTCGAGGCGATCGCCGCTCAGCACCGGTCCGTCGACGCACAGGCGCAGGTTGCCGCCGCCGCGCAGCGGGACGACGCAGCCGAAGCACGCGCCGTAGCCGCAGGCCATGCCCGACTCCAGCGCCAGCTGCGCCGGGACCCGGCGGGCTTCGCAGAGCGCGCGGACGGCTTCGAGCATCGGCGGCGGGCCACAGGCGTAGACGACGGCGTGCACGTCCCGGTCGAGTTCCGCCGTGAGCAGGTCGGTGACGAGGCCGTGGTGACCGATGCTGCCGTCGTCGGTCGCAACCCGCGCGTCGGCGAGCAGCGCCGCTCCCGCGGCATGCGCGGCGTCGCGGAAGCCGAGCAGCACGGTGGCCGTGAGGCCGTCCTCCAGCAGCGCGTCCTGGAGGATCGCCAGCGGCGCCGTGCCGACCCCGCCGCCTGCCAGCAGCGGTCGCCGGCCGTCCGGCGGCGCGGTGAAGCCCAGTCCCAGCGGGCCGAGGACGTGGAGCCCGTCGCCCGGACCCAGCTCGCACAGGCGCCCGGTCCCCGGTCCGACCGCCTCGAGCATGAAGTCCAGGCGCAGCGGCGTGCCGGCGTGCGCGCGCAGCACCGAGAACGCGCGCGGGAGCACCGGCCGCTCGCCGTCCCCTCCCCCCCAGCGTTCCGCGGCGGCCAGCATGTAGAACTGGCCCGGAAGCGGCTCGGGACCGTCCGGATCCTCGGCGGTCAGGACGACGTAGGCGCCATGGGCCGCGACGTCGCTGATGCGCAGCGCCCGGCGCCCCAGCGGCGCCTCGCGCCGCTCGACGGTCCCCGCCGCGGACAGCCTCACGCGGTGGCCTCGACCGCCCGTGACGGCCGGTGGATCTCCTGGAGGGAGAGCACCTCGGCCTCGCCCTGCCGGGCCGCGGCGATCGCGCGGGCCGCGGCCAGCCCGCCCGAGAGCGTCGTCAGGCACGGGACGCCGCGCTTGATGGCGGCGCGGCGGATCTCCCAGCCGTCGGTGCGCGCGCCGGACCCCGTCGGGGTGTTGACGACGAGCGTGATGTCGCCGCCCTCGATCCCCTCGACGACGTTCGGGGAGCCCTCGCCGACCTTCTGGAGCAGCCCGGCCGGGATGCCCATGCGCTCGAGCGCCGCCTTGGTGCCGCTGGTCGCGACGATCGTGAAGCCGAGGTCGTGCAGGGTCTGGGCGACGGCGACCGCGCCCGGCTTGTCGCGGTCGGTGACCGTGATGAAGACCGTGCCGCTGGTCGGCAGGGGCGCGCCCGCGGCCGCCTGGGCCTTGGCGAACGCGGTGGGGAAGTCGCGTGCGAGGCCCATGACCTCGCCGGTCGAGCGCATCTCGGGCCCGAGGATCGCGTCCGCGCCGTCGAAGCGGTCGAACGGGAGGACGGCCTCCTTCACCGCGACGTGCGCCGAGGCCATCGGATCGTCCGGCAGGCCGAGCGCGGCGATCCGCTCGCCGAGCATCAGGCGGCACGCCATCTTCGCGAGCGGGATCCCGATCGCCTTGCTGACGAACGGGACGGTTCGCGAGGCTCGCGGATTGGCCTCGATGACGTAGAGGCGACCGGCATGGACGGCGAACTGCACGTTGAGCAGCCCGACGACCCCGAGGCCCAG
>CAWGLQ010000022.1:0-128401 GCA_963823375.1 uncultured Actinomycetes bacterium | reverse complement strand
ATGCCCGCCGCCTGCTCGCGGATCGTCTCGAGCATCTCGGGCCCGAGCGAGTGCGGCGGCAGGACGCAGGCGCTGTCGCCCGAGTGGATCCCGGCCTCCTCGACGTGCTGCATGATGCCGCCGATCCAGGCCTCCTCCCCGTCGCACAGCGCGTCGACGTCGACCTCGATCGCGTCCTCCAGGAAGCGGTCGAGGAAGATCGCGCGGCCGTCGTCGCGGACGTTGCGCTCGAGGTACTCGCGCAGGCCGTCCTCGGAGTAGACGATCTCCATCGCGCGGCCGCCCAGGACGTAGCTCGGGCGCACGAGCAGCGGGAAGCCGACGCGGCCGGCGGCGGCCAGCGCCTCCTCCACGGAGTGCGCCTCGGCGTACGGCGGGGCCTCGTAGCCGAGCTCGTCGAGCAGGCCACCGAAGCGCCCGCGGTCCTCGGCGAGGTCGATCGCGTCCACGCTCGTGCCGAGCAGCGGCACGCCCGCGTCCACGAGCCCGGCGGCGAGCTTCAGCGGGGTCTGCCCGCCGAACTGCACGACGAGGCCCTCGGGGCGCTCGATCTCGCAGACCGCGAGGACGTCCTCCAGGGTGAGCGGCTCGAAGTAGAGCCGGTCGGAGGTGTCGTAGTCGGTGGAGACGGTCTCCGGGTTGCAGTTGATCATCACCGCGTCGCGCCCGGACTCGCGCACGGTCATCGCCGCGTGCACGCAGCAGTAGTCGAACTCGATGCCCTGGCCGATGCGGTTGGGGCCGGCGCCGAGGATCACGACCGACGGGCGCGGCGGGTCCGGGAGGACGACCTCGTCCTCGCGCCGGGACTCCCAGCCGGAGTAGAAGTACGGCGTCGCGGCCTCGAACTCGGCCGCGCAGGTGTCGACGGCGCGGAAGCCGCGCTCGCCCGCGAACGGCGCGTCCGGGTCGAGCGCGAAGGCGTGCAGCTCGCGCAGGAACCAGCGATCCACGCCGCAGCGCGCGAAGACGTCCTCGACCGAGGCGCCCGTGCGGAACGCCGCCAGGACCCGGTCGAACCGGTCCCACGTCGGCTGCTCGAGCGACTCCAGGAGCTCCTCGCCGGAGTGTCCCGCGACGTCCGGCATCGAGTCGAGCTCGCGGCTGCGCAGCGCCTTGCCGAACGCCTGCTGGAACGTGCGGCCGATCGCCATGATCTCGCCGACGCTCTTCATGTGGGTCGAGAGGATCGGGTCGGCGCCGCGGAACTTCTCGAACGCGAACCGCGGCCACTTGACGACCACGTAGTCGATCGTCGGCTCGAAGCTCGCGGGCGTCACCTTCGTGATGTCGTTGGGGATCTCCTCGAGCGTGTAGCCGACGGCCAGGCGCGCGGCGATCTTCGCGATCGGGAAGCCGGTCGCCTTCGAGGCCAGCGCCGAGGACCGCGAGACGCGCGGGTTCATCTCGATCACGAGGATCTCGTCGGTCTCGGGGTTGACGGCGAACTGGACGTTCGAGCCGCCCGTCTCGACCCCGACGGCGCGGATCACGGTCATCGCCTGGTCGCGCAGCTGCTGGTACAGGCGATCGGGCAGCGTCTGCTGCGGCGCGACCGTGACGCTGTCGCCCGTGTGGACGCCCATCGGGTCCATGTTCTCGATCGAGCAGACGATCACGCAGTTGTCGTTGCGGTCGCGCATGACCTCGAGCTCGAACTCGCCCCAGCCGATCACCGACTGGTCGAGCAGCACCTGGCCGATCGGCGAGGCGTCGAGGCCGCGCGCGACGATCTCGCGGAACTGCGCCTCGTCGCGGGCGATCCCGCCGCCGCGCCCGCCGAGCGTGAACGCCGGCCGGACGATCACGGGCAGCCCGAGCTCCTCGATGTGGGTGAGCGCCTCCTCGAGCGTCGTGGCGATCGCGCTCTTGGGCATCTTCAGGCCGGCCGCCTCCATCGTCTCGCGGAATCGGTCGCGGTCCTCGGCGCGGTCGATGGCCTCGTAGTCGGCGCCGATCAGCTCGACGTCGAAGCGCTCGAGCGTCCCGTCCTCCGCCAGGCGCTTGGCGAGGTTCAGCGCGGTCTGGCCGCCGAGCGTCGGCAGCAGGGCGTCCGGGCGCTCCTTCTCGATGATCTGGGCGACGGGACCGGGCAGCAGCGGCTCGACGTACGTCGCGTCGGCGAACTCCGGGTCGGTCATGATCGTCGCCGGGTTGGAGTTGACGAGGACGACCTCGTAGCCCTCCTCGCGCAGCACCTTGCACGCCTGCACGCCGGAGTAGTCGAACTCCGCAGCCTGGCCGATGACGATCGGGCCGGAGCCGACGATCAGGATCTTGTGGATGTCGTCGCGCCGTGGCATCAGGCCCCCGCCCGCACCTGATCGAGGAACCGGTCGAAGAGATAGAGCGAGTCGTTGGGCCCCGGCCCCGCCTCCGGGTGGTACTGGACCGTGCCGCCGGGAACGTCGAGCAGCGTCAGCCCCTCGACCGTGCGGTCGTAGAGGTTCACGTGCGAGAGCTCGGCGGCGCCGACCTGCGTCTCCCAGCGCACCGGCTCGTCGCGCTCGACGCGCAGCCCGCCGTCGGGCGCCGCGACCGCGAAGCCGTGGTTCTGCGAGGTGATCTCGATCCTCCCGGTGCGCAGGTCCTTGACCGGATGGTTCCCGCCGCGGTGGCCGAAGGGCAGCTTGAACGTCTCCAGGCCGACGGCCCGGCAGAGCAGCTGATGGCCGAGGCAGATCCCGAACGTGGGCCGTGTCCCGACGACGGCCCTGACCGTCTCGACGACGTAGTCCAGCGCTGCCGGGTCGCCGGGGCCGTTGGCGAGGAAGACCGCGTCCGGGTCGGACGCGAGCAGGTCCTCGGCGCTCACCGTGCAGGGGTGCAGCTGCAGCCGCGCCCCGCGGTCCACGAGCTCGCGGACGATCGAGAGCTTGATGCCGGTGTCGATCGCCGCGATCAGCGGCCCGCTGTTGCCGGCCCCGTGCTCGGTCATGACGTCCGGCGTCACCTCGCGCGCGAGGTCCAGCCCGCGCATCGGGGCCTCCGCATGGACCGCGTCGAGCGCCGTCTCCTGCGCGACCGAGGCCGGGAACAGCCCGCCGCGCATCGAGCCCTTCGTGCGGATGTGCCGGACGAGGGACCGTGTGTCGACGCCGCTGATGGCGGGGATCCCGCAGTCGCGCAGCCAATCCAGCCAGCCGCGCTCGGCGGTCGGCGCGTCCTCGCGGTTGACGGCCTCGCGCATGACGACCGCGCGGGCGTGCACCCGGTCCGATTCCATCGCCGGGGTGCTGACGCCGTAGTTCCCGATGTGCGGGTAGGTGAAGACGATGATCTGGCGCGCGAACGACGGGTCGGTGACCGACTCCTGGTAGCCGCTCATGCCGGTCGTGAAGACGACCTCGCCCGTCCCGTCCGAGTCGGCGCCGCAGAGCACGCCGTCGTAGCGCGAGCCGTCCTCCAGCAGGAGGTATCCGGGTGTCGTCTCGCTCACTTGATCAGCTCCTGGACGGCTTTGAACTCCGGGGTGCCGGCGGCGCCGAGCAGCTCGAACAGCGCCGCCTCGGTCCCGGTCAGCGTGGCGCCGGCCTGCTCCATGCGGTGCAGGCCGGTGTCGCGGTCGGCGGTGCTGCGCGAGGCGGTCGCGTCGCCGGCGACCTGCACCTCGACGCCGGCGCCGAGCAGGTCGATGACGGTCTGGGCGACGCACACGTGCGCCTCGACGCCGCAGACGAGCGCCTGGTCGCGCCCGCCGAGGTCGAAGCCCTCGGCGCGGACCGCCGAGAACGCCGTCTTGGCCAGGCGCGGCGCGTCGCCGAGCGGCTCCCGGACCTCGGCGACCGTGTCGCCCAGCCCGCGCGGGTACTGCTCGGTGACGAGGACCGGGACGCCGAGCGCCTGGGCGCCGCGCACGAGGATCGCGGTGCGCCGGGCGACATCCTCGAAACCGCCGACGGCCTTGCGGAACGCCTCCTGCACGTCCACGACGACGAGCACGGCCCGTTCGCGCTCGAGCAGGCCGGCCGTCATGCCCCGGCCCCCGGCTCCGGCGCCGCGGCGACCGCGAAGGTGCGCTCGCGAAACGCGACGGCGCCCGCGGCGACCGTCAGCAGGACGCGGCCGTGCAGCTCGCGCCCCGCGAAGCAGCAGTTCTGCGAGCGGCTCTCGTAGCCGTCCTCGCCGACGACCCACGTGGCGTCGAGGTCGACGAGGCAGAGGTTCGCCGGCTCGTCCGGCGCGATCCGCGGGATCGGCAGGCCGAGCAGCGCGCCGCCGCTCGTCATCCGCTCGAGGATCAGCTCGAGGCTCAGCACCCCGGGACGCACGAGCTCGGTGTAGAGCGCCGCGAACGACGTCTCGAGCCCGGTGGTCCCCATCGGCGCCTGCTCGAACGGGACCTCCTTCTCGTCCCTGGCGTGCGGCGCGTGGTCGGTCGCCACGCAGTCGATGACGCCGGTGCGCAGCCCTTCGATGAGGGCCCGGCGGTCCTCCTCGGTGCGCAGCGGCGGGTTCATCTTCATGCTCGTGTCGAGCGTGCGGACGGCCTCGTCGGTGAGGCACAGGTGATGCGGGCTCGCCTCGCACGTGACCCGGTATCCCAGCTCCTTCGCGAGCGCGACGGCGCGCACGGAGGCGACGCAGCTGAGGTGCTGCATGTGGACGGCGCCGCCCTCGTACCCGGCGATCTCCGCGTCGCGCGCGACGAACGTCGACTCGCTGATGCTCGGGATGCCCTCGACGCCGAGCAGCGCGCTGACCGCGCCCTCGTGCATCACGCCGCCGCGCGAGAGCGTCGGGTCCTCCTCGTGCAGCGCGAGCACCCCGCCGCAGAGGCGCTGGTACTGCAGCGCGCGGCGCAGCATCCCGGCGCTGACGACGGGCTTGCCGTCGTCCGTGAAGCCGAGCGCGCCCGCCTCGCGCAGCGCCTCCATCTCGGTGAGGTCCTGCCCGCCGAGGCCGCGCGTGATCGACGCCATGAAGCCGACCGGGATGCGCGCGTCGCGCACCGCGGTCTCGCGCAGCGCGCTCAGGATCGACGGCGAGTCGACGACCGGGTCGGTGTTCGGCATCGCGACGACCTGGCAGAAGCCGCCGGCCGCGGCGGCGCGCGTCCCCGTCTCGAGATCCTCCTTGTGCTCCTGGCCGGGGGTGCGCAGGTGCACGTGCGGATCGACGAAGGCCGGGAACAGATGCCTGCCGGCGCCGTCGACGAGCTCGGCGTCGACCGGCGCCTCGACGGAGCCGGGCGCGCCGATCTCGGCGATCCGCCCGGCGCGGACGAGGACGTCGTGGACGCCGTCGAGCCCGGCGCGCGGATCGACGACGTGGGCGCCGCGGACGAGGAGCTCGGCCTCCTGCGCGGGCGCGCGGAGCAGTGGATCGGGCAGCAGGGTGCTCATGCGGGCTGGGGCTCCGGGACGGGCTCGCCGGCGCGCGTGGCGGCGAGCACCTCGTAGAGGACGGCCATGCGGACGACGACGCCGGCCGCGACCTGCTCGAGCACGAGGCTCTGCGGCGAGTCGACGACGTCGCCGGAGAGCTCGACGCCGCGGTTGACCGGGCCGGGATGCATCAGCAGCTGGCGTGCGCCCAGGCGGCGCCCGTCGATCTGGTAGACGGCCGCGTACTCGCGCAGCGACGGGACGAACGCCTCGCCCATGCGCTCGTGCTGCATCCGCAGCGCGTAGACGACGTCCGCCTCGCCCAGCTCGTCGAGCGTCGTGCGGACCTGCACGCCGAGCGACTCGACCTCGCGCGGGAGGAGCGTCGGCGGGCCGGCGAGCGTGACGCTCGCGCCCATCCGCTGGAAGGCGAGGATGTTGGAGCGCGCGACGCGCGAGTGCAGGACGTCCCCGACGATCCAGATGTTCGCCCCGTCGAGCGAGCCCAGCCGGCGCCGCAGCGTGTAGACGTCCAGCAGCGCCTGGGTCGGATGCTCGTGCTTGCCGTCCCCCGCGTTGACGATCGCCGCGTCCGTCCAGCGCGGGAGCAGCGAGGGCGCTCCGGCCCAGGGGCAGCGGATGACGATCGCGTCGGGGCGATGGGCGCTGAGCGTCAGGACCGTGTCCTTCAGCGACTCGCCCTTCTCGACCGACGAGCCGGAGGCGACGAAGTTCACCACGTCGGCGCTGAGCCGCTTGGCGGCGAGCTCGAACGAGCTGCGCGTGCGCGTGCTCGCCTCGTAGAAGAGGTTCAGCACGGTGCGGCCACGGAGCGCCGGGACCTTCTTGATGTCGCGCTCGCCGACCTCCTCGAACGAGAGCGCGCGGTCGCAGATCCGCTCGATCGCCGCCCGGTCGAGGTCCTCGATGGAGAGCAGATGCGTCATGCGGTCACCTCCGCGCCGGACGAGATCGTGACCTCGTCGACCCCGTCGATCTCGGCGACCCGCACGTTCACGCGCTCCTGGCGCGAGGTCGGCAGGTTCTTGCCGACGTAGTCCGGGCGGATCGGCAGCTCGCGGTGGCCGCGGTCGGCGAGGACCGCGAGCTGGACGGTGGCCGGGCGGCCGAAGGAGAAGAGCGCCTCGATCGCGGCGCGGACCGTGCGCCCGGTGTAGAGGACGTCGTCGACGATGACGACGGTGGAGCCCTCGACCGGGAAGTCGATCTCGGTGGCATGGACCTCGGGCGTGTCGAGCCGCGTCGTGAGGTCGTCGCGGTAGAAGCTGATGTCCACGAGCCCGAGCGGGACGTCGTGGTCGAGCAGGTCGCAGAGGATCGCGTGCAGGCGGCGGGCGAGGATCGCGCCGCGCCGGTGGATGCCGACGATCGCGAGGTCCGCGGGACCCTCGTGGCGTTCGACGATCTCGTGTGCGATCCGCACCAGGGTGCGCCGCATGTCGTCGCCGTCGAGGACGACCTTGCCGTCGTCGTTCACGTGTCTGCCGTCCTTCCTGGCCTCTCGGGACCGGGTTAAAGGAGCTCAGCGGGCCGCTGCGGCCCGTCCTCCGGGACCCTAGCACCGCGGTCCCACGGCACGACGGCCGGATCGCCCTTCTCGGCGTGCGGGACGAGGACCGAATCGAAGTCGCGGGCGACGTGCACGCGCTCGAAGACCTCGCGCGCCTCGTCCAGCACCAGGCGCGGCGGGTAGCGGCTCGAGAGGTGCGTCAGCACGAGCAGCCCGGCGTCCGTCTCCCTCCCCACCTCTGCGGCCTGGCGGGCGGTGCTGTGGTCGGTCTCCGCAGCCCGCGCGACGTCCTCCTCGAGGAACGTCGCCTCGTGGACGAGCACGTCGGCGCCGCGCGCGGACTCGCGGACCATGTCGCACGGCGCCGTGTCGCCGGAGAGGACGACGCGGCGCCCCGGCCGGGCCTCGCCGATCACGTCCTGCGGCCGCACGCCGCCGACGCTCTCCCCCGCCTGCAGGCGGCCGAAGTCGGGCCCGGGCGCGACGCCCAGCGCCGTGGCGCGTTCGGCGTCGAACCGGCCGGGCCGCTCGTGCTCGACGATCGCGTAGCCGAACGCGCGGCCGCGATGACGGACGTTGAACGCCTCGACGTCGTAGCCGTCGAACTCGATCGCGTCCCCGGCATCGACGTCGGTGATCTGCAGGTCGTACGCCACCCGGCCCCAGATGCCCGACATCGAGGCGAGGAGGCGCTGCGTGCCCGGCGGCCCGAACACGTCCAGCGGCTTCTCGCGCCCGCGCAGGTCGAACGTCTTCAGCATTCCCGGCAGCCCGAGCCAGTGGTCGGCGTGGTGGTGCGTGAGGAACACGGCGTCGAGGTCGGGGAGGCCGACGCTGCGCAGCAGCTGGCGCTGCGTCCCCTCGCCGCAGTCGAACAGCAGGCGATCGCCGTCGATCCGCGCGAGCAGGGCCGGCAGGCCGCGCCGGGCGGCGGGCACCGATGCGCCCGTTCCGGCGAAGAACAGCTCGAGCTCGTCCATCTGCGGCGAGCGTATCGCCGCAGCGCCGGGCGATACTCTCCGGATCCGGCGCGCACCAGCCGCGACGCCGCACGCGCCCGTAGCTCAGTGGATAGAGCGCCCGCCTCCGGAGCGGGAGGTCAGAGGTTCGAATCCTCTCGGGCGCGTCGCCCCGCGCGGGCCGTCCGTGCGGGTTCTCACGGTTCTCTCAGCGCGGCGGCCGTAGGTTTCCGGCCAGGTGCCGCCCCGTCGTCCAGATGTACCCCTGCCAGGCGGGGCGGCTCCCCTGGATTCAGCCTCGCGGAGTCCCGGCGCCGCCTCGTCCCAAGCGCAGCGCCGGGGTTCTCGCTCGCGGTACTCGGGGGGAGTGCGCACCACAAGGCCGGTTGGTTGAGTGGCCGCCGTCCGGCGACGGCCACTCCCCCTCTCGTTTCCCCCCGAACAGCCGGACCAACGATCCCAGAACCCGACGGTCGCGGCAACCCCTGCAGCAGTTACAACTGCCCACCGATCTTCAGCGCCCGGCTGAACCCGCGAACGTGCGCGCCGTCGCTCTTCGGAAGAACGACGACCCGCATCGCCGTCGAGCGCATCGGGCGCCGCACGCGCACGCTGTAGCGCGAGCGATTCCCGCGCAGCGGCGTCGCCGTCGTCGACGCGCGGCTCCGCCAGCGCCCGTCGCGGCCCTGGGACTGGACGACGACGCGCGAACCGTCGGCTGCCGGGTTGATCGAGCCGCGCAGTCCGAACGCGGGCCTGGTTCCGCCGTCCCGGATGATGCCGACGCGCAGGCGGTTCAGCACCTCGAGCGGTGGGCTGTCGACGCGCGGTGCCGCCCGCGTCACGATGCGGAGGCGGACGGAGCGCCACAGCGGCCCGACGCTGGTGCGGAACGCGCCGTCGTCGCCGGCGGTGAAGCGCTTGAGCTCGGTGAAGCGCCCGTCGTACGGGAACTCGTCACGCTCGACGGCGAGGGCGATGCCGCCGATGCCCTTCCCCTGGACGCGCCCCGTCAGCTGCACGGCCGCCGCCCAGATGACCGGGTCGCTCGTCGCGACGCGGAACGCGATCGCCGTCGGCCAGCGCTGCGTGGCGACCCGGCGGTCGCCGCCGTACGTCGTGCCGGTCGGGTTGGATGCGACGAGGCGGTAGTGGTACTCGGTGTTCACGGCCAGCCGGGTGATCGTCTGCGAGACGACGCGAGGCCCGTAGCCGTTCAGCGCTACATCGGGCGAGCGCAGGCCGTAGGCGCTCGTCAGCCCGTACTCGAAGTGGTAGGTCGTCGGAGCGTCGTGCGGGTCCAGCGAGCCCGACAGCGTCACCGATGTCGGCGTCGCGTCGCCGGCGCCCATCGTGCTGACGTTCGGCACCTGCGGCGGCTCGCGTGTGCGGAACGTCTGGTCGTACCCGGCCGCCGTCCCGGCGTCGCTCGTGGCGACGACGCGGAAGTGGTAGATGGTCGAGTGCGCCAGGTCGGCGACCGGCGCGCTGACGAGCACGTCACCCGTCCCGGACCCCGCGGACACGTCGGGCGTGCGCGCCCCGTAGGCGCTCGTGAGGCCGTACTCGAAGTGGTAGGTCGTCGCGGCGCCGCGCGGGTTGATCGTCGCCGTGAGCGTGGCGCCGTGGAGCGTCGCGTCGGTCGCGCCACCGGTGAACGCGAAGGGCCCCGCCGCCGCTGCGGGCGCCGCGCAGACCAGCGCCGCGGCCACGGCGGCCATGAGGGCGATGACGGAGCGCACTTGAGAAGTGAACCACGCCCGCGCGCTTTTCACGGCAGCTCCGGGCGGGCGCGCCGCGCGGGCGGCTCAGGAGCGCTGCGTCGCGGCGAGGGCGTCGAGGACGAGCGCGTCGTGCGCGCGCGGGTCGACGTTGCGCAGCACCCGGACGACGGTGCCGCCCGGCCCGATGATGAAGGTCGTCCGCTCGTTCTCGCCGCGCTCGAGGATGCTCAGCCGCGAGCGCCGCAGCCAGACGCCGTAGGCCTCGGCCACCGCATGCCCCTCGTCCGCCAGGAGGGTGTACGGCAGGCCGTACTTCCCGGCGAACCGCTCGAGCTTCTCCGGCCGGTCGGGCGAGATGCCGAGCACGACGGCGCCCGCGGCCTCGAAGTCGGCCGCGTGGTCGCGGATGCCGCAGGCCTGCGCGGTGCATCCGGGCGTGTCGGCCTCCGGATAGAAGTAGAGGACCACGGTGCGGTCGGCCATGTCCGCCAGCCGGACGGTGGCGCCCGTCTGGTCGCGCAGCGCGAAGGGGGGCGCCGTGTCCCCTTGCTCGACGAGCCCGCGCGGCGTGACCGCCGGTGCGCTGAGGAGCGGCGTGATCACGTCGATCATGCGCTGCACGTCCCGCGGCCGCAGCTCCTGGTGGACCGGCAGCGCGATCCGCGACGCACGCATCTCCGCCGCGCGGGGGAACTCGGCGACCGGCAGCAGCGGGTGCGGGACCGACCACAGGTTGATCGCCTGGATGTTCGCCTCGGCAAGCGCGCGCAGGACGCCGGGCTTGTCGGGCACGACCAGCGGGAGCGCGAACGGGCACGACTCGGGGTGCAGCTCGTCGAACGGCGGCGGGACGTGCTCCCCGAGCGCGGCGAGCAGCGTCGCGTAGGTCGCGCGGCGCTCGGCGGCCGGGTCCCCGCGCCCGAGCATCCTGCGCATCAGGAAGACGCTCGCCGCCGAGGGCGGCCACTCCGGCTCCCACGTGTCGAACTCGTGCGCCGGGTCGAACGGGCCTGACGGGCCGCCGCGTCCCGCCAGCGCGCTGATGAAACCCCAGCGCTGGGCGAGCCACTTGCCGTGTCCGCGCACGATCGCCCGCAGCGGGACCCTGCGCGCGAGCGGCAGCTGCGGTGGCGGGTTGCGGCACAGGAGGATTCCGAGGTCGGGGAGCCCCCAGACCTTCCACGGCGAATAGATCGCGACGTCCGCGACCGAGCCCAGCGGCACGCCGTCACTGCTCGCGAGCCAGGACATCGCGGCATCCTCGATCAGCAGCAGCCCGTGGGCGTCGCACCAGCGCCGCCAGCGCGCGACGTCCTGCGGGAACCCCAGGTGGTGGATGAGGTACAGCGCGCGGACGCGCGGTCCGAGCAGCGCCTCGAGCGCGTCCTCGTCGGGCTCGAGGTTCTCGGTCGCGTCGAAGAACCGGCAGGTCAGGCCTGCCCGCACGAGCGTCCCGATCTCGGCGCCGTGGTGGTAGGCCGGCACCAGGACCTCGTCCCCCGGACCGAGGCCGACGGAGCTCAGTCCGTGCCAGAGCGCCGTGCGGCCCCACGCGTACAGCCGCGAATCGGGCTCCGCCAGCGGAAACGGCTGCAGGTCCCGCGGGCGCCGCAGGTAGACCGCCGGCGGCAGCGGCGGCCACTCCGAGAGCCAGGGGGGCATCAGGGAAGCACCCGGCGCACGGCGGACTTGACGGCCTTGGCCGCCGGGCGACCGTGGATCTCGGTGCTGCGGGCCAGCCGTCCCGCCGGCGAGCGGGAGAAGCCCTGGACGACCACGAGCTCGCGGTTGCCCGTGGCCCAGTCGCGCTTGTACTCCTCGTCGCCGCCGAGCAGCTCGATCGTCGTGACGTCCGCGTCGTGCGCCCAGCGCACGAGCTCGTGGAGCAGCAGGAAGCCTGGACCGTACGCCGCAGCGTCGGCGTCGTACCCGGCCTTCAGCGAGTAGTAGGCGCCGTCGTGCTCCAGCGAGAGGTCGAAGGCGATCGCGCGGCCGTCCAGCCGGACGGAGCTGAGGCGCAGCCAGCCGCGCTCCGCGGCCCAGCGCGAGATCTCGGAGTAGAACCGCGCCGTCGCGGGGCTCGAGGCGATCGCGGTGCCGCCGCGCCCCTTCCAGCCGGACGCCTCGACGCGGAACGCCTCGTCGAGCGCCGCGTCGATCTCGGCGCCGGCCGGGCACATCGCGAGCCGGTACTCGACGACGCCGGCGTCGTGAAGCCGGCGCTCGCGCCGGCGCAGGCCCTTGCGCCGGCTCTTCGAGAGGCTCGCCAGGTAGGCGTCCTCGCCGGCCGTGGTCTCGATGTACGGGCAGTTGGCGAGCGTGCGGACGTGGACGAACCTGCCGGCGGCCCGAGCGGCACGCTCGGCGGCCGCGGACTCGGTCCCGCGCTCCAGGAAGGCGATGTCGACGGACCGCTCAGGACGGCCGAAGATCCCGGTCGCCAGCTCTTCCGCGGCGGCCGCGCCGGTCGCGACCGCGCCGAACTGCGGCGTGTGCCAGTTCGTCGGCGACCGCAGCCGGCCGCTCGTCCGTGTCATCGGGAGGACGGCGGTCAGGCGGCCGGCCTCGCGCAGGCCGAACACGAGCAGCTCGCCGCGTCCGAAGGCCGTCTGCCAGGCCGACACCCACGCCGGGCGCAGGAACGGCGCCGCGTTCGTCTGCTCGGCGAGCTCGTCCCACTCCTGCGCGATCGGCTCGATCCCGCCGTGGACCTCGACGACCGCAGCGGGAGTCGCTGCGGGGCCGGCGGCCCCGGAGGTCGTCCTCGCCCTGGACATGAGCCCGGTCACGCACCCACCACGCCGGGTTCCGGCGTCGGAGTCATCTCGCGGCTGTCGTGCACCGGGCGTCCCATCGACCCATTCCCGGCGTCGCCGGGATGCCGACCGTAACGGGCCGTCACCGGGTTGTCGATCGCCGCCCATGAGCCGCTGCGCACGCGCCGACCGTCGTGAGCGTCGTTCAGCATTTCCCATGGTGTCGGCCACGGGCCGCGGTCCCTTGAGGCCTGGCTGCAGGCGCGCAGCCGCCTTCCGTGACGCCGCTCAGCCACCGGCCACGAACCGCGCCACTGCGAGGATCTCCGCATCCGACAGGCCACTGGCGTAGCCGGGCATGCCGGAGGCGCCCTTCCGGATGACCGTCGCCGCCGCCGCCGGGGTGATCTGGGCATCGTCGAGGTTCGGCCCCGCCCGCCCGTCGCTTCCGGCCGGTCCGAACGTGTGGCAGCTGCCGCACCCCGAGTCCGTGAACACGCGTTCCCCGACGCTCCCCGCGGTCGTCGTCGACCCGCCGTCCGAGCATGCGCCGAGCACCACGGCGGACAGCGCGGCGGCGCACACGGCCGGAAGGCGTCGCGTCGAGGCTCGCATCGATCGCGATCCTGACAGAGGACGCGCATGTGGTGCGAACGGCGCCGAGGCTGGACGGCCGCCGCCCGGGCGGGGATCATGCCCGCCACCCGATCGCAGGAGGCAGCACGATGAGCAGCGTTGAGACGACCGCCGGCCCGGTGGACGCAGGCGACCTGGGCCGCACGCTCTGTCACGAGCACCTGCTGTCGTCGAGCGAGGCGATCCGCAATCAGTACCCGCACCTCTACGACCGTGAGCGCGAGTTCGAGCGCGCGGTCACGCAGGTCCGCGCAGCCATGGGCCATGGCGTGCGGACGATCGTCGACCCGGGCTGCATGGACCTCGCGCGCGACGCCCGGCTCGCGCTGCGCGTGGCCGAGGCGACCGGGGTGCGGCTCGTGCTGGCGACCGGCATCTACGGGCAGCACTACACCTTCATCCCCCAGCACTTCCAGACGCGCGACGAGGACTACCTGGCCGATGCGTTCGTCCACGACATCGAGCAGGGGATCCAGGGGACGGCCGTCAAGGCGGCGTTCATCAAGACGGCCGCCGACGAACCGGGGATCACGCCCGACGTCGAGAAGGTCCACCGCGCCGCCGCGCGCGCGTCCAACCGGACGGGCCGGCCGATCATGGCCCACTCACGTCCCGCGAGCCGGACGGGCCTGGATCAGATGCGCATCTTCCTCGAGGAGGGGGTGCCCGCCGAGCGTGTGATGATCGCCCACACCGGCGACACCGACGACCTCGACCACATCGAGGAGCTGCTCGCGCTCGGGCCGTTCATCGGGATGGACCGCTACGGGACCGAGATCTTCCTGCCGGACGCCGCCCGCAACACCACGCTGGCGGCGCTGTGCGAGCGCGGCTACGCCGACCGCATGGTGATCAGCCAGGACGCGTGCGCGACGATCGACTGGTTCCCCGAGGAGATGGTCGCCCAGCTCGCCCCCAAGTGGACGTTCACCCACATCTTCGAGGAGATCCTCCCCCAGCTCGCGGAGCTCGGGGTCAGCGACGCGGACGTGGCGACGATGCTGGATGACACTCCGCGGCGTTGGCTTGCGGGCTGAGTGATTGATCAGGGATCCGCGAGCGGATCCCTGTCCTGCCAGGGGGCCGTGCCTAACGGGCGGGCACCTGCTCCGTCTGCGCAAGCACCTTCCACGACGACTGGATCGGGTCGACGACGGCCGGCGGCTCGCGGAAGTGGAAGCGGTCGTCGTACGAGTAGGCCTTGATGTAGCCGGTCGATGCGCCGCTGCTGCCGCCGGTGCCGACCGGGCCGCGGTACTTCTGCACGATCGAGCCGGTGACCGTGAGCGTTCCGAGCTGGTTGCCGCAGAAGTAGTTGTCGACCATGAACGAGTGGTTCAGGGCGAACAGCGACGCGACGATCGTCGGGTTCGTGAGCGAGCCCGACGCGTTGTCGCAGTCGTCGTTCTGCGTGTCGAGATTCGTTGATCGGGTGGTAGATCCGGATGAACTGATCGGCGATCAGCGCCATCAGGGTGTCGCCCGAGTTCTGGACGTTGCCGTTGATGATGATGTCCTTCTCGCTGGCGATCGTCAGCGAGGCGCCGTAGCTGCCCTTGACGTAGACGTCGGCGCAGCCGATCGGCGAGTTGTACGGGTCGTAGGTCTTCAGCGTCTGCCCGCAGGTGCCGTTCTGCACGTAGACCTGACCGTTGCTGGGGTACGCCATCGTCGTCCCGTTCACCGTCATGTTCGCGGCGTTCAGGACGATCGTCGTGCGCCCGGTGAAGATGTACGAGGGGTTCGTCGTGTCGCGCAGCTGCGTGTTGGTCGGCGGCATGGTCAGCAGCGGCGCCGACGCGTTGTAGGTGCCGCGGAACGTCGGGCTCGAGCTCGAGCACGCCGAGCGCCAGCCCGGGCTGGACGCCGAGACCTCGATCTGGTCGTCCACCGTGCGCCCGAAGATCGGATGGCCGCAGACCAGGAACTCGTCGTTCGTGTGGACGGGCCCGTTCAGGACGTCGCCGGCCGCGAACTGGATCTCGCCGCACTTGAGGTTCGTGACCGCGGTCGGCTGGTTCATGGCGTTGTACTTGTTGCCGTTGTAACGCTCACTCGAGCGTCCGTCGCGGTACCAGCCGCAGTTGTCGCTCGCCCACTGTGTGATGTCCGGGACGGTCGGCCAGCCGCTGACGTACCGCGTGTACCACGCGGGGTCCAGCGACTCGATGTCCGTGAAGTAGAGGTAGTCCAGGAAGCTGCGGCGGCGGAACTTGCCGACGATGCTCCGCTTGATGCCGCGGACCTTGCCCGTCGCGCGGATGCGGATCAGCCCGTTCTGGACGACCGTCGCCGCCGGGTTGGCCGGGTTGCACGAGCTGTAGCCGTTGGCGGGCAGCAGCTCGACGGTGTACTGGCCGTCGGTGCCGGGCAGCGTGCGCCAGACGCGAGGGTCGGTGCCCGTGCCGTTCCACACCTGGTTGACGAACGCCGGTCCCGACACGTTCGTGCACTTCGTCCACAGGTCCAGGTCGTGCTGCAGCCGGAAGAGGTAGTTCTGCAGGCCGGCCTCGGCGGCGCCGTAGGCGAGCTTGCGGTCCTGGTCGCGCCGGGACTGCGGCGTGTCGGCCTGCACGGTCATGACGACGCCGGCCGTCAGCATGCCCAGGACGAGCATCAGCGACATCATTGCCGGCAGTGCGATGCCGCGCTCGGAGCGCAGGTTGACGCGGAGGGACTTCAGGGCGGTCAGCATCGTGGTCCGTTCGTCGTGTCAACGGGGTCCGCGGCGCGGACGAACACCGCGTTCTGGAAGTCCGTGTAGCCCCGGCTCGTGCCGGTGCTGCGGAAATCCCGTCCCGGCAGGGCGCGGAAGGAGACGGCGATCTTCACCGGCTTGCCGAGGTTCGCGGCCGAGAGCGGCGCGGCGAGCAGCGTCGTCGGAAGGACGGGGTTGCCGTTCTGCCAGGCGTAGTAGCGCAGGAACGGCGTGGTCCCGATCGTCGTGACGTTCTCGAGCAGGGTGCGGGTGCTCGTCGCCGTTCCGGGGAAGGTCATGTTCGGCGGCGTTCCGGAGCCGACGAAGCGCCGCAGGACGACATCACCGCCCGTGAGCGTGATCTCGTGACGCTCGGGGTTCGCGTCGACGGCGCCGAGGTTCACGTAGAAGACGACGTTCGTCGCCGTCCCGGTCGTCAGCGCCGGCGCGGTCGCGCTGAGGCACACCTGCGAGCGCAGCTCACGGGTCATCGTCTCCATCGCGATGCGCCCGCGCTGCGCCGTGTCGACGCGGCTCTGCGTGGTGCGCGAGACGCTCAGCGTCGAGTCGAGGATCGTCATCCCGCCGAGGATCACGACGAGCCCCAGCGACATGCCGATCATCAGCTCGACGAGCGTGAATCCCGCGTCGCGCCGGGTCATGGGCAGGGCCCCGAGGTGCCGCTGGTCGGGATCGTGAGCGTCTGCAGGGCGGTGCCCGCGGGGCTGCGGTTCTGGATCGTGCCGCTGATGATCCGGCGCGAGCTGGAGCCGTTGTTGTCGTCCGCGCAGACCTGGTAGTCGCCGTACGGAAGGCCGGGGTTGGTGAGCTTCGCACTGGAGTTGAGCAGGCCCGTCGCCGCCGAAGACGCTGCCGCAGCCGGCGGTCATCGGCGTGATCCGCACGCGGGCCGACGGATAGTTGCTGGAGCCGCGCTTGACGAGGATGTTGAGCGCGGGCTCCGGCACCGTCACCGTCGCGGTGGCGCCGGGGTTCGTCGTCACGCTCGGCGCGGACTGGCTGTAGGTGCGCGGGTCAGCACCCGCGCAGGCGCCCGACCAGACGACGTAGCCGTCCTGGAACGGGAAGGCCTTCGCGCCCGTCGTGATGCTCGTCGCCGCGGTGCCGACGGTGAAGGTCCGCGTGCCCGGCGAGGAGAGCCCGCTGTTGGCGATCGTCAGGTCGGTCGCCTTGTCGGCCTGCGGAACACCGCTCACCGTCGTGGTGTAGGTCGCGGTGATGGTCGCCGCGCGGTCGTAGGCGAAGACGAACGAGTTGGTGGAGCCGCCGACGACGGTGCCGCTCTGGTGGATGATGTTCGCGCCGTCCTTGTCGACGAACCCGGGCTGGGCGACGTCGATGTAGTAGCCGCCTTCGGGCAGGCCGCTCCAGAACGCGCAACCATCGGAGTCGCTGGTGCCGCTGCTGGTCTGCGTGCCCGAGAGCGCCACGCTGATGTTCGGGACGCCGTTGCCCTGGCGGTCGAGGAACTTCGCGATCAGGCCGCCGGTCGCGTCGTCGAACGTGCCGAGCGGCACGGCGATGAGCGTGTTGTTCTTGACCGGGGGCGTCTGGCCCATGCCCGGCCAGCTCACCGACGACTGCGCCTTGAGGTAGTCCGTGCGCGTCGCGCCGGAGGGGCAGGTGGTCGTGCCGGTCGAGTCGTCGACCCACTGCGTCGTGGTCGTGATCGAGTACGGCACGCCGGCGACGTTGACCGTGCGCGTCGCGTTCATGTTCGCGAGATCGCGGATCTTCAGTGCCTTGACGCGCTCGATGTCCTCCTGGGCGAGCGCCGCCGCTGCCGACCGGGACTCGTTGTTGCCGCTGATCTTCGAGGCGGTGTCCACGGCCGCGAGGAAGCCGAGGGCGAAGATGACGAGCAGCACCATCGAGACGATCGCCTCGAACATGATCGAACCGCGTTCAGCGGCAAGCCCGGTGCGGCCGGCGGACGCGCCGTCCGGGGTGGGGCCACTGCATGGATGAACCACCTTCACACGCGCAACATCGGTCGCTCAGCGCAGGACTTGATGGGGCCTGGACCCCAGGATGAGTCGGTAGAACGCCGAAGTGGCCCTCCGACATCCGTCGAGAAGGCGGATTCAGCCCGTCGCGGGCAGGCGCTGGCGCAGCGTCGCGACCTCGCCGAACAGGTCGCCGTGGTCCTCCACGCGCTGCAAGACCTCGGTCAGCGTGAACGCGAGCGCCCCCGCGTCATCGGTCCCCGCCGTCGCCTGGACCTCGTCCCAGGTGACCGGCGTCGAGACGGTCGGCCGATCCCGCGCACGCGGCGAGTACACCCCGACGGTCGTCTTGGCACGATCGTTCTGGTACCAGTCCACGAGCACGCGCCCCTCGCGCAGGTTCTTCGCCTGGCGCGCGACGACGAGCTCCGGGCGCCCTGCCTGCAGGACCTCCGCGACCGTCTTGGCGAACGCCTTCGTGTCGTCGAACGAGGGCTCCGGGCGATTCAGGGGCACGTACACCTGCAGGCCCTTCGAGCCCGATGTCTTCGCGAACGCGCGCAATCCCACGCCATCGAGCATCCCGCGCAGGAGCAGCGCCACGTCGCAGCACTCGCCGATCGCGGCGGGGGCGCCGGGGTCCAGGTCGAAGACCACCGCCGTCGGGCGATCCGGCTCGGCGGCCATGGCGAGCGACGGATGCAGCTCCAGCGCGGCGAGCTGCGCCAGCCAGACGAGCGTGGGGCGGTCGTCGGCGATGAGGTGCTCGATGCGCTCGCGGCCGTACTGGACGGTGGCCGTGCGCGTCCAGTCGGGACGGTGGCCGGGGGCGCGCTTCTCGTAGAACCGCTGGCCGTCCACCCCGTCCGGGCAGCGCACGAGCGTCAGCGCCCGGCCGCGCAGGTGGGGCACCATCACGGGCGCGATCGCCGCGGCGTACTCCAGGACATCCCGCTTCGTCGTCCCGTCCGGGTAGAGCACCTTGTCGAGATTCGTGACCGGCACGGAGCGGTCGTCGACGACCGCCGTCGCGACCCTGCCCTTCCCCCGGACCGTCCGCTCGTCCTCCAGCGCGAGCGGCACGGGGACGTCGTCGCGCAGGCCGAGCCAGACCGGCTGCCGCAGCTGACCCGTCGTCGAGCGCTCGGAGAACGCCACCTCGGCCACGAGGGCCGGCCGCACCCAGCGCGCCGCCTTCGGCGGCTGCGGGCGGCCCGCGGCGAACGGGCTCGCGTCGGCCTGCAGGTCGTCGAGCCTGCGCCCGAGGTCGCGGAGCTCGGCGTCCGACAGCCCGGACCCCACGCGCCCCACGTAGCGCAGGCCGCCGCCCGGTTCGTGCTCGCCGACGAGCAGCGCGCCGATCCGCCCCGAGCGCCCGCCCTCGCCGGGCAGCCAGCCGCCGATCACCAGGTCCGCGGACCGGCGGTGGCGGATCTTGACCCAGGCCGGACTGCGCCGGCCCGGCTCGTACGGAGCGTTGCGGCGCTTGGCGACGACGCCCTCCAGTCCGAGCGCGACGGCCGCCTGCTGGAGCTCGCGGCCCGCAGCGTCACCGTGCGCGGCCTCCGGGACCTGCCAGCACGGCCCCTGGAGCTCCAGGTCGGCGAGGCGCGCGCGGCGCTCGTCGTAGGGCAGCGTCATCAGCGAGTGCCCGTCGAGCCACAGCAGATCGAAGATCGCGAAGGTGATCGGCACCTCGGCGGCCAGGCGCCGGACCCGCCGCTCGTCGCGCACGTGCATCCGCCGCTGGAGCGCCTGGAAGCTCGGTCGCGGAGGGTCGACGGACGTATCGAAGGCCACGATCTCGCCGTCGAGCAGCACCTGATGCTCGTGCAGCGCGCGGCCGAGCGCCCCCAGCTCGGGGTACCCGGCGGTGATGTCCGCGCCACGGCGGGAATGCAGCGTCAGGCGCCCGGGCTCGGAGCGGCAGAGCGCGCGCACGCCGTCCCACTTGATCTCGTAGGCCCAGCCCTCCCCTTCGGGCAGCGTCCCGGCGCCGGCCAGCATCGGCGGCACGAACCCGGGGAACGGCTCGGCGTCCGGGTCGAGCGGCGCGCCCATGCGGTGGATCATCCACTCGCGCTCGGTGCCGCCCTCACGGCCGATCGGGAACAGCGCCCAGCTGCCCGTCAGGCGCTCACCGTGGAGTTCGACCTCGACCTTGTCGGGATCGAACTTGAGGATCTCGCAGGTGCCGCGGTCGTAGATCCGCATGGTCCCGGCGCCGTAGTGCCCGGCCGGGATCTCGCCCTCGAACTCGAGGTACTCGACCGGATGGTCCTCAGTGCGAACGGCGAGCCGGTTGTCCCCCGAGGAGCCCGGCAGGAACCGCGGAAGCGCCCAGGACGCCAGCACGCCCTCGTGCTCGATCCGCAGATCCCAGTGCAGCCGGGTCGCGGAATGCTCCTGGACGACGAAGCGCGGCGCCCCGCGGCGACGGCGGACCGGGCCGCCTCCGGGCTCTCCTGAGCCCGCCGGGTCGCGCTTGTCGCGGTACTCGCCGAGCCGATCGGTCACAGGAGCCGGAGGCTACCCCCCGGCGACCGCCGGCAGGATCTGCACCTCGGCGCCGTCCGCCACCGGGGTCTCGAGCGCCTCGCCGAAGCGGATGTCCTCGCCGGAGACGTAGACGTTGACGAAGCGCCGCAGCGACCCGTCCTCGTCGCACAGCCGATCGCGCAGCTCGCCGTGGCGGGCGAAGAGATCGTCGAGGACCTCGGCGACCGTGCCGCCCTCGACGTCCACCGCGGCCGCCCCTCCGGCGGCCGCGCGCAGCTGGGTCGGGAGCTTGACGACGGCGCTCATCGTGCGACACCGCCCGCGACGACCGCCTCGACGTCCGTCTCGAACGCGTCGTACGACGCGTCGATCTCGAACGACTCGAACGTCCCCTTGACGGCATCGAGCGTCTTCAGGCCCTCGCCGGTGATGACGAGCACGACGCGCTCGTCGGGACCGATGGCCCCCTGTGCGGCGAGCTTGGCCAGCACGGCCGTCGTGACGCCGCCCGCCGTCTCGGTGAAGACGCCGGTGGTCTCCGCCAGCAGGCGGATCCCGTCGCGGACCTCGTCGTCGGTCACGGCCTCGATCGACCCGCCGCTGGTGCGGGCGAGCTCGAGCGCGTAGGGACCGTCGGCGGGGTTGCCGATGGCGAGCGACTTGGCGATCGTGTCCGGCTTGACCGGGCGGCACACGTCGTGCCCGCCGTCCCATGCCTGGGCGACCGGCGAGCAGCCTGCGGCCTGGGCGCCGTGCATGACCGGCGTGTCGCCCTCGACGAGACCGAGCTCCAGCCACTCCCCGAAGCCCTTGGCGATCTTCGTGTACAGCGAGCCGGACGCGACGGGCGCGACGATGCGGTCGGGCGTCCTCCAGCCGAGCTGCTCGGCGAGCTCGTAGGCGATCGTCTTGGAGCCCTCGGCGTAGTACGGGCGCAGGTTGACGTTCACGAACGCCCAGTCGCGCTCCCCGGAGAGCTCGGTGCACAGCCGGTTGACGTCGTCGTAGGTGCCGCGGACCTTCACGAGGTTCGTCCCGTAGACGCCGGTCGCGAGGATCTTCTGCTCCTCGAGGTCCGCCGGGATGAAGACGTAGCTCTCCAGGCCCAGCGCCGCCGCGTGGGCGGCCACGGAGTTGGCCAGGTTGCCGGTCGACGCGCACGCCAGCACCTCGAAGCCCAGTTCACGGGCGCGAGTCGCGGCGACGCTGACGACACGGTCCTTGAAGGAGTGCGTCGGGTTCGCCGCGTCGTTCTTGACCCACACCTCGCCCAGGCCGAGCCGCTCCGCGAGCCGGTCGGCCCGGATCAGCGGGGTGCAGCCGGCCGGCAGCCCGGCACGCGAGGAGGCGCGGCTCGACGGGCCCGGCTGTCCGTCCAGGACGGGCAGGAAGTCGGCGTAGCGCCAGATGTTCTGCGGACCGCCCTGGATCCGGCGGCGCAGTCCGGCGATGTCGCCGGTCAGCGCCGAATGGTCGTAGACCACCTCGAGCGGCCCGAAGCAGCGCGAGCAGACGTAGCTCGCATCCAGCTCATATGCGGCGCCGCATTCGCGGCATCCAAGATTTGTTGCTCCCATTGAAAAACCCTCCGCCGTGACACGTGGCGGAGGCTTCTGGAAGCTCCGACCACATCTGACAGGAATTGGCACCGTTCGCTTGCGCGATGGTTGCCGGGGTTTCAACGGGCCAGTCCCTCCACCCCTCTGGATGTGTCCAGCTACTGCTATGTGGCCGGAAACCTAGCAGACACCCCCGGCGGCGTCACCCCCCGGATGCACGGCGGCGCCCCGGATCCCGGCGGTTCGCCGGTACACTGGGCGCCAGAGGCGACCACGATGAGCGACGAGCCCCGAAGTCATGCCCAGCCTGCCCAAGCCCCGCCTGCGCCGGGCTGCGCGGACGCGCGGCGCCGTCGTCACCTCGCCGGCTGAGCCGCAGGCTCCGCGCGTCCAGATCATCGAGGGCGGCGCCGAGGGCCGCGAGCTGCGCTGGATCAACGTCGACGGGTTCCGGTCGGCCGAGCGCGACTGGCTCGAGGAGCACTTCGAGTTCCACCCCCTCGACTACGAGGACCTCTCCTCCCGCAACCAGCGCCCGAAGGTCGACGAGTACGACGACTACCTGTTCGTCGTCCTGCAGTTCCCGCGCTACGACAAGCAGCTCGGCAGGCTGAGCGCCGCCGAGGTCGACGTCTTCCTCGGCCCCGACTACGTCCTCACCGTCCCCAACCAGCCGCTGCGCTCGCTCGACTACCTCTTCGAGCGCTGCCAGGCCGACGACGAGCTGCGCGACCAGCTCTTCGGCACGGGCGCCGGCTACCTGCTCTACCGGATCGTCGACGACGCCGTCGACGCGTCGTTCCCGATGCTGCGCAAGATGGGCAACAAGCTCGAGCGCCTGGAGGACGACGTCTTCGAGGGCCGCTCCAGCGAGGTCGTCCGCGACATCTTCAACGTCAAGCAGGAGATCATCAACTTCCGCCGCGTCGTACGCCCGATGCGGCCGGCGATCGGCGATCTCGAGCGCACGACCAAGCGCTACGTCGACCAGGACCTCGACGTCTACTTCGACGACATCAACGACGCCTCCGAGCGCGTCTGGGACATGCTCGAGAACTTCAAGGAGGTCGTCGAGGCGCTGGAGAGCACGAACGAGTCGGTCCTCTCGCACGAGCTCAACAAGGTGCTCCGCGTTCTCACCGCGTTCAGCGTCGTGATGCTCCCGCTGACGCTCATCGCGAGCGTCTTCGGGATGAACGTGCACGTCCCGGGCCAGGACGACATCACGGGCTTCTGGATCGTCATCGCCGTCATGGTCGTCCTCCTCGTCGGCATGCTCGCGGCGTTCCGCAGGCGCGGGTTCCTCTAGCCCGTGGCGGCCGTCTCCTCCGAGCCGGAGCCCGAGGTCGAGCGGGCCGTGCTCGAAGCGCCCGTCGTGCCGCGCCGGATGGTCGTCGTCGTGAACCCGCACGCGGCCGGCGTCGACGCCGGCGTGCGGCGCCTGGTCGTCGCCGCGCTCGCGAGCCGGTTCGACGTCGAGGCCGTGGAGACCGATGCGCCCGGCCACGCCACGGGGCTGGCCGGCGCGGCGGCCCGCGGCGGCGCCGACGTCGTCGTGACGCTCGGCGGCGACGGCACCGTCAACGAGGCCGCGAACGGGCTGCTCGGCACCGGCGTGCCGCTCTTCCCCCTCCCCGGCGGCTCGCAGAACGTCTACGCCAAGCTCCTCGGGATCCCCGGCGACCTCGTGGACGCGGCCGAGCACCTGCTGCGCGTCGCCGACCGCTGGCAGCCGCGCACCGTCGACGCCGGCCGGGTCAACGGGCGCCTCTTCACCTTCTCGGCGGGCGTGGGCCTGGACGCCGCCGTCGTCGCGCGCGTCGATGCGAACCCCGCCCGCAAGGCCCGCTGGCGCGAGCTGGCGTACATCCAGAGCGCGGTCGGCGTGTTCCTGCGCGAGTACGCGATCCGTGCGCCGAAGCTCGTCATCGAGGCGCCGGACAGGGAGGCGGTCCAGGGCGTGACCGTCGTCGTCCAGAACGGGCCGAGCTACACGTTCGCCGGCAAGCGGCCGATCGAGATCTGCCGTGGCGTCACGCTTGACTCCGGGACGGTGTCCGCCGGCGTCATGGGGCGCGCGACGCCGCTGGACCTCGCGACGATGGGCGCCCGCCTCTGGTTCCGCAGCCTCCACGCCGCAGGCCACCGCCACGCGATCTCGCTCGAGGGGCTCGACACGCTCACCGTCCGCCGCGCGGACGGGGCGCCCGTGGTGGTGCAGGTCGACGGGGATGCGCTGCCACCCGCCGACCAGGCGGTGTTCGACGTCGTGCCGGGTGCGCTGACGGTGGTCGCTTGAGCGTGGTGCCGGGACGCTGAGATTGATCAGGGATCCGCAAGCGGATCCCTGATCTGCCAGGGGGCCGTGCCTAGGCGCTCGGCGTCACCCGATACGCGTCGAACACGCCATCGACGTTGCGCAGGCGCGTCACCGTCGCCTTGAGCACCTGCGTGTCGCCGACCTCGAGCACGAAGCGGTTGCTGACCATCGGCCGCGAGACGATGCAGCGGGCCTCGACGATGTTGATGCCCGCCTCGGCGAGTGTGCGGGAGAGATCCTCGAGCAGCCGGTGACGGTCGTAGGCGTCGACCTGGATCTCGACCTTGAAGGCGTTCTCGTGCTCGCCCTCCCAGTACACGGCGACGAAGCGCTCGGGATCCTTGCGCAGCGCCGCCACGTTGGGGCAGTCGTCGCGGTGGATCGTGATCCCGCGACCGAGTGACACGTAGCCGACGATCGGGTCGCCCGGGACCGGGTGACAGCACTTCGCCAGACGCAGCATCACGTCGTCCACGCCCTCGACCCGGATGCCGTACGCGCCCGACGAGCCGGTGGGCATGCGCCGCTTGCGCCGGTCGGAGACGAGCGTCTCGGCGACGCCGCTCTCCTCGTCCGCCGCCTCGCCCTGCTTGAGCCGCTGGAGGATCTTGTTGACGACGACCTTCGCGCTGATCTTCGCCCCGCCGAGCGCGACGTAGAAGTCGTCGGCCTTGCGGAAGCCCATCTCGCGGATGACGTCGGCCAGCAGCGGCGAGCCCGCGATCTTCTGCGCCGGGAGGCCCGCCTTGCGCAGGTGCTCCTGCAGCAGCTCGCGGCCGGTGTGCTCGGCGTCCTGGCGGCCCTCGGCCTTGAAGAACTGCTTGATCTTGTTGCGGGCGCGCGTCGTCTTGACGACGGCGAGCCAGTCCCGCGACGGACCGCGGTCGCGCTTGCTCGTGAGCACCTCGACGCGGTCGCCGGACTGCAGCTGGTAGTTCAGCGGGACGATCTTGCCGTTGACCTTCGCGCCGACGCAGCGGTGCCCGAGCTCGGTGTGGATCTCGTAGGCGAAGTCGAGCGGCGTCGCGCCGGAGGCGAGCGACTTGACCTCGCCCTTCGGCGTGAAGACGAAGACCTCCTCGTCGAAGAGGTCGACCTTGAGGTTCTCGACGAACTCCTTCGGATCGCTGAGCTCCTGCTGCCAGTCGAGCATCGAGCGCAGCCAGCGGTTCTTCGCGTCGCCCTCGGGCGCCTTGATCCGCTTGCCGCCGGGAGCCGCCTTGTACATCCAGTGCGCGGCGACGCCGAACTCGGCCATGTCGTGCATCTCGCGCGTGCGGATCTGGATCTCGAGCGGGCAGTCCCTCGGGCCCGATCACCGTCGTGTGCAGCGACTGGTACATGTTGAACTTCGGCATCGCGACGAAGTCCTTGAAGCGGCCGGGGAGCGGCTTCCAGAGCGAGTGGATGACGCCGACGGCGCCGTAGCAGTCCTTCACCGAGTCGACGATCACGCGCATCGCGGTGAGGTCGTAGATCTCGTTGAACTCGCGGCCCTTGCGGGTCATCTTCGAGTAGATCGAGTAGAAGTGCTTCGCGCGCCCGGAGATCTCCGCGCTGATGCCGAGCGCGTCGAGCTCCCCGTTGAGGGTCGAGCCTGCGCGCGTGACGTAGTGCTCGCGCTCGTCGCGCTGCTGGTTGACCAGGCCCTTGATCTCCTGGTACTTGCGCGGGTGCAGGGCGGCGAACGCGAGGTCCTCCAGCTCCCACTTGATCGCGTGGATGCCGAGCCGATGCGCGATCGGCGCGTAGATCTCCAAGGTCTCCTTGGCCTTGTCGATCTGCTTCTGCTTGGACAGCGCGCCGATCGTGCGCATGTTGTGCAGGCGGTCGGCGAGCTTGATGAGGATGACCCGGATGTCCGTGGCCATCGCGACCATCATCTTGCGGTAGTTCTCCGCCTGCGCCTCGTCGCGCGAGGTGAACGTGATGCCCTCGAGCTTCGTGACGCCGTCGACGAGCGTCGCGACCTCGTCACCGAACTGCTCGCGCACCTCGGTGAGCTCGGCGGTCGTGTCCTCGACGGTGTCGTGCAGGAGCGCCGCGCAGAGCGTCTCCGTGTCCAGGCGCAGGCCGGCGCAGATCTTCGCGACGCCGACCGGGTGGACGATGAACTCCTCGCCCGACTTGCGCCGCTGGTCGGCGTGATGGCGACACGAGAAGAGGAACGCCTTGACGACGCGGTCGCGGTCGACCGGCATCGCCGTCTCCTCGGCGTGCTCCTCGACGATCGCGAAGAGGTCGGCGAGCAGCCGGCGCTCGGTCGGCGTCAGCTCGGCGTCGTCGATCG
Organism: uncultured Actinomycetes bacterium; assembly: GCA_963823375.1. Lineage (GTDB taxonomy): Bacteria > Actinomycetota > Thermoleophilia > Solirubrobacterales > Solirubrobacteraceae > F1-60-MAGs163. The sequence continues at coordinate 102,135 of CAWGLQ010000022.1, read as the reverse complement.
ACGGGGTGAAGCCGCCCGGGCCGGCCGTGCCGACGGGCGCGCGCGGCTCGACGCGCGGAGCGGTCGCCGCGGGGTCGGCGGTCAGGCCGCCTGCGAGCTCGCGCGGCTCAGGCATGCGCGGCCCTCCTGGAGGCGAGCGGCCTCGGCGCGGAACGCCGGTGAGCGGTCGAGCTCGGTGCGCTCGGCGGGCGGCAGGCGCCAGGTGCCCGACGCGCGATCGACCTCGACGAGACCCAGCTCCACGAGGACGCGCAACAGACGCCCGGCGTACGCACGCGGTCCGCGCGGCGCCGGAGTCCAGCAGCACGTCGTCGAGCGGCGCTCCCGGCGCGGCGCGCAGGGCCGTGAACAGCGCCATGAGCGCCGGACGAGAGACGGCGTCGTGCTCGAGAACATCCTGGGTGAAGCGTAGCTCAGGGTCTCCCCAGGCCAGATGGACCGTCCGGCCCGCGCCGGCGCGCCGCAGCGCACGCTCGTGCGCCTCCAGCATCGGCGGGTCGAGAGCCACCACATGCCGGAAGTCATCGGCCAGACGAGGCTCGCACTCCAGCTCGTCCCACGAGCAGAGGGCGAATCCGCCGAGCCGGCCGTTCAGGCTGCGTGTGCGGCGCTCCGCGCATGCCACGACGACGAGCACGGGCTCGCCGGTCGCGACGAGCCCGGTGACGGTCGCTGCGATTCCCGCACCCGCGGCGGTCGCGGACGTCGCCCGAGCACGGCCACCGGTGACTCGACGGGAGCCTCCTCGAGGGGCGCGTCGAGCTGCGCGAGCACCGTGGCCAGCGGCGTGCGCCCGGCGAGGTCACCCGGGCGGCTGATCGGCGCCGGCGCCGGCGGCGCCGCCGCCCGCAGGACGAGCCGCGGCTCCTCGGCGCCGTTCCAGCGGTTGATCTCGAGGCTGAACGCCGCGTCCAGGCCGTCCTCGTGACCGTCGGGCAGCCGGCCGCGCCCGAACGCCACGGCGCTCGCGCGCGCGGCGCCCGCGCTGACGGTGAAGCGCACGTGCTTGCCCTCCCCCATCGTCCGCACGTCCGACATGCGGGCGGCGGGCATCAGCAGCACCGGCCGCGGGTTGCCCATGCCGAACGGCGCGAGCCTCCCGAGCTCCTCGGCGAGCGTGATGCCGGTGTCCTCCGCGGAGACGACGGCGTCGATCCGCTGCGCGGGAACGAGGTCGGCCGCGTCCAGCACGGCGGCGGCATGCGCGACGAACGCCGCGCGCAGGGCGTCGACCTCGTCCGCCGCCACCGTGCAGCCGGCGGCCGCGCGGTGGCCGCCGTGGCGCAGCAGATGCCCGGCGCAGGCGTCGAGGCCGCCGAGCAGGTCGAACCCGGGGATCGAGCGGCCCGAGCCGGTTCCCTGGTCGCCGGCGAGCGCGATCATCAGCACCGGGCGGTGATGGCGCTCCGCGATCCGCGAGGCGACGATGCCGATGACGCCCGGGTGCCAGTCCTCCGACGCGAGCACGTAGGCGGGCTGCTCGCCCGCGGCGGCGACCTGGGCCTCGGCCTCGAAGACGATGCGCGTCTCGACGTGGCGCCGCAGCGCGTTCGCCTCGTCGAGCTCGGAGGCGATGGCGTCGCGCGCGCTCGGGATCGTCCGTCAGCAGCAGCTCGACGCCCGGCGTCGGCGCGCTGCATGCGGCCCGGCCGCGTTGAGCCGCGGCGCAAGGCGGAAGCCGACGGCCTGCTCGTCGACCGCGGCGGGGTCGGCGCCGCTGACGCGCATCAGGGCGCGCAGGCCCTCGCGGCGCGTCTGCGAGAGCGCCGTCAGGCCGGCGCGGACGAGCCGGCGGTTCTCGCCGTGCAGCGGGACGCAGTCGGCGATCGTCGCCAGCGCCACGACGTCGAGGTCGCGGTCGGCGAGCGCCGGGTCGCGGCCGGCCGCCGCGAACAGCGCCGCGGCGAGCTTGTGTGCGACGCCGGCCGCGCAGAGGTCGGCGCACGGGTAGCCGCTCACCTGCGGATGCACGATCAGCGCGTCCGGGAGCGTGCCGTCCGCGCGCGGCTGGTGGTGATCGGTGACGACGACGTCGAGCCCGAGCTCGCGGGCGACGGCGACCTCCGTGCACCGAGGTGATCCCGCAGTCCGCGGTGATGAGCAGCGCCGTGCCCTCGTCCGCGAGCCGGCGCACGGTGCTCTCCGCGAGTCCGTACCCGTCCTCCGAGCGGCTCGGCAGGAACCAGGACACGGTGCCGCCGAGATCGCGCAGCGTGCGGACCAGGATGGCCGTCGCGCTCACGCCGTCGCAGTCGTAGTCGCCGTGGACGACGATCGCCGAGCCGCGCGCGACGTGCCCGAGGATCAGCGTGGTCGCGTCATCGATGCCGGCGAACGCCGACGGATCGTGCGCGTCGGCCGCCGCGAGGAACGCCGCTGCCGCGGCCGGATCCGCCAGCCCGCGGCGGACGAGCACCTGGGCCACCGGCCCGGGCACGCCGAGCGCATCCTCGAGCCCTCGGCAGCTCGCCGAGGGCGCAGGGGCTATGTCGAACCGGACCTCGTCCACCGCTGCACCGTAGGCGGCGGGGACGACGGAACGGTCAGAGATGCAGCGCCACGTTCCCCCGCCGGACGCCGAGGCCGTATGCGGCCGCGAGTCCCAGCAGCGCGCCGGGGATGCCCTCGACGGCCGTCAGCAGCGCTGATGTCGTCGTTTCCGGGAACGGAGAACCCGGCGAGCACGAAGCCGACGATGACCGACCCGATCAGTGCGAGCAGGAAGCTGCCGACGATGCCGCCCCAGAAGCGGTCGGGGACGAAGATGGCGAAGTGCCAGATCGCGATGCCCATCATGGACCAGGCGAGAACACCCATCGTCGTCTACCTCCCGTGGCGGCGATTGCGCGGCCGCTTCGGCTTCGGGGTCTTGGGATCGTCCTTGAGGACGAGATCCTCGGGGGTCAGGTCGGCGCCGCTGCCCGGCACGGGGTCATCCGGTTCCGCGGTCGCCGTGGCGGCCTTCGCGCCGTCCTCCTCGAGGCCGAGATCCGCGACCAGGTCCTGGAACTCGTCCGGCGCGAGCGCCCGGTTCGGGTCCTCGGGGGCGGTGATCCGTCGCCGAGCCCGCTTGGGCTCGTCCGGCTCGACCTCCTCCGAGGCGCCTCCGGCGCTCGTGGCGTATGCGGGGACGAGGCCGGCGTTCGCCAGCGCGACGCGCGAGCGGCGCTTGCGCCAGACGGGCTCACCCTCCTTCCAGTGCATGAGCACCGGGGTCGCGATGAAGACCGAGGAGTACGCACCCGAGACGACGCCGACCGCGAGTGCGAAGGCGAAGTCCTTCAGCGTCTCGCCGCCGAAGAAGAGCAGCGCGAGAATCGGAAGCAGCGTCGACAACGACGTCGCGAGCGATCGCATGAGGACCTCGCTCATCGACCGGTTGAGGATCTGCGAGAACGCCGCCCGCGGCATTCGTCGGGACGTTTTCTCGCACACGGTCGAACACGATGATGGTGTCGTACAGCGAATAGCCGAGGATCGTGAGGAGCGCCGCCACGGTCGCGGTCGTCACCTCGAACCCGAACAGCGCGTAGACCCCGGCCGTGATGAAGATGTCGTGCAGCAGGGCGATCAGCACCGGGACGGCATAGCGCCACTCGAAGCGCAGCGCGATGTAGCTGCTGATCACGATCAGCGACGCGATGATGGCGATGATCGCGCCCTTCGCGACGGTGTCGCCGAACGTCGGCCCGATCGTCTCGAAGCTGTAGGTGCCGCCGCCGAACTCCTTGCTGAGCGCCGACTCGACGTCCGCCCGCTCCTCGGGGGAGAGCGTCTCCGTCGAGATCTGGTAGGCCTCGCTGCTGGTGAACTCGGCGCCGGTGATCCGCTGGATCTTGGCCTTGCCCAGCCCGAGCGGGGCAAGCGTGTCGCGCACCTCGTCCTCGCTCGCCGACTGCTGGAGCTCGGCGACCACGCGCGAACCGGACGTGAAGTCGATGCCCAGGTTCAGCCCCTTGCCGCCGATCGACAGCGCCCCGATGAGCAGGATCACACCGGACAGCGCGAAGAAGTACTTCGACTTCCCCATGTAGTCCCAGCGGAACCGCTGGCGGGTCGACTGCGCGCCCAGCGCGCTCGGGCTCGCCAGGAAGCGGGTCCGCCCCAGGGTGCCGAGCACCGCCTGCGTCAGCAGGACGGCCGTCAGGAACGAGACGATCGTGCCGACCCCGAGGGTGAACGCGAAGCCCTTCACGCCGGCGGTCGCGAGCGTGAAGAGGATGAACGCGACCATGAAGATCACGACGTTGGCGTCGATGATCGCCGTGAGGCCCTTCTTGTAGCCCTGGCTGATCGCGACCGGCGTCGACCGACCTGCTCGGATCTCCTCCTTCACGCGTTCGAAGATCACGATGTTGGCGTCCGCGGCGACACCGATCGTCAGGACGAGCCCGGCGATGCCCGGGAGCGTCATCGTGATCGGGATCAGCTTGACCAGCGCGAGCATGAACAGCGCGTAGACCATGAGGGCGCCGACGGCGATGACGCCGAGTGCCCGGTAGAAGACGAGCAGGAAGATCGAGACGAGCACGAGGCCCACGAGTCCGGCGATCAGGCCCTGGTCGAGCGCCTGCTTGCCGAGCGTCGCCGACACCTGGCTCGACGAGATCAGCTCGAGCTTGATCGGCAGCGCGCCGGTCTTCAGGAGGTTCGCGAGGTCCTGCGCGGACTGGATCGTGAAGCCGCCGGAGATCTCCGACCCGTTGGTCGCGTCGATGCCGTCGGGGTTCTGCTGGAAGTCGATGTACGGCGCCGAGATGATCTCGTCGTCGAGCACGATCGCGAAGTGCTGGAACGCGTTGTTCGCGCTGCCGCCGAAGAAGTTCTCCTGGCCGCGCTGCGCGATCGCCCGCGTCGTGTCGAGCCAGGCCTTCTGCCCCTTGTCGGTGAAGTCGAAGGTGACGTTCGGCGCGCCCGAACCGCCAGGGCCGCTGTCGAAGTTCTGCTCGGGGTTCTTGATCTCCAGGCCGCTCAGCGCCGGCTGGTCGCGCATCACGTAGAAGCTCGTCGGCTCCTTGCCCTCCGCCGCCTCGGCGCCGAGCACGATGGTCCCCTGCGGAACCTTGACGACCTCGGTGTTCGGGCCCTCGGTGATCTTGTTGGCGTCGATCTCGCCCTGGAGGTCCTCACGGGTCTCGGCCGGCCCGGCGAGCACCTTCTCGGTCTTGCTGTTGACGAGGTAGTACTGCCCGGTCGTCGTCTCCTTGCCGGTGTTCGTCGGCTTGCACTCGGAGGCGATCATCACGGCGTCGAACTGCGTGTGCGCGCCGGTGCCGTTGCCGGCCGCCGGGCCGCCCGTGACCGACTGGTTCGTCGGGTCGGGCTTGCAGTTCTCGTCGAGGACGTTCGTCTCCCAGTCGTAGAAGTACAGCTGGGCGGTCTTGCCGACCTGCTCGCGCGCCTGGTCGGCGTTGTCCACGCCGGGCAGCGAGACGTCGATCTGATCGGCGCCCGTGCGCTGGATCTCGGGCTCGGCGACACCGAACTTGTCGATGCGGTCGCGCATGATCTCGATCGTGCGCGTGACCGCCTCGCCCGTCACCTGCGACTGCTTGGTCGGCTTGGCCTGGAAGATCAGCGAGGTGCCGCCCTTGAGGTCAAGGCCCAGCTTCGTCGGCTTCGAGGCCACGACCACCGCGGACGCGATCACGAGACCCGCGATGAACAGGAGGATGAACAGGTTGCGGCGACGATCGGTCATGCGACGGGGGCTCTCACTTCTGGGGGGTCAGGACGAGCAGCATGCCGCCGTCGTCGTCGTAGGCGGGAAACAGATCGGCGGTCGCGCGGGCGGGCAGGTCGCCCTCCGCGTTGACCTCGACGGGCTTGGCGAGCTTGCGCACGCCCCACTCCAGCACCGTCCCCACGGGGTCCTCCTCGTCCTCGAAGACGAGGCCCAGGACCTCCCGGACGGGACGGCCGATGACGCGCTCGTCGTCGAGGCCGGTGAGCTCGAAGGCTCCGCGTCCGCACGCGATGACGCGGCCCTGCTGATCGCAGACGAAGAACGCGGCGTCCGGCGCCGGGTAGTAGTCGTCGAGCAGCTCGATCAGGAACCCGAAGCCGCACTTCGCGCAGCCTTTCGGCTCCGAGCGGAAGCCGGACGTGCGATCGGTTGCGGCGGAACGGTTCCCGCAGTTGGGACAGATGAAGAGATGGGCCATGAAACTCCCCGCCGGAAGGGTAGGGGTAGCGCGGCGTGCATGCGCCGACGCTCCGGCGGGTGCGCGGGTCAGAACAACGCCGACTCCCCGGGGGCCTCGAGCCCCAGATGCTCATACGCGCGAGCGGTCGCGGCGCGGCCTCGCGGCGTGCGCCGCAGGAGCCCCCGCTGGAGCAGATACGGCTCGTACACGTCCTCGATCGTGTCGGCCTCCTCGCCGACCGCGATCGCGAGGGTCGAGAGGCCGACGGGGCCACCGGAGAACGTCGTGCAGAGCGCCCCGAGGATGTCGCGGTCCAGGCGGTCCAGGCCCTCGTGATCGACCTCGAGAAGATTCAGCGCCTCGTCCGCGGCGCCGTCGGTGACGACGCCCGTCCCGCGGACCTCCGCCCAGTCGCGCACGCGGCGCAGGAGGCGGTTGGCCACGCGCGGCGTGCCGCGGCTGCGCGCCGCGATCGCGAGCGCGCCGCCCGTGTCGATCGCGCACGCCGAGGATGTCCGCCGACCGGTGCACGATCCGCGCGAGGTCCGCGGGCTCGTAGGTCTCCAGGCGATGCTGGATGCCGAAGCGGTCGCGCAGCGGCGTCGAGAGCAGGCCCGCACGGGTCGTGGCGCCGACGAGCGTGAACGGCGGGAGGTCGAGCGTGACGACGCGCGCGCCCGCGCCCTGGCCGATCGTGATCGGGAGCCGGGCGTCCTCCATCGCGGGATAGAAGGTCTCCTCGAGCGCGCGGTTCAGGCGGTGGATCTCGTCGACGAAGAAGACCGCGCGCGGCTCCAGCGCCGTGAGCAGCGCGGCGATGTCGCCCTTGCGCTCGAGCGCGGGCCCCGCCGTCATCACGAACGGCGCGTCGAGCTCCTCGGCGATGATCTGCGCGAGCGATGTCTTCCCCAGCCCGGGCGGGCCGGCGAGCAGCACGTGGTCGAGCGCCTCGCCGCGTGCGGCGGCCGCCTCGAGCGACACGGAGAGCTGCTCGCGCAGGGCGTCCTGACCGACGAAGTCCTCGAGGGTCCGCGGCCGCAGCGAGCGGTCGATCTCGTCCTCGCCGGCGAGCGCGCCGGGGGTCTGGATGCGCGGGGCGGCGGCGTCGTCCATCTCAGCGCCGCGCGGCCTTCAGCGCGCTCTGGAGCAGTTCCTCGGGGCTCTCGCCCTCGGCGACGGCGAGCAGCGCGTCGACCTCGGCGGGCGGGAAGCCGAGCTCGAGCAGGCCGTCGCGGGCCAGGCGCCGCGGGTCGTCGCCGCGGGTGACGACGATCGCCGGCTCGGACCCGTCGACCGGCGCGACCTTCTCGCGCAGCTCGACGATGATGCGCTCCGCCGTGCGCTTGCCGATCCCGGGCACGGCCTGGAAGCGCGCCGCGTCCCCGGCGGCGAGGGCCGACGCGAGCTCCCGCGGCGTCCCTCCGCTGAGGATCGCGAGCGCGACCTTCGGGCCGACGCTCTGGACGCCGAGCAGGAGCAGGAAGAGATCGCGCTCCTCCTCGGTGGCGAAGCCGTAGAGCTGCATCGTGTCGTCACGGACGACGAGATGTGCGTGGAGCGAGACCGGTCGCCCGACGGCGGGCACCTGGCGCAGGGTCTCGGCGGAGACCGACAGCCGGTAGCCGACGCCCCCGGCCGTCTCGAGGACGACGTGGTCGGCGCGGCGGACGGCGACCTCGCCGGCGACGAGGGCGATCACTGCACGCCCGCCAGGTCCGCTGCCGCCGCGGCGCCGCGCAGCGGCGCGTGGTTCGCGTGGCAGATGGCGACGGCGAGCGCGTCGGCGGCGTGGTCGGGCGTCGGCGGCTGCGGAAGCGACAGCAGCGCCTGGACCATCGTCGTCACCTGCGTCTTGTCGGCGCGCCCGCTGCCGCAGACAGCGCCCTTGACCTGCTGCGGGGTGTAGTCCGTGCACGGCACCCCGCGGCGCCCGGCGACGCACAGGATCACGCCGCGCGCCTGGCCGACGGCGAACGCCGAGCGCGCGTTCTGCCCGAAGTAGAGGGCCTCGAGCGCGACCGCGTCGGGTTCATGACGCAGCAGCAGGTCGTCGAGGCCGGTGAAGAGCTCCGCGAGCCGTCGCTCGGGCGCCACGCCTGAGCGCGTCGTCAGGACGCCGCCGTCGAGCGCGACCAGGCGGCCGCTGCGCCGCCGGACGACGCCGAAGCCGCAATTGGCCAGGCCGGGATCGATGCCGAGCACCACCATCTGGCCGTGATTCTGCGCGGTCGGCCGGATGCCTCCCGCAGCGGGGTCATGCGCCGCGTGCCGTGCGACGGCCGAGGCGGGCGCCCTCGCTCACCCGATCCATCCCCAGCCAGCAGAACTCCATCGCCCGATCGAGCACCACCTCACGCGGCACGTGCTGGTGGTCGTGCCACCAGTTGCCGAGCGCCTGGATCGACCCGGCGAGCAGCTGCGCGTACGCCTCGAGCGTCAGCGCGCGCTGGCCGGGGTCGCGCTCGGGGTCCTCGCGGATGTCCGGGTCGGAGGCCATGAGCTCGGCGATGACGCCGACCGCCTGCTGCTGGACGCCGGCGATCGCCTCGGCCACCTCGGGGTCGGAGGCATCGCGGAACAACGCCTTCCACGCGTCGCGGTGCTCCTCCACGAACGACAGGAACGCGTCGATGCCGCCGCGCAGACGCTCCTCGCCCGTCGTCCCGGCCTCGGCGTTCGCCTGCAGCCTGCGGAAGATCTCCGTCGCGTGCGCGTCGACCAGCTCGGCGTGGAGCTCGCGCTTGGACGCGAAGTGCTCGTAGATCAGCGCCTTGGAGACGCCCGCCGTCTGCGCGATCTCCTCGAGCGACGCGCCGTGGTACCCCGCCCGGCCGAAGACCTCGCTGGCCGCCGTCAGCAGCTCGTCCCGCCGCTCGGCCGCACTCAGGCGGCGACGCGGGCGATCGTCCGTGTCGGTCATGCACGCAGCATAGGACTCCGCCCATAGGGTTTCGCCATGAGCACCGACGACACGGACTGGGCGGCGCTGGGCCTGCTCGACGGCGTCGCCCCCGAGGGCCATGGCGCCCGGGTGCGGCTTCTGGACCGCCTGCTGCGCGGCGGATATCGGATCGACGAGCTGCAGGCGGCCGCCGCCGACGGCACGCTGACCGCCCTCCCCACCCTGCTGCTCCTCGGCGGCCCGTCGCGCCTGAGCGCGCGCGAGAGCGCGGCGAAGGCCGGGCTGGACCTCGGGTTCGTCCTCGACGTGCGCCGCGCGAACGGCGTCGCGGTCACCGACCCGGACGTGCCGGCGCTCAGCGAGGCCGACCAGGCCGTCGGCGCACTGACGCGCGCTGCGACCGATGCGGGCGTCTCCGCCGAGCAGGTGCTCGGCGCCGCGCGCGTCATGGGACACGCGCTGCGCCAGGTCGCCGACCAGTTCAGCGAGATCGTCAGCGACCTCTCCTACGACCCGGAGCTCGACGAGGCCGAGCTCGCCGACCGCTTCGCCGCGCAGGTCGCCGCGCTGCAGCCGCTGATCGACCAGCTCATCACCCTCGGCCTGCGCGTGCACTTCCGCGAGGCGGTGCGCGACGCCGCGGTCGCGGCGGCCGAGCGCTCCGGTCGCGGGCACCTCGGAACGCGCGACATCGCCGTCGGCTTCGCCGATCTCGTCGGCTTCACCCGCCTCGGCGAGGAGCTCCCGCCCGAGCAGCTCGAGCGCGTCGCCTCGCGGCTCGCCGAGCTCGCCGCGACCGCCGCGGACCCGCCCGTGCGGGTCGTGAAGACGATCGGCGACGCGGTGATGATCGTCGCGCCCGAGCCGGCCGCGCTGCTCGACACGATGCTCCGCCTCGTCGACCTCGCCGATGCCGAGGGCAGCGGGTTCCCGCAGGTGCGCGTCGGGGTCGCGGCCGGACCGGCGATCACGCGCGGCGGGGACTGGTTCGGCAGCCCCGTCAACCTCGCCAGCCGGTTGTCGGCGATCGCGCGCGCCGGGAGCGTGCTGACGACGGAGGCCATCCGCGAGACCACCGGCGACCGGTTCCACTGGTCCGCGGCGGGCACGCGGCGCATCCGCGGCGTGCACGGGGCCGTCCCGGTGTTCCGCGTGCGCGCCGCCGGCTACGTGCCCGACGAGGCGTAGGCGTCGGGCGGGCGCCGCACGGCGCGGACGGCCGGCACCGCGAGGCACGCGAGCGCCGCGAGGATCCCGACGAGGGTGCCCAGGCGCATCGTCTCCTCGACGCCGATCGCCGTCGCGATCGGGCTCGACAGCGCGAGGCCGATCGGCGCGAGGCCGACGGCCGCAGCCCAGTCGTAGGCGCTGATGCGCGAGGTCGCCTCCGGCGGCACCTGCTGCTGGACGGTGAGGTCCCAGAGCGTGAAGAACAGCGAGACGCCGACGCCCGCCACGCACTCCAGCGCGGCGATCGCGGGCACGCCGAGCCCCGACGCGACGATCGCCCCCTGCGAGGACGCCAGCAGCATCGCGGCGAAGCAGACGACGAGCGTGCGCTCCACGCGCACGCGGTAGGCGATGACGCTGCCCGCCACCGCTCCCACGCCGAATGCCGTCGAGATGATCGCCCACGCCGTCGCCCCGCCGAGGTCGTCCTCCGCCAGGACCGGGCCCAGGACGAAGATCGACGGCAGGACGAAGACCGTGTAGGCGACCAGGGCGCCGATGCCCGGCAGGATCCAGCGCGAGGAGCGGACGATGCCCCAGCCCTCCCGCAGGCCGCTCAGGACGCCGTGGGGCCCCTCCTCCCCGGGATCGGTGCGCGCGAGCTCCGCGGGTCGCAGTCGCGAGAGGAACGCCGCGCTGACGAGGAACGTCACCGCGTCGATGGCGATCGCCTCGCCCGGCCCCGTCAGCGCGATCACGACGCCCGCGAGCGCGGGGCCGACCACCATCCCGGCGTTCTGGACCAGCCCGAACAGCGCGTTGGCCTGCTGGAGACGGACGGTCTCCACGGTCTGCGGGATCAGGCCGACCATCGCCGGGCCGAAGAACGACTCGCACACGCCGAAGAGGGCGGCGAGGACTGCGAGCATCCAGATCTCGGCGGACCCGGTGAGGAGCAGCACGGCCATGACCGCCTGCACCGCCGCGCGGCCCAGGTCGGCCGCGAGCATCGTCCGGCGCCGGCCGACGCGGTCGGCGATGGTCCCGCCGGGGATCGCCACGACGAGGAAGGGCAGCGACAGCGCAGCGGAGACCAGGGCGAGATCGCGCAGGTCGCCGATCGCCAGAACCGCGAACGGCAGGGCGATGAACGTGATCCGGTCGCCGATGACCGACAGGACCTGCCCGGTGAACAGCAGGCGGTAGCGCGGCTCCTCCCGGAGCACCTCGGGGAGCGCGACGGCCACCGGAGATCCGTCAGCCGGCGGCGACGCGCTCGAGCACTTCGGCGTCCGCCTCGAAGTTGGCGTGCACGTCGCCCACGTCGTCGCTGTCCTCGAGCGTGTCGATGAGGCGCATGAGCTTGGCGACCGTCGGCTCGTCGATCTCGACGCGGGTCGACGGGCGGAAGGTCACCTCGGCGGACTCGAACGCGATGCCGGCCTGCTCGAGCGCGGCGCGCACGGCGGCGAACTCGGAGGGCTCGGTGACGACCTCGAGGATGTCCTCGTCGACCGCGATGTCCTCCGCGCCGGCGTCGATCGCGACCATCAGGTCGTCCTCGCCGTAGGCGCTCGCGTCGACGACGATCACGCCCTTCTTGTCGAAGAGGTACGCGACCGACCCGGGCTCACCGAGGTTGCCCCCGTGCTTGCTGAACGCATGCCGCACGTCGCTGCCGGTGCGGTTGCGGTTGTCGGTCAGCGCCTCGACGAGGACCGCGACGCCGCCGGGCCCGTAGCCCTCGTAGAGGACCGCCTCATAGCTCTCGGCGTCGGCGCCCTCACCGGTGCCGCGCTGGATCGCGCGCTCGATGTTGTCCTTGGGCATCGAGGCGTCCTTCGCCTTCTGCACGGCGAGCGCGAGCGCGGGGTTGCCCTCGATGTCGCCGCCGCCCTCCTTCGCAGCCACCGTGATGTGGCGCGCGAGCTTCGTGAAGAGCTTGCCGCGACGCGCATCGACGATCGCCTTCTTGTGCTTGATCCCCGCCCATTTGGAATGCCCGGCCATGCGTCAAGCCTAGCTTCCGCGCAGGCGCGGTTCAGGCCCCCATGAGGGTTCCGGGATGCTCCCGGTACCAGGCGATGGTGCGGCGCAGACCCTCGTCCAGGGGGACGCGCGGCGCCCATCCCGTGAGGTCCCGCAGCCGCGTGGCGTCGACCCACTGGCGGTCGATCTCCCCGTCGGGCGTGCCCGTCCCGCGCACGTCGGGCTCCAGGTCGGGACGGCCGCCCGCCGCGCAGACCGCGCGCACCACGTCGATCGCCCGGTGCGGCGCGCCGCCCCCGGCGTTGAACGCGGCGCCGAGCGCCGGCGAGCCCGGGCCCGCGTCCAGCAGGTCGAGGATCGCCAGATAGGCCTCGACGGCGTCCTCGACGTAGAGGAAGTCGCGCTCCGGCGAGCCGTCGGAGCGCACGACGGGTGGGCGGCCCTGCAGGACGGCGGCGATCGCCTCGGGGATCAGGCGCGAGGGGTTCTGGTCGCCGCCGCCGTAGATGTTCGCCAGGCGCGTCACCGCGACGCCGAGCCCGTACGTGTGCGCGTAGGAGCGCGCGATCAGGTCCGCCGCGGCCTTCGAGGCGTCATAGGGGTGCGCCCCCCGCAGCGGCAGGTCCTCGGTGTACGGCAGGACCTCGCTCGCGCCGTAGGCCTTGTCCGACGAGGCGACGATCGTCCGCGGCACGCCGTGCGCGCGGCACGCCTCCAGCACGTTCCAGGTGCCGCGCACGTTCGATTCGAAGGTCGAGCGCGGCGAGCGGTTGGCCGTCCCCACGATCGTCTGCGCGGCGAGGTGCAGGACGGTGTCGATCTCGTGCTCGCCGACCGTGCGCTCCAGCAGGTCGGCGTCGAGCAGATCGCCGCGCACGACCGTGCAGCGCGCCTCGGTGCCCTCCAGCGTCAGGGCGCTGCCGGGCCGCTCGTCGCGGCGCAGCACCACGACGCCCGCGCCGCGCTCGAGCAGCGCGCGCGAGAGCCATGCGCCGAGCATCCCGTAGGCGCCGGTGACGAGCACGCGGCGCCCCGCGCAGGCCTGGCCGAACGGCGGGCTCACCAGCGGCGCCATGGGGCCTCCCCGCGGTCGTAGAGATCGTTGAGCAGGACGGCGTCCTTGTAGGTGTCCATGCAGTCCCAGAAGCCCTCGTGGCGGTGTGCGCGCAGCTGTCCGTCCGCCGCCAGGCCGGCGAGCGGTTCGCGCTCCAGCACGTCGTCCGGTCCCACCCGGCGCAGCGCTTCGGGCTCCAGGCACAGGAATCCGCCGTTGACCCAGTGCTCGGACCGCGGCTTCTCGCGAAACCCGGTGATGCGCCCGTCGGCGGCGATCTCGGCGACCCCGAACTGCAGCTCCGGGCGCACGACCGTCATCGTCGCAGCCATCCCGCTCGCGGTGTGCCCGTCGAGCAGTGCGCGCAGGTCGATGTCCGCGACGCCGTCGCCGTAGGTCACGCACGTCGTCCGCTCGCCGAGCTGCGGTGCGGCGCGCGCGACGCGTCCCCCCGTCGGCGTGTCGGCCCCCGTGTCCAGGCACGTCACGCGCACGCCGGCGGGCCACTGCTCCGCGCCGGCGAAGTCCGCCACCTGCTCGCCCAGATGCCCGGTGAGCAGCAGGATCTCGCGGAAGCCCTGGGTCACGTAGAGCTGGACGACATGCCACACGATCGGCCGTCCGCCGATCTCGACGAGCGCCTTGGGAATCGCGTGCGTGCGCTCCTGCAGGCGGGTCCCGCGACCGCCGCAGAGAATCGCGACGGGAGTGTCCTCGGGGCTCGCCATGGCTGCGCGGGATGCTCGCACGGCGCGCACGCGCGTGTCGGACGGCGGGTTTTCCACGATCGGGCGCCCGCGCGCGGTCACTAGGATCGCGCCGACATGAGCGTTCCACCCGAGATCTTCAAGGCCTACGACATCCGCGGCCTCCACGGCGACCAGATCGACGGCGACACCGCCGAGCTGATCGGCCGTGCCTTCGCCCGCGTCCTCAGCAAGCTGTCCGGACGAGCCACGACCGACCTCGGGGTCGGCCTGGGCCGCGACATGCGCCTGGAGGCGGCCGAGTTCAGCGAGCGGTACAAGGCCGGCCTGATGTCCGAGGGCGTCCACGTCATCGACGCCGGCCAGGTCGGGACCGAGATGCTCTACTGGCTCGTGGGCTCCCGCGAGCTCGACGGCGGCCTCATGTGCACGGCCTCGCACAACCCCAAGGCGTACACCGGCGCCAAGCTCGTGAAGAAGGGCGCGATCGCGCTCTCCGGCGACGCCGGCATCCAGGACATCCGCCGCGAGATCGAGGCCGGCATGCCGAAGGCTCCGGGCGGCGGGACGAGCGAGGTCGTCGACATCTGGTCGAAGTTCCAGAACGCGGCGCTCGCGTTCATCGACCCGGCGACGGTCAAGCCCCTGAAGGTCGTGGTCGACGGCGGCAACGGCATGGCCGGGCCGATGGTCGGCCCGCTCCTGCGGCATCTGAAGCTCGACCTCGTCGAGACGTACTTCACGCCGGACGGCACCTTCCCGGGGCACGAGCCCAACCCGCTCCTCCCCGAGAACCGCCAGTTCATCATGGACAAGGTCGTCAGCGAGGGCGCCGACCTGGGGATCGCGTGGGACGGCGATGCGGACCGCTGCTTCTTCATCGACGACACGGGTGCGTTCGTCGACGGCGACTTCCTCACCGCGCTGCTCGCGGAGTCGCTCCTGGGCAAGGTGCCCGGCTCCACGATCCTCTACGACGTGCGCGCGTCCTGGGGCGTGCCGCGGACCGTCGAGCGCCTCGGCGGCCGCGCGCTGCCCAACCGGGTGGGCCACGCGTTCTTCAAGACGCGGATGCGCGAGGAGGACGCGATCTTCGGCGGCGAGGTCAGCGGCCACTACTACTTCCGCGACTTCTACTGCGCGGACTCGGGCACGATTCCCGCGCTCCTCATGCTCGAACTGCTCTCGACGAGCGGCAGCCGCCTCAGCGAGCTGCTCGAGCCCTACCGCTCCGCGTACTTCATCTCCGGCGAGATCAACTCCACGGTCGACGACGCCGAGGCGAAGATGGCCGAGATCGCCGCCGTCTACGAGGAGCAGGGTGCGGCGATCAGCGGACTCGACGGCGTGAGTGTCGACTTCGAGGACTGGCACTTCAACGTGCGCCCCTCGAACACGGAGCCGCTCCTGCGGCTGTGCCTGGAGTCGCTCGTGTCCGCCGCGGACATGGAGCTGCGGCGCGACGAGGTCCTCGCGCTCATCCGCTCGTGAGCGACGACGCGCAGGCGGCCGGCTCGCCGGCGCTGTGGGATCCCGCGAGCGAGGCGGCGGCCGCCGCGGTCGCCCAGGGCATCCACTGCCTGCCGATCCCCACGCCGTTCGCCGTCGGGCGGGTCAACACGTACCTCATCGAGGACGACCCGCTGACGCTGCTCGACGCGGGACCGAACTCCGGGCGGGCGCTCGACGAGCTCGAGCGGGCGTTCGCCGCGCACGGCCATCGCGTCGAGGATCTCGGCCTCATCCTCGTGAGCCACCAGCACATGGATCACGTCGGCCTCGTGGACATCCTCGCCCGCCGCTCCGGCGCCGAGGTGGCGGCGCTCGGCCTGCTGGCCCCGTGGCTCGGGCGCTACGGCGAGTTCCAGGATGCCGACGATGCGTTCGCGGGCGCCGTCATGGCCCGGAACGGCATCCCCGACGACACGCGCCTGGCGCTGCGCGCCGTCTCGCACGCCTTCCGCGGCTGGGGCGCCCGCGCCGACGTGACGCGCAGCCTCAGCGCCGGCGAGGAGATCGTGCTGCGCGACCGCACGCTCACCGTGCACCACCGCCCCGGGCACTCGCCCTCCGACACGGTGTTCCACGACGTCGCCCGCGGGACGCTGCTCGCCGCCGACCACCTGATCAAGCACATCTCCTCCAACCCCCTGATCGCGCGGCCGCTCGAGGCGCCGCTGGACGACGCGCAGGTCGCCGAAGGGCTCGCCCGCCCGCAGTCGCTGCGGATCTACCTGGAGTCGCTCGCCGCGACCCGGGCGATGGCGGACGTCGAGCTCGTCCTCCCCGGGCACGGGCAGGCCGTGACCGACCACGTCGCGCTGATCGACGAGCGCACGCGGCTGCACAAGCGGCGTGCGGCGCGGATCCATCGCATGATCGCGCAGGAGCCGCGCACCGCCTTCGAGATCGCCCAGGCGATGTGGGGCAACGTGGCGGTGACGCAGGCCTACCTGACGCTCAGCGAGGTCCTCGGCCACGTCGACCTGCTGCTGAACGACGGCCTGGTCGCCGAGGACGTCGACGAGGCGGGCGTCGTGCGGTTCAGGAGCCTGTCGGAACCTTCGGCGTAGCGGCCTCCTGGCGCTCGCGCGCGATGGCGCGCAGCTTGGCCGACTCGGCATCCCACCCGTAGACCACGGCCGTGTCGGCGATGCGGTCGTAGATCGCCTGGTGCGTGCGCCCGAAGATGATGCCCAGGAAGCCGAGACCGAGCGTCAGGAACCCCAGCGGGAATGCGATGAGGCGGACCAGCGCGTGACGCTTGTCGAGCTCGCCCCCGTCGGCGCGGACGATCCGCAGGCCGAGCAGCGTCATGCCGGGAGACTTCGCCCGCAGCACCCAGCTGTTGCCGAAGTAGAGCGCCGCCCAGAAGAAGTACAGGATCAGGACGGCCGTGTTCTCCTTCGACACGTCGAGGTTCCAGGGCGTGGCGACGTCGATCGCCGCGGTGACGAGCGCCAGCGCCCCCCCGAACAGGACCGAGATGATGCCGATGTCCGCGAGGTACGCGAGCAGGCGGGTGACCGCCCCCGCGTACCTGCCCTGATGCTCGAGCGCGCGCCGGGCCTCCCGCGGCGTGACGCTCACGCGGGGGGCTCCTCGCCGGGCTCCGCCGGCGGCGCGGGCTCGGAATCCGCCGGACCTACAAGCCGCTCGGGGCCGGGCGGCAGCTCGCCCGCGCGCCTGCGCATGATCCGGTTGACGACGCGCGAGACGACGTCGTCGACGCCGACGGCCTGCGTGCGCGCGACGTCGAGCGTCTCCGTCGCGATGCCGCTGGTGGATCGCGCCACGATCGACCCGAGCTCGGTCTGCTCGACGATCGCGTCCATGTCCACCCGCTGCACGACCTCGTTGACGTCGACGCGGTCCATGATCGCGTCGAGGTCCAGCCGGTCGACGATCGCGTCGACGTCGACGTTGCCGATCACGCGGTCCAGGTCGATCCGCGCGACGAGCGCGTCGATGTCGATGCGCGACACGAGCCGGTCGATCTCGATCTTCGAGACCAGCGCGTCGATGTCGATCCGGCCGACGAGGTCGTCGATCTCGATCCGGCGCACCAGGCGGTCGATCTCGATGCCGGACACCAGCCGGTCGATGTCGATCCTGGAGACGAGGGCGTCGATGTCGATCCGGGACACCAGCCGGTCGATCGCGATGCGGGAGACCAGCGCGTCGATGTCGATCCGCGACACGAGGTCGTCGATCGCGATGCGGGACACGAGCGCGTCGATGTCGATGCGGCGCACGAGCGTGTCGATCTCGATCTCGCGGACCACCCGGTCGATCGCGATCCGCGAGACCAGCGCGTCGATGTCGATCCGGCCGACGAGGTCGTCGATCTCGATCCGCCGCACGAGCGTGTCGATGTCGATGCGGGAGACGAGCTGGTCGATCTCGATCCTGGAGACGAGCCCGTCGATGTCGATGCGGCCGACGAGATCGTCGATCTCGATCCGGGAGACGAGGGCGTCGATGTCGATCCGCGACACGAGCGCATCGATCTCGATCCGGGACACGAGCGCGTCGATGTCGATCTTCGAGACCAGGCGGTCGATGTCGATCCGTCCCACGAGCGCGTCGATATCGATCCGGGAGACCAGCCCGTCGATCTCGATCCGCGTGACGAGCGCGTCGATGTCGATGCGCCCCACGACCCCGTCGATGTCGATCCGTCCCACCACGCCGTCGATGTCGATGCGCGACACCACCCCATCGATGTCCACGCGCCCCACGATCCCGTCCACGTCGAGCGCGTCGACGACCACGGGCGCGACGCCCTCGATCGTGCGCTGCGTCGTGGACGCGAGCGCGCCGCCGGCGTCCGAGCGCACGCGGCGCCCGTCGTCGGCGAGCGGCCGCAGCGCCTGGCCGGCCGCGCCCGCCGCGGCCCGCACGCCCGGCAGGCCGGCGACCAGGCGGGCGGCGCCGACACCCGCCGACACACCGACCGCGGCGGCGCGCAGGCCGACGCGGGCGACACCTGCAGCGGCGCCCAGCGCGGCATCACCTGCGAGGACGACCGGATGACGAGCGGCCGAGGCCGGCCCCCCGCGATGCGGGACGACCTCCCAGCGCAGCTCGCGCCCCTCATGCCCCTCGTCGCCCATGATGGGCGGAATCTACTCGTCGCGCAGGCGCCGGACGGCGGCCAGGAAGCGCGCGTGCAGCCGCGCGTCGCCTGAAAGCTCCGGATGGAAGCTGATCGCGAGCACCCCGCCCTCCTCGGCGGCGACCGGATGGCCGTCCACCGCGGCGAGCACCGTGACGGCCGGCCCGTGCTCGGCGATCAGCGGCGCGCGGATGAAGACGGCACGCATCGGGCCGCCCTCGAGGCCGAGGTCGAGGTCCTCCTCGAAGCTGTGGACCTGCCGGCCGAACGCGTTGCGCGCAGCGACGATGTCCATGATCCCGAGGTGCTCGCGGTCGAGCATGATCAGCCCCGCGCACGTCCCGAAGATCGGCCGGCCGGCGGCATGGAAGGCGCGCAGCGGCTCGGCGAGCCCCTCGCGCTCGATCCCGAGCGTCATCGTCGTCGACTCACCGCCCGGCATCACCAGGCCGTCGAGCCCGTCCAGGTCGGCCGGCACCCGGACCTCTCGGACCTCGGCGCCGAGGCCCTCGAGCATCGTCCGGTGTGCGGCGAAGTCGCCCTGCAGCGCGAGGACGCCGACGGTCGGCCGGGCGGCGGCCGTCACCAGCCGCGGCTCGAGAGAACCTGGTCCTCGTCGAGCTTGCGGGCCTCGAGGGACTGCATCGCCTCGCCGAGGCCCTCGCTGGCCTTCAGCACGCGATCCCAGTCCTGGAAGTGCGTCGTCGCCTCGACCACGGCCGCGGCGCGTGTCTCCGGATCCTCGCTCTTGAAGATGCCCGACCCGACGAACACGCCCTCCGCACCGAGGTGCATGACGAGCGCGGCGTCCGCCGGGGTCGCGATGCCGCCGGCGCAGAACATGACGACGGGCAGGCGCCCGGCCTCCGCGGTCGCGCGAACCAGGTCCAGCGGCGCGCCGTGCTCCTTGGCCGTCGTCGCGAGCTCGGCGTCGTCGAGGCCCTGGAGCCGGCGGATCTCGCCGGTGATCGTGCGCAGGTGGCGCACCGCCTCGACGATGTCGCCCGTGCCGGCCTCGCCCTTGGAGCGGATCATCGCCGCGCCCTCGCCGACACGCCGCAGCGCCTCGCCGAGGTTCGTGGCGCCGCAGACGAACGGGACCTTGAACGGCCACTTGTCGATGTGGTGCGCCTCGTCCGCGGGCGTCAGGACCTCGGACTCGTCGATGTAGTCGACCTCGAGGGCCTCCAGGATCCGCGCCTCGGCGAAGTGGCCGATCCGGGCCTTGGCCATCACTGGGATCGAGACGGCCTCCTGGATCCCGCGGATCATCTCCGGGTCACTCATCCGGGCGACCCCGCCGTCACGGCGAATGTCGGCGGGGACGCGCTCGAGCGCCATCACGGCGCAGGCGCCGGCGGCCTCGGCGATCTTCGCCTGCTCGGCGTCGACGACGTCCATGATGACGCCGCCCTTGAGCATCTCGGCGAGCCCGGCCTTGACCCGGAACGTTGCTTCATCGCGCATGCGATCAGTGTACGAAGGGGTGGGCTGCCGGGATGGCAGTGGCGGCTCGGGGTGGTGGTACTTCGTGGAGAACCATCAGAACGCGCCTGCGGCGCGTTCTGTCCTGCCAGGGGGCCGTTCCTGGGTGATGAGCCGGTCGGCTCTGCCGACCGGCTCCCCCGCCAGCCCTCTGAGGGCGCCGCGTGCGCTTGGCTACTTCAGGCGGAAGGCCTTGATGCGGTCTGCGTACTTCTCGGTGTCGCGGGCGTAGACGCCGTAGGCGAGTGCCTGGATGATCGAGAGCAGTGCCGTGTGTGAGCGCACGTAGGCCGGTGAGTTCGACGAGTAGTAGAGCTGGATCTGCGAGAGCTTGGCGACCTCGGACAGCGTGGCGTCCGTGACGGCGATCGCCTCGCGCCTTGCGGTGACGGGCGATCTTCATCGCCCGGACGACGAGCGGGTGCGGGCGCCCGGCGGAGAGGCCGATGACGACGGTGTCCTCGTCGATCCGCCCGAGCCGGCTGAGCGCCTCCTGGGACGGGCTGACGACGATGTCTGCCTGGATGTCGAGCAGCATCAGCAGATGCCGCAGGTAGCTCGCGAAGAACGCCATCTGGTCGGTGCCGACCACGAGGACGCGGCCGGACTCCGAGATCGCCTCGACACACGCCTCGACGTCGGTGCGGGAGACCTTGCGGGCGGTCTCCTCCACGTTCACGTGATCGGCGGCGATCGCCGTCTCGAACTCGTTCTGGTCGAGCGAGAACAGCGGCTGCGCCGATGCGCCGCCGCCGACCTGGCCGGCTGCGACCGCGCGCCGGTACTCCTCGCGCGCCGCCGTCTGCAGTTCCGGGAAGCCCTCGAAGCCGAGCGCCTGCGAGAAGCGCACGACGGTCGAGGACGAGGTGTTCGCGCGCCGCGCAAGCTCCTCCGCCGTCTGGAAGGCCACCTCGTCCAGGTGATCGACGATGTACTGCGCGACGTCCTTCTGAGATCGCGAGAATTCGTCGAAGCGAGCCTGGATGTAGGCGGAGAGGGACTGGTGGCCGCTGGCCTCGTGGGGCGCGGCTGGGGTCGTGGATGCGGTGCGCTTCATGGGCGATCGAAGGATTCGACGGCAAGCGTGCACGTTCCTTCCCACGGGTAGCCTCCGGCCGCATGAGTGACCGCATCCAGCTCGAGCCGGCGGCCATCGAGCGCATGATCGCGAGCGCCGCGCTCGAGGATCTGCGCCACGGCACCCCGCCTGCCGAGCGCGAGCGATCGCTGGCCCGCGCCGCGACCGCCCTGGACGCGCTGTGCGGCGTCTGCGACCGCAGCGGCCCGGACGGCGTCTGGGACGTCCTGGAGCACCTGGACCACCGCCGGCTGCTGACGTTCGCGACCTACGCGGTGAGCGAGCTCGCCGCGACGGACTATGCGATGAACCGCCCGGCAGGCGCGTAGTCGCACCGGAGTCCGGCGTTTCTGACTGACTCGTCAGTCAGGTACTCTTCCGCGGATGAGCGCCACCGAGACCGCCACCGCCCCCGCCACGACCTTCAGCCTCACCCTCAGCGACGAGCAGCGTGAGCTGCGCGACTGGGCCCACGGCTTCGCGGAGAACGTCATCCGCCCGGCCGCCTCCGAGTGGGACGAGCGCGAGGAGTTCCCGTGGCCCGTCGTCCAGGAGGCCGCCAAGATCGGGCTCTACGGCTTCGAGGGCATCGCCCAGTTCTTCGCCGATCCGACGGGCCTGACGATGCCGATCGTCAACGAGGAGCTCTTCTGGGGCGACGCCGGGATCGGCATGTCGATCTTCGGCACCTCGCTCGCCGTCGCCGCCATCTTCGGGCAGGGCACGCCCGAGCAGATCGGGACCTGGATCCCCGCGTGCTACGGGACGGCCGACGATCCCGCGATCGCGGCGTTCTGCTCCTCGGAGCCCAACGCGGGCTCCGACGTATCGAACATCCGCACGCGCGCAAAGTGGGACGAGGCCGCCGGCGAATGGGTCCTCAACGGGCAGAAGGCGTGGGCCACCAACGGCGGCATCGCCGGCGTCCACGTCGTCGTCGCGTCCGTGGACTCCGAGCTGGGCTCGCGCGGCCACGCCGCCTTCGTGGTCCCCCCCGGCACCCCCGGCCTGACGATGGGCGCGAAGGTCAAGAAGCACGGGCTCCGGGCCTCGCACACCGCCGACGTCTACCTCGACGACTGCCGCATTCCCGGCGACTGCGTCCTCGGCGGACGGGAGAAGCTCGAGGAGCGCCTGGCCCGTGTGCGCGAAGGCGGCAAGGCCAAGTCGCAGGCGGCCATGGCGACGTTCGAGGCGAGCCGCCCGACCGTCGGGTCCCAGGCCGTGGGGATCGCCCGCGCCGCCTACGAGTACGCGCTCGACTACGCCCGTGAGCGCGAGCAGTTCGGCCGCAAGATCATCGAGAACCAGGCGATCGCGTTCACGCTCGCCGACATGAAGCTCGAGATCGACGCCGCCCGGCTGCTCGTCTGGCGCGCGTCGTGGATGGGCCGCAACGGCATCCCGTTCGAGAACGCCGAGGGCTCGATGAGCAAGCTCAAGGCCGGCGAGGTCGCCGTCTGGGTGACCGAGCGCGCGATCCAGATCCTCGGCGGCAACGGCTACGCCCGCGAGTACCCCGTGGAGCGCTGGCACCGCGACGCCAAGATCTACACGATCTTCGAGGGCACCTCGGAGATCCAGCGCCTCGTGATCTCCCGCGCGATCAGCGGCATGCACATCCGCTGAGGGACGACCGTCAGCGCGGCGCGAGCAGCTTGAAACGGGTCCGCGTCGTCTGCTTCCCGGCGCCCGCCGGACGCAGGGTCAGCGTGCTCTGCACCTCGAAGCTGCGCCGGCGAGCCAGCAGCCTGCGCGCGCTGGGCGAGAGCCGCAGCTTCACCGTGACCGTGCGCCGAGCGCCGATGCGCAGCGCGGCGCGCGCCAGGGTGCCCCGGGCGCCCGGGCGCGTGAGGACGAGACTCCCCGAGCAGCGGGTCTTCGCGGCGCAGCGCACGCGCAGCCCGAGCCGGCCGTCGCGACCCAGTCGCAGCGGTGACCGGCGGCGGTAGGCGGGCTGGACCGCCGCCGCCGGCGCGGCCGTGGTCACGGGTCCCGTCGCGGGGCTCGTGCCGGTCGCGGTCCCCACGCCATTGCGAGCGTCGACCTGCAGGCGCAGCCTGCGGCCGCCGTCCGCGGCGACGGGCGTGTACGTCGGCGCCGTCGCGCCGGGGATGTCGGCGCACGCGCCGCCCGCGGCGTCGCAGCGCTGCCAGCGGCGGCTGAGCGCCACCGCGGCGGAGCCACCGTCCGCGGCGCCGTCGACGGCCGTCAGCGCGCTGCCGACGGCCGCGGTGCCCGTCACCGCGGGCTGGAGCGTGAACACCGGTGACGCGAGGAACCGCGCGGTGATCGTCGTGTCGGTGTCGGTCACGACGGTGTGCGAGAGCGCTCCGCCGTCCGACCAGCCGTCGAAGACGAACCTGCGGCCCGCCGCCTCCTGCACCTGCTCGGTGGCGATGTTCGCGACCGAGCCGCGGATGACGGTGGTCTTCAGCGGCGTCGGTCCGGTCACGAGGTTGGCGACCGCCGAGCGGCCGGACGGGTCCGAGAGGACGCACAGCACGACGGTCTGGGGCTCCAGCTCCATCGTCTGCGTGTCCTTGAGCCCGTACTCGTCGGTCACGGTCAGCCTGAGTGTCAGGCGCGCCGGATACTCGTGCTGGATGGCCGTGAACGTGCCCGCGTCGTCACCCTCGAACGAGCGCAGGAAGTGCTCGTGGCAGCCGCCCGGGCAGTGCTGGAGGATCACGTCCCAGCGCATGCGGCTCGCCGGCGTCTCGTCCCCCGGCTCGTCCAGGTCGATACCCGTTCCCGCGAAGTCGATCTTCTCTCCGGCGAACCACGTGCGCGCCGCCGTCGGCGCGTCGATCTGCGCGACGGGCGGATGCTCGTCCCCGGCGGCGATGAGCACCGGCTTGGACGTGCTGGTCTGGCCGGTGCCGTCGGTGACCCGCACGCGCACCTTCACGCCCGGGATCTGCTGGGTGAACGTCCGCGTCACGTTCGCGCCCGCCTCGCCCGAGTCGCCGTACACCCCGTCTCCGTTGAAGTCCCAGGTGTAGGTGAGTCCGCCCTGGTTGCCGCCGGCGGTCGCCGTGAGGTGCACGTTCTGCAGCGGCGCCGGACCGAACGTCTTGTCAGCCGCCAACGACACGGTCAACGTGCTGCGCTCGATCCGGTTGATGTCGCCGGTCACGATGTCCGCGTAGAAGAGGTCGCCGCCGGGACCGCGCTGGAGGTCGATCGGGAAGTCCGCGTTCTCGGCGAAGACCTGCACCTTCGTCGGGTCCGGCCCGTCCTCGCTCGAACCCATGAACCAGATGCACTGCCGCGTGTAGTCGGCGAAGAACAGGCCTCCCTCGTACTCCGAGCCGTAGTCACCGGTCGTGTAGAAGGCCATGCCGGTCACGGACGACCCGGTCTCGAACGCAGCCAGCTCACCGGCGCGCGCCGGCGTGCACTTGCTCGAGTCCGTCGCGTTCATCGCGTGGAAGTAGGAGTAGGTCGGGGCCGTCACGGCTCCCTGACCCTCGGCGTAGAGGTCCTCGCACATCTGCAGGTCGTACGAGGGGGCGCCGTAGAGGTCCTGCCTGCGGCTTCCGGGCAGCCCGTCGCCCTCGTAGCAGGGCCAGCCGAAGCTCTTCTTCGAGGCGCCCGGGCCGGCCGGGTTCGGGAGCCGGTTGACCTCCTCCCAGGACCCCCAGCCGACGTCCCCGATCCACAGGTCGCCCGTCCCGGGCCGCACCGCGAACCGGAACGGGTTGCGCAGGCCGTCGGCGACGATGCGCCGCGCGTTGGCGTCGGGATGCGACGCGAGCGGGTTGCCGATCGACGCCGTCCCCGTGTCCGGATCGATCCGGATGATCGTGCCGTCGAGTCCGACGGGATCGCCGGCGGTGCGCAGATCGAGCGACCGCAGCGCCCCGCCCTCCTTGACCGGGTCGTTGCACGGGTTGCCGTACTTCTGGCCGTAGTCGACGTCATCGAAGTCCGCGCCGTCGCCACCGCTCGCGTAGAGCTGCCCGTCGGCCCCGAACACGAGATCCCCGACCGAATGGCTCAGGAACTCCGAGCACCAGTCGTCGACGAGGGTCTGCGGGGGTCCGATGGCGACGTTCGTCGCGGGGTTGACGGTGATCTTCACGAGCCTGCCGGAGACGATGCACGCGGCGGACACCTGCGGGGCTCCGGGGCAGTCCTCGTTCTCGTACGGCGGGCCCTCGCCCGCACCCCAGTACGGCGCCGCGCCCCCGGGGAGGGCGTCGCGGGTGTACATCGCGTAGAGGTACGGCCGCGCCGGGAACTGCGGGTCGACGGCGAGGCCCAGGAGCCCGCGGTCGCTGTAGTTGTAGACCTCCTGACGCAGGTCGGCGACCAGTGTCTCGTCGACATCGTCGACCCCGTCGTAGGCGAGGATCCTGCCCGACTTCTCGGCGACGAAGACGCGCCCGTCGGGGGCGAAGCGTGCGGCCGTCGGATACGTCAGGCCGCTGAAGACGGTGCGCTGCTGGAAGCCCGGGGGCAGCTCGACGGCGGCTCCCGCGACCGCGGGCAGCCCGAGTGCCGCCGTCACGGCGAGACACGAGCAGAGCATGAGCATCCGTGCCATTCCCCCCATCACGACGAAGGGTACTCGCGATCGGCCGATGTGGAACCGGTTGCAGTCCGGCACTCAGGCGAGCCGGCCGCGGCGCTCACGACGCCGGCTGCGGATGTAGATCGGCGCGCCCGCCACGAGGCCGCGCAGCTCGACGGCGGAGAGGTCCAGGTCGACGGTCGCCGTCGTGCCCGCCCCCCGCGCGTCGCGGACGATCCCGTGGACGGCGGCGGGCACCCGCCGCGCGATCCCCGGGCCCGTCCGGCGATTCATCATGTGCTTCCACCCGTAGGCCGCCAGGCCGGTGCCGTACCCGTACATCTGGCGGCGCAGCTGCTCGAGCTCCCGGCGGTGCCAGTGCCAGACGACAGCGCGGGGCTCGACGGCGAGCGCCCGCCCCGACAGCAGCACCCGGAGGAACAGGTCGAGGTCCTCCCCGCCCATCGTCGCGGTCCCGGCGCCGAGCAGCGGGTCCACCCCGCCGAGCGCGAACCACGTCTCACGGTCGACCGCGAAGCTCGCGCCGGTCCCGAAACGGCCGGCCCGGAACGGGTACATCGGGTCCTCGCTGCCGTGCTCGCCGAGATCGTAGAACCGCGTCTCGAGCAGCGTCGACCAGCTGATGCGGTACTCGAAGTACGCCTGCGGCGCGGTGGCCAGCTCGGCGGCCACGACGAGGCCCGTGACGCAGCCGACGTGCGGCGCGCGGCTGAAGCCGTTCAGCAGGCGTCCCAGCCACGTCGCCTCGACGCGCACGTCGTCGTCGGTGAACGCCAGGAGCCTTCCGCGCGCCTCCAGCGCGCCGCGGTTGCGGGCGCGGGACAGGCCCGCGCGGGGCTCGAGCACGTAGCGCAGGCGCGGGTCGTCGAGCTCGTCGACGACGGTGCGCGTCGCGTCCGTCGCCGGGGCGTTGTCGACGACGACCACCTCGAAGTCGCCGCGGTCCGACGCGAGGATGCTCGTGAGCGCGATCCGCAGGCTCTCCGACCGGTCGCGCGTGCAGACGATGACGCTCGCCAGGCCCTGCGCACGCTCCGGGCACGGCCCGACCGCCGCACAGGGCGGCGCGGCGACCTGCGGCAGGCCGCCCACGTCCAGCGGTGCCGGGGCCAGGCCGTCGGCGTACAGGTGCGCGGCCACGCGGTCCCCGGCCTCCTGGCGGATCCGCGCCACGAGGCTCGCGGCCGGGCAGCGCCCCTCGTGCAGGTCGACGTGGACGAGCGCCACCGGCGTCCCGTGCACGCGCACCAGCAGCCGCGCGTGTCGGTACCGCGCCCCCCGGTGGTCGAGCGGAGGCTCGAGGTCCCCGATCGGGCCGCTCAGCTCCAGATCGCCCATCCACACCGGCTCGAAGCTCATGCCCGCCCCCAGGCGCGTCGGCGCAGCGCCCGCAGCGCCCGTGACCGCACGATGGACGGGTGCAGCTGCGCGCGCAGGATCAGCGGCGTGGTCCGTGGCCCGATGTTGAGACGCCTGAGGTCCATCCAGTCCGCCTCGGCGAGGTCGTTCACGCCGTGCTCGGTGCTGAACCCGACCTCGATGCCGGCTGCCGGCAGGGCTTCGATGAGCTCGGGTGACCGGCCGCCGCCGGGATATGCGAGGACCGGGAGCGGCGGCTCGCCGAGCTCGCGCTCGAGGTCGGCGAGGGACGCGCGGACGTCGTCGACCGCGCGGTCGAGCGGCAGGCGCTGCAGCAGAGGGTGGGTCCGCGAATGGGATGCCAGGGTCAGCCCCTGCGCGTGCAGCTCGCGCAGCCGGTCCCAGGTGAGCACGCAGGCGCCCACGGGTGCCGCTCCGAGCTCGTCGATCACGCGCTCGACCTCCTCCATGGCCTCGTCGTCGGGGACGGTCCCGACCCAGCCCGACAGCTCTCGGTAGGCCGCGCGGCGCTCGTCCGGGGTCGTGAGCGCGAGCGTGCCCGCAGCCGTGGAGATCTGGCCGCGGCCGTTCGCGGACGCGAGCGCCGCGTCGAGCCGGTCCCACCAGTAGACGCGGTCCCGGTCGCCCGGGAACGCCGTCGCGACGAACAGCGTGACGGGTACGCCGAGCTTGCGGAACACGGGCCACGCCTCGTCGGCGAAGTCACGGTAGGCGTCGTCGAACGTGACGGTCACCGCTCCGGGCGGCAGCTCGTGCTCGCCGCGGCGCGCGGAGACGACGTCCGCGAGCGCGACCACGGGCCGGCGCGCAACGAGGTCGGCGATCTGCCGCTCCAGGCCCTCGGGCGTCGCGCTGGCGAGCTCGGGGGGCATCGCGCGGAGCGCGGGCGCATCCGCGATCCGGTGGTACATGAGCGCGCTCAGGAGCGCCCCGGATCGACGACGCCGACGTCCGCGGGACGTCCGCGCGGACGCGTCGGAAGTTCGATCGATGCTCATGCTCCGGTGATGTCCTCGCGGTTCGGCGCGGTCCTGCCGTCGACCTCGCGAACGCGGCGACCCAGGCTACCCCGCTGATCGGCAGGAACCGGCGCGAAGGTGAGCGACGGCACGTCCGAGCGCGAGTGGACGGATGTCGTAGTGGCCCGCAGGGCTCTTATCGGTTGCGGGAGGTGGCCGATAGGAAAGTATGGTCGCCGCCCGTCACCTCGCCCTCGCCGTCGCGCTCCTCGCCACCGCGATGTCCGCCTCGGCAGCCGATGCCGCCTCCCCCTCCCGCACCTGGTCCGTCGATCGCAGCGTCGCCCACGCCGGCACATACGACGTCGCCGTCTCGATCAGCCGGCCGCGTCACGCACCGGCGCGGCGTGTGCTCGTCGCCGTCGAGAACGCCGAGCGCCGAGTCGTGCGGGTGCAGCCGAGCAGCCGGGGTCGCCGGATGCGCGTCAACGTCAGCGCCGCGGTCTCCGACGGCACGCTCGACGTCCGCGTCACCGGCAACGCGCTCGGCCCGCAGGTGGAGTCCTCCTGGAGCCCCCAGGTTCGCGCGGCCGCCCGTCGCCGCCCTTCCAAGCGCCCGTCCAAGCAGGCACCAGCTCCTGCTCCTGCTCCTGCGCCCGCTCCGGTCCCCGAGCCTGAGCCCGCCCCCGCGCCGGTGCCCGCACCCGCACCCGCACCCTCCCCCGCACCGGCACCCGCGCCTGCGCCCACCCCCATGCCCACCCCCATGCCCGACGACCTGATCTGGTCCGACGAGTTCAACGGCGCCTCCGGCAGCTCGCCCAGCGGCTCGAACTGGACCGCCGAGCAGGGCGGTGCCGGCTGGGGCAACAACGAGCTGCAGAGCTACACGAACCGCCCGCAGAACGTCAGCCACGACGGCGCCGGGAATCTCGCGATCACCGCCCGCAAGGAGACCTACACCGGCCCCGACGGCAACCGCCGCAACTACACGTCGGCGCGCATCCACACGAAGGGCAAGTTCTCCTTCACGTACGGCCGCCTCGAGGCCCGCATCAAGACCCCGACGGGTCAGGGCATCTGGCCCGCGTTCTGGGCCCTCGGCGACGACGTCTGGGATGTCGGCTGGCCGGAGTGCGGCGAGATCGACGTGATGGAGCAGCTCGGCCACACCTCGAACCAGACGCACGGCAACATCCACGGCCCGGCCGGGACGCAGTCGCGGTGGAACTTCGGCCGCACGTTCACGTCGCCGAGCTCGCTCGCCACCGACTTCCACGTCTACGGCGTCAACTGGGACGCCGACTCGTTCGACTGGACGCTCGACGGTCAGGTGTTCGCCCACTTCTCCAAGTCCGACATGCCCGCCGGAGCGCGGTGGCCGTTCGACAAGAACTTCCACCTGCTGCTGAACGTCGCGGTCGGCGGCAACTGGCCCGGCGCCCCCGACGCCTCGACCTCGTTCCCCGCTGCGATGCTGGTGGACTGGGTCCGCGTCTACCAGTGAGCCGCCGCGGCTACCCGGTCCAGCGGTAGACGAGCGCGTCTCCGCGCCGGTGGACCAGCTGGTACTTCCCGGACGCGTTGATCGCCGCCGTCAGCGCCTCCACCGAGCCGGGCGCGGCGAAGCCGTACAGCTCGAGGTAGTCCTGCTGTGCCCGGCTGATCACGACGTAGTGCTCGGGAGCCGGGTTCGCCTGCAGCAGGCTGTCGAGCGACTCGGCCTCCCGCTCACCCCAGAGCAGCCCGCCGGCGTCGCCGTCCTCGAGCAGGTTCGGCGTCGTCGGCGAGGTGTTGAGCTTCAGGCGCGCGTACCCCGCGGTCGCGCGGGCCGGGAAGCTCGGAGCGATGTACGTCACGAGCGTCCCGTCCGGGGCGTTCGCCTCGATCCACTTTGCGGCTGCGACGTCGTCAGAGGGAACGCGATTGACCTTCTCCAGCCCGAAGTAGGCGAACAGGAGACACGTCCCGACGGCGACGCTCGCCACCAGGAGCCGCGCGGGCCGCAGGACACGGGACGTGCGCACTCCGGGCAGGCACGCGCAGGCGGTCAGGAACGCGAGCCATGGGAGCGCGAAGAGGAATCCGCGCAGCGGCGCCTCGCCGCCGTAGCCCTGCAGCGGCGTGACGGCGACCGGCGCGAGGATCAGCAGGACGGCCTCGATGTCCCGGTGCCCGACGCGCAGGCGGCGGACCAGCCCGATGATCGCCAGGACGCCGATGAGCAGCACGGTGAGCTGCGCCCCTCGGGCGACGAGGTCGACCCCCGGGAGCGCGAGGTCGGGATCGGAGCCGACCGGGCGCGGGCGGTCGAGGATGTTCAGCGCCAGCAGGTCGTAGCGGTCATTGATGTACGACCACGCCGGGATCAGCCACAGGGCCTCGATGGCGATCATCACCCCGGGAACCCACAGCGGCAGGCGCCGGACGAAGATCGCGAGCGCCAGGGCCGACGCGATGATGATCACCGGGCTGAGCTGGTGGCTCATCGTCGCGGCCGTGAAGAGCGCGAACCCGAGGACGAGCGCCATGCGCGGCGCACGCGGAGCGGGCAGCTCGACCGGCGGCGGCGGCGGGGCGCCGGACGTCAGGCGGCTCCCGATGCGCTCCTGCACCCCCGCGAGCCACCGGCCCGGGCGGGTCGCCGGCGCACGTGACGGCGGCGCGTGGCGCAGGTACAGCCCCGCGAGGCCGAGCGCCATGAGGAAGGCGAACGCCTGCGGCGCCAGGAAGTCCTGGCCGATCCAGTTGGCGAGCACGAAGAACCACACCGCGATGCAGATGAGCCGCCGGTCGGCCGTGAGGCCGCGCAGGACGTACGCGAGCGCTGCGACGTTCGCGACGTTGAAGAAGACCTGGGCCCACGGCGCGTAGTCCATCGCCGAGACGCCGGACGCCCTGCTGAACCACGCGTTCAACGCGAAGAACGCCGGCCAGTTCGCGTAGATGTCGAGGCTGCGCGGCACAGCCCCGTCCTGCGCGATGAGGTCGATGACCCCGAGGTGCTTGTAGACCCAGACGTAGCGCGGCTCGTCGTAGAGCACCGCCGTCGTCGCGTGCAGCACCACGACGAGCGCGAGGATGTACGTGAACGCGAGCCCGACGCGCACGACCCGGCCGCTGACGGCCGCCGCGAACCCGGCCGCGAGCAGCGCGACGGCGAGGTAGTACGTCACCGGGAACGCGTTCAGCAGCCCGAGGCCGGCGATGTCGTCGAGATCGATGGCGCTCAGCGCCGCGATCCAGCATCCGAGCGCCGCGACGAGCACCGCGGCGTGGACGGCGAACGGCAGCGCGCGCGAGCGGGCCGGGACGGCGCCCGCATCATCGGGCGTCGCGGCGACGGAGGTCATGACGCGGACGCCTCCCGGCGCGCCCGGACCCGGCTGCCGAGGTAGTTCCACGACCCGGTGAGCAGGCCGCGCAGCTCGATGCCGGACAGCTCGTCCGCCACCGCCGCGCTCTTCCCCGCGCTGCGCGTGTCGCGCGTCATGCGC
The DNA here is from genome assembly GCA_963823375.1 of uncultured Actinomycetes bacterium. Lineage (GTDB taxonomy): Bacteria > Actinomycetota > Thermoleophilia > Solirubrobacterales > Solirubrobacteraceae > F1-60-MAGs163. The sequence continues at coordinate 70,610 of CAWGLQ010000022.1, read as the reverse complement.
CGCAGCGCACCCGGCGTCCGCCGTGCGATCTGGGGCGCTGTCCGGGGGTCCAGGAGGTGCTTCGTGGCGTAGGCGGCGAGCCCCGCCCCGTAGCCGCGCTGCTGGCTGCGCAGCTGCTCGACCGTGCGGTGGTGCCAGTGCCAGACGATCGCGCCGGACTCGACGGCGAGCGCGCGCCCGGCGAGCAGCACGCGCAGGAAGAGGTCCAGGTCCTCGCCGCCCATCGCCGGTGTGCCCGTGCCGAGCAGCGGATCGAGCCCGCCGAGCGCATCCCAGGTCTCGCGATCCACGGCGAAGTTCGCGCCCGTCCCGAACCGGCCCGCGCTGAACGGGAACATCGCATCGTCGCTGCGGTGGGCCTCCAGGTCGTAGATCCGCGGCTCGCGGAAGGCGGACCAGTCGAGGCGCTGCTCGATGTACGCCTGCGCGGGCGTCTCCAGCTCCGCGGCCAGGACCACGCCGGTCGAGCACCCCACGTGGGGTGCGCGCGTGAACCCGTTCAGCAGCCGTCCCAGCCAGTCCGGATCCACCCGCACGTCGTCGTCGGTGAAGACGAGGAACCGCCCGCCCGCGTCCTGCGCTCCGCGGTTGCGGGCGCGCGAGAGCCCTGGCCGAGGCTCGAGCACGTAGTGCACCCGCGCGTCAGCCAGCTCATCGACCACGGTGCGCGCCGCAGCGGTCTTCGGCGCGTTGTCGACCACGATCACCTCGACGTCCGCGCGCCGCGACGCCAGGATGCTGTTGAGCGCGATCGGGAGCTGATCCGGGCGGTCGCGGGTGCACACGACGACGCTCGCAAGGCCCTCCGCGCGTTCGGGGTGCGGCCCGGGCGCCGAGCAGCGCGGCGCCGCGACCTCCGGGAGGCCCGCGACGTCGAGCTCCACCGCCGCGAGGCCGTCGCCCACCAGGTGCGCCGCGACCGCGGGGCCCAGGTCATCACGCACGCACGCGACGAGACGGTGCGCGTCGCACACCCCGTCCGCCAGCGGCACCGAGACGACACCGACCGGCGTCCCGTGGATGCGCACCAGCAGCTGCGCGCGCCGGTGGGAGCCGACGGGAGCGACGACGTCCCCGATCGGGCCGGCGAGCTCGACCTCCCCGACCCAGGCCGGCTCGAACGCGGCCGCGGTCACGTGCCGCCTCCCGCAGCCAGGACGCGCAGAAGCCGGACGACGAGCACCGGGAAGCACACCGCCGCGAGCACGTACGTCGCCACGATCGGGTCCCAGGCGTCGAGCCAGAGCAGGAGCTGGGCGGCGAGGGCGTCGAGCGCCAGGCTCGTGACGATCACCAGGCCCGGATGCGCCCAGCGGGGACCGAGGACCGCCGTGCCGGGGGCGAGCGTGAACAGCAGCAGCACCGCGATCACCCGCACCAGTGAGTCGGCGTCCACGGCCACGAGTACCGCGGCGACCAGACACGCCAGGGCTGCGAGAACGAGCAGCGGCGCCGCCCAGGGCTCGCGTCCCTCGTGCTCGGCGGAACCGCCCGGCGGGTCGATCGCCGGTACGTCGGCGGAGTGGCTACTCAAAGGACGGACGTTCCGTGCCGACGGCGGGATGTGGTGTGCTCACCCCGGAGATCATGGGCCATGCGGCTGACATCATGACGGTCGGCGGCCCGGCGATCCCGGGGATGCCCGCCCGCGCCCTCACCCCTCGTGCCTGATACCGAGCCGCATCCCGGACCGGACCGGCCGCCACCCCGCGGCCTCTCGGCGGCCGTGGTCGCGCACCTCGCCGATCCGCTGACGCGCAGCGGGTACAGCGTGATGGCGAGCAGCGGCCTGAGCGCCGTGCTCGGCGTCGGGTTCTGGGCGCTCGCCGCCCGCGCGTTCACGCCGGCGGAGGTCGGGACGAGCGGCGTGCTCATCGCCTCGATGATGACCGTGTCCAGCGTCTGCCAGCTCAACCTGGGCAACGCGCTGCTGCGGTTCCTCCCGCAGGCGGGGCGGCGCGCCGGGGAGACCGTCGCCGTCGCCTACGCGGTCGCGTCGATCGCGGCGATCGTCGGAGCGACGGCGTTCGTCCTGATCGCGCCCGAGATCTCCGACTCGTTCGCCTTCATCCCCGAGACGCCGTGGCTGCGCTTCGCGTTCGTGGCGGCCGTCGTGGCCTGGGGGGTGTTCGCGCTGCAGGACTCCGCCCTGACCGCCCTGCGCCGCGCGAGCTGGCTGCCCGTCGAGAACTCCGCCTACGGGCTCGCGAAGCTCGTGCTCCTGGGCGCGGCGGCGCTCGTCGGGCTCTCGAACGGCCTCTTCGTGTCCTGGGTGCTGCCGCTGCTCGTCGTCATCCCCGTGATGAACTGGCTGCTCTTCCGGCGGGCCCTCAATGCCCACCTCGCCGCGCCCCATGCCACGCCCGAGACCCAGTTCGCGCGCGGCCGGCTCGGTCGCTTCCTGTTCACCGACTACATCGGCTCGGTCTTCGGCCAGGCGACGCTCACGCTCATCCCGATCATCGTCCTGAGCCAGCTCGGTGACGTGCAGGCGGGCTACTTCTATCTGCCGTTCGCGCTGATCACCGCCTTCGACCTCCTCTTCTACGGGGTGACGACGTCGCTCGTCGCGGAGGCATCGCGCGACGAGCCGCGGCGCGCCCAGCTGGCGAACCTCGTGGTCCGGCGGTTCCTCACCTTCCAGATCCCGGCCGCGCTGCTGATCGCCGTCGCCGCCCCGATCCTGCTGCTCCCGTTCGGCTCGGACTACGTCGACGAGGGGACGACGCTGCTGCGCCTGATGGCGCTCGCCAGCTGCGCGCGGGCGATCGTGTTCCTCTATGCCGGGACGTGCCGCATCGAGGGGCGCAGCGACCTCGTCGCGATCGTCGAGGTGGCGCTGCTCGCGAGTCTCGTCCCCGCGACGAAGGTCCTCGCAGAGGCGCACGGGCTGAACGGCGTCGGGGTCGCGTGGCTGCTGTGCCACACCGCTGTCGCGCTCGTCGTCGCAATCCCGCTCGTGCGGTTCCTGCGCAGGTAGCACCGCCACCGTCCGATGAGGGGGGCGGAGAGAGACGGTCGGCCGGTCCATTCCGGTTCGGCTGGCGCCTCTCTCCGCGAAACCACACATCAAGCCCGGACCCGAGGGGGCGGGAACGGGATCTCGCCAATGTCCCACCGGTCCGGTGACCCGCCATCCGTGACGACTACGCCCGTAGACGCGCCCGTAGTCCGGCATGACGGCGCGACGCGTCCCCACATTTCCTATCTTGTGCGCCATGACGATCCCCACGGGCGGCGTCGCCGCGCTCCTGGTCTTCGCCACCTTCGCCCTCACCAGTTGCGGCGGTGACGACGGAGCACCAGCAACCACCTCGTCCGCGCCGGTGACCGGCACGGTCCAGACCACGACCACCACGACGCAGGCCTCGGCCCCGTCGACCACGACGACGCAGAAGACGCAGACCACCGCGCCGCCTGCGACGACGCAGAAGACACAGACGACCACGAAGACGCAGACCTCGCCGAAGCCCGCGGCCGCGGCGCCCACGACGCCCGCCGCGGCGGGCGGGTGCGGCCCCGTCGAGATCGGCGTGCGCGATGGCGACATCGATCTGACGTACGCACGCATCAAGGGGCAGCGCAACGTCAACTGCGCGACCGTCACGATCGTCGCCCAGCAATGGGGGCGTCAGCAGCTCGGCATCGACCGCGCGCTGCTGCCCAAGGGCTGGGACTGCAGCGGGAGCACCTGCTCGTCGGACAAGGGCGGGTTCTCGTTCGTCCTGTACCGCGCGTCGGAGTGACCCGACACGGTTCGCGGCGGTCATCAGTCCGACCCGGCGCAAGCAGGACCCCGGGCCCTAGCTGCGGCCCCCCGCCGTGTTCAGCGCCACGGCGGCCTGAACGAGCGCCTTGAGCGCCTCCTCGTCGACCGCCTCGCCCTCATGGAAGTCGATGGCGCGCCGGGTGTTCCCCTCGAGGCTGGAGTTGAACAGCCCGCTGGGATCCTCGAGCGACGCCCCCTTGGCGAACGTGAGCTTCACGACCTTCTTGTAGCTCTCACCGGTGCAGATGATGCCGTCGTGGGACCACACCGGCACACGCCACTTCCACTCCTCGACGACCTCGGGATCGGCGTCCTTCACGATGGCCCGCAGCCGCCCGAGCAGCTCGCCGCGCCAGTCGCCCAGCTCCTCGATTCGCGCGTCGATGAGCTGCGCGGGCGACCTGTCCTCCTGCGATCCGCTCTGCGTCATCTCGGGGTCCTCCTTCGCCGTGTCACGTTCGTGGATGGCCCCAACCCTCGCAGCAGCCGGAGCGCAGATCCTCCGGCGCCTGGAAGGTCGCCGCGCCGGAGGGTGCAGGCGTACTTTGCACGGTGGCCGTGGACCTGGCTGTGGCGCAGTATTGGTGGTGATGCGACGCTGGAGGATCTTCACGCGCGTGCAACGACCGACTCGCCGTCCAGCCCTCCTCGGGTGTGGGTGGCTTGCGACTGTCTGGCTGGTGGCGGCGGTGGCGATGACGTACCCCGCGACCGGCGTGGCCGGCGTGTGGTCCGGGCCGGCCCGTCTCGCGGGCGCGCTCCCCAGGCAGGGTGCCGACCGCTTCCCGATCGCCGCGATCAATCGCCGCGGTCGGTCGCTGGTGGCGTGGAACAACTTGCAGAACCGGGAGCTCTTCGTTGCGGCGGGCGATGCGCGGGGACGGTTCGGGCGCGCCGCGCGGCTCTCTCGGACCGGTGGTGTGCGGGCGGTCGCGATCGCCGACGACGGAACGGCGATCGTGCTGTGGGAGGATCGGGGACCCTCCGTCATGGCGGCTGTGCGCTCTCCGGGCGGGCGCTTCGGACGGCCCCAGCGGATCTCGGGAACGCCTCGTGGAGAGTTCTACTCGCCGGTCGTCGCGTTCGACCGACGCGGCAATGCGTTCGTGGCGTGGACACTCGCCTTCCGTGGCCGCGCGAGCCAGATCGAGGTTGTCTCCCGGCCGGCCGGCGGTCGCTTCGGCCCGCCGTCGGCGCTTGGAACAGGACTCGGAGTCGGCATCGCGCTGAACGCTCGTGGCGACGCAGTGGTGAGCTGGACACACGTCGTCGAGACCGGCGGCACGTTCCCGGTCCCCTACTCGCGAACATCGGTCGCCCAGGTCGCCGTTCGTCGCGCCGGCAGACACTACGGCGCACCGGTGACCGTCTCCGGCACGCCGACGTACGCGACCACCGCCGCCATCTCCGGGAACGGCGCCGTCGCCGCGGCCTGGGAGCGTGCGAACGGCCCCGAGTCCGACCCGTACGGTGCGATCCAGACGTCCGCCCAGATCGCGGGAGGCGCGTTCGAGACACCCGTCGACGCCCCGTTCGTCAATGCACGGCGGGCGTTCAGCCCGATGCTCGCAGCCGGCTCGCGAGAGGAGTTCGTGACCCTGTGGCAGGAGAAGGCGCGGAGCACCCCGTTCTCGCCGGGGCCGATCTACTGGGCCACGCGGCGGCCGGGCCGCGCCTTCGGCCCCCGGCGAACGCTGACGAGATCCGCGGTCACCGACCCGCAGCTCGCCTCGACGGGCGACGGCCGCGCGCTCGTCGTCTGGACCGCGGGGCGATTCGGTGCCGCGCTCTACCGCTCGGGGGCCGGCTTCGCTGCGATCACCCCGCCGGCCGGCCGGCCGGCGCCGGCTGTCCGGAGCCTCGCGGCGGCCGGTGGCTTCGCCGTGTTCGCCTGGCAGACGACCGAGCGCCGGCTCATGACCTCGGTCCGCAGGCCGTGAGCAGCGGGCCGCGCCCAAGGTGGTCCCTGAGCGAGGGCCGCCCAGGCGACGGCCCTCCCTCGTTGTCCTACTTCTTGAACCTGAACGTCGCGCTGTGCGTGGTGCCGTCGTCGAGCGTCACATCCAGGCGCCGGCAGGTCGCGGCCCAGCTCTTGCTGGTCTTCCACACGTAGGTGTAGACCTTTGAGACCGGGTCGTACTGCAGGGTGCTGGCGCCCGCCGTGACCGTCGACTCGATGTCATCGAACGACAGGCCCGTGTCGCAGTTGATCTGATCTGACTGCGGGTAGCCCTCCGCGAGTATGTCCAGCCCCTCGTCGCCGCCGAGGCTGAACTTGACCGGTATCGCGCTACCACCCTTCGCCACGTTCAGCACCCCGTTGTCCACCGGCGCGAAGAACCCCTCAAACGGATACGTCGCGGGTGGGTCAGGCGCAGCAATATTCCAGACGCTCGCCTGAGAACTCAGCACGACGAACTGGTAGTCGCTGCCAGGCCCGCTCACAAAGCCCTTGGATTCCCAGCAGGGATCAGGAGCAGCCGATCCGTCGTGCGGGTTGCACTCTTGGACCACGGCGCCGTTGCGGAGGATCTCAAGCGGGGTTGGGACAAGCGGCGGACCGGTCATCACTGAAGCGGCGACCGTTACCGTGATCCGCAGCGGAGATTCGACGGTTTGGTCAGGCGCTTCGATGAAGTACTCATCTCCCAGGAACGTCAGGCCAGGCGGCTGTGCAGTGGTAGGGGCGCGCCCAGCGATCGTCACGCCGGTCGTGCCGGTCGTCTCGATCGAGGCCGAGAGCGGGGTCGTCGGGCCCACAGGCGGCGTTTCGAAGACCGTCTGAGTCGCAGACGTGATCTGCACGTCGACGCGGAACTTCGTCCAGTTGGTGCCGCCGTCATCGGTAGCCGCGTACTCAAAGGAGTCGGTGCCGCCAGCGAGGCCGAGCGGCGTGTAGGTCACGACGCCCGGCGACGGAAAACCAAAGAACCCGTTCGTTGGCGCGGCAAGCGTGCTCAACACGAAGGGAGCCGGGTAGTGAGGAGTACCGGTGAAATGAGCACCCGTCCCGGGATGGTAGATGTCGTAGTCCACCGTCGCCCCGACCGTCGTCGACACGCAGGGGGGTGACAACTGGACCGTGACCCCCTGCCTCGCAAACCCCAGCAGGTTCTCCGGGCACACCAGCGCGGCCGACGCCGTCGCGGGCGAGATCGTGCTCAGCACCGCGGCCACGCCGATGAGGACGGGGAACGAGATACGTCTGTGGCGCCGCATGAACGGCCTCCTCCACTGGAACTCACGCCTTGGGCGCACCCTCTTCGATGGCAGCCAATGCCAGCGGTGGACTACGCCCCGCCGTGACGCGTGAGCGACCCTCCCATCACCTGACCATAGTGTCAAGACGGACGAACTACGCCTCCCGCCATCGGGGGTTCTGAGTGGGCCGGCCTGGACTCGAACCAGGATCGGACGGATTATGAGTCCGCGGCTCTCACCAATTGAGCTACCGGCCCGTTGCGGGGCCGATCGTACGTCAGCCGGCCTGCTCGGCCCGGCGTACCGCGGACTGCAGCTCGTCCACGGAGAACGCACCTTCGATGCGCTCGACCACGCGGCCCTGCCGGTCCAGGACGAACAGCCACGGCTCCGTCGGGAGCCGGTAGGCCGATGGGGCCGGCCGCAGTCCCTGGTCGACCCGGTTCTCCTTGTAGATCTCGCTCGAGATGAACGAGGTGTCGTCGAAGTCGCCCTTCGAGCGGACCTGCTCCATGACGTCGACCACCGGTCCGCAGACGCGGCTCTGGCAGAGCGCCGGGGTCGCGAACAGGAGCGCGACCGGCTTCTTGCCGTAGACCTTCGCGAGGTCCGTCTCGATGAGATCGGTCGCGGGCGGCATCCGCGTCGAGAGACGCTCGGCGTCGCCCGAGACGTCGTCGAGCGTGGGCGTGCTGACCTTCGGAGCGGCGTCACCGACGTTCGGCGGGAAGCCCTTCGTCGCCTTCGCGCGGACCTCGGCGCTGAACGATGACGTGCTGACCGACCGCCCGTCGAGCTTCGCCACGGCCGTGACGCGGTAGCTCCCGGGCTTGGAGAAGGGCACCTTCGCCACGTAGACGCTCTTGGCCGCGTCGGGGTCGGTGGCGGTCGTGCGGCTCTGGAACTGCGGCTTGACGGCGAGCGACTCGCTGCGCGCCGGGTACGGGACCGCGCAGCTTCGTGCCGTCGGGCCGGGAGACGTACAGCGCGACGGGCGCACCGGCGACCTGCTTGCGGGCGGCGTCGAACAGCGCGAACCCGTAGCGGTTCGTCCCGGGCTGCAGCACCGAGACGCTCGGCGCCAGGACCAGGCCCTCCTGGCTGTCCCGGCGCAGTTCGGCGAGCGTGCGCCCCGTCGCCTGCGGGAACTCGGCGGCGGTCGGGACGGACGCGGCACGCGCCGTCGTGGTGGGCGTCTCCATCGTCGCGGTGTCCGAGGAATCACCGCAGCCCGCCACGCCGAGGGCGATGGCGGCGACGGAGGCGAGGAGGGGCGCGCGACGCACGGGCGGCAGTGTAGGCGCCGCCCGGCGCACAGGAGCCGGTACGGGGCCGCCGGGCCGTCTGTGATGGGATACCGCCGCCGGACGGCACAGAACACGAGCAGGAGGAGCGGACATGGCGGAGCGGGCGGCGATCGTGACGGGCGCATCGAGCGGCATCGGGCTGGCGGTCGCCGACATGCTCGGCGCCGAGGGCTACGGGCTGACCATCGCCGCGCGGCGACCGGAGAAGCTCGAGGCCGCGGCCGCCGGTCTGGCCGCCAAGGGGTACGACCTCCAGCACATCGCGGGCAACCTGGGTGACGAGGAGACGATCGCCGGTGTCGTCAAGGCCCACGAGGAGCGCTTCGGCCGCCTCGACGTGCTCGTGAACAACGCGGGCGTCGGGATGGGCGAAGTCGTCGACGACCTGACGACCAAGAAGATCGACCTCCAGCTGAACACGAACCTGCGCTCGATCTTCCTCTTCTACCGCGAGGCGCTGCCCATGCTGCGGCGCGCCGGCGAGGAGCACAGGAACGCGCTCGTCGTCAACACCTCCTCGATCTCCGGCATCCGCGGCGAGGGCTGGCTCTCGGTCTACTCGGCGACCAAGCACGGCGTCGTCGGCTTCACGCAGGCGATGAACAAGGAGCTCGGGTCGGCCGGCATCAAGAACACCGCGCTCTGCCCCGCGTTCGTCGACACGCCGATGACGGACTTCGTCAAGGAGCACGTCCCGGCGGAGTCGATGATCACGCCGGACGACATCGCGGGCGCGGTCCGCTACCTCCTCTCCACCACCCCCGGCTGCGTGATCCCCGAGATCCGCTTCGAGCAGCCCGGCGGCGGCCTCATCCCCGGTCAGTAACGAAAGGCATCACATGAAGCTCGGCGTCCATATCGGCTACTGGGGCCTGGGCCTCACCAGCGCGGATCAGCTCGGGATCGTCCAGGAGGCCGAGCGGCTCGGCTACGACTCGGTCTGGGCCGCGGAGGCCTACGGCTCGGACACGGCGACCATCCTCGCCTGGCTCGCCGGGCAGACCTCGACGATCCGCCTCGCCTCGGGCATCTTCCAGATGCCGGGGCGCTCGGCGGCGATGACCGCGATGACGGCCGCGACGATCGACCAGCTCTCCGAGGGCCGGATGATCCTCGGCATCGGCTCGTCCGGTCCCCAGGTCAGCGAGGGCTGGCACGGCGTGCGCTTCGCCAAGCAGCTCGCCCGCACGCGCGACTACGTCGCGGTCCTGCGGATGGCACTGGCCCGCGAGCGCGTCGAGTACCACGGCGAGACCCTGGAGCTCCCGCTCCCCGACGGCCCGGGCAAGGCGCTGAAGCTCACGATCGGGACCGTGCAGGACCGGATCCCGATCTACATCGCGGCGATCGGGCCGAAGAACACGCAGCTCGCCGGCGAGATCGCCGACGGGGTCATCCCGACGCTGTTCTCACCCGAGCACGTGGCGGTCATGCGCGACGAGCTGCAGATCGGCGTCGATCGCGCCGGCGAGGGCAAGACGCTCGACGACGTCGAGATCGCGCCGGGCGTGCAGGTCTACGTCGGCGAGGACGCGGCCGCGGCACGTGACCTCATGCGCCCGTTCATCGCCCTGTACGTCGGCGGCATGGGCTCGCGCAAGCAGAACTTCTACAACCAGCTCGTGCAGCGCTACGGCTTCGAGGACGCCGCGAAGGAGGTCCAGGACCTCTACCTCGACGGCAAGAAGGACGAGGCCGCGGCGGCGCTGCCCGAGGAGCTGATCGACGCCGTCTCGCTCTGCGGGACGCCGGACCAGGTCCGCGACCGGCTTGCGGCCTACCGCGACGCCGGGGTCGGCACGCTCGGCGTCACGCCGATGGCGTGGACGAAGGAGGACCGGATCACGCAGCTGCGGCTCGTGGCCGAGCTGAACGCCGCGTGAGCGCGGTGCACGCGCGGGACTGAGCGCCGATGCGGGTCCTGCTGGGGGCGTTCGGGGACCCGGGACACGCGTTCCCGATGATCGCCCTCGCCCGCGGGCTGCGCGCCCGCGGGCACGACGTGACGCTGCAGACGGCGGAGCGCTGGCGTGCGGATGTGGAGGCGGAGGGCGTGCGCTTCGCCCCGGCGCCGGAGTACCACGTCTTCCCCACGCAGGAACGACCGCTGAAGCCCTACGAGGCCGTCGTGCGGGCGACCGGCGAGACGCTCGGCCTCGTGCGGTCCGTCGCCCCCGACGTCCTGGTCTCCGACATCCTGACGCTCGCCCCGGCGCTCGCGGGCGAGCTCGAAGGCGTGCCGGTCGCCACGCTCATCCCGCACGTCGATCCGCGCCCCGCGCCGGGGTTCGCCCCCTACTCGCTCGGCGCGCGCCTGCCGCGGACGGCCGTCGGCCGAGCGGGGTGGTCGCTGCTGGATCCGGTGATCGACCGCGGGCTCGAGCTCGGGCGCCGGGAGCTCGACGAGACGCGCAGGCGACTCGGCCTCCCGCCGTCGGGGCGGCTGCACGGCGGGATCTCCGAGCGGCTCGCGCTCGTGGCGACGTTCCCCCAGCTCGAGTATCCGCGCGCCGCGCCGCCGCCGAACACGCACATCGTCGGGCCGCTGCTGTGGGAGCCCGCCTTCGGGGAGGTGGACCTGCCGCCGGGCGACGGGCCGCTGGTGCTCGTCGCGCCCTCGACGGCACAGGACGCTCGGCATGCGCTGCTGCGCGCGTCACTGGCCGGGCTGGGTGACGCGCCGGGGCTCCGAGTGCTGGCGACGTGGAACCGCCGACCGCTCGACGCCGCCGACGGCCCCTGGCGGGTCGCGGCGAACACGCGCCTCGTCGAGTGGGTGAGCTACGCGAGGACGATGCCGCGCTGTGACGTCGTCGTGTGCCATGGCGGCCACGGGACGCTCGTGCGGGCGCTCGCGAGCGGCTGCGCGGTCGTCGTCGCGCCGGCCGCCGGAGACATGAACGAGAACGCGGCGCGCGTCGACTGGGCGGGCGCGGGGGTGCGGATCCCGCGACGGCTGGTGGGCCCGCGGTCGGTGCGGCTCGCGGTCGAGCGCGCGCTCGGCGAGCCGGAGATCCGGGCGTCGGCGCGGGAACTGGCCGACTGGCTTGCCGTCAGCGATCCGGCGGGACGGGCCGCGCAGCTGGTCGAAGGTCTGGCCGACTCCCAGCGCTGACTCCGGGGGTGGGACTCGAACCCACAACCCTTCGATTAACAGTCGAATGCTCTGCCATTGAGCTACCCCGGATCGTGCGCCACCCGGATGCGGAAGGCAGCGGCCGCGTCATGGTAGCCGGAGATGGATGTCGCCGCGCCCGGACCTCAGTCCCCGTGCTTCGTCTGCGCGAGTGTCTCGGCCAGCTCGTGCTCCATCGCCGACTGGAGCTCCTCGCGGCGTCGGGCGAGCTCGACGACGTTGCCCTCTCCGCCGGCCCGCGCGGTGGCGATCTGGCGCTCGAGCGTCGCGAGCTCCAGCCGCAGGCGCTCGGCCTCGAGCGCCGCGCGCGTGGCGGTCGCGCGGGCCGCGCGGACCTGCAGCTCCGCGAGGACGCGTGCGACCTCGTCGTCGCCGGCGGGCGCGTGCAGCTGCTCACCGAGGTGGTCGCGCAGCAGCTCGGCCGCGCGGCGCAGCGCGGGCGTCTGGAACGCCTGCTCCAGGTCGAGGCCGTTCAGCACCGCCCGTCCCTCCTGCGGGAGCGCCAGACACTGGACGAGCAGCGAGCGCTCGACGCGCGCGGTCGGGCTGACGATCGTGCGCGCAGGAGGCGGAGCGGGTGCGGGCGTCGCGACGCTCTCCGGCGCCGGGACACGCGGGCCCCCGGCGCCCGGCGCAATCAGCTGCGCCGGCTGCGCCAGCCACTCGGCGAGCTTCGCCGGCACGACGTCCAGGCGGTCGGACGCGATCGCGAGCAGCTCGTCGCGCAGCGCGCTGGCCGGCAGCGGGCCCAGCACGGGACGCAGCGCCTCGACCGCGTGATCCTTCCCCTCGGCGCTCGCGAGGTCCGCGGTGCTCAGCACGCGCTCGACGCGGAAGCGCACGAACGGCACCGAGGCGGCGACGCGCTCACGCATCCCGTCCGGGCCCTCCGACAGCAGCAGGTCCGCGGGGTCCTGCCCGGTGGGAAGCACGACGACCCGCAGCTCGAGCCGCCGCCCGGCCGCGACCTTGGCCGCGCGGAGCATCGCCTCCTGCCCGGCGCTGTCGGCGTCCAGCGCCAGCAGCACGACGGGCGCCAGCCGTGCAAGCTCGCCGACCTGGTCCTCGGTGAGCGCGGTGCCCATCAGCCCGACGGTGTTGCGCAGGCCCGCCTGGTGCAGCGCGATCACGTCGGTGTACCCCTCGCACAGCACGACCTGGCCGGCCTTCGCCGCGGCGGTCCGGGCGAGGTCCGCCGCGAAGAGGTGGCGGCCCTTGTGGTAGACGACGTTGTCGGTCGAGTTGACGTACTTCGGCTTCTGGTCGGGGCCCACGGCGCGACCGCCGAACCCGAGCACCCGGCCGCGCGCGTCGCAGAGCGGGAACTGCACGCGCCGGCGGAAGAAGTCGTAGAGCCCGCCCTTCTCGCTGCGGCGCACGAGCCCCGCGTCCCAGAGGTCGCGCTCGCTGAAGCCGGCACGGCGTGAGGCGACGAGGACGTTGTCCCAGGCGCTCGGCGCGTACCCGACGCGGAACTCGCGCAGCGTCTGCTCCTCGAGCCCGCGCTCGGCGAGATAGGCGCGCGGGCCGGCCGCCTCGTCCGTCTCCCAGAGCTGGCGCACGTACCAGGTGGACGTGCGCTCCAGCAGCTCCAGCAGGCGCTCGCGCCGCTGCCGGCGCTCAGCCGCCTGCGGGTCCTCGTCGGTGAGGTCGAGCGTGACCCCGTAGCGGTCGGCCAGGCTCTCCAGCGCCTCGCGGAACGGCAGGCCGTCGGTCAGCTCGACGAACTTGAAGAGGTCTCCCCCCTCACCGCAGCCGAAGCAGTGGAAGACCTTGTCGTTCGCGTTGACGCTGAACGACGGCGTGCGCTCGTCGTGGAACGGGCACGTGCCCATCCACTGGCCGCCCGAGCGCTTCAGCTCCGTCTTCGCGCCGACGAGGTCGAGAAAGTCGACCGCCTGGCGGACGCGCTCGATCGACTCGTCGGTGTACCGGGCCACGACGGGCAGCCTACGCGGCGAAGGATTCCGGGACCGTGAGCTCCTCGAACACGCGGATGCAGTACCGGTCGGTCATGCCGGCCAGGTAATCGGTGACCCGCCGTCCCTCGTCCGCGTCGGGCGCCCCGCCGCCGTCGGGAAGGCGGTCCGGGTCTCCCGCGTAGTGGGAGAAGAGCGTGCGCAGTACCCGCTCGATGCGCGCGTGTTCGGTGCGCGCCACCGGCCCGAGGTAGACGTTGTCGAACATCCAGGTGCGCAGCTCGTCCATCGCCGCCCCCGCCTCCGGCCCCTGGACGATGTCCCCGGCCGGCGCCGAGTGCTCGACGAGGTCGTGCACGAGCGCGTCGATCCGCGCCGAGCCGGTCGGGCCGAGCACGGCGATCGGTCCGGGTGGCAGGTCGCTCTCGGCGATCACGCCCGCGCGGACGGCGTCGTCGATGTCGTGGTTGATGTACGCCACGCGGTCCACGATCCGCACGATCCGCCCCTCGAGCGTGCGCGGCATCGGCGCGCGGCCGGAGTGGCAGAGGATCCCGTCGCGGACGTCCTCGGTGAGGTTGAGGCCGATGCCGCCGCGCTCGAGGACCTCCACGACGCGCAGCGAGTGCTCGTAGTGGCGGAACTCACGCCCGTAGCGCTCCTGCACGCAGTCGTCGAGGACGCCCTCGCCGATGTGCCCGAACGGCGGGTGCCCCAGGTCGTGCCCGAGCCCGATCGCCTCGGTCAGGTCCTCGTTGAGCCGCAGGGCGCGTGCCACCGTCCTGGCGATCTGGGTCACCTCGAGCGTGTGCGTGAGGCGCGTGCGGTAGTGGTCGCCCTCGGGGGCGACGAACACCTGGGTCTTGTGCTTCAGGCGCCGGAAGGCCTTGCAGTGGACGATCCGGTCGCGGTCGCGCTGCAGCGGCGAGCGCAGCCCGCAGTCCTCCTCCGGGGTCCTGCGGATGGCAGGCCACGAGCGAGCCGCCCCGGGCGCCAGCGTCTCCTCCTCGAGCGCGCGCCGGCGCTCGGCGTAGGCCGTGGCGACGGGACCGGGGTTGCCGTGGGCGTCCACCGGGCGATCCTATGCCGCTGCGCGCAGGCGGACGTGCGCGTGATGGGCCGCCGTCTCGAGCACGACGCGGTCGACGACGCGCAGCGTGCGCTCGTCGGCCGCGGGAGCCTCCGCGAGGGGGCGCCCGAGTGCCTGCGCGAGGAACGTGTGCACCGCCTGGTCGAGCGGAAAGGATCCGGCCTCGCACGCGGCGCAGACGACGCCGCCCGCCGCCGGCGAGAAGCCGACGAGCCCGTCCGCCTCCCCGCACTGCGCGCACGCCGACAGGTGCGGCATGAACCCCGCCGCCAGCAGCAGCTTGAGCCGGAAGGCCAGGCGACGCTCCTGCGCCGCGCCCGCCTGCGGGTCCTCGTCGAGCAGCGTGAGCATCGTGCAGAGGAGGTTGAACACCTCCGGGTGGGGCTCGGGCGACTCGAACAGCCGCGAGACGGCGTCGCACGCCCGGGCGGCGGCGTCGAGGGCGTCGGGGTCCTCGCGCAGCCGCGGGTACCCGGCGACGGTCTCCGCGCTCGTCACGGTGAGGAGGTCGCTGCGGCCCTCGTGCAGCCCGAGCTTGAGGCGGAAGAACGGCTCCAGGCGCCCGCCGAACCGGCTGCGCGAGCGGCGCACGCCCTTGGCGATCGCGCCGACGCGACCGCGCATCGGCGTGTACACGTGGAGGATCCGGTCGGCCTCGCCGTAGCGCATCGATCGCAGCACGACGGCCTCGGTGGTCAGCGGCCCGGCCACGCCCGCACGCCTTCCAGCGGCCCTCGCGGGGCCGCTATATTTTGTAAAGCAATGGCCGACGTCACCGTCTACTCCACCGATCCCTGCTCGTTCTGCGCCCGCGCGAAGGACCTGCTCACCAAGCGGGGCATCGCGTTCGAGGAGATCAATCTGGCAAAGGACCCGGAGGGACGCGCGGCGCTGCTCGAGCGGACCGGGATGCTGAGCTTCCCCCAGATCGTCATCGGCGACGAGATCCTCGGCGGATTCCGCGAGCTGATCATGGCCGACCAGAGCGGGCGGCTCGAGGAGCTGTCGCAGCCCGCCTGACGCCGCGCGGCCGGGGCTGGCAGCGCTCGCAGACGTACGTCCCGCGGCCCGCGACGACGAGCTTCACGATCTCCCCGCCGCAGCGCGGGCAGTCCTCGCCCTCGCGCCGGTGCACGAGGAACTCGTCCTGGAACGTGCCGCGCACGCCGTCCGGGTGCCGGAAGTCGTCGATCGTCGCGCCCCCCGATGCCAGGCCGGCCCGCAGCGCGTCCTGGACGCTCGCCGCCAGCGCGTCGCACTGCGCGCGGGTGAGCGAGCCGGCACGGCGCAGCGGATGGATCTGGGCGCGGAACAGCGCCTCGTCGGCGTAGATGTTCCCGACGCCCGCGATCCGCCGCTGATCCAGCAGGAACGCCTTGATCGGCGCGCGGCTGCCGCTCACCAGGCGGCGCAGGAGGGCGCCGTCGAGCCCCTCGCCCAGCGGCTCCACGCCGACGCGGGAGGCGAAGAACGCCTCGAGCGCGGGCAGGCCGAACGCCAGCTCCCCGGTGCCGAAGCGCCGCGGGTCGCAGAACCGCAGCTCGTGACCGTCGGACAGCCCGATCCGCACCCGCTCGTACGGCGCGTCCGGCTCGGGGTCGTAGAGGAACGCGCCGGTCATCCGCAGGTGCGTGATGAGGAAGACCTCGCCCTCGAGGTCGAACACGAGCCACTTCCCGCGCCGGGAGAGCGCCTCGATCGGGCGCCCGAGGACGGCGTCGGCGACCGCTTCGGGCGCGAGCGGGGCGCACCAGCGCTGATCGCGCACGTCGAGCGCGGTGATCGCGCGCCCGGTGACGAGCGGCTCCAGACTGCGGCGGATCGTCTCGACCTCGGGGAGCTCGGGCACGATCCCGAGGATACGGTCAGACGAACGGGCTCCCGGGCAGGTGCGGCTCGTCGGCGCCGGTCAGCCAGCGCAGGGCGCTCGCGCCCACATCGGCCATCGGCCCGTCGTGGCGCCGGCCGCCGTCGCCGGCGAAGCGGGCGAGCAGCGGGACGTGCTCGCGGGTGTGGTCGGCGTGGGCCATCTTGGGGTCCACGCCATGGTCGGCGGTGATGACGAGCAGGTCGCCGGGGCCCAGGCGCTCGAGCCAGCCCGCGACGGCCGCGTCGATCTCGCGCAGCGCCTCGTGGAACCCCTCGACGTCCTTGCGGTGGCCGAAGACCTGGTCGGTCTCGATGAGGTTCGCGAACGCGAGCCCCGACGGGAGCTCGTCGACGAGGACGTCGAGCACGCCGAGCGCCTCGGCGTTCGTGGCGCCCGGGTAGGAGTGCTCGACCCCCTGGCCCGCGAAGAGGTCGTCGACCTTCCCGACGGCGTGCACCGGCACCTCCGCGTCGCGCAGCGCGTCGAGGTAGGAGCGCGTGGGCGGCGGGAGCGCGAAGTCGCGCCGGCCGAGCGTGCGCTCGAAGGCCCCCGGCTCCCCCGTGAACGGCCGCGCGATCACGCGCCCGACGGCGTCGGCGCCGCTCAGCTCGATGCGGGCGGCCGCGCACGCGTCCTCGAGGTCCTCCTGCGAGACGACGTCCTCGTGCGCGGCGAGCTGGACGACGGAGTCGACCGAGGTGTAGGCGATGAGATCCCCGGTGCGCAGGTGGTGCTCTCCGTGGCGCTCGAGCGCGGCCAGGCCGTCGAGCGCCTCGCCGCCGCACAGGCGATGGCCCGTCGCCGCCTCCAGGCGGGCCATCAGCTGCGACGGCAGGTGCCCCGCGTAGGTCGGGAGCGGGTCGGTGAGCACGACGCCCATGAGCTCCCAGTGGCCGGTCGTCGAGTCCTTTCCGGGGCCCTGGTGGTGCAGGATCCCGTGGAGCGCCGGATCCGGGCTGCGCGGCAGACCGCGGACCGGGCCCAGGTTCCCCAGGCCGAGTCCGGCGAGCGCCGGGAGGGAGAGTCCGCCGACCGCATCGGCCAGATGCCGCAGCGTGTGCGCGCCCTCGTCCCCGTACTCGGCGGCGTCGGGCTCGGCGCCCACGCCGAGCGCGTCGACGACGACGACGAAGGCGCGGCGGGCGCCGCTGTCATCCGGACCGGGTGGCATTCCCCGCGATGCTGACAGAGCCTGCGCCCGGATCGACGAAGGGCGAGATCCGGTTGTTGATACAACAACCCGATGGAACCCGCCACCGTCCGCAAGGGGCCGCTCCTCGCCCTGCTCGCCGCCAGCCAGTTCGTCGTCGTTCTCGACGCCTCGATCACGAACGTGGCGCTCCCGTCGATCGGCCGGGACCTCGGCCTCTCGCAGGACTCGCTCTCCTGGGTCGTCAACTCGTACACGCTCGTCTTCGGCGGCTTCCTGCTGCTCGGCGGGCGCCTGGCCGACATCCTCGGCCGCCGCCGGGTCTACATCTGGGGCCTCATCCTCTTCGCCGTCGCGTCCTTCGTCGGCGGCTTCTCGCAGTCGGAGACCACCCTGATCGCGGCCCGCGCGGTGCAGGGCCTGGGTGCCGCGCTGCTGTCTCCCGCCGCGCTCTCGATCCTCACCTCGACGTTCCGCGAGGGCGCCGAGCGCAACCGCGCGCTGGGCGTCTGGGGTGGCGTCGCCGGCGCGGGCGGCGCGGCCGGCGTGCTGCTCGGCGGGGTCCTGACGGAGTACCTGAGCTGGCGCTGGGTGCTCTTCGTCAACGTGCCGATCGCCGCCGGCGCCGTCCTGCTCGCCCCGCGCCTGGTCCCCGAGAGCCGCGACGAGCGCGAGCGCGGCGGCTTCGACATCGCCGGCGCCGTCACCGTCACCGCGGGCCTGGCGGTCCTGATCTACGCGCTCGTCGACGCCAACGACGCCGGCTGGGGATCCACCCAGACGATCGGCCTGCTGGCGCTCGCCGTCGTGCTGCTGGTGTCGTTCGTGGCGATCGAGTCGCGCGCGGCGGCGCCGCTGGTGCCGTTCGACGTCTTCCAGTCGCGCACCCGGACCGGCGCCTATGCGACGGGCCTGCTGGTCGGCGCGTCGCTGTTCTCGATGTTCTTCTTCATCTCGCTGTACATGCAGCAGGTGCTCGGGTGGGACGCGCTCAAGTCGGGGCTCGCCTACCTGCCGCTCGCGATCACGATCATCGTTGCGGCGGGGCTCGCGTCGGTGCTCGTGACGAAGATCGGGTTCAAGCCGGTGGTGATCGCCGGCCTGCTGTTCGTCGCGGCCGGCCTCTTCCTGTTCGCCCAGATCTCCGAGAACGGGTCGTTCACCGGCGACGTGCTGATCCCCTCGCTGCTGGCCGCCGTCGGGCTGGGCTTCTCGTTCGTCCCCGTCACGATCGGAGGAACGACGGGGATCGCGCACGACGAGGCGGGGCTCGCCAGCGGCCTGATCAACGCCGGCCAGCAGGTCGGCGGCGCGCTGGGCCTGGCGATCCTCGCGGCGGTCGCGACGACCCGCACCGACGCCGTGTCGACGGGACCCGGCCGGCCGAGCACGGAGGCGCTCACCGAGGGCTTCCAGGCGGCGTTCCTCGGGGGCGCGCTGTTCGCGCTGCTCGGCGCCCTGCTCGCCGCGGTGCTGATCCGCGGCGCGGACAGCCGCGCCGTGATCGGGCAGCCGTCGGAGGGTGTCGCGGGCCCCGGCTGACGCTCAGGACCGCGGGCCCGCGTGGGCCCGCGGGTGCGCCGCGAAGTACGCGTCGCGCAGCCGCTCGGTGGAGAGATGGGTGTAGAGCTGCGTCGTCGCGATGTCCGCGTGCCCGAGCATCTCCTGGAGCGCCCGCAGGTCGCATCCGCCGGCCAGCAGGTGCGTTGCGAACGTGTGCCGCAGCGTGTGCGGGCTCATCCGGTCGTCGAGGCCGACGGCCGCGGCGTGCCCCTGGACGATCTTGTAGAGGCCCTGCCGGCTCAGCCCGCCGCCGCGCTGATTGACGAAGAGGTGCGGCTCGTCGCGGATGCCGACGAGCTGCGGGCGCCCGTCGCGCAGGTAGGCGCGCACGGCGGCGAGCGCCTCGCGGCCGATCGGCACCAGGCGCTCCTTGGAGCCCTTGCCGCGCGCGCGCAGGACGCCGGCCTCGAGGTCGACGTCGCCGACGAGCATTCCGGTGGCCTCGCTCGCGCGCAGGCCGCAGGCGTACATGAGCTCCAGCAGCGCCCGGTCGCGGCGCGCGGCCGGCGCGTCGCCGCGGGGTGCGGCGAGCAGGCGCAGGACCTCGTCACGGCTGAGAACCTGCGGGAGGCGCCGGCCGGCGCGCGGGCCGCGCAGATCGGCCGTCGGATCGCCCTCCAGGATCTCCTCACGGCGCAGGTGGCGGTAGAAGGACCGCAGGCAGGCGGTCTTGCGCTGCAGCGTCGCGGGCGCCGCAGGAGCCCGCTCGGGGGTCCCCTGCGCGAGCTCGTCGAGGAAGCCGGCCACGTCCCCGTGGGTGACCGCGAGCGCGTCGAGGCCGCGCCGGTCGAGGTAGGTCCCGTACTGCAGGAGATCCGAGCGGTATGCCTCGAGCGTGTTGCGTGAGAGGCCGCGCTCCAGCTCCAGATACGCGAGGAAGTCGAGCACGTGGTGCTCGAAGGGCCGCGCGGGAGCGCGGGTGACGGACGCCATGACGCCGTGATTCGCGCCGGGCTCGCCGCTCCCCGCCGCTGCAACGCGGCGTGCGTCAGGCGATCTCGTCCTCCGGCCCGTCCGAGCCGTGCTCGCGCAGGTGCTCGCGCAGCCACTGCAGGCCGATGATGGTCTTCGCGTCGAGCGTCGAGTCGATCGCCCCGTCGAGGTCGTCGAGCGGCCAGGCGACGACCTCGATGCGCTCGCTCGCGTCGGGCGCGGGGCCGCCCTGGGCGTCGTGCAGACCGGTGGCGTGGAACACGTGGACCACCTCGTCCATCACGCCGATGCTCGGGACGTAGCGCAGGACCGGGGCCCAGTGATCGGCCCCCTTGCCGATCTCCTCGGCGAGCTCGCGGCGGGCGCATTCCATCGGCGGCTCGCCCGGGACGTCGAGCTTCCCCGCGGGGATCTCCAGGACGTCGGGATCGCCGATCGTCTCGCGCGGCTGGCGAACGAGCCAGACGTGGAGGTCGTCGTGCGCGACGATCGCGGACGCCCCGGGATGGCGGACGATCTCGCGGTCGACGACGTCGCCGTCGGCGTAGCGGAAGCGGTCGCGGTCCACGTGGACGATCTGACCCGTCCAGACGGTCTCCCCGCCGATCCGCTCGAACTCCCGGCCGCGTGGCCCCTGCGTCATGTCGTCTCCCCCATGGTCGCCAGAACACCGCCGGCGCTGAGCGCCGCGGCGAAGAACAGCCGGTCCTCCCGCAGTCCCCGACCCATCGTCCGCACGGGCAGGCCGGAGGCGGCGTAGCCGTCGACGTCCGCCTCGGCGGAGCGGACGTCGTGCCGCGGCGGGATCGCGCCCGTCTCGTCCTCCGGGACACCCACCACGACCGGCGCGAGCAGCAGGTCCAGAACGGTCGCGGTGTGATGCGAGAGCCCCTGGTGGCGGGGCCGCGGATCCCCGCTGGACATGCGCGGGCAGATCAGCACCGGGCAGCCGAGCGCCAGCGCCGTGTGGGCGGACTCCAGCGCGACGAGCCCGCCGTGACCGAGCGGCGTCGCCGAGCCCAGGATGCCGGGTCCCGGCCCGCACACCGCGGCGTCCCAGCCACGGTCCTGCAACCCGTGCTGGAGCGCGCCCGCGGTCGTGATCGCCTCGCCGTCGCCCCCGTACGCCGGCCCGGCGGTGAGGTGGCCGGCGAGCAGTCCACGGTCCAGCAGGTCGCGCACCACCTGCGAATGCCCGCCCGGCAGCGCGCCGCCCGCCGTCTGCACGTAGCCGAGCCGCAGCCCGGGCCGCGCCTGGCCCGCCGCCCAGGCGACCGGCGCGAGCTGGCCGTGGAGCGCGAGGACGCCGACGGGGCGCGCGAGCGGGAGGCGCGGCGCCCCGGACTCGACCGGGGTCACCGCGTGCTGGAGCGAGGAGTAGTTGAGCTTCATGACGTGCGCCCCGTCGACCCCGCCGCCGTCGAGCCCGCGGGTGAGGTTCACGTGGACGACGTCGAACCCGCCGGACCCGAGATCGAGGTCGGCGGCCTGCGTGTTCACCACGACGTCGTCACCCGCCTGTGAGCGGCCGACGAGCCCGACGTCGGCGATCGCGGGACGCGGCCCGCGGCCCGGGACCTCGACGACGAGGCGCTGCTCGGGGCCCTCGCCGGAGACCACCTCGCTGACGCTCCCGCGCCGCAGCACGAGCCGCTGGGGCGCCGGGGCGCTCACCCCGCACCCAGCTCGTCGAGCAGCGCGTAGGTGACGTCGAGCATGCCCTCCAGCGCCGCCTGGCTGACGCGCTCGGTCGGCTGATGGGCGCGCTCGGTCCCGTTGGCGAGGTTCACGCACGTGAAGCCCGCCGTCTCGAACGCGTTGGCGTCCGCCCCGCCCCCGCTGAGGATCCGCCGCGGTGCGTAGCCGCGCTCGCGCAGCGCCGCCTCGGCCGCCTGCACCGGCGGTGAGGACGTCTTGCGGCGATAGCCCGCGAACAGGCGCTCGACCGTCACGTCCAGGTCGCAGGAGCACTCCGGGTCGTTCGCGGCGTCGTGGAGCGCGTCGACGACGTCCGCCATCAGCTCCTCGAGCGCGGCGTCGGAGAGCGACCGCGCCTCGCCGACCACGGTGCAGCGCTCCGGGACGACGTTCGTCCCCTCGGCGCCGCCGTGGATCTGGGCGACGTTCACCGTCGTCTCGTCGTCGATCCGCCCGTGCGGGAGGCTCGCGATGGCGCGCGCCGCGGCGAGGATCGCGCTGCGTCCCTCGTCGGGATGGATCCCGGCGTGAGCCGCCTGTCCGGTGAAGTCGGCCTGCCAGCGCATGTAGGTCGGCGAGGCGACGACGATCTCGCCGATCGGGCTCGCGTGGTCGAAGACGTACCCGAACGGGCTCTCCAGCAGCCCGACGTCGAACGCCTTGGCGCCGGCGAGCGCGCGCTCCTCGCTGACCGTGAACAGCAGTTCGACGCCGACGGGCGAGCCCTCGATGGCGGTGCGCCGCGCGAGCTCGAGCAGCATCGCGACGGCGGCCTTGTTGTCGGCTCCGAGAATCGTGTCGCCGGCGCTCTCCCACCCGCCGTCCACGAAGACCGGCTCGACCGGCCCGGCGTGCGGCACGGTGTCCAGGTGGGCGCACAGCAGGACGGAGTCCTCCGAGCGCCCCGGGATCCGCGCGAGCAGGTTGCCGGCGTCCGCGCCGACCTCCGCGCCCGCCCCGTCCTCGGTGACCTGCAGACCGAGCGCGCGCAGCTCGGCGCTCACGTGGTCGGCCATCGCCCGCTCGCTCCCCGACGGGCTCGCGATCGCGCAGAGCGTGGCGAACGTCTCGTTCAGCCGCCGGCGCTCGACCTCGGAAGCCGGTCGCACAGCCTGCCGGTCAGGCCGCCGCGCTGCGGGAGGCGCGCACCGCGCCGCCCTCCGGAACGTCGCCGGAGCCCTCGCGGGCGTGGTCCAGTGCCGCCGCGACGAAATCGCGGAACAGCGGCGCGGGACGCTCGGGGCGGGACTTGAACTCGGGGTGGTACTGCGAAGCCACGAAGAACGGGTGCTGGTCGCGCGGCAGCTCGACGCACTCGACGAGGCGCTCGTCCGGCGACGTGCCCGACACGACCAGCCCGGCCGCCTCCAGGCGCTTGCGCAGGCTGATCGACACCTCGTAGCGGTGGCGGTGACGCTCGTACACGACCGCCTCGCCGTAGATCTCCCGGGCGCGGGTGTCGGCGTGGAGCTTGATCGGGTCGGCGCCCAGGCGCATCGTTCCGCCGAGGTCGCTGACCTCCTTCTGCTCCGGCAGCAGGTCGATGACCGGCCACTCCGTCTCGAGGTCGAACTCGGTCGAGTTGGCGCCGTCCATCCCCGCCAGGTGACGGGCGAACTCGCAGACGGCCATCTGCATGCCGAGGCAGATCCCCAGGTACGGGATGCCCTGCTCACGGGCGACCTGCACGGCGCGGATCTTGCCCTCGATCCCGCGGCCGCCGAAGCCGCCGGGCACGAGGATCCCGTCCGCATCGGCCAGGCGCTCACGGGCCGCGGCCTCGTCCTCGAGCTGCTCGGAGTCGACCCAGTCGATCTCGACCCGGCCTCCGGCGGCCGCGCCGCTGTGCCGCAGCGCCTCGCTCACGGACTTGTAGGCGTCCTCGAGCTGGATGTACTTGCCGACGAGGGCGATCCGCACGGGGTCGGATGCGACGGCCGCGCGCTCGACGACGTCCGCCCACTCGCTGAGGTCCGCCTCCGCCTCGGGCGCCTCGATGCCGAAGTGCCCGAGGATGAAGTCGTCGACGTGCTGCTCGTGGTACCAGAGCGGCACCTCGTAGATGTCGCGCACGTCCTTGGCGGAGATCACGGCGTCGACGGGAAGTGACGCGAACAGCGCGATCTTCTTGCGGATGTCCATGGACAGCTCGCTCTCGCTGCGGCAGAGGAGCATGTCGGGCTGGATGCCGATGCGGCGCAGCTCGTTGACCGAGTGCTGCGTGGGCTTCGTCTTCAGCTCGCCCGCGTGCCCGATGTACGGCACGAGGGTGAGGTGGATGTACATGCAGTCGCGCCGGCCGACGTCCACGGGGAACTGGCGGATCGCCTCCAGGAACGGCAGCGACTCGATGTCGCCGACCGTGCCGCCGATCTCGGTGATCACGACGTCGACGTCGCTCGTCTCCGCGATCAGGCGGACCCGCTGCTTGATCTCGTCGGTGATGTGCGGGACGACCTGGACCGTCGCGCCCAGGTAGTCGCCCCGCCGCTCGCGGCGGATGACGCTGTTGTAGATGCCGCCGGCCGTGACGTTCGACGCGCGCGAGGTGTTCGAGTCCGTGAAGCGCTCGTAGTGCCCGAGGTCCAGATCGGTCTCCGCGCCGTCCTCGGTGACGAACACCTCGCCGTGCTGGTAGGGCGACATCGTGCCCGGATCCACGTTGATGTACGGATCGAACTTCTGCAGGCCCACACGCAGTCCGCGGGAGACGAGCAGGCGGCCGATCGAGGCGGCGGCGATGCCCTTCCCGAGCGACGACACGACCCCGCCGGTGATGAAGATGTAACGGGGCTTGCGTGGAGCGTCAGGCACGATGGGTCCTTCCGAGCGAGTCTAGTTGGCGGAGGCCGGGAGCGCGTTCGACCAGGGTGTTGATCGAGCGCAGCTCGCCGTACAGCGTGAGCGCGACGAGAACGCCGACGGCGATCGCCAGCCCCGTCACGTCGAGGGTGAGCACGAGCCAGATGCCTGCGACGGCGCCGATCACGTTCGAGCCGGTGTCGCCGAGCATTCCCCGCTCGCGCAGGTCCAGCGCCCCGGCGACGAGGATCGGGCCGATCCAGATGCCGAGGTCCAGCAGGGCGTCGGTGTCCAGCGTGCCGATCGTGAGCGCCGCGCCGAGCAGCACGAACGCCTTGACCGAGCGGCCGGGCCGCAGGTCCAGCAGGTTGAAGAAGTTCGTCGCCAGGACGAGGACCGCGGCGGCGAGCAGGAAGGTCGCGGCGTCGTCCTGGGTGAGCGCGCTCCAGGCGAGCGCGAGGCCGAGCGTGCCGGCGGCCTTCAGGCCACCGGTGCTGAACGACCCCTTGAGCGCCGCGGCGCCGTGTCCGCGCCAGCCGCGCGAGGGGCCCGCGTAGGCGTCGTCGGCGAGGCCGAGGGCCGCGACGGGCAGCACGAAGTACATACCCGCGATCGCCAGCGTCTCGCTGTCGAGCAGGCCGTTCAGGAGCGCGAGCGGGATCAGCGCGACGAGCGCGGCCGCAGGGATGAGGAGACCGAGCGGACACGGGATCCGCGCCCCGCGGTAGTTCTCGCGCAGGTGTGCGTTCTCCTGGAGGAACGCCAGGATCGGGCGTGCGAGGACCAGCGCGGCGGCCGTCGAGAGGATGAGTGGCAGCGCGCGCATCGGGGCAACCTAGCGACCCGGGGCGATGGAACCCCGGGGCGGCGTAACGTCCGGGCCGGCGCGGGGACCGTATGTCCAGAGGACACGACGAAAGGCAGCAGATGGACTCCCAGCACAGCACGGAGAAGGTCGTCCGCAGCGACGAGGAGTGGCGCGAGCAGCTGGATCCCGACGCGTACGCGGTCCTGCGGCATGCGGCGACCGAGGCCCCGTTCACCGGGGAGTACGTCGACCAGAAGGCCGACGGCACCTACCGCTGTCGCGGATGCGGAGCCGAGCTGTTCGGCTCGGACACGAAGTTCGACTCGCGCTCGGGCTGGCCGAGCTTCACCGACCCCATGGTCGCCGATGCCGTCGAGCTGAAGACGGACGGCTCTCACGGGATGGTTCGCACCGAGGTCGTCTGCGCGCGCTGCGGCGGCCATCTCGGGCACGTCTTCGACGACGGCCCCGGCGAGAGCGGCCAGCGCTACTGCATCAACTCGGTCGCGCTGGACTTCGACGAGAACGCCGCGAGCTGACCGGACGGCGCTGTCAGGGCGCCGTCACCTCGAGGCTCTCCGAGCCCGGCAGCAGCGCCTCGGCCTTCGGGCCGAGGCCGAAGCTGCCCGTCGCCCCCGACAGCGCGAAGACGAGCGCCGCCTGACCCGCGACGAGGTCGACGTTGTCGACGCTCGACAGGTCGTGGTCGCGGTACCAGGACACCTGTGAGGGCTCCGTGCCGGTCCGCTCGACGCCGACCGCCGCCACCGGGTTGTCGGTGATCCCGCGCACGATGCCGTCCTCGAGGTCCTCCGTCTGCTTCTTGGCGTCGCCCTTGAGGTCGGTGTCGGTGCGGGCGATCACCACGCCGTCGAACGGCCCGAGCGAGCCCGCCCGGGTCGAGAAGAGCGCTCCGGCCTCGCGGCGCAGCAGCGCCCCGCCCTGGACGAGCTGAATGCCCATCCGCCGGCCGAACTGCCCGAGCAGCTCCGGCCGCTCCTCGAGCTGCGCGTAGCGGGTCCCCGAGGCCGCGGCGGCCAGCGCGCTCAGCGACGGCGGGCGGCGGACGGCGAGCGTGCCCGCCAGCCGGCCGCCGGACCCGGCGAGCGCCTCGCGCACGTCGTCCGCGATCGCCTCCGAGGGCCTGCCGAGGAAGATGAGGCCGATGTTCTGCCCGTCCAGGCGCCCCGCCACGAGCAGCGGGTAGGCGGCCTTGGAGTAGCGGCGCTCGGCGTCGAGGGCCTCCTGCGTCGCGCGGCGCTCCTCACGGGCGCTGTTGACATCGGCGCGCAGCGACTCGCGGACCGACTTCTCCGCCGACGAGACCAGCCCCGCGTCCCCGATCGCGACGCCGAGCAGCACGCCCGCGACGAGCGCGACGAGGACGGCGACGAGCGAGACGGCGTGGTAGCGGAAATCGAACATGCGGACGGGCGCCGGGCACCCGCGGTCGAGCCTACCGGCGCTCCGGCGTCCCTACCCCGCAGGCCAGGGAAGGACCATCTGCACGAACGGGGACGGGAAGACCCCGCCGTCGGCGCGGAATCGCACCCGCTGAGCGCCCGCGATCGGCCCGAGCACCCCGCGATCGGGACGGTCACGCGGCCGGCCGGGATCGCCGCGGTGCCGGTGACGTCCGGGAGCGGGCAGCCGCCGATCGGCGTACAGCGTCCGAGCGTCGTGCGCACGTCGAACGCCCTGGTGCTGCGGACCGTGAACGAGCCGCTGACGGTGACGCCGCCGCCCGTGACGGGGGTCGCGGCCATGTGCACCGCGTCCACCGGAACAGCCGGGTCCTCGCGGATGAAGAGGGTCGTGTTGGCGCTCTGGACGGTCCAGGCCATCGGCGTCACGAGGACGTCCGCGGTCGCGCGGGACGCGCGGCCTCCGCGAGCCGCGACGCGGATCCGCAGGGCGGAGATGCCGACGGCGCCGCGGAACGACGGTCGCCATCCGATGAGCGTCTGCGGGCGCCGTTTGAAGCGCACGGCACGGGAGGACTCCACCCGGCAGCGCTGGGTTCCACGGCACGGCGCCGCCGACAGCACGAGTCTGCGCGCGGCGCCCGTGGCCCGCCCGACGAGCAGGACGTTCAGCCGCAGCTCGCCGTTCTTCACGACCGCGCCGAACTGGAGATCCGAGACGCGGACGCCCTCGGCGACCCGCAGATCGCCGCGGCTCGTGACCGCGGCCGCCGCGCTGCCGGTCAGGGCCAGCGAGGCGCCGGCCACCGCGACGGACAGGAGCAGGATGCGGGGCACCATCCGAGCGTAGGCCCCGGATCGGCCGCACGCGTCCGTGGAGGCCACGGAGCCCGTCAGAGATCCCCGCCGAGCAGCAGGCGGAGCTTCAGCCACAGCAGATCGGCCACATCGCGCAGTCCCGGCGTCGCCAGGATCAGCGCGGCGAGCACGAGCATGCCCACGAACAGGATGAGCGCCACCGGGGCGATGCCCGGGTTCGGGCGGTACAGCCGGCTCACGCCCTTGGCGTCGACGATCTTCTCCCCCAGCCGCAGCCGCGTGAGGAACGTCGAGGACATGCCGCGCCGGTTCTTGTCCAGGAACTCGACGAGGTTGAACTGCGAGCCGACGGAGACGATGAGCTGCGCGCCCTTCTCCCCCGCGATCAGCATCGCGACGTCCTGGCTCGTGCCCGGAGCCGGCACGACCTTGTGGGCCAGGCCGAGCTCCTCGAGCAGCTCACGTCCGGGAGCCCGGCCGTCGGGGTACGCATGGACGACGAGCTCGGCGCCGCACCGCAGCGTGGCCTCGGACGCGGAGTCCATGTCGCCGACGATCATGTCGGGCCGGAACCCGGCCTCGAGGATCGCGTTCGCCCCGCCGTCGACCCCGACGAGGACCGGTCGCACGTCGCGGATGTAGGGCCGCAGGGCGTGCAGGTCCGCGCGGTGGTCCACGCCGCGCACGACGATCAGTGAGGGACGGTCGCGGAAGTCGGTGTCGAAGCGCGGCAGCGGGATCTTCCCGGAGAGCAGGTCCTGCTCCTCGACCATGTGCTCGACGGTGTTCCGCGCGAAGGCGGCGAGCGCGCCGCCGATCTCCTGGCGGCGCAGCTCGGTCGCGGCGCGCACGCTCGCCGGGTCCTGCAGGTCGCCGCGCGCGAGCAGCACGCCCGCCGCGAGGACGTCGCCGCCGCGCAGCTCCACGGGGTCGCCGTCCTTCAGCTGGTCGAACAGCGCGTCGTCCGGAAGGTCCACGAGCGGGATTCCGGCCTGGACGAGCAGCAGCGGGCCCATGTTCGGGTACTCGCTCGCGGCGGACGGGCGGCAGTTCAGGACCGCGGCCACGCGCGCCGCGATCAGGTCCTCCGCGGAGACGCGATCGAGGTTGCGATGGTCGATGATCGCGATCTCGCCCGGGTGCAGCTTCTTCACGAGCAGCTTCGTTCGCCGGCCCCGGCGCACGGGGCCGCGCACGGCGGGCACCTGCAGGGCGGCGGAGCGCTCCATCGCCCGCGAGTCTATGCGGCCTTCAGCAGCTCCCGCGCATGGCGGCGGGCGGCTGCGTCGTCCGCGTCGGCCCCGAGCATGCGCACGATCTCACCGACGACCTCGCGGTCGGCGAGCTGGGTCACCGTCGTCAGCGCGGGATCGGCGAGCGCGTCCTTGGCGATCGAGAAGTGCCGCCCGGCGAGCGAGGCGATCTGCGGGAGGTGCGTGATGCAGACGATCTGCCGGCCCTCCGCGAGCTCCTGCAGGCGAGCGCCCACGGCCCGGGCCGTCTGCCCGCCGATCCCGGCGTCCACCTCGTCGAACACGAGGGTCGCGGCCGATCCGTCGTTGGCCACGCCGAGCAGCGCGAGCATCACCCGCGAGAGCTCGCCGCCGGATGCCGTCTCGCGAACGGGCCCCGCGGGGACGCCGCTGTTCGGCGCCAGGAGGAACTCCACCGCGTCGGCGCCCGCCGGGCCCGGATCGCGATCGCCGATCTGCACCTCGAAGCTCGCCCCCTCCATCGCCAGGTCTGCGAGCGCGGCGCCGACCGCCTCGGACAGGCGCGGGGCCGCCTCGACGCGCGCCGCATGCAGCTCGGCGGCGAGCCGGTCGCGCGCGGCGCCCGCCTCCGCCAGCCGCGCGGTCGCCTGCTCCAGCGCCACGTCGGCGTTCACGAGCTCCTCGTGGCGGGCCCGGCAGCGCTCTGCGTGCTCCAGGACCGCCGCGACGGTGCCGCCGTGCTTGCGCTTGAGCCGGTCGACGGCCGCAAGACGCTCCTCGGCTGCCTCGAGCGCGCCGGGCTCCGCGTCGAGCCCCTCGGCGTAGCCCCGCAGCTCACCCGCCAGGTCGCCCGCCTCGTAGAGCAGGCCGCGCCAGCGCTCGGCAAGAGCGTCGAGCCCGGCGTCGAAGCCCGCGGCGCCGTCGAGCGCACCGCCACCCGAGGCGAGGAGCGCCAGCGCACCGTCGCCGTCGTCGGGCTCCAGGGCCTGCGCCGCACCGTGCGCCGCCGCCCGCAGGGCCTCCACGTGGCGCAGGCGCTCGCGCGCGGCGAGCAGGTCGCGCTCCTCGGCCTCGTCGGGAGCGACCTCGTCGATCTCCTGCAGCTCGAACGCCAGCAGATCCAGTTCGCGCTCGCGGGCGCCCGCGAGCGCCGGAGAGGTCCTCCAGGGCCTGCTGCGCCGCGCGCACCTGCGCATGGGCGTCGGCGCAGGCCACGCGGCGCCGGGCCTGCTCGGGTCCGCAGAACGCGTCGAGCAGCTCGAGCTGGGCGGAGGCGAGGGTGAGCCGCCGGTGCTCGTGCTGACCGTAGAACGACAGCTGCGCCTCGGCCGCCTCGCGCAGGTCCGCCACGTTCGACGAGCGTCCGTTGAGGAGCGCACGGGTGCGCCCGTCCGCGCTGACGCGGCGCGCGATGACGAGCTCGTCCGCATCCTCCGGCAGGCGATCGCCCAGCCGGGCGCGCAGGTCGTCGGGGAGGTCGAACACGCCCTCGACGTACGCCTCGGCGGCGCCGGGACGCACGATGCCCGGCCGCGGCTTGCCGCCGAGCAGCAGGTCGAGCGCATGTGCGAGCACGGTCTTGCCCGCCCCGGTCTCCCCCGTGAGCACGTTGAGACCCGGGGCGAGACGCAGCTCGGCCCGGTCGATCAGCAGGAGGTTCTCGACGCGCAGCTCGCGGAGCATTGGTGGGGTGTAGCAGGGAGAGGGGACGCGTCAGGCGTGCCGGCAGGACGAGAGCGCGATCAGGCCGCGCCTGCGGCGCGGCCTGTCCTGCCAGGGGGCCGTACTAGGAGGAGGCAAGCCGCCCGAATTTCTCCCTGAGCCGCCGGTAGAACGACGATCCGGGGAGCAGCGCGAGGTCGGTGGCCTCGCGGACGAAGCCGGCGGTGATCGTGCCGCCGGGGGGCATCTCGAAGGCGGGACGTCCGTCGAACGCGACGTCCACGGCGCTCTCGGAGCGGTTGTGCACGGTGAGCAGATCTCCCGGCGCCACGACGAGCGCCCGCGCGGTCAGCGAGTGCGGCGCGATGAACGACACGACGAACCCCTCCACGCCCCAGGCCATGACCGGTCCGCCGTTGGCGAGGTTGTAGCCGGTCGACCCGGCGGGGGTCGCGACCACGAGGCCGTCGCAGCGCACGCTCCCGACCTCCTCGCCGGAGACGGCGTACGCGAGGTCCGCGACGCGCTCGCCGACCTTCCGCGTGATCGCGATGTCGTTGACGGCGATCCGGGCCGCGCCGTCGCCCTGCAGGGCGATCGCCGGGAGCGTCAGCGTCTCGAAGTCCCCGGTGAGCGCGCGCTCGAACGCGGCCGGCGCCTCGTCGCGATCCACGGTGGAGAGGAACCCGATCTCGCCGAAGTTCACGCCGAACACCGGCACGCTCGTGCCGGCGAACTCCCGCAGCGCGCGCAGGATCGTCCCGTCGCCGCCGAGCGCGATCGCCAGGTCCACCTCGTCGGTGTGGTTCTCGGCGATCTCGATCCCCGGGCCCGGCGCGATCGTCGGGTGCTTCTCGGACTCGTGACGGTCCAGGCGCACGACCATCTCGTGCCGGTGGGCCAGCGCGATCAGGTGCCGGAGCGCGTCGTCGGTCTCGCCGGGCCGCGCATGCGAGAAGACGGCGACGACCCGCTGGGCGCTCATACCCCGACCCCTTCCAGGGCGCCGTCCGGATCGGCGAGCGCGCCCTCGCGGCCCGCCTCGCCCAGCAGGATGAAGGTCTCGATGTTGCCCTTGGGCCCCGGCAGGCCCGAAGGGGCGAAGCCGAGCACGCTCGCGCCGCACTGCTCGTGGGCGAAGCGCGCGACGCCCGCGACCGCCTCGCGGCGCAGCAGGGGATCGCGCACGACGCCGCCCCTTCCGACGCGCTCGCGGCCCACCTCGAACTGCGGCTTCACCATCACGAGCGCATCGAACTGCGGCGCACAGCAGGCCAGCACGGCGGGCAGCACCTTCGTGAGCGAGATGAACGAGAGGTCCGCGACCACCAGGTCCGGCGCGTACGGCAGGTCGGCGGGCACCAGCTCGCGCGCGTTGCGGCGTTCCATGACGGTCACGCGGGCATCTTCGCGCAGCGACCAGGCGAGCTCCCCGTAGGCGACGTCCAGGGCGATCACGTGGGCGGTCCCGTGCTGCAGCAGGCAGTCCGTGAACCCCCCGGTCGACGCGCCCACGTCCAGCGCGTGGCGACCGGAGACGTCGATGCCGAGCGTGTCGAGCGCGTTCTCGAGCTTCGTCCCCCCGCGGGAGACATGCCGCCGGGCCTCGTCGACGGAGATCTCGACGTCGCCGGCGACCATCTGGCCCGGCTTTGCCGCGCGCTCGCCCGCCGTGCCGAGGCGGACCTCGCCCGCCATCACCGAGGCGGCCGCGCGCGAGCGGGAGGGAAACAGGCCACGACGGGCCAGCAGGGTGTCGAGGCGGACCTTCTCGGCCGTCATCCGGCGCCGAACGGTACTTGGCATGGTGCGAATGCGACAGATTTCGGTCTCTGTGACGCGCCTCACAGACGAAATGGTCTGGTTTTCGCACCATGTGAATCGCGCGGTTCGGCATTGGACCTCCGGACCACCGCGAAACGGACTTCTCTCAGTGATCACATAGCTGGACCCCTCATAAGCAGTACCTCTCCTCCCGAAACGGCCCGCCCTCCCAGGCGGGTCGTTTCATTGTGCGGCAGCTGCGAGCCAGGCGATCAGGTCGTGCGCGCGGTCGACTGCCCCGCCCCAGCGCAGGAAGCCGTGCGTCATGTCGTCGTAGACCTCGACGGTGACCGCCACGCCCACGGCGCCCAGCGCCTGTGCGTACGTCAGCCCGTCGTCGCGCAGCGGGTCGTGGGCGGCGATCGCGATCCACGCCGGCGGGGCGCTCGCCAGGTCACCCGCAGCGGCGGTCGTCGCCTGCGCCGGATCACCGCCGCCGAGGTACGCGCGCCAGCAGAGCGCCATCTCCGCCGCCGTGAGCATCGGGCCCTCGGCGAACTCCCGATAGGCCGCTGAGTCCATGAGCGGATCCAGGGCCGGGTAGACGAGCAGCTGCCGTGCGGCCAGGCCGGGCGCCCGCAGCGCCGCCAGGGCGGCCAGCTGCCCGCCTGCGCTGTCGCCTCCGACCGCGATGCGTGCCCGGTCGTATCCCAGGAGCTCCGCGCCGGGGCCGGCCGCCCAGCGCAGCGCGTCCTCCGCGTCCCGTGCGGGAGCCGGGAACGGGTGCTCCGGCGCGAGCCGGTAGTCGACGCTCAGCACGAGCTGCCCCGACGTCTCGCACAGCTCGCGCGCCACGTGGTCGAACCCGTCCAGGTCGCCGATCACCCAGCCGCCGCCGTGGAACCAGACGATGGCCCCGAGCGGCGAGGCCGGCGCCGTCGGCGTGTAGGCGCGGATCGGCAGCGGCGGCAGGTCCGTCCGCCCGACGAGGTGGTCCTCGGCGCCGCCCACGGCGACGGGCGGCCCGCCGAGCGCCCGGGCCGTCTGCACATATCCGGCGCGCAGGGCGGCCAGATCGGCGGGTGCGGCGTCGAGGGACGGCGGCGGCTCGGCGTCGAGCAGCGCGCGGATCTGCGGATGGACGTCCGCCATCCCCCGCCGGCCCTCCGCGCTAGGCCCCGGCGGGGATCTCGTCGCCGACCGCGAGGGCGACCCTGATGCGCTCGGCGATCGCCTCGCCGGTGAAGCCGACCTCGGCGTGCAGCAGCGCCGGCTTGCCGTGCGTGACGTAGCGATCCGGCAGGCCGACGCGGATGATCCGCGGCGTCCGGATGCCCTGCTCGTTGCAGTGCTCCAGCACGGCCGAGCCGAAGCCGCCCTGCAGGACGCCCTCCTCGACGGTGACCAGCAGATCGTGCTCCGCGCAGAGCTGGGCGATCAGCGCCGCGTCGAGCGGCTTGGCGAAGCGGGCGTCGGCGACCGTGGCCTCGATCCCGTCGGCGGCGAGCATGTCGGCGGCCTCCAGGGCCTTCTGCACGCCCGCGCCGTAGCCGAGCAGGGCGACGCCCCTGCCCTCCTGAAGGATCTCGCCGGTGCCGATCTCGATCGCGCGGGGCTCGTCGGGCAGCGGCACGCCGACGCCCTCGCCGCGCGGGTAGCGCAGCCCGACCGGGCCCTCGTGCTGCAGCGCGGCGTGCAGCAGGTCGACGAGGGCCGCCTCGTCGCGCGGCGCCATCAGGACCATGTTCGGCAGCGACGCGCAGGTAGGCGATGTCGAACACGCCGTGGTGCGTCGGCCCGTCGTCGCCGACGAGGCCCGCCCGGTCCATCGCGAACACGACGTCGAGGCTCTGCAGCGCGACGTCGTGGACGATCTGG
Source organism: uncultured Actinomycetes bacterium (assembly GCA_963823375.1). GTDB lineage: Bacteria > Actinomycetota > Thermoleophilia > Solirubrobacterales > Solirubrobacteraceae > F1-60-MAGs163. Next base: position 36,603 of record CAWGLQ010000022.1, on the reverse strand, counting down.
TCGAACGCCCGCTGCAGGAACGTCGAGTAGATCGCGCAGACCGGCTTGACGCCCTCCAGGGCGAGCCCGGAGGCGAACAGGACGGCCTGCTGCTCGGCGATGCCGACGTCGAAGTAGTGATCCGGCTCGGCCTTCTGGACGATGTCCAGGCCGGTGCCGGTGTTCATCGCCGCCGTGATGCCGACGACGCGGCGGTCGCGGCGGATCTCGCGAACCATCGCGTCACCGAAGACCTGCGTGTACGTGGGCGGCTTGGGTGTCGCCGACGCCGCGGCGGGCTTGGCGGCCACGGGGGCGCCGCCCGAGATGGAGTTCGGCTTGGCGGCGTGCCAGGTCTCCATGCCCTCCAGGCCGCCCTCCTCGGCCGGCGCGAAGCCCTTGCCCTTCACCGTCGCGACGTGCACGACGACCGGGCGCTGCGCCGCGAAGGCCTCCACGAGCGCACGCCGGACGGCGCCGACGTCATGACCGTCCACGACCCCCACGTACGCCCAGTCGAGCTCCTCCCAGAAGAGCCCCGGCGCCCAGAAGGCCTTGATCGACTCCTTGAGCTGCGGGCCGAGACGCTCGAAGCGCGCGCCGATCCCGCCGGGAAGCTGGCTCAGACGTCCCTCGACGCCTTCCCGCGCGTGCCAGAAGCGCGGGTTCAGCCGGACGCGGTTGAAGTACCGCGAGAGCGCGCCGACGTTGGGGGCGATCGACATGCCGTTGTCGTTGAGCACGACGACCATCGGCGTGCCGAGGCCGCCGGCCTGGTGGATCGCCTCGAAGGCGACGCCGCCCGTCATCGCCCCGTCGCCGATCACGGCGACCACGCGGCCCGCGTCCGGGGTGCCGAGCAGGCGCATCCCCTCCTTGATGCCGACCGCGTAGCCGATCGACGTCGACGCGTGGCCCGCGCCCATGATGTCGTGCTCGCTCTCGGCGATCGAGCAGAACGGGGCGAGACCCTCGTACTGGCGGATCGTGGCGAGCTCGTCGCGCCGGCCGGTGAGGATCTTGTGCGGATACGCCTGGTGGCCGACGTCCCACAGCACCTTGTCCTTCGGGCTGTCGAGCAGCGAGTGGATCGCGACGGCCAGCTCGCAGGCACCGAGGTTCGCGCCGAAGTGCCCGCCGATCTCACCGACCGTGTCGATGATGTGCTCGCGGACCTCCTGCGCGACCTCCTGCAGCTCCTCGTCGGAGAGGCCGTGGAGGTCCTGGGGGCTGTCGATGCTGTCGAGGCGGCGGCTCATGGCTGTCGGGTCAGCTCTGTCGCGTGGCGATGAAGTCCGTGATGTCGGCGAGCTCCTCCGCCCCACCCGGGGCGGCGCGCGCCAGTGCCTCGCGGGCACTGCGATGGGAGGCTAGCGCCAGATCGCGTGCGCCACCCAGTCCGAACTCGGTCACGTACGTCCGCTTGCCGTGCCGCTCGTCGCTCCCCCGGGGCTTGCCCAGGGCCGCGTCGGTGCCGGTGACGTCGAGGATGTCGTCCACGATCTGGAAGAGCACGCCGAGTTCGCGGGCGAACGCACGGAAGCGCTCGACCCCGGGGTCGTCCATGCCCTCGAGAAGGCATACGCATTCGACGGACGCTCCGATGAGCCGGCCGGTCTTGAGCGCGTGCAGGTCGCGCAGGCCCTCCGGCCCGTCCGCGGCCGTGCCGCCGACGTCGATGAACTGGCCGCCGACCATCCCGTTCACGCCCGTCGCCGCGGCGAGCTCCGCCACTGCCCGCAGGATGTGCTCCGGCGCCCCGCGCTGCTCGGTCAGGACGAGCCGGAACGCCTCGGCGTAGAGACCGTCGCCCGCGAGGATCGCGACGTCCTCGCCGAACGCGACGTGGCAGGTCGGCCGGCCGCGCCGCAGGTCGTCGTCGTCCATCGCCGGCAGGTCGTCGTGGATCAGCGAATACGTGTGGATGAGCTCCAGGGCCGCGGCGAACGGCAGGATCTCGTCGGCGTCGCGGCCGATCGCGCGCGCGGTCGCCAGCGCGAGCACCGGCCGGATCCGCTTGCCGCCGGCCAGCAGCGAGTACCGCATCGCGTCCTGCAGGCCGTCGGTGGACGGGGCCGCCGAGAACCGCAGCCCCTCGAGATGCGCCTCGACGCGCTCGCGCAGATGGTCGGGGTACCGCGCGGGCGGGGCCTCGGCGTCCACGCTCACAAAAGGCTGTCCTGCCCCGGGATCGGCTCGGCGGCCGTGGCGCGGGACATGCGCTCGAGCTCTGCGGACGCCTGCCCGGCGAGCGCGGCGCAGTCCTCCACCAGGCCGGCGGCGGCGTCCGTGCCCAGGTCGCCGCTGCGCAGCTGCTGGGCCGCCAGCTCAAGCCGCGCGACGAGGTCGTCGAGGGTGCTCGTGTCGAGATCGGTCATGAGGGTGATCCATTCTCGCCCATCTCGCGCAGCGCGGCGGCGAGGATGCCGTTGACGAAGCCCGGAGCCTCGGCACCGCAGAAGAGCTTCGCGGTCTCGACGGCCTCGTCGATCGCGCCCTCCGGCGGGATCGGGTGGTCACCCGGGACGGCGTCGGGATGCAGCATCTCGAGCAGCGCGATCCGCATGATCGACTTCTCCAGCGGGGCGATGCGCTCGATGCTCCAGCCCTTCGCCAGGCGCCCGATCCACTCGTCCAGCTCGGCGCTGCGGTCCTCCGCGGCGTAGGCCAGGGAGCGCGTGAACATCGTCGCGTCGCGCTCCAGGACGTCGCCGAGCTCCTTGCCGGTGACCTCGCTCTGATAGAGCGCGAAGGCGGCGTCGCGGCGCTGCTCGGTGCGGCGGGACATGTGTGGCGCGACCGATCCGGGAGCCGTCGGCGCTAGGCGCGCGACATGTACTCGCCGGTCTCCGTCTGCACCTTCACGCGGTCGCCGATGTTCACGAACAGCGGCACCTGGACGATCGCCCCCGTCTCGAGCGTCGCGGGCTTGCTGCCCCCGCCGGACGCCGTGTCGCCGCGCAGTCCCGGCTCGGTCTCGGTGACCTCGAGCTCGACCGAGGCCGGGAGCTGCATGCCGCCCGGCTGGTCGTCGATGAACAGCATGTCGACCTCGTCGTTGGCCTTCGTCCAGCGCAGCTCCTCGGCGACCGAGTCCTGCGGGATCGCGATCTGCTCGAAGCTCCCGGTGTCCATGAAGTGGGCGTCGGTGCCGTCGGCGTAGAGGAACTGCATCTTGCGGCCCTCCGTGCGGACGGCGCGGAACTTCTCGCCGGCGCGGAACGTCTTGTCGATGACGTTCCCGTCCGAGGTGCGGCGCAGCTTCGTGCGGACGAACGCCCCGCCCTTGCCGGGCTTGACGTGCTGGAACTCCATCACCTTGAAGATGACGCCGTCCACCTCGATGTGATTGCCGTTCTTGAGCTGGTTCGTGCTGATCATGGGCGAGTGAGAGCGTAGCCCGCCGGCTGCACCGGTGCCGCCTTGCTCGGGAGGGCGCCAGAACCCTGGGTGACGCGCCGACGGGGACCCGGCCGAACTCCCGGCGATCAGAGCGACGGACCCGGGCGAACCGTCCAGCGAGTGTCCAGACCGTTCGGCGCTCGGAATGCGCCGCTCATGGACGGAAATGCCGTATACAAATCCGGTCTTCGGTGTACTCTGTGTTCACTGCACTGGAGGGGGGGACCTTCCACAGAGCAGTCAAGAACGAGGCGCCTCCAGAGGGGACGGCGCCGCCATCGGGGGACACACCAAGCCATGGACCAGGCGATGCTGGAGACCGTCGTGCTCGCAGAGCACGGCACCGAGCAGGAGAACATGACGCTGACGACCCTGCTCCCGCGGGTGTCGGTCATCGTTCCCGCGCTCAACGAGGCGGAGAACATCCCGCACGTGCTCCCGCGCATCCCGGTCGGCCACGAGGTCATCCTCGTCGACGGCGGCTCGACCGACGGCACCGTCGCCGCGGCTCTCGCCTGCCGCCCGAACGTCCGGATCGTCACGCAGGAGCGCCGCGGCAAGGGCGACGCGCTCGCCAGCGGGTTCGCCGCGGCGACCGGCGACATCATCGTCACGCTCGACGCCGACGGGTCCCAGCGCCCCGAGGAGATCGAGCGCTTCGTCAACGCGCTCTGCGACGGCGCCGACTTCGTCAAGGGCTCGCGCGTCACCGAGGGCGGCGGCAGCACCGACTTCACCTGGCTGCGCAAGGCCGGCAACGGCTTCCTCGGCGCAGCGGCGAACGTCCTCTTCGGCTCCCGCTACACGGACATCACGTACGGCTACAACGCGTTCTGGAGCGCTCACACCGGCCAGATCAGCGGCGGCGGCGACGGCTTCGAGGGCGAGCTCCTGATGCCGATCCGCGCCATCCAGTCGGACCTGGCCGTCGCCGAGGTGCCCTGCCAGGAGGACGAGCGCATGTTCGGCGAGAGCCAGCTGCGCCCGTTCCGCGACGGCACCCGCATCCTGAAGATGTTCATCGCCGAGCGGCTGCGTCACGGCCGCCGCATGGACCTCGAGCAGCCCGCCGACCAGCGCCCCGCCGAGCTGACGCTCGTGGGCGACCTGGTCTGAGTCTCAGCCGGTTCGCGCGCGCAGGACCTGGCCGCGCGCGTACCCCGCGGCCGTCGCGAGCAGCCCGCCGACGATCGCCGCCGCACGCCCGATGCCCGACGCGTCACCGCGGACGGCGTCGCGCAGGCCCCGCAGCACCCCGAGCGGCAGCGTCCGCGTCGCGTACGTGCGCTCGCTCTCGAGCCCGTCCTGCCGCCCGACGAGCTCCGTGAGCAGGGCCTTGGACTGGCCCTCCGCCCAGCAGCGCTTGAAGAAGTACGCCCAGGTGCCGCGCCCGGCGGGTACGAGGTGCCGGACCCGCGCGCTGGGCTCGTAGACGATGCGTGTGCCGGGGCGCCGCTGACGCACCCGGATCGAGATCTCGGTCTCCTCGCAGCCCATCGGCAGGCCGCGCTCGCGGCCGATCCCCGAGACGAAGCCGCCGACGGCGTCCAGCTCGGCCCGCCGGAAGGCCATGTTCGCGCCGATCGCGTTGCGCACGTCGGCGGTCGTGGTCGGCATGCCGATGTACGAGCAGCCGATCACCCAGTTGAACTCCTCGGGGAACCAGCCCGGCTGCTCCTCGATCCAGACCGGCGCGAGCGAGCCGCCGGCGCTCGCGACCTCGGGGTCGTCGAAGACGGGCGCGAGATTCGCAAGCCAGTCCGGCTCGGCCGCGGCGTCGTCGTCGAGGAACGCGACGATGTCTCCGGTCGCCGCATCGATGCCGGCGTTGCGGGCGCCCGAGAGGCCCCGGGTCCCCGTGTTCTCCACCAGGACGACGGAGCCGTCCGGCCACGTCGCACGGGCGCGCTCGAGCAGCGCGGGGTTGTGGTCGACCGACACGATCACCTGGTGCGCGGGCCGCGTCTGAGCCTGGACGGACGCGACGGCGTCGCGCAGCGCGTCCCACCGCTCGTCGGTGTACGCCGAGATGACCACGGACACCGAGAGGTCGCCGGAACCGGCGCCGGGGTCGCTTGCGGCCATGCGGCCCAGGGTACTCAGGGCGCGGTGACCGGCTGGACGACGCGCGTCTCGTACTCCGACACGTCCAGGACCTCGGTCCGCTGCAGGTACTCGGCCGGCGGAGCAGGCCACGTGGCCGTCACGCGCCCGGCGTCGTTGACGTACCAGCTGCCGCACCCGGACGCCCAGACCGTCGTGCGCATCCGCTCGTCGAGCTCGCGCTGGAAGGCGTCGAACACGTCCGGGCGCACCTCCAGCCGCTCGGCGCCGCCGCGTGCGAGCACGTCGAGCGCCTGGCCGAGGTAGCGCGCCTGCGCCTCCAGCATGTCGATCGCCGACCCGGTGCCGTGACCGGTGTTGGGGCCGTAGATGACGAACATGTTCGGGAACCGCGGCACGGTCAGGCCGTAGTAGGCCTGCGCGCCCCCGGCCCACGTCTCGCGCAGGCTCGTCCCCTCGCGGCCGACGACCTCCAGCGGCGCGAGGAAGTCCGTCGCGGTGAACCCGGTGCCGAAGATGATCACGTCGGCCTCGTGGAGCCGGCCGTCGGTCGTCTCGATCCCGTCCGGGCGCACCTGCGCGATCGGCGTCGTGACGAGGTCGACGTCCGGGCGCCGCAGCGCGCGGAACCAGTCGGTGGTGATCAGGATGCGCTTGCAGCCGATCGCGTAGTCCGGGCGCGTCGCCGCCTGGAGGTCCGGCCGGTCGCGGAGCTGGACGCGGCGCTGGAGGTCCGACAGCCCGGTCATGACGGCCGCGGACGTGCGGGCGACCAGCGGCGGGCGCCCGGTGAACATCGGCGCGAGCGTCTCGGCGAACCCGCGCCAGGCCGAGCGGACGGCCCGCTGCACGCCGGGAGCCCGCTCGTAGAGCCGCTGGGCGCCGCCGCGGTAGGCCACGTCGGGCTTGGGCAGCGTCCAGGGCGCCGAGCGCTGGAAGACCGTGAGGTGCTCGACCTCCTCGGCGATCGCGGGGACGAACTGGATCGCGCTGGCGCCGGTGCCGACGACGGCGACGCGCCGGCCGCGCAGGTCGAGGTCGTGATCCCACCAGGCGGAGTGGAAGGCGTCGCCGGTGAAGCTCCCCATGCCGGGAAGGTCGGGCACCGACGGGCGCGTGAGCTGCCCGCAGGCGGGGACGAGCACGTCCGCCTCGACGTCGGGGCCGCCCTCGACCTCCAGGTGCCAGCGACCGGCGTCCTCGTCCCAGGTGGCGCGGGTGACGTCCTGGCCCAGGCGCAGCAACGGCTCCAGGTCGAAGTCACGGGCGACCTGCTCCAGGTACTCGCGGATCTCGCCCTGCGGCGAGAAGCGCCGCGACCAGGCCGGGTTCGGCGCGAACGACAGCGAGTACAGGTGCGACGGGACGTCACACGCCGCGCCGGGGTAGGTGTTCGCCTCCCAGACCCCGCCGATGCGCTCGGCGCGGTCGAGGATCACGATGTCCTCGATGCCCGCCCGGCGCGCCTGCACGGCCGCGGCGAGCCCGCCGAAGCCTGCGCCGATGATCGCTACGGACGGGGCGGAGCTCATGGGCGCGCACCCTACAAAACGGTGTCGCGAGGAGTACCCTGGCCCGGTGGAAGAGTTCGCGGCCGCGTCAGGTGGACACGAGGCGCAGCGCCTCGCGCGCCTGCGCGCCATCGGCCGCCTGCGTGAGTCCTACGCGGACGCCGTCATCGCCGGTGACGAGGGTGTCGCGGAGCGCACGATCCGCGAGGCGCTCGACGGCGAACTGGCGGAGGGCGTGATCCACGACGCGATCATCGCGCCCGCCATGCGCCGCGTGGGCGACCTCTGGGCGCAGGGCGACATCTCCGTCGCCGACGAGCATCTCGCGACCCACATCACGGTGCGCATGGTCACGCTCATGCGCGACGCCGTCCGCGTCGCAGAGCGCCGGCCCGAGCATCGCGTCCTGCTCGCGGGCATCCAGGACGAGCGGCACACCGTCGGGCTGGAGATGGCCGGCAGCGTGCTGACCCACGGCGGGTACGAGGTGCTCGCGCTGGGCGCGGACGTCCCGGTGGACGCCCTGCCGGGCGCCGTCGAGCGGCACCGCCCCGCCGTCGTGGGCCTCTCGGCGACGCTGGCCGCGACCGCGAAGCTCATCCCCGCCGCGATCTACGCGATGCGGGCCGTCGACCCGGACGTCGGCGTCATCGTCGGCGGGCCGGCCGCGTCGCTGCGCATGGAGGCCACGCCGGGCATCCTCGTGTGCACGCACGTCGCGGACGCCGTGGACCTCATGGACTCCCTGGTCCAGCGCGCGGCCCTGAACTGACGCTCACGCGAGCGCGATCCACGTCGCCCGCGCCAGACCGAGGATCTCGCCGTCCGGCGAGCGCAGCGCGCACGCGCCCCAGCGCTTGCGGCCCTCGTGCCCGAGCGGCCAGGCGACCACGAGGACCTCCTCGCCGATCCGCAGCCGGCGCGCCGACCCGCCCCTCGAGGCGGCCGAGGACGTGCGGCACGGCGCCCGCCGGGACGGCCGCGGCGCCGCTCGGGCAGTCGAGCGCCGCCCACACGGCGGGCGCGGCGAGGACGCCCTCGCGGTCCTGCGGGAGCCCGGGGCCCGGCGTCCAGGACGTCGCGAGCACCCCGTCGCCGACCGGCCCAGGAAGCAGCGCCACCGCCGACGCGCGATCCCGCTGCGGCCCGCAGCCGAAGCAGCGCGGGAACGGGTGCGCGGCCACGAGCTCGGGATCGGCGACGGCGGCGCGCGCCGCCTCGACGTCGACGTCGGGGACCGCGCCGATCACAGGCTCGTCATCGACGTGGGCGAGCGCGAGCGGGATCCCGTCGTCCGCGGCGAGCGCGACGCCTCCGGCGCCGTCATCCGCGACGGTCAGCGGGACGGCGAGCGGCACCGGCCGGCGCAGCGTCACGGTCACGGGCCGACCGGGCGGAAGGTGCTCCGCCAGCAGGCCGCAGACGACGCCGCCGTTGGCCGCTCCCGGCGGGCCCTCGAACCGCGCGTCGACGACGACCGTGCTCAATCGATGACCTGGAGGTCCTTCGGAAGCGTGTTGAGGACGTCGGCGCCGTCGTCCGTGACGACGGCCAGGTCCTCGATCCGCACGCCGCAGCGCCCTGGCACGTAGACGCCCGGCTCGACCGTGACGATCATGCCCGCCGCCAGCGCCGTCTCACCGAGCCGCGAGAGCCGCGGGCCCTCGTGGATCTCGAGCCCGACGCCGTGACCCAGCCCGTGGCCGAAGTGCTCGGCGTGCCCGGCGGCGTCGATGATCTCCCGCGCGACCGCGTCGACCTCGCGGCCCAGCGGCCCCGGGCGCACCGCGGCGAGCGCGGCCTCCTGCGCCTCGAGGACGAGGGCGTACACCGCGCGCTCCTCCTCCCCCGGTTCGCCGCCCGCGGCGAACGTGCGCGTGCAGTCCGAGCAGTAGCCGTCCAGCTGCGGCGCCCCAGTCGATCGTCACGAGGACGCCGGGCTCGATGACCGCGCCGCGCGGAACGGCGTGCGGGAGCGCGCCGTGGGCCCCGCTTGCGACGATCGGGGCGAAGCTGATGCCCTCGGCCCCGTGCCTGCGGATCGTGACCTCCAGGTCGAGCGCGACCTGCGCCTCCGTGCGCCCCGCGAGCCCGCGGCCGAGGACCTCGGTCAGCGCATGGTCGGCCAGATGCGCGGCCTCGCGGATGCGGCTCACCTCGCCGGCGTCCTTGATCTCGCGCAGGCGCTCGACGAGGCCGCCCGCGGGCACGAGCTCGGCGCGGTCGCCGATCGCGTCGCGGACGCGCTCGAGCTCCGCCACGGTGACGGCGGCGTCGTCGAAGCCCACCCGCGGCAGGCCCGGGCCGTCCCAGGCCGGGAAGTGCTCGCCGAGCGCCGGCCCCAGAAGCTCCTGGGTGGCCTGCCGGCGGTCCCAGAGCGGCGCGACCTGCTCGCCGGCCTGCGTGACGTAGCGGAAGTCCGTGAGGAAGATGCCGGACGTGCCGGCGTGTCCGGTGCCGAGGATCGCGAGCCCGTTGGAGCCGGTGAAGCCCGTCAGCCAGCGCACGTTGACCATGCCGGAGACGAGCAGCAGATCGAGCTCGCGCTCGCGTGCCGCCTGCGCCAGGCGCTCTGCCCGCTCGCTCACGCCGCCTCCCCGCGCGCCGTCAGCTCGGCCCGCAGCCGCTCCAGGGCGACGGCGTACCCGTCGGGGCCCTGGCCGCTCACGGTCTCCAGGCAGAGGTCGGAGACCACCGACACGCGCCGGAACTCCTCGCGCGCCTGCACGTCGGACAGGTGCACCTCGACGGCGGGCAGCCCGGCGATCTCCAGGGCGTCGCGGATCGCCCAGGAGTAGTGCGTCCAGGCGCCGGGATTCAGGATCAGCCCGTCGGCGAGGCTCTCGAGGCGATGGAGGTGCTCGACGAAGTCGCCCTCGTGGTTGGTCTGGAAGAAGCGCGCCTGCAGCCCGATCGCCTGCGCCTCCTCGGTGATCCGCTGCTCGAGCAGGTCGTAGGTCAGCCCGCCGTAATGACCGGCGTCGCGGCGGCCGAGCTGGTCGAGGTTGACGCCGTGCATGACCTCGATGCGATTGTGAGCGAGCACGCCCGCGAGTCTCGCATGTCGGCCCGTCAACCCTCGGCCCCGAGATGCCGATATGTGACGGGTGACCCGGCATGCCGAAAGGCTCCCGCTTGCGCTCCTGCTGATCGGGGCGGCGATCCTGCTCACCCTCGCGAACACCGCGACGGGCGACTACGCCGTCGAGCTGCGCCCCTCCGTCGACCTGCTGCTGTCGGGCGACGTGCAGGGGTTCCTCGCGGCCGCCCCGATCTACGGGCCGTCGGTCCTCCCCCGCGTCCCGTTCCTGCTGGCCTCCGACGCGCTCGGGGCCGGCTGGGTCGGCGTCTACCTCGCGGGCGCGGTGGCGTGCATGCTCGCCGTCAGCGTCCTCGCGTACGTCCTCGACGGCCGGCTGCTGAAGCTCGGGCGCCCGCGCAGCGTCCGCAGCGCCGTGATCCTCACCTGCCTGCTCGCCCCCGTCCTCACGCGCGCCACGCCGATGGGCCATCCGGAGGAGGCGCTGGCCGGCGCCCTCTGCGCCCTCGCCCTGCTGGCGGCGATCGGCGGCGCGCCGGTGTGGTCGGGCATCGCCCTCGGAGCCGCGGTCGCCGCGAAGCCGTGGGCGGTCCTCGCGATCCTTCCCGCGCTGCTCGCCGCCCCCCACGGCCGTTGGCGCCTGCTGCTGGTCGCCGGCGCGACGGCCTTCGCCGCCGAACTGCCGTTCCTGCTGTCGAGCCCCGCCGGAACCGGCGGGGCGGTCTCGACCCTCAGCGCGGCGCCCCACTCGTTCCACCCCACACAGCTGTTCTGGCCGCTGCGCGAGGTCCTCGTCGACCCGGTGACGGGCGCCACGGGCTACCGGGGCCCCGAACTGGTCCACCGGCTCTCGCACGGCGGGATCGTCCTCCTCGCGCTCCCGCTCTCGGCGCTGTTCGCCTGGCGGCTGCGCCGCGGCCGGGTGGGACGCACCGACGCGCTCGCGCTCCTGGCGCTCCTGCTCCTGCTGCGCGGGCTGCTGGACCCGTGGAACTCGATCTACTACGTCCTCCCCGCGATCCTCGCGCTCGTGTCCTGGGAGGCGCTGTCACGGCCCGGCCTGCCGGTGGGCGCGATGGCGATCACGGCGATGACGTGGATCACGTTCGTCCCCGGTCCCGATCACCTGGGCGCGGACGGCCTGGCCGCGCTCTACCTCGCCTGGGCCCTCCCGGCCACCGTGCTGCTCGCGCGCTGGGCGTACGCGGGACCGCCCGCGGCCTGGACGGAGGCTCAGCCGGCGATCTCGGCGACCGCGGCGCGGACCTCGCCCGGCGCGATCTGAGCGCCGTGGCGCACGTCCCCGGGCGCCTGGCAGACGACGAACGGCACGTGCTCGGCGACCCGCTTCTTGTCGCGGGCGGTCGCCTCGACGACGGCGTCGACGTCGACGCCGTCGACGTGCGTCGGCAGCCCGGCCGCCGCCAGCAGACCTGAGACCTGCTCGCGCAGCGCGCCGGCGCCCGACAGGCGCAGCGCCGCGAGCAGCCCGAGGCCCACGGCCTCACCGTGGCGCAGCCGCGCGTAGCCCGTGACGGTCTCGATCGCATGGCCGATCGTGTGCCCGAGGTTGAGCACCTGCCGCCGCCCGCCGTCGCGCTCGTCCTCGGCGACCACGCCGAGCTTCGTGCGCGCGCACTCGAGGATCACGGCCTCGTCGACGGCGCCGCCCGCCCCGACCGCGTCCCACAGCGCGCCGCCGGCGATCAGGGCCGTCTTGACGACCTCGGCGTACCCGGCGGCGAACTCCTGCGGCGGGAGCGTCGACAGGGCCTCGGGATCGACGAGCACGGCCGCCGGCTGGTGGTAGGCGCCGACGTAGTTCTTGGCCTCCGGGAGATCGACGCCGGTCTTCCCGCCGTAGGCGGAGTCGACCTGCGCGACGAGCGTCGTCGGGACCTGCACGACCGGGATGCCGCGCTGGTAGGTCGCGGCGCAGAACCCGGCGAGGTCCCCCACGACCCCGCCGCCGACGGCCACGACGTGGTCGGCGCGCGTCGCGCCCTGGTCCACCAGCGCGCGCCACACCGCCTCGGCGGTCGCGAGGGTCTTGTGCTCCTCCCCCGCGCCGATCTCGATCAGGCCGGCGAGCTGCGGCACCCGGCCCGCGTGGAGCTCGGCGACGTTGGCGTCGCTGATGACGATGCGCCGGGACCCCGGCGCGAGCGGCCACGGCGCGTCCAGCGCGCCGGCCCCGATCCAGACCGGATAGTCGCGCGGACGCACTGGTCGCCCACAGGAGCCGCAGGCCCTGGGCCTCGCCGCCGGCGAGGGCGACGAGCGACGGCAGCGCGCCGCGCACGATGTCGATCCCCGAGCGCGGGAGGACGGCGTCGGCGGCCTCGCGGTAGGTCGCCTCGCGGGAGGCGTAGAGCGCGTCGAACGCCTCACGATCCTGGGCCAGCGGCCGCGGCGTCCCGGCCACCCGCGACCAGGCGGTCTCCAGGCCGACCTCGACCAGGACGACGGTGTGCGCGCGCAGCGCCTCGCGCACGCGCTCGGAGCCGAGCGCGCCCCCGCCGAGCGAGACCACGCCCGGGCGGCCGGCGAGCGCCTCGAGCACGACCTGCTCCTCGCGCTCGCGGAACGCGGCCTCACCCTCGCGGGCCCAGAGCACGTCGATCGGCTCGCCGAGCGCGGCGGCGAGCTGCGTGTCGGTGTCCCGCAGCGGGACGCCGAGCAGGCGCGCGGCCTCGCCGGCGCACGTCGTCTTGCCGGCTCCCATGAAGCCGGCGAAGACGAGGCAGCGATCTAGCTGCGCGCCCTCCACCCGATCCGCTCTCGATAGGACGCCAGCGCCGCTCGCGTGTCGTCGATGTGGTCCCCGCCGAACTTCTCGCGGTAGGCGTCGGCGACGACGAACGCGACCATCGCCTCGGCGACGACGCCCGCTGCCGGCACGGTGCTGGAATCGGTCCGCTCGCGCAGCGCCTGGGCGGGCTCGCGCGTGGCGATGTCCACCGAGCGCAGCGGCTGCGTGAGCGTGGGCAGCGGCTTCATCGCGCCGCGGACGAGCAGCGGCTCGCCCGTCGTCATGCCGCCCTCGAGCCCGCCGGCGCGGTTGGTCTCGCGGTAGTAGCCCTGCTCGTCGCTGTAGAAGATCTCGTCGTGGGCCTCGCTGCCGGGCTTGGCGGCGATCTCGAACGCCTCGCCGAGCGTCACGCCCTTGACCGCCTGGATCGAGCAGATCGCCTGTGCCAGGCGGCCGTCGAGTCGCTCCTCCCAGGAGACGTGCGATCCGAGCCCGGGCACGATCCCGAACACGATCACCTCGAACACGCCGCCGATGGACTCGTTCGCCTTCCGCTGCACGTTGATGTGCTGGACCATCGCGTGGCTGGCGTCCGGGTCCAGGCAGCGGACCGGGTCGGCGTCGACCGCGTCGAAGTCGCCGATCGTCAGCGGCGCGTCACGCTCGGCGGCGCGCTCGGTCCCGATCTGGATGACGTGCGAGCGGATCTCGACCCCGAGCGCGGCGAGGTAGGCGCGGCAGACGGCGCCGCCGGCGACGCGCGCGGCCGTCTCACGGGCGCTCGCGCGCTCCAGGACGTTGCGCACGTCCGTGAAGCCGTACTTCCACGTGCCGACGAGGTCCGCGTGGCCGGGCCGCGGCAGGTGGACCTCCGGCACGTCGGCCTCGACGGGCCACGGGTTCATCCGCTCTTCCCAGTTGGTGAAGTCGCGGTTGGCGATCTGCAGGGCGATCGGGCCGCCGAGCGTGTGCCCGTGCCGCACCCCCGCCGTGACGAACGCGCGATCGGTCTCGATCTTCATGCGGCCGCCGCGGCCGTGTCCGAGCTGGCGGCGCGCCATGTCGCGGTCGATCGCCTCGCGGTCGAGCTCGAGGCCCGCCGGAAGGCCTTCGACGATGCAGGTGAGTCCGGGGCCGTGCGACTCGCCGGCGGTGATGAGCTTGAGCGCCATGTGCGGAGCGCAGGGTATCCGCCCTGCGTCGCTCAGGGCCGGTGGAGCGCGTCAGCCGGCGCTGGTGCCGACGAACGGCACGTCGCCGGCCGTGTCGTCGAGCTTGCTCGCCGGCGGGTCCTTGTCGTCCCACGCCCGGACGTGGACGAGCACGCCGCGGCGGGCGTCCCAGCGGTAGGAGCCCATCAGGTGCGCGGCGCGGCCGTCGAGGACCTTGCGCAGCAGCCGGCGGTCGGCCTTCGACGCGCGGCCCTGCGCGGAGCGCGCGGACTTCGAGGACTTGGACGCCGACGTCTTCTGCTTCTCGATCTTGATGATGTCCATCTGGTACTGCTGGACGCCGTCAGCGGTCGTGAGGTCGAAGAACTCGGTGTCGCCGGCCTGCAGCTCGATGGTCTCGCAGGCGCTCTTGCTCGGCTTGCACGTGCCGTCGCCGGTCGCCTTGGCGTCCGAGGAGACGAGGAAGACGAGGGTCTTCCCGCCGCCCTTGGCGCCGAGGAAGACGAAGAAGGGGCTGGATGCGGACGGCAGCGGCGTGAGGCGCTCGACGTCCTTGCAGGGTCTTCATGGAGTCGGCCTGCCCGAAGCGCAGGTCGACGGTGTACGTCGGCGCGGTGCTCTTGGGCTTGGAGGGCTTCGTGCCCGACGAGGGCGAGGAGTCGCCGCCGCCGGTGTCCGTTCCGGTGCTCGCTGCGTCGCCGCCGCCACCGCCGGTGCTGCCACCGCCGTCGGTCGTCGTCGACGACTCGAGGGCCTGTGCCTTCTCGGGCGTGGAGCCCTTGGGCTGGACGAAGGGATCGCGGCCGCGGCCGTCGTGACGGCGCACGGCGGGCGCGACGTCGAGCGTCACGACCTCCGTGTCGTCCGCCGCCGAGGCGGCGATCACGGCGCCGCCCGCGGGCACGGCGACGGGCTCGTCGCCGCCCTTGGCGAGGACGAGCGGCACGGCGAGGAGACCGGCGGCCAGGACGAGTGCGACCGGCCACAGGCGCTTCTCGACGAGATCGGCCCAGATGTTGCGCAGCGTGGTCATCGCCGTCCTCCGCTCGTGAGTCCGATGGCCGCCGTGGGCGCCGCCGGAGCCGAGCTGCCGCTGGTCGACTCGGGGGTCCCGCCACCGGTCGCCTCCGCGGAGCCCGCGGGGCTCTCGGCGGTCGCGCCGGCGGTCAGGCCCTGTCCGGGCGGGAGCACGTAGGCGGTCGCGTGGACGCTGGCGGCGATCTTCGGGAAGCCGCTGGGGGCCGCCTTGAGATCGAAGCTGTCGACGGAGAGGAGCCGGCCGCGGACGAGGAGCTCGCCGCCGCGGCGCATCGTCGTGAAGCTGTTGACGCGGTCGAAGAAGTCCTCGAGACGGAAGAAGCTGCCCGTGAACTCGAAGGTGAACGGCATCGTCGGGAAGCCTGCGGGACCGACGCTCGCGCCCGGAGGCAGCGTCGCGGCGGCGGCCTGCGTGGCGGGTGCCGGCGTGGACGCCGCAGCCGGTGCGGCGGCGCTCGAGTCCTTCTTCTCCTCGCCCTGCGAGGGTGCCTCGGCCGCCGGGGCCGGCGCGGGCGCCGGCGCGGATGCCTGCTGCGCGCTGCCGGAGGCGTCCAGCGCCAGCGAGCGGAAGGACACGCCTTCGCGCTGCGCCGCGCGGTCGACCTGCACGATCAGGGACGGGACGTCGTCGTCGGCGGGCACGGCCTGTCCGAGCGCGGCGACGGCGGCGTAGTCCGCGTCGTACCGGGCCCGTGCCTGCTCGGCTGCGACGACGGAGGCGCGTGCCTCGGTCAGTCGCACCTGCTGGGCGGCGACCTGCGCGGAGACGTTCTTGGCCTCCTTGCGCTTGGGCGCCAAGGCCAGGAACCAGAAGCCGCCGAGCGCGAGCGCCGCGGCGATGACGATGACGACGAGTCGGTCGCGGCCGGTCACTGGGATGCTCCCGTTCCGCCGCCCGAGGGTGCCCCGCCGGAGGACGCGGACGGCGTCGCCGCCGGAGCCGGGACCGTCGCGGCCACGGGGGCCTCGAGGAAGATGGTCATGGTGAACTGCGTCCTGGTGGACGTGCCGCCGCGGCAGTCGCCGGTGGTCGAGCTGGAGTCGGTCTCGTTGCCCTTCTGCGAGCTGTCGAGGCTGACGCGCACGACGCCGTCCATCCGCCGCAGCGACGACATGAGCGTCGCGACCGCGGGATGCGAGGTCGTGCAGCCTGCGAGCGTGATCGCGGGGCCGGGAATCGAGGCGCGCACGCCGCTGGCGGCGCCGCCGCTGCCCGTCGCGGCCAGTGAGCCGGAGACCTGCGTCAGCCACACACGGGGCGGCAGGACACGGGACAGCTCGCCGAGCGCGTGCGACCAGTCGAAGCGGGTCGTCGCGAGGCTCGTGACGGTGGAGATGCGCGCGGTGCGCAGCGCGGAGAAGTCCGCGAAGGATGTGAGCTCGGCGGTCGCGGCCTCGGCGGCGTCCGCCTCGAGCGTGATCGCGTCGAGCTGCGCCTGCTCCTTCTTCACCTTGTTGCCCGCGGTGACGTAGGAGGCGGCCATGACCAGCAGGAGCGCCATGACGCCGAGCGCGACGTAGACGAGCCCGCCGCTGCGGCCGGCGGTGCCGGCGGCGCGGCGTGCCTCGGCCGGAAGCAGGTTGACACCGGGGGTGCCGGGCGATGCGAGACCGGCCGCGACGGTGACGTCGCCGCCGCGCACGCCCTCGACGGCGCCGGCGATGGCGCCCGGCGTGACGGGCAGGCCGATGTCGGCCCCGACCGCGTCGGCGAAGCCCGGGATCCCGAGCACGGGCCCGGTGACGATGGCGCTCGTGACGGTCGCCCCGCCGGACTGCATGTGGTGGAAGTCCAGGGACTGGCGGATCTCGCCGGAGATGCGGCGCACGCCGTCCAGCAGGACCATCCGTGCGTCGGCGACGATCTCGCGGTCTCCCTCGATGTGCTCGATGGGCGCGGCGACGCCGACGTGCTGCAGCCACGCGCGGGAGTGCTCGAGCGTCAGCCCGCGGCGCTCGGCGAGCTCGACGGCGATGCCCTCGATGCCGGTGCCGGAGGCGCGCGCGAAGAGACACTGCGGTCCCTGTGCGACGGCGACGTTCGTGATGCCGGAGATCTCGGCGTAGAGGCGGGCGTCGTCGCCGGCGGCCTCGTCGCGCAGCGCGCGGATCATCGCGAAGGCGGCGAGATCGATGCCCTCGACGCGCAGGCCGGCGCCGCGCGCTGCGGCGAGCACCGCCTCGATCATGTCGCGCCGTGCGGCGGCGATCAGGACGCGCTGGCGCGGTCCCTCGTCGGACTCCGTGATCGCCAGTCGCTGCCAGTCCAGAACGGCCTGGTCGAGCGGCATCGGGAGTGCGTCCTGCGCCTGGAAGCGCACGGCCGCGTCGAGCTCCTTGCCCTCGGCGCCGACGGGCAGCTCGATGGTGCGGACGACGACCTTCTGGTTGGCGACGCCGATGCGCACGCGGCGGTCCAGGCCCTTGTGCTGGGACCACGCCTGCCGGAGGACCTCGCTGAGCGCGGGAACGTCCGTCACTTCGCCGTCGCGCACGATCCCGGGCTCCAGCGGCACCGTGAAGGCGTGCTCGAGCTGTGTGCCGTCGCTCACGACCACACGGGCCACGGCGATACCGGCTGGATCGATGTCGAGGCCGACGATCGGCTTCTGTCGCTTTGCCATAAAGGGGAAGGTGCGGTTGGGTCGGACGCGGTCTTGGGGAAGCGTCCGGTTCCGGCATCGGCAGGTCGCGACCGATCCTCAACCCCCGCAAGGGGGCATCCGCCATTCGTCCAGCACCGGTGGACGTGGACCGCGGGAGCTAGAAGCGGTCGACGTACGCGTCGACGATGTCGTCGCCCACGAAGAACGCGATGATCCCGCCGAGCGCGAGGAACGGCCCGAACGGAACGGCGGTCTTGCGGCCCGCGGCCTGACCGACCCGGGCGATGATCACGACGCCGACGACGACGCCCGTGATGAGCGCGATGAAGATCGCCGGTGCGACGGCGCGGCCCAGGTAGAGCCCCAGGACGCCGGCGAGCTTGACGTCGCCCATGCCCATGCCCCGCGGGTACAGGGACGCCGCGAGGAAGAAGAACGCGAACGCGGCCGCGCCCGCGATGAGCTGCTCGGGCACGAAGTCCAGGTCGAGCGCCAACCCCGCCACGAGCGCGGCGATCGCCGACGGGAGCGTGATGGCGTTGGGGATGCGCCGCGTGTCGAGGTCGATCAGCGTGATCGGGACGAGCGTCGTGACGAGCAGCAGCCCGAGGACGATCCGGATCGTGTCGTCCTGCGTCGCGGCGACGAGGCCGAACAGCAGGCCCGTCCCGAGCTCGACGGCCGGGTAGCGCCAGGAGATGGCGGCCCCGCAGGCGCGGCAGTGGCCGCGCAGCATGAGCCAGCCGAGGACCGGCACGTTGTCGTACCACTTGATCGGCGTGTCGCAGCTCGGGCAGTGCGACGGCGGCGAGGACAGCGACTCCTCGCGCGGCAGCCGGTAGGCGACGACGTTCAGGAACGAGCCGATCGCCAGGCCGGCGAGGAAGATCAGGGCGACGACGGGAACGGGCACGGGCGCTGGTGGTGGTTCGCCGGAGCGGCCGGAAACCCTGCCGAAACGCACGAGGCGGGCCCGGGGGCCCGCCTCGCGGTTCAGATCAGAGTCGGGCTGGTGCTACCAGGCCCCGCCTGCCTTGCAGCCGCCTTCACCGGCGGTGGTGCAGGTGCGGGTGTAGCCACCCGCGGCGACGCGGTTGATCGCAAAGGCGTTGCCGCTCTGCGAGTTGGCCGTCACCGTGAATGTCGTTGCGGCGGAGGCGGTCACGGAGACCTGACCTGCGCCGGTGCCGTAGTCCAGGCCCGTGGTACCGAGCGCGGACGACGTGTTGCACTGTGCGTAGTCCTGCGTGTCCGAGAAGCACGCCTCGACCTGCGAGACGAGGTTGCGGGCATCGGACTTGGCGGACGCATCCTGGCCCTTCTTCTGCTGGCCGAGGAACGTCGGGAGGGCGATCGCGGCGAGAATGCCGATGATCAGGATGACGACCAGAAGCTCGATGAGCGTGAAGCCCTCGTCGTCGCGCTTGAGGCGGCTGAGCATGGTGGTGTGACTCCTACGTGGGGGGTGTGACGCCGGCGGCGGATCCACCGGCCGATCTGCTGTCGCTATCGGCGCACGACCTCGCCGCCTTGAGCGCGGGGCGGCAATCCCCGGCCGAACGTGGAGAGGCGGGCCCGGGGGCCCGCCTCTCGCAGTCCATCTGATGCTCGCTTGGCGCAGCGAGCAGGCGGTGACTACCAGTTGCCGCCGGTCTTGCAGCCGCCGTTCCCTGCGGTGGTGCAGGTACGGGTGTATCCACCAGCCGCGACACGGTTGATCGCGAAAGCGTTACCGCTCTGCGACGTCGCCGTCACGGTGAAGGTGCTCGTGGCCGACGCGGTCACGGAGACCTGGCCGGCGCCGGTGCCGTAGTCCAGGCCCGTGGTACCGAGCGCGGACGACGTGTTGCACTGTGCGTAGTCCTGGGTGTCCGCGAAGCACGCCTCGACCTGCGAGACGAGGTTGCGGGCATCCGACTTGGCGGACGCATCCTGGCCCTTCTTCTGCTGGCCGAGGAACGTCGGGAGAGCGATCGCGGCGAGGATGCCGATGATCAGGATGACAACGAGAAGCTCGATGAGCGTAAAGCCCTCATCGTCCTTGCGCATGTTGCGCAGCATGTGTGATCCTCCGTTTGGAGATTGACCTCGCCAGCTCCCCTGTCCACCTCGGTGGCAACCCGGCTGACTCCGTTTGGAGCCCCGTGGCTTTGCGGCCCGCCCTCACGAGCGGTGTGCCCTTGGCGTCCGAGGGGGACTGGCCCTCTTGACTGGGGCGGTATCGGCAGGATGGGGTCCAGACCTGAGGCGCGTGGACGTCCGTACTAGGGCGAGGACCCCGCAGACGCCCGGCGGGCGCCGTGCCGCTACCAGTCGCCGCCGGCGCGACAGCCGCCGGTGGAGGGGTTCGAGCACGTCCGCAGCGGCGGCGTCCCGACGCCGGATCGGACGATCCGGAAGTCCGTCCCCGACCGCGAGCGGGCGACGATCGTGTAACCCGTGGTGGTCGCCGCGCTGACGGAGACCTGACCGGCGCCGGTGCCCCAGTCGAGGTTGACGGGCCCGAGCTCGGAGATCGTGTTGCAGTCGTCGTAGCCGCTCGCCTCGACCGCGCACGACTCGACGTGCGTGAGGAGCTGGCGGGCGTTGGACTTGGCCTCCGCGTCCTGCCCCTTGTGCTGCTGGCCCAGGAAGGCGGGGAGCGCGATGGCGGCGAGGATCCCGATCACGAGCATGACGACGAGCAGCTCGACGAGCGTGAACCCCTGTTCACCGTCCCCTGGGCGTGGACGCACCATTCGGTCCTTGTCGGTCTGCGGCATGGTGTCGCGGATGGGCGGCGGCCATGCTTGGACGGGTGTTCGACCGGCCGCGGCGCCCGGACCGGGCGGCTCTGCCAGGATCGGCGCCATGCGCTCCCGCCGCACGACGTTCGTCCTGCTCGCCCTGGTGATCCTGCTGACGGGTGCCATCAGCGCGGCGAACCGCGACTCCCGCTCGACCGAGACGACGTCCACCACCACGTCGACGGCTACGGCGCCGGCGCCGGCGGACGAGAAGACGGACGAGGTCGTAGCGACGCTGCCGTCGACCAAGCCGGTCCGGGCCGAGACGGGCGAGACCGTCGTCCTGCGCGTGCGCAGCGAGACCGCGGACATCGCCGAGATCCTGGCCGTGGGGGCGAAGACACCCGTCGGACCGGGCCTGCCGGGCGAGCTGCGCTTCGTCGCGCCGACGGCGGGAGACCTGGACGTGACCCTCGAGGTGGCCGGCACGACGGCGGGCATCGTCCGCGTCACCGATCCGAAGGACTGACGTCAGCGGAGCATCACGGCGCGCCGCAGCGTCGCCTTCGCGCCCGTGGCGTCCGTCGCGGTTCCCTGGACGATGACGACGATCCGCTTGCGCGAGCGCTTCAGTGCGCGCCGTGCGCGGGGAGTGAGCTTGAGCGGGACGGCCTTGGAACCCGACGCCGCCGTGGTGGCGCGGCCGCGCGCGATGCGGACGGGCTTGCGCGCCTTCTTGCCCTTGGCCAGCCGCAGCCGGCGCGCGTCCTTGCCGCTGAGGACGAGTTCGACGACGCAGGTGGCGCTGCGGTCGACCTTGCAGCGCACGCCGAGGCCGCGCTTCACCACATTCTTGCGCGCCTGGATGCTCGCACCGGTGAGGCTGGCGGTGAACGCCACGCCCGGAGAGCCGCCCGGCCCATCGCCGGGACCGCCGCCGGAGCCGTCACCGCCGCCGCCACCACCCGGGCCGGAGCCGCCGCCGCCGGGCGGCGGCGAGGCCGGGTCCACGGCGAGCGCGCCGGTGGCCGTCGCGGTCGCCCCGTCGTTGTCGGTGACGCGCACCTTCACGGTGACGCGCATGCGGTTCGGGAAGCTGCGCACGATCGTGGCGCTGGCGCCGGAGTTCGTCTCCAGGCTGCCGTTGCCGTCGAGGTCCCACTCGTACTTGGCGACCGTGCCGTCGGGATCGAGCGACCCGGCTGCCGAAAGCGTCACCGGAATCCCGGTGAGGACGGTCGCCGGCGAGATGCTGAGGGTGGCGACCGGGGGCTCGTTGACGATGGTCACGACGAACGTCGCGACGGTCGTGGCGCCGTCCTCGTCGGTCACGGTGACGGATGCCGTGAACTGGCCGAAGCCCGTGTAGGTGTGGACGACCGGGGCGGGCGTGGTCGTCGTCTGGTCGGTGGTGCCGTCACCGTCGAAGTCCCAGGCGTAGCTGACGATCGCGCCGCCGAGGTCGGGGTCCAGCGACCCCGTCGGATCGAAGGTCACGGGCGTGCCGGGGCGCGTCGTCTGCGGCGAGGCGCCCATCACGGCCACCGGTGCCTGCGTCGCGACGACGCTGAGCGGGACGTCGACGACGTCGCTCGCGCCGCCGTTGTCGGTGACGCGCAGGCCCACGGGGTAGGTCCCGCTCGCGAGGAAGATGTGATCGACGGTCGGGGACGCGCCGTGCTGCTCGTAGATCCCGTCGTCGTCGAAATCCCACTCGTAGTCGACGATCACGCCGTCGAGGTCGTACGACGCCGTGGCGGAGATCGTCGCCGGCGCCCCGACGATGGCGGGCCCGGCGAAGGCCGTGAACTCGCCGACGGGCGGGCGGTTCTCGACGACGACGGTGACGGAGACGTCGTCGACGGCGCCGCTGTCATCGGTGACCTGCAGGCCGACCTGGCGCGTGCCCGACGTGCCGAACAGGCGCTGGATCGTGGGATTGTTGCCCGCGTCGACCTCGTAGTTGCCGTCACCGTCGAGGTCCCACTCGTAGCGCACGATCGTGCCGTCCGAGTCCGTCGAGCCGGACGCGTCGAACTTGACGTTGACGAGCGAGGTGATCGTGACCTCGGGCGCGATCGGCGAGACGACGGCGTCGGCGACGGGCCTGGCCGTGACGGCGAGGGCCCGCGTGGTCTGATCGCTGAAGCCGCCGACGTCCGTGACCCGCAGGCCGACGGCGTACGTCGCCTTGTCGGGGTAGGAGAACGTCGTCGTCGGCAGCCCGCTGGAGGTGTCGTACGTCCCATCGCCGTCGAAATCCCACTCGTAGAGCGCGATGTTCGACCCGTTGGACCCGACCGACGCGTTCGCGTCGAAGGTGACGGTCGCGCCCGGCGCGACGGGATTGGGCGCGGCGCTGAAGGCGGCCTGGGGCTGCTCCTCGCAGGACTCGGGCGTGATCTCCAGCGACCAGGCCGTGACCGAGCCGGTGACCGAGCCCGCCTGGTCGGTGACGCGCAGCTGCCACTCGCCGGCGATCGACTCGCCGTAGAGCTGCGCGAGCCACTCCTGCGGGGCGAAGGTCCCGAAGTACGGCGGAAGGCCGACGAAGATGCTCGGTGCCGCGTCGGAGAACGTCGTGGAGGTCATGTTCGTCCCGGCGAGCGAGTTCGCGAGCAGGACGACCGCGCCGTCCGGGGCGCGCAGCTCCAGCGTGAGATCCGAGAGGTTGCTGTGCGCGACGCTGAGGTTCTTGACCTTGACCGTGCGCACGATCCCCGGGTCACTCAGGTCGATCTTCGATGTGACGGTCGCGCCGTTGACGGTGGCCTTGGGGACGTCGATCGACGTTGCGGTGACGATCTCCGTCGAGGCGCGGTCGCCGATCCCCGCGGCGTGCGTGCCGATGCGATTGTCGATCGGCGTGCATGAGCCCGCAGCGGATGCCGCGGACACGGGCAGCGCACCGGCTGCCACGAGGGTGGCGAAGGCGGCGGCGAGGCGCAGGGTCGGGCGCATATCACTCGCGCATCGGCAGTCCTCGTGGCCGATTCAAGCCGATGCGGCCCGGGTCCACCGTTCGTCCAGCCGCGATCGTCCATCGGTCCAGTCACCGGCCCGCCCGCGAAGGTTCGCCGCTGCCGCGTCCGACACCCAGGCTGCGGCGTCGCAGGACCCGCCCGGCTCCCGGCGGCCGACCACGCTGGATCGGGCTTTCGGGACTGCGGCGCCGCCTTTTGCGCGCCCGGTCAGTCGACTTCGGCGGCGACGCGCCCGTCCTGCGGCGCGTCACCCCGGCGCGCGGCCTGCGCGTCGTGTCCGGGGATGCGCACGCCCGTGCCCTCGCACCAGGGGCACGGGACCTCGTGCGGCGTGCCCCCGTCCCCGGAGATCAGCGTCCCCGTCCCGCGACAGGGGCTGCACTGCGGCTGCTCCGGCGCGTCGGCGGCTGGCGTATCGGGGGTCTCGGCCATCTGTGGCGCAATGTAGTGGGTCCGGCCCGGCCGGCCGTATCCTGGCGCCGTGTCCGACCATCTCGTGCTGCGCGGCGGCCCGCCGGACCGCGCCGACGGGCGCTTCGCGCCGAGCCCGACCGGAACGCTGCACCTGGGCAACCTGCGGACGGCGATCCTCGCGTGGCTGTTCACCCGGGCGGCGGATGCCCGCTTCCTGGTGCGGATCGAGGACCTCGACACGGGCCGGGTGCGCGAGCCGTTCGCCCGTGAGCAGCTGGCCGACCTCGCCGCGCTGGGGCTGGACCATGACGGCGACGTCGTCCGCCAGTCGCACAGGACGGCGCTCTACGAGGCGGCGATCGCGCGCCTGGCCGCCGACGGGCTCGTCTACCGCTGCTGGTGCACGCGTGCCGAGATCCGCGAGGCGGCCTCCGCCCCGCACGAGGGCCTGCCCGAGGGCGCCTACCCCGGCACGTGCCGCGACCTGCCCGCCCACCGGGTCGCGGAGCACGAGGCCGCCGGGCGTCCACCGGCGCTGCGGGTGCGGGCGGGCGGCGCCGTCGAGCGGTTCACCGACCGGCTCTGCGGGCCGATGAGCGGTGTCGTGGACGACTTCGTCATCCGGCGCAACGACGGGGCATTCGCCTACAACCTCGCGGTCGTCGTCGACGACGCGGATCAGGACGTCGGCGAGGTCGTGCGCGGCGCCGACCTCCTGGACTCCACCCCGCGCCAGCGCTGGCTGCAGCGGCGGCTCGGCGCGCCGCATCCCGGATACGCGCACGTGCCGCTGCTCCTGGGCGCCGGCGGCCGGCGCCTGGCCAAGCGGGATGGCGCCACGACGCTCGCCGAGGCACGCCAGGCCGGACGGACGCCCGAGCAGGTGCGCGGAGACCTGGCCGCATCGGTCGGCCTGGCGGGGCCCGGCGAGGTGCCGACGCTGCATGAACTCGTCAAGCGGGTCCAGGATCTGCTCCACTCTCAGGTGCCGATATGAGTGACACCCCTCCGCAGACCCCGCCCAAGAGACGCCGCCCGCAGACGCCGGCGCAGCGATTCGTGCGTGTCTGGCTGCCGCTGATCATCATCCTCTCGGGCATCCTGCTCGCCCTGATCGTGCAGACGGACGCGGCCTACGAGGGCGGCGCGCTCCTGGTCAGCGCGGGCGCCTCGGTCTGGCTGCTGAACGTCTTCTTCCGCATCGGCGTGCATGGCGACCGCGAGCGCGACGACGAGAAGGCCGCACGGGCCGAGTTCGAGCGCACCGGCCACTGGCCCGACGAGAAGTCCGAGTGACGGGCTCCGCGATACCGGCCGCGCTCGCGGAGCGCGCCCGGGAGACCGGGGCGCTGGCGATCGACACGGAGTTCATGGGCGAGGGCCGCTACCGCGCGCTCCTCTGCCTGATCCAGGTCGCGGTCGCCGACGGCGACGGGCCCAGCCGCGTCGAGGTGCTCGACCCGCTGGACGAGAGCCTGGACTGCTCGCCGCTGGCCTCGATCCTGGCGGATCCAGAGATCGAGATCGTGCTGCACGCAGGACGGCAGGACGTCGCGCTGCTGCGGCGCGTGTGGGGCACCGACGTGCGCAACGTCTTCGACACCCAGGTCGCCGCCGGCTTCGCGGGCATGCGTGCCCAGATCGGCTACGAGGCGCTGCTCAACGAGCTGCTCGACCTGCGGGTGCGCAAGAGCGCGAGCTTCACCCGCTGGGATGCGCGCCCGCTGAGCGACGAGCAGGTCGAGTACGCCCGCGAGGACGTGCTGCACCTGCTCCAGGCGGCGGACGCGCTGAAGGAGCGGCTGGACCGCCTCGGGCGCCTGGACTGGGCGCAGGAGGAGTGCAGGGTCCTCGAGGACGCCAGCGACACGCGGGACATCGAGACGGTCTTCGGCCGCCTGCCGCGCGTCAACTCGCTCGATCCCGGCCAGCGGGCGGTCGCGCGCGCGCTGGCGCAGTGGCGCGAGGACGTCGCCTCCTCCGAGGACCGTCCGGTCCAGACCGTGCTGCAGGACGCCGCGCTGATCGAGATCGCCAAGCGGCGCCCCAAGGACATCGACCGCCTGCGCCAGATCCGCGGGCTGCACGAGGGCGTCGTCCGGCGGCGCGGCAAGGCGATCCTCGACGAGGTGGCGCGCGGCCGCGAGCTCCCGCCCATCGCCGTCGAGGGCAGCAAGCCGCCGCCGACCCATCCCGACGACGCGGGCCTGATCGTGCTCGCCGAGTCGCTCGTCCGGGCGCGCGCCGAGCCCGCCGAGGTCGCCTACGAGCTGCTCGCCGCCCGCGCGGACCTGCAGCGGATCGTCACGGCCGTGCGGCTGGGGCTCGATGAGCCCGACGTGCGCACGCTCAAGGGCTGGCGGCGCGAGGTCGTCGGCGAGGAGCTGCTCGAGCTGCTCCGCGGCCGCCGCGCGCTGTCAGTCGGCGACGGCCTGCGCATCGTCGTCGACGAGCGCTGAACGCGCCGCGCTCGCACCGGCGTCGATCGCCGCGCGGACCCGTGCACGGTCGACCTGCAGGCGCCCGACGAGCGGCGTTCCGGCCGGCGGGGCGATCTGCGTCGCCAGCCCCGCGAGCGGGCCCTCCCCCGCCCCGGCCGCGACGAGCGCGTCCGCTTCGGCGTCATACCTGCCGGGTCGCTCGCGGACCAGCCGCGGCAGCTCACCCGGGAGCCGGCGGACGACCGCGTCCTCCGCGACGCCGTACAGCCGCCCGCGCGCGCCCTTGCGGTAGGCGGCATCGCGCGAGCGCAGCGCGATCACGTGCGTGGCGCCCTCGTCGAGCGGCGTCGTCACCGGGATCGACTCGATCAGCCCGCCGTCCGAGTAGACCTCGCCGCGGTAGGCGACCGCCGGGCCCGACCACACCGGGATGGCCATGCTCGCCCGGATCGCCGCCAGCGCGTCGCCCTGCTCCGTCAGTGGCCCGAGAGTCGTCAGGACGCCGTCGGACACACGAGCGGCGAGCACGTGCAGCTCGGGCCGCCCGGGCACGGCGAGCGCGGGTGGGCGGCGTCGCACGACGTCCATGAGGAACGCGAGCGAGACGACCGGCGACCGCCCCAGCCGCGTGAAGCTCACGAACTCCTTCGTGCACACCTCCTCGAGCACCCGCTCGGCGTCGTCGATCGCGCCGGCGGCGACGTAGGCGGCCATGAGCGATCCCGACGAGGTGCCGTAGACGGCGTCCAGCCACGGCGTGAGGCCCAGGCGCTCGAGTTCACCCGCCATGCCGCATGCCATGGCGACCGCAAGGCCCCCGCCCTCGATCCCCAGGGCGATGCGAGCGCCGTCCGCGCGCGTCCCGCTGCGGGCGCGCCGCACGAGTGCGCCCAGGGGCGCGGGAAGGCGCTCGGGGTCGCGAAGCGGGGGCGGCTGGGCGTGCATCAGCGGGCAGTATCGCCGGGCTACCATGGGCGGTGTCTCCCTCGGCGAAACGACCGTGAACGAGCCCACCCCACCTCGCGCGGTCTCCCAGGCCGACCATCACCGCCGCCGCCGGCGCGTTGCGCTGGCGGCGCTGTGCGCCGCAGCGCTGCTGCTGATCGTCGTCGTGGCCACGAGCGCCGGCAGCAGCGGCACCTGGAACCCCACGGCACTGCGCGAAGGCGCGATCACGGAGCTTCCGCGGCTGCGCCTCGAGGAGCAGGCGCAGCGCGCCGCACGCGCGCTCGCGAGCCAGAAGCAGGCGCGCACGATCGAGAACGCCGCGATCTCGAGGACGCTGAAGCAGGGCCCGACCGTCCGCGTCGCCGGCGCGCAGACCAGGAGCGTCGCGCTGACGTTCGACGATGGCCCGAGCGCGTACACGCAGCGGATCCTGGACACGCTCCAGCGCTACAAGGCGAAGGCGACGTTCTTCACGCTCGGCAACCAGCTCGCCGAGCATCCGCTGCCGCTCCAGCGCGCCGTGGCCGAGGGGCACTCGATCGCCAATCACACGTGGAGCCACGCGGACCTCACGACGCTCGCCCGTCGTGACGCGCGCAGCCAGATCAGCGACTCGAACGTGGGACTGCGCCGCGCGGGCATCCCCCGTCCCCGGCTGTTCCGGCCGCCGTACGGCGCGTACAACGAGCAGACGCTGCGGGTCGCACGCGACCTCGGCATGCTCACCGTCCTGTGGACGATCGACTCCAATGACTACAAGGCGACCGATCCGCGCGCCATGGCGGACGCGGTCCTCGCCGATGCCCGGCCCGGGGCGATCATCCTCATGCACGACGGTGGCGGGAACCGGACCGTGACCTCGAAGGCGCTGCCGCTGATCGTCCGGGGGCTGCACGAGCGCAAGTACCGGATGGTCACCGTGCCGAAGCTGCTCATCGACAACCCCGCGCCCGCGCAGCAGGACTCGGTGGCCCGCACGCCCGTCGCCTGACAGCATGTGCGGCATGACCCGCCGCTCCCTGCTCGTCTCCCGCCTGACCGCCGCAGCACTCGTCATCGCGTGCTGCAGCGCGCCGGCCTTCGCCTCCGGCACACCCGCCGCGGGTGGCACCCCTCACGCTCACGCGGCCAAGACCTACCGCCTGTCCGCGAGCAGCAGCGGGAGCCTGCGCTTCACGCGCACCCGCATCACCGCGACGCGCGGCTCGGTGACGCTGAGGCTCTCCAACCCCTCCCCCGTCGACCATGCGATCGCGATCCGCGGCCGCGAGGGCAGGACCGCCGGCACCGGCGGCGTCTCACGGGTGACCGTCACGCTGAAGGCGGGCACCTACACGTACTACTGCCCGGTCGGCGACCATCGCGCGGAGGGCATGACCGGGCGCCTCGTCGTTCGCTGAGAACGACGAAGGCCGACCCGGTGGGCCGGCCTTCTGTCTGATGCGATCCGCTCGCTTGTGGAGCGGGGCGGCGCTACGTGGCGCCGCACAAAGAGATCCTGCGAAATTTGGGTGTCAGGCCCTGCGGTCCGGCGGACTGAGCTCGGTCATACAGCTGGTCCTTCCATCGCGGTGGTCGCTCTGCGACCCGTGCACGATCACCGTACCACCGGTGGTCGGTCCTGCCTAGACGGTCTCGGCGGATGGCATCCGGCCCCGTGGAACGGGCGGGCTACTCGAGCAGGCCGAGCTCCCGGCTGCGGGCGACCGCCTCGGAGCGCGAGCCGACCTCGAGCTTGCGGTAGATCGACACCGTGTGCGTCTTGACCGTGTTGCGCGTGATGTAGAGACGCTCGCCGACCTCGCGCAGCGACAGGTGCGTCGGGAGATACTGCAGCGTGCGCAGCTCGGCGGTCGTGAGGTCCGGGCCGCCCTCGGCGCGGCTCCCGTCGATCCGCTCGATCTGAAGCTCGACGCGCTCGCGCCAGCGCGTCAGGAACGGCGCGGGGTCGAGGTCCAGCTGCTCCGCGCACTCGTCGAGCAGCGCCCGCGCCTTGCGCGCATCGCCGAGCCTGGCGAAGGCGTCGGCGAGCACGAGCCGGATCTCGGCCGCGAGCCACGGGATGGAGAAGCGCAGACGCGAGATGTTCATCAATGCCTGAGCGGCGTCCTTGCGCGCCGCCTCGTGCTCGCCCCGCTGTGCGAGCACGAGCGCTCGGGTCGCCGGCACGATCCCCTGGCTTGCGTAGTCCTGGATGCCGGCGGCCCGCTGCTGTGCGCCCGCACGGCGCAGCAGCGCGTCCGCGAGGTCCCACCGCTCCTCCTCGATCGCCAGCAGCGCCTGCTGGGCGAGCACGAGCCCGTACGCCGTGGGCAGCGCGCCCGACGCCGCATGCTCGGCGTCCTCGAGCAGCGCGTGCGCCGGTTCGCGGTCGTCGCTGAGCATCGCGAGCGTGCCGCGCAGGTACCACGCGATGATGCGCACGGGACTCTCGGCCCCGATTCCGGGCTCGGCACGCGTGAGGTCCGCGACAGTCTGCGGCATGCCCTGCAACCCGACCGTCCCGCGCAGCACCAGGCCCATGGCCTCGAGCGTCGATCCTTCGAGCAGGCGCCGCGCCGGATCGCCGCCGAGGGCGAGTGCCGCGCAGTGGGCGGCCCGGTCGGCGTCGCCCTCCTCGAGTGCGGCCCAGCCCTCGGCGAGCGCGGCCGCCGGATGGGCGGACATCTCGTCCGCGCCCAGGAGGCCGGCCCACCGGCGAACCGTGCCGCTGCGTCCGTGCGCGATCGCCTCCGCAGCGAGCACGAACATGAGGTCGGACGCCCGCTCGGCGTCGCCCGCCGCGATCGCGTGGGAGACCGCCCGCTCCCCGTCCCCGCGCTCGAGGCAGGCCTCCGACGCGCGCCGATGGAGCCGACGGTCCTCGCCGTCAGCGCGGGCGCGCAGTTCGGCCTGCAGCACATCGCGGAACAACGCGTGGACGCGGTAGGCCTCGCCGTGCGCCTCCGACGGCGTGACGAAGAGGTCCGCATTCGCAAGCGCAGTCGAGCCGGGCCCGCGAGTCATCGCGTTCCAGCACCTCGTCGCAGACGTCCGGCCGCAGCTCGTCGAGAACCGACGAGCGCACGAGGAACTCGACATCGTCGCGCGAGGCATCGGTCAGGACCTCGTCCCGCACGTACTCGGCGACGTCGCCCTCGTGGATGTGCCGGCCCGCGCCCTCGGACGGGCGCTCGTCGGCCCGCAGCATCAGCGCTGCGAGGTAGACGGCCGCCGGCCAGCCCTCCGTCTGCTGCACGACGATCGCCGCCTCACGATCGTCGACCTCGACCCCCGCCGCGCGCAGCATGCCGGCGCCCTCACCGGTCGTCATCCGCAGGTCCGGGGCGCGGATCTCGGTGAGTCGTCCGGCTGCCCGCATCCGGGCGAGGGGCAGTGCCGGGCGCTGCCGGCCACTCAGCACGATCGTGCAGCCGGGGGGCGCGTCCTCGCAGAGGCTCCGCAGCACCGCACGCGCCGCCGTGCTCTGCAGGACATGGACGTCGTCGAGGACGATCACGAGCGGCTCGCGTCGCTCATGCAGCAGCGTGATCAGACGCGGAAGTGCGACCGGGAGGACGCCCGCAGGCCCCGTCAGCAGCCGCCCGAGGAGGTCCTCGTCCGGCGACCGCGGCCCGGCGACGGCGTACGCGAGGTCGTGGAGCAGCACCGCCGCGTCGTCGTCGGCCGGGTCGAGCGACAGCCACGCGATCGGCTGGGCCTCGTTCTCGGCGTACTGGGCGAGGAAGGTCGACTTGCCGTAGCCGGCCGGCGCGTGCACGACGAAGACCGGCGTGTCGGCCGCCGAGACCAGCCGCTGCAGCAGCCGCGTGCGCGGAACGAGCCCGGATCGCCCGGGCGGTGGTGTGAGCCGGCCCGGATGTGGAGGAAGGACCGCAGGCACGGCGCTGGACTGTGTGGGCACGGGCGACAAACCTAACGGAGCGTGATTCACCCCAACCGGTGGAGGCGCGCGTCCACGCGCCACGATGCAATGGGGCCATCTCCCGAGCGGCATCCAGAGACGGACATGGCAATCACGGCGACGGTGGTCCGCCCCGACCGTCTGAGCCCGAGGCGCAGCGCGTGACGCGGCTCGCGGGCGGCGCGGCCCACGTCCTGCGGGCACTGCGCCTGCTGCGTCGCGCGCGCGACGAAGGGACGATCAGCGCCGAGCAGTACCAGTCGGCGGTCGAGGCGATCGAGTCGGAGCCGGACGGGCAGACCGGAGACTGACCCCGGGTCTACGTCGTCGCCGAGACCTGTGTCCCGGCGGTCCCGGCCACAAGCCCTTCGATGTCGTCCAGCGAGCCGATCGCCGCGCGCGCTCCGCCCCGCTCCACGAACCGGCAGACGGCCTCGACCTTCGGGCCCATCGACCCGGCCGGGAAGTCGCCGTCCCGCAACGCCGCGGCGCTGACGTGCCCGAGCGCCGCCTGCTGCGGTGTGCCCCACCCGGTGTAGACGGCGTCCACGTCGGTTGCGAGGACCAGGATGTCGGCACCGAGGTCGGACGCCAGCAGCGACGTTGCGAGGTCCTTGTCGATGACCGCCTCGACGCCCTCGTGATCACCGTTCGCCGTCCGGACGACCGGCACGCCTCCGCCGCCGGCGCAGACGACGAGCCACCCGCCGTCGATCAGGCGGCGGATCGCGGGGAGCTGCACGATGCTGACCGGCTCGGGCGAGGGAACGACGCGCCGCCAGGACTCGCCGTCAGAGCGGACCGTCCACCCCCATTCGTCCGCGAGGCGGCGGGCCTCGGCCTCCTCGTAGACGGGCCCGATGAACTTCGTCGGGTCGCTGAACGCCGGGTCGTCCGCCGACACCTCGGTGCGCGTCACCACCGCGACGGTGTCCTGGTGATGGATGACGTTGTCGAGCTCCATCTCGATCACGTAACCGATCTGGCCCTCGGTCTCGGCGCCGAGGACGTCGAGGGGATACGGGTCGACGCCGGTGTACGCGTCGCCCATCAGCGCGAGGAGCCCGACCTGCGGGCCGTTCCCGTGCGTCACCACGAGCTGGTGCCGGCGGGCGACGGGCGCGAGCAGCCGGGCGGCGGCGCGGGCGGCGCGATGCTGGGCGTCCGCCTCCAGGCGCTCACCGCGGCGCAGCAGGGCGTTGCCGCCGAGCGCGACGACGACCGTCTGCGGGCGATCGTCGCTCACGGGGTGGGCACCTGCTGCGTGATGCAGTGGATGTTCCCGCCGCCGAGCAGGATCTCGCGAGCGGGCACGCCGACGACCTCGCGACCGGGGAACTGCCCCCGCAGGATCTCGAGGACCGTCTCGTCCGTCATGGCGCGCCTCCGGCTGGGCAGGAAATGCGTTGCACAACACAGGTAACGCCCGTTCGGGGCGTCACATCGGGGGTTCCCCGCAGCGGGAATCCTGCAGCTCCGGACGTAGAGGCCCTCAAAGCACCGTATTTCTCAACATTCCAGAATTGTGGCGTACCGTCTCGCGTAGGGCATCCCGAGGGCTCAGGAGCGGCGCCGCGCGTGGATGACGCCGTCGACGCCGGTGCCGGCTGTCGCCCGCCCGCGATCCTCGGCGACGAGGACCTCCCAGTCGCCGGGATCGAGCGCGGCGGCAGCGACGACCGAGACCTGCACCTGACCGGCCGCGGCGGTCGTCGCACCGGTCGCCGGGTCGATCGGCCGGTGGCCGACGAGGAACAGCGTCCCGCCCGGCGCGACGCCCGCCGCCATTCGCCGGACCAGATCGTTCACGGAGCCCGCGATGTGGACGTAGAGACAGGCGACGAGGTCGTAGCGGCCCGTCTGCGGGGTCCACGCCGCCAGGTCGCCCTCGACCCAGTCGACGCGCTCGGCGAGACCCTCCCCGCGGCCTCAGCCGTCGACCGGGCGTGCGCCAGCGCCGTCGCCGAGAAGTCGACCGCGGTGACACGCCATCCGCGCGCGGCGAGCCAGAGCGTCTCGGCCCCATGACCACAGCCCGCGTCGAGGGCGAGTCCCGCGGGCAGGTCCTCGACCGCGGAGGTCAGATGCGCGTTGGGCGGGCGCCCGGCGACCCGATCGGCGTGCTCGTGAAGGCCCTGTGACCAGCGCTCGTCCCAGAAGCTCCGGTCGTAGGCGGGCATGGGCGGACGATAGCCGGGGCCCGGGGAAAGATCGGGAGGTCTCCCGATGCAGCAGAGCGCCTCCCCAGCGAGCCTGCGCCCGACCGTTCGAACCCGTTTCGAAGGAGGCACACCATGTTGTTCAGGCGCAGCACCGCCGTCACCCTCGCCACCGCAGCCATGACGCTCGGCATCAGCGCACCGGCCCTCGCGGTGCCGGCGCTCGACGCAGACACCGGAAGCGCCGCCCCGCCGGTGCTCGTCATGTCGGGAGCCCCGTCCGTGAGCGACGAGGGCGGCCTCGACACGCTGGCCGTCGTGCTGCTCGCGACCGGGGCGCTCGCCGCCGGCGCAGCCGCAGGCTTCGGTGGTGCGAAGGTCGCGACGGGCCGGAAAGCGTTGCATCCGAGCTGACGGCGCAGGAAGATGTCGCTCATGAGCGAGTCCACCCTCGCCGTCGTGGAGGAACCGGCGCTGCTCGAGCGCGAACCGGCGCTGGAAGCGCTCACGGACGCGCTGGCTGACGTGGCGAGGACCCTGCGCGGCCAGGTGGTCTTCGTCGCAGGAGAGGCCGGAGCCGGCAAGACCATGCTGCTGCGCGAGTTCTGCGCGGCGCTGCCGCGGGAGGCGGACGCCCACTGGGCGACCTGCGAGGCGCTCGCCACGCCGCGTCCGCTCGGCCCGCTGCTCGACCTCGCGACGGGGCTCGGCGACGAACTGATGGAGCAGGTCGCTGCCGGTGGGGCGCCGCACGACGTGGCGGCCTCGCTGCTGCGGCAGGCCGAGGGGCGCTCCCCCTCGGTCGTCGTCATCGAGGATGTGCACTGGGCTGACGAGGCCACGCTGGACGTGCTGCGGCTCGTGGCCGGACGCGCCGGCGGCGTCCCGCTCCTGCTCCTCGTCAGCTACCGCAGCGACCAGGTCGCGCGCACGGGGCCTCTGCGTCTCCTGCTGGGCGAGCTGCCGTCGACCGACGCGGTGGCGCGCCTGGAGGTCCCGCCGCTCTCGGCCGACGCCGTCGCGGCGCTCGCCGAGCCGGTCGGCGTGAATCCGGTCGCCCTGTTCGCCCGCACAGGCGGTAACGCGTTCTTCGTGACCGAGGCCCTCGCCGCCGCCGACGCGGCGCTGCCGGACACGATCCGCGACGCGGTGCTGGCGCGCTCTGCGCGCCTCAGCCCGTCCGCGCGCCTCCTGCTGGATGCCGTCGCGGTCATCCCGGGACGCACGGAGGTGTGGCTGCTCGACGCACTGCAGACGCTGCCGGCGGGCGCGGTCGACGAATGCCTGCACGCCGGCATGCTGACCGCCGACGGCGCCGCGATCGCCTTCCGCCATGAGCTGGCCCGGCTGGCCGTCGAGGAGTCGCTGCCGCCGGACCGCCGTGTCGACCTGCACCGCCGCGCCCTCCAGGCGCTCGGCGCCGAGCGTGAGCCCGCGCGCCTGGCCCACCACGCCGAGGGAGCCGGCGACGCCGCCGCCGTCCTGCGGTTCGCCGTCGCGGCAGCCGAGCAGGCGTCGGCGTTCAGTGCCCACCGTGAGGCGGCCGAGCAGTACGCGCGTGCGCTGCGCTTCGCCGGCGATCTCGCGCAGCCGGAGCGCGCCGACCTGCTCGAGCGCTACGCAGCCGAGTGCTACCTGACGGACATGCGCGCCGAGGGCATCGACGCGCTCGGCGACGTCATCGAGATCCATCGCGCGACCGGCGAGCGCCGGCGCGTCGCCGAGGCGCTCCTCCTGCGGGCTCGTCCCCTGAGCTGCGCAGGGCGTGGCGTCGAGGCCAACGCGGGCATCGAGGAGGCGGTAGCGATCCTCGAGGCCCTCGGGGAGAGCGATCGCGACATCGCGAAGGCCTACAGCGAGCAGAGCGCGATGGCGATGTACGACGAACGTCTCGCCGAGGCGATCGCGCTGGGCGCTCGGGCGATCGAGATCGCCGAACGCACCGGAGACCGCGAGACGCTCATTCGCGCGCTCAACAACGCCGGATGTGCCGCGCTGCTGCGCCGCGACGACGAAGGGCTGGCCATGCTCGAGCGCAGCCTCGCGCTCGCCCGCGAGGACGAGCGGGCCGCGGAAGCGGGCCGCGCGTACATCAACATCGTGTCCTGCCTGGGCGTCCTGTACGACTGGCGGCGCGCCGAGCCCTACTCCACCGAAGGTCTCACCTACTGCGGCGACCACGGACTGGAGGCATGGGAGAACTGCCTGCTCGGCATGCGGGCGGAGGCGGACCTCTCAGCAGGGCGTTTCGACAGCGCCGTGCAGATCGCGACGGACCTCCTGGCACGAGTCACCGATCACATGAACGCCCGCCACGGGCCGCTGCTCGTGCTCGCGCTGGTGCGCGCGCGACGTGGCGACCCGGACGCGGGGTCGCCACTCGACGAAGCGCTGGACGCCGCGCGCGCCGACGGGTCGCTGCAGTACCACACGCCGGCCTCGAGCGCCCGGGCCGAGGTCGCATGGCTCCAGGGACAGGCCGGCCGCATCGACGAGGCGACGAGCGACACGCTCGCGATGGCCCTTGACCGGGACGCCCTCGGCAGCGCGGCCGCGCTGCTCGTCTGGCGGCGCCGCGCAGGGCTGGTCGACGAGCTGCCGGCGCAGCCGCTGGACGGCCCGCACGGGATCGAACTGGCCGGCGACCACCGCGGAGCCGCGCTCGCCTGGACGGAGCTCGAGCATCCGTATGAAGCCGCCCTCGCGCTCGCCGGGGCCGACGACGAGCAGGCCCTGCGCGAGGCGCACGAGCAGCTGCTGGCACTCGGCGCCTCGGCCGCTGTGGCCGTTCTGGCTCGCCGCCTGCGCGCACGGGGAGTGCGCAACGTGCCGCGCGGCCCGATCGCCCGGACCCGCGAGAACGCCGGCGGGCTCACCAACCGGCAGCTCGAAGTGCTCGCGCTGATCGCCGACGGCCTGCGCAATGCGGAGATCGCAGAGCGGCTCGTGGTGTCCGAGAAGACCGTCGACCACCATGTCTCGTCGATCCTTGCCAAGCTCGGCGTGCGCAACCGCGGGCAGGCGAGCGCGGCCGCCGTGCGCATGGGCCTGCTGGCCGACGCCCGCGAAAGTTAGGGAGACCACCCCATGCGCCGGGTGACCGGCGCACCTAGCGTCCAGGCATGGCGACCACCACCGAGAAGGGATCACCCATGAACCTGTACGCGATCATCCGGCGCAACGGCTGGCGCTCGGCCGACGAGCTCGGCGAGGCGGCCGCGCGCTCGACGTCCGTGGCCGACGAGGAGATGCCCGAGGACATCCGCTGGATCCGCAGCTACGTCCTCGACGAGACCAGCGGCGCCCTGGGCACCGTGTGCATCTACGAGGCCTCGAGCCCCGAGGCGATCCGCGACCACGCCGCCCGTGCAGCCCTGCCGGTCGACGAGATCGTCGCGATCGCGGACACGGTCATCGTGCGGCCGGATCCGCAGCCCGCTCAGCCGGCGGCCTGAGGGCGCCT
>CAWGLQ010000021.1:0-48089 GCA_963823375.1 uncultured Actinomycetes bacterium | reverse complement strand
CTGAGCGCAGTACGCTGGCCGCGATGCGGCGTGTCCTGTCCCTGTTCTCCCTGGTGCTGATCGCGGCCTGCGTCGCCGCCGCGCCCGCCGGTGCGGCCGGGGGCTTCCGCTCACCGTCCGGGAACATCGGGTGCGCGGGCTACGGCTCGTCCGTCCGCTGCGACATCGCGGCGACGACCAACGGCCGCCCGGCGAAGCCCAAGAGCTGCGAGCTGGACTACGGGACCGCCTACGGCGTCGGGCTCGGCAGCCGCAAGGGGTACCGCCTGTGCGCAGGCGACACGGTGCTCGACCCGCGTCGCCCGATCCGCCCGTACGGAACGTCGTGGAGCTTTCGCTCGATCACCTGCCGGATCCGCCAGAGCGGTGTGACCTGCACGAACTCCAAGGGCCACGGGTTCTCCCTCTCCAAGGCGCGCCAGCGCCTGTTCTGAGCATGGGCGACCTGACGCATCTGGACGAGCACGGCGCGGCGCGCATGGTCGACGTCGCCGCCAAGCCCGTGACCGATCGCCGGGCCGTCGCGCAGGCGCTCGTGCACATGACGCCCGAGACCGCAGCCGTGGTCGCGGCGGGTGACGCGCCGAAGGGCGACGTCCTCGGCGTCGCGCGCATCGCCGGCATCCAGGCCGCCAAACGCACGGGCGAGCTGATCCCGCTCTGCCACCCGATCGGCCTGGACCACATCGACGTCGAGGGCGAGATCGACGCCGCCGCCGGACTCGTGACGCTCACCGCGACCGCGCGCGTGAGCGCCCGCACCGGCGTGGAGATGGAGGCGATGACCGCGGCGAGCGTCGCCGCGCTGACCGTCTACGACATGGTCAAGGGGCTCGACAAGGGCGTCGCGATCGAGCAGGTCGTGCTGCTGGAGAAGTCCGGCGGGCGCAGCGGCGACTGGAAGCGCCCGCCCGCGGGCGCCTAGCCGGCGAGGATCTCGGCGGCCGCGCGCTGCCCGGTGCGCAGCGCGCCCTCCATGTAGCCGGCGTACGCACCGGCGAGATGCTCGCCCGCCCAATGGAGCGGGCCGACGGGGGCTGAGAGGAGGTCCTCGTCGCCGGGGAGGGTGCCGAGCACCCCGGCGCTGTAGGCGCCGCGCGCCCAGGGGTCGTCGTGCCAGGTGGCGGCGAGCGCGGACGCGGGGTCCAGCGCGAGCTCCGGGCGCAGAGCGGTGACCGACGCGACCCAGGGCGCCGGGTCGCCGCCGGGGACGAGACGCTCGACCGCCTCCAGGGTCCCCGCGAACGCGCCGCACACGCGTGGCGCCGCGCCGCCGGCGCCGAGCGACGTGAACGTCCAGTAGCGCTCGGCCGGCGCCATGACGCTCGCCGGCTCGGCCGGGCCGGTCAGGGCGAGGAAGAGCTTGGCGGCGTGACCGATCCCGGCGCGCGCGAGTGCGCCGCGCAGCTCGCCGGGGAGGGCCGGTGTGAACGTGATCGCGTCGAGCACCGCGAGCGGGACGGCGATGACGACGCGCTCGGCCTCGACGTGGTCCCCGCCGTCGACGGTGAGTCGCACGCCGCCGCCCGGCTCCCACGCGACCTCGCGCACGGGCGCGCCGAGCCTGAGATCCGCGAGACCGGCCGCGAGCCCCGCCGCGATCGCCTGGTTGCCCTCGACGACCGTCGTCGAGGAGTAGTCGCCGAACGACGAGCCCTCGTCGCCCTCCAGCACGTTCGCGGACAGGCGGTCGGCGGGCGTCGCGTGCGTCATCTCCAGGCGCGCACGCACCGCGGCCCGCGCGGCCGGGTCGGCGTTCAGCCGCTCGACGGCGTCGGCCACCGATCCGCCTCCCGCAGCGGCCGCGCCCAGGCCGGCAGCCGCGGCCACGACGGCCGCCCGCGTCGTCGGCAGCCCGCCGCGGGGCTCGCGGTCGCCGTAAGGGAAGCCCTTGTCGGCGAGCGTGAGCCCGAAGCGGGCGCACAGCGCCTGCACCTGCTCGTGGCCGTCGAACACGAACTCGGCGCCGCGCTCGACCAGCCCGCTCGCGAACGGGACGCTGTGCACGCGTCCGCCCACCCGGTCCCGTGCCTCCAGGACGACGACCTCGCGCCCCGCCGCAGCGAGCGCATCGGCCGCCGCGAGCCCTGCGAATCCTGCGCCGACCACCGCGATCCGCCCCATGCGCATGAGCCTACGGGGCGCGCGCGGGTACCGTCCCCGGCCATGCGCGCCGCCGTGCTCACCATCTCGACGTCGCTCGCCCGCGGGGAGGGCGAGGACCGCTCCGGCCCGCGCCTGGCCGAGCTGCTCGCCGCCGCCGGCTGCGAGGTCCTCCCCGTCGAGGTGCTCCCGGACGACGCGGACGCGATCACCGCGCGGCTGCGCGCGCTCGTCGCCGACGACGTGCGCTTCGCGTTCACCACCGGCGGCACGGGGCTCACGCCCGACGACGTCACGCCCGAGGCCACCCGCGCGGTGATCGAGCGCGACGCCCCCGCCTTCCAGCAGGCGATGCTCATCGAGGGCCTGCGCCACCAGCCGCTGGCGCTGCTCACGCGCGGGGTCAGCGGCATCGCGGGGCGCACGCTGATCGTGAACCTGCCGGGCAACCCGAAGGCGATCGAGCAGCTCTTCCCCGTCATCGCGCCGGCGCTGCCGCACGCCGCCGCGACCCTCGCCCGGGAGGAGCCCGGTGCCCGCCATTGAGCTGGAGGGCCTGACGCGCCGCTACGGCGAGCGCGCCGCCCTGGACGAGGTCACGGCCGAGCTCGACGCCGGCGAGACCCTCGTCGTCTTCGGCCCCAACGGCGCCGGGAAGTCGACGCTGCTGCGGGTGCTCGCCACGTTGCTGCGCCCGAGCGCCGGCGCCGCGCGCGTGCTCGGCCACGACGTGCAGAAGGAGGGCTGGCGCGTGCGCGGGCAGGTCGGGTTCCTCGGCCACGACCCGCTGCTCTACGGCGACCTCAGCGCACGCGAGAACCTCGCCTACCACGCGCGCCTGCACGGGCTGCGGCGCCCCGCCGAGCGGATCGAGGAGCTGCTCGCCGCGGTCGACCTGCAGCGCCGCGGTGACGATCGCGTCCACACGTACTCCCGCGGCATGACGCAGCGCCTGGCCGTCTGCCGCGCCGTGCTGCACGACCCCGACGTGCTGCTGCTCGACGAGCCGCGCGCCAACCTCGACCCCGCGGGCATGGACCTGCTCGAGCCGCTCGTCGGCCGGTCGAGCGGACGCACGCGCGTCGTCACGAGCCACGACCCCGTCGGCGGCCTGGCCGAGGGCGACCTCGCGCTCGGGCTGCGCGACGGCCGCGCGGCGCTGCTCGGACGCGCCCAGGCCGTCACCGCCGCCGAGATCGGAGCGCTGTACCGGTGAGCGCGCCGACACCTCCCGGCACGCTCGCCGCCGCGGGCGCCGTGCTCGCGAAGGAGCTGCGGCTCGAGCGGCGCGCCCCGCAGACGCTCGTCGCGATGGCGCTGTTCAGCGCGACCGCCTACGTGCTCTTCCACTTCGCGCTCCAGCGCGACACGGTCGACGGCGACCTCGCGGCAGGGGTCCTCTGGGTGACCCTGACGCTTGCGGCGCTGCTCGGGATCAACCGCCTCTTCGTCGCCGACCGCGACGAGGGCGGGCTGGACGGCTTCCTCCTGGCCCCCGTCGATCGCTCCTCGCTGTTCCTCGCGAAGACGTCCGCGCTGTTCCTCTTCCTCGTCGCGCTCCAGGTCGTGGCGGTCCCGCTGTTCGCCGTCCTGCTGCTCGGGCCGACGCCCGGACCGGGCGCGTGGGCGCGCCTGGCGCTCGTGCTGCTGCTCGCCGACCTGGGGCTGGCCGTCGTCGGCACGCTCGTCGCGGCGATCGCCGTCCAGACCCGTGCCCGGGACCTCATCACCTCGATCCTCGCGCTCCCGCTGCTGATCCCCGTGATCATCGGCGCGGCGCGCGCCACCGCGCCCATCTTCAGCGCCGCGGGCGCAGGCGCGCTCCCGGGACGCTGGCTGGCCGTCCTTGCGCTGTACGATCTGATCTTCGCCCTTCTGGCCTGGGCGCTCTTCGACTACCTCGTCGAGGACTAGGGATGCCGACGAGCAAGAAGCTCTATGGAACGCGCCTCGGCGCACTGGGATTCGCCACCGCGATCGTGCTGACCGCGGCGTTCACGCTGGCCGCGTTCGTCGCGCCGATGGACGCCGACCAGGGCTTCTCGCAGAAGATCTTCTACGTCCACGTGCCGCTCGCGATCGTGAC
The DNA here is from genome assembly GCA_963823375.1 of uncultured Actinomycetes bacterium. Classification (GTDB taxonomy): domain Bacteria; phylum Actinomycetota; class Thermoleophilia; order Solirubrobacterales; family Solirubrobacteraceae; genus F1-60-MAGs163. Next base: position 43,900 of record CAWGLQ010000021.1, on the reverse strand, counting down.
GCTCGGCGGCTTCGTGTTCGGCGGGATCTGCGCGATCCAGTACCTGCGCACCGGCGACCCGCGGCACGACCTGCGCAGCTACACGGCGATCCACCAGGCGCTGATCTTCTGCATCGGCGCGCTGCTCACCGGCTCGCTGTGGGCGAAGGCGGCGTGGGGCCAGTGGTGGGTGTGGGACGAGCCGACGCTCGTCTCGTTCCTCATCGTGTTCCTGCTGTACGCGACCTACCAGCCGCTGCGCTTCTCGATCGAGGACCCGGAGAAGCAGTCGCGCTACGCCGCGGTCTTCGCGATCGTCGCGGGGGCATTCGTCCCGCTGAACTTCATGGCGGTCCGGCTCGCGGACCCGCTGATCCATCCGCGCGTGCTCAACACGTCGGGCGGCGACCTGCCGGGCGACATGAAGCTCGCCTTCTACACCGCGATCATCGGGATGACGCTCCTGTTCATCACCCTGTACAAGATGGAGATGACCGGCAAGCACAACCGCGCCCAGCTGAAGGCCCTGCGGCGCCGGCTCACGGGCGACGGACCCGCGACGGGCGGCCGCAGCGCCGCGCCACGGGTGGCCGAGTCGTGAGCACCGACACGCTGCCCGACAACGCCGGCTACGTCGCCGCGGCGTATCTCGTGTTCGTCGCGCTGCTGCTGATCTACCTCGGCGTCGCGGCACTCCGCTCGAGCCGGCTCGAGCGTGAGCTGCGCGAGCTCAACCGCATCGCCGCGGGCGAGCCCGAGGAGGCCGAAGTGTCGTGAGCGAGCTCCTCGCCACGACAGCGCGCCGTCGCTCGACACACGGCCCGGAGATGCCTCGATGAGCGAGCTCCTCGCCATCGGCATCTCGCACAAGACCGCGCATGTCGCCATGCGCGAGCGGATGGCGCTGACCGAGCGCGAGGCGGAGCGGTTCACGCGCGAGCTCGTCGCCCGCGAGGAGGTGCGCGAGGCCGTCGCGATCTCGACCTGCAACCGCACCGAGATCTACCTCGTCACCACCGACCCGGTGCAGGCGGAGGCGGAGCTGCTCGGCAAGCTCGCCCAGCGCGCGCAGATCCGCCCCACCCAGCTGGTGGACGTCGTCTATTCGCCGCGCAACTGCGACGCGGCGCGCCACCTGTTCCGGGTCACGAGCGGCCTGGACTCGATGATCGTCGGCGAGAGCGAGGTCCAGGGCCAGGTTCGCCGCGCCTACGAGGCCGCGCTCGCCGCGGGCACCACCGGGCCGTTCACGAACCGCCTCTTCCGCGCCGCGCTCCAGACGGGCAAGCGCGTGCGCAGCGAGACCGCCGTCAGCCAGGCGCGCGTCAGCGTGTCGTCGGTCGCCGTGGATCTCGCGCGCGAGGCCGTCGGCGACCTGCACGAGCGCTCGGTCCTGATCATCGGCGCGGGCGAGACGGCCGAGCTGACCTCCCGCGCGCTGCACGAGCAGGGCGTGCGCACGATGTTCGTCGCCAACCGCCGCGCCGACCGCGCTCGCGCCCTCGCCGAGCGCTTCGGCGGCCGTGTGGGCTCGCTCGACGAACTTCCGGACCGGCTCGTGGACGCCGACATCGTCGTCGCGTCCACGTCCTCCCCGCACCCGATCGTCGGCGCGGACGAGCTGCGAGTCGTCATGGACGCCCGCGGCGGTCGCCCGATCGTGCTGATCGACATCGCCGTCCCGCGCGACTTCGAGCACGAGTGCACCGAGATCGACGGCGTGACGCTGTACGACATGGACGACCTGCAGGCCGTCGGCGCACGCAATCTCGGCGTGCGCGAGGGCGAGCGGGAGCGGGCCGAGGCGCTCGTCGAGGAGGAGATCGAGCGCTTCTCCGCCTGGATGGCGCAGCAGGGCGCGGTGCCCACGATCGCGGCGCTGCGCGAGTACGGCTCGGCGATCGTCGAGCAGGTGCTGACCGAGAACGCCGGCCGCTGGGAGGACGCGTCGCCGCGCGACATCGCCCGCGCCGAGGCGATCGCCCGGTCGGTCATGCAGCGCCTCCTCCACGAGCCGACGATCCGCATGCGGGCCCTCGAGCACGGCGGCGGGCACGGGCGCCTGGCGGTGCTGCGCGAGTTCTTCGGGTTCGACGAGGTGCCCGACGAGGCCGCCGGCAGCAGCGCCGCGGCCGCGGAGGACATGCCCGCGGGCGAGCCCGCGCCGGTGCGCGAGCTGCGCCGCCGCTCGTCGTCGTGAGGATCGGCACCCGCGGCAGCGCCCTCGCGCTCGCCCAGGCCGGGGCCGTCTCCAGCGCCCTCGGTCCGGGACACGAGCTCGTCCCCATCACCACCACCGGCGACCGCGACCGCGCGGCGCTCGACAAGGAGCGCTGGGTCCGCGAGCTGGACGACGCGCTGCTGCGCGGTGACGTCGACCTCGCGGTCCACTCGGCCAAGGACGTCCCGGCGCATCTGCCCGAGGGCATCGTCATCGCCGCCGTGCCGACCCGCGCCCCCGCGGTGGATGCGCTCTGCGGTGCGCCGTCGCTCGACGCGCTCCCGCCGGGCGCACGCGTGGGAACGGCATCGCAACGCCGCGCCGCGCAGCTGCGTGCGCTCCGCGACGATCTGACCGTGAGCGATCTGCGCGGCAACGTCGACACGCGCCTGAAGCACCTGCACGCAGGCGAGTTCGACGCGATCGTCCTCGCCCTCGCGGGGCTCGAGCGCCTGGGACGCGGCGACGAGGCGACGGGCACACTGCCGGAACTCGTCCCGTGTGCCGGGCAGGGCGCGCTCCTGCTCGCCGCGCGCGCCGCAGACACCGCCGTGCTCGACGCGGCGGCGACGCTCGACGACGCGGCGACGCATGCCTGCCTGCTCGCCGAGCGTGAGCTGGTCCGGGGCCTCGACGCGGACTGCCACACGCCGATGGGCGCACACGCCACCCTCGACGGCAGCGCAGGCACGATGACGGTGAGCGCGTTCGTCGGGCGCCTGGACGGCAGCGCCTGGCTGCGCGACACGCTGACGGCGACGGACGGGGGCGGCACGCCCGAGGCACTCGGCGCCGAGGTCGCGGGCCGGCTCGTCAGCGCCGGCGCCCACGAGGTGCTCGGCCGATGAGCGGCGCCGCACCCGGCACCGTCTACCTCGTCGGGGCGGGCCCGGGCGACCCCGGCCTGCTCACGGCCCGCGCGCTCGAGCTGCTGGCGACGGCGGACGTCGTGCTGCACGACAAGCTGATTCCCGCCGAGGCGCTCGACGGCGTCCGCGCGGATGCCGAGGTCATCGACGTCGGGAAGATCGGCGGCGGCGAGCAGGTGCCGCAGGACGTGACCGAGAACCTCGTGGCCGAGCACGCGCGTGCCGGGCGCAGCGTCGTGCGGCTCAAGGGCGGCGACCCGTTCGTCTTCGGCCGCGGCGGCGAGGAGGCCCAGCGCTGCGTCGCCGAGGGCATCCCGTTCGAGGTCGTCCCGGGCGTGACGGCCGGGATCGCGGCGAGCGCCTACGCGGGCATCCCGGTGACCCAGCGGGGCATCTCGGCCGCCGTCGCGTTCGTCACCGGCCACGAGGATCCCGAGAAGCCGGAGACGCAGATCGACTGGCCGGCCCTCGCCGCGTTCCCCGGAACGCTCGTCTTCTACATGGGCGTACGCCGGCTGGGGCAGATCGCGGAGCAACTCATCGCCGGCGGGCGGCCTGCGAGCCAGCCGGTCGCCGTCGTCCAGCGCGGCACCTTCCCCGACCAGCGCGAGGTCCACGGCACGCTCGCCACGATCGCGCAGGTCGCCGCCGACGCTCAGGTCCGCGCGCCGGCGATCACCATCGTCGGCGACGTCGCGGCGCTCGGGACCGAGCTCGGCTGGCGCTCCGGCGCACGGCCGCTGGCCGGCGTGAGCGTCGCCGTCACGCGCGCCCGCGCCCAGGCGAGCGAGCTCGCCGCGCGCCTGCGCGCCCTCGGCGCGAGCGTCGTCGAGGCGCCGGCGATCCGGATCGAGCCGCTCGACGTCGTCGTCCCGCCGCTCGACACCTTCGACCTCATCTGCATCACGAGCCCGAACGGCGCCGACCAGCTCCTCTCGCGCGTGCATGACGCCCGCGCGCTCGCCGGCCCGACGATCGCCGCCATCGGCCCGGGCACCGCGCGCGCGCTGCGCGCCCACGGCATCGAGGCGGACATCGTGCCCGAGCGGTCCGTCGCCGAGTCGCTCGTGCAGGCGCTGGAGCACGTCCCCGTGAAGAGCGCGCTGATCGCCCGCGCGCAGGATGCGCGCGACGTGCTGCCCGACGCGCTGCGCGAGCGCGGCGCCGAAGTCGAGGTGCTGGCGCTGTACCGCACCGTCGCCGAGGAGCTCGCGCCCGCGGCCCGCGACGCCGCCCTCGGCGCGGAGTACGCCACCTTCACGAGCGCCTCCTCCGCACGCTTCTTCCACGACGCCGCCGGCTCCCTCGCCGGCCCGCGGATCGTCTCCATCGGCCCGGTCACCAGCGAGGCGCTGCGCGCCCTGGGCACCGAGCCGGACGTCGAGGCGCCCGTCCACACCCCGGACGGCCTGCTCGACGCGCTGCTCGCGGACGTCGCCGCGCGCTCCTGACCAGGCGGGCACCTGCCCGCTGCACTCGGCGGTAGTGTCGGCGCATGCGGATTCTCATCATCGGCGCGGGCGGCGTTGGCGTCGCCGCGGCTGCGATCGCGCGCCGGCGCGACTTCTTCGACAAGCTCGTCCTGGCGGACGTCGACCACGCTCGGGCGCAGGCCGCCGTCGACCGGCTCGGCGACCCCCGCTACGCGGCGACCGCGATCGACGCCGCGAACCCGCAGGCGATCATCGACCTCGCGCGCATCGAGGACGCCGACGTCATCCTCAACGCCTGCGACCCGCGGCTGAACCCGCCGATCTTCGCGGCCGCGCTCGAGGCCGGCTGCACGTACATCGACATGGCGGCGACGCTCTCCTCGCCGCACCCCGAGAAGCCGCACGAGCTGACCGGGGTGAAGCTCGGTGACGCGCAGTTCGAGAAGGCGGCCGACTGGGAGGCCAAGGGCCGGCTCGCCATCCTCGGGCTCGGCGTCGAGCCGGGATTCTCCGACCTCGCCGCGCGCTACGCCGCCGACCACCTGTTCTCGGAGATCGACGAGGCGGGTGTGCGCGACGGCGCGAATCTCGTCATCGAGGGCTACGACTTCGCTCCGACGTTCTCGATCTGGACGACGATCGAGGAGTGCCTGAACCCGCCCGTGATCTGGGAGAAGGACCGCGGCTGGTACACGACGGCGCCGTTCTCCGAGCCCGAGGTCTTCGAGTTCCCCGAGGGGATCGGCCCGGTCGAGTGCGTGAACGTCGAGCACGAGGAGGTGCTCCTGATCCCGCGCTGGGTGGACTGCCGCCGCTGCACGTTCAAGTACGGGCTCGGCGACGAGTTCATCGAGGTGCTCAAGACCCTGCACAAGCTCGGGCTCGACCGCACGGAGCCGATCGACGTGCGCGGTCACAAGGTCAGCCCCCGTGACGTCGTCGCGGCCGCCCTGCCCAACCCGGCCGAGCTCGGCGACCGCATGAGCGGCAAGACGTGCGCCGGGACGCTCGTCACCGGCAAGGGCAAGGACGGCGAGCCGAAGGCGACGTACATCTACCACGTGTCCGACAACGCCCACACGATGGAGCTCGACGGATCCCAGGCGGTCGTCTGGCAGACCGCGATCAACCCGGTCATCGGCATGGAGCTGCTCGCCACGGGCGTCTGGTCGGGCGCCGGCGTGCTCGGGCCCGCGGCGTTCGACGCGGCGCCCTTCCTCGACAAGCTCGCCGAGTACGGCGCCCCGCACGGGGTCAGCGAGCGCGACCCGCAGAATCCCCAGCGCCCGCTGGCCGGGTGACACGGCCCCTCACGTTCCTGTCGGACTACGGCCTCGCCGACGACTTCGTCGGCGTGTGCCACGGCGTGATCCAGCAGATCGCGCCGGGCGCGACGGTCGTCGATCTCACGCACGGCGTCCCGCGCCATGACGTGCGTTCCGGCGCGCTGGTCCTGCGGCGCGCGCTCCCCTACTGCCCGGCTGGGGTGCACCTCGCCATCGTGGACCCCGAGGTCGGCGGTGACCGGCTCGCCATCGCCGTGCGCGTCGCCGAGGACGACCGGATGCTCGTCGGGCCCGACAACGGCCTGCTCTCGCTCGCCGTCGCGCGCTTCGGCGGCGCCGTCGAGGCGGTGGACATCGGCCTCTCGCCGCACCGCCTGGAGCCGGCGTCGGCGACGTTCCACGGACGCGACATCTTCGCGCCCGTCGCCGCGGCGCTGGCGTCCGGGGAACCGCTCGCGGCGGCCGGCGAGCCGATCGACCCGGACGACCTCGTGACGCTGCACATGCCGCTCGCGCGTGCCGAGGCCGACGAGATCGTCGCCCACGCGGTGAGCATCGACCGCTTCGGCAACGTCATGCTCGACGTCGAGCACGAGGAGCTGGCGGCGTTCGGGCTGCGGCTCGGGCATCCGATGGCCGTCAACGGGACCCGCTGCGTCTACGCGAAGGCGTTCGCCGACGTCCAGCCCGGCGAGCCGATGATCTACGAGGACGCCTACCGCACCCTCGCGCTCGCCGTGAACCGCGGCTCGGCGGCCGAGCTGCTCGGACTGGGCCTCGACGACGAGGTCCGCATCAGGCCGGCGGCTTGAGCGCGCTCGGGACGCCGCACCTGCACCTGCGGGAGACCGCCTCCACGAGCGACCGCGCCCGCGCGCTCGCCCAGGCCGGCGCGCCGCACGGCACGCTCGTCACGGCGGCCGAGCAGACGTCGGGCCGCGGGCGCCAGGGCCGCACGCTGGTCGGCGCCCCCGGGCACTGCACTGCTCATGAGCCTCGTGCTGCGCGACCCGCCCGACCTCCTGCCGCTGGCGGCGGGCGTCGCCGTGGCGCGCGTCTGCGGGCCGGACGCGCGGATCAAGTGGCCCAACGACGTGCTGATCGCCGGCCGCAAGGTGGCCGGCATCCTCGCGGAAGGGCGTCCCCAGGAGGGCTGGGCCGTCCTGGGGATCGGGCTCAACGTCGCGCTGCGCGTCGAGGACCTGCCGGAGGAGCTCCACGCGACCGCGACGACACTGGGACTGGAGCCGGCGGACATCCCGCTGGTGCGTGACCGCCTCCTGCGGGAGCTGGAGTCGGCGCTCGCGCTCGACGACGCGGCGATCCTCACCGCCTTCCGCGAGCGCGACGCCCTGCGCGGGCGCGCCATCTCCTGGAGCGGCGGCAGCGGGGTCGCGGCCGGGATCGACGGCGACGGGCGGCTGGTCGTGGAACTCGACGGCGGGGGGCGGACGGAGCTGCATGCCGGCGAGGTGCATCTGGGCCCGGCATAGCCGTGCTCAGGCCGCGGTGATCGCGGGCGCGGAGAACGCCTCCGCGGCAGCAGCCGTGTTCATCCAGTCGCGGAAGCGCACCCAGCGCCCCTCGGCGAGGGTGATCACGTGCACGAAGTCTGAGGCGAATCCCTGCCCGGTGCTGCGCGCGACCAACTCGAGCGTTCCGGTCGTGACGACCTTGTCGGCGTCCGCCAGCATCTCCTGCGGCTCGAAGCGCCGGACCTCGAGGGACGCGAAGATCGTCTCCAGCCAGCGGGTCACCTCCGCGTGGCCGCGCCACGTCCCGGCATACGGGATGACCTCGGGGCCGTAGAACTCGATGACGACCTCGGGGCTCAGGAACTCCAGCATGCCGGGGATGTCTCCGGCGCCGAACCGCTCGTAGGCGCCCTGTGTGACGGTGATGTTGTCGGGCATCGGCTACTCCTCGTGAAAGACGACAGGGATGGAGCTGAACGAGTGCTGAAGCATCGTCGCGGTCTGCGGCACCCGCGGCGACGGGCCGCGCTCGAGCCGCGCGAAGCGGTCCAGCAGCGCGTCGACCAGGCACTCGAGCTCGAGCATGGCGAGCGGGGCACCCAGGCAGTAGTGGATACCGAGCCCGAAGGTCAGGTGCTTCCCGGCGTTCGCGCGATCGGGGTCGAACACGTCCGGGTCGGGGAAGACCAGCGGATCGTGATTGGCCGCCGCGAAGAACAGCGCGACCCAGTCGCCCTCCCGGATGAGCTTCCCGCCGACCTCGACATCGCATGTGGCGATCCGGAACAGCCGCTGCGGCGGGCCCGAGAGGCGCAGGCTCTCGTTGAGGAACGCGGTCAGACGGCTGCGGTCAGTGCGCAGGCGGGCCGCCTCTGCGGGGTACTCGAGCAGCGCGTCCACAACGTTCGCGGCGAAGTACATGCTCGTCTCGCTGCCGGCGACCACGAGCGTGATGCACAGCCGGATCACCTCCTCGACGGTCAGCCGCTCGCCCTCGGCCTCGGCGACGAGCAGCGCGTCCACGAGGTCGTCCGACGGCTCACGGCCCGCGGCGAGCGTCTGCGCCCGGCCGCCGACGAGCTCGACGAAGTACCCCGCCATCTCCAGGTTGGAGGCGTTGCGCTCCTCGCCGGAGAGGTCGCTGGAGAGCATGAAGGCGTTGGCCCACCGCTCGTAGGACGGAGCGTCGGTGTCCGGCGCGCCGAAGAACCGGCACATCACGATCGCCGGAAGCGCGGCGCAGATGTCGTGGACGACCTCCAGCTCCTCGCCGGGCGTGATCGTCGCGACGAGCGCGCCGACCTTCTCCTGCAGATACGGGCGCAGCGCCGCGACGCGCGAGCGGGTGAACGCCTTGCTCACGACCTTGCGGTGCGCCGTGTGCCGCGGCTGGTCGGTGTTGACGAGCATGAGCGACGGGGCCTCCGATGCCTCCTGGACCGGGTCACGGCTCGAGAACGTCCGGTGGTCCCGCGCCGCCGCGGTGACCTGCTCGTGACTCAGCAGAGCCCACGCGGTGACGGGCTCGTCGACCCCCGGCACCGTGCCGGGCGGGTAGTCGACGTAGCCGGGAAGCGGCGACCGGTCGCGGAGCGCCGCGTAGGCCGGGTAGGGGTTCGCGATGATCTCGGGGACGGCGAGGGTCGCGACGTCATACGGAATCGTGCTCACGCCGGCACCGTCCCAGCCGGGCACGCCGAGCGGGCTATCTCCTCGCGACAGCGCCGGGCGCGGAGACTGTCCTCTCAGGAGAGCGTGTCGTGGATGCGCAGCGCCGCCTCCACGGCGGCGCGACGGCCGGAGAGCGGGCGGCCCAGCAGGCTCTCCGCGCGGCGCACCCGGCCCACGACCGTCTTCTCGTGGACGCCGAGCGCCAGGGCGGCGCGCTTGTGGCTCGCTCCGGTCTCGAGAAAGGCGAGCAGCGTCGCGCGGAGCTCCGGCGACGCGTCGGAGAGCGCGCGGAGCTCGCTGGCCGCGAACGCGCGAGCCGCTGCGTCGTCGGCCGTCAGTGCGTCGAGGAACGCCACATCCTCGTAGCACGTGACGCGCCCGCCGGTGAGCCGCGACACGCGTGCAGCGCGCAGCGCCCGGTCATGGCTCGCGCGGAAGCCGGGCAGCCCGTACCCGGCCGAACCGGCGGCGAGCATGACGCCCGCGGGCACCGGGATCGCGCGGAGCGCGGCCGGGTCGATCGGATCGTGGGCCGAGACCCAGGCCCAGAGCGCACCGGTCATGGAGTTCAGCGTCAGCGGGCGACCCGCTCCGAGCTGCGCGGCAACCCCCGCGACAGCGGCCTCCAGTCCGGCGGGGTCCGGGGGCTCCGCGGCCAGATGCAGCGCGAGATGGTGCCGCTGCAGGTCATGGCGCAGCTCCCGGCCGGCGACCTGCGGATCCGCGAGGTCGCCGGAGAGGATCCGGCGGATTGCCCGCTCGCGGATCGCGGTGTTGGACCGCGACCAGCGATCGTGTTCCTCGCTGTAGGCCATGACCGCCTGCTCGCGGACGGCGTCGAGGTAGGCCGCGACGAAGTCCGCCGACCAGCGCACGACATCGCGCAGCACGTCCGGGTCATCGATGTCCGAGAAGAGCCGATCGGCGAGCTGGTGCCAGAGCTTGACCTGACCGACGTGGTAGCACCGCAGGAGCGTCGGAAGGCTGACGCCGCGGTGGACGACCATCCGCGCGAATCCGAGCGCCTCGCCGGACGCGACGATCCCGTCGTCGGCCACGCCGAAGCGCAGCAGCGCCGCCATCGCGCCGACGTGCGCGACACCATTGGCGTCGGTCGCCTCGCACATCTCCACGTCGTCACCCAGCTCGGGGACCTGCGCGCGCACGTGCGCGGCGAGCTCGCGTCCGAGGGCGTCGACGTCCTCGGTCATCGCCGCCGCCAGCTGCGCGACGCGATCGCGGGCATCGACCGGAGCTTCGAGGACGGCCGTCATCGGCCGACTCTACGCCACCTGCGACACGCGGTCCGCGACGGACCGCCCTCCGACTCAGGCCGCTTCGGCCTCGGGTCCCGGCTTGGGAGACGGCGTGTCCCCGTCCGGCTGCGCGCCGTCGCCGTCCTGCCCCGCCGTGGCGGCCGGGCGCCTGCGCGAGCGTGAGCGCCTGCGGCGGCTCGGCTGCTGGGCGTCGCCGTCCTTCGAGCCGCCGTTGCGACCGGTCGTGGCCTCATCGACCTGCGCGTCCTGCGTGCCTCCGGTGTCCTCGCCCGACGTCGCCTGGGCGACCGCCTCGCGGCCGTTGCCCTCGACGGCGCCGTTCTCGCCCGGGCCCTTCTTCTTGCGCCGGCGTCCTCGCCGGCCTTTGCCCTTGGGGAAGTTGCGCAGCAGTTCGCGCGAGAGCGCCCCGGGCTTGCGCGAGAGGCGCGTGCGGGCGCCGCGCAGGACCTCCTCGGCCTCCGGCGTGTGCGCGACCGCGGCGGCGAGGATCGCGGCCTGCAGCCGGCGGTCCTGGTTGCGCGAGGACTGGACCAGGCGCCGGGCGTTGCGCGCGTGCGCATGACCCGACGAGTTCACGAGCAGCCCGAGCAGCCGCTTGGTCTCCGGCCAGCGCTGCACCGCGTACTCCTCGTGGACCTCGCGCGTGTATTCGGCCAGGCGCCAGATCCAGGCGTTCGCCTGGTCGCGGCGGCCGATGCGCTTCTCGGCGAGGGCCAGGAGCAGCACCTTCGTGCCCTCGCGCCGCTCCTCGCGCGACCACGTGCCGACGAGGTCGCAGGCGAGGTCGAACGCCTCGGGGTCCTTCAGCGCGGCGATCTCCTGCAGCGCGCGGATCCGCAGCTGCGAGTTCTTGTTGCGCTCGACCGCGGTGAGCAGGAAGCGGCGCTTGAGCTCACCGGTGCGGTCGAAGTGGAGCATCGCGCGGGCGCGGCGCCAGCCGCTGGGCTGCACGCGGGCGCCGGCGAGCGCCGACCACATGTGCTGCTCGCCCCAGTCGAGGTGCTCGACGGCGATGCGCCAGAGCTCGCGCTCGAAGATCTCGTGCCGGCGCTCCTCCGTCGCCGCGACCGGGATCACCCGGCGCTCGACGCGCACGCGGCGCCCGCGCCCGCGGCGCACCGGACCGACGACGATCGCGCCGCCGCGGTAGACGTCGCGGTCGAGCAGCGAGTGCAGCGTGACGACGGGGTCGTCGTGGCGGGTGGCGGGATGGACGAAGTCGACGACGACGCCCGCCTCCTTGCCGGGATGGCGGCGCGTCACGCGGCCGACGCGCTGCTGGTAGATGCGGCGCGAGGCGGTCGGCGCGAGGTGCATGCAGACGGTCGCGCGCGGGGAGTTCCAGCCCTCCGCGAGCAGCTGCGCGTTGACGAGCACGTCGATCTCGCCGGCCTCGTACCGCGCGAGGATCTCGGCCAGCTCGCGCTTGGGCGTCTCACCGGACACGCCCTCGGCCTTGATGCCGAGCGCGCGGAACGCCTCGGCGACGTTGTAGGCGTGGCGCACGCCGGCGGTGTAGACGACACCGGGGACGCCGTTGAAGCGCGTCTTGTAGAGGTCGGCGATCGCGAGGTTGAACGGCGCCTGGTCGAGGAGCTCGGCCAGCATCTCCTGGTCGAACTCGACGTCGACCTCGCCCTTGCGCAGCGGCACCTTGGCGATCGTGCGCACCCCCGGGCCGGGCGGGATGCGGATGCAGCGCAGCGGCGCGATGACGCCGCGGCGCGCGGCCTGCGCCAGGTCGAAGCGCGAGGTCTGCGTCGGGAAGAGGTCGGTGACGTGACGGGCGATCAGCGCGCCCGTCGCGGTCATGCCGATGAAGATCGGGCCGGTCCACTCGCGGATCGCGGCGCTCGTCTTCTCGCCGAGCGCCGTGTGGGCCTCGTCGCAGATGACGATCGTGTAGGCGCTCGAGATCTGGCCGGCGTTGCGCACGAACCACTGGTAGGTCTCGACCGTCACCGGGCCGTCGGCCGGGCCCGTGTCGTCGCCGAGCAGCGGCGGGTGCACGCGGTCGGCGTACCCGCGGGTGCTCAGCTCGTCGTTGAACTGGTCGACGAGGTTGCGCCGGTGGGTGAGGATCAGGACGCCGCCGGTGCGGGAGGCCTCGACGAAGCCCATCGCGGCGACGGTCTTGCCGGCGCCCGTCGCGTGCTCGAACCAGAAGCGCTTGTGCGCGTTCGGATCGTCGAGGACGGCTGCGTCGATGTCCTCGTCGGTCTCGTCGTCGGGTTCCTCCTCGTCGGGCGGCTCGGCCTCTGCGGCGGCCTCCTCGGCGTCGTCGTCCTCGTCCTCCTCGTGCTCCTCGTCGAGGGCCGCCAGCTCGGCGGCGACCTCCTCGTCGTCGGAGGGCAGGATGTCGGCGGGCTCCTCGTCCACCGCGAGCACGGGGGCCGCGGCGTCGAGCTCGGCGTCGTCGCCGGCCTCGTGAGCGCGCAGGCGGTCGGCGAGGAGCGCGGTGAGCGTGCCCGACAGCGCGTCGACCTGGTGGGGGTTGAGCGTCGTCCCGTCGGCGAGGTGCGGCTCCTCCTCGCTCAGCACGCGCTCGAGGCCGAGCATCAGCGACCACGAGCGCCGCCAGCGCGTCGAGGGGACCTTCAGCCCGCTGTCCAGCTCGCTCAGCGCGTAGTCGAGCGCCAGGCGCCGCGGCGTGCCGGTGGCGAGCGCCGTCTCCGCCGTCTCGCCCTCGTGCAGGAAGGGTTCGCGGGCGAACGACTCCGCACGGGCGATATCGCTCGCGGACGGAACGGGAGCGGCCTCGACGGCCGTCGTGTGGTCAGCCATGGTGGCCAGAAGCTCTCAGCGGTGGAGCCGGAGCGCGCGATCCTGCGGCGCTCGAGCTCGAGGCCCGGCAAACGCGCCGGACGTGTCGCTGGGAGGTCCTCCCTCGGGGCGCGGCCCAGCGACGTACCGGCAAGGATACCGCACTGCTGTGCGATCCTCACGTCCATGCGGACGGTCGTCCTCTTCGTGGTCGTGATCGCCGTCGGCGCGGCGATCGGCATCGGGCTGAAGCAGGCCTCGACCGGCGACGGCACCGGGTCGGAGCCGGCGGCGCTGAAGCCGACCGCCGCGCAGACCGCGGACGCGCTCGCCGGATCGCCGCCGCCGCTCGCCGCCCTGCACGCGCAGGCGAACGAGCTGCTTCCGGGCGCGAAGTCCAGGCTGCGCAGAGAGCTCGCGGCCGTGAAGGGCCACCCCGCGGTCGTCAACGTCTGGGCGTCCTGGTGCGGCCCGTGCCGGACGGAGATGCCGGCGCTCCAGCGCGTCGCGCTCAGCCGCGGCCGCGACGTGGCGTTCATCGGCGTGAACCTCAAGGACAACCGCGAGGCGGCGCAGCGGTTCCTGAAGACCGTCCCGCTGAGCTACCCGTCCGTCGAAGACCCCGACGGACAGATCTACAACGCGTACGCGCTCGCGGGCGCGCCGTCGACGATCTTCTACGACGCCGCCGGCCGGAAGGTCTTCACCCACCAGGGGCCCTACACCTCGACGGAGGACCTCGAGGAGGACATCGACCGCTACGCGGCGGGAAGGACGGCGGCCGCATCGTGACGGTCGACGTCCGCCGCGCGGCCGGCCCGGACGAGGTCGACGCCGCGCTCGCCCTGCGCGCCGCCGTGTTCATCGACGAGCAGGGCGTGCCGCTCGAGGAGGAACTCGACGGGCACGACGCGGAGGCGCTGCACCTCGTCGCCGTCGACGCGGAGGGGACCGTCGTCGGCACCTGCCGGCTGCTCGCCGACGGCCCGGTGCTGAAGCTCGGGCGCATGGCCGTCGCGCCCGCCGCGCGCCGCCACGGGATCGGGCTGCGCCTGCTCGAGCTGGCCGACGCGGAGGCCGTTTCCGCGGGCACCGAGGTGATCGTCCTCGCCGCGCAGGTCGAGGCGCAGCCGCTGTACGAGCGCGCCGGGTACACGGCGCGCGGGGACGTCTTCCTCGATGCGGGGATCGAGCACGTCAGGATGCACAAGCGCCATGCCTGAGATCCGAGTCGATCCGCTCAGCGGACACAAGACGATCATCGCCGACGAGCGCGCCGCGCGCCCCGGCTCGGGGCTCCAGGCGCCGCCGGCCGATCCGCCGATCGATCCGGAGCACGACCCGTTCCTCGAAGGCCACGAGGACCGCACGCCGCCCGAGCTCGACGCCCTGCGCCCCGACGAGTCGGCGCCCGACACGCCCGGCTGGGCGGTGCGCGTGGTCCCGAACCTGTTCCCCGCGCTCAGCGCGGACGCGAGCGCCCCGCCGCGCGAGGCCCGCGTGGACCTCTTCGCGTCCGCGCCGGCCACCGGCCACCACGAGGTGATCGTCGCCACGCCGCGCGCCGCGGGCTCCCTCGCGGAGCTGGATGCCGCCGAGCTCGAGCTCGCCATGACGATGTGGCGGCGGCGCATGGCCCACCACGCCGCGCACGGCGCCGCCTGCGTGCACCTGTTCGTCAACGACGGGCGCGCCGCGGGCGCCTCCCAGCCGCATACGCACGCGCAGCTCGTCGCGCTGGACTTCGTGCCCGTCCTCGTGGCCCGGGAGCGCGAGCGGTTCGGCGCCTACGCCACGACGACGATGGGCGGGAACCTCCTCGCCGACCTCGTGCAGGAGGAGGTCCGCATCGGCGAGCGCATCGTCGCGATCGACGACGAGGCCGTCGTGTTCGCGCCGTATGCCTCCGCCGCGCCGTATCAGCTGCTGATCGCCCCGCGGAGCCCGGTGATGCGCTTCGAGGACGAGGGCCCGCTCGGCGCCGCCGCACTGCACGACGCGCTCGCGCGCCTGACGCGGCGCTTCGGCCGCCCGCCGGCGCTGAACCTCTGGGTGCGCACCGCGCCGCGCGGCGCCGAGCACTACTGCTGGCGGATCGACATCCGGCCGCGGCTGGCGCAGCAGGCGGGCCTGGAGCTCGGCACCGGCATGGACCTGAACCCCGTCGCGCCCGAGCGCGCGGCACGCGAGCTGCGCGACGCGTGATCGCCGTCGCACTCGTGATCCTCGCGTCGGCGGCCGTCGGCGCGGGCGCCGAGCGCCGCTGGGGCGAGCCTGCGCTGCGGGCCGGCCGCCGCGCGCTGGACATCCTCATCTACATCGTGATGCCGGTCGTGACGTTCTTCACGGTCACGCACGTGGAGATCACCACCGGCGTCGGCGCGGGACTCGCATTCGGGTTCGCCGAGCGCGGCATCGCGACGCTCGCCGCCTACGTCATCGGGACGCGCGTGCTGCGCCTCGCGCGGCCGAGCACCGGGGCGATGATGGTCTGCGCCGGCATCGCGAACACCGGCTACCTCGGAGTGCCGCTCGCGCGCAGCCTGTTCGACGACTCGCAGGCCGTCGGACAGGCGATCACCTATGACGTCGTCGTCAGCGCGACGTTCCTCCTGCTCGTCGGCTTTGCGATCGGCGCCGGCTTCGGCACCAGGGCCGGCGACACGCCGCGCGAGCGGCTGCGCTCGTTCTTCGTGCGCAACCCACCGCTCTTCGCCTTCCTGCTCGCGCTGATCGCGCCGCAGGCGCTGAGCCCCGACTGGGCGCGCGACGCGGCCCAGGTCGCGGTCCTCGCGGTCGCCCCGCTGGGCTTCTTCGCGCTCGGCGTGAACCTCATGCAGGAGCAGGACGAGGGGGTGCGCGTCTTCCCCCCGCCGCTGACCGCGCCCGTCGTGACGACGGTTGCGCTGCGCCTGCTGCTCGCGCCGGCCGTGATGGCGCTCCTGTCCCTGACCCTCGTCACCGCGCCGCCCGTGTTCCTCATGCAGTCGGGGATGGCGTGCGGGATCAACAGCCTCGCGGTCGCCCACCTCTACGGGCTCGACCTGAAGATCACGGCGGCGGCCGTCGCCTGGAGCACGGCCATCGTCCTGATCGCCGCGAGCGTCGTCGCGGCGTTCGGCGGGCTGTAGCGTCCGCGCCGTGCGTGCGCTCGTCCAACGCGTGTCCCGGGCCGCCGTGCGGGTCGACGGCGCCGTCGCCGGGGAGATCGGGCCCGGCCTGCTCGTCCTCCTCGGCGTCACGCATGGCGACGACGACACCGTGTGCGACCGGCTCGCCGACAAGGTCGCGGCGCTGCGGATCTTCGAGGACGCCGAGGGGAAGATGAACGAGGCGCTCGGCGATCGCGGCATCCTCGTCGTCAGCCAGTTCACGCTCTACGGCGACGCGCGCAAGGGCAACCGCCCGAGCTTCGTCGCCGCCGCCCCGCCCGACGTGGCCGAGCCGCTCTACGAGCGCTTCCGCGCGCGGCTGGGCGCAGAGGGCGGGCGGTTCGGCGCGCACATGGACGTCGAGCTCGTCAATGACGGCCCGGTGACGCTCCTGCTCGAGCAGTCCTCGTAGGCTGCCCCCTCATGCCGCCCGAGATCCGTGTCGTCCCCCGCTTCGCCGCCGAGCCCACGCAGGAGCTCCTGCCCTACGGCCGCTGGGCCGAGCGCCTGCAGGAGGAGCTGCTGTCCGCGTGCCTGCGAATCGACCCGGGTGAGGGCGCCGAGCTCGGCGAGCTGGGCGAGATCACCTGGTACCCGGACCGCACCTGGCACGGCCGCACGTACGTTCCCGCGACGGCCACGACGACGACGGGCCTGGAGGTCTTCGGCTTCGTGAGCTACGCGCGCGCCGAGGCCGACCGCGAGCCGTCCGCCTTCCACGCGATCGCCGACGCGA
The DNA here is from genome assembly GCA_963823375.1 of uncultured Actinomycetes bacterium. GTDB lineage: Bacteria > Actinomycetota > Thermoleophilia > Solirubrobacterales > Solirubrobacteraceae > F1-60-MAGs163. The sequence continues at coordinate 27,038 of CAWGLQ010000021.1, read as the reverse complement.
CGAGCGAGACGGCGGACGCCAACCCCGACTGGACGATCGACCTCTGCGACGAGGTCGTCGGCTCCTGGCGCGGCGAGGAGGGCAACGTCGCCGCGATGACGCTCGTGTGGGGCCGCCCGCTCGTCCCGGGCGCGGCGATCGCCACCGCGGAGCTCGCAGCGCTCTGCGTCGACCAGTGCCCCGTCCTCGACGGGCGCTTCACGCTGCTGGCGCCCGACGACTACCGGGCGGACACGCTCGAGGTCGCGCTGTTCGAGCGCGGCGGACGCGAGCTGGCGCGCGAGTCGCTGTACGCGGAGGACGACGACGAGGACGCCGAGGACTGACGGCGATGGACGCCGAGGAGGCCATCCGCACGCGCCGCACGCACAAGGCCTACCGGCCGGAGCCGGTCGACCGCGAGACGCTCGGGGAGCTGCTGGACCTGGCGCGCTGGGCGCCGAACCATCACCTGACGAATCCGTGGCGCTTTCGCGTCCTCGGCCCGCAGGCGCTCGCCCGGCTGAAGGACGCCGCCGGCGCCGAGACGGCGGCCAAGCTCGATCGCGCGCCGACGCTCGTGGCGGTGACGGTCATCACCGCGGACGATCCGGTCGAGGCCGCCGAGGACCGTGACGCCGCGGCGATCGCGGCGTACATCGTGCTCCTTGCCGCGCACGCCCGCGGCCTCGCGGGCTACTGGCGCACGCCGGGCGTCCTGCGCGCCGACGAGGGCCGGGCGGCGCTGGGCGTCCCCGATGGGGAGCGCGTGATCGGCCTCCTGCACCTCGGGACGGCGCGCCAGGAGCAGCGCGTGCCCGACCGGACGCCGCCGGAGGACGTCGTCACCTGGCTCGACTGAGCGACGCAGGGGGTAGGCTCGCTCCCTCACGGAGAAGAGAACGTGCGGATCCGACTCATCAGCCTCGCCATCACCCTGCTGGCGGCCCTGGCGCTCGCGCCCGGCGCTTGGGCGGCGCCGACGACGTTCCTGGTGGACAACACCGGGAACGCTGCCGACGCCACGCCCGGTGACGGCGACTGCTCGACCAGCGGCTTCGCCTGCACGCTGCGCGCGGCGATCGAGGAGTCGAACGCCACCGCCGCCGGGGCGCCGTACACGATCGCGTTCGGCGTCACGCAGATCTCCCTCCCGACGACGCTCACGATCACCCGGGACGACGTGTTCATCGACGGCTGCGGCGTGACGCGCGCGGACTTCCCGTCCGAGGACGCCGGGCCGCCGAACACGCCCGCGTCGAACCGCTGCGTCGGGCTGATCGGCACGGGCGCCGCGATCGGGCTGCAGGTCGGTGACGCGAACAGCGACCCGACCGACGTCGCGATCTTCAACGTGGCGATGACGAACTTCCCGGCGGCCGCGATCCGCGTCTGGGGCGCGGACCGCACGCAGATCGGCGGCAACCTCTTCGGGCGGCGCATCAACGGCCAGAACGAGGACAACGGGTCGGCCGTCCGCCTCACGGGCCGCACGCAGAACGGCACGATCGCGAACCCGGCGATGACGAACATCATCGGCGGGCCGTCAAACGCGCAGGCCGGAGCCGACGCCGCGTGCGACACCTACTGCAACACGATCGTGAACTCGACGATCGCCGGGATCGATCTCGTCGGCATCCCCTCGGGCAGCGGGCCGGGCGACTCGCCCGCCGGCGGCGGGGGCGGCGCGGACGAGGGCACGACGATCGCCGGCAACTGGATCGGCGTTTACGACACGGCCGGCAGCGCCGCGCCCAACGCCGTCGCCGCGAAGCTCGGCAACTCGCTCGACACGTCGATCGCGACCGGGTCGGATTTCAACCGGGGCAACGTCATCGCCGGCAACACGAAGGGGCTCGACCAGGGATCCGGGACGACGGCGGTGGCGATCCTCGACGGGAACGTCTTCGGCATCAGCCCCGACGGCGAGACGTCGGTGCCCAACGGCTCCTGGAACGCCCACCTGGGCGGCAGCGACACGCTCGGCGGGGGCGCGTTCGTCCAGAACAGCACGTTCGGCCCGGCCGCGATCGGGCTCGAGATCGCCGGCCCGCGCGCGAACCTCATCGGCAACGTCTTCCGGTCACCGGACAGCGCGAAGTTCACCACCGCGGCCATCCGGCTCACGCCGGAGGCCGACAACGCCTACATCGGGTCGAACGTCGCTTCTCCGTTCGGCGTCTGCTTCCCCTTCATCGATTACTGCAACACCATCGGCGACACCGGCGACAACGCGCCCGGCATCTGGGTCGACGGCGCCGACGACGCACGGATCTGGCGCAACGCGATCGGCGCCGAGCTCGCGCCGCCGATCCCCGGGCCCCCGATCCGGATCAGCGGCGGCGCCACCGGCGCCGACGTCGGCGACAACGACGACGACGCCAACCGGCGCAACTGGCTGGGGCGCACCGCCGGCCCCGCCATCGACGTCGAGAACGCCTCGCAGATCGTCATCGGCGACAACGAGGGGTACGCCACGACGTTCGCCGCGCCCGGATCGCTCTTCACCGACCTGCGCCCCGGCGCAGGCCCGGGCAACAGCGGCGGAGCGAACAACGGCATCCAGGCGCCGGTCGTCACGGTGTCCAGCCTCACGGGCGTCGGCGGCACCGGGATCCCGGGCGCGCGCATCAACGTCCTGCTCCAGGAGGGTCCGGCGGTCGTCGGCGACCCCGACCCGATCCCCGAGGGCTCGATGTACCCGCCCACGCCGTCCGTCACGACGGTCGGGGCCGACGGCATCTGGGGCGTCGCCTTCCCGACACCGCTGAAGCTCGGCGCGAAGCTCCTCGCCTCGCAGACCACCGCGGACGGCAGCTCCGAGTACGCCTCCCCGCAGGGGGCGTCCGAGAGCAACCCGCCGCCCATCATCAGCTTCCAGAGCGGGCCGTCCGGCGTCGTCGACACCCGCTCGGCGACGTTCACCTTCTCCTCCAACCGCGCGGGCACGCGCCTGACGTGCAGCGTTGACGCGGGCGCGTTCGTCCCGTGCTCCTCGCCGTTCACGCTGAACGGCCTGGACGTCGGCGGCCACCAGCTGCAGGTCAAGGGCACCGACCCGACCGGCAAGGTCGGTCCGCCCGCCTCGCGGACGTGGATCGTGCAGATCCCGGAGCCGGTCGCCCCCGGCGGCGGCACGCCGAAGGCGGCCGCGAAGACCGTGCGCTTCACCTCCGTCGTCTCCCTGCCGTCCGCGAAGAAGTGCATCAGCAGGCGCACGCTGCGCCTCACGGTCCGCGCGCCGAAGGGCGCCAAGCTGAAGAGCGCCGAGGTCCGGCTCGGCAAGCGCAAGGTCAGGACGGTGCGCAAGGCCGGGAAGGTCACCGTGAGCCTGAAGGGGCTGCCGCGCGGGAAGTTCGTCGTGAAGGTGAAGGTCACGCTGACCGACGGCCGCACCGCGACCGGGTCGCGGACCTACCGCACCTGCGCGAAGAAGGCGACGAAGAAGAGCAGGCGCTGAGTCAGCGCTCGGCGACGTCCGCCACGCGGCCGCCGGTGAGCTGCACGAGCTGCTGAAGCTCGATCGGGTAGACCGCATTCGGCGTGCCCGCCGCCGACCAGACGGTCGCGAAGACCGTCAGATCCTCATCGATCAGGACCGGGATCGGCCGCGTATGCGCGACCGCGGGGACCCCGCCGATGGCGAACCCCGTGTGCTCGCGCACGAACGCCGCGTCGGCCTTCGACAGCACGCCGCCCGCGAGCGCGCCGGCCTTCCCCACGTCCACGCGGTTGGGCCCGCTCGTGATGACGAGCAGCGCCTCCGGCTCCTCGCCCTCGCGGTCGAGTCGGAAGACGATCGACTTCGCGATCTGGGCGACCTCGCAGCCGACGGCGTCGGCCGCATCCTGTGACGTGCGCGTCCCCTGCGGGAACTCGTGGATGTCCGGCTCGACGCCGGCATCGCGCAAGGCCGCGACGACGCGGTCCGTCGCCCCGGCGGGAGTGCTCATCCGGCGGCGGTGGGGACCGTCTTCGCGACGTCTTCCGAGCTGAGCGGGAAGTGGCAGGCGGCGAGCGTGTCGCCGTCGTCCTTGCGCTCCAGCGGCGGCTCGTCGATGCCGCAGATCGACTGGGCACGCGGGCAGCGCGTGTGGAAGCGGCACCCCGCCGGCGGCGCGGTGGGCGACGGCACGTCGCCGCCGAGCACCTGGCGCGTCTTGGTCTTGGCGAGCGCCGGGTCGGCGACCGGGACCGCGCTGAGCAGCGCACCCGTGTACGGGTGCCGCGGCGCGCCGAAGAGCTCGTCGGCCGGCGCCAGCTCGACGACCTTGCCCAGGTACATCACGGCGACGCGGTCGCACATGTGGCGCACGACGCTGAGGTCGTGGGCGATGAAGATGATCGTCAGACCCAGGTCGCGCTGCAGGTCGCGCAGCAGGTTGATGATCTGCGCCTGGATCGAGACGTCGAGCGCGGACACCGGCTCGTCGGCGACGATGAGCTTGGGCTTCAGCGCGATCGCCCGCGCGACGCCGATGCGCTGGCGCTGGCCGCCGGAGAACTGGTGCGGGAGGCGGTTGTAGTGCTCGGGGTTCAGGCCCACCTGCTCCATGAGCTCCTGCACCATGAGCTTGCGCCGTTTCTCGTCCTTCTCGATCCCGTGGATGACGAACGGCTCGGCGATGACCGAGCCCACCGTCTGCCGCGGGTCGAGCGACGAGTAGGGGTCCTGGAAGATCATCTGCATCTCGCGGCGCACCGGGAGCAGCTCGCGCGGCGAGAGGTGGGTGATGTCCTGGCCGTCGTAGCTGATGCTGCCGCCGGTCGGGTCCAGCAGCCGCATGATCGCCCGCGCGGTCGTCGACTTGCCGCAGCCCGACTCGCCGACGATGCCGAGCGTCTCGCCGTCCTTCACGTCGAAGCTCACGCCGTCCACCGCGCGCACCGCGCCGACCTGCTTCTGGAAGATGATCCCCTGCTTGATCGGGAAGTGCATCTCGAGGTCGCGGACCTCGACGAGCGTCTGGCCGGGCTCGCTCATGCGGTCTCCTCCGCCACCGTCGGCGAATCGGCCGACGGGGGCACGGCGGCGATCGCCTGGTCGGGCGTGTCGCCGGCGCTCAGCCGGTTCCACAGCTCCGCTCGCCGCGCCTCCGGGAGCAGGCAGGCGGCCTCGTGCCCGGGCGCGCCGGCGACGGGCTCCAGCTCGGGGACGATCCGCTTGTGCGACTCCTCCACGTACGGGCAGCGGGGATGGAATGCGCAGCCCGGCGGGCGCAGGATCAGCGACGGCGGGCGGCCCGGGATCGGGACGAGCGGCTCGTCCTTGCTCTGCGTCAGGCGCGGGATCGACCGCAGCAGGCCCCAGGTGTAGGGATGGCGCGGCGCGGCGAAGATCGCCTCCTTCGGCCCGTGCTCCACGATCTTCCCGGCGTACATCACCGCGATGTCGTCGGTGACCTCGGCGACGACCCCGAGGTCGTGGGTGATCAGCACGATGGCGGTGTCGAGCTCACGCTGGAGTCGCTCGAGCAGCTCGAGGATCTGCGCCTGCACGGTCACGTCGAGCGCGGTCGTCGGCTCGTCGGCGATCAGCAGCTTCGGGTCGTTGATGAGCCCCATCGCGATCATCACGCGCTGGCGCATGCCGCCGGAGAACTCGTGCGGGTAGCCGTCGACGCGGCGCCGCGGCTCGGGGATGCCGACGAGGCCGAGCATCTCCACGGCGCGGTCGAGCGCCTGCGCCTTGCTCACGTCGCGATGGGCGCGGATCGCCTCCACGAGCTGGTCGCCGATCCGGTAGAACGGATGCAGCGAGCTGAGCGGGTCCTGGAAGATCATCGCGATCTCGTTGCCGCGCAGCGAGCGCAGCTCGTCGTCCTCGCAGCACAGGAGGTCGCGACCCTCGAACAGCACCTCGCCGCTGATCACGGCGTTGCCGGAGAAGCGCGTCAGGCCCATGACCGTCAGCGAGGAGACGCTCTTGCCGGAGCCGGACTCCCCGACGATGCCCAGGGCGCTGCCGCGCTCGACCGTGTAGGAGACGCCGTCGACGGCCTGGACCAGGCCGTCCTCGGTCTCGAACGAGACGGTGAGATCACGGACTTCGAGGAGCGCCATCAGCTGTACCGCACCCGCGGGTCGAGGAACGCGTAGATGATGTCCACGATCAGGTTCAGGAAGATGATGAAGAACGCGGCGACGAGCACCGTCCCCTGGACCGTCGGCAGGTCGCTCTTCTGGATCGCGTCGTAGGAGAGCCGGCCGATCCCGGGAATGTTGAAGACCGTCTCCGTGAGGATCGCGCCGCCGAGCAGGATGCCCAGGTCCAGGCCGAGGATCGTCACGAGCGGCGTGCCGGCGGAGCGCACGCCGTGGCGCAGGATCACGCGCCGCTCACCGAGGCCCTTGGACCGCGCCGTGCGGATGTAGTCCTCGCCGAGCACCTCCGTGAGGTTGCCGCGCAGGAACCGCGCGTAGATCGCCGCGAACGACGCCGCGAGGACCATCCAGGGCAGGATCAGCGACGGGACCACCTGATCGGGGCACTGCAGGACGTTGCAGTCCAGCGGGTAGGTGCCCGAGCCCTTGAAGAGCGGGAAGACGCCCAGGTCCTCGGAGAAGAGGTAGAGCGAGACGAGGCCGAGCCAGTAGACGGGCGCGGAGATCGCCACGAGCGCGAGGCCCATCGACGCCTTGTCCATCCAGGTGCCGCGCTTGACCGCGGAGATGATCCCGATCGGGATGCCCACGAGCAGCCAGATGACCATCGCGCCCAGGCCGAGCGTGATCGTCGCCGGCAGGCGGTCGAAGATCTGGTCCTTGACCGAGACCTGGTTGAAGTAGCTGTAGCCGAAGTCGAAATGGAAGACGACGTTCTTCATGTACGTCCAGTACTGGACGTACCACGGCTCGTTGAGCCCCAGCTGATCGCGGATCGAGGCGACGAGCTCGGAGCTGGCCCCGCGGCCCGCGCGCAGGAGCGCCGGATCGGCCGAGGGCAGGATGTAGAAGATGACGAACGTGATGAAGCTGATCGCCCAGAGCAGGACGAACATCCACAGGACCCGCCGGATGATGTAGGCGCCCATCGTTCAGTCTCGGCGGGTGGTGGCCCGGGGGCGGCCACCCGCCCCGCCGGAGCGGCGGAGCGGGTGGAACTGCCCGGACATCGTGATGCTCCCGGTCCGATCTACTTGATCGAGAGGAACGCCATGAACGGCGAGTTGGCGTAGTCGTCAGCCACGAGGTTGACGTCCTTGGACGCGATGATCGGCTGGTTGTCCCAGACGACCGGCACGGCCACTGCCAGCTTCGTGATCGCGAGGTTGGCGTCGGCCCATGCCTGGTCGCGCTCCTCGCCCGGCTTCGTGCTGCTGGCCGTGTCGATCAGCTTGTTGACGTTCGGGTCGTCAAGCAGCGGCCAGTTGGTGTTGTTCTGCGGGATGATCGCCGGGCCGTAGAACGTCGGCTTGATCAGCGACGCGCCGTCGAGGAAGTCCTTGAAGAACCCCACGTTCGGGCAGACGTCGTAGTTCGACTCGCCGGAGTTGCAGTACTTGGTGTACAGCGTGTTCTGCGGCAGGAACCGGGCGTTGACCTCGAAGCCGAGCTTCTCGAGCTGGGCCTGCATGACCTCCGCCATCTTCTTGCCCGGGTCCGCGTTGGTCGAGGGCATGAAGATCGGATCGCCCTTGTACTTGCCGTCGGCGAAACCGGCCTTCTTGAGGTACTCCTGCGCGAGCGCCAGGTCGCCCTGGTCCTTCTGCAGGAAGTCGATGTCGGCCGGCGGCTTCAGGCCACCGGACTGCTTGCCACCCGGGAAGTCCGGCGGCAGGTAGCTCCAGGCGATCGGCCCGATCACGGCGCCGCCGCGCGCGAGGCGCAGGGCGTTGCGGTCGGTCGCCGCGACGACGGCCTTGCGGACGTTCTCGTTGTCGAACGGCGGCCGCTGGGTGTTCATCGCGATGTAGCGCGTCCCGCCCGAGGGCGAGAAGATCAGCTGGCTCTTGTACTGCTGGACGGCCTGCTTGAGGACCTCGGCCGGCGGTGCGCCGTCGCCCTGGACCAGCTGGCTGCCCTGCAGGATCCGCTTGCTCGCCACGGCGGCGTCGGTGTTGCCCTCCGCGATCTTCCACGAGTCCAGGTACGCCGGACGGAAGTCCGTCTTCGCGTCCCAGTTCGGGTTGCGGACCACGCTGATCTGCTTGCCCGGCTCCCAGCCCGTGAGCTGGCCCTTGCTGTTGTTCTTCACCTGGTAGGGACCGGTGAAGACGACGTTCTTGTCGTACTTCGACGGGTTGGACTCGTCGAACTTCGACGCGTACTCGCGCGGGACCGGCATCGTGATCGGCATCACGAGCCCCGCGTAGACGGCACCGGCCGTCGGCGTCTTCAGCGCGAAGTCGATCGTCTGGTCGTCCGGGCAGGTGATGCCCGAGATGTCCTTGATGCCCTTGGTGGGCTTCGACGGCGCGCCGACGATGTCACCGAAGTACTGCGTCGCATACGCGTTCGGGACGTTCTCGCTGAACGCACGCTCGAAGGCGTACTTGATGTCGTCGCACTTGACCGCGCGGTTGACCGGCGGGGAGAACTTGACGCCCTCCTGCAGCTTGATCGACATGGACTTGCCGTCCTCGGCGATCTCCGGCTCGCCGTCGGCGATGTCCGGAATCTGCTTGGAGCTGTCCTCCGGGGAGAAGTAGTAGAGCGCCCGGTTGACCGAGTACCCCACCTGGTAGCCGAACGTGTAGTACTGCTGGCCCGGGTCCATGTAGTCCACGTCGCCGGCGGACAGCGCCGTCACGGTGCCGCCCTTCTGGCCCGTGGGAACGCTCTTCGTCGTCGAATCGCCGCTCGAGCTCGAATCCTTGTCGTCGCTGCCACAGGCGGCGACGGCGAGAGACGCGAGCACGACCAGCACGGCGACGAAGGCGAAACGCAGCCTCTTCATGCTCATGCCTCGTCCTTTGTGTCGATTGTGCACCTGAACTCCTCCTCCTCCTCGAGGCCGCTGCATCAGCGGCTCGAGCTCCTCGGGTTGAGCGCGTCCTGCATGCCGTCGCCGACCAGGTTGAAGGCCAGGACGGTGAGCACGAGCGCAAGGCCCGGAAAGGTCATGTACCACCACGCGGTGTCGAAGATCGACGTCGCGTCGCTGATCATCGCCCCCCAGCTGGCGGTCGGCGGCTGAACGCCGACGCCCAGGAACGAGAGCGCCGCCTCGAACAGGATCGTCGTGGGGATCAGCAGCGTCGTGTAGACGATGATCGGCGCCACCAGGTTCGGCAGGATGTGCCGGAACATGATGCGCCGGTCGGAGGCGCCGAGCGCGCGCGAGGCCTCGACGAACTCCTTCTCGCGCAGCGAGAGCGTCTGCCCGCGGATGATGCGCGCGATGTACGGCCAGCTCGCGATCACGATCACGAAGATCACGACGGGCAGGCCCGGCGAGATCTTCAGCAGCGTCGTGCCGCCGAGCGCGCCGAACAGGAACAGGCCCAGGACGAAGCCGATGACCGGCCACACCATCCGCGAGAGCAGCTCGGGGCCCGTGATCCGCCTGCCGCGACGGCGGGCGAGGAACACGCCGGTCAGGACCGAGATGATCGCCAGCAGCCCGATCCCGCCGATGATCCAGCCGATCGCCTGACCCTGGATCTCGCAGCCCTTCTCGACCGAGCACGCCGCGCCGAGCCCGAGCGCGAGCAGCAGCACGGGGAAGGCGAGCATGATGTCCATGAAGCGCGAGAGCGCGGTGTCGGTCCAGCCCCGGTAGAAGCCGGCGGTGATCCCGAGCACCAGGCCGATCATCACCGTCAGGAACGTGCTGATCAGCGCGACCGCGAGGGAGATGCGCGCGCCGTAGAGCGTGCGGCTGAAGACGTCGCGGCCGACGCCGTCCGTGCCGAAGTACGTGTGCGTGGCGAAATCGGGGCCGGAGGCGCTGCCGAACGAGTCCAGGAACGCGGTGGACTGCTCGTTGGGCGGCCGCGCGCCGACCAGGCTGATGATCGGCCCCGCGAAGACGGCGACGACGCACAGGAACACGATGAACATCGCCGAGACCATCGTCACGCGGTCCTGCTTGATCCGGCGCCAGAAGAGCTGCAGCGGCGAGCGCGCCGCGATGTCGGCGGGCATGCCGACGCCGGGGGCGATGCCGCCCTCGGTCTCCTGGATCAGTTCAGGGGCTCCGGTGCTCACCGCCGGAGCGCTCCTCGATGGGGGGTTCTTGTGATGGTCCTGCTCCCAGACGTCTGCGCAGCCGAGCACGGCCGGCGAGCGCCATTCGAGCGTACTAGTCGGTCCGCCGACCAGCGGCGGTTATCGCACCAGAGATTCGACACCTGGCGTCTATTGCCCTTCCGGGCGCCGATCGACGCACGGAACTGACCGTTCGGCGCGATCTCATGCCCCGACCTGGATTCGAACCAGGGGCCTTCCCCTTAGGAGGGGGACGCTCTATCCGGCTGAGCTATCGGGGCCGGCGCCCGACAGCCTAGACCGTGGATCAGCCCGGCCGGGAGCCCTCTCAGCGGTCGGTCCGGTCCGGATGCACGTCGTCGATCGTCGCGAGCGCGAGGTACGGCGCGCCCGCCGCGGCCTCGATGCGCTCGCCGCCGCCCGCGAGCCGGTCCAGGACGGACACGACACCGACGATCGTCCGGCCCTCGTCCTGCAGCGCCTCGATCGCGCGGAGCGTCGAACCGCCCGTCGTGACGACGTCCTCGACGATCAGGCAGCGGTCCCCGTCGTCCAGGAGCGGTCCTTCGACGCGCCGCGAAAGCCCATGCTGCTTGGCCTCCTTGCGCACGAAGAACGCCTTCACGTCGGCTCCGCCCGCCAGTGCGGCGCACGCGACGGGGTCCGCGCCCATCGTCATCCCGCCGACGGCGGTGGCGCCCAGCGCCCGCGCCTGCTCGGCCACCAGCTCGCCCAGGGCGCGGAATCCGGTGGGCAGCATGATCGCCCGCTTGGCGTCCACGTAGTACTGCGCGACGGCGCCGCTGGTGAGCGTCACCTCGCCCAGAATCAGGGCGTGGGTGCGCAGTTCGTTGATGAGGGACTCACGTGCGGTCATGGATCTGCCGATCCTACCCTCGTGCTCGAGCGGCCCCTCCGCTACATCGCGGTGTTCGCAAGCGCTGTCGTGCTGGTGAGCTTCGGCCTGTTCGCGATCGACGAGACCCGGTCGGCATCGGCCGAGAGCCGGGCCCGGATCGCCGATCAGGAGCGCGGCGGCCGCGACCCCGAGGCGCTGGCCGCACTCGAGGCCGCGCAGAACCGCAGGCACTCGCAGGTCCGCCAGGAGATCGACCGCGCGAACGACCTGCTGACCCGCCCGTTCCAGGGGCTGGTCGAGACCTCGGAGAGCGTGTGGATGCGCCGCGGAGTCCCCGGCGGGCTCGCCCTGCTGCTGTTCGGCGTGGGGTTCGCGTTCCTCGCGCGCTTCTCGAAGGGCTCCTCACGGCCCAGGCGCAGTGGCGCCGACCCCCGGCACGTCACCGGCCGGCTCTGAGCCGCCTCAGCGGTACGTGTCGACGATCGTCCCGTAGCGGACCCAGTTGAAGATCGAGTCCGCCTCAGGGATCGGGACGCGCAGGCATCCGTGGCTGGCGTTGTAGATCGGCACGTCGCGGTACCCGTGGATCGCGTAGCCGCGGATGAAGTAGCTCGAGTGGACCATGCCCTTGGCGTTGGTCCCGTAGTCCTTCATGTAGACGCGGAACGTCCCGAGGATCGTGGGCGTCGCCGGGGCGCCGGTGCTGGTCGGGTAGATGCGCACGGCCTTCCCGCGGTCGATCAGCGCGAGCACCTGGCGTGAGATGTCGGCCTCGATGTGGCGCCCGTGCCGCGGGAAGCGCACGCGGAACCGGCCCTGCCCACGGGCGAGGCGGCGGAAGACGTCCTCGCTTGCGACGTTCGTGCGCGCCATCCCGGTGACCTTGCGGAAGGCGACGACCGCGCGTGCCGTGCGGTCGTCGTAGACGCCGCGGCGGCCGACGACGTAGCCCAGGCGCGCGAGGCGGGCCTGCAGCGTCCGCACGGCGAGCCCGCGGGCGCCGGGCGTCGCGCGCAGCGGGAGGACCTCGACGGCGACGCGGGGCGCGACGACGGTCGCGAGCTCGGCGGTCGCCCGGTGCGTGGCGCGGACGGTGATCGTCCCGGGGGTGGTGGCCTTGAAGCCGAGCGCGAAGCGCCCGACCGAGCCGTTCGGGTTGATCGCGAGCTGCCGCACGGCGATCTTCTTGCCGCGGCGGTAGAAGCGCACGCTCACGCGCTGCCCGGGGACGTACGGCTTCAGCGTGCCGCGAACGGCCCAGCGCGTCCCGGCCAGGACACCGCCGCCGCCGACCCCGTCGAGCTTGAGCTTGAGCTTGCCCTTCAGCGGCGTGGCCGCCGGGACAGGCGCCGGTGCCGGTGCGGGCACCGGCGTGGGCGTCTGGGCCTGCGCGGCCATCGGCGCGACGAGAACCGTCAGCGCCGTGAGCGCCGTTGCCGTGCGTCTCATCACGCGAATGCTACGCAGGGATCCGGAGCGCAGAGGCGCCCGGACATCAGCCGGCCCACGCGGGCACGGGCCCGCTGATGCGGCGGACCAGGGCGAAGATGCCGGCGAGGATCGCGAGCGCCGTCACGGTGACGGGCAGGATCTCCCAGCCCCAGTCCTGCGAGACGCCGAACGCCAGCGAGTTGTTGAGGGCGTGCGCCGCGACGCACGGATAGAGCGAGCCGGTCTTCACGTACAGGAGGCAGAGGCCCGTGCCCAGCGCCGCGAGCGGGACGAGGAACGCGGGATCGGACGAGCCGGCGTGGATCCCGCCGAAGACCAGGCCGGTGATCAGCGCCGCCGGCCACATGCCCCGCCACGAGCGCAGCGCCGTGAAGAAGTAGCCGCGGAAGAAGAACTCCTCCGCGAGCGGGGCGAGCACGCAGACGAGCAGGGCGACGGACACGAGCGCGACGTCGCTGTCCTCGGCGCCGAGCTCCTTGGGCAGGGTCTCCTCGGTGTTGTCCGCCCCGATCACCGCGACCCAGATCGCCGTGATCAGGAAGAACGAGACGAGCAGCAGGGCGATCCAGGCCACGGCCGGCCAGAAGGGGGTCGGGCGCAGCCCGAAGTCCCACGGACGCGGGGTGGCCGCGATCCGGGCCATCAGGATGGCGGCCCCGATCAGGCACAGGTCCTGCACGACCGTCGCGAGGATGTTGACGGCCGGGGGCGGATCCTCGAGCGACCCGCCGAACCCGGCGGCGACGAGACCGATGACCAGCGCGCCCGCGATCGCTCCGGCGAACCCGCCGACGAGCGCGACCCACGCGGTCCACGCCGCCCATTGCGGCCGTGTGGGCGTCGGCTCGACCCCGGCGGGCAGCTCCGGCCGCTGGAGCGGCGGCTCCGGATGACCGGCTGGCGGGATGAACGGCCCGGGCGTCGCGGTGGACATCCGCGAGGACGTTAGCGGGCGCCGGGCAGCAACTCGGCGAGCGTTCTGGCCACCCGCACGCCCGCCGGCGCGGCCAGTGAGCCGTCGCGGTCCACGAGGACGGCGGGGATGCCGGCGGCGCGCGCACCGCCGATGTCCGCGTCGAGGTCGTCGCCGGCGTGGAGCGCCTCGCCGGGCGCGACGTCCCCGGCGACGGCGAGCGCCCGCCGGAACAGCTCCGGGTCGGGCTTGGCCACACCCTCCTCGGCCGAGGTGAGGACCGCGTCGACGAGCACGTCCAGGCCGGTGTCGCGCAGCACGCCGTGGAGCGAGACGTCCCAGTTGGACACGACGACGAGGCGAACTCCGGCACGTCGCAGCCCGGCGAGAACGCCCGGCACCTCGTCGAAGGCGCGGAACCGCAGGCCCTCGAGCAGGGCCGCGCGCACGAGCCCCGGCTCCGACTGCGCCGCTGCTGCGGGGAGGGCGGCGCGGAAGACCTCGGCGCAGCGGTCGCGCAACTCCTCGAGCGCGGCCGCGTCGCGTGCCATGTCGTGATTGGCGCGGTAGTACGCGATCTCGGCCCGCAGCGCCGCCTGAGCGGCGTCCGCGCTCACGGGGATGCCGCGGTCGCCGAGCGCCGCCACCAGGCCGGCGACGGGCTCGTGGAGTTCGACGAGCGTGCCGAGCGCGTCGAGGAGCACGGCGCGCGGCGGGGATTCGCGACCGGCCCCGGAGCTAGCGTCCACGACCATGGCGCACATCCTCATGGATGCGACGGTCAGCTGGACGCAGGGGTCCGCCGCGGCCTTCACGCTCATCATCGCCCTGGTCGCAGCATGGGCCGTCGACCTCGTCCTGCGCGGCGTCGAGCGGCGGCTGGCCGCGCGCTCGGGGCTCGCCTCGCTCGACGCCTCCGGCCACACCCGGCTGCGCGTGGTGCGGCGGCTCGTGTTCGCGCTGATCGTCGGGACCGGCGTGTTCCTGGCGCTCCTGCAGTTCGACTCCTTCGACCGCCTCGCGAGCGCCGCGCTGGCGTCCGGTGCGCTGATCAGCGCCGTCGTGGGCTTCGCCGCGCGCGACTCGCTGGGCAACGCGGTGGCGGGCGTGGCGCTGGCCGTGTCGCAGCCGATCCGCGTCGGGGACGTCGTCACGATCGGCGACGTCCGCGGGACCGTCGAGGACGTGACCCTGTCGACGACCTGGCTGCGCACACCCGACGGATCGCGGCACATCGTCCCCAACCAGGTCGTCACGACGAGCGCGATCCGCAACGACACGATCGGGCGCGAGCCCGTGCTGCCCACCGCGTCGGTCTGGATCGCGCCGCAGGCCGACACCGCTGCGGCGCTTGCGGTGCTTCAGGGGCTCCCCGCCGCCACGTCCGCCGCCGTCGAGGAGACCGTCATCGGCGGGACCAGGCTGTCCGCCACCGGTGCGCCGGTCGCCGGGGCCGCCCGGGCGGCGGCGGAGGCCACACTGCGAGCCGACGCGCTCGCGGCCCTGCAGGCCGCCGGCGTGCAGCGCGCCGGGCCCGCCTGAAACCGGCGTGGCGCGGAGCGGCGGGCTCTAGAATGCGGGCTTCGCGGGCGTGCGCCTCCGTGATCCGGCAGGACCGGCGCGGCCCAGCGAGAAGCCCTCCGACGAGATGTCCCGTCGCGCCCGACAGCTCCGCCGCCGTCGTAACCGCACCGGCCCCGGCCGTGTCGTCATCGTGCTGCTCGGAGCCACCGCGGCGATCGCCGTCATGGCGATCGGCGGCGGCGTCGGCTACATCGTCAGCGTCGCGGGCTCGGCCCCGGACATCGCCGAGCTGAAGCCCGTCGACCAGGGCGCCACGTCCGTCGTGTACGCCGCCGACGGCAAGACGCGGCTGGGCTTCATCCAGGGCGACACGCTGCGCACGCCCGTGCCCGCCTCGTCGATGCCGCAGTCGGTGCGCGACGCGACCGTCGCGATCGAGGACCGGCGCTTCTTCAAGCACAACGGCGTCGACTTCGAGGGCATCGTCCGCGCGGCCTTCAAGAACGCGGCGAGCGGCGAGACCGTCCAGGGCGGATCGACGCTGACGATGCAGCTCGTCCGCAACCTCTACAGCGGCAACCGCGCCCGCAGCGGCATCGCCGGCTACAAGCGCAAGATCCGTGAGGCGAAGCTCGCGTCCGAGCTCGAGGACCGCCACCCCGGCAGCCGCGGCAAGCGCTGGATCCTCACGCAGTACCTCAACAACGTCCCGTACGGCACGGTCGGCGGGCAGACGGCCGTCGGCATCCAGTCCGCCTCGCGCATCTTCTTCGGCAAGCCGGCGAGCCGGCTCACCCTCTCGGAGGCCGCGCTGCTCGCCGGGCTCCCGCAGGCGCCGTCGAACTACAACCCGTTCCTGGACCCGGACCGCGCCCGCGCCCGCCGCGCCGAGGTGCTGGACCAGATGCGCCGCTCGGGGTACATCACCGCCGAGCAGGAGGCCGCCGCGCGCAAGGCGCCCCTGGGCGTCAAGCGCTCCGCCTACTACGCCAAGCGCCGCGAGAGCTACTTCTTCGACTACGTCCGCACCGAGCTGATCAAGAAGTACGGCGCCGAGCGCGTGCGCGCGGGCGGGCTCAAGGTCTACACGACGATCAACCTGAAGATGCAGCAGGCCGCACGCCGCGCGATCGCCGGCCGCCTGCCGAACCCGGGCGATCCCTCGTCGGCGCTCGTGAGCATGGACCCGAAGACCGGGCACATCAAGGCGATGGCCTCCTCGGGCGACTACTCCGCGTCGAAGTTCAACCTCGCCGCCCAGGGCCGCCGGCAGCCCGGCTCGACGTTCAAGGTCATGGTCCTGATGACCGCGCTGCGCCAGGGCGTGGACATCCGCAAGACGACCTACGACTCGAGGCCGCTGAACTTCACCGATCCGGTCTACGGGAAGATCGAGGTCAACACCGACGACCACCGCTACGGCGGCAGCACGCCGATCTTCCAGGCGCTGGTCCGCTCGGACAACACCGTCTTCCAGCAGCTCGACCTGGACCTCGGCCCCGACCAGGTGCGGCAGACCGCCTACGACATGGGCATCACGAGCAAGCTCGACGCCTACCCCGCGGAGGGTCTCGGCGGCCTGCGCATCGGCGTCTCCCCGCTCGAGATGACGCGCGCGTACGTGACGATCAACAACGGCGGCTGGCGCGTGAAGCCGGTCGCGATCACGAAGGTCGTCTTCCCGAGCGGGCGCAAGGACACCTCGCTCGGCCGCACACGGCGCGTGAAGATCTTCACCGACGGCCAGACGTCCGAGGCGACGGCGGCGATGGAGGCGAACGTCAAGGGCGGCACCGGCACCGCCGCCCAGCTCGGGTGCCCCGCCGCCGGCAAGACGGGCACGACGAACAACTACACCGACGCCTGGTTCGACGGGTTCACGACCTCGCTCAACACCGCGGTCTGGGTCGGCTACCCCGGCTCGACCCAGTCGATGAGCTCCGTCGCGGGCTACGGCCCGATGTTCGGCGGCAAGGCGCCGGCGCTGATCTGGCACGACTTCATGCAGACGGCCATGCAGGGCCGCAAGTGCGAGGAGTTCCCGGAGCCGAAGGAGCCGTTCGAGGGCAAGCCGTTCTTCGGCGAGTACGCCTCCTCGGGCGCGCCCGGCGGCGGTGACGACCCGCTCGCAAAGGACGGCGAGGACGCGACGGACACGACGACCGAGAAGGACGACGAGAAGAAGGACAAGGCGGACAAGAAGTACCCGCCGAGCCAGTACGAGTCCCCGCCGCAGACCACCCCGGCCCCCGCCCCGCAGACCGATGAGCAGCAGTCCGCTCCGGTCAACCCCACGGGCGGCGTCGGCACCGGCTGAATTCCAGCCGCACGGCGCCCCGGCTGCTACCGTCAAGCTGGTATGGCGAAGGAAGAAAAGGTCGAGTTCGAGGGCGAAGTCGTCGAGGCCCTCCCCAACGCGATGTTCCGCGTGCAGCTCGACAACGGTCACAACGTGCTGGGCCATGTGGCGGGCAAGATGCGCCGCTACCGGATCAGGATCCTCCCGGGCGACCGGGTGCGGTGCGAGCTGTCGCCGTACGACCTGGACCGCGCCCGCATCGTCTACCGCCACCGCTGACCGCGGCGCGGGCTGCCGCGATGTCCGAGCTGGACCTCATCGCCGCGTTCGAGCGGCTCATGGAGCCGCGGTCCGACCGGATGATCCGCTGGGTCGGCGACGACGCCGCCGTCGTGCGCGCACGGCCCTTCGCCGTGACGAGTGTCGACGTGATGGTCGAGGGCGTCCACCTGCGGATCGACCCTCCCAGGCGCACCGCCGCCGACGCCGGTCACCGCGCCCTCGCGGCGGCGCTCTCCGATCTCGCGGCGATGGGCGCGGACCCCGGTGAGGCGTACGTCGCGCTCGCGATCCCGTCCCACCTGCAGACGGCCGACGTCATCGCTCTCGCCGAGGCGCTCGAGGCGCTGAGCGCGGAGACCGGCACCACCATCGCCGGGGGCGACCTCGTCGCCGGCCCGGCGCTCACGATCGCGGTGACGGTCGTCGGCTGGGCCGACCGCGAGGAGGACCTCGTCGGCCGGGACGGCGCGCGCGCGGGCGACGGCGTGTACGTCACCGGGACGCTCGGGGCCGCGGCCGCGGGACTGGCCGTCCTCGAGGGTCACGCGAGCGGGGACGACACGCTCGTCGCCGCGCACCTGCGACCGCGACCCCGGCTGGCCGAGGGCCGCGCGCTGGCCGCTGCGGGCGCGCACGCGCTCATCGACCTCTCCGACGGGCTCGCGACCGACGCGGGGCATCTCGCGCGGCGCAGCGACGTCGCGCTGCAGATCGACCTCGACGCGATCCCGCTCGCGCCCGGGGTGCGCGAGGTCGCCGAGCAGCTCGGCGCGGACCCCTTCGAGTTCGCGGCGACCGGCGGGGAGGACTTCGAGCTCTGCGCGTGTCTCCCGGACGCCGCGGCGACAGTCGTCGGCGGGCTCACGCGCGTCGGGATGGTGACCGCGGGCGCGCCCGCGGCGACGTTCACTCGTGCAGGCGCGGAGGTTCCGGGTCTGTCCGGCTACGAGCACCGTCTGGACTGACGTCGCCGGCCGGGGCCTGCCGCTCGCGCGGCTCGGCGGCCGGAATCGCGATGCCGGCCCGGGCGAGCAGCGCGTCGGCGACCGCGAACGGGTCGACGACGTACCGGCCGGAGGTGACGGTTGTGCGCAGATGCGTGGAATCGAGCATGATCCTGGGGGGGCTGGGCGGACGGGCGTCCGTGCCTGTCCTGACACGCATCGGCCGCCCTCGCGCCGCGGCTTGAGGGCTCTCGGCGGACGTCCGACCGCCGTTCAGCCGCGCAGCGCCGAGTCGGTGCCCCCGAGGGACCCCGGACCCGCGTAGCTCGCAGGCCCGCGCACCGTGATCGGGGGGGCCGAGCCCGGAGGCCGGCGGGGACGCGCGGCGGAGCGCAGCGCGCCGGCCGCGGCGGCTGCGGTGAGCGCGCAGCAGGCGAGCGCGAGCGGGCCCGCCTGCCCACCGGCGACCCAGAGCAGCACGAGCCACGGGATCTCGGTGAGGCCCACGCCGAGCTGCGACGCCACCGAGCCGACGACGAGGGCGACGGGCACGAGGCTCAGGACGACGAGGCCGACGAGCACGGGCGGCGCGATCCGCGTCTCCGTCGTGGCCGTCAGCAGCCAGACGTTGGCGGGGATCACGAGCACGAGGGCGGCGTACGGGTTGACCGCCCAGGCGACCAGCGCGACGACGAGCAGGACCACGATCGGCGCGAGCGGCGCCGCGGGCGCCTGCGCCGGGTCGGCGCCTGCGGCGCGCCCCACCGTCAGCGGCCGGACGAGCAGCCACATCAGGACGAGCGCGGCGAGCGTGCACCCGATCGCCGCCCAGGCGCCGCCGTCGAGCGGGGCCGCCGCGGGCAGCGGCGGCGGGGCGGTCGCGGGCACCGCCCCCGTGAGTCCCAGGCCGCGGGCGAAGAGCATCGCCAGGGCGAACGGGATCGCGAGCACGAGGACCCGGCCGAGCCACGGGCGCAGCGGCTCGCGGCGGCGGCGTGAGCGAGCCACGGCATCGACGATGGTGAGCAGCGGCGGCAGCAGGAGCGCCAGGACGAGCAGCCGCATCGCCCAGGCCGGCAGCATCTTGCGCGCGACCGCGAGGTCGCGGCTGGGCGTCGCGCCGACGCGCGTGCCCTCCTCGAGGGCCTGGACGGTGCGCAGGGCGGTCCGTCCGAAGTCCCCCATCCGCTCGGCGCTGACCGGCGCGGAGGCCGCCGGGGCCGGCTCCCCGCTCGCCGAGAGCCGCACGGCGGGCAGGCCCGCGACGTTCGCGACGCCCTGCCCCGAGGCCGACCACGGCCAGGCGAAGCGGGCCAGCTCCGTCCGTGCGCGCGGCATCCCGGCGTCCAGCTCGGCCTCCTGCCGCAGCGCGACCGCGACGGTTCGCTGCAGGCGCATCGGCGCCATCCCGGACGCGTCGGACCAGGGCACGACCAGCAGCCGGTCGGACACCGGCCCGGCCATGTCCCCCAGTTCGAGGATCGCGTCGACGGGACGGTCGAGCACGTCCGCGAGGTCGCGCATGCCGCCCTGGCCGCCCGTCTCCCCGCTGACCGAGGCGAACGTGACGCTGCGGGACGGGCGGGTCGCCGCGACGACGCGGGCGAGCTCGATCAGCGCGGCGGTCCCGGAGAGCTGCGCCGCGGCGCCGCGGCCGACGGCGTCACGCGCGGCGACGACGACGAGCTGGGCCTGCGGCGCACTCCCCGGCTGCTGCGCGAGGACCGTGACGAGCTCGCGGTCGCCGTCGGGTGTGGCGGCGTCGACGACGCGGCGCTGCACGCGCACGCCCGGCAGGGCGTCACGCAACTCGTCGGCGACACGCTCGGCGAGGCGGGTGTCCGCGGCCCCGCCGGCGGGGCGCTCGGGATACTCCGCGGCGAGCCGCTCGAGCAGGCGCTCGGCGCGCGCGCCGTCGAACGCGTCCGCCGTCAGCGTCGTCCTGAGCGGCCCCGGCCGGTTCTCCAGCGAGAACGCGACGACGATCAGCGCCAGCAGGACGGGCAGCAGTGCGGCCCGGTAGACGCGCGGATCGAGCATCGGCGACTGAGCGTAGTCGGCCAGATGGATCCCTACCCTTGCCCCACATGGCCGACCGGCCGCCACGCATCCTGCTCGTCGACGACGAGGAGTCGATCCGCACGCTCCTCTCGTTCCCGCTGCGCAAGGACGGGTACGAGGTCGTGACCGCGGTGGACGGCAAGGAGGCGCTCGACCGCTTCCGCGAGACGACGTTCGACCTCGTCGTGCTCGACGTGATGATGCCGATCGTCGACGGGCTCGAGGTCTGCCGGATGCTCCGCGCCCGCAGCACCGTCCCGATCATCATGCTGACGGCGAAGACCGAGGAGGTCGACAAGATCGTCGGCCTGGAGCTCGGCGCCGACGACTACATCACCAAGCCGTTCTCCGTCCGCGAGTTCCGCAGCCGGGTGAAGGCCTCGCTGCGGCGCGCGTCGATGGTCCGCGACGAGAGCCCCGACGGGCAGATGCCGCTCGAGATCCGCGAGCTGCGCATCGAGCCGGCGCGGCGTGCCGTCCGCGTCCGCGGGGACGAGGTCGCGCTGACGTTCGTCGAGTTCGAGATCCTCGCCGCGCTCGCCGGGTCGCCCGGCCGCGTCTGGACGCGCGAGCAGCTCCTGACGCGCGTCTGGGGCGACAGCGCCTACCGCGACCCGCGCACCGTCGACGTCCACATCCGCCATCTGCGCGAGAAGCTGGAGCTCGACTCGCGGCAGCCCGAGTACATCTTCACGGTCCGCGGCGTGGGCTACCGCTTCCGCGACCCGGACGACGCCTGAGCGCACCCGCGCTCCGCGTCCCGCGCCATGCGCTCCCTCGCCAACCGCCTCGCGCTCATCTTCTTCCTCATCACGCTGGGGGCGATGGCGATCGTCTACGTCGGCGTCGTGCCGAACCTGCGCTCGAGCCTCGTGGACGACCGCAGCGACCGGCTGGATCGCGCCGCCCGGCGCACGACCCCGGCGATCGCGCGGGCCATCGACTCCAACGCCCCGGTGGCGGAGCTCGACCGCCTCGTTCGCCAGGCCGCCGACGAGTCGAACGCGCGCGTCACGCTGCTCGGCGTCAACCGCGGCAGCTTCGGCGCCCAGCCGTTCGTGAAGTCCGACTCCAACGCGAACGCCGACATCCGCGACCTCGAGTTCCCCGCCGTCGCCGCCGCCATCCAGAGCGGGCGCTCGACGCGCGCCACCGAGTCCGGGCGCGACGGCCGGATCGTCGAGGTCGCGCTTCCCCTCTTCTTCCGCGACGCGGAGACGGGGCGCCGTCAGCTCGGGTCGGTCGCGGTCTACTCCACGCAGCTCGAGGACGTGCAGGCGAACGTCGAGCTCGTCCGCAACCGGATCCTGATCGCCGGCCTGCTCGCGCTCGCCGCGGCGGTCATCGCCGGCTACCTCGTCGCCGCCGGGCTCGGGCGCCGCGTCGCCCGCCTGGAGAGCGTCGCGCGGCGCGTCAGCACCGGCGACTTCTCCGCCCGCTTCCCGGTCGATCGCGACGACGAGCTCGGGCGTCTCGCCGGCGCGCTCGACGCGATGCAGCGCCAGCTCGCCGAGCTCGACACCGCGCGCCGCGGCTTCATCGCGACCGCCTCGCACGAGCTGCGCACCCCGATCTTCTCGCTCGGCGGGTTCCTCGAGCTGCTCGAGGACGAGGACCTGGACGAGGAGACGCGCGCGGGCTTCATGGCCCAGCTGCGCCTGCAGGTGGACCGCCTCGGGAAGCTGACGACCGACCTCCTGGACCTTTCGCGGCTGGAGGCCGGACCGATCGAGCTGCGCGAGGAGCAGACCGACGTCGTCCGGCTGGCCGAGACCGTCGCCACCGAGTTCACGCCCGCGCTGGCGGCACACGAGTCCGAGCTGGAACTGCGCCTCGGCGAGGACCCGCTGCCGCTCGTCTGCGACCCCGAGCGCGTCGCCCAGGTCCTGCGGATCCTGCTCGACAACGCGCTCGCACACACGCCCGGCGGGACAGAGCTCCTGCTCGAGGCGCGGCGGGAGGACGACCGCGTGCATCTCTCCGTCACCGACCACGGCACGGGCATCCCGCGCGCGGAGCTGCGGCGCGTCTTCGAGCCGTTCTACACGTCGGACGGTCGCCGCGGGTCGGGGCTCGGCCTGGCGATCGCGCGCGAGCTGTCCGAGCGCATGGGCGGCGAGCTCACCGCCGAGAGCGTTCCCGGCCGGACGACGTTCGATCTGTCGCTCCTCGGCTGACCGGCCATGAGCCGCTTGTGCGCCCGGTAGCCTGCGCCGCGTGCTGCAGCCCGTCCACGTCGCGCACAAGTCGCTGGCCGACTACACGCACCTGGCTGGGCGCGATCTGATCGAGGAGGTCCGCGCGCTCGCCGAGCCGCTGCAGGGCCTGCGGGTCTCGCACATCTCCGCGACGGCATTCGGCGGCGGGGTCAGCGAGCTGCTCTACACGCTCGTCCCGCTGATGCGCGACGTCGGCCTCGACGCCGACTGGCACGTCATCTACGGCCGCGAGGAGTTCTTCCACGCGACGAAGCAGATGCACAACGCGCTCCAGGGGGATCCGCAGGACCTCACCGAGGAGCAGTGGGCCGTCTGGTTCGGCTACAACGAGCTCAACGCGCAGCAGCTCCACGGCGACCTGGACGTGTGCTTCGTCCACGACCCGCAGCCCGCGGCGCTGCTGGGGCTCGCCGGCGAGAAGGCCCGCGGCTGGCTCTGGCGCTGCCACATCGATCTCTCGACGCCGAACCCGGCGACGATGGAGCGGCTGCTCCCGTACGTGCGCGACTACCCGCACTCGGTCTTCCACCAGCCGGGCTACGTGCCCGCCGGCATGGGCGGCACGGTGCACATCGTCCCGCCCGCGATCGACCCGCTCGCGCCGAAGAACATGGCGCTGTCGCCCGACGACGCGGCCTACGTCTGCCAGCAGTTCGGCGTCGACATCGACCGTCCGCTGCTGCTGCAGGTCTCGCGCTTCGACCCGTGGAAGGACCCGCTCGGCGTCATCGACGCCTACCGCGCGGTGAAGGAGGAGATCCCCGAGGTGCAGCTCGCGCTCGTCGGGTCGATGGCGACCGACGACCCCGAGGGCTGGGAGTTCTTCAACGCCACGCTCTCGCACGCCGACGGCGACGAGGACATCAAGATCCTCAACAACTTCAACGGCGTCGGGTCGATCGAGGTCAACGCGTTCCAGGCCCACGCGGACGTCGTGATCCAGAAGTCCACGCGCGAGGGCTTCGGCCTGACCGTCACCGAGGCGATGTGGAAGGGCCGCCCGTTCATCGGCGGCAACGTCGGCGGGATCCCGCTCCAGATCACCGACGGCGAGACGGGATTCCTCGTCGACAGCCCGGAGGAGTGCGCCCAGCGCTGCATCGCGCTGCTCACCGATCCGGACCTCGCGCGGCAGCTGGGCCGGGCGGGCAAAGAGCACGCGCGCAGGCATTTCCTCTCCCCGCGCTATCTGCGCGACTACCTGCGCGTCTTCAGCACGATGGCCGACGAGGCGTAGGCTGTCTGACATGCCCGGTTCCGGCGAGGCCCCGTTCGTGCTCGTCTCCAACCGCGGTCCGGTGACGTTCGAGGACGACGGGACGATCCGGCGTGGTACGGGCGGCCTGGTGACGGCGCTCACCGGCCTGGCGTCCCATCGCCACGCCGTCTGGGTCGCGAGCGCGATGACGGAGGCGGACGCCGAGCGCTCACGCGAGGCGGGCGAGCGGCCCTTCCCCGTGCGGTCGCCGACCGGCGGCGAGTACCTCGTCCGCCTGGTCGCGAGCGACCCGGTCGCCTACGACCGCTTCTACAACGTCTTCGCGAACCCGATGCTGTGGTTCATCCAGCACTACCTCTGGGACCTGTCCAACGCGCCGGACGTCCGGCGCAACGAGGTCGAGGCGTTCGAGTACGGCTACAACGTCGTCAACGAGGACCTCGCGCAGGCGGTGCTCGAGGAGGTCGACGGGCGACCCGAGCCGGTCGTGATGGTCCACGACTACCACCTCTACACGCTGCCGGCAGCTCGCTGCGGCGCGCGCGGCCGGACGTCTTCCTGCACCACTTCATCCACATCCCGTGGACGCAGTCGGATGCGTGGCGCGTGCTGCCGAACCGCATCCGCGAGGAGCTCTTCCACGGGCTCCTGGCCAACGACATCATCGGCTTCCACACCCAGGCCTACCGGCGCAACTTCCTGCAGTGCTGCCGCGACCTGCTCGACCTCGACGTCGACTTCGACCGCGGGATCGTGCACCACGACGGCCGCGACGTCTGGGTGCGCAGCTACCCGCTGCCGATCGACGCCGCGGCGACGACGCACGTCGCCGCGTCCGAGCGCACGCTCGCGTTCGAGGAGGAGCTGCTGCGCCGCCGGCGCGAGTTCCTGATCCTGCGCGTCGATCGCGCGGACCTGTCCAAGAACGTGCTGCGCGGCTTCACCGCGTTCGACCTGTTCCTCGACCAGCACCCCGAGTTCCGCGAGCGCGTCACCTTCGTCGCCCAGCTGATGCCGTCGCGGACCGACGTGCCGGAGTACGCCGAGTACCTGGAGCGGATCGAGGCGCTCGTCGCGGTCGTCAACCACCGGCACGGCACGCCGGACTGGATGCCGATCAACCTCAAGCTCCGCGACGACCTCGAGGAGGCCATGTCCTCCTACAAGCACTACGACGTGCTGCTCGTGAACGCGATGTTCGACGGCATGAACCTCGTCGCCAAGGAGGGCCCGCTCGTGAACGAGCGCGCCGGCGTGTCGATCCTGTCGGAGAACACCGGCGCCCACGAGGAGCTCGGCGAGTTCGCGCTGACGCGTCAACCCGTTCGACATCCAGGAGCTCGCGGACTCGATCCACGCGGCGCTGACGATGCCCGGCGACGAGCGCGCGCCGGCGCATCGACGGGCTCAAGGCGATCGTCACCGCGCGCACCCCGGGCGACTGGGTCGACGACCAGATCGACGACATCCGGCGCAAGGCCGGGACCGCCGCGACGTAGGACGCGGCCGGCCTCAGGGCCAGCCGAACTCGCGGGCCGGGGCGGTCGCGGGTGACGGCGTCGGTGGCGCGGCGGTGCCGGACGGCGGTGCGGGACGAGGGGCCGACGGCCGCGTGGTCGCCGGCCCTGGCTGATCGCGGCGCGCTGTCGAGGGGCGGCGCGGCGGTCGGCGCGCCTGCGGCGCCTCGGCACGGCGGTGCGTTCCGCGAGCGGCTGCGGGTCTCGGGTGCGGATGCCGGCGATGACGCGCGCGCGAGCGGGCGCGCCGCCGTCCGGCGCGTCCCGGGAGCGCCCCCGGCCGGCGGGAGGGCCGGCCGGGGGCGTGCATCGGGGACCTGCGGGGCCGCCGGGCGCAGACTCGGCCAGAAGGCCACGAGCGCGATCGCCCCGGTCACGAGACCGAGCGGGACGAGCGCCCGGGCGCGCCGCGCCGCATCCGGCGGCCCGTTCGGAGGGAGGTCCACGCGCCTCCTAGCGACGGGCCGGGCCGATCTCCCCCTGCTACCGTTCTCCGCCGATCATGGCTGACATCGCACCCACATACGACCTCATGCTCCTGCTCGACCCGAAGGCGGACGACGCCACCCGGGCGAAGATCCGTGAGGACGCGCGCGCCATGATCAGCGCGAACGGCACCCTGGGCGAGACCCAGGAGTACGGTCGCCGGCCGCTCGCCTTCGAGATCGGCCACGACAAGGAGGCCGACTACGACCTCTTCCAGTTCCAGGGCCCGCGCGAGCTGCTCGAGCAGCTCCATCGCACGCTGAAGATCACGGACGGCGTCATGCGCTTCCGGATCATCAAGCTCCGCGAGGGCACGCCCGCCGCGCCCGACCTGCGCCAGTCCGCCCAGGTCAGCGAGCAGCCGGCCGAGTCGCGCCGAGCCGGTCGCACGAGCCCGCCGCCGGCTGACCGAGCCATCTGCGCCGCGCGAACCGCGGTGTCAGACCCCCGGGGTGTTTCGCGACTGCGCAAATAGCGCACTCATCCACGCGTGGCGACGCGGTTCGGGCCGGGCGCCGGTCTAGACTCGCCGAGCATCAAAAAGCTGAGATACGCGACGTCGTTCGCCCCCGAAAGGAGCACGGCCATGGCCGCCTCGAACATCAACCGGGTCATCATCACCGGCAACCTCACCGCCGATCCGGAGCTCCGCTCGCTCCCCGAGCGGCACCTCCGTCTGCAAGCTGCGGGTCGCCGTGCAACACGCGCCGCAAGGACGGCGCGACCGGCGAGTGGGTCGACAAGCCCAACTACTTCGACGTCACCGTATGGGGCGCGCAGGGCGAGAACTGCGCCCGCTACCTCGCCAAGGGCCGCGGCGTCGCGGTCGACGGTCGCCTCGAGTGGCGCGAGTGGGAGGACGCAGGAGCGGCAAGCAAGCGCTCGGCGGTCGACATCATCGCCGACTCCGTCCAGTTCCTCGGCGGCGGTCAGGGCGACGGGCGGCGGCGGCCAGCAGGGGCGCAGCTTCACCCCGCAGTCCGACGTCCCGGTCGACACGAGCGACTTCGCCACCGCGCCGGCCGGCGGCTCGGCGCCCTCCGACGACGACATCCCGTTCTAGGGGGTACGGGCCCCAGGTACGGCCCCTGGCAGCATCAGCCCCCGCCGCAGGCGGGGGCTGATGTGTTTC
>CAWGLQ010000020.1:0-94371 GCA_963823375.1 uncultured Actinomycetes bacterium | reverse complement strand
GGCGTAGTCGGGGACCTGGGTTCCCTGGGCGGGGAGGTGCTCGGTGAAGAGGCGGTGCTGTTCGCCGAACGGGCGGTGCAGGTGGACGGTGCCGTAGGCGGCCGCGCAGCGCGGCGACGCGCGTCTCGAGCTCCTCGGCGTCGGGGGCGCCGACGGCGAGGCCGATCGTGGCGTGCAGCAGCGGCGGGCGGCTGTCGGCGGTGAGGTAGTCCTCCAGCGCGCGGGCGGCGCCGGGCCGCCGCGCGGCCTGCGGGGAGGGGCCGTGGTCGCCATGTTGTTCCTCGCCGTAGATGTTGTCGGCGTCGATGACCTTGCGCCGCACGAGGGCGGTCGCGCGGTCGTTGGCGATCCAGCGCGCGTTGAAGACGGCGCTCACGGGGAAGTCGAGCTGCTCGAGCGGCGCGAACAGCAGCTCGGCCTGACTGCCGGGGAACGAGACGGAGGAGGGGAGGGCGCCGAGCGCGAGCAGCGCCTGGTGGCTGTCGCCGTGCTCGGACCCTGAATGCGCAGGTCGCGTTCGCCGATCGTGATCGGGCAGTCGATCAGGCGCAGCAGGTCGGCCTGCAGCGGCTGGTAGGCGAGCCGGTCGCCGTCGAGCATGACGAGCGCCTGCGGGCGGTGGTGGACGTCGAGGTCCGGCTCGCCGATGCCGCGGGTGAACGCGCGCCGCACGAGCCACTGCAGGTCGAGCGTCGTGGCGGGCTCGCAGGCGACGTGCTCGGCCAGGCGGGCGTGGACGGCGCCCTCGGCGGCGGCGAGCTCGCGCAGACGCGCCTCGCTGATCGCGGCGGGGTCGCCGAGGCCGACGGCGCGACGGACCCTGTCGAGCAGTTCGCGCGGCGTGCCGGGCGTCGCGGCGCGATGGCCGGGGAGCCGGACGGCGAGGTAGACCTCGGGGCGACGATCTGGCGCCGGCTGAGCGCGCGGCGGTGGCCGGCGATGTGGGCGGCCCACCCTTCGGGGTCGCCGTGGCGGGGGTCGAGCAGCGCGAGCGCGCGCTGCTCGTAGTCGGCGGGCGACCAGGCGCGGGTGACCCGGTAGATCGAGAAGTCCGCGCCGGCCCGGTAGGCGAAGCTCGCGACCTGCGTGAGCAGCGCGAGCTTGCCGGTGTCGGTGAGGCCTTCGTAGCTGACGGTGTCCAGGCGGTAGAGCGCCCAGGCCTCGTCGAGGCTGCGCGGGAAGAGCAGGTTGGCGGTCGCGAAGCGCAGCGGCGCGCGCATCACGCGGCGCCGAGGCGGCGGCCCGATCTCGAGCGTCTGGCCGGCCTGGAGCGTGACGTGCTGCGGGCGATCCAGCGGCTGCTCGCCGGCCTGGACGAGGTGCAGGCGCCGGCCGCGCTGACGCCCCTGCGCGGGGTAGTGGAGCAGCAGCTGCGCGGGGCCGGTGATCCGCGCCGCCCGGTACGCGGGCCCCGAGCTGTCGGGGACGATCACGCACGGTTCGGCGAGCCGAAGCACGGTCCCGACGGCGGGGCTCGCGCGCACGCCGGAGCGCCGCGCGGGAGCGAGCTGGTGGGCGAGGCGCGCGAGCAGGTGGCGGTGGGCGGGGCGCCCGTCGACGCGCAGCCGCGCGAGCGCGGCGCCGATCGCGGCAGGGGCGAGGACGTAGCGCAGCGGCGCGGGCATCACGCCGGTGAGCGCGCCGGTCAAGGGGAGCCGGCCGGCGATGACGATCACCAGGAGGGCGATGGCGGCGTAGGCGATTGCGCGGACGGGGACGCCGTAGGGGAAGGGGAGGCGCCAGCGGTCGATGCGGTGCAGGCGCCGTTCGAGCGCGAAGACGACGTGGAAGGAGCGGATCTCCATACCGGCGGGCTCGGGTCGGGTTCCGGGACCGGGCATGTCACTTGCCTTCGGCGGCGAGCTTGTAGATCGATTCGATGATCTGCGCGACGGTCGGGCCGGCGAGCACGAACCCGCCGACGATCAGGGCGATCAGCGTGAAGACGAGGCCGCCGGCGACGTCGCGGCGTGCGAGGTAGGGGATCGCGACGATCGCGGTGACGCCGCCGAACAGCCAGCCGGCCCATTCCTTGAGCAGGCCGCCGACGTTGCGCCCGACGTCGCGCGCGGATCCGGCCGCGAGCGCCGGCTCGACGACGACCAGCGCGAGCGCGAGCAGCCCGGCGAGCGCGAGCAGGATCAGGTTGGGGCTCAGACGGGGGTGCTTCATGGGGTGGGTCCTTCCGTGGTGGAAATGGCGGGGTCGTCGACGGCGCGCAGGTACCAGCGGTCGCGGTGCTCGACGGTCAGCAGGAAGCGCAGGCGCATCCGCGCGCCGCCGGGGTCCTGCGCGCTGAGGGTCGCGGCGAGCAGGCGGCCGGGCTCGCGCCAGGCGAGCGCCTCGACGGCGAGCAGCCGCAGCGGCGGCGACGGGGTCGTCAGGTGGGCGCCGGGGAGCAGGTCGGCGCGCAGGTTGCCGGCCGCGCCGCGCAGGTAGTTGCCCAGCGCGCGCGTGGCGACGTCGGCGAGCGCCTGGTCGGTCAGCTCGCCCGCGTCGGCCGGGGCGCCGGCGTCCGCGCGCGCCGGAGGGCCGACGAGCGCCGGGTAGTCATCGACGACCAGGCCGCCGGCACGGTCGCGCGCGACCGGGACGCTGAGGTAGCGCAGACCCATCCCCTCGCCAGCCAGAGCCACGGCGACCGTGACGCGCCAGCGCCGGAGCCCGGCAGGGCTGCGCGCCGTGGCGGCCGTCCAGCTCACGCGCCGCGAGCCCGCCACCGGCGGCTCAAGACCGCGCGCCGGGATCCAGGTCGCCCGTGGTGAACGGGGCGACGGCACGCTCGTGCGCGGCGGGGTCATCGCCGCGGTAGCTGAGGTACGCGCGCGCGAACGCCTCCGCGAACGCCGTCACGCCCAGGCCTGAGACCGGCACCGCAGCGACCGGCGGCGCCACCGGGCCAGCGCCCCCCACAATCGTCGTGCGCAGTCCGGCGAGCGCGAGCAGCGTGCAGGCGCCGATGAACACGACGCGCGGCGCGCGGGCGATCAGCCGCACGCGCATGAGTGAGCGGGTCTCAGCGCGCACCGAGCACGAACTCCCCTCCCGGCCGCCCCGACGCGCGCGCTGCCGGCGCGGGCGCCGGCACGACCGGGCGTGGAGCAGCCACGCGCAAACGCGGCCGGCGACGGCGCGAGCGCACGCGACGGTGCCGCGACGGAGCGTGACGAGGAGCCGCGCGCAGGCGAAGACGCGGCGGGTGAAGCCGGACGCTCGCCGGCGGGCGCGGCGCCGCGCGAATCGCGTTCGTACCAGCGCTCGGCCGCGGCGTCTCGCGAAGGGCCCGGATGGCCAGCGGAACGGCGAGTGCCGCGAGCAGCGAGCACGCGGGCAGCGCGACCACCACGATCCAGCGCCTCGCGCGCCGGCGACGAGGCGGCTCGACGGCCACCGCGCCTGAGCCGGGCCGGTCTACGTCGTCGCCGACGACCCCGGGGCCGTCATCCGGCTGCGCCTCCTCGTCGACAGCCGGGAGTCGCTCGTCGCGCCAGCGGCCGGTCGCGTCGTAGGAGTCCTCGAGCGCGTCGCTGATGCGGATCGGGGCCGAGCGGCGAAGGCGCATGCCCGCCGTCTCGGCGACCCCGGCGCGAGTGTTGTGACCAGCGCCCGCGGCCGAAGACGTCGTCCTCACGCCACGACGGCGGGCTCCTGCAGCGCCTCCCGCGAGCGGGTCAGGTGCCGGCTGACCTGCCGCCAGGTCTGTCCGGTCTCCTGCGCGATCTCCTCGTAGGACAGGCCGGCGAGGTGGCGGGCGAACGTGCGCCGGTGCAGCGGGCGCAGCGCCGCGACACAGCGCAGCGCCTCCCGCGCCTCGACGGTCGCGTCGAGATCCACGCCGGGCACCATGTCCACGAGCCCGCCGCCATCACCGTCGATCGGCTCGTCGAGCGACAGCGCCCGCCGCTCGCGCCGCGAGAGCGCCCACGCCTCGCGGATCGCGACCATCCGCAGCCACGCGAACACGGTCTCGCGGCGCGGCTGGCAGCGCATCAGCTGCATCCACGCGAACGAGCACGCATCTTCGATGAGCGCATCGGAAGCACAGACCGCATGGCGGACGCTCCGTACGAGCTGCTCGTTGTGCTGGCCGAAGAGCTCGGCCTCGTCACCGAGAAGCCCGGGCGACTGGGGATGGACGACGGCGTTCGGGTTGGTCATGCGCCGGCGACCGGCGCCGGCACGGCGTGCCGTGCAAGGCGCCATCGGCGCCGTACCCGTCAGGGTTGCCCGGCCGCCGTCCGGTGCCAGCCTGGGCGCGTGACCTCCCGGACGGCGACTGCGACGAGCGTCGGCCGGATGTCGTGAGGGTGACTTGAAGCCCGCTGAGGCGGAAAGCAGTTACCTACCCGCGCGTCAGGTCGAGCGCCGCGGGGACCAGTTCCCGCACTCGAGCCGGCGGTAGAGCGAGGCTGTTCGCGGTCTGCTCAAGCGAGCTCCCGTTCTGCTCGAGCAGGTCGAAGGCTTGGCGCAGGAGATCGGGCTGCTCCGGTGTCCCGACGTCTCCGGGCTCGGCCTTGCGCCATCCCTTTCGCGCCATGGTCTTCATCGCTGACTCGTAAGCCGTCGGTGTCATGACCCCGAGCTGACGGGCGCGGTAGAGCAGCGCTTGTAGAGAGACGCCCCACTCGCGCTTGAGC
Source organism: uncultured Actinomycetes bacterium (assembly GCA_963823375.1). Classification (GTDB taxonomy): domain Bacteria; phylum Actinomycetota; class Thermoleophilia; order Solirubrobacterales; family Solirubrobacteraceae; genus F1-60-MAGs163. The sequence continues at coordinate 89,734 of CAWGLQ010000020.1, read as the reverse complement.
ATGATGAGCTGAAGCCAGTCGACGTGTTGACGGGGGAGCCGATCCTCGATCGCGTCTCTCGGCATCAAGAAGCCGGCGGCGAAGCGATGAGCCTGACGTTCCAACGGTTGGCTGGCCGGCTCCGGGTCGTGATGCATGACGAGATGCCCGAGCTCATGGGCCGCATCGAACCGCGACCGCTCGCGAACGTCCTTGTTGGTGCTCAGTGCGACAACCGGCCGCTCGCCGAAGAACCGGGAGAACGCGTCAACGTTCGGCGTGTCGGTGCTCAGGCGGAAGACGACGACCCCGTGGGCCTCCATGGTGTGCACGACGTGATCCACCGGCCCATCGCCGAGTCCCCAGGCTGCGCGCACCGCCATCGCCGCATCCTCAGCGCGCGCCGGGTCGTCGTCGGGCTCCAGCTCGAGCCCCTCGGGCAGGTCGAGAGCGGGGAAACGGATCCGGCGCTCGAGGTCCTGGACGATGAGGGCAGCGAGGGCAGCGTGTGCGACAGCCCGCTCACGCTCAAGCTGGGAGGTGCGGCGCAGGCTGCGAAAGAACGTCCCCGAGGTCTCGAGGTCGGGGACCGGATCGCCTCGCGAACCGAAGAACTCCACCGGGAAACCGAGCTGCAGCGCGATGCGCGCGAGCGTCGCAGGCCGCGGCTTGCTGACCCCGGACTCGTACTGGCCCACCGCCTGCGCGCTGACGTCGATGAGCTCTGCGAGCTGGCTCTTGCGGATCCCGTTCAGCTGACGGGCGAGTCGCAGGCGGTCCTTGTCGAAGATGACAGCGACACCCTGCGCCCCTGAGCTCGCGCTCAAGACGCGTCGCCTCCCTGCATCTCGTCGCGCTCCTCGGCCTGCGTGTCGATCAGCGTGAGGCCGAAGTCGGGCACGGCCTTCGGCTCGTCGTGCTCGACCGGTGCGCCCTCGTCCTCGGCCCGTCGCTCGACCGGCTGGTCGCTCAGGACCTCCGACCAGGCCCAGGCGAAGCCGTTGACGCCGGACGCAATCGGCGCGCCGACCTCGACGCGTTCTAGCCCGTCGATCGGATCGCCGAAATGCACCACCACAAGGTGGCGGGGCTCGTCGATCGGAGCGCTCTCCTCGATGAACTCCAAGCTGAGCTGGTCGGTGTTCTCGCGGACCAGCTCAAGGCGGACGTCGGACTGGTCGAACCGCATCGCGTGCATCGTCGCAGCGCCGGGTGGGGCCTTGTAGACGTGCAGGAAGTAGCCATCGATCTCGATCACGAAGGCGTTGCTGGGCCGCCGGATCTCGACCCCGCCGACGCCTTCGAGGCGCTGCTCGAGGAAGAAGCAGATGTTGTGGAAGAGCGTGACGCCGAAGGTGGTGGCGTTGTCGCCGATCTCCTCGGCGTAGCGCCGACAGTTCTCGTCGTAGGCCTCGGCGATGGCGGCGAGCACCTGCTCGCGAAGCCACGTGGCGCGCCCGTGGGGAAATTTGTGCTCGAAGCGGCTCATGATCGAGCAGAGTAAAGCACCAGGGTGACGGAACGGGAGCCAGTCAAGTGCATTGTCCGATTCGATGCGCTATGCTAAAGTCTCGCTTGGCGTACACGAACTGCATCACTGGAGGCGAGATGGGCCAGAACAAGCCGATTCATACCGTTCCGGACGGCGCCGGCGGGTGGATCAACCGCACTGAGGGCGCCAAGCGCGGCTTCGCGCCCGCGTCCACGAAAAAGGATGCCGAGGCCGCCGGTCGTGACGCCGCGCGCCGGCGTCACGTCGAGCACATCAGCCATCGCGAGAACGGAACCATTGGCGAGCGCCGCAGCTACGGCAACGACCCGTACCCGCCCAAGGGCTGACGCCACCGCGCGCTCGGCCACCGCGAACACGAACAGTGAGGACCAGATGAACGCACCGGATCACGCCGAAACGGCTGCCGCGCAGCACAGCAAGCACCACACGATCGTGGTGAACGGCCGCGAGATGTCGACTGAGGCCCGCGAGCTCTCCTTCGAGGCCGTCGTGGAACTGGCGTTCGGCAAGGACGCTGGTGGGCCGAACGTGGTCTTCACCGTGACCTACCGTCGCGGCGAGGGACACAAGCCCGAGGGGACGCTAGTCGCCGGCGACACCGTGAAGGTCAAGGACGACATGATCTTCAATGTCACACGGACTGATAAGTCATAGCCCGGATCTGCGTCGCCTTCGAGACGAGGGCTACGACCTGGGCGTCGAGGCGGGCTTACTCGTCATCCGCGACGTTCCGTACGTCACGCCAGCGCCGGGCGTCGCGTATGGAACGCTCGTCTCCGAGCTGACCCTCGACGGCGACGCGACCGCGAGACCTTCCGATCACGTCGTCCGATTCAGCGGCGAGACGCCGTGCGACACGCATGGTCAGCCCCTTGACCGGATCATCATTGGCAGCGGCCTCGAGCAGCTCGCCCCCGGCATCGAGGTCACGCACACCTTCTCCAGCAAGCCGGCAGACGGGTACGTGGACTACTTCGAGAAGATCACGACCTACGTCGCGATCTTGGAATCGCCCGCGCAGGCGCTGGACCCGCAGGTCACGGCGCGGACATTCCCGCCGGTCAAGCCAGCCGACTCAAGCTCGGTGTTCGCATACGAGGACACCGCCTCCAGCCGCGCCGGCATCGCGCACCTCACTCCGAGGCTCGAGATCGGCAAGGTCGCGATCGTCGGGCTCGGGGGTACGGGCTCGTACATCCTCGATCTCCTCGCCAAGACGCCAGTCCAGGAGATCCACCTGTTCGACGGTGACCGGTTCCACACCCACAACGCGTTCCGTGCGCCCGGCGCCGCATCGATCGAGCAGCTGCGCCAGCGGCAGACCAAGGTCTCCTACCTACAGGAGCGCTACGTGAACATGCACGTACACGTCGTGGCTCACGAGCACTTCATCGACACGGATTCCGTCGATCAGCTTCGGGACATGGCGTTCGTCTTCCTCGCGATCGACGGAGGGTCCGGCAAGCAGGTGATCGTCGAGCACCTCGAGGACTTCGGTGTGCCGTTCATCGACGTGGGCCTGGGTGTGTGGAATAACGGCGAGCAGCTCGGTGGCCAAGTCCGCGTCACCACCAGCACGCCCGACCGGCGTGAGAGCCGTCGGTGGATCTCGTTCTCGGCCGGCGACGCCGTGGACGACTACGACCGCAACATCCAGATCGCCGAGCTCAACGCTCTCAACGCGGCGCTTGCGGTGATCCGGTGGAAGAAGTGGTGCGGCTTCTACTTCGACCCCGAGCAGGAGCATCAGACCGTCTACGAGGTGGATGGAAACCGCCTTCAGAACGAAGACCATCAATGACGCGAGTCTCGGTCATCAAGCACGAGTTCGTGGACAGCATCCCGGCCGAGCTCGTAGAGGGCACCCTCTACATCTCGATCCGCTACGCCACCGCCGTGCATCGATGCTGCTGCGGCTGCGGCGAAGAGGTCGTGACCCCACTCACGCCGACCGACTGGAGCCTCACCTACGACGGGGACACCGTGTCGCTGGACCCGTCGATCGGCAACTGGAGCCTCGCGTGCCGATCCCACTACTGGATCGGCCGCAACCAGATCCGCTCGGCGCAGCCCTGGTCTGAGGCCCGGATCGCCGCGGGTCGGGACCGCGACCGGCGCGCCAAGCGGCAGTACTACGGGGAGCACCAGCCGGCCTCGCCGCTGAAGGGCGATGCTGAGACACAGGTGCAATCTCACGGGCGTGCGGGGATCCGCAGCCGGCTCGCGCGCGTCTTCCGCGGCTCGTAGCACGGGACGTGTGTCTGCCTCGGACCTCGGGGGTGTAGATAGTCCGTCGTCAGGCGGTCATCGCCTCTTCGATCCGTCGAGCAACCCGGTCGATCTCAGCCGCAAAGCCACGCACGGCGTCGAGCGCCCCGTCCTCACCCCATCCCGCGATGTAGGGGATCGCGTCGCCGGTGACGTCGAGGCCGGCGGAGCCGCAGACGATGATCGCGGCGGTGTCGACGATGACCTCTGCCTGCTCGCGCGTGTACGTGGCGTAGTCGATGCCCTGGGCGTGGGCGAGCTCGTGGACGAGCACTCGCACCTGCGCGTTCGCCGCCAGCGAGGCATCGACGGTGATGATCCTGCGCTTGGAGTCGCAGCTCCCTTCTTGCGATCCGCTGATCGGCTCGATGCGCACGCTGTAGCCGAGCTCGGTCGCGAGGGCCTCGAGCTTCGGCAGCAGATGCGCGTGGCTGTCGCCGGTGATCGGCTGGGCCGGCGGCTCGAGCGCCACGGGCTCAGTGTCCGGCAGCGGGTCGGTCTGCGAGACGTCGAACACCGCGACGCTGCGGAACCGCATCGGCTGGCGCCCGTCGTCCTCGTCGTTCTCCTTCCTGCGCGGCGGCATCGGGGCATGGATGCGCATGCCGCGCTCGCCCTTGCGCACGCAGCGCCCCAGGTCCAGGAAGGCCCGGAACCCTGCGACGTAGGTCGCGTCGGGGTTCTGCAGCGCGATCAGCAGCTGGTTGCCGAAGCTGTAGCGCGCCAGTCCGTTGCGGGATCGCACCCGGACCCAGTGCTGCCATCCCTCACTGCTGAGCAGCGCCCGGGCTGCGTGTTCGATCCGTTCGCGGTCGGCTGCTCGGCGCTCCTCGGCCGAGCTGACGCTGGTGGTCGGCATGTCGTTCTCCCGTCGGGTTCGTGGTCCCGAGGTGCGGGACCGGTGACGGTCGCCCCCACGCGCACGCAGTGCGCGACAATGGGGCGACGCCGGGTCCGCGGCTCGGGCACGAACGACGGGCGACGCCCGAGCGATCAGCCGCGGACCTCGTCCTCACGCCGCGAGCGCGAGCGCCGCAACGGGTTCGCTCACCGTGAGTCGCAACCGGGATTCGGCCGCTTCTGCCTCGAACGCGGCGATGAACGCGAACTCACCGTTGATCAGCGGGACCTCGTGCGGCCAGCGCGCCGCCCAGTGGCAGCACTGCGTATAGGTCCAGTGGCCGGCGCACATGGCGGCGACGCGTTCGTCGGTGCTCATCGCCGCCACTCGGTCCTTCTGCTCACGGGTGAGCGCGCGGAATCCGAGGCGCGGTGGGCGGATCGTGAGCTCGGGCATGCAGGGCTCCGTCTGTCGGGCGCCGCCCGGTGCGGCGTCGTCGGCGCCCGCCGCATCCCGCCGCAGGCGGGGTGCCACCATCAGGCGGGCGCGACGTCGCGCTCGGGCGGCGTACCCGGGGCGGTGCGCCGCGTCGTCGAGCCATGCGTCACGCGAACAGCCAGTGACCGACCGCGTGGACGGTCGGGGCCAGCACGGATCCCTCGCAACAGGCGAAGGTGGGGTGGGCCCGCGACCAGAATGGTCGCGGGCCCTGGTGTGGCGTTCAGGAGGCGACGGCGGCGAGGTCCGCGGGGGCGGTCTCGGGCTGCTCGTCTGGCGTGGCGGCGTCCGGGGAGTCCGCCGGCTGGTTCTCGGGTGCCGACTGCGTCGGCGGTGTGTCGAGGAACTCGACCTCCTGGGCGACGATCTCGTGCTTGGCGCGCTTGTGACCGTCCTCGGTCGTCCACTCGCTGTGCTCGAGTCGTCCGTCGATCGCCACGCGGCTCCCCTTGCGCAGGTACTTCGCGCAGTTCTGCGCCTGGCGCTCGAACGCGGTCACGTCGACGTAGATCGCGCCGCGGTCGGTGCCGTTCGTGCGCCGTCGCTGGATCGCGAGGCGCATGCTGCAGATGACCGTCTTGGACTCGCCGGCGACCTTCAGGTCGGGGTCGGCGGTCAGACGACCGGTGAGGAGAACACGGTTGACGCTCACGTCATCCGCTCCTTTCTGCCCATATCTCAGGGCCATTGATGGCTTGACGTGTGCAGGCCAGCGGCCGTAGGAGGAAACGACCGGGGCCAGCCCAATCAGCCAGGAGCGGGACGCGATCGCGCCCACGTCCCGTCAGGGAGGCTCGGCGCGGTCTTCCGTTGTCCGTGTGGCATCGCACGAGGCGCGACTCGGTAGCGGGAGCAGATCTGTTGTTGCCCCGCGTCGCGTGGGCCCATGCGTTGCACGCGCACACGGATCGGGTCGTGGGCGCGTCTCAGAGCGAGCTAACTTCGTCGACTCACACGCGCGTACGCGACCGTGGAGCCAGGCGGGTCTCATCGGCAATGCGTGCAAGAAGTTCGTCGGCCGACTCGAAGTCGCAATCCGCACCTGCGGCGAGCGCGGCCTCCGTTGGTACGAGATTGCCGCGGAAGGCCTCCGCAAGCGACGCCCTGGACACGCGAGCCAGCGCTGTTGCTGTGAGATCAACCCTGGCCATGAGGCGATCGGCCTTCGAGAGCATCGCTTCTGCCCGACGGACGATCTCTTCCTGTTCTCGAAGCGGCGGGAGCGCGATAGACAAGCTCCTGAGATCAGAGATCGAGATGCGTTGGTGTCCCGCGGCCGAACGCGACGCCGACTCGATCTGGGCTCGAGCCTTCGGAGATGCGAAGAACAGCTGGACGAATCTCGCGTGCCTCGGCTCAATCAGCCTCACGCGAAAGAGGCGATCCGGGTACTGAAGGCGGCGATCCCCGAGCGCAGCAACAAGGGCTGCGTTGCCGACGTATTCGAGGCTGCCGCTGAGTCGGGTGACCAGCAGGTCACCCTCCTCAACGAAGTTCGCCCTGGACTGGGACTGAGCGTCCGCCAGGTATCGAACGTCGGCGTAGTCGATACTGAACGGGCGCACGCTGCTTGACCGTAGGACCGGGTACTCCGTCACGTCGTCGATTGGCACCTGGCTCGAACCCCCGCGGATGCTGTCCGCAAGGTCTCCCAGCGTTGTCGACAGCCAAGACACGGGCGTGACGCCGGCGACGCCCCCGTCAGTCTCTCGGGGCTCTTCCGTCAATCGACCCGAGCAGGCAGCGGCGAGTACCGCGCTGCGGAAGCGTTCCACGGTCACGCGAGCGAGCTGAAGGTGGGTGGCCGCAGCGATGGTGTGCGTGTCGATCTCGTCGAGGCGTGCCGCGATCCGGCGCTGCTCAGCAACCGGTGGGACGCTTACCTCGAGCCGTGCGAGTTGCCGGCCTGGAAGGTGCTTGATGGTTGACCCGGTGACGAGCTCCGCGAGCCGACCGTCCGTCGCGCAGCCCCGGAGCCACCAACGGAGGTACTCGGGTGAGACCCCGTCGCGCGGGCGCACGCGATGCAGCGCCTTTTGTAAGTACATCTCTTCGTCACCCCGCCATACGGCGCAGCGGCCGGGCTCGCCACCCTCACAGACGAGCAGGTCCCCGGGAAGGACGGCATATTGCTCTGTCTCGTGCGCCTCGATCCGCATCTCCTTGACGTCGTGCAGATCGATTCGCCCCCATTGAACGTTGATGTTGCGGAGGTATGGCCGCGGCTCACCTCGGTTCTTTGCTCGGTCGAGCATCTTGCCGAGCCGGCAGTCGGCAATCTCTCCCAGCGGCGCGGTGGTCCAGCCCTCCGGCAGCACGCCGTTCTTGTCGCCGTCGGTCACACCGCGAGCTCCGTAACGTCAAGCAGCTTCTGGAGTTGATGCAGCTCCGTGACCGCGGCTTGGAGTTCTGCGATGGCGTCAACGACGAGTTCGGCCGGATCAAGAACCTCGTCGGGGTCGTCGAGCGCTTCGTCGCGGAGCCACTTGAAGCTGTCGATCTTGTAGCCGTGATCGATGACCTCCTCGAGGCTGAAGCTACGCCAGCGGTCATCTGCGGAGTCAGCTTCAGAGCGCTTCGCGTGGCCGTTGGGGTCGTCGCCGTAGCAACGCTCGAAGTCCGCGAAGTGCGCATCGGTGAGCGGTCTGGACTTCTTCGTGATCGTCGGGACGTTCGCGCGAGCGTCGTATAGCCAGAGCGACTTCGTCGGCGCGCCCTTGGTGAAGAAAAGGACGTTCGTCTTCGTGCCGGCCGTGTACGGCGCGAAAGTGCCGCGGGGGCAGCGCAGGACCGTGTGGACATCGCAGTCCTCCATCAGCACCTTGAAGACCTCGCCGGCCTGGTCAGCGAAAAGCACGTTGTCGGGGACGACGACGGCCGCACGACCGCTGGGCTTGAGCAGCGTCATTACGTGTTGCAGGAAGTTGAGCTGCTTGTTGTTGGTCTCGACCACGAAGTCATCGCGCACGGGCGCCTGGTTTGCGCCCTTGGTGCCGAACGGCGGGTTGGTGAGGATGACGTCGAAGCGCTGGTTGTCGGGAGCTTCGTAGATCGAGTCGCCGAGCGTGATGTGCGGCTCGACCTGGTGCAGGTAGAGGTTCATTAGGGCCAGCCGGCGGGGGCGCGCGACGAGCTCTTGGCCGTAGTACGTACTCGTCCTGATCCGCCTTGCCGTCTCGCGATCGAACGCGCCGCCAGTCTGCTCCTTGAGCCACTCGTAGGCGGCGACGAGGAAGCCTCCCGTGCCGCAGGCCGGGTCACCGATCGCGAACCGCTTGCTATCCCGAGCGTCTGGCTGGATGAGTCGCACCATGGACTCGATCAGCGGGCGCGGGGTGAAGTACTGGCCCGCGCCCTTCTTCCCCTCGGAGGCGGCCTTTTCGAGCAGGCCCTCGAACGCGGCGGCCTTGACGTCGACCTCGAGACTCGTCCACTCCGTCTCGTCCGTGGACTTGATGAGCTGCGCGAGCGTTGCCGGACTGGTCAGGCGGTTCTGGCTGCCGGCGAAGATGTCGCCGAGCATGCCGGGCTGCTTACCGAGGGTGCGCAGCGTGTGCTCGTAGGTCTCGACGAGTGCGACGCCGCTCTGGCTGCGCAGGTGCGGCCAGTCGGTGTCCTTGGGCAGCGCGATGTCCTGCTCGTCGGCCATCTTGAGGAAGAGCAGGTATGTGAGCTGCTCGATGTAGTCGCCGTAGTCGACGCCGTCGTGGCGCAGGTTGTGGGCGAAACCCCAGAGGCGTGCGACGACGTCGGTCATACGGCTGCCAGCTCCTTGTTCATGTGCGCGAGTAGCTCGGCGAGCTCGCCGTCGAAGGTCTTGTCGGCCGGCGCCCAGCCACCGTGGTCGGACAGCACCGGCACGAGCGAGAAGTCATCACGATCGATCGAGAGGTTCTCAACGAGGTGCAGCTGGATGCGGTCAAGCCAGGCGGCTTGCTCTGCCGACAGCTCGCGGCCATCCGTCACCCGTGCGAGCGCGGCCTTGACGCGCTCAGCGGCGGTCAGGAGCGGCTCGGTGTCCTCAGCGGCGTGCTTGATCATCGAGATGATGTCGATGAGCGCCTTGTTGTACGCGGCCCTGTGCGCCCGTTCGAGGTTCGCCTCCGTGAAGTGGTCGGGGGCGGCTCGCAGCGCGTCGCGCAGGGCGATCAGCGTCTCGGGACTCCAGTCGCCAGGGCGCGAGAGCAGCACCGTGAGCGCATCGATCGTCGTCGCCTCGCTGCGGACGAACTCAGCAAACGCCTTGAGGTAGTCGGTCGGCTTGTACTGCCTGCCGTCGGCGCCCTTGATGAGCCACTCCGAGGACACCTCGTCACTGACCTGCGCGGCGACGATGAAGGTGCGCGGGGCGCGCGGGTAGTCCTGAAGCAGGCGCTGGAAGGCATCCGCGCGCAGGGTCTCCATCGTCGGTCCGAAGGAGCGGTGCAGGAGCGCGGGCAGTTGCTCAGCGAACCGGCCGACGTCGCCGTCGTCGATGAACGGCGCGAACAGATCGTGAGCGTCGCCGGACATGTTCTTGTCGATGCGGCGCAGCCGCTTGACGAGCCGGGTCGTGTTGTACGCGCGATCCTTGTTCTGCCAGATCTCATCGATGATCTGTTGGATGCTCTTGCCGTCTCCTTCTGGCGGTTCGGCAGTGATGCCCGTAGTGCCGGCGAAGTACTCGATGAGTGTTCCGTCGAAGCAGTCGAAGACGACGAAGCGGTCCTTGTCGGCGGCCTGTTCGCCCAGTCGCGTGCCACGCCCGAGCATCTGCTCGAACAGGATTCGCGACTTGACGGGCCGCAGGAAGACCAGGAACTCGAGGTCCGGGATGTCGACCCCGGTCGTCAGGAGGTCGACGGTCACGACGATGCCGGGGTTGGGGCGGTTGCGGAACTCGCGGATGCGCTGGAGGGGCCGGTCGACCCTGCCAGTGATCTTGGCCACGAACGCGTCGCCCTGGCCGAAGATGTCGCGCGCCTGATCGACGAGCTGATCGGAGTGCGAGGTGTGGGGCAGGTCGTTGGCGGCGAAGATCAGCGTCTTCGGGAACCGTCCGTGCTCGGCCTGATGGGCGTCGGCGTAGCGCTTGACCTCTTGCAGGATCCTGCGGTTGGAGTCCGGGGCGGTGATGTCGCGCTCGACGGCGCTCGCGTCGAACGCGCGCTCGTCGTCGAGGAGATCGAGCTGCTTGTTGCCGGTCTGCGGGTCGACCTGGTCGATCTGCTCGCCTTCGTGGAGGAAGACGCCGTTGATCCGGACGTCGGAGCTGACCTTCACCACGTCGTAGTCGACGAGGTAGCCGTCGCGGACCGCGTCCTCGAAGTTGTAGCGGTAGGCGAGGTTCTCGAAGTACGCCATCGTGTGGGCGGCCGGGGTGGCGGTGAGCCCGATCTTGATCGCGTCGAAGTAGTCGAGCGTGTCGCGCCAGATCGCCTGCTCCTTCGCCGAGTAGCCGCGGTGGCACTCGTCGGCGACGATCAGGTCGAACGCGTGGATCGGAATATCGAGCTGCTCAACGTCGGCGTCGAGTTCCTCGTCGGCAATTCGCAGCGCCTTCTCGCCGCCGAAGAGATTCATCGTCATCCGCTGGATCGTCGAGACGTAGACGAAGGCGTCGCCGAGCTTCGGCGAGGTCAGCAGGGAGTTGGGCAGGACCGACGGATCGAACCCATCGTCACCGAGGTCGGCCTGCTGGAAGCGCTGTGAATAGAGCGGGTAGATCTTGTCGAACTTGAGCCCGGGCTCGGCCTCGAAAGAGGAGAACGCGCGAACCGTCTGCGCCGCCAGTGCGCGACGGTCGACCAGGAACAGGACCCGCCGCGCGATTCCCGACTTCATCAGCCGGTAGATCTCGTTGACCGTCATGAGCGTCTTGCCGGTACCCGTCGCCATCGTGACCAGCAGCTTGCGCTTGCCTTCCCGGATTTCCTGCTCGATCGCCGCGTTCGCTTCGACCTGGTAGTCGCGCAGGCGCGGGCTCTGCTCGAACGTGGAGAGGGACGCGAACTCGGCGTCAGCGTCGCGGCCGAGCATCTCCTCAAGGGCGCTCGGCGTGTGGAAGGCGGAGACCCAGCGTGAGCGGCTGTGTTCGCGACGAAGGTCGTGGAATCGGATCTGCTCACCGTTGGTCGAGTACAGAAACGGCACGCCGTACTCGCCTTGGAAGCGTGGGGTCTGCTGGATGCCGCGTGCGTAGCGCTCGGCCTGGGTCAGCACGCCCGAGGGGCCGACCGTGAGCTTCTTGGCCTCGACGACTCCGACGACCCGCTCGTTGGCGCACAGCGCGTAGTCGGCTGGACCGTCGAGGGTGGGCAGCTCGCGAAGCGCGGTCGGCTTTGTGACGGTGCTGACCGCCCGCGCTGATGCGTCTGCCAGCTCCCAGCCTGCGTGGGCGAGCTTGGGGTCGATCCGTCGGGTGCGTGTGTCGCGCTCGCTCTCCGTCATGTGCTTTCTCGATCCTCGCATGCGGGACGGGCGCTCGGATGCTGGGCTGAGGTCGCCGCGGCGCTGAGCGCCCGGCTTCGCCGCTGCCCCCAACACGTTCGATCACGTAGCCGAGATCCAGGAATGAGCAGCCACTCGAGCGAGGTCACACAACCGGCGAACGCGAGGCCGGAAACGAGGCAGACGTCGAGCCTGTCGGCTCGCCAGCCGAGCACGCGACAACTCCTGACCCCCGAGGACGTCGCTCGACGGTGCGGTCTCTCGCGCCGCGCGGTCTACGACGCGATCCGCCGTGGCGAGCTGCCGGCGATGCGACTGTGCAGCCGCCTTCGAGTTGAGCCTGATGCATTCGAGGCGTGGCTGGCAGACGCGGCGATCACGCCCGAGCGATCGCAAAGACTTCTGCGCAGAACCCTTCACCGCTACCGCCTGGGGAGGCCGGTAGCTTCCGAGCTCTGATTGAACGGCAGCGGCGAGGGAGCAGGACATGAGCATCGAGCGGGTCGAGCGTGACAGCGGTGTCGTCTGGCGTGTGCGCTGGCGCGACGAGCAGGGCCGCAACCGCTCGAAGGTCCTCGGTCGCAGACGCGACGCCGAGGCGTTCGACGCCGAGGTGCGGCGCATGAAGCGCACCCGCGAGCTCGGGCGGCTGGACGCCGGCAAGGAGACGCTCGCCGAGTTCGGCGAGGAATGGTGGCGCCTCTACGCCGAGCCCAACCTTGCTCGCTCCACCCAGCAGGGCTACGCGATTCTCTGGGATCGGCACGTGTTGCCGCGACTGGGGGGCTACGCGGTGCGCGATTTGTCGCCCCGCGTGCTGCAGAAGTTCCGCGCGGATCTCGAGGACGACGGTGTCGGTCCCGCGGCCGTTCGTAAGTCGCTCGTCATTCTGCACGGCGTGCTGGCCCGCGCGGTCGAGTGGGAGCGGATCCCTTCCAACCCGGCGTCCGCCGTGCGCAGCCCGTCGGCCAAGCGCAGCCGGGCCGTCACGCCGCTCGCGCCCGCCGCGATCGAGATCATGCGCAGGTCGCTGGTTGGCGTCGGGTCGGCTCGGCGACGCGACGCTCTCTCGGTGCTCGCCTACGCGGGCCTGCGCCCCGGCGAGGCGCTTGCCCTGACCTGGGGCCACGTCGGTAAGCGCACGTTCCTCGTCGAAGGGCGCCGTCTCGCTCGGTGAGCTCAAGGAGACGAAGACGGGCCGGAGTCGCTCGGTGCTCCTGGCCGGGCCGCTACGCCGGACCTTGCCGAGTGGCGCCTGGCCGCGGGCCGTCCGGCCGGCGATGCGCTCGTCTTCCCCGGCACCGCGGCGAGCCGTGGTCGCCGTCGGCGTGGAAGAACTGGCGGCGCCGGATCTTCGCGCCCGCGGCCGAAGCGCGCCGGCCACGCCGACCGCGCGGCCCTACGACCTGCGGCACTAGTTCGTCTCGCTGCTCATCCACGACGGCCGCAGCGTCGTCGAGGTCGCCCGTCAGGCCGGCCACGCGCCGACGATGACGCTCAGCACCTACGCCCACGTCTTCGACGAGTTCACGCCCGAAGATCGCATCCCGATCGAGGACCAGATCCGGCGTGCGCGTGGCGAGCACGTACCCGTTTCGTACCTCACAGAAGAGCCGCCTGGCGGCGGCTCTTGGAAAATCCCTGCAAATGCTGGAAGCCGACGCCCGGACTCGAACCGCGGACCCCTTCATTACGAGTGAAGTGCTCTACCAGCTGAGCTACGTCGGCCTACACACGCCGCCGACCGAGGGGTAGAGGCCCCCGCAGTCGACAGCGAGCCGACAGGATAGCCCGCCTGCGGCCGTGCCGTCGAAGCGCCGGCCAAGGCGCGACGACGCTGAGCATCGCGCCCGACGCCTCAGCGGATCCCGAGCTTCACAACCGCCGCCTTCGCCACGTTGCCGGCCTGGTCCCTCGCGGCGATGGTCACGCGATAGCTGCCGGCCGGGAGCGCCTTGGCGCCGCGCTTCAGCGAGATCCGCAGCTTCGCCGGGCCCGCGGGCGCGCCCGTCGTCTTACGCGAGACCCGAACGGCGCTCGTGCACCGCGTACCGGGCGCACGCGGCTTCGGCGCGGGCTTCGTCACGCACCGGCCCTTCGCCCGCCGCCCCGGCACCAGCCGCTCGAGCGTGACCGTGACGGTGGCCGCCTCCGACAGGGTGAACCGCAGCGTCGGGGTGCGCAGCTTCTTCCGCCTCACGCTCGCCGGGCTGAGCGCAACGGCCGAGATCATCGGTGCGGTGCGGTCCGCGGCAGCCGAAGACGGACCCGGACCCGGAGCAGGAGCACCCTGACCCGCCGGCACCACCGCCGGCTTCGGCGTCACGGTGACCGAAACGGTCGCCGTCGGGCCGTCCCCAAACCCATTCCCGGCCCGGTAGACGACGCTGTCCGAGCCCGCCACATCGCCGGCCACATACGCCACCGTCCCGGCATCCTGGTCGATCGTCCCGAGCGAGCCCTTCGACGGCGAAGCCGTGACCTGCCGCTCCGGCCGCCAGCCGGTGCAGGCCAGCGGCAGCACCACGCTGGACCCCGCAACAACGCTGACGGACGCGTCCTGACACACCGGCGCCGCCGTCGCCTTGCGGATCAGCATGATCGTGATCTCGGAGTTCGGGACCCAGACGCCCACGAGCCCGTTGTCGGTGTTCGACGGACCTGCCATGCCGGCACAGTCCGTTGCGCGCAGCGTCTGGACCGCGCCGCCGACGAGCGCGCCGGTCGCCGGGTCGAGCTCCGCCAGCTCGCACGCGGGCGATCCGCCGGTGGTGTTGTTGTACGTGTAGGAGAACGAGGACACGTGTCCGTCGGCTCCGGGCATCAGAGCCGTGATGAAGCCGTTGATCGGTGTCGCGGCGTCCAGCGGGACGCGCGGCCCGACGACGAGGGGGTCGGCGAGCGTCGGCGCGGCGATCCCCCGCAGCGCGGCATCGCCGTTCGAGGAGTCCGTCTCGTGCACGCCTGTGACCGCGCCGCCGGAGGGCACGACGGCGATCTGCGGCCCGAGCTGCCCCCAGTCCGCCGGCACACCCGCGCCGTAGAGCGTCCGGGGCGCGGTGCCGAGCGGCAGCATCGTCGTGGGCGTCGTGTCGACCCGCCGCACCTCGCCCTTGCGGGGCTGGAAGTACGCGTCGAGGTTCCAGCCGACCGTGGCGATCCCGGCGGCGTCGATGCCGATCGCGGGCTCGGTCGAGGTGACGTAGGTCACGGGATCGGGCGGCGGGGGCAGCGGCTCCGAGGGGCGGATCTCGACCTCGTCGGTCAGGCTCCCGTCCGCGTCGGCGCGCTGCACCACCGTCCGCCCCCGAGACCCCGACGGCCGGGCCAGGACCAGGCGCCCCGTCGTCGGGTCCACCGCGCCGGCGGTGTCGACGCCGTAGAAGCCATCGGTGGCCGCGCCGGGGGCGTCGCCGGCGTCCAGGTGCCGGGCGTAGACGTAGGGGTAGCCGTTGTTCTCCCGGCCGAAGAGCACCCATGCCTGCCCGTCGGGTGCCGCCAACAGCCTCAACGGCGCGTAGTAGATGTTGCCGTTGTTCGCGACCCCGTCGCCGTCGACCGTCGTGTCACGGTCGTAGAGGACGACCGGATCGCCGGTGGCCTCCGCCGTCAGCCGGCGGACCGACAGGGTGGACCCGCCGCCGCCGGCGTAGGCGATCCGCATCGCGCCGCCGGGAGCGGCCGCCAGCGCGATCGGGTTGGAGTTCGTCGGGTGGCTGGTCGTGAGCACGCGTGCGGCGCCCACCGCCCCGCCCGCCGTCACGCGCCGCACGACGAGCTCCGCCGATGACGTGCCCCACGCCACCCAGACCGCTCCGTCGTCGCTCGTCTCCACGATCGGGCCGGAACGTGGGTTGTCCGTGAATCCCGTCTGCACCTTCAGCGGGGTGGCGTCCCAGCCGGGCGGCGCGGCCGCCGCCGCGGCCGGCGCGACGAGGGCGGCGGCGAGAAGAGCGACGACGATCCGTGTTGTCATCGCTGGAACGTAATGTCTTCCTCGGCCAAGCAGCTCTCGCGCTGTTCGAACCCGCCGGGCGAACGCGCTGCGCGACCTCAGCGCACGATCCTGAACCGCGCCGCCACCGCCGCGCTCGCCGGCCCGCCCGCGAGCTGCGCGCTGAGCACGAGCCGGTGGGGGCCGGACGCGAGGCGGCGCCGCTCCGAGATGCGCCCGGTCAGGCGAAAGCGGTTGGTGCCCGCGACGCCGGCGCGGGTCGCGTGGACGACGGCGACGAATCGCGTGCAGCGCGGGCGGCGCGGCCCGCTCTTGCGGGGCGCGGTGCAGCGCCCGCCGCGCAGCACGCCGGGCTTCGCGCGCTGGATCACGACGGTGGTCGGCGCGGCGACGCTCGCGTCGTAGACCACCAGGGTGCCGGCCGGCGGACGGGCGGCGGCGAGCATCGCTCCCCGCGGCGCGGCCCGGAAGCGGCTCGCGCCGAGGGCGAGCTTTGAGAGCATCGGGCGCGGCGGCGCGCCGCCGGGAGCCGGCGAAACGGAAGCGGACGTGGGCTGACCGGACACCGTCGCCGGCGCAGGCGGATCCGGGGGCCCGGGCGGCGCCGGAACGAACTCATCGGCGCCGATGTCGATCGCCGCGCCGGTCGGACGCGCGTCGCCGTCGATGTCCAACATCCCGGTGAACGCGTCGCTCGCGCCCGCATCGATGGTGGGGGAGCCCGCGAGCTGGTGGATGTCTCCGGGCAGGCCGGCGAGCAGCGCCGGCGCGGCCTGGTTGCCGCCGGCATCGGTGACCTCGGCAAAGGCGCCGGTCTCCTGCGTGCTGCCGGCGGGGACGTTCGATCGCGCGTACGTGATGGTGCCGGCGCCGCTGGCATCCGGTCCCGCGGAGACCGCGAGCAGGGCCGGCGAGCCGCGGACGATCGAGTTGCGCACGTCTCCGTGCTCGTCGAAGTAGCCGGTGGCGCCGCCGAGGAAGCCCGCGACGCGGACGCCGGTGCCGCCGTTCTCCGCGATGACCGTGCCGTTGCGCAACCGTCCCGGGTTGGCGACGCTCCCGCCGAGTCTCACCGCGACGCCCGTGGGGGCGGTCGAGCGCGCGACCACGTCGCGAACGAGACCGGCCGTCCAGAGAGCCGTGCCGCCCGCGCCCGTCGCCAGCGTCACGACGCGCTCGGCCGTGTCGCCGCTCCCGACGTTGAGCGCCGTGCTGTCCGCCCCGGCGACCCGCAGCTCGAGGTCGCGGACGACCGCAGAGCCCGTCGTGGCGGAGACCGACAGCAGGTCCTGGTTGGTCGCGGTGCCCGTGAGCACCGGTCGCGTGAGGCCGACCCTGCCGCTGATCGTGATCGGACTGGAGATGTACCGCGACGTCGTGCGGTTGTACGTCCCGCCCGAGAGGAGGACGACATCACCCGCCTGCGCCACATCGAGCGCATGGTCCAGCGAACATGGGACGACGAAGTTGGGATTCGTGCACGCGCCGGTCGTGAGGCCGATCGGTCCCGCGTAGCGGGTCTCGGAAAGTGCGGGCGCCGGCACAGCCAGCGCGACAGCCGCGATCCCCAGCGCGGTCCTCGTTCCCCATCCCATGCGCGCAGCGTACGGCGGAGGTCAACTGCGTGCACGGCTTGCCCGGACATGCAGACCGCCGGCCGCTGCGCGCGGCACACTCCACGCATGCAGCTCTGGCACAACCCCCGCTGCTCGAAGTCGCGCCAGGCGAAGGCGCTGCTCGACGAGCGCGGCGTCGCCTACACCGAGCGCCGCTACCTCGACGACCCGCCGACGCCGGATGAACTCGACGCGGTGCTCGTCGCCCTCGGCAAGGACCCCTGGGACATCACGCGCCTGAACGAGCCCGTCGCCAAGGAGCTCGATCTCAAGAACAGGCCACGCGCACCCGAAGACCGCGACGCCTGGATCACCACCCTCGCCGAGCACCCCATCCTCATCGAGCGCCCGATCCTCGTCACCGACGACGGGCGCGCCGCCCTCGGCCGCCCACCCGAGGCGATCACGGCGCTCCTGACCTGACAGCGACCTAAGCTCCGTCGCCCATGCACCCCCTCACGGTCCTCCGCGGTCTGCTGCTCGCAGCACTCCTCACGCTCGTCCCCGCAGCCGGCGCCCAGGCCGCGACCTTCACGCCCGCTGACGGCACCGAGCTCGCCGCGGCGCTCAACACCGCCGACGGAAACGGGCAGGACGACACGATCGTGCTCGACGGCGCGACGACGTACACGGCGGCGCCGGGCGGGTTCGCCTACTCCGCGCCGTCGGGCGCCAAGCTCACGCTCGTGGGCAACGGCGCGACCGTCACGGCCACGGGCAGCGGGCTGATGCTCATGGTCTTCGACGGGGGACGGTCGACGTCTCGGGCCTGGAGGTGCAGTCCGTGTCGACCTACGACTACGCGTTCGTCACGCGCTACAGCGGGACCACCGCGATCCTGGACGACATCTCGGTGGCCGGCGCCACGTCGAACGTCGGAGCGAGCAACGGCCTCTATCTCGGCGGCAGCTCGGTGACGGCCACGAACGTCTCCTCCTCGGCGCTCGCATCGCAGGGCATCTACTCGAACGGGACCTCGGTCACGGTTACCGGAGCGACGGTGACGGGCGCAAGCAGCCGGCAGATCCAGATCGCCGGCGGCACCGCCGAGTTCACCGACCTCGACATCCGCGACCCGGCCGGCCCGTCCGCGACCGGCATCGACGTCGGCAGCACCGGGACGGTGGCGACCGTGCGTCGCGCGCGCGTGTCCGGCTCGACCGGCGCCGTCGCGGCCTACTTCAGCGGGAAGCTCACGCTCACCGACTCGCTCCTGCTCCTCCCGGCCGGCTCCGGCCGGGGCCTGACCGTCGGGGACTCCAACAACAACGCCGTGCACAAGAGCTCGATCGACGCGCAGCGCGTGACGATCGTCGGCACCGGGGCCTCGAACCAGCGTGCCGCCGCAGCCGGCGACGGCGGAAACGGAGAGGCCGACGAGCACACCATCACGCTCACCGACTCGATCGTCTCCGCGATCCCCAACCCGCTGTCCTGTTCGGCGCCGGCCGGGGCAGCGACGAACAGCATCACGGTCACGCGCACCTCGTTGCCGCCCGGCGGCTCGGTGAACAACACCTGCACCGACAACGGCCCGGGCATCACGCTCGGCCCCGGCGTCACGAACCTCGCGCCCGTCTTCGCGGATGCGCCCGCCGGCGACTACCGCCCGCTCCGCACCTCACCGCTGCTCGACCTCGGCCCGACCACCGACCCGCTCGTCGGCGCCGACCTGGGCGGCGGCCTGCGCTTCGTGAACGGCGCCGTCGACCTGGGCGCCTCCGAGTACCAGCGCAGCGCGCCCGAGGTGACCGCCGGCGCCTCGCCCGCCTCGCCCGTCGCCGGGCAGCCGGTCACGCTGACGGCGACGGCCACCGACGCCGACCCGGGGGAGACCGCGCTGCTCACCTACGCCTGGTCGTTCTCGGACGGCACGACGGCCACGGGCGCGGCCCCGCTCCACGTGTTCCCCGTCATCGGCCCCGCGACCGCCACGGTCACCGTCACCGACCCGACCGGCCTGACGACCGAGAAGGTCGTCCCGCTCAACCTGATCGCGCCGGGCGCGGCGGGGCTGACGCCGACGCCGCCGCCCGGTCCGGCGACGCCCGCAGCCGACCGCACCGCGCCCGCGCTCACGGCGCTGCGCGTGACGAAGAAGATCCGCCGCGGTGCGAAGCTGCCGGCCGCCGTCACCCGCGGCGGCCAGGTTCGCTTCACGCTGAGCGAGGCCGCGACCGTCAGCGTCCGCTTCGAGCGCGTGGCCGGCAAGCGCAGTGTGCGCGTGCCGGGCACCGTGAAGCTGAAGCTGCGCGCCGGGAAGCGCGCGCTGCGATTCACCGGGCGCCTCTCGAAGACGCGCAAGCTGCAGCCGGGCGCCTACCGCATCGTCCTCACCGCGACCGACGCCGCCGGCAACGCCGGACGCGCCGTGCGCGCGGCGTTCACGCTGCGCTAGGCGGGCTCACTCCCCCCAGAAGTCCTCCGCCTCCGACTCCATCACTGCCAGGCGCGTGTAGTAGTCGGGGAACTCGTTCAGGTGCGCCAGGGCGATCTTCCCGGTCACGATCGGATCGCTCCCGGTCACGTCGGTGGACGGGTCGTGCGCGCCGTGCTCGAGCTCGACGTTCATCCCCATACGGAACTGCTCGACGTCGAACGGGGATGCCGCCCAGTCGATGCCGATCAGCTCGCCGGTCGTTTGCGCCTGCTCCGCCGTGAAGTGCTGTTCAACGCTCATGCGTCAGAGACTGGCACGCCCGCCGCGTCAGAAACATCGGGGTTCACACGGACCCCACCGGTTGCACCCGGCCCCCAACGCGCATAGGTTCGACGCAGGTCCCCCCGACCCTCATCTGAGGAGGAGCAGCATGCGTCGCATTCCGCGTCCGTCCCCGGCGACCGTCATCGCCTCGATCGCCCTGATCATCGCGATCGGCGGCACGGCCTACGCCACGGGGGAGGGCAACCCCATCCTCGGCGGCGCCCGCAACCCGGGCAGCAACACGTCGAACTCGCTCTCGAAGGAGACGCAGATCATCGCGAGCGTGAGCACGTACGGCACGCGCCAGTCGAACAAGTCGAGTAACGGCGGCGGCGCCATCTACGGCTGCCGCTCCAAGGTGGGCGGGTCGGCGGCCAACCAGGAGCCGTGCATCCGCGCGTCGAACCTCTCGACCGGCTCGGCCTTCGAGTTCGCGACCGCCGGCACGGTGGGCGGGCTGATCACGACGAGCAACTCCAGCGGCAAGCCGTTCACCACGAACGCCACGGGCGTCGCGACCGGCCTCAACGCCGACCGCGTCGACAGCCTCGATGCCGACCAGATCGTCTCCCAGGCCCGCGCGGGCTACAACCCGCTGAAGACGCTCGCGATCTCGTCCGCGACCGGCTCCAGCGACGACGAGGCGACCGCACGCGCCGCCTCCACCGAGATCGCGCTCGGGTCGTTCGGCCCGTTCGCGGTGTACGGCAAGTGCTTCGTGGACACGAACGCCGGACCGGGCCTCACGCCGCAGGTCATCGCCGAGATCTACGCGCGCACGAGCCAGGACGGCTCGATGCTCGACGGACAGGTCGACAACCTCGACGGCAACCCGGCGTTCCTCAACGCGGCGACGGCGGAGTCCAACCGTCAGATCGACTCCCAGATCGCCGAGACCGGAGCGCTCGTGTCGCTGAACGGTGACGACGACCTGAGCCTGCTCGTCGCGCCCGACGGCAACGCGTACGAGCTCCGAACGGTCACCGGGGCGAAGACCGGCAGCCTCCCCGCCGGCAACGGCGTCTGGGGCGACGGCAACCGCTGCGGCTTCGGCATGAGTCGCATGGGCGCCTCCTGACCACATGACCCACGACTAGGGTCTGCCGATCTCCGCGCCGACGTTCGATCTGCAGTCCCACTCGACGGCCTCCGACGGCGCGCTCGCGCCGGCGGAGGTCGTGGCGCGGGCGCTCGACGCGGGAGTCGAGCTGCTCGCGCTGACCGACCACGACACCGTCGCCGGGGTGGACGAGGCGCTCGCGGCGGCCGCGGCGTCGGGCGGCGCGATCACCGTCATCCCCGCGATCGAGATCAGCGCGCTGGACGACGACCACGGTGACCTGCACGTCTGCGCCTACGCGATCGACCATCACGACCCGACCCTGCTCGCCGCGCTCGACGCCGCGCGCGCCGACCGCCACGCGCGCGCCGGGCGGATGATCGAGAACCTGCGCTCCGCGGGATGGGAGGTCGAGCCGCCGCGGGAACAGCAGGACGACGCGAAGCCCGTCGGCCGCCCGCACATCGCCCGCGCCGTCTTCGAGCACCCGGCGAACGCGCAGCGCCTGAGCGACGAGGAGCTCGCGACGCCCGGCGACGTCCTCGTCGCCTACCTGCTCCCGGGCACGCCCGGGTACAGCCCGCGCCTCACGCCGACGGTGCCCGAGGCGGTCGAAGCGATCCACGCCGCCGGCGGCCTCGCCGTCTGGGCGCACCCGTTCTGGGACGTCAAAGATCCGCGCCAGGTCGTCGCGAGCATCGCCCGGTTCGCCGCCCTGGGCTTCGACGGCGTCGAGGTCTTCTACACCGCGCACACGCCCGAGCAGACGCGCATCGCCTACGACGCGGCGCGCGCACATCGACCTCCTCACGACCGGCAGCGCCGACTTCCACGGACCCGGCCACGAGCACTTCGACCGCTTCCGCGCGTTCGACCTCTGCGGCCTGGAGCCGGTCCTCGGCCCGCTCGCGCGCTGATCGTCCTTTTGCCGGACCTTCACCTCCCGCCGCTACCGTTCCCGCCCGTGTCCGTCCCGCTCGCGGCCTCCGACTCGATCTCGACGCTGGAGGCGATCGTCCTCGGCCTCGTCCAGGGACTCACGGAGTTCCTGCCGATCTCGAGCTCCGCGCACCTGCGCTACGTCCCCGCGTTCGCCGGCTGGGAGGACCCGGGCAGCGCGTTCACCGCCGTCATCCAGCTCGGGACGATGGCCGCGGTCCTGCTCTATTTCCGCCAGGACCTGTGGAACATGGCGCGCGCGTTCGTGCAGACGCTCGGCGGCGACCGGCCGCTGTGGCGCACCGCCGACATCGACGGCAAGCTCGGCTGGTACATCGTCCTGGGCACGATCCCGATCTCGATCGCGGGCTTCCTGGGCAAGAACGTCATCGAGGACGAGTTCCGCTCGCTCGAGCTGATCGCGACGGTGATGATCCTGTTCAGCTTCGTCCTCTACGAGGCCGACCGGCGCGGGCGCCGCACGCGCGAGGTCTCCGAGCTGACGCTGGGCGACGGCATCAAGATCGGCGTCGCGCAGGCGCTCGCGCTCGTGCCGGGCGTGAGCCGCTCGGGCGCGACGATCTCCGCGGGCCTCCTGCTCGGCCTCACGCGCGAGGCCGCCACGCGCTACAGCTTCCTGCTGTCCGTCCCCGCGGTCGTGCTCTCCGGCCTGTTCGAGCTGCGCAAGGTGTCGGACGGGAACCTCGAGGTCGCCCCGACGATCATCGCGACGATCTTCGCGTTCATCTCCGGGTACCTGGCGATCGCGTGGCTGCTGCGCTACGTGCGCTCGCACAACTTCACGGTGTTCGTCGTCTTCCGCATCGCGATGGGCACCGTCGTGCTCGTGCTCGCGCTGACGAACACGATCTCCTGAGCGCTCGGCGCCGTCAGCCGGCCGGGCCCAGCAGCGCCATCAGCCGGTAGGCGAGCGCCTCCAGCGCGAGGTCCTCGGTGACGTTCACCGTCAGCGCCGCGCGCGTCTCGTCCACGAGCTCGATGCCCTCGCGCAGGCGATGCGGGTCGCGGTCCTGCGCGTCGGCGCGCAGCACGTCGAGCCGGTCGGTCGCCAGGACGACGTCCTCCGCGCCGTCGGCGACGGCCGCGACGTCGCGCAGCCACAGCCCGGTCAGCCGCAGCGCCTCGTCGAGCGCGGCGGTGCGGGCCCGGCGGCCGGCGCGCTTGGCGGCGTCGGCGCCCTCGCGCTCGGCGCGCTTGCGCTCGCGCTGGGGGAGCACCTCGGCGTCGGCCTTCGTCTGCTCCTCGACGGCCTCCTGGGCGACGTCCCCGAGCGCCTTGGCGCGCTGGACGAGTGCGGTCCACAGGCCCGCGTCGAGCTCGCCGGTGAGGCACCCGCGCGCGTAGGCCTCGGCTGCGGCGCGCAGGGCCGGGCCCTCGCCGAGCGCCAGCGCGAGCGCGCGGTCCCCGTCGCCCAGCGCGAGCCGGGCGCAGGCGCGCGCGGTCTCCGGCGCGACGCGGCTGGACAGCGAGGCCTCGAGCTCCTCCGGCGGCGGCGCGTCGAAGCGCACCGGCTGGCAGCGGCTGGCGATCGTGGGGAGGACGTCGCCCGGACGGTCGGTGAGCAGCACGAGGTGGGCGAACGCGGGCGGCTCCTCGAGCGTCTTCAGCATCCGGTTGGCGGCCTCGTCGTTCATCTTGTCGACGCCCTCGAGGACGAAGACGCGCCGGTTCGCCTCGAACGGCGTGCGGGACGCGGCGCCGACGACCGGCTCCTCGACGTCGTCGCGGCGCATGACCGCGGCGCCCGTCGGGACGACCCAGGTGAAGTCCGGGTGCGCGCCGCGCAGGACCCGCGCGCGGGTGCGCTCGGGGTCCGGTGAGCCCTCGGCGAGCAGCTCGGCGGCGAACTCGCGCGCGACCGTCGCCTTGCCCGATCCCGCGGGACCGTGGAAGAGGTAGGCGTGCGACGGGCTGCCCTGCGGCGGGACGGCGCCCTCGAGCACCGCCTTGGCGTGCGGGTGGCGGTCGAGGGAGGCGGCCAGGGACATCAGACGGGCAGGGTACGGGTAGGCTCGGCGCCGATGGCGGCCGGCCGGCTCATCACGATCGAGGGTCTCGACGGAGCGGGGAAGACGACCCTCGCCGCGGGGCTGCTCGACGTCCTGCGCGAGCGCGGGGTGACGGTCGAGCTGCTGCGCGAGCCGGGCGGGGTGGCGCTGTCCGAGCGTCTGCGCGAGGTGGTGAAGGACCCTGGGTTGACGGTGTCCCCGCGCGCCGAGGCGCTGGTCTACGCGGCGGCGCGCGCGCAGCTCGTGGACGAGAAGCTGCGCCCGCTGCTGGACGCCGGCACGTGGGTGCTGCTCGACCGCTTCGTCGATTCGTCGCTCGCCTACCAGGGCGGCGGGCGCGGTCTGGGGATCGAGGCGGTCGCCGAGCTCAACCGCTTCGGCACGGGCGGGCTGACGCCCGATCGCACGCTCTATCTGCGGCTCGACCCGCGCGTGGGGCGCGAGCGCCAGGGCGTGCGCGGGGAGGAGGCCGACCGCCTCGAGCGCGAGGGCGAGGACTTCTTCGCCGCGATCGCGCTGAGCTACGAGGACCTCGCCGCGCTCGAGCCCGAGCGCATCCGCGCGATCGACGCGGCGCAGGCGCCCGAGGTCGTGCTCGCCGACGCGATCGGCGCGCTCGCGGACCTGCTGGGCTAGCGCCCGATCCGCACGAAGTCGCGGAACTCGGCCCAGCCGAGCGACAGGCGCCAGCCGGCCTCCGCCATCGCGTGGCGCCAGCGCTGCAGCCAGCGCGGGTCCCACCCGCGCACGCGCCACAGCACGAGCACGATCAGGACGAAGAGCAGCAGCGCGCCGAGGACGGCGACCGCGATCGTCTCCCATGCGACGCCGCCGGAGTCGTCGGCCTCGTTGACCACGACCACGCCGCCCGCCGTGGCTGGCGTGCCGCCGGTGCTCGTCGGCGCGCCACCAGCGGTGGCCGTCGTCGTCGGGACCGGCACGACCGGCTCGACCGGCGCCGTCGTCACGCCCGGCTGCACCGGGGCGACGGTGCCGACCTGCGGCTCGACGGCCTGCGGCTCAGGCGTGTCCTTCGAGGGCGTGCCGCCCGTCGTCTGCGCAAACGCCCCGCCGGCCGCAAACGCGCACGCGACGACGCACGCGAGGACGACGAGAATCCGGAACGGGCGACGGTCACACCGCGGAATCTAGTGCCCCGGCGGTGCCGCGGCCCCAGATGTCGTCGCAGCGCTCGCAGACCTCCTGCGGGATCACGCCGACCCGCATGAGCGCCGCGAAGATCGTGCAGCCCAGGCAGAAGCCGAAGACCGACTCCAGCGTCGCGGCCACGACGATGAACCCGAGCAGCACGTAGGCCGCGCCGACCGAGCCGACAGCCCAGCGCGAGCACCGCGGCGCTCACGGACAACACCGCGCCGATGCCCTGCGCGAACCGCTTCGGCGGGCCCGCGACGAGCTTCTCGGGACAGCCCCAGCGCCGGCGTGATGACGCGCGTGACGAGCTGCCCGACCGGGCTCAGCGTCGGCCCGGTCAGCACCCGCGCCACGAACCCGTAGGCGATGACGCGCCGTCATCCACGGCACGTCGAGCACGATCGTCCCGAGACACAGGACGACGACGATGCCCGCGACCAGGCGCGCGGAGACCTCGTTGACGGGGTTCGGGAAGGAGAAGAGACGCTGGAGCATGATGTGAAATCCGATCGGGTTTCCCAAGTTTACCCAGGAGCCAGCGCCGGGGACCCCCGGAGTAGGGTCCGCGCCCGATGAGCCAGAAGGGCCGCCGGCGCCTCTCCCTCACCTGCATCGTGATCGGCGCCCTCGCGCTGTCGCTCGCGGTCCCGCTCGCCTACCTGGACCGCAACGTCTTCGAGCCGCAGGGCTTCGCCGACAACGCCGCGCAGACGCTCCAGAACGACGCCGTTCGCGGTGAGCTCTCCGCCGAGATCACGAGCGCGCTCGTCGCCGCCGATCCGCAGGCCGTGTCGTTCGTCCCGCTCATCCGCAGCGTCTCCGACACGGTCCTGAAGTCCAGTCAGGCCGCGAGCCTCATGCGCCGGGCCGCCGTCGAGACCCACAACGCGGTCTTCTCGCAGACGAAGGGCAGCGTGATCATCGACCTGGCGAACGTCGGAGTCATCGCGTTCGAGTTCCTCAAGACCCAGGACGCGAAGCTCGGGCGGGACCTGTCCCAGCCGCAGCAGATCGCGCTGAAGCTCTCCGACCGGTCGCTGACCCTCTCCGCCGTGCGCGCCGCGGAGGCCGTGCGCCTCCTGGCCTTCGTGCTTCCGTTGCTCGCGCTCGCGCTGTTCGCGGCCGCGCTCGTGATCGACCGCCACGACCGCCGCCACGCGGCGCTCAACATCGGCATCGCGATGCTGCTCGTCGGGACGCTCACCTATGCGGGCTCGCTGATCGTGCGCGCGTTCGTCGTCTACGGCGCGGATGGGTCGCAGCGCGACGTCGCCGCCGGGATCTACGACGCATTCATGGGGAGCTTCGTGCTCTGGGCCGGCGGCGTCGCGCTCGCCGGGGCGATCGTCGCGGCGTCGGCCGCGTCGCTGGGCGGGCGGATCGAGCCCGCCGACATCCCCGCCTTCCTGTGGGGCCGGATCACGCGCGAGCCCGACCGCCAGTGGAAGCTCGTCGTCGGGGCGCTCGCCCTCGTTCTCGTCGGCATCTGGATCATCGGCGACCCGATCGGCGCCGTGCGCTTCGTGACCGTCGCCTTCGGCAGCTGGCTCATCTTCGCCGGCGCCGTCACGCTGCTGCGGCTCGTCATCGGGCCCGAGCCCGATGACCTCCCGAGGACGCGAGCGATGCGCCGGTCCCTCATTCCAGCCCTCGTCGCGTCGGTCGTCGTCGTCATCGGAACGGCCACGATCCTCGGGAGCACGATCGACAGCCGCGCGCGCCCGGAGCCGAAGGTCAACGACAACCCCGGCTGCAACGGCTTCGTCGAGCTCTGCGACCGGCGCCTCGACGAGGTGACGCTCGCCGCCACGCACAACTCGGAGTCCTCCGCGCAGGCGCTGTTCCTCAATCCCAACCACGGGATCGACATCGCGAGTCAGCTCGAGCTCGGCGTCCGCGGCCTGCTCATCGACGCCTACCTGGGGCAGCGCAACGACGAGGGAACCGTGCGCACGGACCTGGCGCCCAAAGCCGTCGATGCGGTCGAGGCGAAGATCGGCGTCGACGGGCTGGCGGCGGCCCAGCGCCTGGCGGGGTCGGTCGCCTTCGGCCCCGTCGCCGGCGACACGGAGCTCTACCTCTGTCACGTCCTCTGCGAGCTGGGAGCCCTCAAGGCGGTCGACGTCTTCCGCGAGATCCGCGACTGGATGGACCGCAACCCGCGCGAGGTCCTGATGATCGTGATCGAGGACGCCGCGCCGACCGCGGACATCAAACGCGAGCTGGAGGCGGGCGGGCTGGCGGAGCTCGCGAGCGCGGTCCCGATCCGGGCGGGCCTGCCCACCCCGACGCTCCGCGAGCTCATCGACAGCGGCAGGCGGCTGCTCGTCATGGCCGAGGACAAGGGTGACGCCACCGGGTGGTACCGGCGCGCCTTCGAGGTGCTGCAGGAGACGCCGTTCGCGTTCACGAGCCCGGCGCAGCTGGAGCTCGAGAGCTCGTGCCGGGTGAACCGGGGCGGCACGCGCCCGCCGCTCTTCCTCGTGAACCACTGGGTCGAGAGCTACCCGCCGCGCCCGCGCGACGCGACCATCGTGAACGAGCGCGAGTTCATCCTGCGGCGCGCGCGCGAGTGCGCTCGGATCCGCGATCGCACACCGACGCTCATCGCGGTGGACTTCGTCGAGCGGGGCGACCTCATCGGCGCCGTCGACGTCCTCAACGGTGTCTCGGAAGGTGCAGGGGGAACGTCCTCCGGCACCCCGCAGACCCCCTGATTCCACCTCCGCGGCCTCTACAATGAGGGGACGTTCTGCACGCCGCGACGGCGCCCCTGGAGCCCTCCATCGGACCCCCGGTTCCGTCCGACTCCGGTGAGAGGGTCCGCTGTTACCCCCAGAGGGCAAACAGAGAGGCCGCAAAGACCGAAAATCGGCGGCAGGAGAAGAGGAGCAGAGGCAGATGGACGTGACCCCGCAGAGCACCCAGGCGACCCTTTCCGGCAACGTGGCGCAGGGGCGCGCGATGTCCATCGACAGACGCTTCACGAGTCCCGGGGTCCACCCGTTCGACACCGTCGAATGGGAGCTGCGCGACGCGCGCATCGGCCACGGCGACAAGGTCGCCTTCGAGCAGCTCGGCGTCGAGTTCCCGAAGACGTGGTCGCAGAACTCCACGAACATCGTCAGCCAGAAGTACTTCCGCGGCCAGCTCGACTCGCCGGCGCGTGAGCGCTCCGTCAAGCAGATGATCGGCCGCGTCTCCGGGACGATCGCCGACTGGGGCCGCGCGCGCGGCTACTTCGCCACGAGCGACGACGGCGACGCCTTCGAGGCCGAGCTCACGTACATCCTGCTCCACCAGATGGCCGCCTTCAACAGCCCGGTCTGGTTCAACGTCGGGTTCGAGGAGCAGCCGCAGTGCAGCGCCTGCTTCATCCTCAGCGTCGAGGACACGATGGACTCGATCCTCGACTGGAACACCAAGGAGGGCAAGATCTTCCGCGGCGGTTCCGGCTCGGGCATCAACCTCTCGAACATCCGCGGGTCGATGGAGCCGCTGAGCAAGGGCGGCACCGCGTCCGGCCCGGTCTCCTTCATGCGCGGCGCCGACTCGTGGGCCGGCACGATCAAGTCGGGCGGCAAGACCCGCCGCGCGGCGAAGATGGTCGTGCTCGACGTCGACCACCCGGACATCGTCGAGTTCATCGAGTGCAAGGCCAAGGAGGAGGACAAGGCCGAGGCCCTGCGCAACGCCGGGTTCGACATGTCGATCGACGGCGAGGGCTTCACGTCGATCCAGTACCAGAACGCCAACAACTCGGTCCGCGTCACCGACGACTTCATGCACGCGGTCGACGAGGACGCGCGAGTGGCGCACGACGTCCCGCGCGACCGGCGAGCCGATCGGCGAGCCGCTCCAGGCGCGTGAGGTCATGCGCAAGATCGCCGAGGCCGCGTAGCGCTGCGCCGACCCGGGCGTCCAGTACGACACGACGATCAACGCGTGGCACACGTCGCCGAACTCGGGGCGCATCAACGCGTCGAACCCGTGCTCGGAGTACATGCACGTCGACGACTCGGCCTGCAACCTCGCCTCGCTGAACCTCATGAAGTTCCGCCGCCCGGACGGCACGTTCGACGTGCCGGCGTTCGAGCACGCGACGGACATCGTCCTGCTCGCGCAGGAGATCGTCGTCGGGCCGTCGAGCTACCCGACCGAGGAGATCGGCGTCAACGCCCGCGCGTTCCGCCAGCTCGGCCTGGGCTACACGAACCTCGGCGCGTTCCTCATGTCCAACGGCGTGCCGTACGACTCCGATCCGGGCCGCGGCACCGCGGCGGCGATCACCGCGCTGATGACCGGCCGCGCGTACGCGCAGTCGGCGAAGGTCGCCGCGGCGATCGGGCCCTACGAGCACTACGAGCTCAACCGCGACGCGCACAACGGCGTCATGCGGATGCACCGCGACGCCTCGTACGCGATCCCGGACTCGACGGTCGTCGACGAGGAGCTGCTGCACGCGGCGCGCCGCTCGTGGGACGACGCCGTCGAGCTCGGCGACCGCCACGGCTACCGCAACGCGCAGGCCACCGTGCTCGCGCCGACGGGGACGATCTCGTTCCTCATGGACTGCGACACGACCGGCATCGAGCCGGACTTCTCGCTCGTGAAGTTCAAGGAGCTCGTCGGCGGCGGGCAGATGACGATCGTCAACCGCACGGTGCCGCTCGCGCTGCAGACGCTCGGCTACAGCGACGAGCAGATCGAGCAGATCGAGGCGCACATCCGCGAGCACAACACGATCGTCGGGGCGCCCGGGCCTCAAGGACGAGGACCTCTCGGTCTTCGACGTCGCGGTCGGCGAGCGGGCGATCAGCCCGCAGGGCCACATCACGATGATGGGCGCCGTCCAGCCGTTCATCTCCGGCGCGATCTCCAAGACGGTCAACATGCCGCAGGACTCGACGGTCGGCGACATCGAGGACGCGTACATCGACGCCTGGCGCCTCGGCGTCAAGGCGCTCGCGATCTACCGCGACGGCTCCAAGACCGCGCAGGCGCTGCGCACCGACGCGCAGGAGGGCAAGGACGTGCCGAAGGGCGCGTACTCGCAGGAGCAGGTCGACGACCTCGTCGCCAAGGCCGTCCAGAAGGCCAAGGGCGAGGCCGGGCCCGCGCGCCGGCGCATGCCGCGCGAGCGCCAGTCGATCACGCACAAGTTCTCGATCGGCGGCCACGAGGGCTACATCACCGCCGGCGTCTACGAGGACGGGACGCTCGGGGAGATCTTCCTCACCGACATCGGCAAGGAGGGCTCGACCCTCCGCGGCATGATGAACTCGTTCGCGACGTCGATCAGCATCGCGCTGCAGTACGGCGTGCCGCTCGAGACGCTCGTGCAGAAGTTCGCCTACATGCGGTTCGACCCGGAGGGGATCACCCAGAACCCGGAGATCCCGTTCGCGAAGTCGATGCCCGACTACATCATGCGCTGGCTCGCGTCCCGCTTCCTCGACGCGGACATCCAGGAGGACCTCGGGATCATGACCGCCGAGGTCCGCGCCCGGAAGCAGGCGCAGGACGTCGCGATGTCGGTGACCTCGTCGGACACGGCGAACGCCGGCGAATGGTGGCGGCGACAGCGCCGGCCCCGACCGCGGAGCGCCGCGTCCGAGGCGGTCCCCGCCGCGTCCGTCCTCACCGACGACGTCGCCGGTCGTCCCGGCGCGCATGAACGGGCTCGAGCTCGGGCCCGGCCTGCAGCCAGTGCGGCGGCATGATGCAGCGCACGGGCGCGTGCTACACGTGCACGTCCTGCGGCAACAACACCGGCTGCGGCTGACGGTTCGCGGATCTCGTGGCGCCTGCCGCCACCCGCTCGCCGAGGGCAGTGCCTCTGGCACAGCACCTCGGCGGCGTGTGACGGCAGGCATCCACGATCTCTCGCTCGAGGGCGTGGGGGTGGTGGGACCTCGAGGGGACTAGTGTCACGTCCATGGACGATGACGATGATCTCCGCGTGGTGATCAGGCGACTGGCTCGGCCGCATTCCTCGGGCGGCAGTGTCATTGAACGCGCGACGATCCTCGCCGAGGGCCCTCGTTCGACCGAGATCCTTGCGTGGATCGCCGATCATGACGGGAAGCCGGAGATGGCTGCGCCCGCGATCGAGAGCGGCGGACTGCACAGCTCGCGCCTGGCGGACGGTCGCGCCGCAGCCCCGTCAGGGCCGCGGCGCTACGTGCTGCCACCGGGCGCGCTGTCCTGACTCCGGCCGCGACGAACGCGGCCGAGAGTTCGCGTCGGCGCCTGATCGTGCAACGATCAGAACGTCGTCACCGGAATGAGGGGGGTTCGTGTCCAAGCGCAGCGGGTCGGTGGTCGTGCTCGTCTCAGTCGCGACCCTCGGCGCCATCCCCGCCACGGCCGCGGCGACCGCACCGTCGCCGACCTCGAAGCGCATCGTGATCGGCCGGTCGATCGGCGGAGTGGCGATCGGCCAGACGTTCACGAACGCGAAGGCTGCCTGGGGGCCGGGCGGTCTCTGCCCCGAGCCGACCGTGCCGGCGCCGCCCGGTGAGACGGTGCCCACCTTCTGCACCTGGACGGTCGGCGTCGACGGCGAACTCGGAGACGCGTCGTTCGGCGGGACGCGGAGGGTCGAGGACCTGACCATCGCCGTCGCTCTCGCCCCGAGTGGGCTCCCGCGCGTCTCGCCTCTCAGGACGCTGCGCACCCCGCAGGGCATCGGCCTCGGGTCGAGCAGCCGGGCGGTGCGCAAGGCGTACCCGCGTGCGGTGCGGAAGGTCATCACCGGGTTCGAGAATCCGTACGTCGATTACGTGATCACGTCGCGCAACGGCAACGAGACGACGTTCGCCGTCCGCGGCCCCGCGCAGCGCGTCGCAACGATCCGGATCACGGGCTGACGGCGGCCACCGGCAGCGACGCTCGTCGCTGCCGGCTGGTGTGTCGGACCGCCTACGACAGGCTGCGCTCGAGCTTCAGCTCGCACATGTCGACGGACGCCCGGGTCCCGGGCGTCTCGGCCGGCTCCATGGCGCTGAACACCCGGTCGCCGGCGGCCATGTCCTCGGCCGTCTCGAACGTCTGCAGGACGACCGCCGTCCCGCCCGCCTGATCGACCAGGACCTGCAGGCCGCTGGCGGGCACACCGGGCGGCGGCCCGCCGGACTCCTCGATGCGCGCGAGCAGCGCCTCGATCCTCTCGCTGGTCACATCCGTGAACCTGACGACGCGTACGTGCACGACAACACCTCCGCTCGTTGGTTGCCCGCCGAGCGTACCCCGAGGTCAGTAGCGCAGCAACGCGGCGATGCCACCGGCCTCGGCGAGCGCCTCCGACTCCTCGGTCGCGAGCGCCGTGACCTGCGCGCCGGTGCCGACCGCGGCCTCGACGGCCCGCTCGCCGAGCAGCTCCGCAGGCCCGCCGATGCTTTCGGGAACCATGTCGGCCACCGTG
Organism: uncultured Actinomycetes bacterium; assembly: GCA_963823375.1. Lineage (GTDB taxonomy): Bacteria > Actinomycetota > Thermoleophilia > Solirubrobacterales > Solirubrobacteraceae > F1-60-MAGs163. The sequence continues at coordinate 57,321 of CAWGLQ010000020.1, read as the reverse complement.
GAGAAGTCGCCCTCCGGGTCGAGGATCAGGTGCTCGACGCGGCCCTCGGCGAGGGCGGTGAGCGTCTCGAGTGCTCCGACCGACCCGGCGCCGCCGGCCTGCGCCCGCTCGCGTGCGAGCCCGGCGAGCTGCGCTGCGCGGGTGTGCCAGGCGTCGTCGATCAGCGGCTCGAGCGCCTCGGCGATCACGTGCGCGTCCTCGCCGACGAGGTTCAGGTCGCTCTCGGCGATCACGTGCTCGCTGACGATCGGCGGGAGCGCGGCGCGGAAGCGCGCGGCGACCTGCGTCTCGGAGACGAGCACGATGCGCTCCCATGCGAGCTGCTCCAGGCGCTTGCCGGTCTGCGCGGCCGCGTCGGCGAACAGCTGATCGCGCTGCGCCTCCACGCGCGCCTCGAAGCTCTCCTGGTGGGAGGTGCCCTGGACACCGCGCCCGGGGCTCCCGGCGGCGGTGCCGCCGAACGGGCGCCAGTCGCCGAGTTCCAGCTCGAAGGTCGAGTTCTCGGGCTCGGCGGGCTCGGCCTGCTCGATGCCCAGCAGGCGCACGACGTCGCCGCTCACCAGCACGACGCCCGTCGGCGCGCCGCGGTCCGCGATGTCGACGAGCGGCGAGACGAACGGCTTGGCGTCCCAGACGACGCGATCGTCGCGCAGCGGCATCTGGAGCGTGAACCGCTCCGACCCGCCTCCGTCGATGTCGACGAACCACGCGACGCTGCGCCCGCGCTCGGTCGGCTCGAGCTCCGTCAGCTCGGTCTCGATGCGCTCACGCAGCTCGCGGAACGCCAGCCGGTCATCGCGGTCCTCACCGGCCTCCAGTCGCTCGCCGATCGCCGCCAGGCCGTTGCGCAGGGCGACCTGCCACCCCGGCGTGCTGCTCGTGTTCGCCGGGTCCCGCGGATCGGTGCGGGCGTAGACGCTGACGATCGGCTGGGTCGGCTCCGCCGTGGCGAGCCGCTGAAGTACCTCACGCGTGAACATGACACGACAGTACCGCCGGGGAGGCGCTTACCCGCGCCGTTTTCGCACTGGTGAACGCCGAGCGCCCCCACGCCCTGATCGGCGGCGAGCAGCACGGTGTCGCTTGACAATCGCGACCATTTTCTCGACTGTTGGATATCCCGCAGCGCAAGGGTCGGCGTCGTGGGCGCTCATCGATCCCCGAGTCAGAAGGTTGCCGCCGATGCTCGTCCTCACCCGTACCAGGCGATTTCTCGCCGTGGTCATCCCGTTCGCGCTGTTCGTCGCCGTCGTTCCGTCGGCGCATGCCGCCTTCAAGCCGTTCAGCGTGGTGCTGTCCTCGCCCGCGTCGTTCCCCGCGACGCCCGCGACGATCCCGGCAGGCCAGACCAGCACCATCCAGGCCAGGTACACGAACCTGTCCGGCCAGCAGCAACTCGGTTCCTCCGACCTTGCGGCCCCCGCCGGCATCACGATCGTCAGCGGGACCACGTCCGTCTCCGGCGGCAGCGTCAGCGTCTCGTCGAACACGGCGCGCATCCGCAATCTCTCACTGGCGCCCGGCGGCTCCGCAACCGTGACGCTCACCGTGACGTCGGCGCCCGCGTGCGCGTCGTCGAACCTCGTCTGGCCGGTGCCGGTCACCAAGCAGTCCAACGACTTCAACGGCCCGCCCGGCAACAACCTGAGCTTCGTGGCGGCGTCGAGCGACCTGCGCACCACCATCACCGGCAGCGGATGTTTCCTGCGCGTCGTCAGCGCGCCCGCGGACGCCGGTACGGACATGACGATCACGTCGGCGCCCTTCGACACATCCGGACCGCCCGTCGCGGTCGAGGTGGTCGACGCGGGCGGGAACCGGATCATCAGCTCGTCGGCCCCGGTGACCATGGCGATCGATGCGAACCCGGGGTCCGGCTCGCTCTCGGGCACCGCCACCGTCAACGCGTCCGCCGGCCTCGCGCGGTTCACCGACCTGGCGATCACGCGCGCCGGCGTCGGGTACACCCTGACCGCCTCGAGCTCGTCGATGACCTCGGCGACCTCGGCGCCGTTCACGATCGAGGATCCGACGTTCGGGGTGATCGCGGCGAACGCCGATGACAGCCGGCCCGCGACCCTGCCCGCCGGGGACCAGGTGCAGCGCAAGCTGCAGATCACGACCCTCACAGGCGGCCGGACGCTGCGCTCCGCGGACATCGTCGTCCCGGCCGGCATCGCGGTGAGCGCCGCCACCGTCCCCGCCCCGGGAACGGCGTCGATCTCGGGGAACACCGTCCGCCTGCGCAACCTCTCGGTGGCGCGGCACACGAGCGTCACCGCGACGCTCACGCTGCGTCTGCCGTGCAGCGCCTCGTCACTGAGCTGGTCGACGACGGCGAAGTCCACCGCGGACTTCAGCGGCGCCGCCGACATCGTGCTCGATCCCGCGGAGACCGAGTTGCCCACGACGCTCACGGGCGGCTGCTCGCTGAACTTCGCGACGCAGCCCGCCGATGCGCGGACCGGGCAGGTCATCACGAGCACGCCGTACAACACGCCGGCCGGATCGCCGGTGGGCGTCGAGGTGCTCGGCACCTCGGGTCAGCGCGTCACGTGGTCGACGGCTCCGATCACCGTGGCGCTCGGGACCAACCCGGGCGGCGCGGCCCTGAGCGGAACGACGACGGTCGGCGCCACCGCCGGCGTGGCCTCGTTCAGCCTGTCGATCGGACAGCCGGGCAGCGGCTACACGCTGAGCGCGACCGGCGCCGGCGCGACGCCGGCCACGTCGTCGCCGTTCAGCATCTCGGAGACCGCGACGCTGTGCGCCGAGGACGTCGACTGCACCACGACGATTCCGCTCGCCGGCGGCAAGTCGAACGTCAAGGTCACGGCCGTCCAGGGGCCGGACTCGGACATCGACACCGGGTTCCTCACCACGTCGCTGAACTTCGGCGGCGGACTGGATTGCGCCGGCTACAGCGAGCTGACGGCGGACATCGTCGTCATCTCGTACATCGGTGACGCGCGACAGAAGCGCGTCGTCGAGACCATCGACAAGCGGGTGATGAACGCGACCTCCAACAACGGGGCTGCGGGCCTGCAGGTCTGTTACGGCGCGCCCGTGCCGTTCGCGACGCGTCCCGGCACCCCGCTGCTGAGCGTGAACGCGGACTACGTCCCGGGTCCGTACCCCGCACCGGAGTACAAGGGGCTGCTGCCCGATTGCGGAAAGTCGGCCACGGCACCGGACGGCTCGCCCGTCGCCTCGGCCGTCCCGCCGTGCGTCGTCTCGCGGAACAAGACCGGCGCAGGCGACGGGGTCATCGAGTCGCTCTGGCCGTCGGCGCCGACCGATCCGCGCAGCCGGTCCTGATCACGCGCCCGGGAGGGCCACGATGTCGAGCGCCGCGAGGAGCCGGTCCCGCTCCTCGCGGGCCGGCTCGCCGCCGCGGCCCATGGCCAGCAGCGCATTCAGCGTGACGGCGGTCTCGTAGCGGTCGTCCTGGTCGCGCGCCTCCGCGAGCGCCGCCTCCAGCGCCTGCGCGCCGTCCTCGGCCCTGCCGATGTCGCGCAGCGCACAGCCGCGAACGCGGAGCAGCAGGGCACGTGACGCGGAGCCGTCGCCTGCCGACACGTCTGCCCGCTCGAGTGCAGCGGCGGCGTCGCCCGCGAGCAGCTCGGCCTCGGCGAGGTAGGCGGCCGCGAGCGCCGCGTCGCTCGGGGCCTGCAGGTCGGTGAACCGCTGGACGGCACCGCCGAGCAGCTCGCGCGCCTCCTCGTGGCGGCCGGCGCGTGCCGCCAGCCGCCCGAGCAGGGCGGAGGCGAACGCGACGCCGTGGTCGTCCTCGGTGCCGGTCCAGGTGCGCCGCGCCGCACGCAGCCGACCCTCGGCCTCCTCGAGCCGGCCCTGGTCGGAGAGCAGCTCGCCGATGTTGCAGTCCTCATAGGCCGCGGCCCAGACGTCGCCCGCTCGCTCGCTGGCCTGCGCTGCTCGCTCATAGAGCTCGTGCGCCTCCGGCCACCGACCCTCCCAGTAGGCGTAGATGCCGAGGTTGTTGAGGACCGCGGCCTCGCGCTCGGCGTCGCCGGCGCGAACGTAGATCTCCAGCGCGCGCTGCGAGTTGCTCGCGTCGGCGAGGCGCCCGAGATCGACGAGCGCGCGGTCGAGGTTGAAGGCGGCGCGGGCGACGAGCAGATCGTCGCCGGCCTCCTCGGCGAGGACGATGGCCTCACGGCACAGCCGCTCGGCGTCGGCGGCGCGTCCCTGCTGGCGGCGAGCCGCGGCGAGCGTCGTCGTCAGCGCCGCCCGCTCGGCGACGGCCGCTCGTCCGGCGAGGCCGTCCAGGGCGCGCAGGCCGCGCCTGCACCACCGCACCGCCGGATCGGTGCGCCCGACCCGTTCGTACACCCACGCGGTCCGGTGCATGAGCCGCGCGCCCCAGAGCGGATCGTCCGGCAGCAGGCGCCGTGCGCGGCTGAACGCCGCCGCGGCACGCTGGACCTCGCCGGCTCGGGCCTGCGCCTCCCCGAGCTCTTCCCAGACCGTCGCGAGGTCGTGGGACGCGAGATCCAGCCCGCGTGCCCCGTCGAGCGCGCGGCCGTAGAGATCGGCAGCCGCCGCGAACGCCGCGTTGTCGCGGGCGCGGCCCGCCGCCTGCCGCGCGTAGCGCCAGGTGCGCTCCCGGTCACCCGCGCGGTGGAAGTGCAGCGAGAGCAGGCCTCCGACCTCGTCGAGCGTCGCACCGTATTCGAGTTCCATGCGCAGGCCCGCGCTCTCATGGAGCCTGCGGCGCGTGCGGTAGGGGAGGCCGTTGTACGCGGCGTCGCGCATGATGACGCGGCGGAAGCGCAGGAAGCCGTCGCCGTCGTCCTGGAAGAACGGCTCCAGCCGCTGCCAGGTCTGCTCCGTCGGCGGTGGCACGTCGTCGCCGAGGATCTCGACGAGGAACCGGGGGTGGAAGCTGAGACCCAGCACCGAGGCGCGCCGGATGATCGTGCGATCGATCGGGTCGAGCCGATCGATGCGCGCCATCGCGGCGGCCTCGAGGCTCTCCGGAAGCTCTTCACCGTCGCCCTCGGCGGCGGCGCGGACGAGATCGCGCAGGAACTGCGGGTTGCCGCCGCTGCGCTGCACCGCGAGCTCCAGCAGCGCCGGGTTGAGCGGCGTGGCGTCCGTCGCCGCACCGGCGAGCATGCGCGTCTGGTCGAGGTCCAGCGGACCGGGCGCGATCCGCATGGCGTGCTCCGCGTCGGGCGCTTTGAACTGCCCCTCGTCCCTGCGCACAAGGACGACGAGCCACGGCGTCGTCGCGATCTCGCGCGCGAGGGCGGCGAAGAGGTCGGCCGACGCCTCGTCGAGGTACTGTGCGTCGTCGCAGGCGATGAGCGCCGGTCCGTCGAGCAGCGCGCGAAGGAACGCGATGACCGTGGCGTGCAGCCGCGACCGGCGGAACGCGGGGGCGACGGCGTCGACCTCGGGAGTGCTCACCGGCGCATCGACGTCCAGCGGGATGACGAGCAGCGGAAGCCACGGCAGCAGTTCCGGCGCGCGCTCGCGGAGGGTCGATTCGAGCCGCGAGAGCACGACCTCGTCCGTGTCCTCCCAGCCCACGCCCAGCGCATCGCGCAGCAGTTCCCGCCACGCCGCGTACGGGGTCGAGACCGTGAACGCCTCGGCGGTCGCCGACAGCCGCTCCATGCCCTCCGCGCGCTCTCGCAGTTCCCCGGCCAGCCTGGACTTCCCGATGCCCGCTTCGCCGACGATCTCGACGAACGCGCCGGCGCCCGATCGCGCCGCGTCGAGCGCCCTGGTCAGGTCCGCCAGCTCGGCGGTGCGGCCGACGAGCGGGAACTCGACGGCCAGCGTCTGACGCCTGCGGGCGGACACCGGCGGGCCGACCGACCACGCCTGCACCAGCTCGGCCTTCCCCTTGGCGGCGAACGGCTCGAGACGCAGCGTGCGGAAGTGGGTCGGAGAGCGGTCCAGCGCGCCCGCGGTGCAGTACAGCTCGCCTACCGGCGCCTTCGACATGACGCGCGCGGCGAGGTTCACGGCGTCGCCCATGACGCTGTACGTACTGCGGTAGGGCGGGCCGATCTCGCCCGCGAACACGTTGCCGCGGTTGACGCCGATGCGCACCGGCAGCAGCCGCCCGCCCTCGAGCACGCGGCGCATGGCCAGGAGCATGCGCTCCTCGTCGTCGCCCATGACGCGTGGAGCCCCCGCCGTCAGCAGGATCTTGCCCCCGCCGTCGTCCACATCGGATTCCAGGAACGTCACCTCGTAGTGGTCGGCGGCGCGCTGGACGTCGACGACCAGTTCCTCCAGTGCGTCGGCGGCCGCGTCGAGGCCCTCGCGCGCGATCAGCTCGTCCGTCTGCGTGAACTGCAGGAACGCGATCGTGACGTTGCGGTGCTCGGACGGATGGTCCCCGGAGAGGACGTGGGCGCGCACCATCGTCGGAATCGTCTGCGCGACCGCCTCGGCGGACGGGCGCACGAACCCCGGCTCGACGTAGGGCGGGGCGTCGGGCGCGGCGCTGAGCAGCAGCCCGGGCCCCTTCGCCGCGCCGACGCACGCCGGTGGGAGCTGCGACGCCGTCTGCGGGCTGATGAGGACCTCGCCGGCGTCGGCGGCCTTCTCCATCCGCACGACGACCGAGGCATCGGGGCCGACGAGCATGTGTTCGCGGTGGGAACCACCGACGAGAAACAGATGGAAGGTCCCGCTGTGCACGCCCTGTGACACGCGGAGCGTCACGCCGCCCACGCCCGTCTTCAGGCGGCCGATGTCGCGCAGCGTGCTGCGCATGCCGGCGGCGGCGCGGCAGGCCCGAGCCGCGTGTCCCTCGTCCTCGAACAGCAGCAGGAGCGCGTCGCCGCCGAGCTTCAGCAGGCTCCCGCCGTTTTCGTAGGCGACCGCCAGCAGCGTGCTGAGCGAGCCCCCGATCGTCTCCGTGAGCGCCTCAGCGCCCTCGCGGCCGAGCCGTGCGAGGCGTTCGGAGAGCGCAGTGAAGCCGGAGATGTCGGCGAACACGACCGTCGCGTCGACGCTCAGGACGCGTGCGTCGGGCGCCTGGGCGAGGTGGCGCAGCGCGACGCGCGGGACGTAGCGATCGAGCCGGCGCTCAGGATCGGAGTCGTGAGCGCCGGACGACATGCGCGGGATCCTCCCACGCGCCGAAGCGCACGGGAGGATCGCCGGACTCCGAACCCCGCTCAGTCCGGCGGCGGGAGCGGGGGCTCAGCATCGGCTCCCGCATCCCCGATCGTCCAGCCGAAGTACACCTCGGTGGTGCTCCTAGCTCGAGATCGCGGCGACCAGCTCGCCGACCTCCTCCTCGTCGTAGGGGCGGGCGATGTCGGCCGCGCCGAACCCGGGCGGAGCGGACGGATCGCGTAGGGTCGCGCGGGGTGTCAGCAGACCCGGACTCCCCCTCTGCCGACGCCGGTGCGCCGCGGCTCACCGGCCTGGACCGGCGGGTCCCGGGCGTCCGGGCGGCGCGCACGTACGAGCGCTCCTGGCTGCGCGCGGACCTCGTCGCGGGCATCGTGCTCGCGGCGATCCTCGTCCCGCAGGGCATGGCGTACGCGGAGCTCGCCGGCCTGCCGGCCGTCACCGGTCTCTACACGACCATCGCGTGCCTCGTCGGCTACGCGCTGTTCGGCCCCTCGCGGGTGCTCGTGCTCGGCCCGGACTCGTCGATCTCGCCGCTGATCCTCGCGGCGATCACGCCGCTGCTGGCGGGCGGCGACCCGGCGACGGCCATCGCGCTCGCCGGGATGCTCGCCATCTTCGTCGGACTGGTCGAGATCGGGCTCGGGCTGGGGAAGCTCGGCTTCGTGGCGGACCTCCTCTCCAAGGAGGTGCAGGTCGGCTACATGAACGGCCTTGGCATCACGATCATCGTCTCCCAGCTGCCCAAGCTGTTCGGCTTCTCGACGGACGCCGACGACTTCGTGGACGAGGTCTCGGAGTTCGTGAAGAACATCGACCAGACGGACGCGACGACGCTCGCCGTCGGCCTGGCGGTGCTCGCCGTGCTGCTGATCCTGCCGCGCTTCACGAGGCGGATCCCGGCGATCCTCGTGGCGGTCGTCGGCGCCACCGTCGCGTGTGCGGCGCTTGGCCTCGCGGACGAGGGAGTCGCGACCGTCGGCGCGCTGCCGCAGGGCGTGCCGACGCCCGTCATCCCGTGGACCGACGCGAGTGACGTCATCCCGCTCATGCTCGCCGCCGCCGGGATCGCGCTCGTCTCGCTGACCGACACGATCGCCACCGCCACGAGCTTCGCGGCGCGGCGCGGCGACGAGGTGGAGCCGGACCAGGAGATGGTCGGGATGGGCGCCGCGAACCTCGCGGCAGGGCTGTTCCAGGGCTTCGCGGTCTCCACGAGCGGCTCGCGCACCGCGGTCGCCGACCAGTCCGGGGCGAAGACCCAGGTGACGGGCCTCGTCGGCGCCGGCGTCGTCGCGCTGCTGCTGCTCTTCCTCAGCGGGCTGCTCACCGACCTGCCGCAGGCCGCCCTCGCGGCCGTCGTGATCGTCGCGGCGTTCTCGCTGATGGATCTCGAGGTGCTGCGCCGGTACTTCCAGGTGCGCAGGAGCGCGCTGGCGATCTCGCTCGTCGCCTCGGCGGGCGTGATCCTGTTCGGCGTCCTGCAGGGCATCATCGTCGCCGTCGTCCTGGCGATCCTGCTGTTCTTCCGCCGCAGCTGGTGGCCGCACGGCGCCGTCCTGGGGAAGGTCCACGGGCTCGAGGGCTGGCACGGGGTGCGCGGGCACCCTGGCGCACGGCAGATTCCCGGCGTCGTCATCTTCCGCTGGGAGGCGCCGCTGTTCTTCGCCAACGCGGGCATCTTCCGCCGGCAGGTCCGGCACCTCGTGCGTGAGCACCAGCCGCAGTGGGTCATCCTGCAGTGCGAGGCGATCACCGACGTCGACGTGACGGCCGCGGAGATGCTCGAGCAGCTCGACGACGAGCTGAACGCGGCGGGCATCCACATGGCGTTCGCGGAGATGCGCGCGCGCCTGCAGGACCTCGTCTACCGCTACGGCCTCTTCGAGACGCTCGATCGCGACCACTTCTACCCGACGCTCGAGGCCGCCATCGCGGCGGTCGGGCCCGACCGCGAGCAGGTGCGAGAATCGCCGCGTGGCGAGCGTGACCGACGTCCCTGACCGCACGCGGTTCGAGATCGAGCAGGACGGTGCCGTCGTCGGCTTCGTGCACTACCGCCGGCGCCCCGGCGTGATCGCCCTGATCCACACGGAGATCGAGGACGGCCACGAGGGCGAGGGGCTCGGCGGGAAGCTCGTGCGCGGGGCGCTGGACCAGGCCCGCGCGGAGGGAGCACAGGTGCTGCCGTTCTGCCCGTTCGTGCGCGACTACATCGATGGTCACCGCGAGTACGCGGACCTCGTGCCCGAGCGCCGCCGCGCGGAGTTCGGGCTCGGCGACGGCTGACGACGCTGCTGCCTTTCGGCGCACTACGGATGCACCCGTGGCGGGCCACGCCGATACCGGTCGTAGGAACCGGCCATGTATGCCACCAGGACACGAGCCCGTCTGCTTCCCGGCGTCGACAACCCGCTGGGAGAGCGTGACTTCGACGTCACGCTGAACGGCATCAGCCTCGAGCTGCGCCCCGTGATCGAGGACGACGGCAGCCAGCACGAGCTGCGGCTCGTGCGCTTCCCGCGCCGCCGCGAGCCCGCGGTCTACGCCTACGATCACGAGCGCCGTCCCGCCGAGGGGCCGGCGTACCCGATGTTCGCCCGCCCGTAGGGCTCAGAGCTCGTTCGCGGTCCAGCACGGCTGCTGCACGGCGACCGTCTGCGAGCTCTCGATCGCGCTGTCGAACGAGGTCGTGTAGTCGGCGGTGAACTTCGCGTGCCAGCTGCCGCCGGTGCACCCCGTCGTGGCGAGGTAGGGGACGCGCCGCCCGCGGCGGATCACATGACGGCCCCCGCGGCGGGCGTACTGCAGCGGGATGCTGACGAAGAACTCCTTGACCGCGGCGATCACGCCCGGCGCCGGGGACTGCAGGTTGCGCGGGACGCGGAACTCGATCTTGTAGCGGTACAGCGGATCGCCGCTGAGCGTCGACAGCTTCCCGGTCACGATCTCGCGGATCACGAGCGGGCTGTCGCCGACGATGAGCATCGTGACGCCGCTCCCGCCCGCGGCGTTGAACACCTGCGCACGCACCTGCTCGTCCAGGCCGAGGCCGATCCCGCGGCCGTTGCCGGTGCCCACGCGCGACCCCTGCGGGCACTGGCGCTCGTCGGTGAAGACGACGGATGGATCGCACGACGGGAAGAGGCGGTTGTTCGTGATGCCGTCCTTCGGGAAGTACACCGCCGCGTTCACCATCGCGAACTGCACCTGGCGGTCGAGGTCGGGCGCGATCGAGTCGAACCAGATCTTCACCTTCAGCGCGATCGGCTTGGGCCGGTCCCGGGTGCCCGCGATGTTGGAGGACGACGCCGCGGTGAACTGCTGCTCGGACAGGATCGCGTGGGCGGGCGCCGCCGGGAGCAGCAGGGCTCCGCAGACGGCGAGCGGGACGAGGGCGGCGCGCACGTCGCAACCCTACGCCGCGCCGCGGGAGGCGGGGGCCTTCGAAGGCCCCCGCCTCGCGGCGGCGTCACCGACGCACCGCTGCCTGATCAGCAGCGGCCGTCATGGTGCTCGCACTGCTCGGGCAGTGTCGCCGCCCTCCGCGCGGGCCCCCCGGCTCCGCGCGTAGGCGTTCCCGTCGCCCCGCTCCGCCGGAGCATCGGCTCCGGCGGCCTGCGCGGGCGTCCTGCGAGGTGGAGGAGCCTGCGTGTCACTGGGGCGGATCTGCCCGTTGCAGGCGTTCCGAAACACCGCTCGAACAGCCGGAACCCAGGGTGTCTTTCAGACAGGGGTCAATCGGCGGCCAGGTGCTTTTCGGCGATCGCCTCGAGCGCGAAGTCCAGTCCCCAGATCAGCTCGGCGCGGTCGTCCCAGGAGCCGTTGCGCGTGCCCACCGTGTAGGCCTGGTCGCCGAGCCGTCCGAGCGGCGGCGTCGTGGAGACGGCGCCGAGCGCGGCGTCGAGCGTCGAACTCGCCGCGCCCGCCCAGCGCGCCGGGTTCGCGCACGCTCCGCTGACGCTCCGGCACGCGCGCGCGAGCGCGTACATCCCCGCAGCGGCGATCGCTCCCGCCGAACTGTCACGCGGCGCGCCCGCGCCGGCTGCGAAGTCGTACGGCGGGAGGCCGCGGGCGGGCGCGGCGCTCATCCAGAACGCCGCGGCGCGCTCGGCGCCCGTCACGAGCGCCGCGTCGCCGAGCGCCCGCCCGACCTCGGCGAGGCCGTAGATCGCCCAGGCCTGACCGCGGGCCCAGGTGGAGGTGTCGGACAGTCCCTGGCGCGTCCCGCGGCGGAGCAGCCGGCCGGTCGCGCGGTCGTGGACCGCGACCTGGATCGTCGACCCGTCGGCGCGCTGCAGCAGGCCCATGACGAGCGTCGCGTGCGTGCGTGCGAGCGCCGCGTAGCGCGGCTCGCCGCTCACGCGCGTCGCCCACGTCAGCAGGCCGGCGTTCATGAGGCTGTCGACGATCGTCTGCGCCTCGGCGCCGCGCGCATCGGTCGGGATCGCGCCGGTCGCGGCGGAGCCGGCCAGGCGCGCGAGCGTGTCCGCGGCCGCCAGGCCGCTCGCGCGCAGCCGCCGGCAGCGCTGGGTCGTGGCCTGCCGTGCATCGCCGCACAGACGCTCGAACGCCGTGACGACCGACCGCCCGAACATGAACCCGACGTCGTGGATCGGCGTGTCCTCCGCGCCGATCCGGGCGAGCGACGCGTCGAGCGCCCAGCCGGAATACGGGCCGCGCGGGACCAGCCGGCTCGCCTCCCACAGCGCACCGGGCCAGAAGCCGGACGTCCATCCGCCGCTGAACCGCAGGCGCCCGTCCGCGCCCTCGCCGAGCGGGAAGCGGCCCGCCGGCGTGCGCGCCCGCAGGTCGCCAAGGCGGTGGAGCAGGAGCGCGTCGCGGCGCCCCGCAGGCGTGACGGTCAGCGCCTGGATCCGCACGGATCCGGCGCCCGCGCCGACCAGTCGCAAGGGCTGCGGCGCCGACCCGCTGACGCGCACGCCGTCCACGGCGAGCCAGCCGCCGGCGACCTCGACGTGATGGGTCCACGGCCGCGCGCCGAGTCGCCGGCGCATCGTCGTCGACGCCGGCGTGCGGACGGTCAGGCCGCCGTCGGCCCGCGCGAGCAGGTCGGCGACGAGCACCCCGCGGGCGCCGGTGATCCGCAGCCCAGTGCGGGGCGTCGCCCGCAGCGTCAGCGACAACGCCCCGCGCGCCGGGACGCGGACGGCGCCGGGCCGCAGCACGGTCTCGGGCTGCACGCGGACCCCTGCGACGCGTGCCCAGCCGGCGGCGGTCGTCGTCTCGGGCACGGCCGCGTTCGCCGCGGGGCCGGCGCCCAGCAGCGCGATCGCCGCGAGTGCGGCGCCGGTCAGCGATGGCATGCCGGACACCGCGACAGCGTGGCAGGCGAGCAGCGCCCGCGCCCCGGTCGCATGACCTCCGAGGTCATCGACGCGCCGCCTCCCATGCAGCAGCCTGCGCCGCATCGAACCACCGACGACCCGCATTGGAGGATCCATGAGCACGCACAGCATCACCGCCCCAGCACCCACCGCCACCCCGCGCGACGGCCTGCTGCGCGGCGCGTTCAAGGCCGACGCGGTCGCGAGCGTCGGCAGCGGCCTGGCGTACATCGTCGCCAACGGCGCGGTGAGCGATCTGCTCGGCCTGCCGTCCGCGTTCCTGTTCGCCGTCGGGGCGTTCAGCGTCATCTACGGCTCGTACGCGTGGTACCTGGGCACACGCCCGCGCGTCTCGCCGTCCGCCGGGCGCCTGATCGCGGCCGGCAACCTCGGCTGGGCCGCGGCGAGCATCGCGATGGCCGTCGTCGGCTGGCACGACCCGACGACGACCGGCACCGTCTGGATCGTCATGCAGGGCCTGCTCGTCGGCGGGTTCGCAGATGCCCAGCTGCTCGGCGCGCGGCGGATCACGCGGTAGCGTCAGGCCATGAGCTACGTCGCGGTCAGGCCCGATATCGGCCGGCTCCTGCGCGAGTGGCGCGGGCGCCGGCGGCTCACCCAGATGGATCTCGCGCTGGAGGCGGGCGTCTCGTCCCGGCACCTGAGCTTCATCGAGACGGGCCGCTCGCGCCCGAGCAGCGAGATGGTGCTGCGGCTCGCCGAGCATCTCGACGTCCCGCTGCGCGAGCGCAACGCGCTCCTGCTGGCCGCCGGGTACGCGCCGGCGTTCGCCCAGCGCGGGCTCGACGAGCCGGAGATGGGGCCCGTCCGCGACACGCTCGAGCGCATCCTGCAGGGCCACGAGCCCTACCCCGCGCTCGTCGTCGATCGTCACTGGGGCCTCGTCGCCGCCAACGGCGCGGCTGCGCTCTTCACCGAGGGCGTGGCCGCGCACCTGCTCGAGCCGCCGGTCAACGTCATGCGGCTGAGCCTGCATCCCGAGGGTCTCGCCTCACGGATCGCCAACCTCCCGGAGTGGCGCGCGCACGTGCTCGACGGCCTCGGCCGCCAGGCGGTGCTGAGCGGTGATCCGGCGATCGCCGCGCTGCACGACGAGATGGCGGCGATGCCCGGCGGCGATCCGGCGGCTGTGCCGGACCTCGACCTCGGCGGGATCTCGATCCCGCTGGTCCTGCGGCACGAGGACGCCGAACTGCGCTTCATCAGCACGGCGACGACCTTCACGACCGCCGTGGACGTGACCGTCAGCGAGCTGGCGATCGAGTCGTTCTTCCCGGCCGACGACGTGACGGCCGAGGTGCTGCGAAGCCGGGCCGGCTGAAGCGCCGGCCCGGCTCCTAAGCGACGGTTACTTGCGCTTCTTGCAGGGCACCGAGACGTCGATCGTCTGGGTGCTCTCGACGGCGCCGTCGAACGTCGTCGTGTACTGCAGGACGGCCTTGCCCGACCACTTGCCGGTCGCGCAGCCGGTCGTCGCGATGTACGGGACGCGCTGGCCGTTCTTCTTCTTGACGAACTTGCCCTTCTTCTTCAGGTACTTGGCCGGGATGCTGAGCCGGAAGTCCTTGACCGCGGCGATGACGCCCGGGGCGGGGGACTGCAGGTTCCTCGGCACGTCGAACGACAGCTGGTACTTGTAGAGCGGATCGTTCGTCAGCGTCTTGAGGTTCGCGACGACGACCTCGCGGATGATCAGCGGAGACTCGCCGACGACCAGGACCGCGCCGCCCTTGCCGCCCGGGAGGTTGAACGCCGTGAGCGTCACCTGCTCGTCGAGGCCGAGGCCGATGCCGCGGGCGGTGCCGGTGCCGATCTTCGAGTCGGCGGGGCACTGCTTCTCGTCCTGGAAGATGGTGGACGGGTCGCAGCCCGGGAAGAGCTTGTTGTTCGTCAGGCCCTCCTTCGGGAAGAACACGTCGCCGTGGGTGGTCGCGAACTGCACCTCGCGCCCGAGATCCGGCGAGATGTCGTCGAAGTACGCGTGGACGTTGATGGAGACGGCCTGCGGCTTGGCCTTGGTCCCGGCGATGTTCGGCCTGACCGTGACCTCGCCCTTCTGGATGGACTGAATGGCGAAGGCCGGCGCGGCGACGACGAGCGTCGCGGCGAGGGCACTGAAGAGCAGCGCAATCCTGCGCATGAAGGATCCTTTTCGAAAGCAGGGGGAAGAGTCCAGCGTAGACCTCCGGGGCCCTCCGTGCGCCACCGTCACGGCTCGGCGCGCATACGCTCCACCGATGACGACGCTCAGCCCGCGCGTGCGCGACTGGGCGGCCCGCGGGTCCGATGCGACCTTCCGCGGCCGCCGCATCCACAGCTTCCGCCGCGACGGCGATGGCCCCACGCTGCTGCTGCTGCACGGGTTCCCATCGAGCTCGTTCGACTGGCGCAGGCTGCTGGACGCCCTGCCGGGCCAGGCGGTCATCGCCTTCGACTGCCTGGGGTTCGGGCTCTCGGACAAGCCGCGCGATCACGACTACACGCTGGGCTGGCAGGCGGATCTCGCCGAGGAGCTCGTCGGCGTGGCGCAGGCGGGCCCCGTCGTCCTCGTCGCCCACGACATGGGGACGTCGGTGGCGACCGAGCTGCTCGCACGCGACATCCGCGGCGAGACGCCGCTCGACATCCGCGGCGCACTGCTCTTCAACGGGAGCGTCATCGTGGAGCGCGCGAGCCTCACGACCGGGCAGAAGCTCCTGCGATCCCCGGCCGGGCCGCTGTTCGCGCGGCTGACGAATGAGCCGGCGTTCCGGCGTCAGTTCGCCCGGCTGTTCTCCGCCGAGCACCCGCTGACACGCGAGGAGGCGGCCGATCAGTACGCGCTGATCGCGCACGGCGGCGGGCGCCGCATCATGGCCAGGCTCACCGACTACATCGGGGAGCGCATCACGCTCGCCGAGCGCTGGCACGGCGCGGTCCGCGACTGGCCGGGCGAGCTGCATCTCGCCTGGGGCCTGCAGGACCCCGTCGCGACGACGAACGTCCTCGACGGCCTGCGCGAGCTGCGTCCGCACGCGCCCGTCACGCGCTGGCCGGACATCGGGCACTACCCGGCGGTCGAGGATCCCGCGCGCGTCGCGCAGGCCGTCAGCGGGCTGCTCGCCGCGGCCCGCTGACCGTGCGAGCGATCTCTGCGGGCGTTCTGAGAGCCGGTCGTCCTGCGAAGATGCGCGCCGTGCCCGAGCCCTTCGACGTCGGCGACGCGACGCGCCGCACCTGGCTTGCCGCCGAGCGGACCTGGCTGGCCTGGGTGCGCACGGGCCTGGGCTTCTCGGCGCTCGCCCTCACCGTCGGCAAGATCGTCCCGTCGCTCTCCGACGAGGCGACGACCTGGCCGTACGAGGCCATCGGCGCGGGCTACGCGCTGCTCGGCGTCGTCGTCCTCGTCTACGCGTTCGCCCGTCGAGGCGCCGTCGAGAAGGCGCTCCCGCGCGGGGAGTACGTCGCCGCCAGCGACGCGGTGCTCGTGGGCGCGCTCGTCGGCGCGGCGGTGCTCGGGCTGGCGACGGCGGTCGTGATCGTCGGCGGCTGAGGATCAGTCGCGCGGCACGAGCACGAGGTCCAGCGCGAGCTCGACCTCGTCGCCGACCGAGCGGTCGGCCGCGCCCAGCGCCTGATGGAAGCGCAGGCCGAAGGCGCGGCGGCGCACCGAGCCGCGCAGGCGCAGCGTCAGCGCACCGTCGTCGCCGGTCACGTCCTCGACGCGCAGCGTCAGCGGCTGCGTCGCCTCGCGGATCGTCAGCTCGCCGTCGAGCGTCGCGGGCTCCGCCGGCGCCACCTCTGCGGCGAAGCGCATGAGCGGGAACTCGTCGGCCGCGAGGAAGTCGTCCGAGCGCACGAAGACGTCGCGCTGCTCGTCGTCGGTGTGCACGGACGCCGCGGCGACCGCGCCGGATGCACGGCCGTCCTGCAGGGCGCCCTCGAACGTGCGGAAGGTGCCGTGGATCGTGCTGATGCCGAGGTGCTTCACCGACCATCCGACCGTCGAGCGGTCGGGGTCGACGAGCCAGCGGCCGGGGGAGGTGAGCTGATCGGTCATCGGGGGACAGGATGACGACCAATATCGTCCGGCGCGTGCGTATCGATCCGCAGACTCGCCTCGGCGCTGTACGACTCACCGTCCGCGACCTCGACGCGATGACCGCGTTCTACGAGCAGACCGCCGGGCTGGCCGTCCTCGCCCGCGCGGACGATGCGGTCCGGCTGGGCGTCGACGCCGGCAGGCCGCTCGTCGAGCTGCTGCATCGCCCCGGCGCGGTGCCGCGGCCGTCGGGCACGACCGGGCTGTTCCACCTGGCGCTGCTGGTCCCGGATCGCGCCGCGCTGGCGTCGGCGATCCGCCGCGTCACGGAGAGCGGCTGGTCGTTCACCGGAGCCTCGGACCATCTCGTGAGCGAGGCCGTGTACCTGCGCGACCCCGAGGGCAACGGCATCGAGATCTATCGCGACCGCGACCCGGATGACTGGGACTGGGACGGCGATTCGGTGAAGATGGCCACGCTGCCGCTCGATGTCGAGAGCGTGATGGGCGAGCTGCCCGAGCAGGCCGGCCCGCTGATGCCCGCGGGCACGGTGCTCGGTCACGTCCATCTCAACGTCGCCGACCTCGCGGACACCGAGGCGTTCTACGAGGGGATCCTGGGCTTCGACGTGACGACCCGCGGCTACCCCGGCGCACTGTTCCTCAGCGCCGGCGGATACCACCACCACGTCGGCAGCAACGTCTGGGAGGGCGCGGGGGCGCCGGCGCCGCCGGCAGGGGCGCTCGGCCTCGACGCCTTCGAGGTGGTGCTCCCGCACACGGGCGCCCTGGACCAGGTGCTGGCGGCCGTGGCGGACGCCGGGGTCCGGACCGTCGAGGACGCGGCCGGGACGGCGCTCGCCGATCCGTCGGGAAACCGGCTGATCCTGCGGGCGGGCTGAGCGCCTCGCCCCCGAGCACGTCTGAGAGACTGACGCCGCCGATGCCCGACGCTCCCGCCGAAGCCTCCGACCGCGCTGCGGACGTCGGCGCCGTCATCCGCCGGCGGCGTGAGGCGCGGGGCATCTCGCTGCGCGCGTTCGCGCGGCAGTGCGACCTCTCGCCCGCGCACGTCAGCAAGATCGAGCGCGGCCTTGCGAGCCCGAGCCTCGTGACGCTCACCCGCATCGTCCAGGAGCTCGACCTCGACGGCGCCGACCTCTTCGGGCTCGCGAGCCGGGTCCCCGGGCATGCGCAGGTGATCCGCGCCGCCGACGTCCCCGTCCTGTCCGTCGAGGACGCCGAGACCGGGAGCGGCGCGGTCCGCGTGGCGGCGCAGACACCGGCGGCCACCGTGCTCGTGGGTCTCGGGGGCCCCGACCACTATCTGTCGCCGACGATCTCCACCCAGCAGGTGATCGCCCTCGTCCTCGAAGGCGAGGCGGAGGCCCACGTGGGCGACGAGATCATCCCGCTGGCGGCCGGGGACACCCTGATCATCCCGCCGCTCGCCCCGCACGGCATCCGCATCACCGGGGGCTCCCGGACGCGGACCGTCTACATCTCCTCCGACGACGCGCGCATGGTCTTCGACGCGCGCACAAAGGACGAACCGGCATGAACGACGCGACCGGGCGGGCAGCCGCCGCAACCGGGGTGGTCCTCGCGACGCTGGCCGCCGGCCAGTTCGTGATGGCCCTCGACACGACGGTCATGAACACCGCGATCGCGACGGTCGCGGACGACCTCGACACGACGGTCACCGGGATTCAGACCGCGATCACGCTCTACACGCTCGTGATGGCGTCGCTCATGATCACGGGCGGCAAGGTCGGCGAGATCCTCGGGCGCAAGCGCGCGTTCATGATCGGCTGCATCGTCTATGCCTGCGGGTCGTTCACGACGTCGCTGGCGCCGAACCTCACGGTGCTCATCATCGGCTGGTCGTTCCTGGAGGGCCTCGGCGCGGTGCTCATCATGCCCGCGACCGTCGCGCTCGTGGCATCGAACTTCGGCGCGACGGAGCGCCCGCGCGCGTACGGGCTCGTGGCGGCCGCCGGAGCGATCGCCGCCGCGCTCGGCCCGCTCATCGGCGGCGCGTTCACCACCTACGCCTCCTGGCGCTACGTCTTCGCCGGCGAGGTGCTGATCGTGCTCGTGATCCTCGTGCTCGCCCGACGGGTCAACGACACGCCGGCCGAGGAGGGCGTGAAGCTGGACCTCGTCGGAACCGCGCTGTCGGCCCTGGGTCTCGGCGCGATCGTGATGGGGATCCTCAAATCCGGCACCTGGGGGTTCGTCCAGCCCAAGCCTGAGGCGCCGGTGTGGCTCGGCCTGTCGCCGGTCGTCTGGCTGATGCTGGGCGGCGCCGCGCTCCTGGTGCTGTTCGTGGCCTGGGAGAGCCGCCGCATCAAGCGCGGCGAGGGGGCGCTGTTCGACCCGACGCTGCTGCGCAACATGCAATTGCGCAGCGGGGTCTCCTCGTTCCTCGTCATGCAGCTCGTGCTGGCCGGCACCTTCTTCGTCGTCCCGCTGTTCCTCTCGGTGGCGCTCGGGCTGTCGGCGATCGAGACCGGCGTGCGCCTGCTGCCGCTCTCGCTGACCCTGCTCGCGTTCGCCGTCGGCGTTCCGAAGCTGCGGCCGAACGCGAACCCGCGGCGGGTCGTGAACGCCGGATTCATGCTCCTCTTCGCCGGGCTCGTGCTGCTCGTCGCCCTCCTGGACGTCGGCGCCGGCCCGGAGATCATCACGGGGCCGTTGCTGCTGGTGGGCGCGGGCCTCGGGGCGATGGCCTCGCAGCTCGGTGCGGCGACGGTGTCCTCCGTTCCCGACGAGCGCAGCGGCGAGGTCGGCGGCCTGCAGAACACCGGCACGCAGCTCGGCGCCTCGATCGGCACCGCCCTCGCCGGCGCCGTTCTCATCTCGGCGCTGACCGCCTCGTTCTTCACGGGCCTGCAGAACAACCCGGCGGTTCCCGCCGACCTGACAGCGGAGGCGCAGGTGAACCTCGCGAGCGGGGTGCAGTTCATCTCCGACGAGGACCTCGAAGAGGCGCTCGACGAGGCGGGCGTTCCGGCGGACACCGCCGCGGAGATCGCCGACGAGAACGCGGAGGCGCGGATCGTCGGACTGCGCTCGGCGCTCGCCCTCTTGGCCCTGATCTCGCTGCTCGGGTTCATCGCCAGCCGCAACCTGCCGGTCGTGGCGGCCGGGACCGGCGGCAAACCCGCCGCGCCGCCGGGCTAGCCGTCGGCGCCGCCGGGCGGGAGGCGCACGAGCAGCTTCTCGATGCGCGGGCCCTCGATCTGCTCGACCGCGAACTCCACGCCCGCCACGCTCACCACGTCGCCGCGACGCGGCGCCCGTCCGAGCTCGCCGAACACGAGGCCGCCGATCGTCCGGTAGTCCTCCGTCGGCAGGCGGGTGTCGTAGGTCTCGTTGAAGTCGTCGCTGGTGAAGCTGCCCGACACCCGCAGGCGACCGTCCGGCAGCTCCTGCACGGACTCGTCGGGGAGGCCGTACTCCTCCTCGATCTCGCCGACGATCTCCTCGATCAGGTCGTTGAGCGTCACGATGCCCATCGTGCGGCCGTACTCGCCGGCGACGAGTGCCATCTGCGCGCCGCCCTTGCGCATCTCCTGGAGCAGCGCGCCGACGTCCTTGGTGTCCGGGACGACGAGCAGGTCGCGCGCGAGCGGCTCGATCGTGCGCTCGTGCCCGGCGTGCAGCGCGGAGGTCAGGTCGCGAAGCGCCAGGACGCCGGCGACGTCGTCGATCGACCCGCGGACGACGGGGAACCGGCTGTGCGGCGCCTCGAGCGCCCGCTCCACCGCCTGGCTGACGGTCAGCGAGCTGTCGAGCGTCACGACCTCCGAGGAGGGGACCATCACGTCGCCCGCCTCCTGCGCGGCGAAGTCGAAGACGCGGTAGAGCATCTCCTCCTCGGCCTCCTCGATCAGGCCCGAGTCCTCAGCCTCGGCGACGATGCCGCGGAGCTCGTCCACGGTGTGGACGGTCGCGCCGGCGGGGGCGGGCGGCACGCGGAGTGGCCGCAGGAGCACGCGCGCCGAGCCCTGGAACACCCAGACGACGGGCGCGGCGAGACGCTGGAGCAGGGCGATCGGGCGGGCGACGGCGGCGGCGATCGTCGCCGCGCGGTGGAGCGCAAGGGCCTTCGGGACGAGCTCGCCCACGACGACGGTGATGTAGGTGACGATGGCGAACGCGAGGGTGAACGAGATCCACGCGGCGACGAGGGGATCGAACAGCTCACGGAACACGGGCTCGCCGAGCGCGCCGAGCGCGATGCCCACGGCCGTGATGCCGACCTGGAGCGTGCCGATGAAGCGGACGGGGTCGTCCATCAGCGTGAGCGCGGTCCGTGCACCGCCGCTCCCGCCGTCGGCCAGCTCCTTCATCCTCGCGCGCGGCGCCGTGACGAGCGCGTACTCGGCGACGACGAAGAAGGCGTTCGCCAGCACGAGTGCCAGCACGCCCAGGATCCCGAGCGCGGTCACCGCGCGGTGGAGGGAGGGTGGGGGTCTCCGGCCGGAGCCGGGGAAGCCAGCATTGCGGGCGACGATACCGCGAGCGGCCGATGGCGGATCGGCGGGCTGAACAGACGACGCAGATTGCGTATGTCAAGCTACGTCAATGAGCAGCTGGACCTTCCTGACGAACCACGCGCACGTGCTCCTGTGCATCGCCCGCGATCCGGGGATCCGGCTGCGCGAGGTGGCCGCACAGGTCGGGATCACCGAGCGCGCCGCCCAGCGGATCGTCGCGGAGCTCGTCGAGGCGGGGTATCTCACCCGCGAGCGCGAGGGTCGTCGTAACCACTACGAGGTGCACGACGCGCTGCCGATGCGGCACCCGCTCGAGCGGCGCCATGAGATCGGCGAGCTGCTCTCGCTGCTCGGCGGCCCGGCGCTGCCCGCGGAGGCCTAGGAGCGGGGGCTCAGCGCGATCCGGGGCATGAAGCGCTCGAGCGCGCGCCGACCGAGGACGGCGCCCAGAGCGCCTACGATGCCGATCGGCAGCAGACTCGGCGGCATCAGCGACAGCAGCATGAGGAACGCGACGCCGGGCGTGGTCATCTCGGCCAGGATGCCGGCGATCGCCCCGATCATGATGCCCGTCTCCGAGGCCTCCGGGACAGCCGCCGTGACGGCCAGGCTCAGCGCGACGCCCATGTACACCGAGGGGAACGCGGGACCGCCGCGGTATCCCGCGGAGATCGACCAGCCGGTCGCGAGCAGTTTCACGACGAGCAGGCCCAGCAGCGCCGCGACGCCGTACTGGGCGCGGTCGTCGTAGAGCTCGTGCGTGCCCTGCTGTCCGCTGAACTGGACGGTCTCCCCGCCGATCCAGTAGAGGGAGCCGAGCACCGCGCCGAACAGCGCGGCGGCAGCGATCAGGTGCCAGAGCCGGTCCAGCCGGTCCGTCCAACCGGCGGTCGACCTGATCACCAGCCGCAGGAGTACGCCGACGAGGACCGCCAGCACGCCCATCGCCAGCGCGGGCGGCACGGCCGCGAGGTCACCGCCGGAGTCGATCGGAAGGATGTCGCGTCCCTGCCCGTCGTCGCGGATCAGGGTGACGATGATCCACGCCGTCAGCCCGGCGAGCAGCGGGGGGATCGTGCTGCGCCGGGTGAGCGGCCTGCCCTGGCGGCGCATGACGAGGAGCGGAATCGGGGCGGGCAGCAGCGAACCGAAGAACGACACGAGCAGCGCGCCGATGCTCGAGAGCACGAGCAGTTCCGTGACTGGGCCCGGGGTGCGGTTGTGTCCGGCGACCCACGCCCCCAGCGCGATCGATGCGGGAAGCAGCGCGCCCTCCGGGCCGAGCGAGGCGCCGCCGACGAGGCTCACAAGGCCGGTGAGCAGCAGGATGCCGACCATCGGCAGCGAGCCGGACGTCGTCTCGTCGATGCCGGCGAGCACGTCGGTGTGCGGCGGCGGCAGCCGCTTCTGGCGGGTCGCGTGGACGGTGAGCGACAGCGCGATGCTCCCGGCGACCGCGAGCGGGACGACGAGCCAGCGTGTCTCGTCGCTGCCGGCCCAGTCGTTCCAGATCAGGTCCTGGAGGTCGTCGACGAGCCACTCGAATCCGAGCAGCCCGAGGGCGTTCGCGGCGCCCAGCAGGATGCCGGCGACGAGCGTCCGCCGGAGCGGGGGCGCCGCGGCCGGCTCGCCGGCGGGCGGGGACGCGGCGGGAGCGCTGGACACGCTGCGAGCGTACCGACGCCCACAGCCGGAGGCCTAGCCGGCGACGGGCAGCGCCATCCGGAACAGCGCGCCGCCGCCGGGCGCGTCCGCGACGCTGACCGATCCGCCGTGGCTCTCGGCGACCTGCCGCACGATCGCGAGACCCAGGCCGGAGCCGGGGCGGGCGCGCGCGTCGGCGCCGCGCCAGAAGCGGTCGAAGGCGTGGGCACGCTCGGCCTCCGGGATCCCGGGCCCGTGGTCGCGAACCGTCACGGAGCCATCCGCCGCGACCCGCACCTCGACCGGGCCGGCCGCGGGGCCGTGCTTGACGGCGTTGTCCAGCAGGTTGTTGACCGCCCGGCTCAGGCGCTCGCGGTGAGCCTCGACGACGACCGGTTCGGCGTCGAGCGTGATGTCCGCGGCCGGAGCCAGCCGGCGCGCACGGCACACGGCCTCCTGCGACCAGCTCGTCCAGGCGCACCTCCTCGCGCTCGGCGGCGTTCGGCGGCTCGCCGTCGCGCGCGAGCTCGATGAGGTCCGCGACGAGCAGCCCCAGCTCGTCGGCCTGCGCGACGACGTCGTCGAGGATCTCGTTGCGCTGCTCGGCGGGGAGGCCCGGCTGAGCGCGCAGCACCTCGGCGTTGGTGCGGACGCTCGTCACGGGCGTGCGCAGCTCGTGTGAGGCGTCGGTGACGAGCCGCCGCTGGGCGTCGACGGAGGCGTCCAGTTCCGCGCGCGAGGTCTGCAGGCGGCCGAGCATCGCGTTGAATCGCCCGGCCAGGCGGCCGACCTCGTCGCGCTCACCGCGCTCGTCGACGGCGATCCGCGGCGTGAGGTCGCCGGTGAGCTCGACGTGCTCGACGGCGTCGGTGAGCTCGGCGACCGGGCGCAGCGCGCGGTTGGCGAAGAGGCGGCCGAGCAGCCCGCCTGCCAGGACGGACAGAAGCAGCGCGAGGCCCAGGACGAGCCGCAGCCGGTGCAGCACGCTGTTGACGCCGTCGAGCGAGCGCGCGAGCTGGACTGCGACGCCCGTGCGCGGGCTGAAGGTGTAGACGCGCAGACTCGTTCCCTCGACCTCACGCTCGCTGAAGAACGCCGTCGCCCCGGTCTGGACCGCGCGGTCGGCCTCCGTGACCGGCACCTTCACCTGCGACGTCGGGAGCTGGACGACGCCGCCGTCGGTCCCGATGATCTGGATCGCGGTCGGTGCGCCGAACGACGGTGGAGGCAGCGGAACGCGCGTCGCCTCGCCGCCGGCCGGTGGCGGGGCGGGGAAGGTGCGTGCCCGCTCGGCGGCCCGGAGCGCGAGATCCGCCTGGGCCGTGAGCGCGGAGTCCACCTGGTCGCGGAGCTCGGCCCGGACGACCAGATACGTGACCACGCTCGCCGTGAGGACCGTGATCCCCACCGCGAGCGCTGTGAGCAGCCCGATCCGCCGCCGCAGCGGCACTAGGCCTCCCGAAGGGCGTACCCGACGCCGCGCACGGTGTGCAGCAACCGCGGCTCGCCGCCCTCCTCGGTCTTGCGGCGCAGGTACCCGACGTACACGCCGAGCGCGTTCGAGCTCGCGCCGAAGTCGTAGCCCCACACCTGCTCGAAGATCTGCGAGCGCGAGAGCACCTGGCGCGGGTGCTCCAGGAAGAGGCTCAGGAGCTCGAACTCGGTGCGGGTGAGCTCGATCGGGCGCTCGCCGCGGTGCACCTCGCGCGTGGCGGGATCGAGCGTCAGGTCCGCGAAGCGCAGGAGCCCGGCTCCGGGCGCGTCGTCGGTGCGCCGCAGCAGCGCGCGCAGCCGCGCCTGCAGCTCGCGCAGCGCGAACGGCTTGACGAGGTAGTCGTCCGCACCGGCGTCCAGGCCGGCGACCCGGTCGTCGACGGTCTCGCGCGCCGTGAGCATCAGCACGGGGGTGCGGTCGCCCGCGTCGCGCAGACGCCGGCAGACCTCCAGGCCGTCGATGCCGGGCATGGCGACGTCGAGGACGATGGCGTCGGCGGGCTCCTCGGCGAGCTGGGAGAGCGCGTCGGCGCCGCCGCCGGCGAGCCGCACGTCGTAGCGCTCCAGCCGCAGCGCGCGGTCGAGCGCGTTGCGCACCGCCGGCTCGTCGTCGACCACGAGGATCTTCACCGTGCCGATGCTCCCACGCCGCGGGGCCGCGCGAGCGCTCATGAGGAGGGGGCCGGCGGTGCGCCCATCCCGGGAGGTCCGCCCTGCGGCAGGTCCTTCGCGCA
The DNA here is from genome assembly GCA_963823375.1 of uncultured Actinomycetes bacterium. Taxonomy (GTDB): domain Bacteria; phylum Actinomycetota; class Thermoleophilia; order Solirubrobacterales; family Solirubrobacteraceae; genus F1-60-MAGs163. The sequence goes on along the minus strand of CAWGLQ010000020.1, from coordinate 32,432 downwards.
CGCCTGAATCGCAGCCTGGTCGATCTGCGGTGGCGCGCCGGCGCCACCGGGAGCGCCGCCGGCGCTGCCGCCCGGACGGCCACCCGGGCCGCCCGCGGGGAGGTCGACACCCTGCTTCTTCAGGCAGGCGCGGAACTTCTCGAACGCCGCCCGCTGCTCGGTGCCCATCTGCGGCGCACCGCTCGGGGGCGCCGGCGCGGCGGCGGTCGTGCCGGCGGGCGATGCGTCCGATCCGCAGCCGGCGAGGGCGCCCGCCGCGAGCACGATGACGATCAGAGACCCGGTGACCCGGTGGGTTGCGGACATCACGCGACCTCCGCCGTCTCGAGCGCACCCGCGACCCGCCCGTCCTGCAGGCGCACGACGCGCCCCGCGGACCCGGCGATCGACGGATCGTGCGTGATCAGCACGATCGTCAGGCCGTCGGCGTTGAGGTCGTGCAGCAGCGACATGATCTCGGCTCCGGTCGCCGAGTCGAGATTGCCGGTCGGCTCATCCGCCAGCAGCACGTCGGGCCGGTTGGCGAGTGAGCGGGCGATCGCCACGCGCTGCTGCTCGCCGCCGGAGAGCTGCGAGGGCAGGTGCGACACGCGCTCGCCGAGCCCGACGCGGGCCAGGAGCTCGGCCGAGCGCGCCAGGCGCTCGGGCGTCTTCATGCCGGTCGGCGCGAGCGCGGCCTCGACGTTCTGCTGCGCGGTCAGCGTGGGGATGAGGTTGAACTGCTGGAAGACGAATCCGATCCGCCGCAGGCGCAGCTTCGTCAGCTCGCCGTCGGCGCGGCTCGCGAGGTCGTCGCCCTCGAAGCGCAGCTCCCCGGAGGTCGGGCGGTCGAGCGCGCCGAGCAGCTGCAGCAGCGTCGTCTTGCCCGAGCCCGAGGGCCCGGCCACGACGACGAACTCGCCGCGGTCGATGCGCAGGTCGATGCCGTCGACCGCGTTGAGCGTCGTGTCGCCCGACGGGTAGCTGCGTGTGAGGGCGCGCAGCTCGTACACGGGTGCGTCGCCGGTGGTGGTGTCCATGTCGTGCTCCTTGCTCATGCGGGGATCAGTCGAGGTTGCGCAGCGCTTCGGCCGGGCGCAGGCGGGCGGCGCGCAGGCCGCCGACCGAGCCCGCGAGCAGTCCCGCGAGGATCGAGAGGGCGATGGCCAGGACGACGAGCCCGAAGCTCACCGGGGCCTTGAGGACGACGTCCGTCGTGCCGGAGACGACCTGTCCCTGGCCGAAGGCGCCGCCGAACGGGCCACCGCCGGGTGGTCCGCCGCCCGGGCCGCCGGCCGCCGCGCCGCCGGCGCCCGCGACCGACGCCTGCAGGGTCAGGCCGAGTGCGCTCACGATGGCCGCGGCGCCGATGCCCAGCACCGCGCCGACGACACCGCCGAGCGCGCCCTGCACGAGCGACTCGCCGCTGACCTGGCGCACGACCTTGCTCTGCGGCCAGCCGATCGCCTTCAGCGTGCCGAGCTCCTTCGTGCGCTTGGCGACCGAGGAGAGCGTCAGGAGCATCGCGATCAGGATCGACGCGGCGAGCGCGACGATCGCCAGCGCCGTGCCGAGCTTGTTCGCCAGGTTCTTCGCGTCCACGAGCGATCCGCCGACGCGGTCCGCGAGGTCCTCCGTCGTGGTCACGCTGGCCCCCTTGAGGACCTCGCTGATCTCCTTGGAGACCGGCCCGACTGCGTCCGTGTCCGTCGCGCGCACGTAGACGGTGTTGACCCGGTTCTCCCTGTCGGAGGCCTCCTGGAGCTGCTCGAGCTTCACGTACACGTCCGACGAGGAGCCGCCGAGCGGGGGGTCGGCGATGCCGACCACCTTGTAGCTGCCGCCCTTGAGCTTGACCTTGTCGCCCAGGCTCAGGTTCTTGCGCTTGGCGTAGCCGACGCTGAGGATCGCCTCCTTGGCGTCGCCCTTGGAGAAGTAGCGGCCGGAGCTGACCTGACCCTCGGTCACCGCGCCGAGATCGGGCGCCGCCTGGTCCACGCCGCTCACCGTCAGGTTCTGGATGTCGATGTTGTTCGGCGGCCCCCCGGCCCCCGGGGCGCCGCCTGCCGGCGGTCCTCCCGGGGTCTGCTGCGCGGTGGTCTCCGGCACGGTGCCCGAGATGTGGATCGCGTTCAGCGTGAGGCCGCCCGCGGCCGTCGCGACGCCGTCGAGCGCCGCGATCTGCCGCTCCTTGCGCTCTGAGAAGCTGAGCTGCTGGGTGACGAAGTTGTCCGTCGAGAACTTCTCGCCCGGCTCGCCCTGGTTCGCCAGGCCGACGCGCGCGCCGCCGTTCTCGGAGCGCAGCTGCTCGCGCTCCTCGGCCGACAGGTTGGCGAACGGGTCCCCGCCGCCACCGCCCTGGATATTGAGCGGGCGGGTGACGGTCATGTCGGTGCCCACGCCGGTGAGCGGCTCGAGCACCGTCGTCCTGGGCGTTGCCGAGACCCTGCGAGAGGGAGGTGACGGCGACGACGAGCGCGACGCCGACGCCGAGGCCCAGCGCGGTGAGGATCGTGCGGCCGCGCCTGCGGCGCAGTTCGGCGAGGACGTAACGGGCGTAGAACACAGGCGGCTCCGGGTCGCGTTGAAGAGTTGGCGCCCCGCCCGGCCGGTGGCCGTGCTCGGGGCGCCCTCGACATGACAGGGGCCGCGCCGAAGAGCCACATGTGCGGCGATGAAGAACTGCGTAAGAGAGCGCGCGCGCTGATCCGTCGCCGGCAGACCGGCGGGTCAGTCCGCGGCGCTGCAGAGGAGGCCGGCCGCCGACCGTCTCGCCGGCCCGGACGGGAAGCCGAGGCGCAGCTCCGTCGGCCACGTGCCGCCCGAGCAGCGTTCGGGCGTCCGCAGCAGGTCGTAGCCGACGAGCCGATGATCGGGAATCCGCTGGACCTCCACGCCGGACAGCGTCCGCACGCGGACCACCCGGACGAACGGCTGCTTCACCCGCCGCACCGCGCCGAGCGCGAGCTCCAGGCGCGCGGGCGCCGCGGTTGCCGGAGCCAGCACGCTGATCGCGCCGGGCAGCGCGTCGAGTCGCACCTCCAGGCCGTAGCGGCCCGAGGGCGGGCGCACGACGCGACCCGTCGACGTCGTCGACCGGGGGAGGTCGCCCGCGAGCACGGGCCCCAGCAGCGCCGGGATCCCAGCGGCCGCCAGCAGCTCGGACCGCAGGACGACGGCCGCCGGGTCACCGGGCCGCAGCGGGGTGCGCAGGTACGCGGTGATCGACCAGGTCAGTTCGGTCTCGCCCGTCGCCGACGGATACCCGGTCACCGCGACCGCCATCCGTCCGGAACCGATGCGGCTCGCGGCCGGGCACTGCGTCCGCGCCTGCGCGGCCGTGCAGCTGGCCGAGCGTGCCCGGGCATCGAACCGCGTCCCGCGCGGCAGCGCCGCCGCAAGGCTGGTCGCCATCCGTCCCCCGGACACCAGGTCGCGCCCGTCGACGGCGAGCAGCAGCGTCGTGCCGGTTGCGGTGGTCGCGGGGTCCAGGCGCAGCGGCAGCGCCGACTGGGCGTGCACGGTCCCCGTCGCCGCGGAGATGGCGAGCATCGGCGCGAGCAGCGCGGATGCGATCCGGCGGGTCAGCCGAGGTGCCCCCGCAACGCGGCCGCGGAATGGATCACGATCCGCCCGCGGCGCTGGGTCAGGACACCCTCGTTCTCCAGCAGGTGGAGCAGCCGCGCGGTGTCGTCGCGCGACGCGCCGGCGAGGCGCGCGAGGTCGGTCATGCTGCCCACGAGCTCGACCTCCTCGCCGCCCGGATGGCGTGCCTGCCGAGCCTCCATCTGCGCGAGCAGCGTCGCGATGATGCGCCCGCTGACGGTGGAGGTCGATGTCGCGAACAGCCGGTCGTTGGCGCGCCGCAGGAGATCCGCCACGTGGACCGCCATCCCGATGGCGGCCTCCGCGTCGCCGTGGAGGATCGCCTGCAGGTCGTCCGCCGCGATGGCGATCGCGGTCGTCGGCTCCACGACCTCCATCGACGCCGAGCGCCGGTCGCCCGCGAACAGCGCGAGCTCGCCGACGACGCCGCCCTCGCCGACGTGGGCCAGCGTGATGCGCTGCCCGTCGCCGAGCCGGCGCATGACCTTCACCCCGCCGCGCTCGAGCACGTAGCACGCGTCGCCCCGGTCGCCCTCCTCGAACACCGTGGTTCCCGGCTGCCACGCGACGGTCGTGACCTTGCGGGCGAGCGCGTCCACATCCGCGTCGGACAGTGATCCGAGGAATGCGACCCCGTCGAGCAGGGTCACGCGTCGATCATGCGGGACGATCGGGTCAGTCACGGTGGCGCGGCCGATCCTACGTGGTTGCCGGGTCACCGTCGGCGGGTTACGCTCGCCGTCGCGGTGTCACCGTCGCGCCGACCGGGGAGGGGAGGGGGAAGGTGGTGATGCAGCTGCGCAACTCCCGGTGGAGGGCAGCCGGGTGATCACACCCGTCGCGCGCTTCGCGGTGCGCTTCGCGGCTGCAGTCCTGATCGGCTGGGCGCTGCTCGTCGTCGGTCTCGGCCTGCTTGGGCGCGGCGTCGAGGACAAGGTGCAGCCGACCCTGCTGTTCATCCCGGGAACGGAGTCGCAGGACTGGCGCGAAGCGCGGAGCGGCAGTTTCAACGAGGGCGTCCTCGTGCTGCTCGTCGGTCCGCGGGCGGAGATCGACCGCCAGGGCCCGCAGCTCGCCAGGGCGCTCTCCGCGCGCACGGGAACGCGCGCGATCTCTCCCTGGAGCGCGCAGCGCGCCGGGCTCGAGAGCCTGCGGCCGAGCCCGCGCGAGGCGCTCATCAACGTCGATGTCGCGATTCCGCAGGGTGGGAACATCAACACCGTCATCGGCCCGCTCGAGAGCTTCGTCGACGAGCAGGTGCGGCCACCGGTCCGCGCGCACCTCGCCGGCATCCCCTCCCTGGGGAGCGAGGTCAACGAGGCGTCGATCGACGCGCTGCACAAGGGCGAGCTGATCGCCGCTCCGATCCTGATCCTCGTGCTGCTGCTGGTCTTCCGGAGCCCGATCGCGGCGGCGATCCCGCTCGCGATCGCGGTCGGCACCGTCGCGATGGGCTACGGGATCCTGTCGACGATCCTGCGATTCGCCGATCTCGACGCGGTCGCGCTGAGCGCCGCATCGATGATCGGCCTGGCGCTCGGCATCGACTACTCGCTGCTCATCGTCACGCGATTCCGCGAAAGCCTTGCGGAGGGACACGTCCCACGTCAGGCGGCGTCGATCGCCGCGAACACCGCAGGGCGCACGGCGAACTTCGCCGGCGTCGTCCTGCTGTCGATCACCGCGGTCGCGTTCTTCCTCTCACCCGGCACGGTCCTCCTCTCGATGGCGGTCGGGATGAGCGTCGTCACCGTGCTGAGCATGATCGGCGCGATCGTCGTGACGCCCGCGGCGGTGAGCCTTCTCGGCCATCGCGTGAACCTGTGGCAGTTCGGCGCCGCCACGGCGGCGGGCGGCGGCGTGATCGGGTCGATCGTGGCGTGGCTCACCCGCCGGCCCGGCGTGACGACCGCGGTGCTGACGGCGGTCCTGGCGCTGTGCGCCCTGCCCACGCTCGCGCTGCGAACGACGCCCGCCGACCCGCGGGTCCTCCCGAAGGACAGTGACGGCCTCGCGGCGTTCCACGCGCTGCGGCGGGCCGGCTTCGGGCCCGAGGTCGACGTCGCGCTCGTCGCGCCCCGCGGGACGATCCTCGACCCGGCACGGCTCGCGGAGGTCCAGAAGTTCGAGCGCCGGCTCGCGCGGGTCGCGTTCGTCGACGCCGTCACGGGCCCGGGGATCATCGCCGACGAGACCCGGGCGCTGCGGGACTCGCCGCGCACCATCCGCCGCGCACGTCGTGACCTGCGTTCGGCCGACGATGAGCTGGCCCGGCGCTCACGCGAGCTGCGCGCCGCCCAGCGCCGGGCCCGCAGCGAGGGCGCCGAGCTCGGGCGCGGGCTGGCGCGCGCCGACCGCCTGCTCGCCTCGGGGCGCGCGATGCTCAGCGGCGCCGGAGGGCGGGTCGGCGACGTCGAGCGGCTCGCGCTCGGGCTCGCCGTCGCGCAGGACGGAGCGAGCCAGCTGAACGAGGGGACCGCCGAGCTCCGCCGTCAGGCCGCGCTGCTCGCCGACGCGCTCGGGCAGATCCGCGCGCGCGTCGACGCGCTGCTGCCGCGCATCGCAACCGGGCAGTCCGCATTGCGCGACGCCCAGGCGGAGCTCAACCTGCTGCGCGTCGCCGCGCAGACGACGGACCGCGAGCTCACCGCTGCGCTGACGGCGATCGACGGCGCGACGACCGGCAAGAGCGACCCTGCGGTCCAGGAGGCGCGGCGGCGCCTGGTGAGCGCGATCCAGTCGTCGACCGGGCGCAATCCCGACACCGGCGCCGCGACGGCGGGGTACCGGGGGCTCGATGCCGAGCTGAAGTCGCTCATCACCGTCGCGAACGTCGCCGCCGGCGAGGTCGACGAGGCCGCCCGCTCGACGGCGCAGTTCGCGGACGTGATGAACCAGGTGGCCGACGGCGCCGGGCGGCTCGTCGACCCCGGGCTCGTGACCGTCGAGCGCGGCCAGGCGCGCCTCGCGGCGTCGCTCGGGCAGGCGCGCCGTCAGGTCGTGGCCGTGCAGCCGCAGATCGATCGGCTCGTGCGCAGCGCCGAGGGCGTCCTGGGATCCGGCGAGGACCTGCTCGCGGTGGGCGGCGCGAGGGCCGCGCCGCTGCTCGCGGCGCTCGACGGCGGGCTCGGCGAAGGGGCGGCGCGCATCACGGGCGTGCGCCGGCAGCTGCGCGCCCGCAGCGGCCCGTTCGCCCCGCTCACGAGCCTCGAGCAGCTGTCACGCCGGTCGCCCGGATTCCTGAAGTCGGGGTTCGTCGTCGCAGCGGGACTCCAGGGCACGCGGCCGGTCCAGCGCGACGCGATCGCCGGGATCGTCGACAGCGAGAACGGCGGACGCCTGGCGCGGATCGTCGTGCTGCCGGACGTGCCGACGAACGACCCGCGACAGGACGAGGTCGTCGACGACGTGCGGCACCTCGCGCGGGACTTCGAGCGACGGACCGGCATCGCCGCGCCGGTCGGCGGGACGGCGGCGGAGCTCACGGACTTCGCCCGCGTGAATCGCACGCGGGTCCCGCTCATCATCGTCGCGATCTGCCTGGTGACCTACCTGGCGCTGATCCCGATCCTGCGCTCGGTGGTGCTTCCCGCGATCGCGGTCGCCCTGAACATGCTCACGGTCGCAGCGACGTTCGGGCTGCTCACGCTGCTGTTCGTGGGGGACGCACCGCCGCTCGGGGGAGCCGGGAAGCTCGACGTCGTCACGGTCACCGGGATGTTCGTCATCACGTTCGCGCTCTCGATCGACTACCAGGTCTTTCTGCTCACCCGCATGCGCGAGGAGTACGTGCGCACGCAGTCGCACGAGTCGGCGGTCGAGTTCGGGATCTCGAAGACGGCGCGCATCGTCACCGGGGCGGCGGCGATCATGATCGCCGTCTTCGTCGCGTTCGCGCTGTCGAGCTTCTCGCTGATCCAGCAGCTCGGTGTCGGGCTCGCGACGGCGGTGCTCATCGACGCGACGATCGTGCGACTCGGCCTGCTGCCGGCGGTCATGAAGCTCGCCGGTGACCGGACCTGGTGGCTGCCGCCGTGGCTCGACGCGAAGCTGCCGTTCCTGGACACCGAGGGCGCGGTGTTCGCGCGGGACGCGGCGCACGTGCGCCGCGCCGCCGGAATGTGACCGCCGGCCGGCGCTCTCCGGAGAGCGAGATCAGCGCCGTGTCCACGCCGATCTAGTTTCCGGGCTCGGCCGGCACGTCCTTCACGGTGCCGACCGCCGTCACGGGGTCGTTCGAGAGCCGCTGCGCGAAATACACGGGGATGATCGAGAGGATCACCACGACGACGGCCACGACGTTGACCACGCCGAGGTTCCGCGGGCGGCTGAGGTTGTTGAGGATCCAGATCGGGAGCGTCTCGGTCGCGCCGGCCGTGAACGTCGTGACGATGACCTCGTCGAAGCTCAGCGCGAAGGCCAGAAGCGCGCCGGCGATCAGCGCCGAGCGCATCTGCGGGAAGGTGATGTCGCGGAAGCCGCGCGAGGGCAGCGCGCCGAGGTCGGCCGCGGCCTCCTCGAGCGAGGCGGGCGTCCGCCGCAGCCGGGCGACGACGTTGTTGAAGACGACGACGATGCAGAACGTCGCGTGGCCGATGATCACCGTCCACAGCGACAGGCTCACGCCCAGGACCTGCGTGAACGTCGCGTTGAGCGCCATGCCGGTCACGATGCCCGGCAGCGCGATCGGCAGGATCACGAGGAACGAGATCGAGGTCTTGCCGAAGAAGTCGAAGCGCGCGACCGTGTATGACGCGAGCGTGCCGAGGATCATCGCGATGCCGGTGGCGCCGATCGCGACCTTCACGCTCGTCCACAGCGCGTCGCGCACGCCCTCGTTGTCCCACGCCTCCGAGAACCAGCGGAAGGAGAGCCCGGGCGGGGGCCACTCCTGCACGGTCGCCTCGTTGAAGGCGTAGATGAAGATGACGACCAGCGGCGCGTAGAGGAACGCGAGCGTGATCGCCGACCCGATCCGCAGGACCCAGCGTGTCGCACCGGAAACGGGCATCAGAGGGCCTCGAACGCGCCGAGCCGGCGCGCGATCAGGAGGTACACGAGCATGATCACGATCGGGACCGTCGCGAACGCGGACGCGAGCGGCAGGTTGTTCGCGACGCCGACGTTCGCGTAGACGACGTTGCCGATGAACTGCGTGCTCGAGACGAGCTGCGGCGTGATGTAGTCGCCGAGGGTCAGCGAGAACGTGAAGATCGAGCCGGCGACGATCGCCGGGAGCGCCAGCGGCAGGACGACGCTGCGGAACGTGCGCCACGGGCGCCCGCCGAGGTCGCCCGAGGCGTCGAGCAGCGAGTCGGGGATGCGCTCGAGCCCGGCGTACAGCGGCAGGATCATGTACGGCAGCCACAGGTACGACATGACGATCCACACGCGGATGTAGCCCGACTCGGGGACGCTGAGGCCGAGCGGGTCGAGGAACCAGTTGATGATCCCGTCCTCGGCGAACATCGTCCGCCACGAGTAGACCTTCACGAGGTAGCTCGCCCACAGCGGCATCAGGACCGCGACGACGAGGATCGCCTTCGAGCGGGCGCTCGCCACGCGCGCCATGAAGAACGCGATCGGGAACGCGAGGAGGATGTCGGTGATCGTCACCAGCGCGGCGATCGACACGGTCCGCCAGACGATCTTCCGGTAGACCGGCTCCTCGAAGATCGTCTTGAAGTTGTCGAGCGAGAAGCCCTTGACGATCAGCCCGGTGAAGTCGTCCAGCGTCCAGAACGCGGTGATGAGCAGGACGACGAGCGAGCCGAGGTAGACGATCCCAAGCCACGCGAGCGGGGCCGCCAGCAGCGAGCCCACCCGCATGGACTTGAAACGCCAGAAGAGCCCGGCGAGCCGATGACGGCCCGCCGGGCGCTTCTCGGGCGCTGTCGCCGGAGCGACGGACACCTAGCCCTTGATCTCCGTCCAGGCCTGCACCCATTCGGAGTAGTCCTTGCACACGTTGCCGCGATCGTCACGGCAGTTCTTCGTGGGCGTCTCCCAATAGGCGATCTGGTCGAAATACGCCTCGTCGTCGGCGTGGAACGTCTCGCAGTGCTTCTTGTCGGCGGTGAAGTCGCACGCCTTGGCGTTCGACGGCGCCTCGCCGAACCACTCCGCCGCCTGCGCGTTGACCTCCGGGGAGATGATGTGGTTCATCCAGAGGTACATGCAGTTGGGGTTCTTGGCCTTCGAGGAGATCATCCACGTGTCCGACCAGCCCGTCGAGCCCTCCTTGGGCAGGACGTTCTCGACCGGCACGTCGTCGGCCTTCAGCAGGTTGGTGATGACCTGCCACGTCGTGCCGACGACCGAGTCGCCCTGCGTGAACGCGGCCTGCTGCTTGGTGTAGTCCGACCAGTACTCGCCGATGATCGGCCGCTGCTTCTTCAGCAGCGCCACGGCGGCGTCGAACTGCTTCTGGTCCAGCTCGTAGGGGTTGGTGATCCCGAGGTCCGGCTGCGTCGCCTTCAGGTACAGCGCCGCGTCGGCGATGTAGATCGGCGAGTCGTAGGCCGTGACCTTCCCCTTGTACGGGCTGTTCTCGTCCCACACGACGCCCCACGAGTCCGGGGCCGGCTTCACCTTGTCGGTGCGGTACTGCAGCAGGTTCGCGCCACGGCCGTGCGGTACGCCGTAGGACTTGCCGTTGACGGTGTTCCACGGCTGGTCCTTCAGCGCCTCGAACACGTCCGCGTAGTTCGGGACCAGATCCGTGTTCACCGGTGCGACGTCACCGCCGGCGATCAGCCGCAGGCTCGCGTCACCCGACGCGGAGACGCCGTCGTAGCGACCGGTGCGCATGAGCGTCACCATCTCGTCCGACGTCGCTCCCGTCTTCACGTTGACCTGGCAGCCCGTCTCCTTCTCGAAGTCGGAGACCCAGTCGACCTTGGGGTCGGTGCTGCCGTCCTCGACGTACCCGGGCCAGGCGACGAGGTTGACCTCGCCCTCGCCCTCACCGACCTCGGTGGCGGCCGGGATGTCCGGAACCTTGAAGCCCTGCTCCGATGCGGTGCCGCCACTGTCGTTGTCGTCGCCGCCGCACGCGGCCACGCCGAGTGACAATGCGATCGCCAGGACGACGAACGCGATCATGCGCTTCATACTGCCTCCTCCTCCGGGGGTGTTGCCGTGCGGCCGACGGCGAAGGTCTGCTCCTCGCGCCAGCCGACTCGCACCTGACGCCCGCGCAGGTCGCGGGCCTCGTCATGTGACGTTTCAAGGTTCTGCCGGGTCACGAGCAGGCGCCCGCCGCGGTCGAGCGTGATCTCGAACCGCGTCGCCTGACCGACGTAGCTCGCGTCGGTCACGGTGCCCGGCTCGACGTGCAGCCCGGCGTCGGCGTCGCCCTCGGTCAGGATCCGGATCTTCTCGGGCCGGATCGTGAACCGGCGGCCGTCGCGCTCGAGCATGTTCGAGACGCCGACGAACCCGGCGACGAACTCCGTCTGCGGGCGCTCGTAGACCTCGGCGGGCGTCCCGACCTGCTCGATGCGGCCGTTGTTGAAGACGGCGATCCGGTCGCTCATCGACAGCGCCTCGTCCTGGTCGTGCGTGACGTAGACGAACGTGATGCCGACCTCGGACTGGATCTGCTTGAGCTCGACCTGCATCTCCTCGCGCAGCTTCAGGTCGAGCGCGCCGAGCGGCTCGTCGAGCAGCAGGACGCGCGGGCGGTTCACGATCGCGCGCGCCAGCGCGACGCGCTGGCGCTGACCGCCGGAGAGCTGGGCGGGGCGCCGGCCGCCGACGTCGGGGAGCCGGACCATGCCGAGCGCGTCCTGCGCCAGGCGCCGGCGCTCGGCCTTGGCGACCTTGCGGATCTTCAGCCCGTAGGCGACGTTGTCCAGCACGCTCATGTGCGGGAACAGCGCGTAGTCCTGGAAGACGGTGTTCACGTCGCGCTCGAACGGGGGCCGCCGCGCGACGTCGTCGCCCGCGAGCTCGACCCGGCCTGCGTCGGGCGCGTCGAAGCCGGCGATCAGGCGCAGCGTCGTCGTCTTGCCCGACCCGGACGGCCCGAGCATCGTGAAGAACTCGCCGTGCGCGATCTCGAGGTCGATGTGGTCGACGGCGGTGACGTCGCCGTAGCGCTTGACGAGCCCGGCGAGGCGGATGTCCGGGACGCCGGACGGGTCCGCCACGGCGGCGGCCGGCGTACCTCGGGTCTCCTCAGGCGACAAGCGGCACCTCCTCTGTCACGGGACGGTCGTCCGCGCGATGGCGCCAGCCTAATGTGTCACGCGGGCGCTCACACGACCACAGCGGCACACCGCCGCCCGCGACGTTGTCCAGGGCGGCGGGAGGGACTCAGGCGGCGACCCCGACGAGCCGCCACGGCGTCTCGTCGGTGCCGTCGAGCGCCATCGTCCAGCGCTCGGTGAAGGCCGTCTCCCGCGCCTTGCTGCCCGACAGCACCGCGGCGGTGTCGCGGTCCTCGACGTAGCGGCGGCCGCGCACGCTGACGGCGAGCGTCATGCGCGGCGGCTCGGGCGTCGCGTCGAGGCGCTCGATGGCGACGCCGTCGATCCGCGGCCCGCGCACGACGAGCCGGCTGTCGTGGCTGTGGTCGCCGCCGTAGAGGAGCGCGTCGATCGCGTCGGCGGTGGCGACGGCCGCCAGCGGCGCGTCGTCGCCGTCGACCGCGTCGGCCCACGACTCGGCCGCGCGGCGCGCGGCGGCGGCGAGCACGTCGGGCGCGAACCGCGCGTCGGCGAGCGAGAGGTCGAGCGCCTGCGCGCGCGCGTCGGCGGCGAGGTCGACGTCGATCAGCTCGGCGGTCGCGACGCCCGGCAGCGCGGCGTCGGCGACGGCGCCCTCGACGAGCGACTCGTCGCGGATCCGCTCGTCGGCCCACGGCGAGGTGACGAGCGGGGCGTCGAGGTGATGGCCGCCCTCGCCGTCCTGCTCGATCGACATGAGGATCCAGCGGCCGCCGCGCTTGGCGAGCGTCCAGAACTCGCGCAGGTCGGTGACCGTGTCCGTGTCGCCGGTCGCCAGGACGCGCATCCCGCCGCCCGCCTCGACGTAGTCCTCGAGCTGCGCGGCGATGTGCACGACGACGCGGTCCTCCTCGTCGCGCTCGCGGTTGGTCATCCCGACGTAGCGGACCTGCGGCCCGGAGATCACGCGGACGCGGTTGTGCCAGCCCTTGCGGTCGAAGTCGTTCAGGCGCCGGCGCCACTCGACCATGAGGTCGTCGCCGACGAGCGAGGCGAGCGCGTGCTCGTCGCGGGCGTCCCAGGCGCCCTGGATCGCGTGGAACATGATCGTGACGTCCTGGGTGACGCGGTCGGAGGCGAACGCCGGGTCGTCCTGCGCGGCCTCGGCGCTCGCGGTGCGGACCTGGGCGTCGCGCTCGTCCAGGCGCCGGCGCAGCCGGCGCACCGTCAGCCAGGTGCTGATGACCGCGAACGCGAAGAAGGCGAAGAAGGCCAGGAACGCCGCCAGCACGAACCAGCCGCTCACCGCGCCGCCGCCGATGTAGACGCCGCTGCCGCCCCTGCCGCCACCGCCGCCGGAGAAGCCGCCGCCACCGCCGCCGCCACCGCCGAATCCGGACGAGCCGCCGCCGGCGGCGGCGAGGATCAGGCCCAGGACGGTCATGTCAGGAGTCTCGCACGCGCCCGGTAGGGTCGCGCCCCATGCCCGACGCGCTGCCCGAGTGGCCCGCCGGAACGGTGTGCGTCCTGGCGACGAGCGCCGCCGACGGACCGCACGCGATCCCGGTCTCCACTGCGATCCGCGTGGGCGAGGACCGGATCGTCCTGGCGCTCGCCCGCTCTCGCGGGTCGCTCGCCCGCCTGCGCGCCGATCCGCGGGTGGCACTCACCGTGCTCGCGGGGCCGGATCTGGCGTTCACCGCGCGCGGGACCGCCGCCGTCGTCAGCGAGGAGCTGCCCGGGCGCGGAGGCGGTGGCGGGCGTCGCGATCAGCGTGGACGCGGTCGCTCGGCACGAGCGCCCGACGTTCGCGATCGAGGCCGGTGTGGCGTGGCGATGGACCGACGCGGACGCGCTCGAGCGCGACGGGGCGGTGCAGGCGGCGCTGCTCGCGCTCTCACCCGAATAGGCTCCGTTTCTGTGAAGCTCGCCACGTTCGTGCCGCCGGGGAGCGGCACCCCGCTGGCCGGGGAGGTTCGGGGGGACCATGTCGTCGCATTCGATGGCGGCGTCACCGTGCTCGATCGCCTGCGTACGGGCGACCGCACACCGGCAGCCGGCGCCGAGCACGTGCTCGCCGACGTCACGCTGCTCGCGCCGCACATCCCGCGGGCGATCTTCGGGATCGGCCTCAACTACCGCGCGCACGCGGCCGAGCAGGGCAAGGAGCCGCCGGAGACCCCGATCGTCTTCATGAAGCTCCCGACCTCCGCCGCGCCGCCGAACGGGACGGTCCGCCGGCCGCCCGTCGTGCGCCGGCTCGACTACGAGGGCGAGCTCGCCGTCGTCATGGGGCCGGGCGGTGAGGTGGCCGGGTACGCCGTCGCCGACGACGTGAGCGCACGCGACCTGCAGCGCCGCGAGCCGCAGTGGACGCGCGCGAAGGGCGCCGACGGCTTCTGCCCGTTCGGACCCTGGGTGACCACCGCCGACGAGATCGCCGATCCCGAGAACCTGACGCTGCGCACCTGGGTCAACGGCGAACTGCGCCAGGACGCGTCGACGAGCGATCTCGTCTTCTCGATCCCGGAGCTGATCGCGTTCATCGGCGAGGCGATCACGCTGGAGCCGGGCGACCTGATCCTGACCGGGACCCCGAGCGGGGTGGGAATGGCGCTCGATCCGCCGCGGTTCCTGCAGGCCGGCGACATCGTGCGGATCGAGATCGAGAGCCTGGGGGGCATCGAACATGGCATCACCGACTGACGACCTGCGTGCGCGACTGGCGGTGCTCGCAGACCTGGGCGCCGCCGGGTCGCTGCTCGGCTGGGACCGCGAGACGATGATGCCGCCGGACGGCGCGGACGCGCGCGGTGAGGTGCAGGCCACCCTCGACACGCTCATGCACGAGCTGCTCGCGGGCCCGGAGCTGGCGGGCCTGCTCGACGCCGCGGCGGCGTCCTCGCCCGACGGCGAGGACGCGGCGATCGTCCGCGTCGTGCGGCGCGATCACGACCGCGCGACGCGCATCCCCGTCGAACTGACGTCCGAGATGGCGCGCGTGACCGCCGCGGCGCTGCCGGCGTGGATGGCGGCGCGCGAGGCGTCGGACTTCGCCACGTTCCGGCCGCACCTGGAGCGCCAGGTCGAGCTGCGCAGGGAGGTCGCCGCGTGCTTCCCGGAGGCCGCCCATCCCTATGACGCGCTGCTCGAGGATCGTGAGCCGGGCACGACGACGGCGGCCGTCGTCGAGGTCTTCGCGACCCTGCGCGACGGGCTCGTCCCGCTGATCGCCGACATCGCCGAGCATCCCGCCCCGCCGCCGCTGCCCGGGCCCTTCGCCCACGCCGGCCAGCGCGCCCTGGCACTCGACATGGCGCGGACGATCGGCTACCACGACGAGGGCTGGCGGCTGGACGACTCCACGCACCCGTTCTCGACGGTCGTCGGGCCCGGCGACCAGCGCGTCACCGCGCGCTGGGACGACGCGGACCTCAGCGGCATCTTCGCGGTCCTGCACGAGGTCGGGCACGGGCTCTACGAGCAGCAGATCGGGCCCTCGCTGCGCCGCACGACGCTCGACTCCGGCGTCTCCTACGGCGTCCACGAGTCGCAGAGCCGGCTGTGGGAGAACCAGGTCGGCCGCTCGCGCGCGTTCTGGAGCCACTGGCTGCCGCGCGCCCAGCAGGCGCTGCCATCACTCGCCGGTCTGGACCTCGACGACTTCCTGCGGCGGGTCAACGTCGTGCACCCGACGCTCATCCGCGTCGAGGCGGACGAGGCGACCTACGCGCTGCACGTGATCCTCCGCTTCGAGCTGGAGCTCGCGCTGATGGAGGGCACGCTCGCCGTCGCCGACCTCCCGGCCGCGTGGAACGACGGGATGCGCGACCTCCTGGGCATCGAGGTCCCCGACGACCGTCACGGCTGCCTGCAGGACATCCACTGGGCGTTCGGCGAGCTCGGCTACTTCCCGACGTACGCGATCGGCAACGTCATGAGCGCGCAGCTGTGGGACGCGCTGAACGACCAGGTCGACGGCGTCGACGACGCGCTCGCCGCCGGCGACTGCGCGCCCGTGCGCGACTGGCTGCGCGAGCACGTCCATCGCCAGGGCCGCACGATCGACCCGCCGGAGCTCCTGCGTGCGGCGACGGGCAGCGAGCTCGACCCCGCGCCGCTGCTCGCCTACCTGCGCGAGAAGTACGGCGCGCTGTACGGGCTCAGTGTGAGCTGATCACGCGGTCGATCAGGCCGTACTCGGCGGCCTGCTCGGCGGTGAAGAAGCGGTCGCGCTCCATGTCCTCGTGGACCTGTTCGATCGTGCGACCCGTGTGATGGGCGTACAGCGCGTCGATCTGCGTCCGGGTCTTGAGGATCTCGTTCATGTGGATCTCGATGTCCGAGGACTGCCCCTCGAACCCGGCGGACGGCTGGTGGATGAGGATCCGGCTGTTCGGCAGCGCCATCCGCTTGCCCTTCGCGCCCGCCGTCAGCAGCAGCGAGCCCATCGACATCGCGATGCCGCAGCAGATCGTCTGCACCTCGGGCTTGATGAACTGCATCGTGTCGTAGATCGCCATGCCCGCGTGGATCGAGCCGCCGGGCGAGTTGATGTAGATCGAGATGTCCTTGTCGGGATCCTGCGACTCCAGGTGCAGGAGCTGCGCCACGATGAGGTTCGCGATCGGCGCGTCCACGGGCTGCCCCAGGAAGATGATCCGGTCGTTGAGCAGCCGCGAGTACAGGTCGTACTCGCGCTCGCCGCGGGCGGTCTGCTCGATGACGGTCGGGACGAGAGGCATGGGCCGACCCTAGCGAACGGTCCCGGCGGGCCGGGTCAGTGGTTGAGCGTCGACATGCCGCCGGCGTCGTAGCGCTCGCCGGCGACGGGCGGCAGCTCGGCGTCGATCCGGGCGAGGACCGCGGGGCTCAGGACGACGTCGGCGGCCGCGAGGTTCTCCTCGAGATAGGTGCGCCGCTTGGTCCCGGGGATCGGGACGACGTCCTCGCCCTGGGCCAGCACCCAGGCGAGCGCGAGCTGCCCGCTCGTGCAGCCGAGCTCCGCGGCGATCTCGCCGAGCTTGTCGACGAGCCGGCGGTTGGCCTCGAGGTTCTCGGCGCTGAACCGCGGCTGGTTGCGGCGGAAGTCCTGCTCGTCCAGGTCCTCGGGGCCGCTGAAGCGCCCGCTGAGGAACCCGCGCCCGAGCGGCGAGTAGGCGACCAGGCCGATGCCGAGCTCGCGGAGCGTCGGGAGCACCTGCTCCTCCACGTCCCGCGACCACAGCGAGTACTCGGTCTGGACGGCGGTGATCGGGTGGACGGCGTGTGCGCGGCGGATCGTGTCGGGCGCCGCCTCGCTCAGCCCGATGTGCCGGACCTTGCCCTCCGCGACGAGCTCGGCGAGCGCGCCGACGGTCTCCTCGATCGGGACCGCCGGGTCGATGCGGTGCTGGTAGTAGAGGTCGACGTGATCGGTGCCCAGGCGCTGCAGCGAGCCCTCGATCGAGCGGCGCACGTTCTCCGGCGAGCCGTCGATGACGCGCCGCGTCGGGTTGTCCGCGGTCGGCGCCAGCGGGACGCCGAACTTCGTCGCGATCGTCACCTCGTCCCGGCGCCCGGCGAACGCCTTTCCGAGCAGCTCCTCGTTCGTGAACGGCCCGTACAGCTCGGCCGTGTCGAAGAACGTGCAGCCGAGCTCGATCGCGCGGTGGAGCGTCGCGATCGCCTCCGGTTCGTCGGTGGTGCCGTAGAAGGCGCTCATACCCATGCAGCCGAGGCCGATCCGGCTGACGGTGAGATCCCCGAGGGTGCGCGTGGTCACGCCGGTCACGCTACTCCTCGGCCGGTGCGTACCTGAGCTGCAGGATGCCCCCTTCGAAGAGGCTCGTCGACTCCAGGCGCAGCGTGCGGCGGGCGGCGCCCGTGAACAACGGGAAGCCGGCGCCGAGGATGACGGGGATGATCGTGATCGTCAGCTCGTCCACGAGCCGCGCGTCGAGCACCTGACGGATGAGGTCGCCCCCGTCGAGGTAGATGTCGCGCCCGACGGCCGCCTCGTGCGCGAGCCCCACGAGCTCCTCCGGCGTCCCGCTCACCGGCTCGACCGTCGGCGCCGCCGGCTCGTCGAGCTCGCGGCGCGTGGCGACGAGCACCGGCGTGTCGCCGTACGGCCACGCGTCGAAGCCCGCGGCGATCTCGTACGTCGATCGACCCATCAGGATCGCGCCCGTCCGCGCCATGAACGCCCCGTACCCGAAGTCCTCGCCGGGCCGCGGATCGGGCAGCCAGGAGAGGTCATGGTCGGGCCCCGCGATGAAGCCATCCAGGGACGTCGCGATGAACACACGTACGAGTCCGGGCATGCACCCGAGACTACTCCGCGATCGGGGCATCTCGAGGTCGCTCAGCGAGTCCCGGATGACCCGATCATCTAGCCTCGCTCGGTGCCCGCCGCGCAGCAACCACCGCAGTCCTCCGGGCGCGGCATCCCGGCGCTCGACCCCGTCCCGCCCGTCGCCCTCGTCCTGACCGGCGTGACGTCGATCCAGTTCGGCGCGGCGCTCGCCGCGACGCTGTTCGACGAGGCGGGCCCGTCCGGGACCTCCGTCCTGCGCCTGGGCTTCGCGGCGGCCATCCTGCTCGCCGTGTGGCGCCCGTGGCGCCGGCACCACGACCCCAGGGCGCTGCGGCTCGTCGCGATCTTCGGCCTCACGCTCGGCGCGATGAACCTGACGTTCTACGAGGCGCTCGACCGGATCCCGCTCGGCGTCGCGGTCACGATCGAGTTCCTCGGGCCGATCACCGTCGCGACGCTGCTCTCGCGCCGCAGGCTCGATCTCGTCTGGGTCGCGCTCGCGCTGGCGGGCATCGTGCTGCTCGCCGCCCCGTGGCAGGAGGGCGGCGGTCTCGACACGACCGGCGTCGTCTTCGCGCTCATCGCCGCCGGGTGCTGGGGCCTCTACATCCTGCTCGCGCAGCGGGCCGGCCGGTTCTTCGACGGCGGTGAGGGCCTGGCCATCGCGATGGTCTGGGCGGCGCTCATCCCGCTCGTCCCCGGCCTCGCGCAGGCGGGGACCGATCTGCTCGACCCGGCGCTGCTCGCGGCGGGCCTGGGCGTCGCGCTGCTGAGCAGCGTCATCCCGTACTCACTGGAGACCGAGGCGCTGCGCCGCATGCCCGCGAACGTCTTCGGCGTGCTGATGTCGCTCGAGCCGGCGGTCGCCGCGCTCGCCGGGTTCCTCGTGCTCTCGCAGTCGCTCGGCGTGCGCGAGCTGCTCGCGATCGGCCTCGTCGTCGCGGCCAGCATCGGCGCCACCCGCGCGGCGGGCGGGCCGGTGAGCGCCGAGGCGTCACTCGACGCCTGACCTGCAGTCGGAGAGCCGCGGATCGCCATACTCCCGCCGGCGTGTTCGGGCTCAATCTGCCCAACTTCCTGACGGTCCTGCGCATCCTGCTCGTGCCGGTGCTCGTCGTCGCGCTGCTCGGAGCGGGCGGCGAGGCGAGCGACGTCCTCGCCGCGATCGTGTTCTGCGTCGCCTCGTTCACCGACGCGATCGACGGCTGGATCGCGCGCTCGCGCGAGCAGATCACGACGTTCGGCAAGCTCATGGACCCGGTCGCGGACAAGCTGCTCGTGATCGCCGCGCTGCTCTCGCTCGTGTCGCTCGGGCGCCTGGACGCGTGGGTCGCGATGGTGATCATCGCGCGCGAGTTCGCCGTCACCGTGGCGCGGCTGCAGGCGCGCGCCGAGGGCCTCGTCATCCCCGCGAACTGGTGGGGCAAGGCGAAGACCGGCGTCCAGATGCTCACGATCCTGCTGCTGATCCTGTTCGACCCGTCGCCCGCGTGGGTCGACGGCATGGTCTACATCATGGTCGGGGTGACCGTCATCAGCGGCATCGACTACTTCTTCGGAATGCGCAGGCTGCTGCGCGAGGCCGAGGCGCGCCGCGCCGCGAGCCGGAGCGCGGGGGCGCCGCAATGACCAAGTTCCTGATCGCACTCGTCGCCGTGTTCGCCCTGGCCGCCGCGGCCGCGGGCGTCTACGTCGTGCTGTGGAACCGCGACCCGGTTCCCAACGACATGGAGGCGTGCGTGCGCAAGGCCGGCATCCCGCTCGTGCGGTCCACCGACGCGCTCACCCTCGTGCGCCCCGACGCCGCCGCGGGCGACCTGGAGGTCGTGCGCCGGTTCGACTGGGGGCGGACGGACGGGGTGCTGCTCGCCGGTCCGCAGCGCGACTACGTGCTGCTCGCGCTGTGGAACCCCGACACGCCGTCACTCGCGCGCGGCGACGTCGGGCGCCGCGTCTACGACAGCCCCGCGCTGTTCCCGATCGTCGCGCTCGAACGGCCCGACGACAAGGAGCTGCTGGCGTGCGCGGAGGGGATCGAGAAGTAGACCGGCTTCGCCTGGCCTATTCGGACGTGCGCTCCGCGCCCGTCCGTCCTTTCGAGGGCGATGTCTCCATCGAGCCACTCCCGCATCGACGTGTGATGCCGCAGGTGCTCGCCGGACACGATCTCCGTGCGCAGCTCGCCGAGCAGCCCGAAGCGCTCGGCGACGACGTTGTGCTGGTGGATCGTCTCGAGGTTCTCCTGGCGCGCCATGACGAACGTCCCGTCGTCCAGGCCGCCGAAGCGCTCGACGACGCCGCGCAGGGCCTCGCGCACGCAGTCCTCGACGAACCGCGGGCGGCGGTGCGCCTTCTCCACGACGGCGCCCTCGTCGCTGCGCTTCATCAGCTCGTAGATCTCACTCGACATCGAGCCCTCGACGATGTCGAGCAGGTCGCTCGCCTCGAACTCGACCGTGTTGCCCTCGACGCAGCCGATGAGCAGGGTGCCCAGGCCGCGCTGGTTGTGCGTCGCGACGGGGACCGCCTCGAGGATGCGCGCGATGTCCTCCTCCGAGAAGCCCTCGGTGGTCAGGCGCTCGCGCGCGCTCGCGGCCACCAGCTCCTGCGCGCACGGGCACGCCGTCATGCCCTGCGCGGCGACGCCGACGAGCCGGCGCGTGCCGCGCTCGGTCGCGACGGCCGACCCGTAGAGCGTGTACATCTCCTGCGTCGTGATGCCGCTCACCGGCGCCGGCTTGTTCTCCGGGTAGCGCGCCTCGATCGTCACCTCGGCGCGCATCGCGTCCTGCCGCTCGCGCACCGTCTCCGCGACGCGCTGCGCGAGGTCCTCGGCGCGGAACGCGGAGCCGCCGACGACGACCTCGCCGATCGCCTCGTTGACGACCTCCTCGAAGCGCGACATGTGCGCGCCCTTCTGCCGCGGCCCGAGATCGACGAAGCATTCGAGCTTGGCGTGGAAGAGCTGCTCGGCTCCCGGCGCCCCGATGCGGATGACCTTCTCGACGCCCGTGACACCGACACGGGAGAGCGAGAGCTGCACGGCCGGTGCACGGTTCTGGACGTCGGGGGACTGCGAAAGAGAGACGGGCTCCATGAGGGTGGTCCTTCCGGCGGGAGGGCGTCGCAGACGAGGGTATCCGGCATGAGGCCGAGCTTGTGCTATCAATCACGCACTTTTCCGCTGCGGCCTTTCTCGTTACGGACGCGAGGACACGACGGCTCAAGCGGCGAGGTGAGTGATTTGGGGAGGGGGCGGTCTGGGAGGGTCGTCCTGAGAGGGTCACAGGGGATGCCGGGGCGTGAGCACCACCACCAAGCCAGAGGGACTGTTGGCCGATGAGGCGCCGATCTGGGAGCTCGACGGGCTCCAGCAACTCATCGCCGGAGGCCAGGAACGCGGATACCTGACGATCGAGCAGGTGACGGCGTGCCTCGAGGAGGTGGACGTCACCAAGGAGCAGGTGCGCGAGCTCCACTCCCATCTCGAGGAGCAGGGCATCGACCTGCTGCAGGACAACGGGGGGATCGCCGCGCCCGCGCCGCCGATCACCGAGGGCCCGCCCGGCGCGACGGACAACAGCGAGGGCGCCGGCGCGACGGCCAAGGCCGACCGCCGCAAGCCCGAGATCGACCTCACCGTCGAGCCGAGCCTCGACTCGCTGCGGCTGTACCTGCGTTCGATCGGCCGCGTGTCGCTGCTGACCGCCGCGCAGGAGGTCGACCTGGCGAAGGCGATCGAGCGCGGAGACATGCAGGCCAAGCAGCAGATGGTGGAGGCCAACCTGCGCCTGGTCGTGTCGATCGCCAAGGGCTACCTCGGACGCGGCCTGACGTTCCTGGACCTCATCCAGGAGGGCTCGCTCGGGTTGATCCGCGCGGTCGAGAAGTTCGACTACCGGCGCGGCTACAAGTTCTCGACGTACGCCACGTGGTGGATCCGCCAGGCCGTCACGCGCGCCATCGCCGACAAGGGCCGCACCATCCGCATCCCGGTCCACATGGTCGAGAAGCTCAACAAGGTCGTGCACGTCGAGCGCCAGCTCGTCCAGCAGCTCGGCCGCGAGCCCTCGCCCGAGGAGATCGCCGCGGAGCTCGAGGTGACGCCGCGCGAGGTGCGCGACATCCTGCGGATGAGCCAGCAGCCGATCTCGCTCGAGAAGCCGATCGGCGACGAGGAGGAGTCCGAGCTCGGCGACTTCGTCGAGGACCAGACGGCCGAGTCGCCGTTCGAGCTGGCGTCCGAGAATCTGCGCAAGGAGAACGTCCAGCGCGCGCTGCAGACGCTGCCGCTGCGCGAGCGCGAGGTCATCGAGATGCGCTTCGGCCTCACGGGCGGCCGGCCGCGCACGCTCGAGGAGGTCGGTCGCGCGTTCAACGTCACGCGCGAGCGGATCCGCCAGATCGAGAACCACACGCTGAAGAAGCTCGAGTCGCTGCCTGAGGCGCAGCGACTCAGGGACGCCTGCTGAGGGGCGGGCGGGGTCACGGCGCCGAGTGCGCCGACACGACCTGATGGAGGAGAGGTGGCGAAGGCCGGCGAGGGATCGCCGGCCTTCGTGTTGCCGGGGTACTTCAGCGGCCCGTGAGGCGCTACCATCGCGCCCTGCCCGGGCGTGCTGCGCCCGGTGCCTCGGAGGGATGTCCGAGTGGTTAAAGGAGACGGGCTGTAAACCCGTTGGCTCTGCCTACGCAGGTTCGAATCCTGCTCCCTCCATCGTCACGGCCCGCCGGACTGGGCCGGACTTTCCCGGCCAGCATTGGGAATCGGCCGCAATCGCTGCGGAAACGGCCGGACAGACGCGGACCTCGTTTGCAGGGACTTTGCGTCCGGGGCCCCGTACTTCGGGGGAACTTCGGGGGAGCGCGCCGCCGAGTTCGGGGGAAGATCCGCCGCCGCGGAGGTCTGGGCATGACGGGCGCGGCGGATCGCGTTTGCGCGCTCTGCGGCGCGTCGCTCCAGGGGCGCCGGTCCGACGCGATCTTCTGCTCGCCGTCGCACCGCGCTGAGGGCAGCCGTCTCTCGCGCCTTCTGAGGAGCGAGACGGTCGATGGCTACTCCTCGGTCATGGAGCGCCTAGAAGCGATTCAGAAGCGCACAAACGGGCTCCCACGGCCAGGCATGCGCCGGCAGACGGAGGAGCATTGATGACTGAGTGCTCACCGATCGACCGGTCGCGGCTACGAACGCTCAAGGACTCGCCAGTCGCGAAGCTCGTTCAGGCCCTCGATGCGCTCAGTGAAGGCCGGCCGCTGGAGCGGTTGATGACCTCGGAGGAACGTCTGCTGGTGTCCATCACGGCGACGGCGCCGCCGACGCATTCCCTAACGCTCCATTCAGCCGCGATGTCACGCGAGGAGATTCGCCGGGCCTGGCCGTGCTTCCGTAAGCGCATCGAGCGCGAGCTGGGAGTCCGGCTGATCTACGTTGCGACGGTGGCGCGTTCGAGGGAGGGCGGCGGCGGGTTCCACGTTCACGCTCTCCTCTGGAACGGCTACATCCACTGGACGGGGCTGCACCGCCATGGACTCGAAGCTGGCTTCGGCCGACCTCACATCGAGCAGATCCCAACGGACCCTGGCCGCCGTGCTGATCAAGCCCGGATGGTCGGTTACAGCCTCAGTCAGCACCAGCCTGTGTTCGGCTCCAGCACCCACGAGCGTCATGATCCACGCGAGCCCGGGCAGCGACCGTTCATGATGCCCCAGCGAGCGACTTTGCACGCTCATGCACCCAGACTTTTGTCCGCGCTCGACACCGCGCGAGACCCGATGATTGCTGACCTAGACCTGGGTCTGATGCTCCCTAGGTTTAGTAGATATACGGATGCTCCCCAGCCTTCTAGGCCGAAGGCCGGCACCGATCATGCCGACCACCATTAGAGCCGTCCGACGTTAGACCTGCTGAGCATCATCAGGGCCGTGCCGGGGCAGAATCTTGAGCATCGTGTACATGCTTCTTCAGCGGTTCCCAGCCGTAAAGGGCAATGAGGAACCAAGAGCAACACGAGTCTCCCGATCAACCTGTCGCTCTGGGTCTCTGTCAGTGCGGCTGCGGAACGTCGACCAATGTTGCTGCAGATGGCCGGGGTCGCCGCTACCTCAGGGGGCACAATTGTCGGAAACCGCTCCGCTACGTGAAGATCCCGTCCGGCTACAGCAGCGACTGTTGGATCTGGCAGCTGAGCAAGCTCGCGACCAGGTACGGGCAGGTGAGGAGCGGCCCCGAGATGGTGCTCGCTCACCGTCTCTATTACGAGGAGCGACGTGGGCCGATCCCTGAGGGCATGACGCTCGACCACCTGTGCCGAGTACGAGCATGCGTCAACCCGGAGCATTTGGAGCCCGTCACTCACCGGGAGAACGTCCGGCGAGGGAAGGTGCCCAAACTCGACCTTGAGCGGGTCGCTGAGATCCGATGCGCCACTGGCAGCAACGCTGAGATTGCTCGCCGATTTGGAATCTCGCAATCGCAGGTCTCGCGGATCCGCAATAACAAGTCATGGATCACCTTAGAAGGTCTTTCATAATGAGTTGAGGCGTCGCCAGCAGAGGATTGAGCAGGCGAGCGAGAGGAACGCTTCGTGGATCGCGGGGTCGCGTTCGTAGCGGGTTCGGAGCCGGCGGAAGTTGTGCAGGTGGGCGAAGCCGCGCTCGACGACCCAGCGCTGGCGGCCCAGTCCGGAGCCGTGCTCAGAGCAGGCGGCGGTACTTGTCATGGTCGTAGCCGCGGTCGGCGAGCACGAGGTCGGGCTTCTGGCGCGGCCTGCCCGGCTTTCCAGCGACCGGCCGCGAGTGCAGCAGGTCTAGCAACGGCATCAACTGGGTGACGTCGTTGCGGTTGCCGCCGGTCAGGCAGACGGCCAGCGGGATGCCGCTGGCGTCGACGAGCAGGTGGTGTTTGGAGCCCGCGCGGGAACGATCGACCGGGGACGGCCCCGTCAGGAGCCCCCCAAAAGCGCGCGAACATGGGAGCCATCGACCGACGCGCGCGACCAGTCGATCGCGCCGGCGGCGTTGAGCTTGGTGAGCATCTGCTGGTGCAGGGCGTCCCAGACGCCGGCGTGTTGCCAGTCGCGCAGGCGTCGCCAACACGTCACGCCCGAGCCGTAGCCGTACTCCTGGGGCAGGTCCTCCCACGCGACGCCGGTGTGCAGCACATGCAGGATCCCGCTGAGCACCAACCGATCACTGATTGCCTTGCGACCGGGATAGCGACGACGACGCTGGCGGACCGGGATCAGCGGCTCGATCTCAGCCCAGAGCTCATCATCGATCTCGAAACGAGAGGGCACCTCCACGACCTCCAACTGTCGACGACACCGCCGACAGATTCCCGGTCAGGAGACATAACCCTTCATTTTGAAAGACCTT
The DNA here is from genome assembly GCA_963823375.1 of uncultured Actinomycetes bacterium. GTDB lineage: Bacteria > Actinomycetota > Thermoleophilia > Solirubrobacterales > Solirubrobacteraceae > F1-60-MAGs163. The sequence continues at coordinate 7,004 of CAWGLQ010000020.1, read as the reverse complement.
CTAAGACGACCTTTGAGTTCGGCGGTCACCTGACCGGCGCCGGTGTCAGAACGCAGCTCAACCTGCCGGCAAACCCGAGCTCGATCGCCGGACGAGCCTGGGAATCGACTCGACGAAGTTGACGGAAGTTGACAGTTTGCGGCTGTCAAGTTGACGGCTAGCCTGGGGGCCTCTCCCTCTCCAGCCCCTCGCGCGTGAGGACGCAGAAGCAAGCTGCTCGGTACTACTCAGGGAGGGGCCTCCCGCGGCCTGACTCGGTGGGCACTCGGCGCACCGCGGCGCGGACGCTTGACATGAATCGCACGGCCCAGGGCAGGGCCTTCACGGGCGCTTCGGTTCGCGAGCACCGAGCTCCCGTATAACGGCAGGCGACCTAGTCCGTCCTCAAGTTGAACTCGGCGACGAGGTTCGGACGTTGTGCGAGGAGGGACTCGAGGTGGCTTTCCGGCCACTGCTCGATTGCCGGATGCTCGCGAGCACCGTTGTGTTTCTCGATCCATGAGACGGCGTCCATCGTGAAGCGTCCAGTTGTCGCAATGATCAAGACGTCGACGGGCGGATTGTCCCAGAGCTTGATCGACGCGACCTCGGCCGCCACATCGGCCGGCCCGACTGACCTGGTCAGCCAGTGCTTGCATTGAACCGCGACGCGTCGACGCTGGATGCCGCTCAACGGATCCTCGACAACGCGATACGCGGCGAGGTCGCGGCCCCTATCGGGAGCGTTCGTTCGCATGTCCCAAGTGACGTTTTCGTAAGCGCCAGCGCTCGTCAGTAGGTTGAAGGTCAGGCGCTCAAAGTCCTCGGGAGTGAGTGCATCCCAAGCCAGCTTTGTCGTCACCGGTCCTGATGGCCGTTGGTCCACCACGGTGGCGAGATCGGGAATGTCGACGGGGATCGGTTCGAGTTGGCTGTAGAGCCCTTCGACGATGTAGGGCCGGACGCTGCCCCAGTCGTTCTCGACGATGTCGTGGAGGTCGACCCCTTGCCCGAAAGAGAGGTGTCGCTTGAGGTCTGCCCACCGGCCTCTCTGCATGATGGAGGTGCCGAGCAAGCGCTCAAGCTCCAAGAACGCCGCCCTAAACCGATCCCAGGCTGGATGGTCGACGGGGTCGCTATCTCGCGGGACGTCGCCCGCGGCCTCTGCGAGGGAGTCGTCGATCTCGCCGAGCAGCTCTCGAGCCCGATCACGTACCAGTGCCCGGCGAAGCTTCGTAAAGCGCCGCCGGTACTCGGCGATCTGCCGAGACGGTTCGCTGATAGATCGTTGAAGCTCGATCTCGATCTGCGGCTCGCCGATCTCTGCCGCATCAAGCCGTGCCTGCGCGATGTCGTCAAGGTCGACCAAGATGGCATCGACTATCCAGCCCCCAATGGGAGGGAGGGAGGCGGCGAGATCACGGAAAGACTCCTGCAACTCGTCAGCTCGAAGGCCCTCTGGGCTTCCAGCGGTGAACGAGATGCCCCCCGGGATGAGCGCGTCGTAACTCTCGACGACGGCATCAAGCCTCGCAAGGTTCGTCTCGACGGCGTCGAACTGCTTGAGCGCGTCGTTCAGGTCCACGGCGACAGTCTCCCAACGGCGGCGTCGCTGTTCACTTGCCTCGCAACACGGACCTTCGAGACACAACCGACCGGACCGACTGGACGTTAGGCGAGAGCGAGAGTGAGATCATACGTCAGCGTAGCTCAGGACCGATCGGACGGTGGAGGCGTACCAGCATCGTCCGCCTTGCGCAGTAGGAACCCCGTCCGCATTTAGTCGTTGTGCGATCCCAGTCAGTGTGCTGCCTCGGCGACGCTCGTCGCTGATCCGTTTGACGATCTCATCGGCCACACTTCGGGGTCGTCCGAGTCGTACGCCTTGGGCCTTCTTGACTGCCAGAGCTTCGCGGGTCCGCTGCTGGATGAGTCGGCGCTCGAACTGAGCGAACGTGGCTAGGACGTTCGCCATGGCTTCTCCGGCCGGGGTGGTGGTGTCCACCGCACAGTCGAGAGCGATGAGGCCCCAACCCTCCTGCTGCGCTGCGGCCATGATCGAGGCGAAGTCGAGCATGGAGCGGCTGAGGCGATCGAGCTTGGCGACCAGCAGCGCGTCGGCGTCACCGCGGGTCAGTACGTCGAGCGCGAGCCGAACTCCGGGACGCTTGAGGTCCCGGGCCGAGTACCCAGCGTCCTCGATGACCTCGATTAAGGTCCAGCCCTTCCGCTGGCATTCGGCGAGGATCGCGGCTCGCTGTGCTTCGAGACCCGCACCGCTCGACTTCTGTTCCTCGGTAGACACGCGGACGTAACCCAAGACCCGCAAGCGGGGCCGCCTTTCCGATGCTCGCCACGGCCGATCGGTCGCTCGATCGGCCAAGATTCGGTTCCCCATTTTACAGCAAAGGGTCGTTTGCTGTAGAGCAATGTGGCTTTTCCGTGCCCCGCGGAAGCCCCCGAGTCAAGCGGGAGGATCCGTCGGAGTCCCTATGGGAACCCGCCAGTGGGACTCCACCTGGATCGTTCCATGTCCCCCTCAAGCCGAGCTCGCGGGATATCTGAGCGCTCCTGCTTTTCGTCCAGAGCAGCAGCGGTTAGCTGTGTCGTCGTCGCCGACGAGATGCGCTCGTCGTCGGCCGTCATGTCCGGCCCTGGGGAACGCGCCGCAGCGAACTGGCGATGCTGTCGCGAGCTTCCCGGCTACGATCGTGGTCTCGCTGCGACCATCGCGAAGCGCCCGCCTGGGCGGCAGCAGGACGACGCAGCCACGACCCCGCGGGATGCTAGGGCTGCTGGTCGTTTGCGCCCTCGCCCCAGGTGGCCCAGGCTTCGGGGAGGGGTTGTCCTGAGCTCTTGAAGTGGGCGAGGTCGACGGCGAGGAAGAGCGCTCGGCCCTCGGCGACGAGCCGTTCGCCGTCGTGGACCTCGCCGCGGAGGTGGAGCTTGCGACCCTCGACGGCGACGGCCCAGCCGGTGAGGGAGAGCTCTCGGCCCAGGATCGCGGGCGCGCGGTAGTCGACCGTGAGCGACGCGGTGACTGCCGGCTGTTCGAGGAGGATGAGCACCGTCCCGAGCAGGTCGTCCAGCGCTGCGGCGATCGCTCCGCCGTGGGCGAAGCCGGGCGCTCCCTCGTGCCGCCGGTCCAGGCACATCGTCCCGTGGACGCGGTCGCCGTCGATGCGCATCCTCAGGCCGATGCTGGCGGGGTTCGCGGTTCCGCACACCATGCAGTGCGGCTGGTGCTCGGGCACGGTCCCGTCGGAGGTGGGCTTCATCCGCCTGTTCTCCGGGCGCCGCGGAGTCGGTCGCGAAGCGGCGGCGGGGCGGGGCGCGTGCTGCTCAGCGGAGCCATTGCGCCATGGCCTCGACACCTTCAGCTTCGAGACGCGCGATCCGCTCGACGTGTGCGATGCCTGCTTGATGTTCGCGCGTGCCGGCGTGCTCGGCGAGCGTGGCCCAGGTGGAGGCGAGCTCGTCGTAGTGCGCTGCGAGCTGGCCGAGCGGGGGGTCGTCGAGCAGAACTGCCGCGTCGTGAAGGAACTCGGCGTGCAGCGAGCGGAAGAGCGCGCCGCCGGTGCCGGCTTTGACGATGAGAACACGTAGCGCGCCGAGCGCGGTGTCCAGCCCTTCGCCGAGTGTCTCTGACCAGGTCGGGTACGAGGCGGCGAACGCATGCACGGCCGGCAGTCCGGTCGGGACGTCCATCCCCCCGAGCGCCTCGTCTTCGCCAAGCATGTTGGCGACCGCGGTGCCCAGCGCGGCCCCGATGGCCTCGTCGGCGGGGCGGAGCTGTGCGGGCCACTCATACCGGTAAGTGCGGTGGCGGTTCGGTCCGGGGAATCCGTTGGACGCGCGGGCGCGCGCGAGCGACTCCAGCGAGCAGCGCTGAAGGTCATCGCGGTCGTTGTCGGCGATCCAGGCGACGCCCTCGTCCTCGTCGTAGGCCACAACCACGATGTCGTGACGGGTGTTGGACATCTTGACGCGCAGGTACTCCAGCTGCGCGATGTCGGCCCACAGCATCGGCGGTCGGCCGCTGTCGACCTCGCGCTTGACGAGGCTCCACGCGGCATCGGGGTCGTCGGTCTCCTCGATGCTCAGACCCAACCCGAGGTGCGCGGCGACATCCTCTTCCATCGAGCCGGTGCGGCCGACGACGTAGAACGGCGGAACGAAGCCCGGCAGCTCGATGAACAAGAATCCAAGACCACCGGCCAAGCCGAAGCACGCGCCCTCGCTGAGCGGCCCTCGGCCGTAGTCGAGGCCGTGCAGTTCCAGGAGGTCGCGCAGACTTCCCGATCCGCAGTGGCCGGCGAGCCGGTGGGGGTAGCCTGTGAGCAGGTCGGTCGCTGCGGTCATCCGCGCAGGTCCACCGGCAGCGTCTTGAGCTGGCTTGAGAACTGCGAGGTCACCCACGTTGGGTCGCCCGCCAGCGCGATGTCGGGGAAGCGCTTGAGGGTCTCCTCGATGAGGATGCGGAGCTCAAGGCGGGCAAGCGCGGTGCCCAGGCAGAAGTGACGGCCGCCGGCGCCGAAGGCCTGGTGCTCGGGGTTTCGTCGTACGTCGAAGCGGTCGGGGTCCTCGTAGACGTCCTCGTCGCGATTGGACGACGGATACCAGAGCGCGATCTTGTCGCCTTTCTTGATCGGGCAGCCGCGAAGCTCCGTGTCGTCGGTCGCGGTGCGACGGAAGTGCGCGAACGCGGGGAACATCCGCAGGGACTCCTCGACCGCGCTGGGCACGAGGTCAGGGTCGTCGAGCAGCAGCTGCTTCTGGTCCGGGTGCTTCATCAGCGCCCGCATCGCGCTCGTGTAGGTCGCCTTGGTCGAGTCGTTGCCGGCGGCCATGAGGAGGACGAACCCGGCGAAGATCTCGGGGTCGGTGAGGGTGTCGCCCTCGATGTCTGCGTGGACGAGCACGCTGAGCAGGTCATCGGTGGGGTGCTGGCGGCGGTCCTCGATCAGCACGAGGCAGCGCTCGAACATCTTCGGCACGTCCTCGGCGACGAGCGCCTCAAGGCCCTTGGGGTTGAGGTCGGGATCGCCGAAGCCGAGCAACTGGTTGATCGCGGTGGCCCACGGCACGTCGTCCTGGGGCTCAAGGCCCATGAAGCTGCCGATCACCCGCGCGACGACCGGCTGCGCGACGTCGCTGACGAGGTCGCAGCGCTCGGCGTCGTCGAGTCGGTCGAGCACGTCGGTGGTGATGGTGCGGATGGCGTCCTCGTGCGCGGCGATGGCGCGAGGGGTGAAGCCACGCTGAAAGAGAGCCTTGATGCGATCGTGCTTGGGCGGGTCCATCCCGATGAACATCCCTTGAACCAGTTCGAGCGGGATGGCGTGGTCGGTGAGGATGATGTTGTGCGCCGACGAGTAGGTCTGCCAGTCGCGGCTGACCGTCAGGATGTCCTCGGCCTTGGTCACCGACCAGAAGCCCGCGTCCTGAGGCGACTGGCTGATGCCGTCGCTCCAGTGCACCGGGCACTCCTCGCGCAGCTGCTTGAATTTCTCGTGCGGCGGACCGTCGGCCCACAGCTCGTCGTCGGCGACGCGCAATGACGTCAGGTCCTGGCTCGTGTCGAGGGACATGCGCGGCAGTAAAGCAGATTTACCCCGATCGGGGAAGAATCGGTCTGTACCGTCAGGGTGATGTCCACGTCGGGACCCGCGGTCGGCCGGACGCCGAAAGGCGATCGCAGCGCTTCGCGGCTGCTGGAGGCCGCGACGACGGTGCTCGCGCGGGACGGGCTCGGCGGCGCCACCCTCGCGCGCATCGCCGACGAGGCGGACATGGACAAGCGCAGCGTCGTCTACTACTTCGGCTCGCGGGAGGCGCTGCTGGTCCGCGTGGTGCAGACCGTTGGTGAGCGCATCGCGCAGCGGATCGAGCCCGAACGCGATCGCGCCGGCGACCTCGTCGGTCTCGTCGACCAGAACATCGACGCGCTCTGGTCGGCGATCACCACTGCCCCTGAGCTCGCACGCGCATACTTCTCCCTACTGGGCGGCGGAACGGAGACCGGCGAGGTCAAGAGCGCGTTGCTCGCCCTCAAGGACGCGTACCTCGACGTCGCGCGCGAGCAGATCGCGGCGATCGAGGCCGCGGGATGGCCGGCGCGCGCACCCTCGGAAGCCACGGCACTGCTCCTGGTCGCCACCCTCCGCGGACTGCTGCTCGAATGGACCGAGAGTGGCGATTCGCCCGCGCTCGACGAGGCGCTTGAGCAGTTCAAGGCCGCGCTCGTCGATCGCTTCGCGCCCGCCTGAGCCGTCGGCGCCAGTCTCGCGCCACGTCGAGGCTGACCGACCGGGATAGGCGAACGGTGCCGTACGGCGGTGACGTGACGCCTCACGAAGCGGGCACAGCGGAGGAGCATCGCCGGCTCGCAGCTCGGACACGCCGCGTCGTTGGCTTGACGGCGGCTTCAGCGAACGCCCCTGGTGCCTCGCAGTGTCGCTTCCATGCAAAGCGGGAGTGCCAGCGCATCCACCCATACCACGCCTCTCCCTCGGGCGGCGTACCGCGCCCAGCGATCACCGTCGCTTCGTAGCCGGGTTACTGCTCCTGGGTCGTCCCCGCAGCACCGGACTAGCTCGTGCTTGTCGTCCGATGCGAACGCACGACGGCCCCGGGAGGGACGAAGCAGACCTCCTCGACGGTCTGAACTCGGCGGCCCGGCATCCCCGGCATGCCGCCACATCTCGGCCGTGAAAGTGTCAGAGTCGGTCGGTGTCTCGCGGTGCATCAGTAAGGGTGCGGAAGTGCCAAATCGAGACGATGAGCATGCGCTTCAGCTCCTCCGGTGTGAGTCCGCAGATCACGCCGTAGCTCGTTGAGGCGTCGTCGATCGATGCGAGATCGGGGAAGTGCGATGGAGACGCATCGAAATGATCCAGCGGGTTGTAGACGGCGTCGACGCTATCTCCCCGCTCCTGGATCAGCTTCGGGATTAGCACGTCAAGCGAGGCGTCCACGTTCATCGGGCAACCGTAGCCCATTGTGGCGCCGTCGTTCCACAGCCC
>CAWGLQ010000019.1:0-20112 GCA_963823375.1 uncultured Actinomycetes bacterium | reverse complement strand
TGCGCTGGAGGGCATCTCCGGCGGCATGCGCCCCAAGCTCGCCGGCTGCGTCGAGGCGATCCACGGCGGCGTGAGCAGCGCCCACATCGTCGACGGCCGCGCCCCGCACTCGATCCTGCTCGAGCTGTTCACGGACGCCGGCTTCGGCACGAAGGTCCGGCCCGCGCGATGAGCCTCGAACATCTCCAGGAGCTCGATGCGGCGCACGTGATCGGCACGTACGCGCGGCTGCCGCTCGAGATCGTCCGCGGCGAGGGCACGCGGGTCTGGGACGACCGCGGCCGGGAGTACCTGGACCTTCTCTGCGGGATCAGCGTGACGAACCTCGGCCACTGCCACCCGGCGGTCGTCGCGGCCGTGCGCGAGCAGGCGGGCACGCTCATCCACGCCTCCAACCTGTTCTTCACCGAGCCCGGACTGCGGCTCGCCGAGCGGCTGAGCGGGAGCGCGCTGGGCGGCCGCGTCTTCTTCTGCAACTCGGGCGCCGAGGCCAACGAGGCCGCGCTGAAGCTCGCGCGGCGCGCGAAGGCCGGCGGGGAGATCGTCAGCGTCGTCGGCGGCTTCCACGGCCGCACCTTCGGCGCCCTGTCCGCGACCGCCCAGGAGAGCAAGCAGGCGCCGTTCGCGCCGCTCGTCCCCGGATTTCGTGCCGTGGCGCCGACCGCCGAGGCGATCACCGCCGCGGTGCACGACGGCACGGCGGCGGTGCTCATCGAGCCCGTGCAGGGGGAGGGTGGCGTGCACCCGATGCCGCCCGAGGTCCTCCACGCCGCGCGCGAGGCCTGCACGCGTCACGGCGCGGCGCTGATCTTCGACGAGGTCCAGACCGGCATGGGCCGCACCGGGACGCTGTGGGCGTACGAGCAGCTGGACGTGGTCCCGGATGCGATGACGACGGCGAAGGCGCTCGGCGGCGGCCTGCCGATCGGCGCGCTGATCACCGGCCCCGGGCTCGCGACCACGCTCCAGCCCGGCGACCACGGGTCGACGTTCGCCGGCGGGCCGCTGGTCGCACGGGCGGCGCTCGCCGCGCTCGAGGTGACCGACGATCCCGCGCTGCTCACGCGCGTCCGCGAGGTCGGTGAGCGGATGCGCGCCGCGATCGCCGAGCTTCCCGGCGTGGCCGTCGCGCGCGGGCGGGGGCTCATGATCGGCTTCGACCTGCAGCACGGCGGCGCGCCCGACCTCGTCCTGCGCGGGCTCGGCGAGGAGCGGCTGATCATGAACGCCACGGGCCCGGAGACCGTCCGCCTCCTGCCGCCGCTGACGATCAGCGACGACGAGGTGGACGAGGCGCTCGCACGCCTCGCGCGCCTGCTCGCCTGACATCGGGGCATCCCGGGGTCGCTCAGCGGCATCCAAATGCCCCGATCCGCGGACGGTCTCCGGGAGGCTGTCGCGCATCCGTGTCGAACTCGGCAGACTCGGAGACGCATGTCGGCCAACCTCGTTCACCTCGCGGACGCACATCGGGCGCCCGGCGGGCCCACCGTCGTCGAGCTGCTCACCGCTGCGGTGCGCGAGCGCGGCGCGCTCGCCGACGAGGACATCCGCGCCGCCGCCGCGGCGACCGGGCTTCCCGAGGCGACCGTCCACGGCGTTGCGACCTTCTACGACGACCTGCTCGCCCCGCGCGGCGCCCGGCACGTACGCGTCTGCACCGGCACCGCGTGCTTCGCGGCGACGGGCGGCGGGCACGAGGCGGCGATCGCCGAGGGCCTGGGCATCGCGCCCGGCGCCTGTGCCGCGGACGGCTCGGTCTCACTGGCGGAGACGGTGTGCCTGGGCTTCTGTCACAGCGCGCCGGCCGTCCGTGACGGCGACGTCGTCGACGGCGGCGCGGGCGTCGTCGGCCGCGTGCTCGCCGGCGCGACGCGGCAGGCGCCGGAGCCGCCGCCGCGCAGCCTCCTGACGGAGCCCGTCCTGACGGCGACCGGCGACTGGTCGGGGCTGCGCCGGGCGCTGGCGGAGTCCTCGCCCGAGGAGCTGACGGCGACCGTCGACGCCGCCGACCTGCGCGGCCGCGGCGGCGCATGGTTCCCCGCCGGCCGCAAGTGGGCGTTCGCCCGCGGCGCCGAGGCCGGGCAGCGCTACGTCGTCGCCAACGGGGACGAGGGCGATCCGGGCTCCTACATCGACAAGCACCTGATGGAGCGCGCCCCGGCGCTCGTCCTCGAGGGCATGGCGCTGACGGGCTTCGCGATCGGTGCGACGGAGGGGTTCATCCTCGTGCGGTCGGAGTACCCGGCTTCCCGCCCCGCATTGGAGGCCGCGATCGAGCAGGCGCGCGCGGACGGGCTGCTCGGGCACGACATCCTCGGCAGCGGCGTCGCGTTCGACGTCCACGTCGTCGACGGCGCCGGCTCCTACGTCGTCGGCGAGGAGACGGCGCTGCTCGCCTGCCTGCACGGCCTGCGCGGCACCGTCTCCGCACGCCCGCCGTTCCCCGCCGAACGGGGGCTCTACGGCCGCCCGACGGTCGTGCACAACATCGAGACGCTCGCGAACGTCCCCGTCATCGCCGCGCGCGGCGCACAGGCGTTCCACGACCTGAGCCCGGCCAGCCCGAACGCGGGGACGAAGCTCGTCTGCTTCAACGAGCGCTTCCAGCGCCCGGGCGTCGTGGAGGTGCCGTTCGGGATGCCGGTACGCGAGCTGTGCGAGGACGTCGCCGGCGGTCTCGTGGACGGCCGCTCGATCAGGGCGGTCCAGATCGGCGGGCCGCTCGGCGGGATCCTGCCCGCGTCGCTGCTCGACACGCCGTTCGACACCGCGCCGCTCGCCGAGCACGGCTGCATGGTCGGCCACGGGTCGATCCTCGCCTTCGACGACACGACCGACATGCGCGCCCTCGCCACGCACCTCCTGGCGTTCGGTGCACACGAGAGCTGCGGCACGTGCTTCCCGTGCCGGATCGGGCTGGAGCGGGCGCACGAGGAGTTCGCCTCCGGCGCCGCGGTCGACCGCGAGCGCCTGGAGGCGCTGCTGGAGACGCTCGAGGTCGCGAGCCTGTGCGCGCACGGGGGCGGGATGCCCGCGCCGATCCGCAGCCTGCTGACCCACTTCCCGGGCGAGCTGGGGCTGGCCTGATGCGGGTCACGATCGACGGCACGCAGGTCGAGGTGCAGGCCGGTGCGACGGTGCTCGACGCGGCCCGGACGGCGGGGGCGGACGTCCCGACCCTGTGCTTCGACGAGCGGATGGCGCCCTTCGGCGCGTGCCGCGTGTGCCTCGTGGGCGTCGCGGGGCCGGACGGACGCACGGACGTCGTGGCGTCGTGCACGACGCCGTGCCGCGACGGGATGGTCGTCGAGACGCGTGAACCGCGCGCGCGCCGCGTCGCCCGAGCGGTCGTCGAGCTCGTCCTGTCCGAGCTGCCCGCCGCGCCCGCCGCGCACACGGAGCTCGCCGCCGTCGCCCGCGACCTGGGCGTCGGCGAGCCGCGCTGGCGCGGCGCCGTCCACGAGCGCGACCTCGACACGCGCCACCCGTACCTGGCCTTCCAGCACGAGCTCTGCATCTCGTGCGGGCGCTGCGTGCGCGCCTGCGACGAGATTCAGGGGGCGTTCGCGCTCACGGCCACCGGCCGCGGCTTCGGCGCGAACGTCGCCGCCGGGATCGACGCCGGGTTCCGCGAGTCGGCGTGCGTCTCCTGCGGCGCCTGCGCCGACACGTGCCCGACGGATGCGATCACCGAGCTCTCGCTGCTGGCCATCGCGGACGCGAGCGAGGATGATGTGAGGCCCTCCTCATGACCGACGAGCGCTTCGACAGCTCCGTGACGACGACCTGCGGCTACTGCGGGGTCGGCTGCCGGCTGGAGGCCCACGCACGCGCAGGCCGCGTCGTGTCGATCAGCCCGGCGGCGGACGGTCCCGCCAACCGCGGGCACACCTGCCTCAAGGGCCGCTTCGCCCACCAGTTCTCGCGTTCGCGTGAGCGCCTGAGCACGCCGCTGATCCGCGAGGACGGGCGGCTGCGGGCGGCGAGCTGGGAGGAGGCGCTCGCGCGCATCGCGGGCGAGCTCGGGCGGATCAAGGCCGCGCACGGCCCCGACGCGATCGCCGGACTCGCCTCGTCGCGGGCGACGAACGAGGACTGCTGGGCGATGCAGCGGCTGATGCGCGCGGCGATCGGCACGAACAACATCGACAACTGCTCGCGCGTCTGCCACTCGCCGACGTCGTACGCGCTGCGCCGCTCGCTCGGCTACTCCGGCGCGACCGGCTCGTTCGACGACATCGAGCATGCGGGCGCGGCGATCATCATCGGTGCCAACCCGACGGAGGGCCATCCGGTCGTCGGCGCGCGGATCAAGCAGGCGGCGCTGCGCGGCCTGCGGCTCGTGACGATCGATCCGCGGCGGATCGAGCTCGCCGACCACGCCGAGGTGCATCTCGCGCCGCGCCCCGGCGCCAACGCCGCCGTCGTCCTCGGGCTGGCCCACGTCGCCCACCGCGACGGCTTCGCCGACCGCGCGTTCATCGACACGCGGACCGAGGGCTTCGACGCGTTCGAGGAGCTGCTCGCGCTGTACGACCCCGCGGCGGTGCAGGAGATCAGCGGCGTGCCCGCAGCGGACCTCGAGCGCGCCGCACACGTCTACGCCGAGGCCGCGGAGGCGTCGGTCCTCTGGGGACTGGGCGTCACCGAGCACAAGTACGGCTCGGAGGTCGTGCAGCTGATCTGCAGCCTGGCGCTGATGACGGGCAAAGTCGGGCGCCCGGGGTCGGCGCTGCTCCCGCTGCGCGGCCAGAACAACGTGCAGGGCTCGTCGGACATGGGCGCGCTGCCCGACACCTACTCGGGGTACCGCCGGGTGGACGACGAGGACGTCGCGCGCGCGTTCGAGGCGCGCTGGGCCACCACGCTGTCGCGCACGCCGGGCCTGAAGATCCCGGAGATGTTCGACGCGGCCGTCGCGGGCGACCTGAGGGCGATGTACATCTTCGGCGAGGACGTCGCGCAGACCGACCCGAACACGACGCACGTCATCCACGCGCTCGAGTCGCTCGACTTCCTCGTCTGCCAGGACATCTTCGAGACCGAGACCACCCGCTACGCGGACGTCGTCCTGCCGGCCTCCTCGTTCCTCGAGAAGACGGGGACGTTCACGAACGCCGAGCGCCGCATCCAGCTCGTCGCGGCGGCGATCGACCCGCCCGGGGAGGCGCGCACCGACTTCGACATCCTGCTCGCCGTGTCCGCGGCACTCGGCCACGACATGGACCTCGCGGGACCCGAGGACGCGATGACGGAGATCGCGGCGCTCACGCCCGAGTTCACGGGCGTCACCTACGAGCGCCTCGGACGGCGCGGCCTGCAGTGGCCGGTCGCCGCGGACGGGACGGACGCGCCGATGCTCTACGGGCGGGAGTTCCACCGCGAGGGCGGGCGCGCGCACATCGCCGCGCTGCCGTACAAGGAGCCCGGAGACGCCGCCGACGGGGACTTCCCGCTCGTCCTGGTGACGGGCCGGCGGCTGCAGCACTACAACGCGGGCACGATGACGCGCCGCACCGGGAACCTCGAGCTGATGGACAGCGACTGGCTCGAGATCCACCCGGACGACGCGGCACGCCTGTGGATCGCCGACGGCGACGTGGTGTCCGTCCGCAGCCGCGTGGGGCGGATCGAGATCCCCGCGCGCATCACCGAGCGGATCGAGCCGGGACACGTCTTCACCGCGTTCCATTTCCCCGAGGTGCGCACGAACCTGCTGATCGGCTCCTCCGCGGACGTCAACACCTCGTGCCCCGAGTACAAGGTCGTCGCGGTCGACGTGCGGCCGGTCACCGAGGAGCCGGCGCACACGCCGGCGCTCGCCGCGACCTGATGTCCGAGGCCGACATCGCTCGGATGGTCATGCGCGTCGCGCGCGACGACGGCGAGGACGAGGTCGCCGTCGAGGAGCCGCTGGAGATCCGCGTCGACGGCGAGCCGCTCGCGGTGACCATGCGCACGCCCGGTCACGACGAGGAACTGGCGCTCGGCTTCCTGCTGGGCGAGGGGCTCATCGACCGCGTCCACGAGGCGGGCCCCACCGCCGACCTCGCGAACAACATCGTCGAGGTCACCGGGCCGCTGCTCCGCGACCCGGGGACGCGACGCTTCTACACGTCCTCGTCCTGCGGCGTCTGCGGCAAGGGCGCGCTCGAGGAGATCGCCGTCCACGCACCCGTGCTGGGCCCCGGGCCGGTCGTGGGCCGGGACGTCCTGACGCGGCTTCCGGGGGCCCTGCTGCAACCCGCCTTCGAGCGCACCGGCGGCATGCACGCCACGGGCCTCTTCGATGCCGAGGGGCACCTCCTCGTCGCCCGCGAGGACGTCGGCCGGCACAACGCCATGGACAAGGTCGTCGGCCGCGCGCTGCTCGACGGCCTGACCCCGCTCGGCGGGCGGGTGCTGTGCGTCAGCGGGCGCCTCTCGTTCGAGCTCGTGCAGAAGGCGGCGGTCGCCGGCGCGCCGATCCTCGTCGGCGTGGGCGCTCCGTCCTCGCTGGCCATCGACCTGGCCCGGGACCGCGGCATGACGCTCGCCGGCTTCGCGCGCGCGGGCTCCGTGAACGTGTACGCCGGCGCGGAACGCGTCGGCTGAGCCTCCCGGGCGGAGGTCGGGCGACCGGTAGCGTTTCGCGCATCGCCCAGCCCGCCGCCCTCGGTCCGCCGGACGCCCGCCGCAAGCGCCTCGCGCTGGCGGCGGCGATCATGGGGTCGTTCGTCGCGGGCCTCGACGCGACCGTCGTGAACGTCGCGCTCCCCGCGATCGAGGACGACCTCGGCGGCGGCCTCGCAGGCCAGCAGTGGGTCGCCAACGCGTATCTGCTGACGCTCGGGTCGCTGATCCTCATCGGCGGCTCGCTCGGGGACATCTTCGGCGAGCGGCGGATCTTCTCGCTCGGCGTCGCCGGCTTCGGCGTCGCGTCGCTCCTGTGCGCGCTCGCGCCGGCGATCGAGGTGCTCGTGGCGGCCCGGGCGCTCCAGGGCGTCTTCGGCGCGCTTCTGACCCCGAGCGCGCTCGCGGTGATCGTCGGGACGTTCCCGCCGGCCGAGCGCGGAGCGGCGATCGGCTCGTGGACGGCCTGGTCGGGCATCGCGATGGTCGTCGGCCCGTTCGTCGGGGGCTGGCTCGTGGACACCGCCTCGTGGCGCTGGATCTTCCTGATCAACGTGCCGTTCGTGCTCGGCACGCTGGCGCTCGTGCGGATCGCGGTTCCCGCGCGCGGGCCCGTGACGGGTCGACGGCGGTCCGTCGACTGGCAGGGCGCCGTGCTCTGCGCGGCCGGGCTCGCCGGGCCCGTCTACGCCCTCATCCGCCAGCCGGACGTGGGCTGGGCGTCCCCGCAGGTGCTCGTCCCGCTCGTCGGCGGCGTCGCGGTCTTCGTGCTGTTCCTGGTGCGCGAGGCGCGCATGGCCGAGCCGATGCTGCCGCTCGCGCTCTTCCGCCGGCGCAACTTCGCCGCGGGCAACGTCCAGACGTTCTCGATGTACGGCGGCCTGGGGGTCGTCTTCTTCCTGCTCGTCCTCTATCTCCAGCAGGTCGCGGGCTACGACGCGCTGGAGGCCGGCCTGGCGACGCTCCCGTCGACCGTCGTGATGTTCCTGCTGTCCAAGCGCTTCGGCGGGCTCGCGGACCGCCACGGCCCGCGGCTCTTCATGGGACTGGGACCGCTCGTCGCGGCGCTGGGGCTCGCGTGGCTGACGATGATGCCCGCGGACGTCGACTACCTGCAGGACGTCCTGCCCGGCCTGCTCCTGTTCTCGCTCGGCCTCGCCGCCACGGTGGCCCCGCTGACCGCCGCCGTGCTGGCGGACGCCGACGAGGAGAACGCCGGCATCGCCTCCGGCGTCAACAACGCGATCGCGCGGGTCGCGTCGCTGATGGCGATCGCCGCCGTGGGGGCGGTCGTCGCGGCGGCGTTCACGAGCAGCATCGACTCCTCACTCGCAGGCGTGCCGCTGACCCGCAAGGCGCAGAGCGCCGTCGAGCAGGCGAAGGTGCAGACGTTCGCGCAGGCCGACACGCAGGGCCTGCCGCCGCGCGAGGCCGCCGTCGTCGCGAGCGCCGTGCAGGACGCGTCGGTGGAGGCCTTCCACGTCGGAATGGCGATCTCGGCGGCGCTCGTCGCGCTCGGGGGGCTGCTCGGCCTGGTCTTCATCGTCAACCCCGCGCGCGTCGTGCGTGCGGCGGGGTGCAGCGGCGGGCAGATCGTCGGGGTGCCGGAGGAGCTCGCCGAGGTGCCGCACGAGCGGGAACCGGTCGCGGCCTGAGTGTTCCTAGACTCTCCGGCCACATGACCGACGCCGAAGCCCGACACACCCGCACCGCCAGCTACCTCGCCGAGCCCGGCGAGGTCAACAAGGTCCTGCTGCTCTACTCGGGCGGCCTGGACACGAGCGTCATGCTCAAGTGGATCCAGGACGAGTACGACGCCGAGGTCGTCGCGCTGACGATCAACCTCGGGCAGCCGGGTGAGGACTACGACGTCGTCAAGGGCAAGGCGCTGGACCTCGGGGCCGTCGCCGCAGAGGTGATCGACGCCCGCGAGGAGTTCGCCCACGACTTCATCGCGCCGGCGATCAAGGCGAACGCCGTCTACGGCCTCGGCTACCCGCTCTTCACGGCGCTCGGCCGGCCGCTGATCGCCAAGCTCGCGGTCGACTACGCGCGCAAGCACGGCTGCGACACCGTCGCGCACGGCTGCACGGGGAAGGGCAACGACCAGGTCCGCATCGAGGCCACGGTCGCGACGCTCGCGCCGGAGCTGAAGGTCATCGCCCCCGTCCGCGGCTGGCAGATGGGCCGCGAGGAGGAGATCGCCTACGCGCGCGAGCACGGCATCCCGATCAAGGGCGGCGCGGAGACGACCCCGTACTCGATCGACGACAACCTCTGGGGCCGCTCGTCGGAGGGCAAGTGGATCGAGGACCTCGACCACGCCCCCGAGGACGACGTCTTCCAGCTCGTGACGCGCCCGGAGGAGGCGCCGGACGAGCCGCAGGTCGTGACCGTGACCTTCGAGCACGGCGTCCCAGTCGCGCTCGACGGGGAGCGGCTCGGGCTCGTGGATCTGCTCGAGCGCGCCGCGGACATCGGGTGCCGGCACGGCGTCGGCATCGTGGACCACATCGAGGACCGCATCGTCGGCCTGAAGGTGCGCGACATCTACGAGGTGCCGGCGGCCGCGATCATCCTGACGGCGCACGCCGAGCTCGAGCGCCTCGTGGGGACGATCCACCAGAACCAGTACAAGGGCGACCTGGACCGGCAGTGGGGCTACCTCGTCTACGCCGGCCTCTGGTGGGAGCCGCTGCGCGAGAACCTCGACGCCTTCATGGAGTCCGTCAACGAGCGCGTGACGGGAACGATCGGGCTCAAGCTCTTCAAGGGCTCGGTGCGCGCGGTGACGCGCGAGAGCCCGAACGCCGTCTACGACGCGTCGCTCGCGACGTTCGAGACGAGCGGCGGCCTGTTCAGCCAACAGGCCTCGCCGGGCTTCATCGAGCTGTGGTCGCTGCAGTCGCGGATGGCCCACCGGCTCAAGGCCTCCCAGCAGGACTGAGCCGCGGTATCGTCAGGGCATGCCCGGCGCAAAGACCTATCAGGCCATCGGCTACGCGACGTACCACGGCGGCAAGCTGTACGGAAAGCAGAAGCGCGCCGAGCTCGAGCGCGCGCAGCGCAGGCGCCGCAACCAGGCCGGCGGAGGCGCCGCCCTCGCGGCGCTGGCCGTGGTCGCGGTCGTCGCCGTCGTGGCGCGACGGGCCTCGCGCACGCCCACCGTCTGACACCCCCTGGCAGCCGCCGCGGCGCGCGCTAGCGTTCGCCGTCCATGGTCGCCGCCGCCGATCAGCCCGATCGCGATCCCGACAAGGGCACCGACCCGTCGGTGCTCGCCGAGCGCCGTGCCCGGCGCGCCGAGCTGGCCGAGAACGAGCTGCGCTCGCGCCTGGCGGAGGCCGAGCAGCGCGTCGCCCAGCTCGAACACGGTGCACACGAGTCCACCCGCCTGCGCGAGCGCCTGGCGGCCCGGGCCGACCGCGACGCGCGAATGGCCGCGCTGGTCGCCGACGCCGCCGCGACCCTGCGCGCCGCTCGCGAAGCGCTCGACCGGGAGATCGCCGCCCGGGGCGTCGCCGAGGCGGCGCTCCACGCCGAGCGTGCAGCCCGGGAGGCCGCCGAACAGGCGGTCGTCGCCGAGCGTGCCGCCCGCGACGCGGCGACGAGCGCGCTGACGGCTGAGCGCGCACGCGTGACACCGGCGCCCGTGAGCACCCCGCTCCCCGAGCCCGTCGCGGCCCCGCCGCTGCTCGCGCCGCAGCCGGCTCCGGCGCCCCAGCCGGACGCGGAGGGCGGTGCGCCGGACAACGAGCAGCTGATCGCAGGGCTCGCCCTCGCCGCGGAGCGGCTGCGCGCGCAGACGCCGGCCGCGGAGGATGCAGCGGTCGCGGAGGCGCCTGTCGAGCCCGTTGCGGCGCCCGCTCCCGCTCCCGAGGCACAGCCGGCCGAGACCCCCGCCACAGCCACCGAACCGGCCGTGCAGGAGCCGTGGGCGCCGCGCCCCGGCGGGTTCGTGGAGCGCCTCGGCCGCATGCTGACCCGGCGCCTCTGAGCTCGCACCGAAGGTCCGCAAGGAGCGGGAACGAGGGTCGCGGCCCGTCCGCCCCGCGCCGTAACCTCCGGCGCCCGTGACCGCTCCGGCCTGCGCCCATCTCCACGTCCACAGCGAGTACTCGCTGCTCGACGGCGCGTGCAACATCGACGCCCTCGCGGAGCGGGCCGCGTCGTTCGGCCAGCCGGCGCTGGCGCTCACCGACCACGGCGTGATGAACGGCGCCGTCGAGCTCTACCAGGCGGCCAAGAAGCACGGGATCAAGCCGATCGTGGGCTGCGAGATCTACTTCGTCGACGATCACACCGAGCGTGCGCGGACCGAGCGCAACCACCTGACGCTGATGGCGTCCTCCGACGCCGGGTACCGCAATCTCGTCAAGCTCTGCTCGACCGGCTTCCTCGACGGTCTCAGCCGCGGCAAGCCCACCGTCGACATGGCCCAGCTCGAGGCGCACCGCGATGGCCTGATCGTGCTCACCGGCTGTCTGGCCGCGCGCTTCACCTCGCGCCTGGCCGAGGGCCGCGACGACGAGGCGCGTGCCCACGCGGACGAGCTCCTGAACGCCGTCGGCCACGAGAACGTCTACTTCGAGGTCCAGAAGAACGGCATCCCCGAGCAGGACCGCGCCAACGAGGGGATCATCCGGATCGCGCGTGAGGTCGGCCGGCCGATCGTCGGCACCGGCGACGTCCACTACCTGCGCAAGGAGGACCACGCCCACCACACGGCGCTCCTGTGCGTGCAGACGAAGAGCACGCTCGCGGCGCCCAAGATGACCTTCGCGACGAACGAGTTCTACCTGCGCTCCAACGAGGAGATGGCGCAGGCGTTCGCGGAATGGCCCGAGGCGCTGGCCTCCACCGTCGAGATCGCCGAGCGCTGCGACGTCGAGATCGAGCTGGGCAAGCAGCTCATCCCGCGCTTCCTGCCGGAGGGCGAGGACGAGCGGTCCTACCTGCGGGACCGCGTCATGGAGGGCCTGCGGGAGCGCTACGGCGACCCGCCGCCCGCCGAGGCCGTCGAGCGGATGGAGATGGAACTCGGCGTCATCGACCGGATGGGCTTCAACGCCTACTTCCTCATCGTCTGGGACTTCGTGACGTGGGCCAAGCGCAACGGCATCGCCGTCGGCCCGGGCCGCGGATCGGCCGCCGGCTCGATCGTCTCGTACTGCCTGCGGATCACGGACGTGGACCCGCTGCGGTACGACCTGCTGTTCGAGCGGTTCCTGAACCCCGAGCGCGTGTCGATGCCGGATATCGACATCGACTTCTCCGTGCGCGGGCGGGACGAGGTGATGCGGTACGTCACCGAGAAGTACGGGCGCGAGTCGGTGGCGCAGATCGTCACCTTCGGCAAGATGTTCCCGCGCGCCGCCACCCGCGACGCCGCGCGCGTCCTGGGCCACGACTACGGCGCGGGCGACCGGCTCGCGAAGCTCATCCCGGATCCGATCATGGGCCGCTCGCCGAGCTTCGACGACTGTCTGAAGGACGGCGAGCCGCTGCGCGCCGCTTACGACAGCGACCCGACCGCGCGCCAGATCGTGGACGTCGCCCGCGGCCTCGAGGGCATCGTCCGCAACTCCTCGATCCACGCCGCGGCGGTCGTCATCGCAGACCGGCCGCTGACCGAGATCGTCCCGGTCCAGCTCGCCGACGCCAACACGACGGACGCGGACGGCAACCGCGTCTACAAGGTCGTCACGCAGTACTCGATGAAGCCCGTCGAGCAGCTCGGCCTGCTGAAGATGGACTTCCTGGGCCTGCGCAACCTCGACGTCATCGAGGACGCGCTCGACATCCTCGAGCGGTCGACCGGAACGCGCCCGGACATGGCCACGCTGCCGCTCGACGACCCCGCGACCTACGAGATGCTCGGGCGCGGCGACTCGGTCGGCGTCTTCCAGTTCGAGTCCGAGGGCATGCAGGAGGCGCTCAAGAAGGTGCGCCCGACGGAGTTCGACGACCTCGTCGCGCTCGTCGCGCTCTACCGCCCCGGCGCGATGGACCAGATCCCCGCGTACGCGCGGGGGAAGCGCGACCCCGAGTCGGTCTCGATCCCCGACGAGCGGCTCGAGCCGATCATCGGGCCGACCTACGGCGTGATCCTGTACCAGGAGCAGGCGATGCAGATCGCCACGGCGGTGGCGGGATTCAGCGGGGCGAAGGCCGACGACCTGCGCAAGGCGATCGGCAAGAAGAACCGGGACGCGATGGCGAAGCTCGAGCCCGAGTTCCGCCAGGGCTGTGCGGCGTCCGGCGTCGACCGGAGCGTCGTCGACTGGATCTGGGCGACGAACCAGAAGTCCGCCGACTACAGCTTCAACAAGTCGCACGCGGCCTGTTACGCGCTGATCGCCTACCGCACCGCGTGGCTGCGCGCCAACTATCCGGCCGAGTACATGGCCGCCCTGATCTCGTCGGTGATGGACACGAAGGACAAGGTCCCGTTCTTCGCGGCGCGCTGCGAGGACATGGGCATCGACATCCTCCCGCCGGACGTCAACCTGTCCGACCACGAGTTCGTCGTCGTCGACGGGAACATCCGCTTCGGCCTCGACGCGGTGAAGGGCGTCGGGTTCCAGGCCGTGGAGTCGATCAAGGCGGCGCGCGCGCAGGACGGGCCGTTCGAGTCGCTCTGGGACTTCTGCGAGCGCGTCGACGCGCGCCTCGTGAACAAGCGCGCGATCGAGGCCCTGATCAAGTGCGGGGCGTTCGGCTCGACCGGCGCGACGCGCAAGGGGATGCTGGCGGTCCTCGAGCAGGCCCAGTCGGCCGGTCAGCAGTCCCAGCTCGACGCCCAGATCGGGCAGGGCTCGATCTTCGACATGGCCGACCTCGGCGGCGGCGCGGAGCAGCCGGCCACGGCGTTCCGTCCGGCGCACCCGCCGATCCCGCTCGAGGAGTTCGACCAGCGCGAGCTGCTCGCCGTCGAGAAGGAGGCCATCGGCCTGTTCGTTTCGCTGCACCCGCTCAAAGAGGTGCGCGAGGCGCTGCGCGAGGCCGTCGACGGCACGCTCGCCGAGCTTCCGCAGCGCAAGGACGGAGACTGGGTCACCGCCGGCGGCATCGTCACCCAGGCGAAGAAGATCCGCACGAAGACCGGCACCCAGATGATGTTCGCGACCCTCGACGACCTCGAGGGCGAGATCGAGCTGATCGCGTTCGAGAAGACGATCGCCGAGTGCGAGGGCGCGCTCGCCGTCGACGAGATCGTGCTCGTCCGCGGGCGCATCGACCACAAGGACAAGGACAAGACCTGCATCGTGGTCCAGAGCGTCGAGCGGTTCGACCCGACGCCGGAGCAGGTTGAGGCGGCGCGCGAGAAGGCGGCGCGCGAGCCGCAGGGCCCGCAGGCGCTGCACCTGCACCTCGACGCGGTCGCGACGAGCGTTCCGGCGACGATCATCGAGGACCTCAAGCACGTGCTCGGCAACCACACGGGGGAGAGCGAGGTGGTGCTCGACGTGACCACCTCCGGGGGCGCCCGCACCCTGCGGTTCGGCGAGGAATTCCGCGTGAGCCCGACGCCGTCGCTGCGCGCGGAGCTCGAGCACATCCTCGGTCCGGCGACGCTCCGGACCTCGCTGGCCTGACCACCGCGGAACGCCGGAAACACCTGACTTGCGGGTCAGTTTCGTGAGGCAACGTTGCGGGCGCAACGTGCTAGCTTCCGCACTGGTTCCCCGCCCTACCGCTGGACCGGGGGCGGGGAACCGCTTTGCCCGCGCCCGGTGTCAGGCGGCGCGTGTCGCGAGCCCTTCGGCCCGCAGTTTCACGCACAGCGCAAGCTCATCCGCCGTCGCCCCGCTGCGGTCCGGACCGGGCGTCTCCAGCACGCAGGGAAGGTCCTTGAAGCGCGGTTCGCTCAGGAACACGCGGCAGCCGTCGAGCCCGATCTCGCCTTCGCCGATGTTCGCGTGGCGGTCGCGGTTGGAGCCGAGCGGCGTCTCGCTGTCGTTGAGGTGCAGCGACCCGATGCGGCCCGGGCCGACGTGCGCCTCCAACTCGTCGAGGGCGGCCGTCAGCGCGTCGGCGGTGCGGATCTCGATGCCGGAGGCGAGCATGTGGCACGAGTCCAGGCAGACGGCGATCCGCTCGTCCCCGCCGGCTGCCTCGAGCAGCGCTGCCAGCTCGGCGAACGACCGGCCGAGCGTCCCGCCGGTCCCGGCGGTGTTCTCCAGGTGCAGCGCGCAGCCCTCCGTCTCGGCCAGCGCCTCGGTGATCACGGCGCCCGCCCGCTCGATCGCCGGGCCCACCTCGCCGGTCTTCGCCGATCCCGGGTGCAGGACGACGCCGGTCGCCCCGAGCGCGGCGCCGGCGCGCAGCGAGGCGACGAGCGACGTCAGCGTCTTGGCGCGGATGTCCGGGTCCTCGCTGGCGGCGTTCAGCAGGTAGACCGCATGGATCAGCAGTGCGTCCACCGGGCTCCCGTCCAGGGCCTCGTGAAACGCCTGCACCTGCTCGTCGCCGTAGACCGTCGGCTTCCAGGCCCGCGGGTTCTGGTTGAAGATCTGGATGCTGCGCGCGCCGAGCGCCTCGCCGCGCTCGACGGCCTTGGCGGGTCCGCCCGCCGGAGAGACGTGCGCGCCGATCAGCATGGGCGGGGAAGGGGTGCGGGGACGGTCATGTCCGTACATTCCTACCGTCATGCGCGTCCGCTTCGCTCCCAGCCCCACCGGCCAGCTCCACATCGGAGGCGCGCGCACCGCGCTCTACAACTGGCTCGCGGCGCGCGGGAGCGGCGGCCGCTTCGTGCTGCGCATCGAGGACACCGACCGCGAGCGGTCGACCCCCGAGAACGTCGCCCACATCCTCGAGGCCCTGCGCTGGCTGGAGCTCGACTGGGACGAGGGCCCGATCAGCCAGGCCGACGCGCAGGAGCGTCACCGCCAGGTCGTCGAGCGACTGCTCGAGGAGGACAAGGCCTACCGCACGACCGCGACGGGCGATGACGTCAAGGCCTGGAAGGCCGAGCACGGCGCCGCGCGCGGGTATCGCGGGACGCCCCAGGGCGACGGCGCCGTGCGGCTGCGCGTCCCCGACGAGGGGGCCACGGTCGTCCACGACCTGATCCGCGGGGACACGGTGTTCCAGCACGAGCACCTCGACGACCCGGTGATCGCGCGCGCCGACGGGAGCCCGCTCTACAACCTCGCCGTCGCGATCGACGACCACGACGCCGAGATCACGCACGTGATCCGCGGCGAGGACCACATCTCCAACACGCCCAAGCAGCTCCTCGTCCTGGAGGCGATCGGCGCGCCGAAGCCGGTCTTCGCCCATCTCCCGCTGCTGCACGGCACCGACGGCAAGAAGCTCAGCAAGCGCCACGGCGCCGCCTCGGTGCAGGACCTGCGCGACGCCGGCTACCTGCCGGAGGCCGTGCGCAACTACCTCGCCCTGCTCGGGTGGGGCGACGCCGACGACGAGACGCTCATCAGCACGAACCAGCTGGTGCGGCGCTTCGACGTGCGGCGCGTGTCGAAGAACCCGGCCCAGTTCGACGAGCAGAAGCTGCGCTGGATGAACGGGCGCTACCTGCGCGAGCTGGGGCCCGCCGAGCTGACGCAGCGCATCGAGGCCTTCACGGGTCGAACCGGCCTGGGCGAGGCCGTGGCGATCAGCGAGGAGAAGATCCAGACGCTCGCCGACTTCTGGCCGCTCGCCGGATTCATCTTCGACGGCGCGGGCGACGACGAGGCCGCACGCGCCAAGTGGCTCAGTGAGGACGGCCTGGCGGCGCTGGCCGACGCACGCGCAGCCCTGGCGCTGCTGCCGGCCGAGGACTGGTCGGTCGACGCGATCGACGCCGCCCTGCGCGGCGTGGTGCAGACGCGCGGCTGCAAGCCGCGGGACGTCTTCCAGCCGGTGCGGGTGGCACTGGCGGGCACGACGGTGTCGCCGGGGATCTTCGAGACGCTCGTCGTGCTCGGCAGGCCCGAGGCGCTGGACCGGCTCGACACGGCTCTGGCCGCCTGAGGACGCCGCGGGCGTGCGCGCCGTCTTCCTCATCGGCGGCGGGCGCGACCCGGGCGGCGTCGCCGCCGGCCACCGGCCGTTCGTGGAGGCCGCGGCAGGACCGATCGCCTGCCTGGCCGTCGACGACGGCGAGGGCGTCGACGAGGCTCGCTGGGTGGACGGCCTACGAAGCGCCGGGGCCGCGGACGTGCAGGTCGTCACGCTCGCTCCCGGGCGCCCGGTCCGCGCGGACGACGTCGCAGGCGCGGCGGGCGTCTACGTCGCGGGCGGCAGCACGCCGCTCTACCGCGACCTCCTGGTCGGCGCGGGAACCGACTGGCTGCCCGCGGACGTCCCGTACGCGGGGTTCTCGGCGGGCGCCGCGATCGCGGCGACGTCCGCGATCGTGGGCGGCTGGCGGATCGGCGACCTGCCCGTCTGCTCCCCCGATGCGGGCGAGGACCTGGAGCAGGTGCAGCCCCGTCCGGGCCTCGGGCTGGTGCCGTTCGCGGTCGACGTGCACGCGACGGCGTGGGGGACGCTGTCGCGGCTCGTCCACGCCGTCTCAGGCGGCCTCGTGGAGGGCGGCTGGGCGGTCGACGAGCACACGTGCCTGGCGCTCACCGGTGGTGAGCCGTCGGTGCACGGAACGGGCTGCGCGTACCGCGTTATGCCTCATGACGACGGGGTTTCCGTGGTCATGGCCCGTGCATCCGGCTGACGCGCCCGGGCGTCCGCTGCAAGTCGCGGCTCAAACTCTCGTCCAGTCCTGCCGATAGGGGTCGTGAGTCCGCATTCCCGCGGCTCCGCACCACCTCCCCGAAACGGAATTCCACCCATGACCCAGGCCGCGAACGCTCCCACACTGCGCGTCGCAGATCCGCCCGCCGACGCCGCGCGCCGGCACAACGAAGGCCACGGCCGTCGCCTGACGGCCGCATTCGAGGCCCTCGAGAACTTCCCGGCCCTCGCGGAGTCCCGCGACCGCGTCCTGCGGATCGTGGGCGAGGAGCGCCTGAACATGAGCGAGATGGTCGCCGCCGTCGAGGGCGACGTCGCGCTCGTCATCGCCGTCCTGCGCGTCGCCAACCAGGTCGAGGGGCGTACCCGCGGCCGGGTCGAGTCGATCGTCCAGGCCACCGAGGTCATGTCGCCCGAGGCGGTGCAGTCCGTCGCCGCGCGCGCGCGGACCTTCGACTTCTTCGAGCGCTCGACCGTCTGGGAGGCGGCACCCGAGCGCTTCCGCCTGCACGGCGTCGCCACGCAGCGCGCAGCCGAGCGCCTGGCCGCCGAGGCCGGCTACGAGGATCGCGACCGCCTGATGGTCACCGCGCTCCTGCACGACATCGGCAAGCTCGTCCTCATGCACGCCTACCCGGGCTACCCGCAGCAGGTGCACCAGGGCGCTCGCACGCCCGAGGAGCGCATCCACCGCGAGCGCCGGGAACTCGGCGTGGACCACGCCCTCGTCGGCGGCGTCCTCGCGCGTCGCTGGGGCCTGCCGAAGTCCGTCGCCTCCGTCATCGAGCGCCACCACGCCGAGGACGCGAGCGACGAGACAGCCTTCGTCCGCCTCGCGGACATGCTCGCCCACTACGCCCAGGGCGGCGCCGTGTCGCCCACCGAGATGCTGCGGTGCGCCCGCGCGATCGGCCTCGGCCCGGAGGAGCTGCGCAGCGTCATGTACGACCTGCCGTTCCCGTCGACCGGCCGCGTGCGCCAGGTCGACCCGTGCCCGCTCAGCGGCCGCGAGGTCGAGGTCCTCAAGCGCCTCGCCGAGGGCAAGGTCTACAAGCAGATCGCCCACGAGCTCGAGCTCTCCACGAGCACCGTCCGCACCCACCTCCACAACATCTACGGCAAGCTCGGCGCCGTCGACCGCGCGCAGGCGGTGCTCATCGCCACTGAGCGCGGCTGGTTGTAGGGGTACGGCCCCCTGGCAGGACAGCCCGTGCCGCAGGCACGGGCTGATCGTTCTCCACGCGCCGCCACCACGCATAAGATCGGGATCCCATGATCTCGATCACCACCAAGTCTCCCTACGCGCTGCAGGCGCTCACGGAGCTGGGGCAGGCCGGTGACGGCCCGGTCCCGATCGGCGAGCTGGCGAGGCGGCGTGACATCCCCACGCAGTTCCTGGAGCAGTTGTTCGCGACGCTGCGCCGGGCGGGGATGCTGAAGAGCCAGCGTGGCGTGAAGGGCGGCTACTCGTTCGCCCGCGAGCCCGGCTCGATCACCGTGCTCGAGGTCGTCGAGCTGCTGGACGGGCCGCTGGGCCGCGGCAGCATCGGCGTGTTCGCCGAGGCCGCGCAGGCCGCCCGCGCCGTGCTCGAGCAGACGACGATCCAGGACGTGATCGACCGCGAGCGCTCGGACGCCGGCCAGGCGATGTACTACATGACACCATCGCGGCGCGAAGCGGTGGCGCGCCGAGCGACGGGCCGCGCTCCACGCCGGGACGAGGACGACCGACCGGAGCCCGACCCTCCTCACGAGGCCGTGCGCTGGCTGGACGCGGTGCGCGACGGTCACATCCGCAACAGGTCGGGCGACCCCTACAAGCCGTGTGCGGTCCGAGGGTACGAGCAGAACCTGCGAATCCGCGTGCTCCCGTCGCTCGGGGACCGCCGACTGACCGCCCCCCGACCGCGACCTGCAGCGCTGGTCGACGAGCTCGTCGAGACCGGGGCGAGCCCGCGCACGATCACGACGACATCACGCCGCTCCGGGCGATCTTCCGCAGAGCGGTCACCCGTGGAGATGTGCCGCACAACCCGACACGTGGGACCGAGCTGCCCGCGGTGAGTTCGACGCCGAGGGGTAGTGGTCGCCCGAGACGGTCGGAAGCCTGCTTGCGTCGCTGGCCCGCGAGGACCAGGCCCTATGGGCGACCGCGATCTACGCCGGCCTCCGCCGCGGCGAGCTGGCCGCGCTCCGGTGGGACGACGTCGACCTCGCAGACGGGGTCATCCACGTCCGCCGCGGGTGGGACCACATCGACGGCGAGATCGCCCCGAAGAGCCGGCAGGGCCAGCGGAGGTGCCGATCCCGGCGATCCTGCGCGACACCTCCTCGAGCCCAGATGGCCGCGCGCGACGACGGCGGCTGTTAGGCGCGAGCACGGCGTCGAGACCGCGGTCGCTCGCGCGAGGAAGGCGTGGGCGACGCCGGTCGAGACGCTCCACAGGGCCGGCACACGTACGCGTCGCTGATGATCGCCGCGGGCGTCAACGCGAAGGCGCTGTGCACGTTCATGGGGCACGCGAACATCGCGATCACGATCGACCTGTACGGGCACCTGATGCCCGGCGCGGAGGACGAGGCCGCGACCTGCTCGACGCGGACCTCGCGCGGGCTGTCGGGGGAGTCGACTTCCCCACGGACTGCCCCTGACCCCCGGCAGCCCCGCAGGTATCGCGGATCCCCGCCACGTACTACATCTAGACGGCGTGCAGGCCGTGCCGCCGCGACGCGGCCGGCCGGAAGATGACGACGTGCACGTCGTCGCCGACGTCGACGGGCGCGTCCCGGACA
>CAWGLQ010000018.1:0-11183 GCA_963823375.1 uncultured Actinomycetes bacterium | reverse complement strand
CCCCGCTGGCGTAGGCTGCGCCGATGACCCAGACGCCCGCACTGACCGGATCCTCCGTCGCCGGATCGACGGCGCCGACCGCGCTCTTCAACCCCGCCACCTTCGACGGCGCCGGATTCGACGAGGAGACCCGCCGCGTCCTGCTCGCGACGATCGAGTGGTTCGAGGAGCGCGGCAAGGTCGCGCTGAAGCGCCACCACCACGACCGCACGTGGTACGCGGACTTCCTCGACTTCATCGCGCGCGAGCGCGTCTTCGCGACGCTGCTGACGCCGGCCGCGCGAGGCCGGCGGTGATCCCGACAAGCGCTGGGACACCGCGCGCATCTGCGCGTTCAACGAGATCACCGCCTTCTACGGGCTCGCCTACTGGTACACGTGGCAGGTCTCGATCCTCGGCCTCGGGCCGATCTGGCAGAGCGACAACGCGGCCGCGCGGCAGCGCGCGGCCGGGCTGCTCGACGACGGCGCGATCTTCGCGTTCGGCCTCTCCGAGCAGGCGCACGGCGCCGACATCTACTCGACCGACATGATCCTCACGCCCGACGGCGAGGGCGGCTTCACGGCCAACGGCGGCAAGTACTACATCGGCAACGGCAACCTCGCCGGGATGGTGTCCGTGTTCGGGCGCCGCGCCGACGTCGAGGGCCCGGAGGGCTACGTCTTCTTCGCGGCCGACAGCCAGGCCCCGACCTACGAGCTCGTGAAGAACGTCGTCAGCTCGCAGATGTACGTCAGCGCGTTCCGAGCTGCACGACCACCCCGTGTCCGCCGGACGACGTGCTGCACACCGGCCCGGCGGCCTTCGACGCGGCGCTGAACACCGTCAACGTCGGCAAGTTCAACCTCGGCTTCGCGTCGATCGGCATCTGCGAGCACGCGTTCTACGAGGCGATCACCCACGCGCACAACCGCGTGCTCTACGGCCGCAAGGTCACCGACTTCCCGCACGTCGCGCAGATGCTCACCGACGCCTACGCGCGCCTGCTCGGGATGAAGCTCTTCGGCGAGCGCTCGATCGACTACTTCCGCGCCGCGAGCGCCGAGGACCGGCGCTACCTGCTCTACAACCCGATCACGAAGATGAAGGTGACGACCGAGGGCGAGCGCGTCATCGACCTGCTCTGGGACGTCATCGCGGCGCGCGGTTTCGAGCAGGACACGTACTTCGAGATGGCCGCGTCGGACATCCGCGCGCTGCCGAAGCTCGAGGGCACCGTGCACGTGAACATGGCGCTCGTCCTGAAGTTCATGGCGGCCTACTTCTTCATGGCCGAGGAGCAGGCGCCGGTGCCCCAGCGCCGCGAGGCGGCCGACGACCCGTACCTGTTCGCGCAGGGCCCGGCGCGCGGGCTCTCGAAGATCCGCTTCCACGACTGGCGCCCGGTCTACGACCGCTTCGCGGACCTGCCGAACGTCGCGCGCTTCATCGAGCAGGCCGCGGGCATCCCCGCGCTGCTGCAGACCGCGCCGCCG
Organism: uncultured Actinomycetes bacterium; assembly: GCA_963823375.1. Taxonomy (GTDB): domain Bacteria; phylum Actinomycetota; class Thermoleophilia; order Solirubrobacterales; family Solirubrobacteraceae; genus F1-60-MAGs163. The sequence goes on along the minus strand of CAWGLQ010000018.1, from coordinate 9,708 downwards.
GACGAGGACCAGCAGCGCGACCTGGGCTTCATGCTCACGCTCGGCGAGCTGTTCACGCTCGTCGTCTACGGCCAGCTGATCCTCGAGCAGGCCGAGCTGACCGGGCAGGACCGCGACGTCGATCGACCAGCTCTTCGACGTCCTGGTGCGCGACTTCTCGGCGTTCGCGATCGACCTGCACGGCAAGCCGTCCACGACGGCGGCCCAGCAGGCGTGGGCGCTCGCGCACGTCCGCGCGCCGGTCGTGGACGCCGAGCGGTTCGGCCGCGTCTTCGCGCAGGTGACGGCGCTCTGCGGCGCCTACGAGATGCGCGCCGTGAGCCGCGCGAGCGCCCGTGCGCCCGTATCCAGGGCATCGTCTCCTCGCTGATCGACACGCTCCTCGACCGCACCGTCGCCCCCGGCTACACGCGCGTGGGCTACGCCGTGCGCAGCCACGGCTGGGACCCGCTGCCGCGGATGGACGGGAAGGTCGTGCTCGTCACCGGCGCGACCGCCGGCCTCGGGCGCGCGGCCGCCGAGGGCTTCGCGCGGCTCGGCGCGTCGGTGCGGCTGCTGGCGCGCGACGCCGGGCGCGGGGAGGAGGCGCGCGCGGCGATCGCGCGGGCGACCGGCAACGACGACGTGCGCGTGGGCATCGGCGACCTGAGCGACCTGGCGTCCGTGCGCCGCTTCGCCGACGGAGTTCCTCGACGACCGAGGAGCGCCTCGACGTGCTCGTGAACAACGCGGGCATCCTGCCCCAGGAGCGGACGCTGTCACCCGACGGGTACGAGCTCGCGTTCGCGACGAACGTGCTCGGGCCGTTCCTGCTGACCGAGCTCCTGCTCCCGCTGCTGCGCGCGAGCGCGCCGTCGCGGATCGTGAACGTCTCCTCCGGCGGGATGTACACCGAGCGCATCCGCGTCGACGACCTGCAGACCGAGCGCCTGGAGTTCGACGGTCCCGCCGTCTACGCGCGCACCAAGCGGGCGCAGGTGATCCTCACCGAGCTGCTCGCCGAGCGGCTCGCCGGGACGGGCGTCGTCGTCGCACGCGATGCACCCGGGCTGGGCGGACACGCCCGGCGTGCAGACGTCGCTCCCGCGCTTCCACGCCGTCACGAAGCCGTTCCTGCGCAACGCCGAGCAGGGCGCCGACACGATCGTCTGGCTCGGCGCCGCGGACGAGCCGGCGCAGAGCACGCGGCGGGTTCTGGCACGACCGCCGCGTCCGCCCGACGCACCGCATGCCGTCCACGCACGAGACCGAGGCCGACCGCGCCGCGCTGTGGGACGCCTGCGAGCAGCTGAGCGGCCTCACCGCCGCCGACCACGACCGAGGAGCCGCCTGACATGGCCCGCTACGTCACGACGATCGACAGCCCGCGCCCGCAGGCGGAGGTCTTCGCCTACCTCAGCGACTTCTCGACGACGCAGGAGTGGGATCCCGGCGTCGTCGAGGCCGAGCGCCTGGACGAGGGCGCGATCGTCGTCGGGAGCCGGGTGCGCGTCGTCGCCGACTTCATGGGACGGCAGACGCCGCTGGTGTACGAGGTCACCGCCGATCGACCCGCCGAGCGCGATCACGCTGCGCGGCGAGAACGCCACCGTCGTCTCGCTCGACACGATGACCTTCGAGCCCACGCCGGCCGGCGGGACGCGGATCGTCTACGACGCCGACCTGACGCTGAAGGGCCCGCTGCGTCTCGCGGACCCGCTGCTGAAGCTCGTCTTCAACCGCATCGGCGACAAGGCCGCCGCGGGGCTGCGCGGCGCGGTCGGCGCGGCCTGACGTTCCCGGCCTGTACGCGCGGCGTCGCCCCGACCCGGAAGAATGCCGCGGCGTGACCCCTGATTCAGCCGCTCCCGCACGCCGCCGCGCGCCGATCCTCGTCGGCCGCGCGCTGCTGACGCTCGTCGCGACGATCATCTCGCTGTTCCTGGCGGCGTGGATCCTCCCCGGCGTCTCGATGACCGACGGCGCGGTGGGCGTCGTGAGCACCGCGATCGTCGTCGCGCTGCTCAACGCGCTGCTCTGGCCGCTGGTGATCCGCTTCGCGCTGCCGTTCACGGTGCTGACGTTCGGGCTCGGCGTGCTGCTCCTCAACGGCCTGATCGTGCTGCTCGCGGCGACCATCGACCAGGGCCTGCACATCGACGGCTTCTGGGGCGCGTTCTTCACCGCGCTGATCCTCAGCGTCGTCACCACCGGCCTCACGGCGATCCTCTCGATCGACGACGACGGCCCGTGGGAGCGCAACGTCGTCGCGCGCCAGGCCCGCCGCGCCGCGGGCGTCGAGCCGACCGACGTGCCGGGGCTCTTCTTCCTGGAGATCGACGGGCTCGCCCACGCCGTCGTCCAGCGCGCGATCCGCGACGGCGACATGCCGACGATCTCGCGCTGGCTGCGCGAGGGCTCGCACCGGCTGGCCTCGTGGGAGACCGACTGGTCCTCGCAGACCGGCGCCTGCCAGGCCGGCCTGCTGCACGGGTACAACGACGACATGCCGGCGTTCCGCTGGTGGGAGAAGGACACGCAGAAGGCGATCGTCACGAACAAGGTCCACGACGCCGCCGAGCTGGAGCGCCGCGTGTCCAACGGCCACGGCCTCCTGCACGAGGACGGCGCGAGCCGCGCGAACATCGTCTCCGGCGACGCGCCGCACTCGCTGCTGACGATGAGCACGGTGCTCGACCGCAACCGCACCGGGCGGATCGGCCAGGACTACTACGGGTACTTCGCGCGTCCGTACGCGACGCTGCACACGCTCTTCATGTCGATCGCCGAGATCGCGATCGAGCGCCGCTACGCGACCCAGCAGGTGCGCCGCGGCGTGGAGCCGCGGATCCACCGCAGCTGGTTCTACGCGCTCGCGCGCGCGTGGGCGACCGTCATCCAGCTCGACCTCCAGGTCGCGGCCGTGATCGCCGACCTCTACGCCGGGCGCCCGGTGGCCTACACGACGTTCCTCGCCTACGACGAGGTCGCCCACCACTCCGGCGTCGAGCGCCGCGACACGCTCGCGGTGCTGCGCAAGGTCGACCAGCAGCTCGAGCCGGATCGAGCGCGCCGCCGCCGGCGCTCCGCGGCCGTACCGGTTCGTCGTGCTGTCCGACCACGGGCAGTCGCAGGGCGCGACGTTCCTGCAGCGCTACGACGAGTCGCTCGAGCAGCTTCGTGACGCGCCTCTGCGAGCCCGGGTCGACGCTCTCCCTCACCGAGGCGGCCGACACCGGCGGCGACTTCCTCGACGCCGAGCTGACGGGCCTGGCGCGCAAGGACAGCGCGGCGGGGCGGACGGTCGCGCGCCTCACGCGCTCGCGCCGCAGCGACGGCGAGGTCGCGCTGACCGAGGGCCGCCGCGACGAGGAGGGCGAGGCCGAGCAGGCCGAGAGCACGACATCCCGGAGATCGTCGTGATGGCCTCCGGCAACCTCGGCCACGTGACGTTCCCGCGCGAGCCCGGCCGCGTGACGCTCGAGCGCATCGAGGAGCTGCACCCCGCGCTGCTCCACGGCCTGCGCACGCACCCGGGCATCGCGTTCGCGCTCGTGCGCTCGGAGAGCCGCGGCGCGGTCGCGCTCGGGCGCCGACGGCGCGCACTGGCTCGACGAGGGCGTCGTCGAGGGGGTCGACCCGCTCGCCCCGTTCGGCCCGCGCGCCGCCGACCACGTCCGGCGCACCGACGGCTTCAGCACCTGCCCGGACATCGTCGTGAACTCGACCTACTGGCAGGAGACCGACGAGGTCGCCGCCTTCGAGGAGCTCGTCGGGTCGCACGGCGGGATGGGCGGCGAGCAGTCGCACCCGTTCGTCTGCGCGCCGGTCGACCTCCCGCTGCCCGACGAGCCGCTCGTCGGCGCCGAGCACGTGCACCGGGTCTTCCGCGGCTGGCTCACCCAGCTCGGGCACCCCGGCTACGCCGACGACGGCGGGCCGCGCGGGCTGCCGCGCGGCTGACCGCTCGCCGCAGCGCCCGGCGGCGGCCCTCGCGAGCCTGCCGGAGGACCCCCGAAACCCCAGTGTTCATCGGCGATTTCGCCGATCCTCCGAAAGTCGGCAGATGACCGATGCGCGCGTCCGCGCCGCGTTGCAGCGAATCGCGGCGCGAACGTGAACAAACCGCGGGGTCGGCGGGACGCCCGCGCGGCGGGGTCCCAGGGTGCCCGGCGCCGGACGGGCCGTCCTCGGCGCAGGACCGCCCACCACCACCGCTCAGCGACGAGCGGTGGGTCCGGCCCCCAGTCCATCAACGACCTGCCAGGTGACCATGACACCGGACGTCCTCACCGCATCGCCGGCCGCCGCCCCGCCGGCTCCCGCCCCGCCCGCACCCGCCCCCGCCTCCGCCCCGCCCGCACTCCACCTCGTCCCCGCGACCTCCGACCCGCGGGTCGCGATCGTCGGCCTGGGCTACGTCGGCCTGCCGACCGGGCTCGCCGCGACCGCCGCGGGCCTGCCCGTGATCGGCATCGACACGAGCCGCGTGCGGCTGCGGCGCATCCGCGCCGGCACCGTCGACCTGCTCGAGCGCGACCACGAGCGCCTGCGCGACGCGCTCGACGAGGGCTCCCTGCGGATGACCGACAACGCCCGCGCGCTGCGCCTGGCCGACGTCGTCCTGATCTGCGTTCCCGACGCCCGTCCACGAGGACCACAGCCCCGACCTGCGCGCGCTGCGCGGCGCCTGCGCGACCGCCGTGGCGCCACGCCCGCGCCGGGCCAGACGCTGATCCTCACCTCGACGAGCTACGTCGGCACGACCGCCGACCTGCTGACCGGCGCCGCTCGCCGAGCGCGGCCTCACCGTCGGCGAGGACGTCCACGTCGCGTTCAGCCCCGAGCGGATCGACCCCGGGAACGTCTCGACCATGCAGGAGGACACGCCGCGCGTCGTCGGCGGCGCGACCGCCGCGTGCACCGAGCGCGCCGCCGCGTTCCTCGAGCGGCTCACGAGCCGCGTGCACCGCGTCACGAGCATGGAGGCCGCGGAGCTGACCAAGCTCTACGAGAACACGTTCCGCGCGGTGAACATCGCCTTCGCCTACGAGATGGCCGACGCGGCCGCGCACTACGGCCTGGACCCGATCGAGGTCACCGAGGCCGCCGCGACCAAGCCGTACGGCTTCATGGCGTTCTACCCCGGGCCGGGCGTCGGCGGGCACTGCATCCCGTGCGACCCGCACTACCTGCTCGACCCGCTGCAGACCGCCGGCCGCGCCGCGCCGATCATCCGCCAGGCGATGGGGGCGATCGCCGACCGCCCGCGCCGCGTCGTGCGCCGCGCGATCGAGCTGCTCGGCGAGCCGCGCGGCAAGCGCGTGCTGATGGTCGGCGTCGCCTACAAGCCCGGCGTGCAGGACGTGCGCGAGTCGCCGTCGCTGGACATCCTCGCCGCGCTGGAGCGACGCCGGCTGCACGGTCGGCCTACCACGACCCGCTGATCGGCACGCTGACGCTCGGCGACCGCGCTGCTGCACGGCGAGTCCTCGCCGCGCGGCGGCGACTGGGACCTGGCGATCGTCGGGACCGTCCACGCCGGCAGCGACTACGCGTTCCTCGACGACTGCCCGCTGCTGCTCGACGGGACCTACCGGGTCGGCGCGGGCGACCGGCGCCACACCGTCTGACGTGATGGGCGCCTCCGCAGCAGCGCCAGCCACGGCTCCTGGACCACCTCGCGCGGGTCGGCGCGGGGGTCTACCTCGTGCTCCTGCTGGTCGCCGTCGTCGGCTTCAAGGCGATCTTCGCGGACATCGTCCTCGTCGACCCGCTGTTCGGCGTCGTACGGGCTCATCGTCTGCGCGTACATCGTCTCGCGCTTCGTGTTCTCGACGCTGTACCGGCCGAGCGCCGACCACGGCCTGCGCCCGCGCGTGGCGATCGTGATGCCGGCGTTCAACGAGGAGGAGGCGATCGCCGCGTCGCTGACCTCGCTGCTGGACCTCGACTACGCGCCCGGAGCTGCTGGAGATCGTCGCGGTCAACGACGGCTCGACCGACGACACGCTGCCGCGCATGCAGGCGGTCGCCGCCGGCGCCGGCGGGCGCGTGCGCGTCATCGACCTCGGCCGCAACCGCGGCAAGCGCGCCGCGATGGCCGCCGGCATCCGCGCGACCGACGCGCAGATCATCGCGTTCGTCGACTCCGACAGCGTGCTCGAGCCCGACGCGATGACGAAGCTCGTCCAGGGCTTCCACGACCCGCGGGGTCGGCGCGATCTGCGGGCACGCCGACGTGCTGAACCTGCACGACACCTGGCTGACGAAGATGCAGGCCGTCCGCTACTTCGTCGCCTTCAAGGTCGTGAAGGCCGCCGAGTCGCTGTTCAACGCGGTGACGTGCTGCTCGGGCTGCTTCTCGGCCTACCGCCGCGAGGCCGTGATGCCGCACCTGGAGTGGTGGGAGAACCAGACGTTCCTCGGCGCCGAGTCGACGTTCGGCGACGACCGCTCGCTGACGAACTGCGTGCTGCGCGACTGGAAGGTCCGCTACGAGTCGGAGGCGGTCTCGCACACGATCGTGCCGGACACCTTCCGCCAGTTCATGACGCAGCAGGTGCGCTGGAAGCGCTCGTGGACGCGCGAGAGCCTGATCCTCGGCTCGTTCATCTACCGCAAGCACCCGGTCGCGTCGGCGTCGGCCTACGTCGGGATGCTGCTGCCGCTGATCGCGCCGATCGTCGCGGTGCGCGCGATCTTCGTGATGCCCGTGATCGAGGGCGCGCCCGCGCCGCTCGATCTACGCGCTCGGCGTCTACGCGATGGCCGTCGCCTACGGCCTCTACTACGTCGTGCGCCGCCCGACGTACTCGTCGACCTGGATCTACGGGATCGTCTTCTGCTTCTTCTACCTGGTCTTCCTGCTCTGGCAGACGTACTACGCGATCCTCACCGCGCGCACGTCCTCGTGGGGCACGCGCCCGGCGACGCGGGCCAGGCGCAGCCGGCTGCGCCGGCGGAGCCCGTCCTCTCGTGATCGCCCGGCTGCGCTCCATCCTGCAGCGGCGCCGGCGCGCTCGCGCTGCTGCCGCTGTCGGCCGTGCCGATGCTGCTCGTCGGCCCGTCGCTGGTGCACTCGCACTCGCGCTTCCAGCGCGACTACGACTCGGCCGCCGCACGCGGCGCCGCCGGTCCTGCTTCACCGCCGGCGACGCTCGCGCGCTACACCCCGGTCGCGCCGTTCACGCGGCGCCGTCCCGGTGCTCGTCTACCACGGGATCAACGACGACAACGACCACTACTCGGTGAGCCGCGAGGAGTTCGCGCGGCAGATGGCGATGCTCGACCTCGTCGGGCTACCAGACGATCACGATCGACCAGTACCTGCGCTTCCGCAGCGGGCGACAGCCGCGGGCCTGCCGCGAGCGGCCGATCCTGATCACGTTCGACGACGGCCGGCTGGACTCGCTACCGCGGCGCCGACCGCGATCCTCGCGCGGCACGGGATGTCGCGCGGTGATGTACGTCATCACCGGCCCGGTGCAGGAGGGCAACCCGTTCTACCTGACCTGGAAGGAGCTGCGCCGGATGCGCGCCTCCGGCCGCTGGGACATCCAGCCGCACGCCGCCGACGGCCACGTGGAGATCGTCACCGACCCGTCGGGGACGACCGGCGCCGTTCTACGCCAACCGCCGCGTACACGCGCAGCGACGGCTTCGAGACCTTCCCGGCGTACACGCAGCGCGTGGCGACGGACGTCTACGACGTCAAGGACGACTTCCGCCGCCAGAACATCCCGTCGGAGACGTTCGCCGTGCCGTACGGCGACCACGGCCAGAACGCGACCGACCCGCGGATCCCGCACTTCGTCGACGAGCTGCTGGCGACCCAGTTCCGCGTCGTGTTCGTGCAGTCGCCGGGCAACGACCCGCGCTACACGCGGCCGGACGGCGCCGCGCTGCGCTACGAGGTGCACACGGACACCTCGGCCGACGCGCTGCGCGCCTGGCTCGTGCGCCACAACCCGGGGAGCGGCGGCGATGAGGGCGCTCGCGCTCGCCCTCGCGCTGGCTCGCCGCGGCGCTGCTGCCGCGCGCCGGCGCGCGGCCGAAGGGCAAGGTCGTCCGCTGCTCCGCGCTGACGCCGCGCGCGCTCGTGTTCGAGCGCCCGAGCGGCGGCGACGTCGGGGGTGCTGCGCTGGAAGCCGTCCGCGCGCGGCCTGCGCCGGGCGAAGACGCGCTATCGCGTCTACCGCGGCGGGCTCGTCGTCGGGCAGACCCCGCGGCGGTCGATGCGGATCCGCGTGCGCGTCGGTCGCACGCTACACGCTGACGGTCGCCGCCGTCGACGCCGCCGGCCGCGCGACGCGGTGCCGCGCGCGGATCGTCGTGCGCGACACGCTACCGCGCGCCGTCCGCGCCGCGGATGGTCACCGTCGGCGCGACCGACGGCGCGAGCACGACGATCTCGTGGGAGCCCTCGCAGCCGGGCGACAGCCCGGTCGCCGCCTACCGCGTGCGGCGCGACGGCGCGGTCTACCGGCAGACGCCGCGGCACCTCGGTCGCCGGTCCCGCTCTCGTCGAACCGCTCGGCGACGCTTCACCGTCACGGCCGTCGACCGCCGCGGCGTCGAGTCGGCGCCGTCGGAGGCGGTGCGGATCACGACCGGGCACACGCCGCCGCCGACGCCGGCGAACGTGCGCGTGAGCGAGGTGACCGACTCGGCGGTCGCGCTGCGAGTGGACGCCGTCCGTCCCGCGCGCGCGGGCGCCTGGCCGGCTACCGGATCCTCCGCGACGGCGAGCCGCTGTTCCAGGTGCGCGGCGACCTCGGCGCGCGCGACGAACCTGTGGTCGAGCCGCGCGTACACGTTCAGCGTGCAGGCGATCGACACGCTCGGCGGCGCGTCGGCGCCGTCGGCGCCGCTGACCGTGCGCACGCACGACCCCGAGCCGACCGAGGGCCGCCTGCACGCGTTCCTGCTGGCGAGCACCGACCAGAGCTTCCACGACTTCCAGGCGCACTACCGCCAGATCGCGACGGTCCACCCGACCTACTACGACTGCACGCCGCGGCGCGGTCCTGATCGGGCAACGACGACCCGCTGATCACGGGCTGGGCGCAGGCGCGGCGCGTCGAGGTGCTGCCGCGCTTCAACTGCCAGCGCACCGCCGTGCTGAACCGGATCCTCAACGACCCGGCGCTGCGCGCAGTCGTGGCTCGACGGGATCGTCCAGCGCGTCGACCGACAGCGGCGCGGACGGCGCGTCGCTGGACTTCGAGGCCGGGCCTCGACACCGATCGCGCCGCGTACACGTCGTTCGTCGCCGACCTCGCCGCGCGCCTGCACGCCCAGGGCCAGCGGCTGACGGTCGCCGCGTCGGCGAAGATCGCCGACGTCCCGCGCCACCCGCGCTCGACGTTCTTCGACTACAAGGCGCTGTCGGCGGTCGCCGACCAGATCTTCGTGATGGCCTGGGGCATCAAGTGGGCGACGTCGGCGCCGGGCGCCCAGGACGACATCACGTGGGTGACGAAGGTCGCCGACTACGTGAAGACGATGCCCGACCCGTCGCGGTTCGTCATGGGCACCCAGCTCTACGCGATGGACTGGCGCGACGGCGGCGGGCCGGCGAACCCGGCGACCAGCTACGAGTACGCGGACGCGGTCGCGACGGCGGCGGCGATGGGCGCGACCGCTGCGCCTCGACGCCGCGACCGACGGGATGACGTTCAGCTACACCGACGCCGGACGGCGCGCCGCACGCGGTCTGGCTCGCCG
>CAWGLQ010000017.1:0-84684 GCA_963823375.1 uncultured Actinomycetes bacterium | reverse complement strand
TGTGCCCCAGCAGCGCACCGGGCCGGGTCGTCAGCGCCCGCTCGGTCACCTCGACGCAGACGGTCATCTGCGCGCTTGCGCGCGCGTAGAGGTCGCGCAGCTCGAGCGGCAGGAAGCCGGACGTGTCGGGCTCGATGTTGAGGAAGAGGATGCAGGGCGCCTGGACGCCGGCGGCGAGCGCGGCCCGCAGCGCGTTGCGCTGGCAGAGCCAGTCGAGCTCCTCCAGCCGGCCCGCGGCGCGGGCGGCGGCGAACAGCTGGTCGGGACTCTCGAGCGCGCTGCCGCGGGGCCCGCGGGCCAGCGCCTCCCAGCCGATGACGCGCCCGGTCGCCAGTTCGACGACGGGCTGGAAGCCCGCTTCGACGGCACCCTCAGCGAGGATGTCGGCGAGCTCGGTCCGCACCGAGCGCGAGAGTGCGCGCGGAGGGGCCGCTGGTCCTGCTCCGGTGACGAGCATCTCGGTTCCGATCGGCGCGAGCATGGAGGACCAACCTTCGCCGCCGAGCCGTCGGTTCCTTGCATGGAGGTTTTCCTGCCTACAGCGCAGAAACCGCGCAGAAATTGGCGCAGGAACGCTCCCACAGGCCAAAAAGCACCCGAAACTGCGGGATCAGGCGACGTGCCGCGCAGCCCGTCAGGCGTCGTGCCAGACGACCGGGCCGGCGACGAGCGTGTGCGAGCCGAGTGCGCGCCCGAGGACGTCGCGCGCGGCGCGCGCCGCGGCGATCAGCGCTTCGAGGTCCACCCCGGTCTCGATGCCCATCTCGTGCAGCATCGAGACGAGGTCCTCGGTGGCGATGTTCCCGGTCGCGCCCTTCGGGACGGGGCAGCCGCCGAGCTCCCCGAACGAGGACTCGAAGCTCGCGCAGCCGGCCTCGAGCGCGGCGAGGACGTTCGCCAGCCCCTGCCCGCGGGTGTTGTGGAAGTGCGCCGTCAGCTCGACCTCGTCGCCGAGTCGCTCGCGGGCCGTCGCGAAGAACGCGCGCACCTGGAGCGGGTTGGCCATCCCGGTGGTGTCGCCGAACCCCACCTCCTGGGCGCCCGCCGCGATCAGCCGCTCGGCGATCTCGAAGACGCGCGCCGGGTCGACGTGCCCCTCGTAGGGGCAGCCGAACGACACCGAGATGACGCCCTCGCAGCGCAGGCCCGAGGCGCGAGCGCGCGGCAGCACACGCTCGAGGCCGGTCAGCGACTCCTCGACCGAGCGGTTGACGTTCGCCCGGTTGTGCGACTCGCTCGCGGACAGGAAGACGTTCACCTCGTCGAACGCGCGCCGCTCGCCCGGATGTGCGTCGAGGAGCGCGAGCGCCGTGTCCAGGCCCTTCTCGTTCGGGATCAGCACGCTGATCGCGACGTCGGCCGGCACGTCGACGGCGCCGAGCACGCCGGCGGCGTCGGAGAGCTGCGGGATCACGTCGGGGCGCACGAAGCTCGTGACCTCCAGGCGCCGCAGGCCCGTCCGCGCCAGCAGGTCGACGAGGCGGACCTTCTCGGCCGTCGGGATGATCTCCGGCTCGTTCTGGAACCCGTCGCGCGGGCCGACCTCGCGGATCCTCACCGCCTGCGGGAACCCGGTCACGCCGCTCACCACATCGAGAGGCCGCCGCTGACGTTCAGCGTCTGGCCGGTCACGTACGACGCGTCGGGGGACGCCAGGAACGCGATCGCCGCGGCGACCTCGTCGGGCTCCCCCGTGCGGCGCATGGCGGTGCCGTCGACCATCCCCTGCTTCAGCCGCTCCCCGATCTCGCCGTAGACGACGGCCGCCGCGTTCAGCAGCGGCGTCTCGATCGGCCCGGGCGCGACGGCGTTGCAGCGCACGCCGTAGCGGGCGGACTCCAGCGCGATCGCCTTCGTGAAGCCGATGACGCCCGACTTCGCGGCCGAGTACGTCGCCGAGCCGGGCGATCCGACCCGCCCGGCCTCGCTCGCGACGTTCACGATCACGCCGCCGCCGCGCTCGTGCATCGACGGCAGCACCGCGTGCGTGCAGTTCAGGACGCCCTTGAGGTTCACGCCGAGGACGAAGTCCCAGAGCTCCTCGTCGGTGTTGACGAAGAACGCGAAGCGGTCGGTCCCGGCGTTGTTGACGAGGATGTCGATCGGCGCGACCTGCGCCGCGGCCTGCGCGATCGCCGCGTGGGCGCCGTCGACGTCCGTCACGTCGAGCTGGATCGCCGTCGCGTCGATCTCCGCGGCGACCTCGTTCGCGCCGTCGAGGTTGACGTCGCCGATGACGACCCGCGCGCCCTCGGCGGCGAGCCGCCGCGCGGTCGCCGCCCCGATGCCGCTGCCGCCGCCGGTGACGAGCGCCGTCCGTCCCTCGAGTCGCATTCGGGGAAACCTATACTCCGCCGCCGCATGACCGACCCCGTCTCGATCCTCGGCGCCACCGGCGACCTCGGCTACGGCCTCGCGGTGCGCTGGGCGCGCGCCGGCGTGCCGGTGACCATCGGCTCCCGTGACGCGGGCCGCGCCGCGGAGGCCGCCGAGCGCGTGCGCGCCGCCGTGCCGGACGCGACCGTCGAGGGCCTGGAGAACGCCGCCGCGGCGGCCGCGGCGCCCGTCGTCGTGATGTCCGTGCCGTTCGCCGGCGCGGCCGCCACCTACAAGGCGATCGCCGAGAGCCTGAAGCCGGGCACGCTCGTCATCGACGCCACGGTGCCGCTGGCGCCGGCCGTCGGCGGCAAGCCGACGCGCATGGTCGGCGTCTGGCAGGGCTCGGCCGCGCAGCAGGCCGCCGAGCTCGTCCCGGACGGCGTGGACGTCGTCAGCGCGCTGCACACCGTCAGCGCCTCGTCGCTCGCGGACCTCGACAAGGAACTCGGCGAGGACGTCCTCGTCTGCGGCGACCGCAAGGACCCCAAGCAGGCCGCGATCGCCCTGATCTCGCTGATCGACGGGCTGCGGCCCATCGATGCGGGACGACTCGAGCACTCGCGGATCACGGAGTCGCTCACCGCGCTCCTGATCTCGATGAACATCAAGCACAAGACGCACGCCGGCATCCGCATCACCGGGGTCTGATGACCGGGCCGGTCGTCGTCCTCGCCGGCGGGACCGGCGGCGCCAAGCTCGCGCGCGGGATGCTCGACCTCATCGGTGACGACCTCGTCGTCGTGGTGAACACCGGGGACGACGTGGAGGTCCACGGAGCGGCAGTCTCCCCCGACCCGGACCTCGTGAGCTTCCACCTGGCGGGCGCGATCGACGAGCGCGGCTGGGGCCTGGACGGCGACACCTTCCACGTCATGGACGCGCTGCGTGAGCTCGGCGCCCCCGACACGTGGTTCGCCCTCGGCGACCGCGACCTCGCCTGGTGCCTGGAGCGCGCGCGGCGCCTGGCGGACGGCGAGACGCCGACCCGGGCGCATGCGGCGCTCACCGCGACGCTCGGCGTCACCGCGCGCGTCCTGCCGATGTCCGACGAGCCGGTGCGCACCCGCGTGCTCGCCCGCGGCGCCTGGCACGGCCTGCAGGAGTTCCTCATTCGCGAGCGCGCCGAAGGGCCCGTCGACGGCGTCGCCTTCGACGGCATCGACGCGGCCGCGCCCACCGCCCAGGTCCTGGAGGCGCTCGCCGCCGCCCGCGCGATCGTCGTCGGCCCGTCCAATCCCGCGATCTCGATCGGCCCGATCCTGGCGCTCCCGGGGATGCGGGAGGCGCTGCAGGCGGCGCCCGCCCCCGTCGTCGCCGTCTCACCGATCGTGGGCGGCGCCGTGCTGAAGGGCCCGACCGCCGCGTTCCTGGCGCACGCCGGCCTCCCCGCCTGCGCCGCGGGCATCGCCCGGGCCTACGCCGACGTGATCGACGGGCTGCTCGCCGACGAGGACGACGGCGTCACGGGCATCCGCGTGGCCGTCGCCGACACGCTGATGGCGGACGCCGCGGGACGGCGCCGCGTCGCGCAGGCGGCCCTCGATCTCTCAGCCGCCCTTCAGCAGGCATGATGAAGGCATGTCGGTCGTCGTCGTCCTTCCCGTCAAGCGGTTCGATCTGGCCAAGCGCCGGCTCGGCGACGGCGGCCTGCGCGCGTCCGACCGCGTGGCGCTCGCGACGGGGATGCTCACCGACGTCCTGGAGACGCTGAAGCTCACCTCCAACGTCGACGACGTCGTCGTCGTCACGCGCGAGCAGAACGCGGAGGTGCTGGCGCGCACCTACGGCGCGCAGGTCATCCCCGACGACCTCGCCGGAGGACACAGCGAGGCCGCCGCGCTCGGCATCGCCTGGGCGCTCGACGAGGGGGCCTTCCACGTCCTCGTCCTCGCCGGGGACTGCCCGACGGTCAGCGCCGCGGAGATCGACGAACTGGTGCGCGAGCTCTCCGACGACCCCGAGGTCGTGGTCATCCCCGACCGGCACGGCGCCGGCACGAACGCGCTGCTGCTGACGCCCCCTGACGTGATCGAACCGAGCTTCGGCGAGGGCAGCCGCGCGCGTCACGAGCGCCTGGCGCAGGACGCGGGCGCACACGTCCGCGTCGAGGAGATCGCCTCGTTCATGCTCGACGTCGACACGCCGGAGGACCTCGACGCGCTCGCCGACGCCCTCGCGGACTCGCCGCGCCGCACGGCCGTCTACACCCGCGACGCGCTCAGCCGCGTGCAGCGGGGATGACCGAGCTGCGCGCGCTCCCGCTGCACGGGATTCCCGAGATCGCACCGGGCGACGACCTCGCCGCGGCGATCGGCCCCGCGGCCGAGCGGGCCGGCGGCATCGAACCGGGCGACGTGCTCGTCGTCGCCCACAAGGTCGTGTCGAAGGCGGAAGGCGCGCTCGTGGACCTCGCGGACGTCACCCCCACGTCCCGCGCCCGCTTCATCGCCCAGGAGCACGGCAAGGACCCCCGGGCCGTGCAGGTCGTGCTGGACCAGACCGCGGAGATCGTGCGCGTCGGGCCCGGCGTGCTCATCTGCCGCACGCACCACGGCTTCGTCTGCGCGAATGCCGGCGTCGACACCTCGAACGCCGGCGCGCCGGACCGGCTCGTCACGCTGCCGCGCGACCCCGACGCGAGCGCCCGCGCGCTGCGCGCCGCGCTCCCGTGCCGGCCGGCCGTGGTGATCTCCGACTCGTTCGGCCGCGCGTGGCGCCACGGCCAGGCCGAGGCGGCGATCGGCGTCGCCGGGCTCGCGCCGCTCGAGGACTGGCGCGGGCGCACCGACGCCGAGGGCCGTGAGCTGCACGCGACGTGGATCGCAATCGCCGACCAGGCGGCCGGCGCCGCCGACCTCGTCCGCGGCAAGGACGAGCGCGTGCCCGCCGTGCTGCTCCGCGGGCTGGGCCGCCACGTGACGGCCGGGGACGGCCCTGGCGCGCGGGCGCTGCTGCGCCCGCGCGAGGAGGACCTGTTCGCCTGAGCGCGGTCAGGCTGCGGCGGGGTCGGGCGCGCCGACCTCGGTGAACTCCTTGACCTCGTACGCCGCGCCGGGAACGCCCCCGATCACGAGGATGCGCAGCCCGCCGGCCCCGGCGTAGACCTTGCGCATCGTGCCGGCCTTGACGCTGACGAGGTGCTCGGGATCGAGCGGGTGGCGCGCGCCGTCGATCTCGATCTCACCGCTCCCGGCGAGCGTGACGTAGACCTCCTCCTGCCCGTCGGAGCTGTGGTCGTGCTCGGGGTACTGGTCGGCGTTCGGCGGCAGGTCGACGACCTGCATCCCGAAGGACGTGATCCCGAGCGCGGACCGCGCGCGCTTGAACGCGCCGCCCCAGATCCCCTCGATGTCGTCGATCCGCGCGACGGTGTACTCGGCCATGGGTGCTCCTCCGGATGGTTGGTCGCGTGATGCTATCCGCGCGGCGCCGCCGTCAGGAGATCGTCAGCGGGCCGACCCCGTCCGGCGGCGTCGGCACGGCCTCGAGCGCAACGAGATCGCCGCTGTACGGCGCGCCGTCCGCGACGCACGCGCCCGCGCCGTTCAGCTCGTAGAGCTGTGTGGCGACGACGGCGGGCGCCGTGCTCGTCGGCTTCCACGCACGGGCCGGCCCGAAACCCGCATCCGTCGGGCGATACACGAACCGGCTGGGCCCGCCCACGTTCGCGAGGATCCCCGCCTTGTTGAACGGCGGGCTCGACGAGGGCCTGATGTAGGCGGTGCCGGCACAGTCCGCGGTCGTGAACTGCGGGTTGAACAGCGGGAAGAGCGTGCCCGAGCCGTAGTAGAAGTAGATGCCGCCGTCGTCGCGCTGGACGACGAAGATCGCTGGGCCCTCGATGAACACGCCGAGGAGCGTGCCGAGCACCGTTCCGGTCGCGTCGCGCACGACCTGACGGCGGCCGACGACACCCGGAGCTCCGCCTGCGCCCGGAGCTCCTGCGAGACCGCGGGCGCCGGTGCGTCCCGGAGCATTCCAGCGCACCTTCTTCGAGCCCTTGGGACAGGCTTTCCGGGCCTTCGCGCCGAGCAGGATCGTGAACGCCCCCGTCCGGCTCTTGACGCAGGCGGTGACGACACCGCTCGCCGCCGGCGCGCTCGCCGCGGGGAGCAGGGCGAGCGCCGCGCCGGCCGCGAGCGCGGCGATCGATGCCCGTGGCCGCATGCGCCTCATGAGGAGATCGTCAGGGGGCCGAGGGCGTCCGCCGGCGCGGACACCTGCTCCAGCTTCACGAGCGTGCCGGTGTACGGCCCGCCGTCGGCGGCGCAGCTGCCGTCGCTCTGCAGGTCATAGAGCTGGGTGACCGCCACGTCCTCGGTCGCGGCGGTGATCTTCCACGCCGCCGTCGGACCGAATGCCGGGTTCGTCTTGCGATACACGATGCGCGTCGGCCCGCCGACCAGGGCCGTGTAGAGCGCCACCGTGACCGGGCTCGACGTGTCGACGTACGCGGCGCTCAGCGTGCACGTGTTCGTCTTGAACTTCGGGCTCTGGAGCGGCAGGACCTCACCGGAGCCGACGTAGTAGTAGAGGCCGCCGTCCTTCAGCACGGCCAGGTACGGCACCGGCGCCGGGAGCAGCCCCATGAACTGACCGACGGCCGCCCCGTTCCTGTCGCGGACGTAGAGCAGCGGGCCGACGGGGCCCGCGGGGCCGGCCGCACCGGGGATCCCGGCCGGACCGGTCAGGCCGCGCTTGCCCGCGACGCCGGTCGTGCTCCACCGGACCTTCGACGAGCCCTTCGGGCACTTCTTCTTCGCCTTTTTGCCGGTGAGGATCGTGGCCGCCCCCGTGGTGCGCTTCACGCACGCGGTGATCGTGGCGGCCTGCGCGGCGCCGGCGGGCACCAGCGTCAGGATGAGCGCCGCGACGATGGTCGCGGCCGGTCCGATTCGTCTCGAAGGCATGGCCGCGCACCGTACCCGCACCGCCGGACCGGTTGGACGACTGTCAGGGGCGCTCAGGAAGGGCGTCTGCGAGCCGCTCGGCGAGCCGAGCGACGATCAGCAGCGGAAGCCGCGACATGTGCGTGCGGTGAAGCTCAGCCGCCGATCGCGTCGACGCGCCACTTGCGGGCGCCGCGCGGTGACTCGACCTCGACGACGTCGCCGGGGGCGGCGCCCATCAGGGCGCGTGCGACCGGCGACTCCGACGAGAGCTTGCCCGCCTTGAGGTCCGCCTCGGTCGGTCCGACGAGCGTGAACGTCTGCTCCCTGCCGCCCTCGACGTCGGTGACGCGCACGGTGCTCCCGAACGCCACGACGTCGGAGTCGTCGCTGGCCTCGACGACGACGGCGTTGCGCAGCCGCTCGGTCAGCCGCAGGATCTTCGTCTCCATGTGGCCCTGCTCGTCCTTGAGCGCGTGGTACTCGGCGTTCTCGCTGAGATCGCCCTCCTCGCGCGCGGCCTTGATCTTCTTGGCGAGCTGCGCGCGGACCGGGCCCTCGAGCTCGGCGATCTCGGCCTTCAGCGCGGCCAGGCCCTCGGCGGTGATCGCCTCACCCGGAGTCACGCCGCCACCTCGAGACCGGCGTCGCCGGTCGCGACCTGATCGAGCGGCGACTCCGGCAGCACGCCGACGGGATGGCGCTCACGGATCGTGTAGAGCGTCGAGCGCTCGGCGGCGGGACGGCCGGCCCGGTGCGCGGCGGCCGCGAGATCCGGCGGATCCAGTCGCACGCCGTGGTAGCTCCCGGCGAGCCGGCTGATGCTCTCCTCCATGAGGGTTCCTCCCAGATCGTTGACGCCCCAGCGCAGGGACTCGGTCGCGGCGTCGAGGCCCATCTTGACCCAGCTCGCCTGAAGATTCGTGATGGAGCGCCCGAGCGCGAGCCGGAACACGGCGGTGTGCTTGAGGTTCTCCTCGCGGGAGATCTCCTCGATCCCGTGCGTGCGGCCCAGCAGCGTGTGGAACGGGATGAACGACAGCGGGACGAACTCCGTGATGCCGCCCGTCCGGTCCTGCACGTCGCGGATGACCCGCATGTGCTCGGCCAGCTCCCACGGCTCCTCGATGTGGCCGAACATCACGGTGCTCGTGCTCGGCACGCCCGCGCGGTGCCCCGCCTCGATGATCTCCACCCAGCGTGCGACCGGCAGCTTGTTCGGGCTGATCCGCTCGCGCACGCCGTCGTGGAGCACCTCGGCGGCGGTGCCGGGCGTCGAGCCCAGGCCGGCGTCGGCAAGACGCGCGAACACCTCCGCGGGCGGCAGCCCGGAGATGTCGCACATGTGCGCGATCTCCATCGGCGAGTACGCGTGGAGGTGCAGGTCGGCGCCATGGCGTGCGCCCTCGTCGCGCGCGACGCGCAGCCAGTGCAGGTAGTCCTCGAGTGCCCAGTCGGGATGGATGCCCGACTGGATGCAGAGCTCGCTCGCGCCGTACGCGACGGCCTCCGCGACGCGGCCGCGGAAGTCGGCCTCGGAGTGCTCGTAGGCCTCCGGGGAGCGGCGGCCCTGCCCGAAGCCGCAGAACGCACAGCCGACCGTGCAGATGTTGGAGACGTTGATGTTGCGATTGACGACGAACGTGACCGTCTCCCCCGCGATCTCGGCGCGCAGCTCGTCGGCGGCGCAGCGCAGCGCCTCGATCGCCTCCGGGCGCGTCTCGGCGAACATCGCCGTCAGCTCCTGCGCGCTCAGCCGCTCACCGTCGCGCGCACGCTCGATCGCCGGGCCCACAAGGTCCGCGTTGATCGCGAACGGCGCCTCCTGGCGGCCGGAGCCACGGCGCGGGATGAAGCTCCAGTAGCGCTGGCGGACCGTGTCGAGCACGCTCTGCGCGACCCAGCCCGAGTCGAGGTACTGCGGGTAGACGCACAGGCGCTCGGTGAGCGCGACGCCGTCCGCGTGCAGGCGCTTGCGCACCTGGGTCGGCGACGGGAACGGGTGCTCGGGCGAGATGTGGTCGCCGTTGGCGGAGAGGCCGCCGAGGTCGGTCGCGCCCGCCGCGACGAGCTCGGGCCACCACTGCGCGAGGTTCGGCGGGACCTGGATCCCGACGTCGGGCATGAGGCGGCGCGTGTGCGCGATCAGGCCCTTCATGTCCTCGATCGTCACCTCGCACGCCCAGTCCGGCAGCGGCACGTCCGGCCGGTCGCCGATCCCGGTCGCCCAGTATTCGCGCGCGCTCGCGTCGGCGATCTCGGCGGGCTCGCGGCCGTAGTAGCGCTCGTGCGGCACGAAGTTCTGGAGGATCACCTCCTGGAGGTGGCCGTACTCGGCGTGGACGGCGGCGAGCGCCTCCAGCGAGGCGACGCGCTCCTCCGCGGTCTCGCCGATGCCGACGAGGATCCCGCTCGTGAACGGGATGCGCAGTTCGCCGGCGGCGCGGATCGTCTCCAGGCGGCGCGCGGGGTGCTTCGTCGGCGAGCCGGCGTGCACCGTCTGCATCAGGCGCTCGCTGACCGACTCGAGCATCAGGCCCTGGGAGGCGGTGACCTCGCGCAGCCGCGCCAGGTCCTCGCGGCTCAGGACGCCGAGGTTCGTGTGCGGGAGCAGACCGCGCTCCAGTGCCCGCTCACACGTCCACACGACGTAGGACGTGAAGTCCTCGTGGCCGTGGGACCGCAGCCGCTCGGCGACGATCGGGTCCACCTCGGGCTTCTCGCCCGTGAGGACGAGCAGCTCCTTCGCGCGGCGGCGGACCGCCAGGTCGAGCTGCTCCTCGACCTCGTCGGGGGCGTGGAGATGCGCCTTGTGCGTCGCGAACGCGCAGTACTTGCAGTAGCACTGACACCGCCGCGACAGCGACAGCGTGAAGTTCCGCGAGAACGTGACACGGCGGCGCATCGGTCGGCCGGAGCCTACCGGTGCGCCGCCGGACACCGGCCCCCGGCGAGATGCCGAGGGCCGCAGTCATCCGAGGTCAGGCGGGGTCGAGACCCTCGTCGTCGACCGTGATCAGCAGGTCGTCCTCGCGGGCCGGCGTCATGCCGGTCTCCTCGACGTCGCCCGGGTAGAACCACTGGACGAGGAAGGTCGCGATGAGCGCGCCGACGATCGGGCCGAGCGTGTAGACGAAGAGGAACGTCCCGAAGTTGTCGAACAGCGTGTCCGACACGAGCATCGGGCCGAAGGCGCGGGCGGGGTTGAATCCGCCGCCCGTCAGCGGGCCGATGCACATGACCGCGACGCCCAGGGCGCCGCCGATCAGCCACGGGGTGAGGTCGCTCTTGTTCTTGGCGATGACGGCGGTGCCGGTGATCGTCGCCATCAGCAGGAACGTGCCGAGCATCTCGGCGATGAAGCCGGTCGAGTCGCTCTGGAAGAACGCCTTGGTGAGCAGCGTCGCCCCGTAGTTCACGGGCTTGCCCTCGTCGATGAGGATCCACTTGCAGACGAGCGCCGCGAGGGTCGCGCCGGCGAGCTGCATGAGGATGTAGACGGCCGCGTCGCCGCCCCGGATGCGCCGTGTGGCGAGCATCGAGATCGTGACGGCCGGGTTGAAGTGCGCGCCGCACACGCCGGCGAGCGATGCGACGAGCAGCGCGAGCGTGAACGCATGGACGAGGCCGATGACCGACCAGTCGGTGAAGCCGAGCGCCGCTCGCGAGGACAGCGAGACGACGAGGCAGATGAAGAGGACGAGCACGAAGGTGCCGACCAGCTCCGCGACATATGCGCGGGCGCCCTTGGGTTCCACGGGGTCCTTCCTTTCCTGAATGAACGTGGCGGGGCTCCCGGCGCGTGTTCCTATGCTCCGACCCCGGATGACCCGGATTCTTTCGCTCTCCGCGGTGCTGCTCCTGCTGCGGCGCATGTGCCGTTGCGGGGTGCGGCGGCGCGGACGAGGCCGCGAGCACGCCGCCGCAGCCCGCCACGCTGGTGCTGGACTTCGCTCCCAACGCCATCCACGCGGGCACGTATCTCGCCACGGCTCGCCGCTACGACCGCGACGCCGGCGTCCGCCTCGCGGTCCAGGCGCCGTCGAGCTCCACGGACGCCGTCAAGCTGCTGCGCGCCGGGCGGGCGGACCTCGCCTACCTCGACATCCACGATCTCGCGATCGCCGATCAGCGCAGCCCGGGGTCCCTCGTGGCCGTGATGGCGCTCGTCCAGCGCCCGCTCGCCTCGGTGCTCGCGAGCCCCGGCGTCGCGCGCCCGCGCGACCTCGCCGGCCGGCGCGCGGGGGTCAGCGGACTGCCGAGTGACCGCGCGGTGCTCGAGTCGATCGTGCGCGGCGACGGCGGCGACCCGGGCCGGGTGCGCCAGGTGACGATCGGCTTCCAGGCGGTCCCCGCGCTGCTCGCCGGCCGGGTCGCGGCGGCCACGGGGTTCTGGAACGCCGAGGGCGTCGCGCTGCGCCGCCGGCGCCCCGCCACGCGGATCTTCAAGGTCGACGAGTTCGGCGCGCCGGCCTATCCGGAGCTCGTGCTCGTCACGACCCCCGAGCGCCTGCGCGAGCGCCGGTCGCTGGTGACGGACACGGTGACGGCGCTGCGGCGCGGCTACGAGGCGACGCTCGAGGAGCCGGGTGCCGCGCTGGACGCGCTCGTCGACGGAGCTCCCGGCGTGGACCGCACGGGCGCCGCGCGCGAGCTGGCGGCGGTGTCGCCGGCATTCACGACGCCCGGCGGGGAGTTCGGCGTCCTGCAGCCGCGCATCCTGCGGGACTGGGCGACCTGGGAGCAGCGCTTCGGGATCGTCCGCGAGCGGCCCGACGTCGCGCGGCTCTTCGCGCCGGCGGTCGCCGGCTCAGGTTCCGGCTGAGCCCGGCGCGCCGCGCCCCGCGAGCG
Source organism: uncultured Actinomycetes bacterium (assembly GCA_963823375.1). Classification (GTDB taxonomy): domain Bacteria; phylum Actinomycetota; class Thermoleophilia; order Solirubrobacterales; family Solirubrobacteraceae; genus F1-60-MAGs163. The sequence goes on along the minus strand of CAWGLQ010000017.1, from coordinate 72,565 downwards.
CCGTGACGAGCTCCGCGCCCTCGCGGTTCATCCGCGAGCGCGGCACGACCTGGTCGAAGCCGGCCGCGAGCGCCCGCTCGCGCGTCTCGACGTCCACGTGGCTGTAGAAGCCGAGCGTGCGCGTCGTCGCCAGTTCGTCGCCCGAGTGCATCGCCGTGACGAGCGCTGCGCCGTCGATCGTGTCGGTCGCGAGGTCGACGACGAGCACGTCGGCGCCCGGCGCGGCCGTCCTGGCGGCCTGCGCGTCCCCGGTCAGCTCGACCGCATGACCGGCGGCGGTGAGCGCCGCCTGGACCTTGGAGCCGAACAACAGGTCCGGAACGAGGGCGATCACCCGGGCCATGGGCTCACTGGTGGTGCAGCCTGCGGAACTCCTCGCGCACCGACTCCGGCCGACCCCACTCGTGGAAGACGGGCGCGCGGCCGGAGCGGACCTCGCGCACGGCGATCTCCCCGGCGATGGCCGCCTCGTCGAGGAACAGGAGCGAGCGGTGCACCGCGGGCGCCGCGGCGGCGTTCCCGAAGCGGTGGGCGCAGAGGATCCGCCAGTGCCAGTCGTGCTCGGAGTACGGCTGGGCGTTGCAGGTGACGAGGAAGGTCGCGGCCTCGACGTAGCGGTGCTCGTCGAAGATCCGCAGGTCCAGCTCGATGTCCGTCCAGTCGTCGGGCAGCGAGTCGAGGACCTCCTGGAACGTGTCGGCGAGCCCCATCGTCCGGAGGGTACCCGTCGTCAGCCCAGGATGATCTGGGCGATGAGGAAGAGGTTCAGCGAGATGATCATCCCGGCGACGATCCACGCCAGCAGGGTCGTGCGCCGCTGGTTGACCAGCGCGCCCATGACGTCGCGGCGGCGGGTGAGCAGGATCAGCGGCACGAGCGCGAACGGGATGCCGAACGAGAGGACGACCTGGCTCAGCACGAGCGCGTCCGTCGGGTTCACGCCGATGGCGAGCACGACGAGCGCCGGTGCCATGGTGATCAGGCGCCGCAGCGTGAGCGGGATCTGCCGGCCGATGAACCCCTGCATGACGACCTGGCCGGCGTAGGTCCCGACGCTCGACGAGGCCAGCCCGGACGCGAGCAGCGCGAGCCCGAACGCCAGCGCGGCCTCCGGGCCGACGAGGTCCTCGAAGCCGGCGTAGGCGCCCTCGATCGTGTCGAGCCCGTTCAGCGGCGAGTCGAAGAAGAGCGACGCCGCGATGATCAGCATCGACATGTTCACGACGCCGGCGATGCCCATCGCGATCGTGACGTCGAACCGCTGGAAGCGCAGCAGCGCGCGCTTCTCGTCGTCGTTGCGGGGCCGGATCCGGTTCTGCGTCAGCGCGGAGTGCAGGTAGATGACGTGCGGCATCACCGTCGCGCCGAGGATGCCCGCGGCGAGCAGCACGCTGTCGGTCCCGTCGAACGACGGGACGAAGCCGCCGGCGGCGTCGCCCGGCACGAATCCGATGCGCAGCGTGTCGTACAGGAACCCGAGCAGGATGATCCCGAGGAAGAAGGCGATGACGACCTCGAAGCGGCGGTAGCCGCGACGCTGCAGACCCAGCACGCCGAACGAGACGACCGCGGTGATCAGGCCCGCCGGGAACAGCGGGATGCCGAACAGGAGGTTCAGCGCGATCGCCGCGCCGACGAACTCGGCGAGGTCGGTGGCCATCGCGACGATCTCCGCCTGCACCCACAGGCCGCGCGACACCCGCCGGGGGAAGTGCTCGCGGCAGAGCTCCGGCAGGTTGCTGCCCGTGGCGATGCCGACCTTTCCCGACAGGTTCTGGATCAGCATCGCCATGAGATTCGCGGCGAGCAGGACCCAGAGCAGCATGTAGCCGTACGTCGCGCCGCCGGCGATGTTCGTCGCGAAGTTGCCGGGGTCGACGTAGGCGATGCAGGCGACGAAGGCCGGGCCGAGGACCGCGAGCGTCGTCCGCGCCCGCCCGCGCTCGCGCAGGCGCTGGAGGTCGCTCGGGCCGCCGTGCGCCGCGGTCTCGGGGTCGAGCCCCGGAGGAACCGCGGGGGCCTGCGCGGGAATCGCGGGAGCGGCTGCGGGGGCCGGGTCGGCCTCCGGAAGCTGAGTCAGCTGCTCCATGAGACAGATTATGGCAAACCCAAACTTTGCGCCCGCCACCCACGGAACGACCGTCCCGGCCTGGGTATCCTCGAAGCATGTCCGTCCCCCTCGGCATGGTGGACCGCAGCGACCGCGGCAAGCTCGCGATCAGCGGCGAGGAGGCGCGCGCGGCGCTCAACGGCATCGTCACGAACGAGGTCGAGGGCCTGGAGCCGGGGACGGGCGTGCTCGCCGCCGTCCTCACGCCCAAGGGCAAGATGCTCGGCGACGTGCGCGTGCTCGACACCGGGGACGACCTGCTGCTCGACATGGAGCGCGTCGCGCTGCAGCCCGTCTTCGACGCGTTGCGCCACGGCCTCGTCGGCTACCGCGCCGAACTGCACAAGGGCACGCTCCAGCGCGGCCTCCTCTCCCTCGTGGGCGACGGCGCACGCGCCGCGTCCGGCGCGCCCGGCCTGCCCGAGAGCGAGCACGCGCATGCGCCCGCGACCCTCGCGGGCGCGCCCGTCCGGGTGATCGCAACCGACCTCGGCGTGGACGTCCTGTGCGATGCCGGCGACACCGAGCGCGTCCGCGAGGCGCTCGCCGCGGCGGGCGCCTCTGAGCTGCCGGACGGCGACGCCGAGGTCCTGCGCATCGAGTCGGGGCGCCCGCGCTACGGCGTCGACCTGGACGACAGCGTCATTCCCCAGGAGGCCGGCCTCAACGACCGGGCGGTGAGCTTCACGAAGGGCTGTTACGTCGGTCAGGAGACCGTCGCGCGGCTGTTCTACAAGGGCAGGCCCAACCGGCACCTGCGTGGCCTGCGCCTGTCGGCGCCTGCGCCTGCCGGCGCCCCGCTCGTCCTCGGCGAGCGCGAGGTCGGGACGCTCACGAGCACCGGCGTCTCCCCCGCGCTCGGGCCGATCGGGCTCGCGCTCGTCCGCCGCGAGGCCGAGCCCGGCGCCGAGCTGCGCGTCGGCGACGACGGCGTGTCGGCGACCGTCGTCGAGCTGCCGTTCACCTGAGCGGCGGACGCGCGCCCGCCGCGTGGCGGATCCGTTCCGGCTGTCGTGGCAGATCCGCCACGCCGGCTCACGCGGCGACGGCGGCGTGTGCGGAGACCGGCGCGCCCGTCTCGACGTCCACCCCGGCCCCGCGCAGGAACCGGCGCAGGCGCGCGCCGCTGACGCCGCCCTCCAGCTCGAGGACGGGCGCGTCGTTGGCGGCGGCCCACGCCGTCACCATGCGCGCCTCGTCCAGGTCGTCGGCGCCCGACGGTCCCGGCGAGCGCAGCGCGGCGGCGGTGCGCTCGCGCACCTCCTCGACGTCGGCCGGCAGCGGCCCCCAGTCGGCGACCGCGCCGCGGACGATCCAGAACGCCTCGAAGGTCCCGCCCTCCGGTGACTCGTCGAGGATCAGCCGCGGACGGTCGGCGTCGCCCGAGGCCGCGGCCGGCGCGCTTCAGCAGCACGACGAGCCGCTCGCGGCGGCGCCGCAGCCACCCCGCCCGCTCGTAGTTCTGCGCGGCCGACGCCTCCGCGATCAGCCCGTCCACGTGCGCCAGGAGCCGGCGGCCGCCGTCGCCGGGGCCGGTGAGCACGCCGAGCGCCGCGTCGAGCCGCCGGCGGTAGAGGTTGGGATCCAGGTCGCCGAGGCACGGCGACAGGCAGCGGCCCATCTCGCCGTAGGCGGACGGATGGTCACGCCGCGGCAGCCGCCGGCCGCAGTGCCGCAGGCCGAACAGGGAGACGAGCTGCTCGACGAGCTCGACCGCGGTCGCGCGTCCGCGCAGCGGCCCGACGTTGACCGCCGGCGGGGTCGCCGGCGCGGGCCCGACCTCGAGGACCGGGAACCCGATGTCCAGGCGGCAGCGCACCCAGACCCACTCGTCGACGTGCTTGAGCTTCGCGTTGCCCGGCGGCCGCAGCCGGCGGACCGTGCGGTGCTCGAGCAGCAGGGCGCCGAGGTCGGTCGCCGTCGGCTGATGCTCGACGGTCTCGGCACGCGCCGTCCAGGCCGTCGACGGCGAGGACGGCGCGAAGTGCGCCCGCACGCGTGTGCGCACGCGCACCGACTTGCCGACGTAGAGGACCTGCCCCGCGTCGTTGCGCACGATGTAGACGCCGGGCGTGTCGCAGACGCCCGTCATGTCCGGCAGCCGGCGCCGCGCGCCGCGCGGGAGCGCGCCGCCGTCGGTCGCGCCGGAGCGCCGCCGCCGCGCCGGGCGGCGCGGGCCGAGCAGCGCGACCGCGTCCCCGACGGTCGCGGCGCTCGCGCAGAGCCGCGGGAACAGCGCGCAGAAGACGCGGGCGCACGTCTCGGCGTCGGCGAGCGCGCGGTGCGCCGTCTCCACGTCGATGCCGAGCGAACCGGCGAGCGGGACGAGCTTGCGCTGCCGCGCGAGCGGATGCAGGCGCCGCGCGAGCGCCACCGTGCACATCGAGACCGGGTCCGGCCATTCCAGGCCCGCCCGATCGAACGCCTGCGCGAGGACGCGCCGGTCGAACGCCGCGCTGTGCGCGACCAGGACGCGCCCGCGCAGGAGCTCGCCGAGCTCGGGGAGGCTCGCCTCGGCGGGCGGCGCGTCGTCCACCATCGCCTGGGTGATCCCGGTGAACCGCTGGATGCCCTTCGACAGCGGCCGGCGCGTCGCGACGAGCGTCTCCCAGCGGTCGTGGAGCTCGCCGCCGCCGACGAGGACGGCCCCCACCTCGGTGAGCTCGCAGGCCTCTCCGGCGAGGCCGTTCGTCTCGGTGTCGACGACGAGGAACTCGGCGGTGCGCAGCGGTGTGGCGGGGTCCATCCACCACGGTCTACGAAGGCTCCCGGACGGCGTGCACGCCACCTTGCGCGCCGACTGCGCCCACCCGCCGACGGGCGGAGTATGGTGCGCGCACCAGAGAGGGAGGACGCATGAGCACCATCGCACCGCAGGACCCCGTCATCGTCGAGCGCACGCGCGACGCCTGGCAGCGGTATGCCGACGAGCTTCGCGACCTTTCCGGCGCCGAGTACGAGGCCGCCGAGCGTGATGCCTGGGAGCGGCTGCAGGAGGCGCTGGCCGACGCCCACGCGGAGGCGGCGCTGGACCTCTAGCCGGCCGGCGAGCGCACGACCCGGCTGGGCCGGCCTTTCCACGGCGCCGTGCGCTGGGGTAGGGTCCGCAGCGCGGCGCCGGACGCGCCGCACGGAGGAGCAATGGAGAACTCACGGCGCACGACCCTTGCGATCGCGCTCACCGGCGCGCTCGCGGCCGGTGCGCTCGGCTGCGGGACCGACAAGCACGAGAACCGTCTGCGCCCGCCCGCGCCGATCCTGCTCGGGGCGTCGATCACGCCGGAGCGGATCGCCATCTCCCCGAAGGTCGTGGGCGCCGGCCCGATCACGCTCGTCTTCACGAACCTCACCGGCGCCTCTCAGCAGGTGACGTTCGAGTCCGCCGGCGCACCCGGCTCGACGAACCAGCCGGGCATCCGGCAGCAGACGGGGCCGATCAACCCGAACGACACCGCACAGCTCAAGGCGACCGTTCGGCCAGGGCTGTACCGGGTCCGCGTACGCGGCGACGCCGTCGCCCCCGCGACCCTCGCGATCGGGCGCGAGCGCCCGTCATCGCAGAACGACCTGATGTTGCCGTAGGTACGGCCCCCTGGCAGGACAGACCGGCAAAGCCGGTCTGATGGTTCTCAGGTCCCGCACGGGGGTCGCCGCGCGGCCATACTTGCCGGGTGGAGTCGCCGTCGAACCAGTCGAGTGATCGCTCCGCTCGCCGTCGCCGGTTCGCGGCACTCGCGGGGCTCGGCGTGTTCGGCCTGGTCGCCGTCCTGCTGGTGGTACTCCTGGTGTCGGACGAGGAGACCGCCGTCGTCGAACCCGGTGACCCGCCGACGGCGGTGAGCGCGACCGAGCTTCGACGCTTCGCCGCCGAGGGCGGGCAACCCGTGTACTGGACCGGCGAACGTGCGGGCACGCGCCTCGAGCTGACCGACACCGCCAAGCGGAACGTCTTCGTGCGGTATCTGACCGGCGGCGCAGCCGCGGGGGTTCCCAGCCCCGCCTACGTGACGGTGGGGACCTACCCCAAGGCCGACGCCTACGCGACGGTGCGCCGCCAGTCCGTGAAGTCGCAGGCGCGCAGAGCCGCGGTTCCCGGCGGCGGACTCGCAGTCTGGAATCCCGAGAGCAGAAGCGTGTACGTCGCGTATCCGAACGTCGCGTCCCTCATCGAGGTGTACGCGCCCGTGAGCGGGCAGGCCGCCCGCCTCGTGCGGGACGGCTCGCTCGTCCGCGTTCGCTGATTCCGGGCGCCCCGGCCGGCCGACGGCTGCGGGTTCAGCGCACGGCTCGGCCGCAAACTACGGTCGCGGCATGCCGGAGATCGGCTGATACATGACACGTGGGTCACTCGCAGAGACACGTTGCATTCATGCGCCACGCGCGACGCGCGGGAACGGAGCTCGGGCTCACGTCGCTCGCGGCGGTTCGCGTCCTGCTGGCACTGTGCTTCTTCGCGGCGATCGCCGGAGGCGCATCGGCATTCTCGGCAGAGCTCGGCGCCGGATCCGGGCGCGTCGCGGCCGCCAGGGCGACCGACCGCCCGCTTCCCCGGACACTCCTCTTCCTGTGCGTGAACGACGAGACGCAGCGTGCCCGAACCTACGCGTCACGCCCCCGATGCCGCGACCATGAGCGACTGCTGCTCGCTCGCAACGGCTCGGTCGGCGCCGACGGCGCGCAGGGCATTCCCGGTCTTCCCGGCCCGAACGGCCTCCCCGGCCCGCAGGGCATCCCGGGTCTCGACGGTGCAACCGGGGCGCCGGGCGCAACCGGCGCGCCGGGCCTCGTCGGCGAGACGGGTGTCCCGGGAGCGCAGGGCGTGCAGGGCGAGCAGGGCGTGGGACTGCAGATCGAGGGCGACTTCTCCACCGTCGCCGACCTCATGGCGGCGCACCCCCACGGCGATCTGCCGGGGGACGGGTACCTGATCCAGGGCGACCTCTGGGTCTTCGACTTCCTCAATGACGTCTGGGAGAACGCCGGGCGCATCCAGGGTCCGCAGGGCGAGCAGGGCCAGCAGGGACTTCCCGGACTCCCCGGCGGCCAGGGTCCCGCAGGTGTCCAGGGGACGCAGGGCGTCCAGGGCGCTCGCGGCGAGACCGGCTCGGTCGGCGCGCAGGGCGTGCAGGGCGTGCAGGGCGCGCAGGGCGAGACCGGGGCGACCGGCGCCGTGGGATCGCAGGGGGCACAGGGCGTGCAGGGCGTGGAGGGCGTCCGCGGTGAGACCGGTGCCGCAGGTCCGGCAGGTCCGGCAGGACCCCAGGGCTTTCAGGGCGTCCAGGGCATCCAGGGCGAGATCGGCGGGCAGGGCGACGCCGGGATCCAGGGCATCCAGGGGAACACCGGGCCGGTGGGCCCGGAAGGACCCGAGGGCAGCGAAGGGGCTGAGGGGCTGCGCGGCGAGACCGGCCCGCAGGGCCTCCAGGGAATCGGCGGCGTCCAGGGCATCGAGGGACCACGCGGTGACGCAGGCTTGCAGGGCCCGCAGGGCGAGCAGGGGATCGGGCTGAAGATCGAGGGCGGGTACGCGACCATCGCGGACCTCATCGCGGCGCGCCCGCACGGCGACCTGCCGGGCGACGGGTACCTCATCCAGGGCGACCTCTGGGTCTTCGACTTCGAGGAAGACATCTGGGAGAACGCCGGCCGCATGCAGGGCCCCCAGGGCGAGCAGGGGATCCAGGGCGTGCAGGGCCTGCAGGGACAGGCCGGCGCGCAGGGTGCCCAGGGCGCGCAGGGTGCCCAGGGCATCCAGGGCGAGTCCGGGGCCGACGGCGTGCAGGGCAGCCAAGGGCCGCAGGGACCGCAGGGGCCGATCGGTGAAGCCGGGGCCGATGGCGCCGCGGGGCCGGCCGGACCCGCCGGACCGCAGGGCATCCAGGGCATCCAGGGACTGCAGGGCGCTCAGGGCGTCCAGGGCGCTCAGGGCGTCCAGGGCGTCGCCGGCGAGACCGGCGCACAGGGCACGAGCATCCAGATCGAGGGCGGATACGCCACGATCGCCGACCTCATCGCGGCGCACCCGCACGGTGACCTCCCCGGCGACGGATACCTCATCCAGGGCGACCTCTGGGTCTTCGACTTCCCGAACGACGTCTGGGAGAACGTCGGGAACGTTCAGGGACCGCAGGGCGTCGAAGGCGCGGACGGTGCGGCGGGCGCCGAGGGTCCGCAGGGCGCCCAAGGTCCGCAGGGCCTCCAGGGCGAGACGGGCGCCGCCGGCGCCGTCGGCCCGCAGGGCCCCCAGGGGACGCACGGCATCGCCGGCGCTCAGGGCTCGGCCGGTGACACGGGTCCGATCGGACCGCAGGGGCCGGAGGGCATCCAGGGACCGCAGGGACCCGCCGGAATGCCGGGCACCAACGGTGCGGACGGCGCACAGGGAGTCCAGGGCATTCAAGGCACTGTCGGCGCGACCGGCGCCGCCGGACCGATCGGCGCCAAGGGCGACACCGGAGCGATCGGCGTTCACGGCGACCCCGGGGCGCAAGGACCGCAGGGCGTCGACGGCCCGCAAGGCGCGCAAGGCCCGCAAGGCCCGCAAGGCGCGCAAGGCGTCCACGGACTTGAGGGGCACGAAGGCCCCGCCGGGCCCGCCGGGCCGCAGGGCGTTCAGGGCGCCGACGGACCGGCAGGTCCTGCAGGCCCGCAGGGCATCGCAGGCGCGCAGGGCGACACCGGATCGGCAGGCGCCGCAGGCGCTGCCGGCCCAGCGGGCGTCCAGGGCCCGCACGGCCTCGACGGCGCCGCAGGCCCGGCAGGTCCCAAGGGCGACACCGGGGCGACCGGCCCGCAGGGACCGGCCGGAGCCACGGGCGACACCGGCGCGCCGGGCGCGGCAGGCGCGGACTCGACCGTCCCGGGCCCGCAGGGGGTCGTCGGGCCGACCGGCCCGCAAGGCGCCGCAGGAGCGTCTGGCGCGGTCAGCGTCGTCGCGCTGGCGAAGGTCACGCGCAGCTCGAGCGTGACGACCATCGACACGGCCCACAGCCGCAACGCCGGAGCGGCCACCGACTTCACGAACCCGACCACGGGCCTGTACTGCCTGACCTCCGCGACGCTCACGGGCTTCATCGGTGTCCAGGTGACCCCGTCCACCGCCAGCGCGCGCATCGTCACCGCCGGCGTCGGCACCGCCTCCGGCTGCCCGGCCGGAACGCGAGCCTGGTTCCGGGTCGCGCAGAACAGCGGCAGCGCCGTCGCGCTCTCCAATGGCGACGCGATCTTCCTGGCATTCCTGAACTAGGCGGCGCAGCGCTGCTCGTGTGACGAAAGTCACACTTCCGCAACAGCTGCATCCTGCTAATACTTTCCGGGATGCAAGTATCTCCTCCAGCACCCTCCACGACCACCGGACTCGCCGAGAGCCTGCTCGCGCTGTGGAAGTACGTCGCCCGTGTCGCCGGCGGCGAGTTCGCCGACCTGCTCGAAGACCTCGGCATCTCGCTCGCGCAGCTCAAGACGCTCGAGCGGCTCGTCGCATACCAGGCGTCGCCGTCCGTGAAGGAGCTGTCGGAGTCGCTGGGCTGCTCGCTCGCCAACTCCAGCCGCGCCGTCGACGCGCTCGCGCGCCGCGGACTGGTGGAGCGCCGCGAGGACGAGACCGACCGCCGCGTCAAGCGGCTCAGCCTCACCCCCGCGGGCCGCGAGGCGATCGCCCGCATCGACGCCCTGCGCCTGCGCGGACTCGAGCAGTACGCCGCGACGCTCACCGACGACCAGCGCGAGCGCCTGGCGAACGCGCTCACCGGCCTGCCCACCGCCTGACCGACCCACCGCCGCAACCCGCCGCCGAACAGGACACCCATGGCCCTCTCACTGCCCGACATCAACGACGCCGACCGCCGCTGGTGGACGCTCGGCGCGATGTGCTTCGCGCTGTTCATGGTGATGCTCGACAACACCGTCGTGAACGTCGCGCTCCCCTCGATCCAGCGCGACCTCGGCGTGTCGACCGCGAACCTCGAGTGGACGGTCAACGCCTACACGCTCACGTTCGCCGTCCTGCTCGTCACGGGCGGGCGGATGGGCGACATCTTCGGCCGGCGTCGCTGGTTCCTCGTGGGCGTCGCCGTGTTCGGCGCGTCGAGCCTCTTCATCGCCTTCTCGCAGACGGCGACCTGGCTCGTCGTCGGCCGCGCCGCCCAGGGCGTCGGCGCCGCGTTCATGATGCCCGCGACGCTCTCGATCATCACCAACGCCTTCCCGCCCGAGGAGCGCGGCAAGGCGATCGGCACGTGGGCCGGGATGAGCGCCGTCGCGCTCGCCATCGGCCCGGTGGTCGGCGGGTTCCTCGTCGAGCACGTCTCCTGGCAGTCGATCTTCCTCATCAACGTCCCGATCGCGGTCGTCGCCGTCGCCGTCACGCTGTGGGCGACCCACGAGTCGCGCGATCCCACCGCGACCCGCACGGTCGACGTCGCCGGCGTCACGGCGCTGAGCGTCGGCATGGGCGCCCTCGTCCTCGGCCTCGTCGAGGGCAACGCCTGGGGCTGGGGCTCGCCGCAGATCATCGGGCTGTTCGCGATCGCGCTCGTCGGCCTCACGGGGTTCTTCGTGATCGAGCATCACGTGCGCGCGCCGATGCTCGACTTCTCCTACTTCCGCTCCCGCTCGTTCCTCGGCGCGAACCTCGTCGCGTTCATCGTGAGCTTCGCGATGCTCGCGATGTTCTTCTTCATCGCGCTCTACATGCAGAACGTCCGCGGCTACAGCCCCCTCGAGGCCGGCGTCCGCTTTCTCCCCTCGACCGTCGTGATCATCTTCATGGGCCCGATCGCCGGCCGCCTGGCGGACAAGGTCGGGCCGCGGCCGCTGATGTCGCTCGGGCTCGTCTTCGTCTCGATCTCGCTGTTCGCGCAGAGCTTCCTGGCGCCGGACACCCCGTACTCGACGCTGGCCGCCGCCTTCGTTCTCATGGGCGTCGGCATGGGCCTCGTGATGTCGCCGATGAGCACCGCGGCGATGAACGCGGTCGACCAGACGAAGGCCGGCGCCGCCTCCGGCGTGCTGTCGATGAGCCGCATGGTCGGCGGCACCTTCGGCGTCGCCGTCACCGGCGCACTCGTCTCCACGCTCGGCCGCAGCCGCCTGACGGACCTGCTGCCGGGGACCGCCGAGGGCCAGGTCGACAAGCTCGTCGACGCGCTCGCCACGGGTGGCGCCGGGATCCCGGGGAAGACGGGCTTCGCGGTGCAGACCGCGTTCCTGGACGCCGTCAACACGAGCATGAAGATCGGCGCCGTGGTGGCCCTGGTCGGCGCGCTCGTCGCGTGGCTGCTGATCGAGAAGATCCCGCCGCGCGAGCAGGCGCCCGAGACGCTCGAGGAGCGCATCGAGCAGGACCTCGTCGAGGCCGGCGAGCACGGGCGGCGCGCCTCAGGGCGAGGCCGCGCTGCGGCAGCCCGTGCGCACCTGACGGGTCCCCCGAGCCGACCGCCGCGGCCGTTAGCGTCGCGCGCGTGGAGGTCCTCGAGGCGTTCGATCGGACGCACGTGAACGCGCTGCTCGAGCGCGACGAGCGCTTCTGGCTGCGGCTGCACGCGCCCAAGCCCGAGGTCCTGCAGGAGGTCGGCGACCTGCTCGGCTTCGACCATCTCGCGATCGAGGACTCGCTCGAGTTCGGCCAGCGCCCGAAGATCGACGACTACCCGGACTCGGCGCTGCTCGTCTTCTTCGGCGCGCGGACGACCCACTCCGGAGACCACGGGCAGCCCATCGTCGCCCCGGTCGAGTTCCACTTCCACGTCACGAGCCACGGGATCGTCAGCATCCGGCACCACAACGCCGACACCGCGCAGGACGTGCGCCGGCGCGTCGGCCTCAGCGACATCGACACGGCGGAGGAGGTGCTCTACCGCGTCCTCGACGCGCTCGTGGCCACGTGGAACCCGGCGCTGCAGTCGATCGACGACGAGGTCGACCGCCTGGAGGACGAGATCCTCGAGGACGCCGACACCGACCAGCGGCTGCGCCTGCTGGAGATCAAGCACTCGCTCGTCACGATCCGGCAGACGGTCAGCGCCCAGCGCGACGTGCTCGCCGGGCGCCGCGACGTGCTGGAGACGCTGCCGGGCTTCAGCGACCGCGAGGGGCGCGAGTCGCTGCGCGACATCCTCGACCGCATGTCGATGGTCGCCCAGCAGGTCGACAACGTCCGCGAGTCGGTCTCCAACGCGCTCGACCTGTACGTCTCGGCCGTCGCCAACGAGCTCAACCAGATCATCAAGGTCCTGACGATCGTCGCGACGTTCTTCCTCCCGCTGACGTTCGTCACGGGCTTCTTCGGGCAGAACTTCGGCTGGCTCGTGAAGAACGTCAGTTCGCCCGGGGCGTTCATCCTCCTCGGGCTGGGCATCAACGCAGCGATCGTCATCGCCCTGTGGACGTGGTTCACGCGCGCCGGGTACATCGACATCCGCGAGTTCCTCGTGCGCAAGCGGCCGCCGCGCCCGCCCCGCGCGCCGTAGTATTCGCGGCCGTCACCGTCCGCCCGCAGGAGGAACCGCACCCCATCATGGCCGTCGACCTGTCGCAGATCGCGCACGTCTCCACCGAGCCCGGCGAGCTGCCGGACACGATGGCCGCATGGGTCATCCGCCAGGAGCGCGAGGGCGAGCCGCTGGACGCCTTCCAGCTCGAGGAGATCGAGGTCCCCGAGCCGCAGGCGTTCGAGGTGATCGTCCGCGTCATGGCCGCCGGCGTGAACTTCAACAACGTCTGGGCGGCGCTCGGGCAAGCCCGTCTCGGTGTTCGGCTACGGCGACCACCCCGAGTACGGCCACCACATCGGCGGCTCGGACGCCTCGGGCATCGTCTGGAAGGTCGGCCCCGGCGTCACCCGCTGGAAGGCCGGCGACGAGGTCGTCGTCCACTGCAACCAGACCTCCTACGAGGACCCCGAGGTCCACGGCCTCGACCCGATGGCCGCGCCGTCGCAGAAGATCTGGGGCTACGAGACGACCTGGGGCTCGTTCGCGCAGTTCACCAAGGTGCAGGCGCAGCAGCTGCTGCCCAAGCCGAAGGCGCTGACCTGGGAGGAGGCGGCCTCCTACGGGCTGACGTACTTCACCGCGTACCGCATGCTCTTCAACCGGGCGCAGCTGCAGGCCGGCGACCGCGTGCTGATCTGGGGCGCCGCGGGCGGCCTGGGCGTGTTCGCGACCCAGCTCGTCAAGGCGGCCGGCGCGCGAGAGCGTCGGCGTCGTCTCCTCCCCCGCCAAGGGCGAGCTGATCAAGCAGCTCGGCGCCGTGGACTACATCGACCGCAGCGAGTTCGCGGGGATGATGCGCACCGGCAACGAGACGCCCGAGGAGGAGAAGGCGCGCTTCGGCGTGACGCGCGCGTTCGCCAAGCGCGTCAAGGAGCTGCTCGGCGACTCGCCCGACATCGTCTTCGAGCACGTCGGCCAGGCGACGTTCCCGACCTCGGTCTTCACGGTGAAGCCGTTCGGCAAGGTCGTCATCTGCGGCGCGACGTCCGGCTTCAACGCTCGACTTCGACGTGCGCTACCTCTGGATGCGCCAGAAGGAGATCCTCGGCTCGCACTTCGCGAACGCCTGGGAGTGCACCAAGGCCAACCAGCTCATCGACGACGGCCTGATCCGGCCGGTGCTGTGGCAGACGATGAACTTCGACCAGGTCGCGGAGGCTCACCAGCTCATGCACGAGAACAAGCACCTCGGGAAGATCGCGATCCTCGTCGGCGCGACCGAGGAGGGCCAGGGCGCGCACGGCCGACGGCCCCGGACCGATCCATGCGGAGGTGGGTGCCTGATGGCCCAGACGATTCACGTTCCCTGGTACGCGACCGGCCTGCGCGGCGACCGGCTCCAGGCCGTCGCTGGAGGACGTCACGCCGACGGCGCTGCGCTACGGCGCGACCGCGCTGGTCGCTGCACCGCTCCAAGGAGGACCGCTACAAGTTCCTCCAGATCGTCCACTTCGAGGACAAGCTCGACTTCGAGCGCTGGTGGGAGGGTCAGGAGATGGTCGAGATGCGCGCCATGACCTCCGGCTGGTGGCAGGTCCCGCAGCTCTACTTCCCGCACGAGACGCTCGGCGAGGGGCGCATCGAGACGCCGGTGAACGGCGGCGAGACGGCTCCGGCGACCGATCCCGAGCCCGCGCCCGCGGCGACCGCCTGACGCCAGGGCCGCCCGATGCCCGACCTCTCGACGCTCGCGGTCTTCGCCGCGGCGTCGCTCGCGCTCGTCGCGGTGCCGGGTCCGTCGGTCCTCTACATCGTCGGGACGAGCATCGCGCAGGGGCGTCGCGCCGGCGTGGCGTCGATGTTCGGCGTGCAGACCGGGGCGCTGATCCACGTGTTCGCTGCGGCGATCGGCGTGTCGGCGATCCTCGCCTCGTCGGCCGAGCTGTTCAACGTCGTGAAGTTCGCGGGCGCGGCGTACCTCGTCTGGCTCGGCGTCCAGAAGCTGCGCCACGCCGGTGACGAGGATCCCGCCGCGCGATCGCCGCGCTCGCACGCGCACCTGTTCCGCCAGGGCGTCGTCGTCAACCTCCTGAACCCGAAGGTCGCGATGTTCTTCCTCGCGTTCCTCCCCCAGTTCATCGACCCGGACGCGGCGAGCCCCGGTCTGCAGATCATCGGCCTCGGGCTCATCTTCATCGTCATCGCGATGCTCAGCGACACGGCCTACGCGCTCCTCGCCGGCACGGCCGCCGAGCGCCTCAGCGGCACGTTCACCGCGCGCCGCCGGCTCGACCGCATCAGCGGCGGCGTGATGATCGGCCTCGGCGCCGTCGCAGCACTCACCGGCCACCGCAGGGCCTAGCGGTCACGAACGCCAGGCGGACATCAGGTACGCCTTGATCCCCAGCACCATGATCGTCCGCCATTCACCGGAGCGAGGAATCGGCGATGCATGAGCGCCGCACGGCGAGGGGGTGCTGTGGCGCAAGCCACTGCCCCCCGCAGGCGGGTGGCGCCAGGCGCGCCGAGACCCGCGACCAGCGCCGGCGAGTCAGCCCTGCTCGAGTGGCGCCATCGTGAGCCCATGGTCGCGCAGCTGCTCCCAATAGTGCTCGGCCAGCTCCCGATGGCCACTCCACACAATCGCCAGGCCCGGTGTTGTGGATGCGATCGGCGATGGAGTAGCCCATATCCAGGGTGATCCCTGGAATGGTCCGCGCAAGCGCACCGGCCACGCCGTCGAACGTGTTGTGATCGTCGTTGCGGACGATGACGTGCCACGACCCTCCGAGGCCTGAGCCGGGTCCCTGGACCCGGGGAAGCTCCACCGTCTGAGACATCGGCCCTTCAGGGTAACGCCCAGGTACGGCCCCTGGCAGGACAGGTCAGCGGAGCTGACCTGATCAGTCCCCAGGACAGGTCAGCGAAGCTGACCTGATCAGTCTCCCCGCGTCGCCCAGTACCGGGCGAGCCCGGGGTACAGCGCGTCGGGCGGCATGCCCTGGAAGTACGCGGCGGCGCGGTCGGGGCCGACGCGGTCGGTGATCCATTCGCGGACGCGCCGCTCGAATTCGGCGGCGTCGTTGTCGCGCGCCCATGTGCCGAGCCGGTCGAGCGCGTCGCGCAGCTGCGCGATGTGCGCCGCGGGGTCGTCGAACACGCCGAAGTGGGTGATGGCGAGCCGTCGCGGGTTCCAGGCGGTGAGCGTGTCGAGGGAGGCGCGCCAGAGCTCGAGCTCGATGTCGGGCGGCGGCGTGGGCGGCATGATCGGGCCGTCGCCGATGCGCACGCCGGCGACGTCTCCGGCGTAGACGGTGCCGCTGGGCTCGTGCAGGTAGCTGACGTGGTGCTGGGCGTGGCCGGGCGTGTACGCCACCTGCCAGGGTCCGTCGCCGCCCCAGCCCTCGAGGTGCTCGCCGCCCTGCAGCACGATCAGCCGGTCCTCGGGCACCGGCACGATCTCGCCCCAGAGGCGGTCCATGTCGTCGCCGTAGAGCCGGGTGGCGCTCGCGACGAGCTTGGAGGGGTCGACGAGGTGCCGCGCGCCGCGTTCGTGCACGGCGACGACGAGGTGCGGCCAGCGCCGGACGAGCGCCCCGGTCGCCCCGGCGTGGTCGAGGTGGATGTGCGTGAGGAGGATCGCCTGCGGCACGCGGTCGCCGAGCGCGGCCACGAGCGTCTCCTCGCACGACTGCGGGCCGGGGTCGACGAGGACGTCGCCGATGCGGTGGCAGCAGATGACGTTCGGGCCGCCCGAGGTGCAGGACGTCGAGCTGCTCGTCGGGCGCGGCCGTCACAGGCGCGCCACGAGGATGTCGGGGAACGCCTTGGTGTCCTCGTGGGGCGTCCACGATCCGTGGCGGATGCCGACCGTCTTGAAGCCGGCTTCGGCGACCCGGTCCAGGAGCCATTCCTCGTCGATCGCGAACGTCTGCTCGCCGCCGTGGTCGCCTTCGGCGCCGGGGGTCTCCTCGCCCGCCTGGAACGCGATGCGCGCGGTGCCCGCGGCGAGGGCCGCACGTGCGTCGGCGTCGAGCAGGTAGGCGGTGGCGAAGAGCCGGCCCTCGTCGATCATCACGCGCCGCGCCTCGCGCAGCCGCGCGGCGACGGCGTCGGGCTGCAGGTGCGGGAAGACGTCGTGCATGACGACGACGTCGAACGTCTCGTCCTGGAACGGCAGGACCAGATCGGTCACCGACAGGTCCGCGGCGAGCTCGAACGAGAAGTCGGGCCGGTCGCGGTAGGCGGCCTGGCACCACTCGATCGCGACCGCGTCGTCGTCGTAGCCGACGTAGCGGGCGCCCGGGCCGAGATGGCGGTGCAGCGGGCGCGCGAGCACGCCTGCGCCGCAGCCGATCTCGAGCACGCGCTCGTCCGGCCGCACGAGCGCGAGGCTGCGCAGGAGGCCGAGCCAGGTCTCCCCGACCTCGGTGTAGTCCCCTTCCCCGACGTAGCGCAGGCGGCGCGGCGGCGTGTACGGGTCGCGGCGGCGCATGACGACGTCGAGACCGTCGGCCAGGCGGTGGCGCAGGTCGGTGACGAGACTCGGGCTCACGGCGCCGGACCATACAATCCGGGCATGAGCCATCGCCTGCCCGAGCGGGACAAGCCCTGGATGATGCGGACCTACGCGGGCCATTCCACCGCGGAGAAGTCCAACGAGCTGTACCGGTCGAATCTCGCGAAGGGCCAGACCGGCCTGTCGATCGCGTTCGACCTGCCGACGCAGACGGGCTACGACCCGGACGACGAGCTGGCGCGCGGCGAGGTCGGCAAGGTCGGCGTCCCGGTCGCCCATCGCGGCGACATGGCCGCCCTGCTCGACGGCATCCCGCTGGACCGGATGAACACGTCGATGACGATCAACGCGACGGCGGCCTGGATGCTGGCGCTGTACATCGTGACGGCGGAGGACCAGGGAGCGGCTCAGGACCAGCTTTCCGGCACCACGCAGAACGACATCATCAAGGAGTTCCTGGCGCGCGGCACGTACGCGTTCCCGCCCGGCCCCTCGATGCGGCTGATCGCGGACATGATCGCCTACACGGTCGAGAACGTCCCGAAGTGGAACCCGATCAACATCTGCAGCTACCACCTGCAGGAGGCGGGCGCGACGCCGGTGCAGGAGATCGCGTACGCGATGAGCAACGCGATCGCGGTGCTCGACGCCGCGCGCGAGCGCGTCCCGGCGGACCGCATGACGGCCGTCTTCGGCCGCATCTCGTTCTTCGTCAACGCCGGCGTGCGCTTCGTCGAGGAGCACGCGAAGCTCCGCGCGATGGGGATCCTCTGGGAGGAGCTCGGGCGTGAGCGCTACGGCGTCACCGACGAGAAGGCCCTGCGCCTGCGCTACGGCGTCCAGGTCAACTCGCTCGGCCTGACCGAGAGCCAGCCCGAGAACAACGTGCAGCGGATCGTCCTGGAGGCGCTCGCCGTCACGCTCGGCCGCAACGCGCGCGCCCGCGCGATCCAGCTTCCGGCGTGGAACGAGGCCCTGGGCCTGCCGCGCCCGTGGGACCAGCAGTGGTCGCTGCGCATCCAGCAGGTCCTGGCGATGGAGACCGACCTGCTCGAGTACCCGGACATCTTCGAGGGCTCGGTCGTGATGGACGGCCTCGTCGCCGACCTGCTCGAGGGCGCACGGGCCGAGATCGCGGTCGTCGCCGAGCACGGCGGCGCGGTCAAGGGCGTGGACTACATGAAGGCCGCCCTGGTCGACAGCCATCGCGAGCGGCTGCGCCGGATCGAGAGCGGCGAGCAGGTCGTCGTCGGGCTCAACCGCTTCACCGAGGGCGAGCCCTCCCCGCTGATGCAGGGCGCGGACGGCGGGATCCTGACGGTCGACCCCGAGGTCGAGGGCCAGCAGCGCGAGGCGGTCGCCGCGTGGCGCGCCGGGCGCGACCAGGCGGCGGTGGACGCCGCGCTGGCGGAGGTCGCCCGCGTCGCCCGCAGCGAGGACGAGAACATCATGCCCGCGACGATCGCCGCCGCCCGTGCGGGAGCGACGACGGGCGAATGGTCGCGGACGCTGCGCGACGCGTTCGGCGAGTACCGCGCGCCGACCGGCGTCGGCGAGGCGGCGGCTCCCGTCGGCGCCGGCGACGACGAGCTCGCTGCGCTGCGCGACGAGGTGGAGCGGGTCAGCGAGGCGCTCGGGCGCCGCATCAAGATCCTCGTCGGCAAGCCGGGGCTGGACGGGCATTCCAACGGCGCCGAGCAGATCGCCGTGCGCGCGCGCGACGCCGGGATGGACGTCGTGTACGAGGGCATCCGCCTGACGCCCCAGCAGATCGCGGCGAGCGCGCTGCAGGAGGGCGTCCACGTCGTCGGCCTGTCGATCCTGTCCGGGTCGCACCGCGAGCTGATCCCGTCGGTCGTCGAGGCGCTGCGCGAGCGCGGCGTGGACGTGCCGGTCGTCGTCGGCGGCATCATCCCCGACGCCGACGTCGAGCCGCTGAAGGCCGCCGGCGTCGCGGCGGTCTACACGCCCAAGGACTTCGACATCACGCAGATCATGGGCGACATCGTCCGCCTCGTCGCCGAGCGCGGCGGCGTCGGCGCCGCGGTCTGAGGCGCGCATGCCGATCACGCCGCGGGCGTTCGGCGAGCGCGGGCGGCGCCGCGCGCAGAAGCTCGGGATCGACCCTGCGCGCCTGCCGCCGGGCCAGTCGCCGACGGAGAAGTTCCCGGTCCTCACGATCGGGCCGACCCCGCAGCTCGACACGGCCACCTGGTCGTTCTCCGTTCACGGGCTGGTCGCGTCGCCGTTCGCGCTGCGCTGGGAGGAGCTGCTCGCACTCCCGCAGACCTCGCTGACGACCGACCTGCACTGCGTGACGCGGTGGTCGAAATTCGACACGACGTGGGCCGGCGTGCGCGTCCGTGATCTCCTGGATCGCGCCGCCCCGCTCGCGTCGGCGAGCCACGTCCTCGTCCACGCGCACGGCGGCTACACGACGAACCTGCCGCTCGAGGCGCTCCTGGGCGACGACGTCCTCGTCGCGCACGCGTTCGACGGGCGGCCGCTCGAGCGCGAGCACGGCGGCCCCGCGCGGCTGCTCGTCCCCAGCCGGTACCTCTGGAAGTCCGCGAAATGGGTGAGCGCCCTGGAGCTGCTCGACCACGACGAGCCGGGTCTGTGGGAGCGCAACGGCTACCACAACGACGGTGATCCCTGGGCCGAGGAGCGCCACACCGCCGACCAGTGGTCGGTCCGGCAGGTCCAGCGCCGCCTGCGCGGCGCCGACCCCGCGTAGGATCGCTCTGTGGGCGAGACCGCGACCATCGACTGGGGCGACGGCGACTACGCGCCGACGGCCGCCGCGCTCGCACCCGCGGCGCCCGTGGTGCTCGACGCCACCGGGCTGCAGGCCGGTGAGCGCCTGATCGACGTCGGCTGCGGCACCGGCAACGCGCTGATCGAGGCGGCACGCCGCGGCGCCGACGCCGTCGGCTTCGACCCGTCGCCGCGCCTGATCGCCGAGGCCGCCGGGCACCTCTCGGCGGCCGGCCTGCGCGGCGAGGTCGCCGTGGGGACCGCCGAGGCGCCGCCGCCCGGCATCAGGCCCGCGGATGCGGTCGTCAGCGTGTTCGGCGTGATCTTCTCGCCGGACCCGCCGGCCGCGATCCGCGGGATGGTCGCCATCACCGAGCCCGGGGGCCGCCTGGCGCTGAGCACCTGGCTGCCCGGGGGCGCCATCGCCGCCGCCGGCCGGATCCTGCGATCGGCCATTCCGGCGGGCCACCAGGAGCTCGCCGAGGCGCCGCGCTGGCACGAGCCCGACTGGATCGGCGGGCTCCTGGAGGCGGCCGGCGCCCGTCCGCTCGGGAGCACCGAGCACGAGCTGACGTTCCGGCACGACTCGCCGGAGTCGTGGTTCGACGAGCAGGAGCAGCTCCATCCCGTCTGGCGTGCCGTCCGCGGCCGGCTCGACGCGGACGCCTGGCATGACGTGCGCGAGCGGAGCATCGCGGCCCTGCGCGAGGGGAACGAGGACCCGGGTGCCTTCGCGGTGACCAGCTCGTACGTCGTCGTGTCGGCCGCGCGCTAGCGTCCAGCCCCGATGTCCCTGCCCGACGGCACAGCACTCGGCGAGCGCCTGGCGGCGGGCGACCTGTCCGCCGCGCCCGAGGTGCTGAACCTCGTCGAGAACCGCACACCCGCCGCGCGGCCGCAGATCGCCGCGCTCCTGCGCCGCCTCTCCCCCGCCGCGCTGGGACGCGAGGCCGGCGGGCACATCGTCGGCGTGACCGGGCCGCCCGGCGCGGGCAAGTCCTCGCTGCTGTCGGAGCTCATCCGCGAGTGGCGCGGCGCCGGGCGCAGCGTGGCGGTGCTCGCCGTCGACCCGTCGTCCAAGCGCAGCGGCGGCTCGCTGCTCGGCGACCGGGCGCGGATCGCGTTCGATCCCGCCGATGAGCGCGTGTTCATCCGCTCGACGGCGGCCGCCGGGCGCCTCGGCGGCCTGGCGCCCGCGACGCGGGAGGCCGCCGCCGTCCTCGCGGCCGCCTTCGACGTCGTCGTCGTGGAGACGGTCGGCGTGGGCCAGAGCGAGACCGACGTCGCGGAGGTCGCCGATACCGTGGTGGTCGTCGTGCAGCCGGCCTCCGGCGACACCCTGCAGTTCCTCAAGAGCGGGATCATGGAGATCCCCGACGTCCTCGTGGTGACGAAGTCGGACCTCGGCGAGGTCGCACTGCGCGCCCGGCGCGACCTGAGCGCGGCGCTGCGGTCGGTCGGCGACCGGGAGACCCGCGTCGTGCCGGTCTCCTCACTGCCGCCGGCCCAGGGCGTCGCCGAGCTCGTCGCGGCGCTCACCGAGCACCGCGAGCGCCTGGACCTGCCGGCGCGCCGCCTGCGCGCGCGCCGTGCGACCGCGCTCGCCGACTTCACCGCCGAGCACGGCGACCGCGGCCTGCGCGCGGTCGGCGGCCCGCGCGCCGCTCAGCGGCTGCTCGACGCGGCCGATCCGGGAGCCGACGTCCCGGCGCTCGTCGACGCGCTCGCCGCCGAGGCGGCAGCGGCATGACGCGGGCGCGCGTGATCGACCTGGCGCTGATGCTCGGCGCCTTCCTCGCGGGGACGCTCGTGGCAGAGCTCCTCGGCGCGTCGAACACGGGAACCGCGATGACGTTCGGCCAGATGGCCTTCGCCGCGACGCTCATGTACGTGCTGCTGCGCCGGTGACGTAGGTTTCACGCATGCCCGTCGGCGCGTTCCTGTCCACCGGCCGCTCGCTGCCCGAGGCCATCGAGCGCGTGCAGCTCGCCGAGGAGCTCGGCTACGCGTCGGCCTACGTGACGCATCTCGCCGGCCGCGACGCGCTCCAGGTCTCGATGGCCTACGCCATGCGGACGGAGCGCATCCGCGTCGGCACGGGCGTCGTGCCGATCTACTCGCGCACGCCCGCGACGATGGCCCAGGAGGCGGCGACGATCCACGACGCATCGGGCGGGCGGATGATGCTCGGCATCGGTGTCTCGCACCGGCCGGTCGTCGAGTTCTGGCACGGCCAGACGATCGACAAGCCGGTCACGGAGATGCGCGAGTACACCGCGATCGTCCGGGCGATCCTCCGCGGCGAGGACCCGCCGGCCGGGACCAAGTGGACGTCGCAGTTCCGGCTGTCCGGCATCGGCCCGTTCCCCGACCTGCCGGTCGGCATCGCGGCGCTGTCGCCGAACATGCTGCGCCTGGCGGGCGAGGTCGGCGACGCGGTCGTCCTGTGGCTCTGCAACCCGAACTACATCCGCGACGTCGTCGTCCCGTGCGTGCGCGAGGGCCGCGAGCGGGCGGGAAGGACGCTCGACGGGTTCGACATCATCGCCGCCGTCCCCTCCGCGCTGACCGACGACGTCGCCGGCGTCGACGAGGTGATGCGCCGCGACCTGCTGCCGTACTTCGGCCTGCCGTTCTACCGCGCGATGCTGGAGCGCTCGGGCTTCGCGGCCGACATCGCCGGCTACGACGCGGCCGCCGGCGATCCGGCGGCGATGGGCGCCGCGATCTCGAGCGAGTTCCTGCGGACGCTCACGGCCGTGGGCGACGAGGACGCCGTGCGCGCCGGCGTTCAGCGCTACCTCGACGCGGGCGCGACGTCCCCCTGTGTCGGACCCATCTCGAAGTCCGATGTCGCGGCGACGCTGCGAGCCGGCGCCCCGGAGGCTTGACCATGGCCGAGATCGACCGCTCGCGCCTCGGAACGCTGCTGCAGCGCGAGCTGGACCACTTCGCGGGCGTCCACCCGCGCTCGCGCGAGCTCTACGAGCGCGCGGGCGAGTCGCTGATCGGCGGGGTGCCGATGCCGTGGATGATGCGCTGGGCGGGCGGCCACCCCGTCTTCGCCGCGCACGGCCAGGGCGCGCGGATCGTCGACGTCGACGGCCACGAGTACATCGACTTCGCCCTCGGCGACACCGGTGCGATGGCCGGGCACTCGCCGCCCTCGACGGCCAACGCGACCGCCCACCAGGCGGGGCACGGCATCACGATGATGCTCCCGACCGAGGAGGCGATCTGGGTCGGCGAGGAGCTCACGCGGCGCTTCGGCGTGCCGCGCTGGCTGTTCACGCTGAGCGCCACGGACGCGAACCGCACCGCGCTGCGGCTCGCGCGCCAGCTCACGCGCAGGCCGAAGGTCCTGGTCTACAGCTACTGCTACCACGGGTCCGTGGACGAGGCGTTCGCCGTCGAGGAGCACGGCGTGACCGTCGCCCGCGAGGGCAACGTCGGCGCGCCCGTCGATGTCGGCGACACGACGGTCGCCATCGACTTCAACGACGTCGACGCCCTCGAGCGGGCGCTCGCGACCGGCGAGGTCGCCGTCGTCCTCGCCGAGCCGGCGATGACGAACATGGGGATCATCCTCCCCGACGACGGGTACATGACCGCGCTGCGCGAGCTGACCCGCGCGCACGGGACGCTGCTGATCATCGACGAGACGCACACGTTCTCCGCCGGCCCGGGCGGCTGCACGGAGGCGTGGGGCCTGGACCCCGACATCCTCGTCATCGGCAAGGCCATCGGCGGCGGCGTGCCGTCCGGGGCGCTCGGCATCACCGCCGAACTCGTCGACCGGCTGTTCGCCGACGAGGACGCCGACTACGAGGACACCGGCGGGGTCGGCGGGACGCTCGCCGGGAACGCACTGTCCAGCGCGGCGATGCGCGCGACGCTCGAGCACGCGCTGCACGCCGACGCGTTCGCGCAGATGATCCCGCTCGCGACCCGCTTCGCCGAGGGCGTGCAGAGCGTCATCGACCGCCACGAGGTCCCCTGGAACGTCACCCAGCTGGGCTGCCGCGCCGAGTACCAGTTCCTGCCCGAGCCGGCGCGCAACGGCACCGTGGCCTTCGCCTCGCACGACGAGGACCTGGAGCACTACCTGCACCTGCACGCGCTGAATCGCGGCGTGATGCTCACCCCGTTCCACAACATGGCGCTCATGTGCCCGCACAGCACGCAGGCCGACGTGGACCGTCACACCGAGGTGTTCGACGAGGCCGTGAGAGACTTGGTGGCGTGAGTCGCGAGCCGCTCATCGACGGACACGGCCGCGTCATCGGCGACGTGCGCGTCTCCGTCACGGACCGCTGCAACTTCCGCTGTCAGTACTGCATGCCCGCCGAGGGCCTGCCGTGGCTCGAGCGCGACGCCGTCCTGACGTTCGAGGAGATCACCCGGGTCGTCGGCGTGCTCGCCGAGATGGGCGTCCACGACCTGCGGCTGACGGGCGGCGAGCCGCTCGTCCGGCGCGACTTCCCGAAGCTGGCGGCGATGCTCGCCCGGGTCCCGGGTGTCGAGGACCTCTCCGTCACGACGAACGGGTTCCTGCTCGACCGCGACGCCGCGGCGCTCGTCGACGCCGGCGTGCACCGCTTCAACGTGTCGATCGACTCGCTCCAGCGCGACCGCTTCTTCGAGATGACGCGGCGCGACGCCCTCCCCCGGGTCCTGCGCGGCCTGGAGGCGCTCGCCGCGTTCCCGCAGGCGCACCCGATCAAGGTCAACGCCGTCGCGATGCGCGGCTTCACCGAGGACGAGGTGCTGCCGTTCGCGCGGTTCGCACGCGAGCACCCGTACGAGGTGCGGTTCATCGAGTTCATGCCGCTCGACGCCGACCACGCGTGGACGCCGGAGAGCGTCCTGCGCGGCGAGGAGATCCGGGCGATCATCGAGACCGAGTTCCCGCTCGAGCCGCAGCCGCGCGAGCCGAGCGCCACGGCGCGCGTCTACCGGTTCGCCGACGGGCAGGGACGGATCGGCTTCATCAATCCGGTCAGCGAGCCGTTCTGCGGCGACTGCAACCGCATCCGGATCACCGCCGAGGGCCGGCTGCGCACCTGCCTCTTCTCCCTCAACGAGACCGACCTGCGCACGCCGCTGCGCAGCGGCGCGACCGACGACGACCTCGAGCAGCTGATCCGGGACGCCGTCTGGCGCAAGGAGCTCAAGCACCACGTCAACGAGCCCGGGTTCATCCAGCCGCCGCGCACCATGAGCGCGATCGGCGGCTAGCCGCCCGCACGCACGCGATCGGGGCATCGCGACGTCGCTCAGCGACCTTCAGCTGCCCCGCGATGCGGTGAGGGCGGCTTCGGCCGCGGCGAGGTCCTCGGGGCTGTTGACGTTGCGCAGCCGGGCGTCCGGGACGCTGATGGTGGCGGGGTGCAGCGCCTGCACCTGCGCGATCGTGCGGCCGCGCGCGTCGAACGTGGCGAGCGCGGCCAGCGCCTCCGGTTCGTAGCGCGCGCAGAGCGGCTGGAGACCGCGCTCGGGCGTGACGGCGACGACCGCCGCCGCGCCGCCGGCGTCCGCGGCGACCAGCTCGCGCACGAGGTCCGCGGTCACGAACGGCAGGTCGCAGGCGAGCACGACCACCGCGTCGCCCTCGGCGCGGCGCAGCGCCTCGACCACGCCCGCCAGCGGATGGCGCGGCGTGTCCGGCTCGCGCCAGACGAGCACGCCCTCCCCGACGGGCGGAAGCTCCGTGTCGTCCTTGGCGACGACCGCCACCTGCCCCAGCACCGCCTGCAGCGCGGCGAGCGGGTAGGACAGGAGCGGGCGCCCCGCCAGCGGCGTGCCGGGCTTTGCGCCGCCCAGCCGCGTCCCCGCGCCGCCCGCCAGCACCGCCCCGACGACGCCGGTCACACGGACCGCGGGCCCTCGCCGTAGTCGCCGAAGCGCGTGTCGCGCTCGCGGACCGCCTTGCGCACGTCCACCATCGCCGCCTCGCTGAACGCCGTGCCCTCCGGCGTGTGCCGGGACGCTCCGTCCAGCAGCGTGCCGATGAGCTGGGTCGTGTGAAGCCCCATCTGCTCGAACGCCTGGTTCACCAGCACCTTCATCATGTGCAGCTGGTTGGCCGGCAGGAGCGCCACGCGCCGGGCGAGCGCGAACGTCGCGACGTCGAGATCGGCCTCGGGGACGCATTCGCTGGCGAGCCCCCACTCGACCGCGCGCCGGCCGTCGAGCGCGTCACCGGTGAAGAGCAGCCGCTTGGAGCGCTCGAGCCCCACGCGGTACATCCACATCGCCGTCGTCGGTGATCCCCACACGCGCGCCGGCGGGTAGCCGATCCGGCAGTCCTCGGCGCAGACGATGAGGTCCGAGCACAGTGCGAAGTCCGTCCCGCCGCCGACGCAGAAGCCGTGGACCTGGGTGATCACGGGCTTCGGGGATCGCCACAGCGCCATGTAGAGGTCGACGAACCGCGACATGACGCGCAGGTCGGCCATCGGATCCCACGGCCGCCCGGCCTCGGCCTCCTCCATCATCTGCGCACCCCAGCCGATGTCGTAGCCGGCGCAGAACGCCCGCCCGGCGCCGCGCAGGCGGATCACGCGCACGGCGTCGTCGTCCTGTGCCCGGACGAGCTCGTCGCGCAGGTCGCCGACCAGCTCGGCGGTGATCGCGTTGAGCCGCTCGGGACGGTTGAGCGTCAGGGTCGCGACCGACTCGGCGGTCTCGTAGAGCACGGTGCCAGGCATGGCCGCAGCCTACTCACGCGGCGCACCTAGAATGACCCTGTGCCCCCGGAGAACAAGGCCTGGCTGCGCTGCTACCGATGCTGGTCGAGCGACCTCGAAGTGCAGGTGCACTACGAGGGGATCCACAAGATCGACCCGCAGACCGGCGAGCGCGCGGAGGTCGTGGACGAGCTGCAGGAGGCCGTCGTGCAGTGCCTGGACTGCATGCACGACCAGCCCCACCTCGGGTTCCGCGAGGGCCGCGTCGAGCCGATCGAGGACCGCTGGGAGCGGATGATCGCCGGAACGCCGTGGGTCGCCTCGTGCACCGTCACCGTGGACGCCGAGGACGTCGAGACCTGCTCGGGACCCGACGCCGGCGACGCGCTCTCCTACGCGGCCTTCGGCGAGTTCGGCACGCGCGAGTTCTTCACCCACGTGCGCTTCCACAAGCACGACGACGACAAGATCGTCGTGCACCTGCTCGTGGAGCTGTACGCCCGGTCGCTCGAGGAGGCCACGCAGGTCCTCGAGGAGGCCGCGCGCGGCCCGCTCGCGATCACCTCGCTCGCCGAGGAGTCGCGGCCGCCCGCGGCGGCGGGCCAGGGCCCGAGCCACTGAGCGTGGCCCGGGCCCCGTACCACCGCCGGCTGACGGTCAGTCGACCGACACGGCGGCGAGGACGTCCATCCGCCCCGCCCGCCGGGCCGGGATCACCGCCGCCACGACGCCCGCGAGGGCGGCGACGATCGCGATCGCGGCGAGCACGCCGACCGGCAGCACGAACGTCAGCCCCTGGTCGGCGAGCAGCACCGTCGCCACGCCGGCCAGCGCCAGCCCGGCGGCGATGCCGAGCCCGGCGCCGACGAGCGCGGTGAGGACGCTCTCCCAGCGGACCATGCGCCGGACCTGGCGCCGCGTCATGCCGGCCGCCCGCAGGAGGCCGATCTCCCGCGTGCGCTCCACGACCGCCAGGGCGAGCGTGTTGACGATGCCGAGCAGGCTGACGACGACCGCCAGCGCCAGCATCACGACGATGACCGAGAGCACCTGGTCCAGCCACGAGGCCTGGTCGGCCGCCCAGCGGTCCGGCGTCGCGACGTACGCGCCCGGGAACGCCCGCATCGAGCGTGCGATCGCGGCCTGCTGCGCCTGCGAGGCGCCGCCCGCCGTGTCCACGAGCCCGAACTTCGCGAGCTTCGTCGTGAACGCGGTCCGGTAGATCTCCCACGGCAGCGTCACGTCGCCGAGGCCGAGGACGTCGATCGCCGCGCGGCGGGTGATCGCCGACACGCGCGCGGTCACCGGCTCGCCGCGTCGCCGCGCGCAGCGTGATCCGGTCGCCGACGGCGATGTGCTGCGCGTCGGCGTAGCGGTCGGCGACGTACGCCTCGCCCGCTCGCGGAGCGCCGCCCGGCCCGGCCGCGCCGGACTCGACGTCGTACCGCACCATCGAGGCGGCGGCGCGGTCCACGCCGGCGACCGTCGCCTCGGCCGTGCCCACGCGGGCGCGATCGAGTGCGACCGTTCCGACGGTGCGGACGCCCTGGACCTTGCCGACCGCCTGCAGCGCCTCACGCGACGCCGGGCCCCAGCCCTGCTGCTCGGAGGCGACGATGTAGTCGGCGCTGATGTGGTCGCGCACCTGGCCCGTCGCCGTGCCCTTGAGGCCGCTCACCACGATGGCGAGCGCCGCGACGATCGTCACGCCGATCGTCAGCGCGATCGCCGTCGAGCCGGTGCGGCCCGGGCGGCGCATCGCGTTGCGCCGCGCCAGCGACCCGGGCATGCCCCCGAGGCGCGCCGCGGGGGCGCCGACGATGCCGGCGATCACGCGCACCGCGCGGCCGACGATCCCGGGCGCGGGATCCGCGGCGTCGCGCAGCGCGGCGGCCGGAGCCACCTTCGCGGCGCGGCGCGCGGGACGCAGCGAGGCGACGAGCGGCACGACGGTGCCGATCACGAGCGCGGCGACGACCGCGCCCGCGCCGAGCGACATGCCGGTGGCCGGCAGCGACAGCCCGAGCGCGTCGAACAGCGACGCCATCCCCTGCGCCAGGCCGAAGCCGACGACCAGACCGATCGCCGAGCCGGCGAGGCCGATGGCCAGCGCCTGGACGACGACCATCCGCCGCACCTGACGGCGCGTCGCGCCGACGGACCGCAGCAGGGCCAGCGTGCGCTGCTGCTGGGCGACGGCCATCGACAGCGCGTTCGCGATCGTGACCGCGCCGACGACCACGGCGACGATGCCGAGTGCCAGCAGGATCGTCTTCAGGATCGAGACGAACTGCTTCAGCCCGCCGAGGTCGAAGCGGTCCTGCGCCCGGCCGCTGCGCACCTGCGCGGACGGCCCGAGCTCACGCGCGAGCCGCGCGCGCAGCGCGGGCGCCGACGTCCCGGGAGCCGCCGCGGCGAGCACGCTGTCGACGCGCCCGCGGCGGTCGAACAGCGACTGGCCGGTCGGCAGGTCGAACAGCGCCATCGTGGCCGTCCCGAGCGCCTTCACCTCGCCGAAGCGCACGATGCCGGACACGCGGAAGGACCGTGCGGGCCCGCCCGCGGCGATGCGGACGGTGTCGCCGAGCCCGAGGCCCTCGCGGTCGGCCGTCGCCGCGTCGATCGCGACGGCGCCCGCGCCGGCGGGCCAGGCGCCGTCGTCGAGCCGGAAGGCCGACAGGCGCCGCGCGGCGGCGTCCGTGAACGGGAAGCCGACGCCGAAGTACGGGCCCGAGCCGGAGACCTTCCCGGCCGCTGCCCGTGATCTTGACGTCGTCGCGCAGGACCTCGCCCGCGGCGGCGGCGACGCCCGATGTCGCGGCGACGCGGCCGACGGCCGAGGCCGGCAGCGAGGGACGCGAGGCGCCCTGGATGTCGCTGGCTGCGGTCGACCGGCGATCGGGCGTCGACGGCGGCGTCGACGTCGTCGTAGGCGGATGCGCGAGAGCGACGACGCGGCGTGCGTCATCGTCCCGGTGAGGGTCATGGCGCCCGTGACGAGCGCCACGCCGAGCGTCACCGCGATGATGCTCAGCAGCGTGCGCAGCCGATGCGCACGCAGGTCTGCGAAGGCCAGGCGCCTCATGCCGTCACCTCCGCCATCGTCGCGATGACCGAGTCCTCGGACGGGTCGCGCAGCTGCTGGGCGACGGTGCCGTCGGCGAGGAAGACGACGCGGTCGGCGATCGCCGCCGCGCGCGGGTCGTGGGTGACCATCACGATCGTCTGGCCGTCGGCGTCGACGGCGTCGCGCAGCAGCGCCAGCACGTCGGCGCTCGAGCGCGAGTCGAGGTTGCCCGTCGGCTCGTCGGCGAACAGCACCGCCGGCCCGGTGACGAGCGCGCGCGCCACGGCGACCCGCTGCTGCTGGCCGCCGGAGAGCTCCGACGGCTTGTGCTCGCGGCGGGCGCGTCAGCCCGACGCGGTCGAGCACGAGCTCGAGCCACGGCCGTGTCGATGCGCTCGCCCGCCAGCTGCGAGCGGGAGGACGACGTTCTCCTCGGCGCTCAGCGTCGGGACGAGGTTGAAGCTCTGGAAGATGAACCCGACGCGCGTGCGCCGGAGCTTCGCGAGCTGGTCGTCGGACAGGCCGGCGAGGTCGACGCCGTCGATGTGGACGGCGCCGCGGGTCGGGACGTCGAGCCCGGCGAGCAGGTGCATCAGCGTGGACTTGCCGGAGCCGGACGGCCCCATGACGGCGATGAACTCGCCGCGCGGGACGTCGATGTCGACGCCGCGCAGGGCGTCGACCGCGGCGTCCCCGTCGCCGTAGCGACGGGTGAGTCCCGTGCCGCTCACGGCCGCGACCGTCGCGGCGGTGATGGGCGGGATGTCGAGTGTGGTGTTGAGCATCGTGGTTGCGCCTCCTGGAAGCGGTCATATGGACGATGCGGCGATGCTCGCTCCGTCGACGGCCTCGCGTCGTCGGCCGCGGGGGCGAACTTCCGCTGCTCAGCGGGCGATTCGGCGTCATCCTCGAGGATGACGGCCGGCATCATCCGCTGAGGCGATGCGGGCGCCCGGGCGCTCGGTTACGCGTCCGCTCGTGGCCGGTCCCGCGTCGATCATCGAGCGAGTGCGCGCCGCGGGCGCCGACGGCCTGCTCGCCGTCTGCGGCGTCCTGCTGGTCGTCCTGTCGGTCCCGATCCTCGTCGTCCAGGGCGGCGACGCGGGCGCCGCTCGCCGGGAGCGTCGCTGGCCGCGCTCGCCGCCGGCGTCTGCGTCGCGCAGTCCCGGCGTCGCCCGGTCGCGGCGATCCTCGGCGTTCTCGCTCGCGCTCGTCGCGCGCCGTGACTGCTCGGGAGCAGCGACCTCGACCAGGACAACCCGCTGCTCCTGATCCCGCTACTTCCTCCTCCCCGTCACTGGGCCGGCGAACACCGACCGCCGCACGTTCGTGCGGACCGCGCCGCTCGTCGTCGGTCCTGTTCCCGCTGGCGATCGTCCTGAACAACCCTCTCGTCGGCGGTCAGCTCGCTGATCTTCGTGCCTCCTCGATCCCGCGTGGGCCTCGGCGCGGTCGGGCGGCCGGCTGATGGCCTGGCACGCGGCCGCCGCGCGAGCGGCTGAAGCGCCAGGCGCTGGAGATCGACGCGCAACCGCGAGGCGCGCGCGGCGGCCGCCGTCACCGCCGAGCGCGCGCGGATCGCCCGCGACCTGCACGACCTGATCGCCCACGACGTGAGCGTCATGGTCGTCCAGGCGCAGGCCGCCGAGCGGCTCACCCTGCGCGACCGCGCGCGCCGCCGAGCAGGCGATCGCGCAGATCGAGACGACCGGCCGCGAGGCGCTGACCGAGACGCGCCGCCTGCTCGGCGTGCTGCGCCAGGGCGACGAGGAGCTCGCGCTGCGCCCGCAGCCGTCGATGCGGCGGATCGCGACGCTCATGGACGAGATGCGCGAGCGCGGCGTGGAGACCGAGCTCGCAGGTCGAGGGGACGACGACGACGCTCTCCCCCGGGCTGGACATGGCCGCCTACCGGATCCTCAGCGACGGGCTGCGATCCGTCGTCGACCACGGCGGCGCGCGTCACGCGAGCGCCGCTCGTCCGCCGCTCCGCCTCCGACCTGGAGCTGCGGCTCGAGGCCGACGGGCCGCTCTCCCCCGCCGCGTACGCGGGCATGCGCGAGCGCGACGCTGCTGTTCGGCGGCACGCTCGACGCTCGAGCCGGCACGCGGCCGACGGCGGAGGCGTGCTGCACGTCCGGCTGCCGCTCGACGAGGAGCGCCGCACCGATGAGCCGGCTGCTCGCCGCGGCGCGCCGCCATGGGCGTCGCGCTCCCCGACGTCGTGATCGTCGTCTTCCTGATGGTCATCGGCGTGATCGACACGACCGTCGACCCGGCGACCGACCTCGGGCCGCATCCGTGGATCGTCGTCGTCGGGATGACGCTCGCGCCGCTTCCGCTCGCTGGTGATGCGGCGCCATCCGACGTTCGCGATGCTCGGCGTCGCCGCGGTCCTGCTCTCGGTCCACCTGCTGACCGTGGACATCAAGGAGCTGTTCACGCCGATGGTGACGCTCGCCGTCGCCGCGTTCGCCGCCGGCGCGTACGCGCACGCCCCGCGGACGTACTGGCTCGCCGCGCTCCTGCCCGCGCTCGTCGCCGTCGTCGACGTCACGCGGAGACGGGCCCGATCGTCCAGGAGCGCTCACGAACACGCTCAAGCACGCCGGCGCGCGCACGCGACCGTCGTGCTCGACTGGCGGCCTCGATGCGCTGTGATCGACGTGCGCGACACCGCGCGCGGCGGCGGCGCGCCGTCGCGAGGACCCGGTCCGGACACGGCCTGGCCGGCATGCGCGAGCGCGTGGCGCTCGCCGGCGGCGAGCTGGAGGCCGGACCGGCCCGCGGCGGCGGGTTCCAGGTCCGCGCACGGCTCCCCGGACCGCCGCGCCCGAGCCGGCACTGACCGCACACACGCGCCCAGGAGGCCAGCCCGATGACCCCGTCCGCGTCCTGATCGCCGACGACCAGGAACTCGTCCGCACCGGCTTCAAGATGATCCTCGACGAGGAGCGTCGCTGAGCATCGTCGCGAGGCCGGCGACGGCCTGGAGCCGTCGAGCTCGCGGAGACGCTCCGCCGACGTCGTGCTGATGGACATCCGCATGCCCGGCGGCGGCCAGGGCCCGAGCCACTAGGGTTTCGCGCGCGTCCAGCCCTTCCACCGATGGAGCAAGCACCGATGCCCCGCCGCCTGATCGCGACGACCCTCGTCGCAGCCCTCACGATGATCGCCTTCGCCGGCCTCGCGACCGCCGCCGGCAAGCCCAAGCGCGGCACGTACATCGACACCGCGCTGCAGGTCTACATCACGACGACGAAGGACGTGTCGGCGATCAAGAGCTTCCAGTCGCCGTGTCTGCGCAAGACCAGCACGGGCGAGACGTCGGGGAGCGGCTCGATGACCGTGAGCCGGAAGATCAAGCTCAACGGCAAGGGCGGCTTCTCGTACAAGGGCAAGGCCAAGATCTACACGAGCGCGCCGAAGCCGGCCGTCGAGAACGTGACCATCACGGCGAAGTACAGCGGCGGCAAGTACAAGGGCACCGCGACGTTCCCCGCCAAGTACGGGTGCGAGGTCACGACCTTCAGCGCGAAGTACTACGGCGTCAACCCTCAGGGCTGACGCCGCAGCAGCGGGCGATCAGCCCAGGCGGGACTCGAGCTTCTCGAGCTCGTCGCGCAGCGTGCCCGGAAGGTCGGCGCCGAACTTCTCCAGGTGCTCGCGCACCTGCGGAAGCTCGGACTTCAGCGCGGCCTCGTCGACCGTGAGCAGCTGCTCGACGGCGGCGGCGTCGATGTCGAGCCCGTCGATGTCGAGGTCGCTCACGGCGGGCACGAGGCCGATCGGCGTCTCGACGCCCTCGACGTCGCCGTCGCAGCGGCGGAAGACCCACTCGAGCACGCGGCTGTTGTCGCCGAAGCCGGGCCACAGGAACGACCCGTCCTCGTCCTTGCGGAACCAGTTGACGTAGAAGATCTTCGGCAGCTTGGCGCCGTCGGCTGCTCGCCGATCGTGAGCCAGTGCTCGAAGTACGTCGCCCATGTTGTAGCCGCAGAACGGCAGCATCGCGAACGGGTCGAAGCGCAGCGCGCCGACGGTGCCGGCGGCGGCGGCGGTCATCTCGGAGCTCATCGTCGCGCCGAGGAACACGCCGTGGTTCCAGTCGAACGCCTCGCGGACGAGCGGCACGACGCGTCGCGCGGCGCCCGCCGAAGAGGAACGCGTCGATCGGCACGCCGATCGGGTCCTCCCACTCGGCGGCGATCGCCGGGTCCTGCGAGGCGGGGCACGGTGAAGCGCGCGTTGGGGTGCGCGGACGGGCGTGTCGCTGTCGGGCGTCCAGTCGTTGCCCGTGCCAGTCGATGAGGTGCGCGGG
This sequence comes from uncultured Actinomycetes bacterium, assembly GCA_963823375.1. Lineage (GTDB taxonomy): Bacteria > Actinomycetota > Thermoleophilia > Solirubrobacterales > Solirubrobacteraceae > F1-60-MAGs163. The sequence goes on along the minus strand of CAWGLQ010000017.1, from coordinate 38,669 downwards.
CGTCTCCTTCGTCATGCCCTCCCACCAGATGTCGCCGTCGTCGGTGAGCGCGACGTTCGTGAAGATCGAGTTCTCCTCGATCGAGGCCATCGCGTTCGGGTTCGTGTCCGCGCCGGTGCCGGGCGCGACGCCGAAGAAGCCGGCCTCGGGGTTGATCGCGTAGAGGCGGCCGTCGTCGCCGAACTTCATCCAGGCGATGTCGTCGCCGACCGTCTCGACCGTCCAGCCCTCGATCGTCGGGATCAGCATCGCGAGGTTGGTCTTGCCGCAGGCCGACGGGAACGCGCCGGTGACGTACTTGACCTTCGCCCTCCGGCGAGGTGAGCTTGAGGATGAGCATGTGCTCGGCCATCCAGCCCTCGTCGCGCGCCATCACCGAGGCGATCCGCAGCGCGAAGCACTTCTTGCCGAGCAGCGCGTTGCCGCCGTAGCCCGAGCCGTAGGACCAGATCTCGCGCGTCTCGGGGAAGTGCACGATGTACTTCTCGTCGTTGCACGGCCACGGCACGTCCTCGACGCCGTCCTCGAGCGGCATGCCGACCGAGTGCACGCACGGGACGAACTCGCCGTCGCTCGCCGAGCGACGTCGAGCGCGCCCTGGCCCATGCGGGTCATGATCCGCATCGAGACCGCCACGTACGGCGAGTCCGTCACCTGGACGCCGACGTGGGACTTGTCGGAGCCCAGCGGGCCCATCGAGAACGGGACGACGTACATCGTGCGGCCCGCATGTGCGCGCCCTCGAACAGGCCGACGAGCCGCTCGCGCATCTCGGCGGGCGCCTCCCAGTTGTTCGTCGGGCCGGCGTCCTCCTCGCGCTCGGAGCAGATGAAGGTGCGGTCCTCGACGCGGGCGACGTCGGACGGGATCCGACCAGGCGAGGTAGGAGTTCGGGCGCTTGGCCTCGCTGAGCTTCCGGAACGTCCCGCCGTCGACGAGCGTCTGGCAGAGGCGGTCGTACTCCTCCGCCGAGCCGTCGCACCAGTGCACCGACGCCGGCTTGGTGAGTGCGGCGATCTCATCGACCCAGGCGATGAGCCTCTCGTTCTTGGTGGGAACGGTGATCTCAGACACGACGGGGCGGCCTCCTACGGCGCTGACGGGGGACTGCCGAACCGATCCGGGAACGGCGAAGGGGGCGAGTGGTGACGACCCGCCCCCGTGAACTCCACGTGAGGGTACCGGGCGAACAGGACCCGCGACTTCGCGGATGCGCCCGGCCCCTTATCCGTGGGAACTACGGGTCCGGCGACTAGGCGACGGGCTCGCCCGGGTGCTTGCGCGGGACGAGCACGAGGCGCTTGAACTCGGCGACGAGGACGCCGTCCTGGTTGAGCACCTTCGTGTGGACCTTCACGACGCCGCGGTCGGGCTTGCTGCGCGACTCCTTCTTCTCCAGCACCTCGGTCTCGACGAACAGCGTGTCGCCGTGGAAGACGGGGTTGGGGTGCGAGAGCTCCTCGGTGGCGAGGTTCGCGATCGCCTTGCCGGAGACGTCGCTGACGCTCATGCCGAGGGCGAGCGAGTAGACGAGCGGGCCGACCACCACGTTGCGCTTCTGCTGCGACTGCGCCGCGTACACGTCGTTGAGGTGCAGCGGGTGGTGGTTCATCGTGATCAGGCAGAAGAGGTGATCGTCGGACTCGGTGACGGTCTTCGCCGGCCAGTGCTTGTAGACGTCGCCGACCTCGAACTCCTCGAGGTAGCGCCCGTACTGGTGCGCGCCGGACGCCTCGCGCGCGGCCTGGTCGGTGGTGAATCCGGTGTCGGTGGTCGTGTCGGTCATGCCCACAGGATGCCGCACCGGAGCTCAGATTGACTCGCGAGTCAATATCTTGACGCCCATGCGCCACCCCCGTGACTTCTTCAAGCCGCTCGCCGCCGGAGCCCCGGATCCGGTCCACGAGATCCCGTTCCCGCCCTCGCGGATGATCCACTTCTTCGACGCCTCGAACGAGAAGATGCGTGACCAAGCTGCCCGACATCGCGGCGAAGTCCGACATCGTCCTGGGCAACCTCGAGGACGCCGTCCCGGTCGACCGCAAGGAGGCCGCGCGCGAGGGCCTCGTGAAGGTCGGCAAGGAGATCGACCTCGGCGACCGCGCAGCTCTGGACGCGCGTGAACTCGCTCGAGTCGCCGTGGGTCCTGGACGACCTCACGCGCCTGGTCACCGAGATCGGCGACAAGCTCAGCGTGATCATGGTCCCGAAGGTCGAGGGCGCCTGGGACATCCACTACGTGGACCGCCTGCTCGCCCAGCTCGAGGCGAAGGCCGGCGTGCAGAAGCCGATCCTCGTCCACGCGATCCTCGAGACCGCGCTCGGCGTCGCCAACGTCGAGGAGATCGCCTACGCCAGCCCGCGGATGCAGGGCATGAGCTTCGGCCCGGCCGACCTCGCCGCCTCGCGCCGCATGAAGACGACGCGCGTCGGCGGCGGCCATCCCGGCTACGTCTCGATGAGCGACCCGGAGCTCGACGCCGAGGGCGCGATCGTCGCCGGCCAGACGCGCGTCACCGCGCAGCAGGACCCCTGGCACTACTCGATCGCGCGCATGGTCGACGCCTGCACGAGCGCCGGGATCCTCCCGTTCTACGGCCCGTTCGGCGACATCAAGGACGTCGACGCCTGCGAGGCGCAGTTCCGCTCGGCGTTCCTGCTGGGCTGCGTCGGCGCCTGGTCGCTGCACCCCGTGCAGATCGACATCGCCAAGAAGGTCTTCTCGCCGGACCCGGACGAGGTGAAGTTCGCCAAGAAGGTCATCGAGGCGATCCCCGACGGCCGCGGCGTGCACATGATCGACGGCAAGATGCAGGACGACGCGACCTGGAAGCAGTGCCAGGTGATGGTGCAGCTCGCGACGATGCTGGCCGAGAAGGACCCGGAGCTCAAGGAGGCGTACGGGTTCTAGGGTCGCGGCCGGGCGCGCCGTTCTGCGACGATCGTCGCGTGCGCCACCCGGTCCTGGCAGGCGCGCTGACGGCGGTCCTCGATCGCCGGCGGCGCGTCCGACGCGTTCGCCGTCACCACGGTCTCGCGCGCCGGCGACGTCGTGACGGTCACCGGCGGCGACGAGGTCAACGTCGTGCGGCTGTTCCGCAACGACGGCTCGAGCATCGGCGACGACGGCGGGGTGCGCCGCCGGCCCCGGCTGCGCGCTCGTCCCGGACCGCCAGGTCGTCGGCGCTGCGACACCGCCGTCCCGGTCCGGCGTGATCGAGCTGTCGCTCGGCGGCGGCGACGACCGGCATCGTCTCGCTCGAGCAGCGCCGAGCGCGAGCAGCCGCTGACTCGCGACGCCGCCGCTGCACGGCCGACCTCGGCGCCGGGCGATCGACGAGGCGCGTCGGCTCGCGCTCGCGGACGACACGCTCAGCGGCGGGCCCGGCCGCGACGACGCTGCGCGGCGGCGGCGGCGACGACACGATCGACGGCGGGCCGGGAGCGCGACGAGCTGGCCGGCGACGACGTCCGACCGGCCACGCGGACGTCCGGGGGGCTCACCGGCCGCTGCCGTTCGGCGACGACCGGCTGCTCGCGCGCGACGGCGAGGGCGACCGGATCCTCTGCGGCCTCGGGCACGGACAGCGTGGTCGCCGACGCGCTCGACAGCTCCGCGGCCGATGCGCCGAGTGCGAGCGGCGCGACGGCCTGAGCCGCATGACCGCACGGATCGTCGCGGTCCGGCCGATCAGCCTCGAGCAGCCTGGCGTCCGGCGGCGCGCTGCGCATCACGATGGCCTGCTCGCGCGCGTGCACCGCGGGCGCCACCTCTTCATCCCGAAGGCGGAGGCGCGCGCCTGGGGCTCGACACGCTCCCGATCGACACGGTCATCGGGTACCGGCGTCGGCGTCCGGGACGGGGACGATCCGGCGTGACGATCCGCGTGTCGGCGGCCATCCGCGCGAAGCTCCGGCGCGCGGGACGCCTGAACGCCCGCATCGAGATCGTCGCCGACGATGCCGCGGCCGTCCGGGCGAACGAGGTCAAGCGGCGGCTCGTCCTCCGCGGCTGACGGCCCGCGCGCGACCGCACGACCGCCGCGCGGCGCCCTCCTCTAGGCTCCCGCGCCGCCGGATCTCCCCCAGAGGCAGGTTTCCCTTGAGGTTCTACGAATACGAGGCGCGCGAGATCGTCAAGCGCGCCGGCATCCCGGTCACCGACTACGGCTTCACGCGCGACGCGCAGGAGGCCAAGGAGATCGCCGCAGCGCATCGCGCGGTCCGACGGTGATCAAGTCGCAGGTGCTCTCGGGCGGCCGCATGAAGGCCGGCGGCGTGCAGTTCGCCGACACGCCCGAGGAGGCCGAGGCGCACGCGCGCGACGTGCTCGTGCTCGAGATCAACGGCCACATGCCGCGCGGCATCCTCGTCGACCCCAAGGCCGACATCGACCAGGAGTTCTACGCGGGCGTCGTCTGGGACGGCACCGCGCAAGAAGCCGGTCATCATCTTCTCCCCCGTCGGCGGCATCGACATCGAGCAGGTCGCCGAGGAGCAGCCCGACAAGGTCGGGCGCCGGCACTTCTCGAACCTCATCCCGTTCAGCGACTTCGAGGCCAAGGAGGTCATCGCCTCCACCGGCGTGACCGGCAGCGACCTGAACAAGCTCGTCCCGATCGTGACGCGGCTCGCGAAGCTCTTCGTCGAGAACGACATGACGCTCGCCGAGATCAACCCGCTCGGCGAAGCTCAAGGACGGCAGCTTCGTCGCGCTCGACGCGCACATGGACATGGAGAACGAGGCCCGCGGCCGCCACAAGGCGCTGCTGAAGGACCTCGGCGTCGGCGACGACGAGACGCGCGAGGCGCGCGAGCCCACGCCGTTCGAGCTCGCCGGCGAGGCCGTCGACGCGCAGGACCACCGCGGCGTCGCGGGCAACGTCACCGAGTTCGACGGCAACCTCGGCCTCGTGATCGGCGCCGGCGGCGGCTCGCTGACGCTGTTCGACGCGGTCCGCGCGCAGGGCGGCAAGCCCGCCAACTACTGCGAGATCGGCGGCAACCCGTCGGTCGCGAAGGCCTGCGGCCTGGCGAAGCTCGTCCTGCAGAAGCCGGGCGTCGACAAGATCGCCGTGATGATGTCGATCGTCTCCAACACGCGGGTGGACATCGTCGCCCGCGGCGTGATCAAGGCGTGCCTGGAGCTCGGCATGGACCCGGCCGAGAAGATCGCGATCTTCCGGATCCCCGGAGCCTGGGAGGAAGAGGGCTTCAAGATCCTCGAGAAGTACGGCGTCGAGTACGCCGACCGCTCGGTGTCCCTGCACGAGGCGGCGCGGCGCGCCGTCGAGAAGATCGGAGCGGCGGCCTGATGCGATCCTCATCAACGAGAGCACGACGTTCATCGTCCAGGGCATCACCGGCCGCGAGGCCGTCAACCTCACGCGCGAGTGCCTGGACTACGGCAAGGGCGCGAAGGTCGTCGGCGGCGTCACCCCGGGCCGCAAGGGCCGCGAGGTCCACGGCGTGCCGGTGTTCGACACCGTCGCCCAGGCCGTCGAGCACCACGGCGGCCCGATCGACGGCTCCGTCGTCACCGTCCCCCCCGCGTTCACGAAGGACGCGGTCTTCGAGGCGCTGCAGAACGGCATCAAGATCATCGTCATCGTCACCGAGCGCATCCCGCGCCGCGACGTCGCGCAGATGGTCGAGCTCGCCGACATGCACGGCGCGCGGATCATCGGCCCGAACTGCCTGGGGATCATCGTCCCCGACGTCATCAAGATGGGCGGCATCGGCGGCCCGGCGAAGGACGCGGCGAAGGCCTACACGCCCGGCTCGATCGGCGTGATCTCGCGCTCGGGCGGCATGACGACCGAGATGTCCTCGACGCTCACGGCCGCGGGCCTCGGGCAGTCGACCGCCGTCTCGATCGGCGGCGACGCGATCATCGGCTCGGCCTACGCCGAGCTGATGCCGTTCTTCGAGGCCGACGCCGAGACGCAGGGCATCGTGATCTACACCGAGCCCGGCGGCCGCATGGAGGCCCAGCTCGCGCAGTGGGTCACCGAGAACAACTCGCGCCTGCCGATCGTCGCCTTCATGGCCGGCCGCTTCATGGACGAGATGCCGGGCATGAGCTTCGGCCACGCCGGCACGATCGTCGAGGGCAAGGAGGACACGGCGACCGAGAAGATCGCCCGCCTCGCCGAGGCCGGCATCACGGTCGCCGAGGAGATCTCCGAGATTCCCGACCTGATCAAGGCGAAGATCGCTGAGAGGAGCGCAGCATGAGGCTCGACGGCACCTTCATCGGCATCGAGGTGGACGACGCGGCGGCCGCCGACGCGGCCATCGCCGCGAAGCTCACCGAGGTCTGCCCCGTGGACATCTTCACCGCCGACGGCGGGACGCTCGCGCTCGTGGAGGGCAACCTCGACGAGTGCGTCCTGTGCCGCCTGTGCATGGACGCCGTCCCCGGCAAGGTCAAGGTCCTCAAGCTCTACGACGGCGGCGCGGAGCTCTAGAGGTCTTTCGACCGAGCCGGTGGTGACGGCCGGCGGCTGTTGAAGCCCTCTAGGCGGGCGCGGGCGCGGAGCGCTCGCGCAGCCGCCGCCGCAGCCGGCGGATGACCGTCCACGCCGCGGCGAACATCGCCACGACGATGAGCGCGGCGAGGACCGGCAGCAGGATCGCGACGAAGCTCAGCCCGAACGAGACGACGTCCTCGATCAGCGAGAGCACCGGGTTGCCGGCGCCGGCGGTCGTGGCCGTCGAGAACGGGCGGATGGCCATGCGGGTGCCGTGCGAGGTCTCGGCCGCGACGAGCCCGATGATCGTCATGAGCGCGGGTGAGACGTCCAGCGCGCTCGACGACGCGAGCGCCGCCACCACGCCCGTGACCGGGGCGATCACCGTCCCGGCGCCGTGGAGCACGTGGTCCACGCCGGGCACCTTGTCGCCGACGAAGTCCAGGACCGCGACGCCCGCGAGCGCGATCAGCACCGCCGTGTCCTCGAGGCTCGCCCACGTGCCGTCGAGGTCGATCACGTCCGTCCAGCGCGCGAGCAGCCCCGTCGCCAGCAGCGGGATCCACGCGTTGAGGCCGGCGGCGGTCGCCAGCCCGAGCGCCGTGAAGTAGGCGACGATGTCCATGGCGGCACAACTACACCGCGCCCGGGACGAGAGTTACGTCGCGGCGGCTCCCCGGTCCGCCCGCCCCGCGTCCCACGCCGCCAGCGCCGCGTCGACGTACGCGACGTGCGCATCGCTCACGTCGGGCAGGTAGGCCAGCGGATCCTCGAGCTCGAGCGGACGACCGAGCAGCCCGAGCAGGCAGGCGAGATGGCACAGGGCCCCGTACGTGCGGGCGTAGCCGCCCTCGCGCGTGACCGCGAGCGAGCCCACCCCGAGTTCGCGCGCGCGCACCGCCGATGCGCTCCCCGATGGTGTGGAAGCCCGCCATCGAGACGCACATCCGGCCGTTGGGATCGAACTGGCTCGCGTCGGTCCCCTGCGCGCAGACGATCGCCTCCGGGCCGGAACTCCGCCAGCGCCGGCAGCACGACGCCGTCGAGCGCGTCGGCGTACGCCCGGTCGCCCGAGCCGAGCGGGAGCGGGACGTTGAGGTTCGCGCCCAGGCCGGGGCCGGCGCCGCGATCGGCCGGAACGCCCTCCTGGCGGTGGTTGTGGCCCCAGGCGCGGTGGTCCATGTGGACGCTGACGGTCAGGACGCTCGCGTCCTCCCAGAAGCACGCCTCGGTGCCGTTGCCGTGGTGCACGTCCCAGTCGACGACGGCGACGCGCTCGGCGCCGCGGTCGCGCAGGCGCCGCGCCGCGAGCGCGGCGTTCGAGTAGAAGCAGTAGCCGTCGATCGTGTCCGGGCCGCAGTGGTGTCCCGGCGGGCGCGTGAGGGCGAACGCGACCGGCGCCGTCGCCGGCGGCCGCCGCATCGGCGGCGGCGAGCGCCGCGCCCGCCGCGCGGCGCGCCGCGCGCGGGGTGGCGGCGGACGCCCAGGTCTGGCCCTCGACGTTCACGACGCCGTCGGCGTGCGCGAGCGCCTCGACCGCCGCGAGGTGCGCGGGCGTGTGCACCGTGAGCAGCTCGGCGTCCGTGGCCGCCGGCGCCTCGCTCCACGTGACGGCGTCGGCGAGCGGGCCGCGCCGCAGGACCGCCTCGAGGTTGCGCAGCAGGTCGGCGCTTTCCGGATGCGCCTCGGGGACCGCGATCAGCGGCGACGGCCCGGCCTCGAACAGGCCCGTGCCGGTGTCGTGGAGCAGGCAGTCGTCGTGCCGGAACGCGATGACGGCCGCGCCGCTCACCGCGTCAGTGACGCGCCTTCTTGAGCCGCGAGCGCTCCTCCTGCTTGTCCACGACCTGCTGGATGAGCTTGAGGTACTGGTCGACGCCGGTGGCCTTCACGCGGCCGGTGACGAACGCCTGCCGCCAGTCCTTGAGCTGGTTGTGCTCGGTGAGCCGGTTGAACTCCTCGCGGCGCATCTCCACCTGCACCTTGGAGTCGGCGGCGATGTCCTTCGTCACCTCGACCTCCGGCAGCGCGAGCCGGAACTGCTGCGTGTCGCCGCGCCCGTGCAGGTCGACGCGGACGACGAGATTCAGCGGCTTCAGCGCCGGCACCTGCTCGAGCAGTCCCGTGACCGCGTCGGCGATGAGGCGTCGTGCATCCTCGGACATGAACGGACCCTAGCGGGCGCGCGCCGAATCCCTCAGTGGACGAGCACCTTCAGCAGCACGACCGCGCCGCCGAGCCCCACCGCGACCGCCGCCGAGAGGACGCGTCATCGGGATGCCGGCGCCCGACGAGCGCGCCGCATACGCGCCCGAGGTCCCGAGCTCCAGCAGCGCCGCGAACACCGCGAGCAGGATCGCCGTCGTGTCCTTGATGAGGTCGAGCGCGCCGAGCGACAGGATCAGCACGAGCGGGATCGTCACCTCCACCAGCGGCCAGTCGTGGCGCAGCACCTCACCGCGCCTCCGACCGCGTCAGCATCCGATCACCCGCCATCGACCGCGACAGGATCCGCGCATACACGTGCGCCAGCCAGAACACGACGCCCGTCACCAGCACCGTCACGGCGATCGTCCCGGCGTTCGTCGACTCGTACTCCCGCGACACCGCGATCACCGACACCGCCAGGATCAGCCCATAGATCCCCTCGGTGACACTCCCCGTCGTGCGCAGCACACGAGGGCGCCAGTCGATGCGCGAAAGCCGTCCGGACACGGGCGGCACGGTAACGCCTGAGCCCGCCGTCACCACGCCGAGCCGACAACGCACACGGCCAGCAGCCCGAGATCAGATCCGGTCCGAGCCGACGGCCACCGCCGAGCGGGCGATGCCGCGAGCACTTACGCGCGCCGACGGCCGACGCACGCCCGACACCCCGCCTCTCGAGCGAAGATCGCGGATGCATGGCGCCGCACGCCAACCGGGTGCTGTGCCGGTGGCACAGCCCCGGGCAGGCGGGTGGCGCCAGGCGCCGCGAGATCCGCGAAACCCCTAGATCTTGTGGCGCTGGAGCAGCTTCTTGCCGATGACCATGCGCTGGATCTCGGAGGTGCCCTCGCCGATCAGCAGCAGCGGCGCGTCGCGGTAGAGGCGCTCGATCTCGTACTCCTTGGAGTAGCCGTAGCCGCCGTGGATGCGGAAGGACTCCTCGACGCAGAACCGGCCGGTCTCGGAGGCGAACAGCTTCGCCATGCCGGCCTCGAGGTCGGAGCGCTCGCCCGCGTCCTTCAGGCGGGCGGCCTTGAGCGTGAGCAGGCGCGCGGCCTCGACCTGGGTGGCCATGTCGGCGAGCTTGAACTGGATCGCCTGGTGCTCGGCGATCGGCTTGCCGAACGTCTTGCGCTCCTGCGAGTACTTCAGCGCGAGCTCGAGCGCGCGCTGGGCGATGCCGACGCCGCGGGCGGCGACGTTGACGCGGCCGACCTCGAGCGCGTCCATCATCTGCGCGAAGCCCTTGTTCGAGCCCGGCGTCCTCGCCGCCGAGGATGTTCTCCGCCGGGCACTTGTAGCCGTCGAAGACCAGCTCGGTGGACTCGACGCCCTTGTAGCCCAGCTTCTTGATCTTGGGCGGGACGATGAGCCCGGCGTAGTCGCCGGTGTTCTCCGCGACGCCCGGCTCCTTCTCGGTGATGAAGCAGGTCATGCCCTTGTAGCGCGGGCTCGGCGTCGCGGTCGGTCTTGACGAGCACGAAGACGAGCGCCGGAGCATGCAGGCCGTTGGTGACCCACATCTTCTGGCCGTTGATCTCGTAGTTGCCGTCGTCGATCTTCGTGGCGGTCGTCTTGATCGCCTGGACGTCGGAGCCGAGCTCGGGCTCGGAGAGCGAGAACGCGGCGCGGATCTCGCCGGTCGCCATCGCGGCAGGTAGCTGCTCCTTCTGCTCGTCGCGTGCCGAACTTCATCGAGCAGGTAGCGAGCCGATGAAGTGCGTGTTGACGACGCCGGAGATCGAGATCCAGCCGCGCGAGAGCTCCTCGACGATCATCGCGTAGGTCGTCAGGTCGAGCCCCATCCCGCCGTACTCCTCGGGGATGGTGACGCCGAACAGGCCGAGCTCCTTGCATCTGCTCGACGATCGGCTCCGGGTACTCGTCCTCGTGGTCGTAGTGCTCGGCGTTCGGGAGGATCTGCTCGTCGACGAACTGGCGGACCATCTCGATGATCGCCTTCTGCTCGTCGGTCTTGTCCTCGAAGGGGACGGCAACGGCCATGGCTCTGGGGCTCCTTGTGCGGCTCGGGGCTCAGCGCCGGCGCGGGCGGCGCCGTCGAGCGATAGCTCCCAAGGATACGGACGACGCTGCCCGTGCGAGGTCTGCCCGGATGAGCAGACTGACGCGATGGACCTCACCGGCTGGGATGGCGTGCTCTGAGACCCACCTGCACGCGATGGCGCTGATTCCGTCGGCGGCAGCTGATCCTCGGCCTCGCGGTCGTGCCGACCTACGTCGCGCTGAGCGGCCAGGCGGGCTCGGCCCACGTGCGGATGCCGGCCGTCGCTGAGCCAGCATCTGCAGGTCCTGCGCGAGGCGCGGCTCGTCGCCGCGGTCGTGACGGCGGCCGATGTGGCCTCGCGCCTGGAGCTGTGCGTCGGACTCGGCGATCGAGCGCGAAGCTCGGCCGTCGTGGTCGTCGCGATCGTGCTGGACGTGCGTCCGCGATGTTCGTGGTGCACGGCGACGACCGGCTGCCGCAGACGCTGATCCTGCTGGACTCGCTGGCGATCGCGCTCGTCGCGACCGTCCGTGAACTTCGCCCGCGACGCTCGTCGAGGCCGCGCCCGCCGGAGCGGCCGCGCGCTGGTCGAGCTCGCGCGCGACGGCGCCCGCCGCGAGTGGACCTTCGGCGAGGTCGCCGACCGCGCGGCGCGCCTGGCCGCGCGCGCTCGACGCGCGCGGCGTCCGGCGCGGCGACGTCGTCCTGACGCTGATCGGCAACCGGCCCGAGTGGGTGCTCGACGATGCTCGCGTGCTTCCGCCGGGCTACGTCGTGCTGCCCGTGCACCGAGCAGCTGCGCGCGAAGGACCTGCGGCTGCGGCTGGACGTCGCGCGGCCGCGGCTCGTGGTCGCCGACGAGCGCAACCGCGCCGTGCTCGAGGCGGCGGGCCCGGCGTGCGCCGGTGCTGACGTCTGGTCGCCCGACGAGACGCTGTTCGCGACGGCAGCGGCGCGCGCCGCCGCCGCCGAGCTCGCGCCCGCCGACCCGTGCCTGATCACCTTCACCTCCGGCACGCGCGGGCGAGCCGAAGGCCGTCCTGCACGGCCAGCGCTACCTCGCCGGCCAGCGCCTCCAGGCCGAGCACTGGCTCGGCGCCGGGCCGGGCGACCTCGTCTGGTGCACCGCCGCCAGCGGCTGGTCGAAGTCGGCGCGCAACGTCGTTCATCGCGCCCGTGGCTGCGCGGCGCCGCGGCGCTGCTGCACGACGCGCGCTTCGACCCGCACGAGCGGCTCGACGCTCCTCGAGCGCGAGCGCGTGGACGTGCTCTGCATGGCGCCGACCGAGTACCGCGTGATCGCCAAGCGCGCCGAGCCGCGCCCGGTCGCCGCTGCGCGGCGCTGGTCGCCGCCGGCGAGGCGCTCAACCCGGAGGTCCTGCGCGCCTGGCACGAGGCGACCGGCCTGTGGATCCGCGACGGCTACGGCCAGACGGAGACCGGCCAGCTGACCGGCACGCCGCCGGGCGAGCCGCCGCGGCCCGGCTCGATGGGCCGCGCCGCTGCCGGGCGTCGGCTCGTGGTCGACGACGGCGAGCTCGTGCCTCGACCCCGCCGACCGACCCGACGTTCTTCCTCGGCTACCTCGGCGAGGCGCCGCACGGCCGGACGCGTGGCGGACGCCGCTGGCGCCACCGGCGACCGCGTGCACGCCGACGACGACGGCTACCTGTACTTCGAGGGCCGCACCGACGACGTGATCATCTCCGCCGGCTACCGGATCGGGCCGTTCGAGGTCGAGTCCGCGCTCGTCGCCCACCCGGCCGTCGCCGAGGCCGCGGTCGTCGCCGCGCCCGACGACGAGCGCGGCTCGGTCGTGCGCGCGGTCGTCGTCCTGCGCGACGGCTACGCGCCGTCCGACGCGCTCGCCGCCGACGCTGCAGGACCACGTCAAGGACGAGACCGCGCCGTACAAGTACCCGCGCATCGTCGACTTCGCCGACGACCTGCCGAAGACGGCGAGCGGCAAGGTCCGCCGCGCGCTGCTGCGCGGCGACGGCTGACCGCCGCCGCGACCGCCTTCGGCGGTCAGCCCTGCGTGATCTCGTGCGCCATCTCCTCGAAGACGGCGACGTACGCGTCGACCGCCTCGTCGGTGTGCGTCACCGACAGCGTCCACTCCTCCTCGCGGCCGGGCGTCATGAAGATGCCGCGGTTCATGTTGAAGAGCCACGCGAGGTCGGAGAGCTCGGCGTCCTGGTTGGCCTTGAACGTCTCGTAGTCGACGATCTTGGTCGGTCGAGAACGTCACGCAGCCCTTGGAGCCGATGCCGACCGCGTAGCCGGGCAGGTTGTACTTCTCGATCACGCTCGGTGCAGCCCGCGAGGATCCGGTCGTTGAGCGCGTCGAGGTGCGCGTAGGCCTCGGGCGTCAGCACCTCGAGCAGGTTCGCGCGCGCGGCGGCCATGCACAGCGGGTTCCCGTTGTAGGTGCCGACCTGGTAGACGGTGCCGTCCTCGACGCCCGCCATGACCTCCTCGGTGCCGCCGATCGCGCCGACGGGGAGGCCGCCGCCGAGCGCCTTGGCGAGCGTGACCAGGTCGGGCAGCGACGCCGAACCGCTCGGTCGCGCCGCCGGCCGCGATGCAGAGGCCGGTCTTGACCTCGTCGAAGATCAGGACGATGCCGTGGCGCCGCGTGATCTCGCGGACGGCCTCGAGGTAGCCGGGCTCGGGGAGCACGACGCCGAGGTTCATCATCGCCGGCTCCATGATCACGCAGGCGGGCTTGCGGCCCTCGGCGTCGAGCCGCTCGATGCGGCGCTCCATCGCGTCGGCGTCGTTGAACGGCACCGCGATCGTCATCTCCACGACGGCGTCGCGGGATGCCCGCGCCGTAGGGGAGCGACGCGAGGTTCTCGCGGTCGCCGATCTTGTCGTACTCGACGCCGATCGAGACCATCACCGTGTCGTGGTGGCCGTGGTAGGAGCCGAAGATCTTCATGACGGTGTCGCGGCCGGTGTAGGCGCGGGCGATGCGGATCGCGTCCATCGTCGACTCCGAGCCGGAGTTCGTGTAGCGCCACTTCGGCAGGCCCCAGCGGCGGGCGAGCTCGTCGCCGACGACGATCGCGTCCTCGGTCGGCGCGGCGAAGTGCGTGCCGAGCGCGTAGCGGTCCTGGACCGCCTTGCCGATCGCCGGGTGCGCGTGGCCCTGGACCATCGAGCCGAACCCGTTGTGGAAGTCCCAGATCTCGTTGCCGTCGACGTCCCAGACCTTGGGGCCCTCGCCGCGCTCGAGGTAGATCGGCCACGGGTCGCGCAGCTGGTAGGACGAGGCGACGCCGCCGCTCAGGTGGACGCTCGCGCGCTCGTACGTCCTCCCCGACTCCTTCGTGTTCTCGTTGAGCCGTGCGTCCTCACGGGCGGTGAGCTCGGCGATGCGGGTGCGGTCCAGCTGCGTGGTGATGGCCATGGGTGAAGGCTAGTCGGTCGGGCGGTGTCCGATGCGGCGCAGACGCGCCCGGTCGACCCTCCGCGGGGGCGCGTCGCGGTCAGCGGACCTTCACGGTTCCCCACCCGCTGTCAACCCGCCGGCCAGCCCGCCGACGTCGCCGCGGGGCCCCAGCAGCCCGGCCGGCGCGGATCCTCGAGCGCGGCCGGGTCCTCGAGGATCCAGCGCTCGTGCACGACCGCCAGGTCCTCGTGGACGGTCGTCCAGTCGTCGTGGTCGCGTGGATCGATCGCGGGGCCGAACGTCGCGCGGGCACGCCACCGGCGGACCGTCCGGCGCATCGGGACGACGAGCGCGCCGGTGTGGTGCGCCAGCCGCGCGGTCCCGCTCGCCATGGCGACCGGGCGGCCGAGGAAGCGCGTAGCCGTCGCCCCCGGCCAGTCGTACGCCAGCGTCACGATGTGCCCGTCGGCGAGCACGGCGCACAGGCGCTCGAAGGACGCGTCGGCCTCCACGAGGCGGATGCCCGCAGCCTCGTACGCCGCACGCCACCGCTCCGCGCGCGGGCTCTCCGCCGCGGCCGACGCCTGCGCCAGCCACGTCCCGGCGACGGGGTGGACCGGCGCGCCGGTCTGCGCGGCGACGGTCATGCCGATGCCCAGGAAGAGCCCGAGATGGCAGTAGCTCGCCACCACGCCGCGCCCCTCCGCGTAGGCCGCGCGCAGGTGCTCGGCTCCCGCGACGGGCACCCGTCCCGACAGCGCCGCGGGCCGTGCGACGAAGCGCTCGCGCTGCTCATGGCGGGCGAGGTGCCGCACGACGAGGCGGTCCAGCCCCGTCGTCGGCCCCGCGACCGCGTCCATGGCGCGCCGGGCGCGGTCGCGCTCCTCGGGCTCGAGCCATCGCAGCCGCCCGCGGACGCCTGCTGCGGCCATGGCGGCGCGGTCGATCACGCGGGCATCCTCGCAGCGCGAGGACGCCCCCGGGCGCACTCAGGCGCGCACGCGATCGCCGGACGGGTCGTACAGCGGCTCCGCCGCGATCTCCCCCGCCACCCAGTCGCCGAAGATGTCGATCTCCACCGCCGTCCCCGGTCTCGGCGAGCGCCGCCGGCACGTACGCGTAGGCGATCGAGCGCTCGACCGTGTACCCGTAGCCGCCGCTGGTGACGCGGCCCGCGATCTCGCCGCCGATCCGCACCGGCTCGTTGCCGAGCGCGACCGCGCGCGGGTCCTCGAGCGTGATGCAGACCAGGCGCACGCGCGTCCTCGCCGGTCGCGGGGCCGCCGGCGAGCGCGTCGCGGCCGATGAAGCCGCCGTCCTTGTCGAGCTTCACGCAGAAGCCCAGCCCCGCCTCGTAGCGGCGTCTCGTCCGGGCGTGATGTCGGCGGCCCAGGCGCGGTAGCCCTTCTCGAGGCGCAGCGTGTCGATCGCCTTGTAGCCCGCGGCGCACGAGTCCGTGCGGGCGCCCCGCCTCGCACGAGCGCGTCCCAGAGGCCGGCGCCGTACTCGGTCGGGCAGTAGAGCTCCCAGCCCAGCTCGCCGACGTACGTCACGCGCAGCGCGCGCACCGGCACGTCGCCGACGGTGATCTCCGCGCATCGTCATGTACGGGAAGTCGGCGTGCGCGAGCGAGTCGGGCGTGAGCGGCTGGAGGATGTCGCGCGCCAGCGGGCCCCACAGCGCGAAGCAGGCCCAGCGGGCGGTCATGTCGTGGATCTCGACGCTCGCCGTCGCGCGGCGCGTGCTGGCGCAGCCATGCGGCGTCGTGCTGGCCGAAGGCGGTGCCGGTGACGATCGAGAAGCGGTCCTCGGCCAGCCGCGTGACCGTGAAGTCGCACTCGATGCCGCCGCGCGAGTTGAGCATCTGCGTGTAGGTGATCTGGCCGACGCCGCGCGCGACCTGGTTGTCGCACAGGCGCTCGAGGAACTCCGCCGCGCCCGGGCCCGGAGATCTCGAGCTTGGCGAACGAGCGACTCGTCGAAGAGCGCCGCCGTCTCGCGCGCGGCGCGGTGCTCGGCGCCGATCGCCGGCGACCAGTGCATCCCCGCCCAGCCGCGCGGGCGCAGCGCCGTCGTCGCCGGCGGCTCGGCGTTCGGCTCGTACCAGTTGACGCGCTCCCAGCCGGACTTCTCGCCGAACACCGCCCCGTGCGCGCGCGTGCCAGCCGTACGCGCTGCGAGACCCGCAGCGGCCGGCCGGCCTGCCGCTCCTGGCCGGGGTAGCGGATGTCGTAGTAGGTCTCGTAGACCTCCTTGACGCGCTTCAGCGTGTACGACGGCGAGCGGTACTGCGGGCCGAAGCGCCGGACGTCCATGTGCCAGAGGTCCATCTGCGGCTCGCCGGCGTGGATCCACTCGGCCATGACCTTGCCGATGCCGCCCGCGCCCGCGAGGCCGTGCGCGCAGAACCCGGCGGCGACGAACAAGCCGCGGACCTCGGTCTCGCCGAGGCAGAACTCGTTGTCGGGCGTGAACGCCTCGGGGCCGTTGATCAGCTTCGTGACCGTCAGCGTCCTCCATCGACGGCACGCGCCTGCGCGAGTTCTCGGCGATCTCCTCGAAGCGGTCCCAGTCCTCCTCGAGCAGCTGGCCGTTGAAGTCGGCGGGATGCGGTCGACGAGGTCGCTCGTCGAGCGACCACGGCGCGCAGTGGCGCTCGTAGCCGCCCATCACGAGACCGTCGCCCTCCTCGCGGAAGTAGACGAGGTTGTCGGGGTCGCGCAGCGTCGGCAGGTGGCCCTTCGCCGCGCGCGCCTCCTGCATCGCCGGAACGGCTGCGTGACGAGGTACTCGTGCGCCATCGGGACGATCGGCACGCGCACGCCGGCCAGCCGCCCGATCTCGGCCGCGTACATCCCGCCGGCGTTGACGACGACCTCGCACTCGATGTTGCCCCATTCGGTGCGCACGCCGGCGCACCGCGCCGTCCTCGACGTCGATGCCCGTCGACGCGCGTGTGGGTGAAGATCCGCGCCGCCGCCGCGGCGCGCGCCGTCGGCGAGCGCGTACGTGAGCTGCGACGGGTCGAGGTAGCCGTCGGTCGGCAGGTACGAGCCGACCCGCACGCCGTCGGTGACCATGAGCGGGAAGCGCTCCTGCGCCTCCTGCGGGGAGATGAGCTCGAGCGGCAGGCCGAAGGTCTTCGCCCACGCGACCTGCCGGTGGATCTCCTGCTCGCGCTCGGGCGTGCAGGCCAGGCGGATCCCGCCGCACTCCACCCAGCCGGGGTCGAACTCGGACTCGGCCGCCAGCCGCCGGTACAGCTCGACGCTGTACATCATCATCTTCGTCAGCGAGACGCTCGACCGCAGCTGGCCGACGAGCCCGGCGGAGTGGAACGTGGAGCCGCTCGTCAGCTCGTTGCGGTCGAGCGAGGACGACGTCGGTCTCCCCCAGCTCCGCGAGGTGGTAGGCGATGCTCGTGCCGCCGACGCCCCCGCCGATGATCACGACGCGGGCCCGGTCCGGCAGTTCACGTGGACGCGGCATGGATCCAGTCCTCCAGTCGGGGGTCGGCGGCGCCCGCGCGCAGGCGGGCGAAGTGCTCGGCGGCGTAGGCGCCGTAGTCGAAGTCCAGCTCGCTGACGACGCTCTGCACGACGCCCCACATGCCCTCGCGCACGTCCGACATCAGGCGCATGAGGCGCAGCGAGGCGATCTCGGCGCGCGCTCGGCGGCCGCTCGAGGTAGGCCTCCAGGAGGCGCAGCTCGTCGTCCTCCTCGAGGCCGTTGTTCACGGCGAGGTTGCCGAGGTCGAAGAAGCGGTCGTTCATCCCCGCGTACTCCCAGTCCACGATCCGCACGCGCTCGCCGTCGTGGATGAAGTTGGCGGTCAGCAGGTCGTTGTGGCACGGGACGAGGTCGTGCGCGCTGAGCGCCGCGCCGATGCGCGCGCTCAGGTCGCGCGCGAGCGCCAGCTCGGCCGCGGGCGGCTCGCCGCCCCGCTCGCGGGTGGTCGCCGCGTACTCGTCGGCGAGCGTGAACGTCGGGAAGCGGCGGTCCAGCGGCGGGCCGGCGTGGATCGCGCGCAGCGCAGCGGCGACCTGGGCGAGCGTCTGCGGGTCGCGCAGCTCCTCGGGCAGCATCGGGCGTCCCGGGATGAACGCGGTCACCAGGCAGCCGAGCTCCGGGCAGCCAGCGCACGACGTCCGGCGCGACGCCCGCGGCGTGGGCGGCGCGCGTCGCCGTGACCTCGGTCTCGCGGTCGATGCTCAGCACCTCGGTGTCCTTGCCGCAGATCCGCAGGACGTAGTCGCGCTCGCCGAGGCGCACCTTGACGTTGCGGTTCGTGATGCCGCCGGAGAGCGACCTCGGGCGCGCCGGCCAGCGGGCCGAGGTCGGGCTCGAGCTGCCGCGAGGATGACGGCGAGGTCATCCACGCGGGGCGACCTCCACGACGAAGCGGGCGCGGTCGCCGCGGTGGCGGTCCTCCGCGTACTCGACGGCGCGGCCGTCCGCGTCGTAGGCGATGCGCTCGACGCGCATCAGCGGCGTGCGGGTGCGCACGCCGAGCGCCTCCGCATCCTGGACGCGGGCGGCGACGGGCTCCAGCCGCTCGACCGCGCGGACCGGGCCGTGGCCGTAGCGGCGCGCCATGATCGAGTACAGCGAGCCGCCGAGGTCCAGGTCGGTCACGCCGGGGAAGAGCGCGTCGGGCAGCCACGAGTCCTCCAGCGTCAGCGGAAGGCCGCCGCCGGAGCGCACGCGGCGCACGCGCGCCACCGCGGCCCCGGGCTCCAGGCCGAGGGCCTGCGCGACGGGACCCGGCGCGCGGGTCACCTCCGCGGCGAGCACGGTCGCGCCCGGTTCCAGCCCCGCCCGCTCCATCTGCTCGGTGAAGCCCGCGACCCGCTCGGTGCGATCGATCTCCACGCGCGGGGAGGAGACGAAGGTCCCGCGGCCGACGCCGCGCTCGACGAGCCCGCGCCGGGCGAGCGCATCGAAGGCCTGGCGCACGGTCATGCGGCTGACGCCCAGGCGCGTGGCGAGGTCGCGCTCCGGCGGGAGCCGGTCACCGGCGCTGAGCGTGCCCGCGGCGATCGCCTCGGAGACCTGCGCCTCCAGCTGCTGGTAGGCGGGACGCCGGCTGCCGATGTCGATCGTGAACTCCATTGGACCAGTCCAATCGCCGACCCTATGGACGTCCGGCACTCCCGTCAAGGACCGGCGCGTTGCGCGCAAAGGCCCGGCGGGGATACCTTCCGCCGATGACCCTCGACGAGCTGCGCCACGCGGTGGGCGCCAAGGAGATCGACACCGTCGTTCTCGCGATGACCGACATGCAGGGCCGGCTCCAGGGCAAGCGCTTCACCGCGCGGCACTTCCTGGACGCGGTGCTCGGCCACAGCGCCGAGGGCTGCAACTACCTCCTCGCCGTCGACGTCGACATGAACACCGTCGACGGCTACGCGATGGCCTCGTGGGACCAGGGGTACGGCGACTTCGTGATGGTCCCCGACCTCTCGACGCTGCGCCGCACCCCCTGGCTGCCCGGCACCGCGCTGCTGCTCGCCGACCTGGAGTGGCACGACCACACGCCCGTCGTGGCGTCGCCCCGCCAGATCCTGCGCGCGCAGATCGACCGCCTCGCCGCCCGCGGCTGGACGGGCCTCGCGGCCACCGAGCTGGAGTTCATGCTCTTCAGCACCTCCTACCGCGACGCGCACCTGCAGGGCTACCGCGACCTGGAGCCGGCCAACTTCCACAACATCGACTACTCGATCCTCGGCACCTCGCGGGTCGAGCCGCTGATCCGCCGCATCCGCAACGAGATGCTCGAGGCCGGCCTCGTCGTCGAGAACTCCAAGGGCGAGTGCAACTTCGGCCAGCACGAGATCAACTTCCTCTACGACGACGTGCTGGCGACCGCCGACAAGCACGCCGTCTACAAGAACGGGGCGAAGGAGATCGCCGACCAGGAGGGCATGGCGATCTCGTTCATGGCGAAGTACGACCAGCGCGAGGGCAGCTCGTGCCACGTGCACCTGTCGCTGCGCGACGGCGCCGACGCCCCGGTCTTCGCCGACGAGCCGCAGGTCTTCGACTCGTTCATGGCGGGCCTGCTCGCCACGCTGCCGGAGCTGACGCTGCTGCACGCGCCGAACATCAACTCCTACAAGCGCTTCGCGTCGGCGTCGTTCGCCCCCACGGCGGTCGCCTGGGGCACCGACAACCGCACGTGCGCGCTGCGCGTCCTCGGCGAGGGCAAGGGCAAGCGGGTCGAGCTGCGCATGCCGGGCGCGGACGTCAACCCGTACCTGACGCTCGCCGCCCTGATCGCCGGCGGGCTGCACGGCGTCGAGCTGGGACTGCCGCTCGAGCCGCCCGTCACCGGCAACGCGTACGCCACCGACCACCAGCGCGTGCCGGGGACCCTGCGCGACGCGCGCGACCTGTTCGCCGGCAGCGCCGTGGCGCGGTCGGCGTTCGGCGACGACGTCGTCGAGCACTACCTCAACGCCGCCCGCGTGGAGCTCGAGGCCTTCGACGCCGCGGTGACCGACTGGGAGCTCGTGCGCGGCTTCGAGCGCCTCTAGCCGATGACCGACGCCGGGCACGTCAGCGTCTCGCTGGACACGGTCTTCGCGCCCGTGCGCTCGCAGACGGCGTTCGAGGAGACCGTCGACCGGCTGGGGACCGCGATCAAGCTCGGCCTGCTGCGGCCCGGAGCCCAGCTGCCGCCCGAGCGCGAGCTGTGCTCGCGGCTGGGCATCGCCCGCTCGACGCTGCGCCAGGCACTCACCGCGCTCACCGAGAGCGGGCACCTCTACGCCGTCCGCGGGCGCGGCGGCGGGACCTTCGTCTCCGACCCCCTGCCGCCGGCCGACCAGCCCGGCGACGACGTGCTCGCCCGCTGGCGGGAGGTGTGCGACCTGCGGCTCGGCGATCGAGTTCGGCGCCGTCGCGCTCGCCTGCCAGCGCGCGGACCCGGCGGCGCTCGCGCCGCTCGCGTCGCTCGTCGAGAGCATGGACGACCTGCTCGACGACCACGACGCCTTCCGCCCGCTCGACGTGCGCTTCCACATCGGCCTGGCCGAGGCGTCCGGCAGCACCCGCCTGATCGCCGCGATGACGGAGGCCCAGGGCGAGATGACCGACCTCATCTCCCACATCCCGCACCCGCAGGAGGTGCTGCTCCACAGCAACGAGCAGCACGCGCAGATCCTCGCCGCCGTGCGGGCCGGGGACGCCGCGCGGGCGATCGGCATCGTCGCCGATCACCTGCACGGCACCGAGCACGTGCTCGCGGGCCTGCTCCCGCAGGCCTGACCGCGCAGGTCGCAACGACCGGACGTCGAAGGGTCTTTGTGCAATTCGTCGCTTGACTTCCGTCCGCGGACATTCGTAGGGTCGCGACGGGCCAGAGGACGGCCGTCAGACCTTTTGTCGTGGCGGCCCCTCTGGGAGGTGAACGTTCCAATCTGCAGGACGTCCTGAGGAGGGCACCGGGTGAGCACCACCGAACAGAGCGCGGCGATGACCGACGACGAACGTCGGCTCGCGGAACTCGGATACGAGCAGAAGCTGCATCGCGGCTGGAGCGGCTTCCAGAACTTCGCGATCTCCTTCACGATCATCTCCGTCCTGGCCGGGTGCTTCACGACCTACGGCCAGGCCTGGAACAACGGCGGCCCGATCGCGATCTCGTGGGGCTGGCCGATCATCTGCGGGCTGATCCTGATCGTCGCGTTCTCGATGGCCGAGCTCGCCTCGTCCTTCCCGACGGCCGGCGCGCATCTACTGGTGGTCCGCCCGCCTGGGCGGCCGCAAGTGGGGCTGGTACACGGGCTGGTTCAACCTCATCGGCCTGATCGCCGTCGTCGCCTCGGTCGACTACGCGGCGGCCGGCTTCGCGAACTTCCTGTTCAGCCTCTACGAGGTGAACATCTTCGGGATGAACTTCGCGGACAGCTCGAAGATCCTCAGCGAGACGTTCGTGCTGTTCGTGCTGATCCTCGGCCTGCACACCCTCGTGAACATCTTCAGCTCGCCGCTGGTGGCGCGGCTCAACTCGATCTCCGTCTGGTGGCACGTCGCTCGGCGTGATCGTGATCATCGCGATCCTCCTGATCGTCCCCGACAAGCTCGCGAGCGCGGACTTCGTCTTCACCGAGCGCATCAACAACTCGGGCTTCGCCGACTCGGCGACCGGCGGCGGCATGTTCTGGTTCTACGTGCTCCCGCTCGGCTTCCTGCTGACGATGTACACCGTCACCGGGTACGACGCGTCCGCCCACGTCTCCGAGGAGACGCAGAACGCGTCCGTCTCGGCGGCCAAGGGCGTCTGGCAGTCGGTCTTCTACTCCGCGATCATCGGCTGGTTCGTCCTGCTGGCGATCACGTTCGCGGTCGGCAGCGCCGACGTGGGCAACGAGGCCGCCGGCTACACGCCGGCGATCTTCGCCGCGGTCATGGACTCGTGGGCGGCCAAGCTCGTCATCCTCATCGCGCTCATCGGCCAGCTGTTCTGCGGCATGTCCTGCCTGACGAGCGCCTCGCGCATGACGTTCGCGTTCTCGCGCGACGGGGCGATCCCCGGGCACAAGACGTGGACGCGCCTGAACCACCACCGCGTCCCGTACATGTCGGTGCTCTTCATCGGGTTCTGGGCGCTGGTCATCACGCTCCCGGCGCTCAAGGGCAACGAGGGCGGCATCCCGTTCGCGTTCTTCGCGATCGTCTCGATCGCCGTCATCGGCCTCTACATCGCCTACGTCATCCCGGTGTTCCTGCGCTGGCGCCAGGGTGACGCCTACGAGCGGGGGCCGTGGAACCTCGGCGAGAAGTACAAGTGGATCAACCCGATCGCGATCATCTGGGTCGTGCTCTGCGTGATCATCTTCTCGCTGCCGTTCGTGCCGGCCGCCGTGCCCGGCGACGACGAGTTCACGTGGGAGGCGTTCAACTACGCGCCCGTCACGGTGACCGCGGTGATCATCTTCGCGGCCATCCTCTGGGCGGTCAGCGGCAACAAGACGTTCCACTCGCCCGCCGAGGAGGACGCGGCCGCCCTGGCCGCCGAGATCGGCGAGCCGCCGAAGTTCCCCGAGGCCCCGTAGGCCCGCAGGACTCGCGCGACGTCCGGCCCGCCGCACGGCGGGCCGGACGGCGCCGTCCGAGCAATGGCATGAGCACTCGGTCCTTTGCCACACTGCGCCGCATGAGCGAGACGCTGTCCGTCCTGGAGCCGGCGACCGAGGGGGTCCTGCAGACCCTCCCCCGCGCCGGCGTCGCCGAGACCGACGAGGCGGTCGCCCGCGCGACGGAGGCGCTGCCCGCGTGGCGGGCGCTCGCACCCGGCACGCGCGCCGGCATCCTGCGCGACCTCACGACGGCGCTCGAGGACGCCCACGAGGAGCTCGCGCTGCTCGAGGCGCGCAACGCCGGCAAGCCGATCGAGGCCGCCCGCGGCGAGATCGGCGGCGCGATCGCGACCTTCCGCTACTTCTCCGGCGCGCCGGAGCGGCTCCTGGGCGACACGATCCCGGTCGACGGGGGCGTCGCGATGACGTTCCGCGAGCCGATCGGCGTCGTCGGGCCTCATCACGCCGTGGAACTTCCCGCTGGCGATCGCCTCCTGGAAGCTCGCCCCGGCGCTGGCCGCCGGCAACACCGTCGTGCTGAAGCCCGCCGAGCTGACGCCGCTCACCGCCGTGCGCTTCGCCGAGATCGCCGCCGCCGCGGGCGTGCCGGACGGCGTCGTCAACGTCGTCGTCGGCCCCGGGCGCACCTGCGGGCAGCGGCTCGTCGAGCACCCGGGCGTCGGGAAGATCGCCTTCACCGGCTCGACCGAGGTCGGCGCGTCGATCGCCGCCTCCGCCGCCGCGACGATCAAGCGCGTGACGCTCGAGCTGGGCGGCAAGTCGGCGAACATCGTGTTCGCCGACGCCGACGTCGAGGCCGCCGCGCGCGCCGCGCCGTGGGCCGTCTTCGACAACGCCGGGCAGGACTGCTGCGCGCGCTCGCGCATCCTCGTGGAGGCGAGCGCGGTCGACGCGCTTCCTGGCCGCGCTCGAGCCCGTCGTCAGCGCGATCCGCGTCGGCGACCCGCTGGACCCGGCGACCGAGATGGGCCCGCTGATCTCCGCCGGGCAGCGCGAGAGCGTCGCGTCGTTCGTCCCCGACGGCGCGCCCGTCGCGATCCGCGGCAGCGTCCCCGACGGGCCCGGCTACTGGTTCCCGCCGACCGATCCTGCACCCGGTCGGCGCCGGCGAGCGCGCCGCGACCGAGGAGATCTTCGGGCCCGTCGCGTGCGTCATCCCGTTCACCGGTGAGGCCGAGGCGATCCGGATGGCCAACGACACGATCTACGGCCTGTCGGGATCGGTGTGGACGCGCGACGGTGCGCGGGCGCTGCGCGTGGCCCGCGCGGTCGAGGCGGGGAACCTCTCGATCAACTCCAACAGCTCGGTCCGGGTCACCACGCCGTTCGGCGGCTTCAAGCAGAGCGGGTACGGGCGCGAGCTGGGTCCTCGCGCGACGGACGCGTACACCGAGGTCAAGACCGTCTACTACCGCACGCAGGAGGACTGAGGAGCATGGCCGGACGTCTGGAGGGGAAGGTCTGCGTCGTCACCGGCGCGAGCGGCGGGATCGGGTCGGCGACGGTCGCCGCGTTCCAGCGCGAGGGCGCGACCGTCGCCGGCGTCGACCTCATGGACGGCGCGCCCGGCGACCTGTCGCTGAGCGTCGACGTGACCGACGGCGACGCCGTCCGCGACATGTACGCGCAGGTGAAGGCGCAGTGCGGCGCGATCCACGTGCTCTTCAACAACGCCGGCATCTCGCCCAACGACGACGACTCGATCCTCAAGACCGGCCTCGAGGCGTGGCAGCGCGTGCAGGACGTGAACCTCAAGTCCGTCTACCTGTGCTGCCATCACGGCATCCCGCACCTGCTCGAGAACGAGGGGCCCGCTCCGCGGGTCGGTCATCAACACCGCGTCGTTCGTCGCGACGCTCGGCGCGGCGACGTCGCAGATCTCGTACACCGCCTCGAAGGGCGGCGTGCTCGCGATGTCGCGCGAGATGGGCGTCGAGTTCGCCCGCCAGGGCGTGCGCGTCAACGCGCTCTCCCCCGGGCCCGTCGACACCCCGCTGCTGCGCGAGCTGTTCGCCAAGGACCCCGAGCGCGCCGCGCGCCGCCTCGTGCACGTCCCCATGGGCCGGTTCGGCCGCGCCGAGGAGATGGCGAACGCCGTGCTCTTCCTCGCCACCGACGAGTCGTCGTTCATCACCGCGTCGAACTTCCTGGTCGACGGCGGGATCAGCGGGGCGTACGTGACGCCGGAGTAGGAGGCCGGCCTGTAGGTCGAGGCCGCAGAGCCTTGTAGCGTCGTCCACGGCGTGCAGGCGACCCCGACCCGATCGGTCTCAGATCCGCGACCCATTCGCGCCTCTAGGCCACCCGGGTGACGCTGGCGCAGATCATCCTCGTGACCGGCGCCGTCCTCGGCGGGGCCGTGATCGCCTCGCTGCTCGCCACGCGGCTGCGCATCCCCTCGCTGCTGCTGTTCCTGGGCATCGGGCTCGTCATCGGGTCGGACGTCACCGGCTGGGTGTCGTTCGGCGACTACGAGCTCGCGCAGGACATCGGCATCGTCGCCCTCGCGCTGATCCTGTTCGACGGCGGCCTGCGCTCCGGCTGGTCGGAGATCCGGCCGGTCCTGGGGCCGGCGGTCAGCCTGGCGGCCGTCGGCACCGTGGTGACGACGGCGATCACCGGGCTCGTCGCGGCGCCGCTGCTCGGGCATCGGCACGCTCGAGGGGCTGCTCGTCGGCGCCGTCCTGTCCTCGACCGACGGCGCGGCGGTCTTCGCGCTGCTGCGCGGGTCGCAGCTGCGGCGGCGGCTGGCCCTCACGCTCGAGGGCGAGTCGGGGTTCAACGACCCGATCGCCGTCCTGCTCGTCGTCGCGCTGATCGAGCTCATCACCGTGCCGGCGACCGGCGCCCTGCGACGTCGCCTGGCTGCTGACGCGCGAGCTCGCGATCGGCCTCGCCGCCGGCCTCGTCGTCGGGCGCCTGGCGATCCCGCTGTTCCGCCGCCTGCGGCTCGCGTCGGCCGGGCTGTACCCGGTGGCGACGCTCGCGACCGCGGCCGTCGGCTTCGGCGCCGCCGCGACGCTCCACGGCTCGGGCTTCCTGGCCGTGTACCTCGTCGGCCTGACGCTCGCCGACGCCGCGCTCCCCGGCCGCCGCACGATCGAGGCCTTCCACGACGGCCTGGCGTGGCTCGCGCAGGTGGTCCTGTTCGTGACGCTCGGCCTCCTCGTCTTCCCCGGCCGCCTGGGCGACATCGCGGTCGAGGGGACGCTGATCGCGCTCGTCCTCGTGTTCCTGTCGCGGCCGATCGCGGCCGCCGTCGCCGTCCTGCCGTTCGGCTTCGGGCGCCGGGAGACGCTGATCCTCGGCTGGGCGGGCCTGCGCGGCGCCGTGCCGGTCGTGCTGGCGACGTTCGTCGTCGTGGACGACGTTCCCGGGGGCGTGCAGATCTTCGACATCGTCTTCTTCGCCGTCGTGATCTCGACGCTGCTCCAGGGCACGACCGTCGAGGGGCTCGCCCGGCGCCTGGGCCTCACGACGAACGAGCCCGCCCTCCCCCGCCCGCTCGCCGACTCCGGCACGATCCGCCGGCTCGGCGCGGAGGTCCTCGAGTACCCGGTGACGGACGCGGACGCGATCGCCGGGCTGCGGGTCCGCGACCTCGGGCTGCCGCGGGAGGCCGTGGTGAACGTCATCGTCCGCGGCCAGGAGGCGATCCCGCCCCGCGGGGCGACGGTCATCCGCCCCGGCGACGAGCTGCACGTGCTGGTCCGCGACGCGGTCCGCCGCGAGGTCGAGGATCTCGTCGACGCGCTGGCGCGAGGGGCCGATCGGCCCGGACGCGATCCCCGCGCCGGGCCGCACGGGCGGGCAGCCGGTCTTCTCGTCGTGGGCGCTGGTCGGACGCAGGACGGCGACCCGGGCCGCCCGACCGCGTCCGCGGCATCCCGGTCCTGACGACGCTGCGCATGCGCCGCGACGAGCCCGGCACGCTCGTGCTCCTGCAGGACGGGCGCTACGCCGTCACGGGGCGCCGCGCGGCCCGCGGCCCGCGCGCGCGCGCTGGACGACTGGGTCCGCCGCCGGCTGGCGCACGCCGACGGCGACGAGCGGATCTGGCTCCAGACGGTCTCCGGCGCGCTCGCCGCCGACGAGGCCCGCCAGCGCCGCCCGGACCGCGGTCAGCGCCCGGACGTCACGTCGTAGCCCGCGGCGCGGAGCGCCGCGAGGACCGCGTCCGCGTGCTCGGGCCCGCGCGTCTCGAGCACGAGCTGCACGCCCGTCTCGCGGACGTGCAGCGGGACGCCCTCGCGCACGTGCTCGACGTCGATGAGGTTGCCGCCGGCGGCGCTCACCGCCCCGAGCAGGCGCGCGAGCCCGCCGGGGCGGTCGCTGACGCGCGTGAAGAGGACGAGCCGCCGGCCCGCGCGGCTCTCGTGCAGGCGGGTGACCGACGCCAGCAGCCCGGCGTCGGCGTTCCCGCCGCTGAGGATCGCGCACGTCGTCCCGCGCTCGGCGGGCTTGACGGCCCCGGTCAGCAGCGCCGCGACGCCGACGGCGCCCGCGCCCTCGACGACGAGCCGCGCCCGCTCGAGCAGGAGCACCATCGCCTCCGCGATGTCGTCCTCGCCGGCGGTGACGACCTCGTCGACCAGGTCGCGCACGAGCGGGAACGTGACGTCCCCGGGGCGCCGGAGCGCGATCCCGTCGGCGATCGTCGTCGCCGCCGGGATCTCGACCGGATGCCCCGCCGCGAGCGACGGCGGGTAGGCGGCGACGACCTGCGCCTGGACGCCGACGACCTGCGACGTGCGGCAGCGCGTCCTTGACCGCGATCGCGACGCCGGCGGCGAGTCCCCCGCCGCCCAGGCAGACCACGACCTTCGCCAGGTCGGGCACCTGCTCGAGCAGTTCCAGGCCGACGGTCCCCTGCCCCGCGACGACGTCCGGGTCGTCGAACGGATGGATGAACGCCATCCCGCTCTCGCGCGCCCGCTCCCGCGCCTGCGCCACGCACGCGTCCACGGACGCGTCGCCCTCGACGACGGTGGCGCCGAGCGCGCGGCACCCGGCGATCTTCGAGAGCGGCGCGAGCGGCGGCATCACCACCTCGCACGGGACGCCGCGCTGGCGCGCCGCGAGTGCGACCGCCCAGGCATGGTTGCCCGCGCTGCCCGCGACCACCCCGCGCGCGGCGTCGGCGCCGAGCGCGGCGAGCTTCGCGGTCGCGCCGCGGACCTTGAACGACCCGGCGCGCTGCAGGCTCTCGGCCTTCAGCACGACGTCACCGCCGGTCAGCTCCGTGACGGTCCAGGAGTCCAGCACCGGCGTGCGGCGCGCGACCGCGGCCACCGCGGGCGCGGCGCGCCGGACGTCGGCCGCTGTGACCGTCCCGGGCACGCGGCGCTCAGCCGGACAGCGCGACGATGGCGTCGATCTCGACGTCCGCGCCGAGCGGGAGCGACGCGACGCCGATCGTGGTGCGGGCCGGCGGCTCGCCGGGGAAGTACTCCGCGTAGGCCGCGTTCACCTCCGCGAACACCGACGAGGTCGGTGACGTAGACCGCACACCGCACGGCATCGGCGAGGTCGGCGCCCGCCGCCGCGCAGACCGCCGCGAGGTTGTCCAGGCAGCGCCGGGTCCGGTCGCCGACCGTGCCCTCGACGAGCGCGTTCGTCTGCGGATCGAGCGGCGTCTGCCCGGAGCAGAACAGCAGCCCCCGGACCGGACGGCGTGGCTGTAGGGGCCGACGGCGGCGGGCGCGCCGGCGGCGTTGACGATCTGACGGTGATGGGACACGGGCCGATCGTCGCACGCCGGACGACCGTCCGGCAACCCGGCGTTTCCCTTCGGATCGTCCGCTACCGTCCTTCGGAATGCCCGTTCGCCGCCTGCGAGCACCGCTGCTCGTGCTGCTCGCATCGCTCGCGCCGCTCGGCTCGGCGCCGCTCGCGCACGCGGCCCTCGAGAGCCGCCCGTGCGGCACCGCCGGCGCGCTGCGCTGCGGAACGCTCGAGCGTGCCGGTCGACCGCGCGGGCGCCGTCGGCGGCGCCGTCGGGCTGGCCTACGCGCGCAAGCCGGCGGACGCCGCGGCGAGCGAGGCCGTGATCCCGCTCGCCGGCGGCCCGGGCCAGGCCGCGCTCCCGTTCACCACGGACTTCGCCGAGTCGCTGAAGCCGCTGCTCCCCGGTCGCGACCTCCTCGTCTTCGATCAGCGCGGCACCGGCTCGTCCGGGCCGCTCGGCTGCTTCGGCGAGGCGGGGCCGAGCTCGAGCGGCCAGGTGCGCGCCTGCGCGGCGACGCTCGGCGGGACGCGGAACTTCTACCGGAGCATCGACAGCGCGCAGGACATCGAGGCGCTGCGCGTCGCGGGCGGCTACCGCAAGATCGTCCTCTACGGCGTCTCGTACGGCACGCGCGTCGCGCTCACGTACGCCGCCCTGCACCCCGACCGCGTCGCGGCGCTCGTCCTGGACTCCGTCGTGCCGCTCGAGGGACCGGACATCTGGTCGCGGCCGTCGTTCACCGCCGTGCCGCGCGTGCTGCGCGAGCTGTGCGCCGGCGGCGCGTGCCGCCTTGCGACGACGAGCCCGAACGCCGACCTGCGGACGCTCGTGCGGCGCCTGCAGCGCGCCGAGCTGCGCGGCTCGGTCACCGGCCCGGACGGCCGGCGCGTGAGCCTGCGCCTGACCGCGGTCGGGCTCTGGCAGACGATGCTCGCCGGCGACCTGAACCCGACGCTGCGCGCCGAGCTGCCCGGGGCGATGCGCGCGGCGCTGCGCGGCGACCGCACGCCGATCCTGCGGCTGCGCGCCCGCGCCGCGGGCCTCAACGGGTCGGTGCCGACGAACCGCCTGACCGGGCTGCAGTCCTCGGACGACCTCAACACGACGCTCTTCACGGCGACCCGCTGCAGCGAGACGACCTTCCCGTGGAACCCGGCCAGCTCCTCGAGCGCGCGGCTGGAACAGGCCGGGTCGGCGCTGAACGGGCTGCCCGGCTCGGCGTTCTCCCCGTTCGCGCGCTCGGTGCCCTTCACCCAGAGCATCCTCGACCTCTGCGCCGCCTGGCCCGACGCACCGCTCCCCGCGAGCACGCTCGGCGCCGTCCCCGCCGTCCCGACGCTCATCCTCGACGGCGCGGCGGACCTGCGCACGCCGGCCGAGCAGGCGCGCCGCGTCGGCGCGACGATCCCCGGCGCGCGCGTCGTCACCGTCCCGAACACCGGGCACTCGGTCGTCGGCAGCGATCTCAGCGGCTGCGTGGACGACGAGCTCGCCGCCTTCGCCGCGGGGACCGCGGCCGCGTGCAAGCCGAACGCGACCCCGATCTCGCCGACGCCGCGGCCGCCGCTGCAGCTCAGCTCGCTGTCCGGCGGGACCCGGGCGCTGCGCACCGTCTCGGCGCGTCCGCGCGACGCTCAACGACGTGCGCCGCCAGCTCATCGGCGACGCGATCGCCGCGGGCCGGTCGATCAACACGGGCGCACGCACGGGCGGCCTGCGCGGCGGCGTCGCCGCGCGTCAACGGCGACGTCGTCGAGCTGACGCGCGTCACGCTACGTCCCCGGCGTGCGCGTCTCCGGCACCTACGCGATCAAGCGCGGCGCGGCGTCGCAGCTGCAGGTCACCGGCCCGCGGCGCGGCGCGCGGCCGCCTGGAGATCGACGGCGCCGGCACCGCCCGCGGCACCCTCGGCGGGCGCCGGGTCGAGGCCACGGCGAGCGCGAGCGCGGCGGCGCCGCGCGACGGGTCGTGGGGGCGCGGGCTCGGCTCCCGTCGTTCGCGAACCCGGGGCTGCGCACCGCCGGCTGAGCCGATGCCCAACGCGCTCGCGCACGAGACCTCGCCCTACCTGCTCCAGCACGCGGACAACCCCGTCGACTGGCGGCCGTGGGGCGAGGAGGCCCTCGCGCGCGCGCGCGACCACGACCGGCCGATCCTCGTCTCGATCGGCTACGCGGCCTGCCACTGGTGCCACGTGATGGAGCGCGAGTGCTTCGAGGACCCGGAGATCGCGGCGCTGATGAACGAGCACTTCGTCTGCATCAAGGTCGACCGCGAGGAGCGCCCGGACGTCGACGCGATCTACATGGACGCCGTCCAGGCGATGACCGGCCAGGGCGGCTGGCCGCTGAACGTCTTCCTCACGCCCGACGCAGGTGCCGTTCTACGGCGGGCACCTACTTCCCGCCGCGAGCCGCGCCACGGCATGCCGTCCTGGCGGCAGGTGCTGCGTCGCCGTCGCCGAGGCGCTGGCGCGAGCGGCGCGACGAGATCGTCGCCGACGCCGGCGCAGCGGTCGCCGCGGCTGCGCCGGCGGCGCCCGGCTGCGCGCCGTCGGCCGACGCCGCTCGGGCCCGGCGGCGCTCGACGAGGCGGTGGCGACGCTCGCGCGCGAGCTTCGACAGCGTGCACGGCGGCTGGGGCCGCGCGGCGCGCCGAAGTTCCCGCCGCGTCGCGTGATCGAGTTCCTGCTCGCGCGCGGCGAGCGCGGCGATGGCGCTGCAGACGCTGCGCTGCGATGGCGTCGGGCGGCATCTACGACCAGGTCGGCGGCGGCTTCGCGCGCTACACGCGTCGACGCGCACGTGGACGGTCCCGCACTTCGAGAAGATGCTCTACGACAACGCGCTGCTCGCGCGCGCGTACCTGCACGGCTGGCTCGTCAGCGGCGACCCGCTGCTGCGGCGCACGTGCGAGGAGACGCTCGACTGGGCGCTGCGCGAGATGCGCGGCGCCGGACGGCGGCTTCCTCAGCTCGCTCGACGCCGACTCCGAGGGCGTGGAGGGCACGTTCTACGTGTGGACGACCGACGAGCTGCGTCAGCGCGCTCGGCGCCGACGCGGACGCCGCGATCGCCTGGTTCGGCGCGACCGACGCCGGGCAACTTCGAGGGCCCCGGGGTCCAACGTCCTGGAGTCGCGCGGCGCCGGAGCCCGAGCCCGAGGTGCGCGAGCGGATCCGCGCGCGCGCTGCTGCGAGGTGCGCGAGCGGCGCGTGCGGCCCGGCGACTCGACGACAAGCGGCTGACGGCCTGGAACGCGCTGATGATCGCGCGCGCTCGCCGACGCGGGCGCCGTGCTCGGAGCGCGCGGACTACCTCGACGCCGCGCGCGCGACGCGCGCGCGTTCTGCTCGACGTCGCAGCGCGACGCCGACGGGCCGCTGCTGCGCACCTACAACCGCGGGCGTCGCGCAAGCAGCCGCGCTTCCTCGAGGACCACGCGTTCCTGCTCGAGGCGCTGCTCACGCTGTACGAGGCGACGTTCGAGGAGCGCTGGTTCCTCGCCGCGCGCGCGCTCGCCGACGAGCTGATCTGCTGCGGTTCGCCGACGCCGAGCACGGCGGCTTCTTCTCCACCGCCGACGACCCGAGGCGCTGATCGCGCGGCGCAAGGAGCTCGAGGACCACCCCGATCCCCTCCGGCGCCTCGTCGGCGGCGCTCGGCCTGCTGCGGCTCGCGCTGCTGACCGGCGAGGCGCGCTACGAGGACGCGGCGCGTCGAGCCACCTGCTGCTCGTCCACCCGCTGTGCGCCCAGCACCCGCAGGCGTTCGGGCACGCGCTGCAGGCGCTGGACTTCCACGTCGGCGCCGGCGCGCGAGGTCGCGCTCGCCGGCCCGGCCGACGGCGTCGCCGCGCTCGCCGCGCGTCGTGCGCGCGCAGCTGCGCCCGCGCCTCGTGCTGGCGGGCCGTCGCCGGCGACGGCCGAGCGCTCGCACGTCCCGCTGCTGCGAGGGCCGCGCACGCCGTCGACGGCCGCGCCGCCGCGTACGTCTGCGAGCGCTTCGCCTGCCGGGCGCCGGTCACGGAGCCGGCGACCTGGCGGCGCTGCTCGCGCCGCCGGACCCGCCTGTGTGACCGATCGCACACGTCCGACGGCCCGTGGACGGCCGTAGGCACCGGGGCGGCTGCTAGAACCGATGCGTCCCGCCGACCGGAAGGACCTCGCCGCCCATGAAGAAGCTCCTCGACCCTCCCCAGCCGGCCCGCGCGCGAAGTGGGTCGTCCTCGCCATCTGGCTGCTCACCGTCGTTCGCGTTCTCGGCGCCGCGAACCTGCCCGGCAAGTTCGAGGAGTCCAGAAGAACGACTCCGCCTCGTTCCTGCCCGGAGACGCCGAGTCGACCAAGGCGCTGGAGGCGACGAAGGAGATCCAGGGCGCCGAGAAGGTGCACGATCGTCGCCGTCTACCGCCGCGACGGCGGGCTGACCGCGGCCGACAAGCGCGCAGATCGCCGCCGACCGCGAGGAGCTCAACGCGCTGCGAGCTGCCGGCGCACCGAGCCGTTCGGCGCAGCCGCGCGTCTCGCGCAGGACGGCACCTCGGCGCTGCTGCTCGCCGACATCGCCACCGACGGCGAGGGCGACACGATCCTCGACCCGGTCGACGGAGGTCCGCGAGCCGGATCAGCGACCCGGGCGGCGGGCTCGAGGTCAAGGTCACCGGCTCCGCCGGCTTCTCGGCCGACGCGATCAAGGTCTTCGAGAACATCAACGGCACGCTGCTGATCGCGGCGCGTCGCGCTCGTGTTCGTCCTGCTCATCCTGCATCTACCGCAGCCCGATCTTCCTCTGGATCCCGCTCGATCGCCGTCGTGCTTCGCCGAGATCGTCAGCCGCGGGCTTCGGCTGGATGGCGAGCGAGGTCGCGGCGTGACGGTCAACGGCCAGTCGTCGTCGATCATGTCGATCCTCGTCCTCGGCGCGGGCACCGACTACGCGCTGCTGCTCGTCGCCCGCTACCGCGAGGAGCTGCGCCAGCGACCAGGACAAGCACGACGGCGATGGCGCACGCGCTGCAGCGCGCTCCGGGCCCGGCGATCGTCGCCTCGGCGCTCACGGTCATCGCTGGCGCTGCTGTGCCTCACGGTCGCCGAGGTCAACGGCACCGCCGGCCTCGGGCCGCTCGGCGCGATCGGCGTCGCTGACGGCGATGGTCGCGATGCTGACGCTGCTGCCCGGCGCTGCTGGTGATCTTCGGCCGCCGCGCGTTCTGGCCGTTCGTGCCCTACGGCCCCGAGGGCGCCGAGGCGCCGGACGCGACGCCCGCGCCGTCGCACGTCGCGCCGCGCGATCGGCTTCGGCCTGGCGATGCTGCTGAACGTCGGCGTGCTCGATCGGCGTGCTCGCGGCGGTCGGCGTGCCCGCGCCGCTCACGTTCGGGGCGGTCGTCGTGGCGCGCGATCGTCCTGCGCATCGCGGGCGGCCCGTTCACCGCGCGCTTCCGCAGCACCGAGCACCGCTTCAGCGACGAGCGCGCGACCGATCGACGCCACGCACGGCCGCTGGCGGCCGTGGGGCGACTGGATCGCCAGCGCCCGCGGCGCGTCTGGATCGTCGACGACGCTGCTGCTCGCCGTGATGGCGCTCGGCCTGCTGAACTACTCGACCGGCCTGACGCAGGGCAACTCGTTCCGCGGCGACGTCGAGTCGATCCAGGGCCAGGAGCTGCTGTCGAAGTCCTTCCCCAGCGGCGACAACGCGCCGACGGACATCGTCGTGCCGGACGCGGCGCGAGGTCGCCGCGGTCGAGCGCGCGGTCGAGCGACGTCGCCGGGCGTCGCCGACGTGCGCGCCGTCGACGACCGGGCGACCCGGGCACGCTATCTCCAGGCGTCGCTGGAGCTCGACCCGTACTCCACGCAGGCGTTCGACGTGATCCCGGCAGATCCGCGACGCGCGGCCAGGAGGCCGGCGGCGAGCGGCGTGCTCGTCGGCGGCAGCACGGCGATCGAGCGCGACCTGCGCGCGGCGTCGCGCGCGCGACAACCGGGTGATCATCCCGCTCGTCCTGCTGGTCGTCTTCCTGATCCTGATGGTGCTGCTGCGGGCGATCGCGGCGCCCGTCCTGCTGATGGCGACCGTCGATCCTGTCGTTCGCGGCCGCGCTCGGCGTGAGCTACGTCGTCTTCGACGTCCTGTTCGGCTTCCCCGGCAGCGATCCGTCGCTGCCGCTGTTCGCCTTCGTCTTCCTCGTGGCGCTGGGCATCGACTACAACATCTTCCTGATGGCCCGCGTGCGCGAGGAGACGCGAGCGCCACGGGACGCGCGAGGGCATGCTGCGCGGCCTGGCGGTGACGGGCGGCGTCATCACGTCGGCCGGCATCGTGCTCGCGGGCACGTTCGCGGTGCTCGCCGTGCTGCCGCTCGTGTTCCTCACCGAGATCGGGTTCGCGATCGCGTTCGGCGTGCTGCTCGACACGTTCGTCGTGCGGTCGACGCTCGTGCCCGCGCTCGTGCTGGACATCGGCAGCAGGGTCTGGTGGCCGTCGAAGCTCGCCCGCGAGGAGGAGCGAGCGCACGGTCGGCCGGAGGTGCCGGAGACGGCTTGACCGCCGGCGCGGCCCCGGTAGGCTGCCCGGTCATGCGCGATCACGCGGATCGCCCTCGTCGCGGCATGCGGCGCCGCTCATCCTCGCCGGCGCCGCGCCCGCGGGGGCCGCGACGCTCGTCGCCGACAAGGCGTGTTACGTGGCCGAGAGCGCCATGCAGCTCTCCGGCGGCGGCTTCGGCGCGCAGGCGCCGATCGCGCTCGCGGGCGAGCAGATCGCCCTCTCCGGCAACGCCGGACCCGACGGCGCGTTCTCGGCGACGGTGAAGGCGCCGCTGCTGGGCACGATCAAGCCGGCCACCAAGCGCTTCACGATCACGGCCACCGACTCGACGACGAACACGTCGGCCGCGGTGGACGTGAACGTCGCGAACGCCGTCTTCTCGACCTCGACGGGCTTCAAGAGCCCGAAGGCCAAGCGCACGTGGAAGTTCAGCGGGCTGTTCCAGAACCCGGGCAAGCCGATCTTCGGACACTTCCGCCACGGCGGGCAAGACGTACGCCAACTACCGCTTCGGCGTGCCGGCCGGCGCCGTGCGGAACGCTCACGCGCAAGGCGCCCGGCATCCCCGGATCGAGCGTTCCCGCCGGGAAGTGGACGGTGCAGATCGACTTCGAGCGCAGCTACAACCCGAACGCCGCGCCGCGGCTGACGGGCTGCGACGACGGTCTTCAAGACGTTCCGCCGCCGCTGATCAGAGCACCGGCAGGTAGCGGTCGAGCTCCCACTGCGTGACCTGCACGCGGTAGTCCTCCCACTCCTGGCGCTTGATCTCGATGTAGCGGTTGAACGTGTGCTCGCCGAGCGTGCGCAGCACGAGCTCGACTGTCGGCCGTCAGCTCGATCGCCTCGCCGAGCGTCTCGGGCAGCTGCTCGATGCCCAGCCGCCGCCGCTCGTCCGGCGGCGAGGTGGTAGAGGTTCTTCTCCATCGGCTCGGGCAGCTCGTAGCCCTTCTCGATCCCCTCGAGCCCGGCCTGCAGCAGCACCGCGAAGGTCAGGTACGGGTTGCACGCCGGGTCCGGGCAGCGCAGCTCCATCCGCGTCGCCTGCTCCTTGCCGGGGTGGTAGAGCGGCACGCGCACGAGCGCCGAGCGGTTGCGGCGCGACCACGCGACGTAGACCGGCGCCTCGTAGCCCGGCACGAGGCGCTTGTAGGAGTTGACCCACTGGGCGAAGATCGCGCTCATCTCGCGCGCGTGCCGCAGCTGGCCGGCGATGAACGCCTTGCCGATGTCGCTGAGGAAGTACGGGTCGTCCGCGTCGAAGAAGGCGTTGCGGCCGTCCTTGAAGAGCGACATGTGCGTGTGCATCCCGGAGCCGTTCTCGCCGAACAGCGGCTTGGGCATGAACGTCGCGTGCCAGCCGTACTTCATCGCGTACTCCTTGACCGTGATGCGGTAGGTCATGCAGTCGTCGGCCATCTTCAGCGCGTCGGCGTAGCGCATGTCGACCTCGTGCTGGCTGGGGCCGACCTCGTGGTGGGTGTACTCCACGTGGATGCCGAGCTGCTCGAGCGCCAGGACCGTCTCGCGGCGCACGTCGGAGCCGGCGTCGAGCGTCGTGAGGTCGAAGTAGCCGCCCTCGTCGAGGACCTCGGTGCCGTTCTTGTCCTTGAACAGGAAGTACTCGAGCTCCGGGCCCGACGTTGAACGTGTCGAAGCCCATCGCCGTCGCGCGCTGCGAGCGCGCGGCGCAGGACGTGGCGCGGGTCGCCCTCGTAGGGCGTGCGCTCGGGCGTGAGGACGTCGCAGAACATGCGCGCGACGCCCTGCTCCTCCGGGCGCCAGGGCAGCACCGCGAACGTCGTCGGGTCGGGCATGGCGATCATGTCCGACTCCTCGATCGCGTTGAAGCCGGTGATCGAGGAGCCGTCGAAGCCCATGCCGCCCTCGAAGGCGTCGTCGAGCTCGTCCTTGCCGATCGAGAACGACTTGAGCTGGCCGAGGATGTCGGTGAACCAGAAGCGGATGAAGCGGATGTCGCGCTCCTCGCGAGCGCCTTGACGTCCGCGGCGCTGGTGGGCTGGGGCTCAGGCATGGCTGGACCCTAGTGGGTCTTCTGCGCGGCGAGCCACCGCCGTGCCCAGAGGGCGACCTGCTCCAGCGCCGGCTCGAGGTCGCGCCCCATGTCGCTGGCCGCGTACGTGACGCGGACCGGCGGCCCGGGTCGACGTGGCGCACGACGAGCCCGCGCTCCTCGAGCTCCTTCACGCGCTCGGAGAGCAGCCGGTCGGACAGGTCCGGCACGGCCGCGGCGATCTCCGAGAACCGCAGCGGCTCGCGGCGATGAGAGGAGCACCGCCATGATCGCGCCGGTCCAGCGGCGCCCGATCAGCTCGACCGCCTCGTGGTAGAGCGGGCAGCAGCCGACCTGCGGCGCGGCGGCCGGGCTGCTCTCCGCCGTTCCGGGGTCGGACACCGGCCGTCTCTCAGGCGGCCATGAGGCGCGCCTGTTCGCCGGAGCCGTCGACCGGCACGTCGCCGGCGACGTTGATCAGTGCGGTGAACGTCTCGAGCGCGACGAACGCGATCGCCTCGAGCAGCTGCTCGTCGGTCCAGCCGGCCTCGCGCGCCTCCTCGTGCAGGTGCACCGGCGGGCGCCCGCGCTCCTCGATCAGGCGTGCGCAGGTAGACCAGCAGCGCCGTCTCGCGCTCGTCGGCGGACTCGAAGCGCCGCGCCGCGGCGATCTCGTCGTGGCGACAGGCCCGCGAGACGCGCCGAGCGGCTGTGCATCGCGATGCCCGGGCTCCGAGCCGTGATGCTCGGCGACGGCGAGCGAGATCCGCTCGAGCGTGCGGGGCTCCAGGGCGCCGTGCCGCAGCTCCGAGCGCAGGCGCGCGTAGCCGCGCAGCGCGGCCGGCGAGCCGGCGAGGACGCCGAGGAAGTTCGGGAGCTGGCCGGCGGTGGCGAGCGCACCGCGCAGCACCGGCTGGGATCCCTCGGGGGCACTGAGCTCGTCGTGGACGGGAAAGCGGCTGATGGCAGTCATGGCGGGTTCCTCGAGACGGGGGTGAGCGATCCGTGCCCTCCGGTGCATCATGCGACCGTGCTTACTGATCGTAAGCGTACCGGTGGACGCAAGCGCCGCTCGTGCGAGTGTCTCTCGGAGTACGCGCGTGCGCCGCCTGCGGTCCACCGCAAGCGGTCATCTGCCCGCTTTCCGGCGATCTAATGCGTGACCGTCGAAACGAGCACCAGCACG
>CAWGLQ010000016.1:0-26341 GCA_963823375.1 uncultured Actinomycetes bacterium | reverse complement strand
CGAACACCAGCGCGACGGCCGCGATCAGCAGCGTCCCGTTGATGTTCTCGAAGACCTTGATGCCGTCGGCCGAGAACCCCGCCGAGCCGGTGACCTTCACCTGGAGCCCGCCGCCGGGATCGCTGATCCGGTCGCGGACCTCGGTGACGGGGTCGAGGATCGTGTCGCCGTCGCCGTCGGTCGCGATGTCGGCGAGCAGCAGCGCCGAGGTGCCGTCCTGCGCGAAGCGCGGAGCGCCGAACGGCTTGGTGGCCGGGAGCTTCAGCGCGTTGAGTTCCTCACGGTCGGCGGCGATCTGCCGCTTGTCGGTCGCGGTGAGCCCGCCGTCGCGGCGGTAGACGGCGACCATCGTCACCCGCTCGGACCCCTGGATCTCCTTCGTCGCCGCGAGCGCCTTCGTCGACTCGGCGCTCTCCGGCAGGTACGACGCGGAGTCGTTGCGCTGGATCTCCTCGAACTTGCCGGGAAGGTTGGCGGCGCCGAACGCGAACACGGTCAGCAGCCAGATCGCGAGGACGATCCACTTGGCGCGGCGTCCGCTGGACAGGGTCAGGAGCTTCTTCATGGTGCGGCGGATCCTCCGGTCGGGCGGGTCGACGCCCCGGTTCTAGCAGCGCGCCATCGTCCTTACGGCCGTCGCGCGCGCTGCGGACGTGTGCGATCGGTCACACAAACGGCGTCGGAGGCGCGAGCAGCGTCTCCAGGTCCGCCGGCTCCGTCACCGGCGCACGGCAGGCGAAGCGCTCGCAGAGGTACGCCGCGGCCTGTCCGCCGACCGCATGGCGGCCTTCCAGCAGCGGGACGTGCGAGCGCTCGTCCTCGCCTGCGAGGCCCGCCAGGACCATGCGCGGCCGCAGCGAGGAGCGCACGACCCGCGCCAGCGCCGCGACGCCCTCAGGCGGCCCGGCGAGCGCCAGCTCCCGGGCCGGCCCGACGTGCAGGTCCATGGCCTGGAGTGCGTGGGCGAACGCCTGCGGGTGCTGGGCGCACAGCGGATGCACGAGCAGCAGGTGGCTGACGGCGGCGTCCTCGTACCGCGCCTCGCCCGTGAGCAGCGCGAGCCGCAGCAGGCCGAGCGCCGCCGACGAGGAGCCGGAGGGGATCGGGTGATCCTCGATCTCCTTGCGCCGGGTGATCAGCGCCTCGGTGTCGTCGGCCGTGGAGAAGAAGCCGCCGTGCTCGGCGTCGGCGAACCGCAGCAGCAGCTCGTCGGCGGTGGCCCGTGCGGCGAGGAACCAGCGCTCCTCGAACGTCGCCTCGTAGAGCGTGATCAGCGCCTCGAGCAGGAACGCGTGGTCCTCGAGGAAGGCCGGCTGCTTGGCGACGCCCGCGCGCGAGGTGCGCAGCAGGCGCCCCTCGGCGTCGCGCTGGACCTCGAGCAGCACGTGCGCGGTCTCGCGCGCGGCATCGAGGTAGTCCTCGCGCTCGAGCGCGGCGCCCGCGTCGGCGAGCGCGCTCACCATCAGCGCGTTCCAGGCGGCCAGCCGCTTGTCGTCGGTGGCCGGGCGCACGCGGCGCTCGCGCAGCTCGAGCAGCGTGGCGCGGATCCGGGCGCGCACCTGGGGCTCGGGCTCGGGGCCGCGCGACTCGAGCACGTTCGATCCCGCAGGGCCGTCGGGGAAGTTGCCGGCGTCGGTCGCGCCGAGCCATGCGAGCGCGGCGTCCGCGTCGGCGCCGAGCGCGCTGACGAGCTCACCCGTCGTCCACACGTAGAAGCGACCCTCCACGCCCTCGGAGTCCGCGTCCAGCGAGCTGTGGAAGCCCCCGTCGGGCGCGTGCATCTCGCGCAGCGCCCAGTCGAGCGTCTCCTCGCACGTGCGACGCAGCACGGGGTCGCCGCTGACGAGCCAGCCGTGCAGGTACGCCCGCGCGAGCAGGGCGTTGTCGTAGAGCATCTTCTCGAAGTGCGGGACGGTCCAGCTGCCGTCGACGCTGTACCGCGCGAAGCCGCCGCCGACCTGGTCGTGGATGCCGCCCGAGGCCATCGAGCGCAGCGTCTGCAGCGCCATCGCCGGCTGCGCGCGCGCCAGCAGGAACTCGATGACGCTCGCGCTGGGGAACTTCGGCCCGCGACCACGCGGCCCCCAGCCGCCCTCCATGCTGTCGAAGCTCGCCTCGAGCGCGCTCGTCGCCTGGTCCAGGACGCCGGGGCCGAGCGGATCGGCGGACGGCCTGAGCCGGGCACCGCCCGACAGGCGCGCGACCGCCGCGCCCGCGTCGGCGACGATCTCCGCGCGGCGCTCGCGCCAGCCCTCCTCGACGGCGCGCAGCACCTGCTGCCACGCGGGCATGCCATGGCGCGGCTCGGGCGGGAAGTACGTCCCGCCGTAGAACGGCACCTGCGCGGGGGTGAGGAAGACGTTCAGCGGCCAACCGCCCTGGCCCGTCATGACCTGCACGGCCTCCATGTAGAGCGCGTCGACGTCGGGACGCTCCTCGCGGTCGACCTTGATGCAGACGAAGTGCTCGTTCATGAGCGCGGCGGTCTCGGCGTCCTCGAAGCTCTCACGCTCCATCACGTGACACCAGTGGCAGGCCGCGTAGCCGATCGAGACGAGGATCGGCAGATCGTGGACGCGGGCGTGCTCCAGCGCCTCCGGACCCCAGGGGCGCCAGTCGACCGGGTTGCCCGCGTGCTGCAGGAGGTAGGGGGAGGTCTCGTGCGCGAGCGCGTTCGGCATCGGCTCAGCCGGCGGAGCGCAGTCCCGGATTCGCGAACGACGGGAGCGCGAGCCCGCGCCCCCACGAGTCCTCGCGCGCGCTCGCCGCGCTCGCGCTCGCCGAGGCCTCCACGCGGCGCCCGCCGAGAATGCCCCGCGCCGTTCCGGAGCCGTCGATCTCCAGGCGGCCGCGCGCGGCCCGCGGGCCGGTGATCTGCAGCTGCGACGAGGCCCCGTTCTTGATCGCGTAGGTCCCCGAGACGCGCACGCCGGGCACGTACGTCACGCGCGTCAGTTCGACGACGTCGCCGTTGACCTGTGCGACGCCGCCGCGCAGGCCGCCGGTGCGGGCGCCGGTGTTGATCGACCGGCCCGCGGCGATGGCGTCGCCGATGAGCTGCCGGCGCACGTCGTTGAGCGTCGCGCGGACGGCCGAGACGGTGCGCAGCGCGCGGGTCCCGCCCGAGAGCGAGCTGAGGTGCAGCGGCGGACGCGGGGTGGGGGAGATCGGCGTCGCGTTGGGCTTGCACGTGGAGGCGGTCCCGGCGGCGAACGCGGCGAGCTCGTCGTCGACGCAGCCGCTGAGGTCGCTGCCGACGACCGAGTGGCCGGTGTTCGGCACGGTCACGACCCGCGCGCCGGGGATCGTCGCGCCGACGCGGCGCGCCTGCTCGGCCGGCGTGCGCAGGTCCGCCGCGCCGTCGAGGACGAGCGTCGGGACGCTGGGCAGCGCGCCGAGCGCGGTCGTCGGGAGCGGCGCATCCGGCCACGCGGCGCACAGGTCGACGATGCTCTGTGTGAACGGCACGGACCGCGCGAACGGGCTGAACGCCGAGCCCGGAAGGCCGTTCAGCGCGCTGGAGGCCTGTTCCACGCGCGCGCTCGACGAGCTGACGGGATTCCACGGGAAGGCCGTCTCGCTGCAGCGCGTCGCGGTGAAGAGCGTGGTGTTGAGCTCGTCGGACGACTGCAGGCCGGTGAGCCGGTTCGTCGGGACCGAGCCGTTGAGGCCCGCGGCGCGGGCGCGCAGGCGCAGGATCGGCGTGCGGTCGCCGCGCAGTGCTGCACGCACGGCGCCCGGCAGCTCCGCGCGGAGCGTCGGGTTGAGGTCGCCGGCGAGCAGCGTCTGCCACAGGCCGACGGCGGTGAGGCGCAGGCTCACGTGCGAGCCGTCCGGGCCGGTGACCGATCCGCGCAGCTCGGCGCGCTGCAGGCGCCGCACGAGCGTGCGCAGGTCGGCGTTGGGGCTGCTCGTCGCCTGGCGGCAGGCGCCGCCCGCGCACAGCTCGCGCAGGACGCGCGGCACGGCGGCGAACGACGGCCGGGACCAGATGTCCGGGCCCTCGAGCGGCACGACCGAGTCCAGCACGAGCGCCGCGACGCGGTCCGGGTGCAGCGCCGCGTAGGTCAGCGCGACGCGCGTGCCGTACGAGACGCCGTAGAGCACGACCTTCGCGTACCCGCCCGCTGCGCGCAGCGCCTCGATGTCCTGCGCGCTGTCGATGCTGCGGTAGAAGTTCCGCGCGCTCCCGAGGGTCGTCGCGCACGCGCGGACCTGGCTGCCGGAGCTCGGGCCGGACTCGCCGAAGCAGCCGAGGGGCCCGGAGGACCCGGTGCCGCGCTGATCGAACACGACGAGGTCGCGACCGGTGACCAGCGGCTTCAGCGACTCGGCGAAGTCCGTCGCGAACGGCAGCGCCGCCTGTCCGGGCCCGCCGGCGAGCGGGATGACCACCTGGTCGGTCGCCGTGTCCGCGGGCTTGCGCGCGTACGCCAGGCCGATCCCGCCGGCGACGGCGCCCGAGCGGTCGACCGGCACGTCCAAGGTTCCGCAGCGCAGGGCGCCGGCGTCGCCGCAGACGCGCGTGCCGAGGTCGGCGTGCGCGAGCGGCGCCGTGCCGAGGGGCGCGAGCGTCGCGAGCAGCACGAGCAGCGGCGCTCGCAGGCGGCGAAATGGCATCCCGATGGACGGTAGCGGACGGTCCCGAGCGTGACGCCGCCTTGCCGCAGGGTCGTCCGGATGGGACGATCGGTCCGTGTCCCATCACCGTCAGATCGTCAACGCCGCCGGTGCGCCGGCGGCCGTCGGGCCCTACAGCCACGCGGTGCGCGCGGGGGGCCTGCTGTTCTGCTCCGGGCAGACGCCGCTGGACCCGGAGACCAACACGCTCGTCGAGGGCACCGTCGCGGATCGCACCCGGCGCTGCCTGGACAATCTTGCGGCGGTCTGCGAAGCCGCGGGCGCCGACCTCGCGGATGCGGTCCGCTGCGCCGTCTACGTCACCGACCTGTCGGTCTTCGCCGACGTGAACGCGGCGTACGCCGAGTACTTCCCCGGCGAGCCGCCCGCGCGCACCACCATCGGGGTCGCCTCGCTCCCGCTGGGCGCGGACGTCGAGATCGACGCGATCGTCGCGCTCCCCGACTGACGGCCGGTGGCCGAGCCGGTCACAGCGGCCGACATCAAGCGCGCGGCGCCCGCGGTCGCCGCCGTCGCCCGCCGGACGCCCGTGCTCGACTCCTGGACGCTCGCCGAACGGGCGGGCGGCGACATCGTGCTGAAGGCCGAGTGCCTGCAGCGTGCCGGGTCGTTCAAGGTCCGCGGCGCGACGGCGAAGCTCGAGGCGCTGGGCGCCGACGCAGCGCGCGGCGTCGTGGCCGGCAGCGCGGGCAACCATGCCTGGGCGGTCGCGCTGGCGGCCCGGCAGCGCGGCGTCCCCTGCGAGGTCGTCATGCCCCCGCTCGCGCCGCTCTCGAAGATCTCGGGGTGCCGGGCGCTCGGCGCCACGGTCGTCGAGGGCGACAGCTCCGTTGACGCGTGCGTCGCGCAGGCGCGCGAGCGCGCGCGGGAGAGCGGGATGGCGTTCATCCATCCCTTCGACGATCCGGATGTCGTCGCGGGGCAGGGGACGGTCGGCCTGGAACTGCTCGAGCAGGTGCCGGACCTGGCGAAGGTCGTCGTCTGCCTGGGCGGCGGCGGGCTCGCGGCGGGGACGGCGATCGCGGTCAAGGACGCGCTGCCGCACGTGCAGGTCGTCGGGGTGCAGGCCGAGGTGGTCGCCGCCTACCCGCCGTCGCTGCAGGCCGGCCGGCCGGTCGAGATCCCGAGCGCCGCCACGATCGCCGACGGCATCGCGCTGCGGCGGCCGGGGGACATCACGTTCCCGCTCGTCCGCGACCACGTGGACGAGGTCGTCACCGCGAGCGAGGACGACATCGCCGATGCGATGGTGCTGCTGCTGGAGCGGGCACGGCTCGTGGTCGAGGGAGCGGGAGCCGTGGGCGTGGCGGCGCTGCTGACCGGCGCCGTGAAGCCCGCCGAGCGCGGGACGACCTGCGTGATTCTCAGCGGCGGCAACGCCGACGCCGGTCTGCTGGTGTCGGTCACGCGCCTGCACGAGAGCCGCGCCGGTCGCCGGCTCGTGCTCTTCACCCGCATCGCCGAC
This sequence comes from uncultured Actinomycetes bacterium, assembly GCA_963823375.1. Taxonomy (GTDB): domain Bacteria; phylum Actinomycetota; class Thermoleophilia; order Solirubrobacterales; family Solirubrobacteraceae; genus F1-60-MAGs163. The sequence continues at coordinate 20,235 of CAWGLQ010000016.1, read as the reverse complement.
CGCCCGGGAGGGCTCGCGCGTCTGCTCGGGACGGTGAGCGCCGCGGGCGGCAACCTCATCGACGTCGAGCACGTGCGCGAGGGCTTGTCGCTCCACGTGCGCGAGACCGGCGTCCAGCTCGTGCTGGAGACCCGCGGCCCGGAGCACGCGGAGGCGGTCCTCGCCGCCGTGCGCGCCGAGGGCTACGAGGTCACGCCCGGGCGCTGACCGCGATCCGGGCGGCGCTGGCGCGCCTCGTCGGCGGCGAGCGCGCCGGAGACGGTCTGCAGCCAGAGCCGCTCGTCGCCATCGGCGTGCGCGAGGCGACGGCGGACCCAGTCATCGACGGCGCGCCGTGCGCCGCGCGCCGCGTGACGGCCGGTGACGGCGTAGCGCCCGTCCTCCAGCAGCACCAGCGTGCCGGGCTCGTCGCGTCGCATGCGCAGCGTGGTGAGCACCGGGATGCCGCGAACCGCGGCCGGGCGGCCGGCGTCGCCCTCCGCGTCCGACCAGGCCCACGACGAGAACACGGGCTGCCCGCTCGTGCGCCCGGGCGCGGGGATCGCGTCCGGCCCGATCGGTCCCTCGCGCCAGCGCGTCACCAGGTCCTCGACCTCGCCGCGGACCGCGTCGCGCACCAGGACGTGCAGTTCGTCCCCGGGGCGGATCACCGTCGCCCCGCGCGGCGGGATCGCCTCGTCACCGCGCACGATGACGTTGACGACGGCCTCGCGCGGCAGCGCGAGGTCGCGGACGCGCAGCCCGGCGATCGCGTCCGCCTCGGTCACCGGGTATTCGAGGACCTCCGCGCCGAGGCGGCGGATCGTCCCCGAGTCGGCGAGCGGCCGCGGGAGCGCCGGCTCGTTCGTCGTCAGGCCCAGCCGCCGCGCGAGGCCCTCCACCGTCGTGCCCTGGAGCAGCGTCGAGATGACGACCGCGAAGAAGACGATGTCGAAGATCTGCTGGCCGCCCGGAACGTCGTCGACGACGACGAACGTCGCCAGCACGACGGGCACCGCGCCGCGCAGGCCGGCCCACCCGACGATCAGCGTCTCCCGGCGTCCGAAGCCGAACGGCAGCACGGCGATCGCGGCGGCGATCGGCCGCGCGAGGAACACGAGGACGAGCGCGATCAGCGTGCCCTCGACCGCGATGTCGTCCAGGCGGCCCGGGAACACGAGCAGCCCCAGCGTCACGAACAGGATCACCTGCGCGAGCCACGCGAGACCGTCGTGGAAGGCCTCGATCGTGCGGCGCCCGGGCAGGGCCGCGTCGGCGAGCGTGAGCCCGACGAGGTACACCGCGAGGAAGCCCGACCCGTGCAGCGTCGCCGCGGCGCCGAAGCCGACGGCGGCCGTTGCGAGCGTGGCCACGGGGTACAGCCCGGCGGACGCCAGCCGCAGGCGCCGGAACAGCGGGATCGACAGGCGCCCGACCGCGAGGCCGACGGCGAGGCCGATCGCGAGCTCGCGCGTCAGCAGCCAGGCGACGTCCAGGGCGTCCGTCGCCGGGACGGTGATCAGCTCGATCAGGCTGACGACGAGCAGGATCGCGACGGGGTCGTTGAATCCCGACTCGCCCTCGAGCGTCAGCGCGAGGCGGCGCCGGAGCTGCGACCCGCGCAGCAGCGCGAAGACCGCGGCCCCGTCCGTCGACGAGAGGACCGCGCCGACGAGCAGGCCCTCGAGCGTCCCGATGCCGAGCAGCGGCGCCGCGACGAGTCCCGTGATCGCGGTCGTCATGACGGTGCCGACGCCCGCCAGGCTCACCGCCGGCCCCAGGACCGGCCGGATCTCCGACCAGCCGGAGCGCAGGCCGCCGTCGAACAGGATCAGCGCGAGAGCGACGATGCCGATGTCCTGCGCACGGCCGTAGTCGCTGAACGACACCCAGCCGGTCACGTCGGAACCGATGACGAGCCCGATGCCCAGGAACAGCAGCAGGGACGGGATTCGCAGCCGCGTGGCGAGCAGCGACGCCGTCACGGCACCCACGAGGACGGCGCCGGTCACGAGGATGAGCTGCGCCAGGGTCACTGCGTTGAGCCTAGAGGCGTTAATGGTCCACGGAGAGACCTATCGGGTCGGCTTCGCCGACCCGTCCTGCCAGGGGGCCGTGCCTATAAGGGCGTCACATACGCCCCGCTGATCCCGCCATCCACCAGGAAGTTCGACGCGGTGATGAACGACGACTCGTCGCTGGCGAGGAAGAGGACGGCGTTGGCCATCTCCTCGGCGCGGCCGAAGCGGCCCATCGGGACGTGGACGAGGCGGCGGGCGGCGCGCTCGGGGTCCTTGGCGAACAACTCGCGGAGCAGCGGCGTGTCGACCGGGCCGGGGGAGAGCGCGTTGACGCGCACGCCCTCGCGGGCGAACTCGACGCCCATCTCGCGCGACATCGACAGCACGCCGCCCTTGGACGCCGTGTAGGAGATCTGCGACGTCGCAGCCCCGAGCGTCGCGACGAACGAGGCGGTGTTGATGACCGACCCGCGGTGCGGGCCGTCGTTCTCGAGCAGGTGCGGGATGCCGTGATGGCAGCAGAGGTAGACGGACTTGAGGTTCACGTCCTGCACGCGCTGCCACGCCTCGAGCCCGGTCTTCAGGATCGAGTCGTCGTCGTTCGGGGAGATGCCGGCGTTGTTGAAGAGCACGTGGATGGCGCCGCACTGCGCCTTCACCTGCGCGTACATCTCGCGCACCGCGTCGCCGTCGGTGACGTCGACGCTGAGCGACAGGTCGCCCGGGGCGCCGTCCATGAGGTCCACGCCCGCGACGGTCGCGCCCTCGCGCTGGAACGCCGCGACCGTGGCCGAGCCGATACCGCCGCTCGCGCCGGTGACGACGCAGACCTTCCCCTCCAGACGTCCGGCCATGTCCTCAGTCCTCCTGCGTGCGGTAGTAGACGGTCTTGACCTCGGTGTACGCGTCGGTGGCGTGCGGCCCCAGCTCGCGTCCGTAGCCGCTCTGCTTGAAGCCGCCGAACGGCGTGGTGACCCGCACCGAGCTGTTGGAGTTGATCGACAGGTTCCCCGCCTCGACGGCGCGGGCGACGCGCAGCGCTCGCGCGCCGTCACGCGTCCACACCGACCCCGACAGGCCGTAGATGGTGTCGTTGGCCATCCGGATCGCCTCGGCCTCGCCGGTGAACGGGATGACGCATGCCACCGGCCCGAAGATCTCCTCGGTCACCGCACGCTCGCCCGGGCCGACCGGGTGCAGCACGGTCGGCGGGAACCAGAAGCCGGGGCCGTCCGGGACGCTGCCGCGGATCGCGACGGGCGCGTCGTCGGGCACGAACGAGGCGACGCTCTCGCGCTGCCCGGCGGAGATCAGCGGGCCCATCTCGGTCTCGGCGTCGAGCGGGTCCCCGACGCGGATCGCCGTGACGACCGGCTCGAGCGCGGCCAGGAACGCGTCGACGGCGCTCGCCTCGACGAGGATGCGCGAGCGCGCGCAGCAGTCCTGCCCGGCGTTGTCGAAGACGGCCCACGGTGCCGCCTGCGCGGCCGCCTCCACGTCGGCGTCGGCGAACACGATGTTCGCGGACTTGCCGCCGAGCTCCAGCGTGACGCGCTTGATCGTGGCGGCGGCGGAGGCGGCGATCGAGGCGCCCACCTCGGTCGAGCCGGTGAAGGCGATCTTCCCGACGTCCGGGTGCTCCACGAGCCGCTGGCCGCACGTGCGGCCGGGCCCCACGACGACGTTGACGACGCCGTCCGGCACACCCGCCGCGGCGGCGATCTCCGCGAAGCGCACCGCGGTCAGCGGGGTCAGCTCCGCGGGCTTGAGGACGACGGTGTTGCCCGCGGCGAGCGCCGGGGCGAGCTTCCACGACGCGATCGCCAGCGGGAAGTTCCAGGGCGTGATGAGCCCGACGACGCCGATCGGCTCGCGGAACGTCATGGCGACGCCGCCCTCGACGGGGATCGTGTCGCCGAGCAGGCGCTCCGGGGCCCCGGAGAAGTAGCGGAAGGTGGCGATCGCGCCGCCGATCTCGCCGCGCGCGGCCTCCAGCGGCTTGCCGGCGTTGCGCGCCTCGAGCAGCGCGAGCTCCTCGTGGGCGTCCTCCATGGCGGCGGTGACGTCGCGCAGGATGCCGGCACGCTTTCCAGGCGCGAGCGCCCGCCACGCGGGAAGCGCCGCGGCGGCCCGGGCGACCGCCTCGTCGGTCTCCGCGACGCCGGCGCGGGGGAGTGTCTGCAGGACCTCCTCCGTCGCCGGTTCCAGGACGGACAGCGTCTCGCTCATGGGCGCCAGTGTGCCAAAGGACCGAGAGTCATGCCATTCGTGCGGACGGCGCCCGTCCGGCCGCCGCGAGGGCGGGCCGGACGGGCGCGAGTCGTCCGAGGCCTACGGGGCCTCGGGGAACTTCGGCGGCTCACCGATCTCGGCGGCCAGGGCTGCCGCGTCCTCCTCGGCCGGCGAGTGGAACGTCTTGTTGCCGCTCACGGCCCACAGGATCGCCGCGAAGATGATCACCGCGATCACCGTCACGGGCGCGTAGTTGAACGCCTCCCAGGTGAAGTCCTCGTTGCCGGGCACGGCGGCCGGCACGAACGGCAGCGAGAAGATGATCACGCAGACGCCGACCCACACGAATGCGATCGGGTTGAGCCACTTGTACTTCGAGCCCAGGTGCCACGGCCCGCGCTCGTAGGCCTCACCCTGACGCCAGCGCAGGAACACCGGGATGGCGTACGCGATGTAGAGGCCGATGACGGCGATCGAGACGACGGCGAAGAACGCGAACGGGATGCCGCCCTCGTTGCCCTTGAGGGCCGGGAGCGTGATGACCAGCGCCCAGAACCCGATGAAGAGCACCGCCATGTACGGGACGCGATGGTGGTTCAGTCGTGTCCACGTCTTGTGGCCCGGGATGGCGCCGTCGCGCGAGAACGCGAACGTCATGCGCGAGGCGCTCGTCAGGCACGACATGCCGCAGAACAACTGGCCGATCAGCGCGATGAGGATCACGAGCTTCGCGGCCCAGGAGTCCATGACGGCGGCGAAGATCGCCGGCGTGTAACCCGCGGCCTCGTTCCCCACCTCCGCGTTCCCCACGGCGAACGTGATCGCCAGCAGGACGAACCAGCCGATGATCGCCGAGTAGAACACCGACTGCCACACGCCCTTCGCGGCAGAGACGGATGCGTCCTTGGTCTCCTCCGAGACGTGCGCCGATGCGTCGTACCCGGTGACCGTGTACATCGTCAGCAGGAACCCGAGCGGGAGCACGTAGAACCAGAACATCCCGCCACTGGTCGTCCCGTCGCTGAAGCCCGAGTTGTTGAGGCGCTCGGTGAAGACGAAGTCCGCGCTCGCGAGCTTGTCGGGGACGATCAGCAGGATCGCGATGATCACGACCACGCCGATGACGTGCCACCACACGGAGATCGAGTTGAACCTCGCGACGAGCGGCGAGCTGAAGATGTTCACGAGCGTGTGGAGCCCGAGGATGACGACGAACAGGAAGAACGTCTCCGCCAGGATCTTCGAGCTGTCGGCGAAGTTCATGCCGAACAGGTTCACCTCGTAGAGGCTGAACAGATAGTTCGCGAAGCCGGCCGCCGCGTAGTCGACGGAGGCGACCACGGCGATCAGCCCGATGAGGTTGAACCAGCCCGTGTACCAGCCCCACTTGCGGCCACCCAGGCGGGCGGACCACCAGTAGATCGCGCCTGCCGTCGGGAAGGACGAGGCGAGCTCGGCCATCGAGAAGGCGACCGTCAGGATCAGCGCGCAGATGATCGGCCAGCCCCACGAGATCGCGATGGGCCCGCCGTTGTTCCAGGCCTGGCCGTAGGTGGTGAAGCACCCGGCCAGGACGGAGATGATCGTGAAGGAGATCGCGAAGTTCTGGAATCCACTCCACCCGCGATGCAGTTTCTGCTCGTAGCCGAGTTCTGCGAGCCGGCGTTCGTCGTCGGTCATCGCCGCGCTCTGTTCGGTGGTGCTCACCCGGTGCCCTCCTCAGGACGTCCTACACATTGGAACGTTCACCTCCCAGAGGCGCCGCCGCGACAAATGGTCTGGCGGCCGCCCTCTGGCCCGTCGCGACCCTACGAATGTCCGCGGACGGAAGTCAAGCGACAAATTGCACAAAGACCTTTCGACGTCCGGTCGTAGCGCCCTCTCTGCGCTCTGCGCCGGGTCAGGAGGACGGGAGCAGGCCCGCGAGGACGTGCTCGGTGCCGTGCAGGTGATCCGCCACGATCCCGACGGCGCGGGCGGCGTCGCCGCCACGGACGGCGGCGAGGATCTGCGCGTGCTGCTCGTTGCTGTGGAGCAGCACCTCCTGCGGGTGCGGGATGTGGGAGATCAGGTCGGTCATCTCGCCCTGGGCCTCCGTCATCGCGGCGATCAGCCGGGTGCTGCCGGAGGCCTCGGCCAGCCCGATGTGGAAGCGCACGTCGAGCGGGCGGAAGGCGTCGTAGTCGTCGAGCAGGTCGTCCATGCTCTCGACCAGCATCACGAGCGACTCGAGCACCTGCGGATCGGCGCGCTGGCAGGCGAGTGCGACGGCGCCGAACTCGATCGCCAGGCGCAGGTCGCAGACCTCCTGCCAGCGGGCGAGCACGTCGTCCCGCGGATGGTCGTTCGGGGGGAGCGGGTCGGACACGAACGTGCCGCCCCCGCGCCCGCGGACCGCGTAGAGATGGCCGCTCTCGGTCAGCGCGGTGAGCGCCTGGCGCAGCGTCGAGCGGGCGATGCCCAGCCGCGAGCACAGCTCGCGCTCCGGCGGCAGCTGCGCGCCGGGGCGCAGCAGCCCGAGCTTGATCGCCGTCCCCAGCCGGTCCACGGTCTCCTCGAACGCGGTCTGCGAGCGCACGGGCGCGAAGACGGTGTCCAGCGAGACGCTCGCGTGTCCGGTGTCCGCCATCGCCTAGAGGCGCTCGAAGCCGCGCACGCGCTCCCAGTCGGTCACGGCGGCGTCGAAGGCCTCCAGCTCCACGCGGGCGCCGTTGAGGTAGTGCTCGACGACCTCGTCGCCGAACGCCGAGCGGGCGACCGCGCTCGCGGCGAACAGGTCGCGCGCGTCGCGCAGCGTCCCCGGCACCCGCGGGTGGTCGGTGGCGTAGGCGTTGCCCGTCACCGGGGGTTCGAGCGGCAGCCCCAGCTCGACGCCGTGCAGGCCGCCGGCGATCAGCGCGGCGAGCGTCAGGTACGGGTTGACGTCGGCGCCGGGCATCCGCAGCTCGACCCGCCGTGCCTTCCCCTCGCCCAGGACGCGCAGCGCGCACGTGCGGTTGTCAGTGCCCCACGCGACGGCCGTCGGGGCGAACGACGCCGAGGCGAAGCGCTTGTAGGAGTTGACGTTCGGCGCGTGCAGGAGCGTCAGCTCGGGGAGGGTGGCGAGCAGGCCCGCCATGAACGAGTCGAAGACCTGTGGCTCGTCGGCGAACACCGGTGCATCCGCCGCGTCGCGCAGCGACAGGTGGACGTGGCACGAGCTGCCCTCGCGCTGGTCGTACTTCGCCATGAAGGAGATGGCCATGCCCTCCTGGTCGGCGATCTCCTTGGCGCCGTTCTTGTAGACGGCGTGCTTGTCGGCGGTGGCCAGCACGTCGTCGTAGAGGAAGTTGATCTCGTGCTGGCCGAAGTTGCACTCGCCCTTGGAGTTCTCCACGACGAGGCCGGCCTCGAGCATCTCGTTGCGGATGCGGCGGATCAGCGGCTCGACCCGCGAGGTGCCGAGGATCGAGTAGTCGATGTTGTGGAAGTTGGCCGGCTCGAGGTCGCGGTAGCCCTGCAGGTGGGCGTCGCGGTAGGACGTCGCGAACAGCATGAACTCGAGCTCGGTGGCGGCGAGCGCGGTCCAGCCGCGCGCTGCGAGCCGGTCGATCTGCGCGCGCAGGATCTGGCGCGGGGAGGCGAGGACCGGCGTGTGGTCGTGCCATTCCAGGTCGGCCAGCAGCATGGCCGTCCCCGGAAGCCACGGCGTGCGCCGCAGGGTCGAGAGGTCGGGGACCATCACGAAGTCGCCGTAGCCCTGGTCCCAGGACGCCATCGCGTAGCCGTCGACGGTGTTCATGTCGACGTCCACCGCGAGGAGGTAGTTGCAGCCCTCGGCGCCGTGCCCGAGCACCGCGTCGAGGAAGTGGCGGGCCGTGAAGCGCTTGCCCTGCAGGCGGCCCTGCATGTCGGTCAGCGCGAGGAGGACCGTGTCGATCTCCTTGGCGGCCACCGCGTGGCGCAGCTCGTCGAGCGTCATCGGCGGACGGTATCCACGCCGGGACCTCGCGCGCAACGCCCCCGTCCTTGACGGCGGTCCGGTGCGTCCATAGTCTCGGTCATTGGACTGGTCCAATGGAGTTCACGATCGACATCGCAAGCGGCCGTCCCGCCTACCAGCAGATCGAGGCGCAGGTCGCCGAGGCGATCGCCTCCGGGTCGCTCAGCCCCGGTGACCGCCTTCCCCCGGAGCGCGAGCTTGCGGTGCGCCTGGGCGTCAGCCGGATGACCGTGCGCCAGGCGTTCGACGCCCTCGCCCGGGAGGGCCTCGTCGAGCGCGGCGTCGGTCGCGGCACGTTCGTCGCCTCGCCGCACGTCGAGATCGACCGCACGGCCCGCGTCGCGGGCTTCACGGAACAGATGGAGCGGGCGGGGCTCGAGCCCGGGGCGACCGTGCTCGGCGCTCATGTGACGCGCGCCCCGGCGCCCGTCGCGCGCGCCCTGGGGCTGGAGCCGGGCGCCCCGGTCGCGCGCGTGCGCCGCGTGCGGTCCGGCGGCGGGATGGCGCTGACGCTGGAGGACTCGTGGCTGCCCGACGCGCTGTTCCCGGGGATCACCGAGCTGGACCTCGGCGGCTCGCTCTACGCGATCATGACGCGCCGCTACGGCCACGCGCCGGTCCGCGCCGTCGAGCGGCTGGACCCGGTCGCCGCCCGCGCTCAGGACGCCGAGGCGCTCGGCGTGCGCGCCCGGACGCCGCTGATGCGCGTCGAGCGCATCGCCTACGACGCCGAGGGCAACCCGGTCGAGTACGCCGAGGACCGCCATCGCGGCGACCGCGCGCGCTTCGTCGTGGAGGTCGCCCCGCGTGAATGACCTCGCCGAGATCCTGGCGGTGCTCGAGCCCGACCTCGGCCCGCTCGCCGGCGAGCCCGAGGTCCTCTCGGGCGGCATCACCAACCGCAACGTCAAGGTCCGTCTGGGCGAGCGCGACTACGTCCTGCGGATCTGCGGCAGGGACACCGAGGTCCTGAGCATCGATCGCGACACCGAGGTCGCCGCGACCCGCGCCGCGCACGCCGCGGGCGTCGCGCCCGAGGTCGTCCGCTGGCTCCCGGAGCTCGCCTGCCTGGTGACGGCCTTCATCCCCGGTCGCCCGATGCTGCCGCAGGAGCTCCGCGACCCGCAGTCGCTCGCGCAGGTCGCGGCCGCGCTGCGCGCGATCCACGCGGGCTCGCCACTCGGCCGCAGCTTCCCGACCTTCACGCTCGCCGACGAGTACGCGGCGACCGTCCGCGAGCGGGGCGGCGAGCCGCCGGCCGACGACCTGGCGCTCGCCCGTGAGCTCAGCTCGCGCATCGGCGCGGCGCTCGCAGGGCACGAGCCGGTGCCGTGTCACAACGACCTGCTGACCGCGAACTTCATCCACGACGGCGACCGCGTGCGGATCGTCGACTGGGAGTACGCGGGCATGAACGACCTGTTCTTCGACCTCGGCAACCTGTCCGTGAACAACGGGCTGGCCGAGCCCGACGAGGCGCGCCTGCTGGAGGCGTATCTCGAGCGGCCTGCTGACGAGGCGGAGATCGCGTCCCTGCGCCTCATGCGCCTGATGTCGGACGTGCGCGAGGGCATGTGGGGCGTGGTCCAGGCCGTCGTCAGCGACCTCGACTTCGACTACGGCGCCTACGCGGCCGAGCACTTCGCCCGTCTGCGGGAGAGCGCCGCCGACCCTCGATTGGAGGACTGGATCCGTGCCGCGTCCACGTGACCTGCCGGACCGCGCGCGCGTCGTGATCATCGGCGGCGGCGTCGGCGGGACGAGCATCGCCTACCACCTCGCCGAACTGGGCGAGACCGACGTCGTCCTCGTGGACCGCAACGAGCTCACCAGCGGCTCGACGTTCCACTCGGCCGGGCTCGTCGGCCAGCTGCGCTCGAGCGTCTCGTTGACGCGGATGATGATGTACAGCGTGGACCTCTACCGCCGGCTCGCGGCGGAGTCGGAGTTCGATCCGGGGTGGGTGGAGTGCGGCGGCATCCGCCTGGCGTGCACGCCCGAGCGCGAGCAGGAGATCCACCGGCAGGTCGCGTGGGCGAAGACGTTCGGCCTGCCGCTCGAGCTGATCTCCCCGCAGGAGGCGCAGGAGCGCTTCCCGCTGATGGTCACCGACGGCGTCCGCGTCGGGTCCTACCTCCCGACGGACGGCTACCTCGATCCCTCGCAGCTCACCTACGCGCTGGCCGACGGCGCCCGCCGCGGAGGCGGGCGGATCTTCACGCACACGCGTGTGGAGGGCATCGACGTCGAGGACGGCGCCGTGCGGCGCGTGCGCACCGAGTGGGGCGACATCGAGTGCGAGGTCGTCGTCAACGCGGGCGGGATGTACGCCGCCGAGATCGGGCGGATGGCCGGGGTGCGCGTGCCGATCATCCCCTTCGCCCACGAGTACCTCGTCTCCCAGCCGTTCGCGGCGATGCAGGAGGCGCGGGCGGCGAACGGTCACCTGCCGACGCTTCGCGATCCCGACCTGCTCGTCTACTACCGCGAGGAGGGCGGCGGCCTGGTGATGGGCGGCTACGAGCGCCACAGCGCGCCGTGGTCGCTCGACGAGGCCCTCGTCGACCGCATCCCGCCGACGTTCAACGGGCAGCTGCTCGAGGAGGACTGGGACCGCTTCGAGGAGATCACCGAGAACTCGAAGCGCCGCGTCCCGTCGATGAACGACCTGACGGTCACGAAGCTCATCAACGGGCCGGAGGCGTTCACGCCCGACAACGAGTTCTGCCTCGGCGAGACGGCGGTCCGCGGCCTGTTCGTCGCGGCCGGCTTCTGCGCGCACGGCCTGGCCGGCGCCGGCGGCATCGGCAAGGTCATGGCCGAGTGGATCCACGCCGGCGAGCCGCAGATGGACCTCTGGCACATGGACGTGCGGCGCTTCGGCCCCGCGTACCGCTCGCCGTCGTACACCCTCAAGCGCGTCAAGGAGGTCTACGAGACCTACTACGACATCCGCTATCCGGGCCACGAGCGGCAGGCCGGCCGGCCCCTGCGCATCTCCAGCGCGTACGGGCGGCACGTCGCCGACGGCGCGGCGTTCGGCGAGAAGTCCGGCTGGGAGCGCGTCAACTGGTACGAGCCGAATGCGAAGGCCGGCGACGAGTCCCTGCGCCCGCGGGGCTGGGCGGGCATGCACTGGTCGCCCGCGATCGGCGCCGAGCACCGCGCGGCACGTGAGACCGCGGCGCTGTTCGACGAGTCGAGCTTCGCCAAGCTGCACATCTCCGGCCCGGGCGCGGCGGAGTTCCTCGAGGGCCTGTGCGACAACCGCGTCGCGCGGGGCGTCGGGCAGATCACCTACACCCAGATGCTGAACTCGCGCGGCGGGATCGAGTGCGACTTCACGGTGACGCGCCTCGCGCAGGACCGCTTCTCGATCGTCACGGGCACCGCGTTCGGTCAGCACGACGCGGCGTGGCTGCGGCAGCACGCGCCGCGCGACGGCAGCGTCGAGATCCACGACATGACGGCGCGCTGGGCCTGCTTCGCGCTCTGGGGCCCGCGGGCGCGCGACATCCTGCAGCCGCTGACGCCGGACTCGCTGGCGAACGCGGACTTCCCGTACATGTCGATGCGCGAGATCACCGTCGGCGACGTCCCGGTGCGCGCGCTGCGTGTGACGTTCGTCGGCGAACTCGGGTGGGAGCTCTACTGCCCGACGGAGTACGGCGCGGGATTGTGGGACACGCTGCTCGAGGCGGGGCGTCCGCATGGCCTCCTCGCCGGTGGCTACAAGGCGATCGACACGCTGCGGCTCGAGAAGGGCTATCGCGTCTGGGCGGCCGACATCACGCCGGACGAGACGCCCCACGAGGCGGGGCTCGGATTCTGCGTGAAGCTCGACAAGGACGGCGGGTTCATCGGCCGCGACGCGCTCGCCGCCGGGCCGGCGACCGGCGAGGACGCGATCCGCCTGGTCTGCATCACGCTCGAGGACCCGCGCTCCATCGCACTCGGCAATGAGCCCGTGCGCGCAGGTGGTGAGATCGTCGGTCGCGTCACGAGCGGCGGCTACGGCTACACGGTCGAGCGCTCGATCGCGTACGCGTACGTTCCCGCGGCGCTCGCCGACCCGGGGACGGCCGTCGAGATCGACATCTTCGGTGAGTGGGTTGCGGGGGAGATCGCGGTGGAGCCGCTGTACGACCCGTCCGGTGAGCGCGTGCGCGCCTGACCTCAGCGGGCGGCGCTCGGCGCCGCGTCGCCAAGCGCGAGCGGCTCGAGCAGACGCTCTTGGCGTGGCTGGGCCACCGGGGCAGCGCCCCGCAGGTCGCCGCGGACCTGCACGTCCACCCGCAGACCGTTCGCTACCGCCTCGCCGCGCTGAAAGAGCTGCTCGGCGAGGCGACGCTCGCCGATCCCGACGCCCGGTTCGAACTGGAGCTCGCGCTGCGCGCCCGGGCGTCGGCCGCGCCGCCTCGGACAGCCGATCGGGCGCATCCGCGCCGCATCGATCACCCCGGAACCGACTAGCCTTCACGCATGGCCATCACCACGCAGCTGGACCGCACACGCATCGCCGAGCTCACCGCCCGGGAGGACGCGCGGCTCAACGAGAACACCAAGGAGTCGGGGAGGACGTACGAGCGCGCGAGCGTTCACCTGAGCGGCGGCGTCGCCTCCTCCTACCAGCTGCGGGAGCCCTGGCCGATCTACCTCGAGCGCGGCGACGGCCCGAAGGTCTGGGACGTCGACGGCAACGAGTACTACGACTTCCACAACGGCTTCGGCTCGATGGTCCAGGGTCACGCGCACCCCGTGATCGGCCAGGCCGTCCAGGACCGCTACGCGCTCGGCACGCACTTCGCCGCGCCGACCGAGGACTCGATCGCCGTCGGCGACGACCTCGCCAAGCGCTGGGGGCTGCCGAAGTGGCGCTACACGAACTCCGGCTCGGAGTCCACGATGGACGCGATCCGCATCGCGCGCGCGCACACCGGCCGCGACACCGTGATGAAGATCTTCGGCTCCTACCACGGCCACCACGACACCGTCATGGTCAGCATCGGCGTCGAGTACGACAAGATCGGCGACCGGCTCCACCTCGAGTCGCTGCCCTACGGCGCGGGCATCCCGGACGCCGTCGTGCAGATGACGATCGCGGTGCCGTTCAACGACGCGGAGGCGATGGAGCACCGCATCAAGGAGCTCGACGCCGAGGGCCGCAAGCCGGCCTGCGTGATCATGGAGGCCGCGATGATGAACCTCGGGGTCGTGCTCCCCGAGCCCGGCTACCTCGAGGCCGTCCGCGAGATCACCACGCGTCACGGCATCGTTCTGATCTTCGACGAGGTCAAGACCGGCATCTGCATCGCCGCGGGCGGCGCGATCGAGAAGTACGGCGTCCTGCCGGACATGGTCACGCTGGCGAAGGCGCTCGGCGGCGGATTCCCCGTCGGCGCGATCGGCGGCAGCGAGGAGGTCATGGCCTGCGTGGAGGACGGCAGCGTCTACCAGGTGGGCACCTACAACGGGAACCCGCTCTGCATGGCCGCGGCCCGCGCCAACCTCGAGCAGGTCATGACGCCCGAGGCCTACACGCGCCTCAACGCGCTGAACGACCGCATCCTCGCCGGCTGCACCGAGGTCATCGAGAAGTACAACCTTCCCGGCTACGCGGTCGGTATCGGCTCGAAGGGCTGCGTCACGTTCTCGACGAAGAAGATCGTCGACTACATGACGTTCAAGGAGGGCCAGGACGCCGACCTCGCCGACCTCGCCTGGCTGTTCAACATGAACCGCGGCATCTACATGACGCCCGGCCGCGAGGAGGAATGGACGCTCTCGGTGACGCACACCGAGGAGTCCGTGGACCGGTACGTGGCCGTCTTCGAGGAGATGGCCCACGAGATCACACAGGGCTGATCGTCAGACCTCCGGAACCAGCACGGCGACGCTCGACCTGGTGGTCGTGAAGCCCAGCCGGTCGTAGAGCCGTCGGGCCGGATTGTCGGTGCTCACGCGCAGCCCGACGCGCGGAAGGCCGTCGGCCGCCGCGCGGTCGAGCGCCGCGACGAGCATCGCGGCGCCCGTGCCGGGCGGAGCCTGCGGGTGACGGAACAGCTCGCCGACCCACGGGCCGTCGAGCGGCGGGGAGCCGGACATGTCCATGATCAGTGCGGCGCCGACCATGCGCCCGCCCGCCGCGGCCGTCCGCGCGCACGCGAGCAGCGGACCGATCACCTCGCCCTCCATCAACGAGCGCAGCAGCTCGAGGTGCCCGTCGCGGTCGACGCCTGCGTGATGGTCGGGGTGTGAGGGCGGGAACGCCGCGATGTAGGCGTCCAGCAGGTCGCGTGGCGGGCATCCCGCCGCCGGCCCGATCAGCACGCCGTCCGGCACGCGGAGGGGCGCGCGCGGCGCGGCGGGGTCGCAGGTCATCAGCGTCGACCGGCGGCGCAACGTGGCGCCGCCGGCGAGGAGCAGATCGCCGAGGGGCGGCGTCGTCTCGACGACGTACCCGCGCAGACGCCGGATCGCGATCTCGGCGACCTCCTCGAGCGCGAGCCCGGGCGCCGGGGCGAGTCGGTCCGCCAGCGGGCGCCCGTCACGGGTGCCCGGCACGAACGTCGCGACCTCACGGTCGCCGGCATCGCGCAGCGACGCGCGCTCCGTCATGCCCCGTCTCGCAGCAGCGAGCGACGCACCTTCCCGCTGGCGGTCTTCGGCAGGTCGCCGGCGAACTCGACGATGCGCGGGTACTTGTACGGCGCCGTCTGGTGCTTGACGTGGTCCTGGAGCTCCGCGGCGAGCGCCGCCGATCCCTGATGGCCCTCGCGCAGGACGACGATGGCGCGGACCACCGAGCCGCGCTCGGCGTCGGGAGCGGCGACGGCGGCGGCCTCCGCGACCGCGGGATGGGAGACGAGCGCGGACTCCACCTCGAACGGCCCGATCCGGTAGCCGGCGCTGATGATCACGTCGTCGGCCCGGCCCTCGAAGTGCAGGTAGCCGTCCTCGTCCTGCGTGACCCGGTCGCCGGTCCGCCAGGCCCCGCCGTCACGCCGATCGGCGTCGACGACCCAGGCGCCGTCGATGCCGTGCCGCACGCCCTCGCCGAGATAGCCGAGGAAGAACGTCGGGTCGCTCAGCGGATCCAGGCACAGCTCACCGTCCTCGATCCACAGCCGGACGCCCGGGAGCGGCGGGCCCATCGATCCCGGTTTCGGGTCGCGCCCCGTGAGCTGCCCGGTCGTCTGGCCGGTCTCCGTCTGCCCGTACCCGTCGCGGATCCAGAGCCCGGTCGTCTCGCGGAACGCGCGCAGGACCTCCGGGTTGAGCGCCTCGCCCGCGGCGACGAGGCCGCGCAGCGACGCCACCGGCCGGGGCTCGGCATGCGCCGCGATCACGCGGTACTCCGTCGGCGCCATGCAGAGCACGTTCACCTGCTCGCGCTCGAGCAGGTCGAGCCGCTCGTGCGGGTCGAAGCGCGCGTCGTGCAGCAGCGCGGCGGCTCCGCGCATCCACGGCGCGATGAAGACGTTGCGCGCCGACTTGCTCCAGCCGCTCGCGGCCGTGCACCACACCAGATCGCCGGGCTGGGCGCCGAGCCAGTGCTCGGCCTGGACGCGCTGGCCGTCGAGGTAGCGCTCGCCGTGGACGACGGCCTTCGCCTCGCCCGCGGTGCCGCTCGTGAAGGTGATCAGGCACGGATCGGCGGGGGCCGCGTCGGCGTGCGGCGGCGCGCCGTCCTCGCGCCCGTCCGCGAACAGCGCCTCGTCGGGCACGAGCAGCACGGGACAGTCCGGGCTCGCGGCCTCCAGTTCCGCGCGGTTGCGCTCGTCGCACACGATCGCCGCCGGGCGCGTCACGTCCAGTCGCAGGCGCAGGTCCTTCGCCCGCAGCTGCTCGGTGCACGGGAGGGCGACGTACCCGGAGCGAAAGCACGCGACCATCGTCACGACCCACTCCGGCCGGTTGCCGACGAGCGTCAGCACGACCTCGCCGCGCCGCACGCCCAGCTCGTGGAGCGCGGCGGCCATGCACGCCGCGCGGCGCGCGACCTCGCCGAACGTCCACTCCCGGCGTGCGCCGTCGCGCGCGAGCTCGATCAGGGCCAGCCGGTCCGGCGGCGCACCCTCGACGACGTCGCGCGCGAAGCTCACAGAGCGGTCGCGACGAGCACGATCGCCAGCGAGTCCAGCAGGATCAGCGTCTGCAGCAGCCGGTTGGAGCCGTGGACCACGAAGACGTGGACGCACGTGAGCACGATCGCGACGGCGACGAGGCCGAGCTTCGCGCTCATCGCCGAGTCCGACCACAGGTTCAGGTGCGAGGCCATCATCGACCCCGTGATCAGCGCGAGCGCCAGGGCACCCAGCGACGCCCAGCCGAAACGCCGTGCGATCGGCTGCATCCACTCATGGGCGGCACCGGACTGGCCGCCCTGCGCGACATACGTCGGCACGACGGCGATGCCCAGGAACAGCTGCCCGCCGACGAACAGCGCCATCGCGAGCAGGTGGATCCAGAGCACGAAGTCCCATCCGGTGAGGTCCATGCCCGTCAGTCTCCCAGGATCATCTGCGTGCAGACGAAATTGGCCATCAGCCGGTCGTCGCGCTCGCGGTGCACCCGCACCTCCCAGACCTGCGTGCGGCGCCCCACGTGCAGCGGCTCCGCGATGCCGGTCAGCACGTCGCCGTCGGTGCCGGCCCCGAACACGTTGACCTTCAGCTCCACGGTCGTGAACGACGCGCCCGGATCGAGCAGGCGCATCGTGCCCCAGGCGGCCACCGTGTCGGCGAATCCCGCCCACACGCCGCCGTGGACGTAGCCGCCGGGATGCAGGTGCCGGCGGTCGACCGGCATGCGCCCGACGCAGCGCTCGTCCGTGATCTCGACCAGCGTGATGCCCAGATCGCCCGGGAAGGTGCCGGCCAGCGCCTTGGCGCTCAGTTCCGGCCGGATCGCGTCGTTGCCCATCCGGGCAGCCTAGAACGGCGCGTCGTCCGTATCCTTGACGAGTCGCCCGCGCGCCGCCCGCGCCGGGCTGAGCCCCCAGCCGCACAAGGAGCCCCAGAGCCATGGCCGTTGCCGTCCCCTTCGAGGACAAGACCGACGAGCAGAAGGCGATCACCGAGATGGTGCGCCAGTTCGCCGACGAGCAGATCCTCCCGAACGCCGAGCACTTCGATCACGAGGACGAGTTCCCGACGGACATCGTCGAGCAGCTGAAGGAGCTCGGCCTGTTCGGCGTCACCATCCCCGAGGAGTACGGCGGGATGGGGCTGGACCTCACGACCTACGTGATGATCGTCGAGGAGCTCAGCCGCGGCTGGATCTCCATCTCGGGCGTCATCAACACGCACTTCATCGGCAGCTACCTGCTCGTCAAGTACGGCAGCGAGGAGCAGAAGCAGAAGTACCTGCCGCGCATGGCGACCGGTGAGATCCGCGCTGCGTTCTCGCTCTCCGAGCCGGAGATGGGCTCCGACGTTCAGGCGATCAAGACGGCTGCCAAGAAGATCGACGACGGCTCCTACGAGATCAACGGCCAGAAGATGTGGGTCACCAACGGCCTGCGCTCCTCGCTGGTCTTCGTGCTCGTCAAGACCGATCCGGACGCCGACCCGCGGCACAAGGGCTTCACCTGCTTCATCACCGAGAAGGAGCCGGGCGTCGCGGAGAACACCGGCGACTACGCCGGGCTCATCGTCCCGCCGCAGATCAAGAAGCTCGGCTACAAGGGCGTCGAGTCCACCGAGCTCGTCTACGACGGGTACAAGTGCCCGGCCGAGAACATCCTCGGCGGCGAGGACGCCGGGCTGAACAAGGGCTTCGCGCAGATGATGGACGCGCTCGAGGTCGGCCGCGCCAACGTCGCCGCCCGCGGCGTGGGCATCGCCCAGCGCGCGCTCGAGCTCGCGCTGAAGTACTCGCAGGAGCGCAAGACCTTCGGCAAGCCGATCGCCGAGCACCAGGCGATCCAGTTCAAGCTCGCCGACATGGCGACGCAGGTCGAGGCCGCGCGCCTGCTGACCATCCGGGCCGCGCGCCTGAAGGACGCGGGCGAGCGCTCCGACATGGAGGCCGGGATGGCGAAGCTCTTCGCCTCCGAGGCCGGCCGGTTCTGCGTCGAGGAGTCCTTCCGGATCCACGGCGGCTACGGCTACTCCAAGGAGTACGAGATCGAGCGCCTCTACCGCGACGCGCCGCTGCTGCTGATCGGCGAGGGCACCTCCGAGATCCAGCGCATGGTCATCGGGAAGAAGCTCCTCCAGCGCCACAAGATCTAGGGGTTTCGCGGATCTCGCGGCGCCTGGCGCCACCCGCCTGCCCGGGGCTGTGCCACCGGCACAGCACCCGGTTGGCGTGCGGCGCCATGCATCCGCGATCTTCCGCTCGAGAGGCGGGGTGTCGGGACTTCGGGCGCAGCCGTTACCGTGCCGCCCTCCGTCAGCGCGCATAAGTGCTCGCGGCACCGCGGCCGCTCCGGCGGTGTGCCGATCTTCGGCTCTGGACCTGTAGATCTGCATCTCGGGCTGCTGGAGAGAGCGCGTGTGCGCTTGTTCGGGCTCTCGGCGTGGTGACGGCGGGCTCAGGCGTTACCGTGCCGCGCGTGTCCGGACGGCTTTCGCGCATCGACTGGCGCCCTCGCGTGCTGCGCACGACGGGGAGTGTCACCGAGGGGATCTATGGGCTGATCCTGGCGGTGTCGGTGATCGCGGTGTCGCGGGAGTACGAGTCGACGAATGCCGGCACGATCGCCGTGACGGTGCTGGTGACGGGCGTCGTGTTCTGGCTGGCACACGTGTATGCGCGGATCCTGTCGCGCTCGATGGCGGGTGATCGGATGCTGACCCGGTCGGAGGCGGGTGAGGTGCTGCGCCACGACTGGCCGCTGGTGGAGGTGACGATCCCGCTCGTGCTGATCCTGCTCGCTCGGCGCACTCGACCTCATCAAGGACACGACGGCGATCCTGCTCGCCGTGTTCGCGGCGCTGCTGGAGCTCGGGACCTCGGGCGCGTATGCGGCGCGCTCGTCGGGCGCCGGCATCCCGATGACCGTCCTCTCGGCGGCCGTCGCGGTGGGCCTCGGCGGCGCGGTGGTGCTGCTGAAGGTGCTCGTCCACTGAGGGATTCGGCGCGCGCCCGCTAGGGTCCGTTCATGTCCGAGGATGCACGACGCCTCATCGCCGACGCGGTCACGGGACTGCTCGAGCAGGTGCCGGCGCTGAAGCCGCTGAATCTCGTCGTCCGCGTCGACCTGCACGGGCGCGGCGATACACAGCAGTTCCGGCTCGCGCTGCCGGAGGTCGAGGTGACGAAGGACATCGCCGCCGATTCCAAGGTGCAGGTGGAGATGCGCCGCGAGGAGTTCAACCGGCTCACCGAGCACAACCAGCTCAAGGACTGGCGGCAGGCGTTCGTCACCGGCCGCGTGAAGGCCACCGGCGTCGATCAGTACCTCAAGCTCATCCACCAGGTCGTGGACAAGCAGGAGGAGCGCGCGCGGCTCAAGAAGGCGCGTCACTGACGCAGTGAGCGGCGCGGCCGTCATCGCGTTCCGGCACGACGACTGCCTGCTCCACGACACCGGCACGGGCCTGTTCGAGGCCGGGCCGTCGCCGCTGATCGCGGTCCCCGAGGCGCATCCGGAAAGCGCCGACCTGCTGCGCAATCTCGAGGCGGTCCTGCAGCGCGGCCCGCTCGCCGACGCCGTCACGTGGAGTGAGGCGCCGGCGGCCACGGACGCCGAGCTGCTCACGGTGCACACGCCCGCGCACCTCGCGGCGGTCGAGGCGCTCGCGCACGCCGACGGCGTCGTGAACGTCGAGGGGCAGACCTGGGCGTCCGCCGCCACCCCGCGCGCGGCGCGCCGCGCGGCGGGGGCGGCGCTCGCCGCCGCCGATGCGGCGGCCGCCTCCGCGGCGCCGGTCGCGTTCGCCCTCACGCGTCCCCCGGGACACCACTGCGGGCCGGACACGATCGACGGCTACTGCTTCTACTCGAACGCCGCGCTCGCGGCTCGGCGCCTGCGCGACCGCGGCGCCGAGCGCGTCGCCGTCGTCGACTGGG
>CAWGLQ010000015.1:0-49028 GCA_963823375.1 uncultured Actinomycetes bacterium | reverse complement strand
GGACGAGGTCGCCGCCTTCGAGGAGCTCGTCGGGTCGCACGGCGGGATGGGCGGCGAGCAGTCGCACCCGTTCGTCTGCGCGCCGGTCGACCTCCCGCTGCCCGACGAGCCGCTCGTCGGTGCCGAGCACGTGCATCGGGTCTTCCGCGGCTGGCTCACCCAGCTCGGGCACCCCGGCTACGCCGACGACGGCGGGCCGCGCGGGCTGCCGCGCGGCTGACCGCTCGCCGCAGCGCCCGGCGGCGGCCTTTGCGAGCCTGCCGGAGGACCCCCGAAACCCCAGTGTTCATGGGCGATTGCGCCGACCCTCCGAAAGTCGGCAGATGACCGATGGGCGTCCGCGCCCCGTTGCAGCGAATCGCGGCGCGAACGTGAACAAACCGCGGGGTCGGCGGGACGCCCCCGCAGCGGGGTCCCAGGGTGCCCGGCGCCGGACGGGCCGTCCTCGGCGCAGGACCGCCCACCACCACCGCTCAGCGACGAGCGGTGGGTCCGGCCCCCAGTCCATCAACGACCTGCCAGGTGACCATGACACCGGACGTCCTCACCGCATCGCCGGCCGCCGCCCCGCCGGCTCCCGCCCCGCCCGCAACCGCCCCCGCCTCCGCCCCGCCCGCACTCCACCTCGTCCCCGCGACCTCCGACCCGCGGGTCGCGATCGTCGGCCTGGGATACGTCGGCCTGCCGACCGGGCTCGCCGCGACCGCCGCGGGCCTGCCCGTGATCGGCATCGACACCAGCCGCGTGCGGCTGCGGCGCATCCGCGCCGGCACCGTCGACCTGCTCGAGCGCGACCACGAGCGCCTGCGCGAGGCCCTCGACGAGGGATCCCTGCGGATGACCGACAACGCCCGCGCGCTGCGCCTGGCCGACGTCGTCCTGATCTGCGTTCCCACGCCCGTCCACGAGGACCACAGCCCCGACCTGCGCGCGCTTCGCGGCGCCTGCGCGACCGCCGTGGCGCACGCCCGTCCGGGCCAGACGCTGATCCTCACCTCGACGAGCTACGTCGGGACGACCGCGGACCTCCTGACCGGGCCGCTCACCGAGCGCGGCCTCAGCGTCGGCGAGGACGTCCACGTCGCGTTCAGCCCCGAGCGGATCGACCCCGGGAACGTCTCGACCATGCAGGAGGACACGCCGCGCGTCGTCGGCGGGGCGACCGCCGCGTGCACCGAGCGCGCCGCCGCGTTCCTCGAGCGGCTCACGAGCCGCGTGCACCGCGTCACGAGCATGGAGGCCGCGGAGCTGACCAAGCTCTACGAGAACACGTTCCGCGCGGTGAACATCGCCTTCGCCTACGAGATGGCCGACGCGGCCGCGCACTACGGCCTGGATCCGATCGAGGTCACCGAGGCCGCCGCGACCAAGCCGTACGGCTTCATGGCGTTCTACCCCGGGCCGGGCGTCGGCGGGCACTGCATCCCGTGCGACCCGCACTACCTGCTCGACCCGCTGCAGACCGCCGGCCGCGCCGCGCCGATCATCCGCCAGGCGATGGGGGCGATCGCCGACCGCCCGCGCCGCGTCGTGCGCCGTGCGATCGAGCTGCTCGGGGAGCCGCGCGGCAAGCGCGTCCTCATGGTCGGGGTCGCCTACAAGCCCGGCGTGCAGGACGTGCGCGAGTCGCCGTCGCTGGACATCCTCGCCGCGCTGGAGGACGCCGGCTGCACCGTGGCCTACCACGACCCGCTGATCGGCACCCTGACCCTCGGCGACCGGCTGCTCCACGGCGAGTCCTCGCCGCGCGGCGCCGACTGGGACCTGGCGATCGTCGGGACCGTCCATGCCGGAACCGACTACGCCTTCCTCGACGACTGCCCGCTGCTGCTCGACGGGACCTACCGGGTCGGCGCGGGCGACCGGCGCCACACCGTCTGACGTGATGGACGCATCGCAGCAGTCCCGGCCAGGGCTCCTGGACCACCTCGCGCGGATCGGCGCGGGGGTGTACCTCGTGCTCCTGCTGGCGGCCGTCGTCGGCTTCAAGGCGGTGTTCGCGGACATCGTCCTCGTCGACCCGCTGTTCGGCGCGTACGGGCTCATCGTCTGCGCGTACATCGTCTCGCGGTTCGTGTTCTCGACGCTGTACCGGCCGAGCGCCGATCACGGCCTGCGCCCGCGCGTGGCGATCGTGATGCCGGCGTTCAACGAGGAGGAGGCGATCGCCGCGTCGCTCACCTCGCTGCTGGACCTCGACTACGACCCGGAGCTGCTGGAGATCGTCGCGGTGAACGACGGCTCGACCGACGACACGCTGCCGCGCATGCAGGCGGTCGCCGCCGGCGCCGGCGGGCGCGTGCGCGTCATCGACCTCGGCCGCAACCGCGGCAAGCGCGCCGCGATGGCCGCCGGCATCCGCGCGACGGACGCGCAGATCATCGCGTTCGTCGACTCCGACAGCGTGCTGGAGCCGGACGCGATGACGAAGCTCGTCCAGGGCTTCCACGACCCCGGGGTGGGGGCGATCTGCGGGCACGCCGACGTCCTGAACCTGCACGACACCTGGCTGACGAAGATGCAGGCCGTCCGCTACTTCGTCGCGTTCAAGGTCGTGAAGGCCGCCGAGTCGCTGTTCAACGCGGTGACGTGCTGCTCGGGCTGCTTCTCGGCCTACCGCCGCGAGGCCGTGATGCCGCACCTGGAGTGGTGGGAGGGGCAGACGTTCCTCGGCGCCGAGTCGACGTTCGGCGACGACCGCTCGCTGACGAACTGCGTGCTGCGCGACTGGAAGGTCCGCTACGAGTCGGAGGCGGTCTCGCACACGATCGTGCCGGACACCTTCCGCCAGTTCATGACGCAGCAGGTGCGCTGGAAGCGCTCGTGGACTCGCGAGAGCCTGATCCTCGGATCGTTCATCTACCGCAAGCACCCGGCCGCGTCGGCGGCGGCCTACGTCGGGATGCTGCTGCCGCTGATCGCCCCGATCGTCGCGGTGCGCGCGATCTTCGTGATGCCCGTGATCGAGGGCGCGCCCGCACCGCTGATCTACGCGCTCGGCGTGTACGCGATGGCCGTCGCCTACGGCCTCTACTACGTCGTGCGCCGCCCGACGTACTCGTCGACCTGGATCTACGGGATCGTCTTCTGCTTCTTCTACCTGGTCTTCCTGCTCTGGCAGACGTACTACGCGATCCTCACCGCGCGGACGTCCTCGTGGGGAACGCGCCCGGCGACCGCGGGCCAGGCGCAGCCGGCTCCGGCGGAGCCCGTCCTCTCGTGATCGCCCAGCTGCGCTCCACCGTGCGCCGCGCCGGCGCGCTCGCCCTGCTGCCGCTGTCGGTCGTGCCGATGCTGCTCGTCGGCCCGTCGCTCGTGCACTCGCACTCGCGCTTCCAGCGCGCCTACGACTCGGCCCCGCACGCGGCGCCGCCGGTGCTGTTCACCGCGGCGACGCTCGCGCGCTACACGCCGGTGGCGCCGTACGACGGCGCCATCCCCGTCCTCGTCTACCACGGGATCAACGACGACAACGACCACTACTCGGTGAGCCGCGACGAGTTCGCGCGGCAGATGGCGATGCTCGACCTCTCGGGCTACCGGACGATCACGGTCGACCAGTACCTGCGCTTCCGCAGCGGGGACACGGCCGGGCTCCCCGAGCGCCCGATCCTGATCACGTTCGACGACGGCCGGCTGGACTCCTATCGCGGCGCCGACCGCATCCTCGAGCGCCACGGCATGTCGGCGGCGATGTACGTCATCACCGGCCCCGTGCAGGACGGCAATCCGTTCTACCTGACCTGGAAGGAGCTGCGGCGCATGCGCGCCTCCGGCCGCTGGGACGTCCAGCCCCACGCCTCCGACGGCCACGTGGAGATCGTCACCGACCCGTCGGGGACGACGGCGCCGTTCTACGCCAACCGCCGGTACACCCGCAGCGACGGCTTCGAGACCTTCCCGGCGTACACGCAGCGCGTGGCGACGGACGTCTACGACGTCAAGGACGACTTCCGCCGGCAGAACATCCCGTCGGAGACGTTCGCCGTCCCGTACGGGGACCACGGCCAGAACTCGACCGACCCGCGGATCCCGCACTTCGTCGACGAGCTCCTGGCGACGCAGTTCCGCGTCGTGTTCGTGCAGTCGCCGGGGAACGACCCGCGGTACACGCGGCCGGACGGCACCGCCGTGCGGTACGAGGTGCACACGGACACCTCGGCCGACGCGCTGCGCGCCTGGCTCGTGCGCCACGATCCCGGGGAGCGGCGGCGATGAAGGTCCTCGCGCTCGTCCTCGCACTGCTCGCCGCCGGGCTGCTGCCCGCGGCGGCGACCGCCAAGGGCAAGGTCGTCCGCTGCTCCGCACTGACGCCTCGCGCGCTCGTGTTCGAGCGCCCGAGCGGCGGGACCTCGGGCGTGCTGCGGTGGAAGCCCTCCGCTCGGGCCTCGCGCCGGGCGAAGACGCGCTTCCGGGTCTACCGCGGCGGGGTCGTCGTCGGGCAGACGCCGCGGCGGTCGATGCGGATCCGCGTGCGCGTCGGGCGCGCGCACACGCTGACGGTCGCAGCCGTCGACGCCGCCGGCCGCGCGACGCGGTGCCGTGCGCGGATCGTCGCGCGCGACACCTACCGCCTCCCGTCGGCGCCGCGCATGGTGACCGTCGGCGCGACGGACGGCGCGAGCACGACGATCTCGTGGGAGCCCTCGCAGCCCGGCAACAGCCCGGTCGCCGCCTATCGCGTGCGGCGCGAGGACCGGCTGTACCGCCAGACCCGCGGCACCTCGGTCCCGGTGCCGCTCTCGTCCAACCGGACGGCGACGTTCACCGTCGTCGCGGTCGACCGCCGCGGAGTGGAGTCGGCGCCGTCGGACGCCGTGCGGATCGCGACGGGTCACACGCCTCCGCCGACGCCGGCGAACGTCCGCGTGAGCGAGGTCACCGACACGGCGGTCGCGCTCGAGTGGTCGCCGTCCGTCCCGTCGCGCGGGCGCCTGGCGGGGTACCGGATCATCCGTGACGGCGACCCCCTGTTCCAGGTGCGCGGGACCTCCGCCCGCGCGACGAACCTGTGGTCGAGCCGCGGGTACACGTTCCGCGTGCAGGCGGTCGACACCCTCGGCGGCGCGTCGGCGCCGTCGGCGCCGCTGACCGTGCGCACGCAGGACCCCGAGCCGACCCAGGGGCGCCTCCACGCGTTCCTCCTGGCGAGCACCGACCAGAGCTTCCGCGACTTCCAGGCGCACTACCGCCAGATCGCGACCGTCCATCCGACGTACTACGACTGCACGCCGGGCGCGGTCATGATCGGGAAGGACGACCCGCTGATCACGCGCTGGGCGCAGGCGCGACGGGTCGAGGTGCTGCCGCGCTTCAACTGCCAGCGCACCGCGGTCCTCAACCGGATCCTCAACGATCCGGCGCTGCGCCAGTCGTGGCTCGACGAGATCGTCCAGCGCGTCACCGACAGCGGCGCCGATGGCGCGTCGCTGGACTTCGAGGCCGGCCTCTACACGGACCGGGCCGCGTTCACGGCGTTCGTGGCCGACCTCGCCGCCCGGCTCCACGCGCAGGGGCAGCGGCTCACGATCGCCGCGTCGGCCAAGACCGCCGACGTCCCGCGGCATCCGCGGTCGACGTTCTTCGACTACCGCGCGCTGTCCGCGTCCGCCGACCTGATCTTCGTCATGGCGTGGGGCATCAAGTGGGCGACGTCGGGGCCGGGCGCCCAGGACGACATCCGCTGGGTGACGAGCGTCGCCGACTACGTGAAGACGATGCCCGACCCGTCGAAGTTCGTCATGGGCACCCAGCTCTACGCGATGGACTGGCCCGCCGGCGGCGGGGCGGCGCATCCCGCGACGAGCTACGAGCACGCCGACGCCGTGGCGATGGCGCAGTCGATGGGCATCACCCCGCGCCTGGACCCGCTGACGGACGGCCTGACCTTCCGCTACGCGGACGCCGGCGGGACGTCGCACGACGTGTGGTTCGCCGACGCGACGACGGTCGAGCGCCGGTTCGCGCTCGCGACCGCGCGCGGCATGGGCATCGGCGTCTGGCGCCTGGGGCAGGAGGACCAGCGGCTCTGGGACAGCCCGCTCCTGGCGCGCGTGCCGACGCCGTAGTCTGCGCCCATGCCCGACGCCGCCGAGACCGCGCGCGTGCTGCGCGAGTACGCCGACGCCTGGCTGGCCGCCGATCTCGAGCGGGTGCTCGGCTCCTACCACGAGGACGTCGTCCTGCACTACATGGGCGAGAGCCCGCTCGCCGGCACGCACACGGGCCGCGACGCCGTCTTCGCCGTCCTCGGGCAGGCGAGCGCCCGCTCGCAGCGACGGCTCGTCGCGATCGAGGACGTGCTCGCGGGCACCGAGCTCGGCGCGATCCTCGCGGTCGAGGACCTCGGCGACCCGCCGCGCCGCGTGCGCCGGGTGCTCGTCTACCGCGTCCGCGACGGGCAGCTCGGGGAGTGCTGGCTCTACGACGAGGACCAGCGCTTCGTGGACGCCCTGTGGTCGGTCGAATGACCGCGCGGCGACCTCACGCCGCGGCGTGCCCGGGCGTTCATCCCGCATGAGCCCGCGCGCCGCCGCCACACTGCCCACTCCGATCGGGGAGCTGCTCCTCGTCAGCGACGGCGAGGCGCTCGTCGCGCTGCACTTCGACGACGAGCGGCGCGGCGCCCCCACGCCCGGCGGGGACCGGGACCCGGTCGTCCGGCAGGCCTCGGCGCAGCTGCGCGAGTACTTCGCCGGCGAGCGCACGACCTTCGACCTGCCGCTGCGCCCGAGCGGGACGCCCTTCGAGCAGCGGGTGTGGGACGCGCTGCGCGGGATCCCCTACGGGGAGACGACGAGCTACGGCGCGATCGCGCAGGGACTCGGGGAGCCGGGCGCGGCGCGGGCGGTCGGCCGTGCGAACGGCCGCAACCCGATCCCGGTGATCGTCCCCTGCCACCGCGTCATCGGCGCGGACGGGTCGCTCACCGGCTTCGGCGGCGGGCTCGCGTGCAAGCGTGCGCTCTTGGACCTCGAGCGCGGCGCGCTCTCGCTCGGCGTCGCCTGAGCGGCGCTCAGGCGGTCGTGCCCAGGTCGCCCGCGGCGATCCGCGCGGCCATGTCCTTCGACTCGGCGCGGTAGGCCGTGCCGTCGTCGAACTCGATGACGGGAAGCATGTGCTGTCCGGACAGCCGCTCGACGTCGGACCGGCGGCTCCGGGGGAACAGCGGCTCCTTGACGACCTCGTAGGCGATGCCCTGCTCGTCGAGTGCGCGCTGCACG
Source organism: uncultured Actinomycetes bacterium (assembly GCA_963823375.1). GTDB lineage: Bacteria > Actinomycetota > Thermoleophilia > Solirubrobacterales > Solirubrobacteraceae > F1-60-MAGs163. The sequence continues at coordinate 41,805 of CAWGLQ010000015.1, read as the reverse complement.
CGCCAGCAGGCGTCCTTGTCCGTATGCAGGAACGTCAGCGGGCAGCGATGGAGCTTGATGGGCATGGCGCGAGCCTAACGTGCGGCGCGACCCCCGGGGTGCTCCCAGTCCGTGGGAGCGGTGAGCCGATCCGGTCCAGCGGTCGACGGCTCGCGGGGACCGCGCTACGGGGAGTGTCGGCCGTTCGGCGCTCCTGTTACACCGTAGGAAACGCGGACCGGTGGCGGAGTGTCCACAGTTTCCGTGCGCGACTGTGGTTTCCGCGCACGCGGGCCGATGGGGAGGACGATGTCGACACGGCTCGGTGCGCTCGTCGCGATGCTTGCGCTCGCCTGGTCCTGCGTCCCCGCGGCGCAGGCCGCGGTGCGCCATGCCGTTCCGTCGGCCGGCGCCGCGTCCGGTGCGTGCGACGCCGGGGCCCCGTGCACGCTCGCCGCCGCGTTCGCCGCGGCGGCCGACGCCGACGAGGTCCGGCTCGCGTCCGGCACGTACGACGCGCCGGCGACCCTCACGCTCACGGCCAACCAGGCCGTCGTCGCCCCCGAGCCGGGCGCACCCACGCGCCCCGTGATCCTCGACTCCAACGCGACCAGCGCCAAGGTCCTGAACATCGACGCCGACGACGTGACACTGCGCGGCCTGCGCGTCGAGGGCACCTCGACCGCCGCGACGGACGACCTCGTCGCGTTCGCCGGGACCCGCAGCGGGGGGTGGGTCGAGGCGATGGAGGTGATCCAGTCGGGCACCGCGCCCGCCCTCACCGGGATCGGCCTGACCGTCCGCGACTCGCTCGTCGTCAACCGGACCACCACCGGCGTCGCCGGGCTCATGACCGGGTACGCGATCGGCAGCACCTTCATCGCGGATCTGAGCAGCGGGATCGCGCTCGAGATCAGCACCGCGCGCTTCCCCTCCTACGGGCAGCTGGTCGTGCGCAACAGCCTCCTGCGCGGCGGGACCGGCACCGGCGGCCGCGACCTGCGCGTCACCGACGACGACGGTTTCGGCCCGAAGGCCGCCGCGGGCGACCTGGACTTCTCGAGCTTCCGGTCCGGCCGGACCCAGGGCCCGTTCGGCGGCGGGCTGACCCTCGGCGCGAACAACGTCACCGCCTCGCCGCCGCTCCTCGTGAATCTCTCCGGCGGCCTCGACGTCCATCAGCAGGACGGCTCCCCGACGATCGGCATGGGGTCGCTCGCCGACGCCTCGACGAGCCTCACCGACTGGGAGGGCGACCCGCGCGTCATCGGCGACCTCCCCGACATCGGCGCCGACGAGGCCGCGCTCCCGCCGCTGCTGAGCGGCTCGGCCGTCGACACGATCACGGCGACCGGAGCGACGGTGTCCGGCGACGTCACCCCGAACGGCTCGGCGACCCAGTACCGCGTCGAGTACGGCACGACGGCGGCCTACGGCTCCGCGACGGCCTGGACCGCTGCGGGCTCCGGGGGTCTCGCGGTCCCGGTGCAGGTCGCGCTGACCGGTCTGCCCTCCTCGACGACCCACCACGCGCGGATCGTCGTCCAGAGCCCCAAGGGGACGGTGCAGGGCCCCGACCTGACGTTCACCACGTCGGCGCCGACGGCGCAGCCGACCGTCACGGGGTCGGTCGCCGGATCGGTGACCACCGCGGGCGCCACGATCTCCGGCAGCGTCGGTCCCGGCGGCGCCGCGACCGAGTACCGCGTCGAGTACGGCACGACCGCGAGCTACGGCTCGGCGACCGCGTGGACCTCCGCCGGATCCGGCGTGACGGCCGTGCCCGTCGGTGTCGCGCTCACCGGCCTGACCTCCTCGACCGGCTACCACGCACGGCTCGTCGCGCGCAACGCCGGCGGCACCACGAACGGGCCCGACCTGACGTTCACCACCGCCGATCTGCCGCCGACGATCCTCGGATCCGGCGCCGGGACCGTCACCGCGACGGGCGCCACGGTGTCCGCGACCGTGAACCCCAACCGCGTCGCCACGACCTACGTCGTCCAGTGGGGGACGACGCTCGCCTACGGCTCCTCGACGAGCGCGGCGTCCGTCGGGTCCGGCGCGCTGGACGTCGCCGTGAGCGTCCCGCTCGCCGGCCTGGCGTCCTCGACGACGTATCACGCGCGCGTGGTCGCGACGAGCGCCGGCGGCACGACCAACGGCCAGGACGTGACGTTCACCACCAGCGCCCTGCCCCCGTCGGTGACGGGATCGTCGGCCGGCTCGGTGACGACGTCCGGCGCGACGATCGCGGGCAGCGTGAACCCCAACAGCGTCGCGACGACCTACCGCGTCGAGTACGGGACGACGCTCGCCTACGGGTCGCAGACGAGCGCCGTCTCGGCGGGCTCGGGCTCCTCGGCGGTTGCCGCGAGCGTGCCGCTGAGCGGGCTGACGTCCTCGACGACCTACCACGCGCGCCTGGTCGCCGACAGCGCGGCGGGAACGACCCACGGCCCGGACCTGACGTTCACGACCGGGGATCTCCCGCCGTCCGTCGGCGGGACGTCCACGGGCTCGGTGACGAGCAGCGGCGCGACGGTCTCCGGCAAGCGTCAACCCCAACCGGGTCGCGACGACCTACCTGGTCGAGTACGGCACGACGACGTCCTACGGGTCGCAGACGACCGCCGTCTCGGCGGGGTCGGGCTCGTCCGCGGTCGCCGCCGCCGTGCCGCTGAGTGGGCTGACCTCGTCGACGACCTACCACGCGCGGCTGGTCGCGACGAGCGCGGGCGGGACGACGAACGGCCCGGACCTGACGTTCACGACGGGCGACCTCCCGCCGTCGGTGAGCGGCACGTCCGCCGGCTCGGTGACGACGTCGGGCGCCACGATCTCCGGTGACGTGAACCCGAACCGGGCGGCGACCACGTATCGCGTGGAGTACGGCACGACGCCGTCCTACGGGTCGCAGACGACCGCGACCTCGGCGGGCTCGGGTTCCGCCGGCGTCGCCGTGAGCGTGCCGCTGACCGGGCTGACGTCGTCGACGACCTACCACGCGCGCCTGGTCGCGGTCAGCGCGGGCGGGACGACGAACGGCCCGGACCTGACGTTCACGACGGGCGATCTCCCGCCGTCGGTGAGCGGCACGTCCGCCGGCTCCCTCACCGCCTCGGGCGCGACGATCTCGGGGACCGTCAACCCCAACCGCGTCGCCACGACCTATCGCATCGAGTACGGCACCACGATCCTCTACGGCTCCCAGACCTCGGTGACGTCCGCGGGCTCCGGGTCTGCGGGCGTCGCGGTGAGCGTGCCGCTCAGCGGCCTGACCTCGTCGACGACCTACCACGCACGCGTCGTCGCGGTCAGCGCGGGTGGCACGACGAACGGCCCGGACCTCACGTTCACGACCGCCGACCTCCCGCCGACCGTCGCGAACTCCGCGGCGGGATCGGTGACGGCGTCGGGCGCGACCGTCACCGGCGACGTCACGCCCAACGGCCTCGCGACCACCTATCGGGTCGAGTACGGGACGACGGCCGCCTACGGGTCGCAGACGACGCCGGTCTCGGCGGGCCTGGGATCCGGCCCGGTCGCGGTGAGCGTGCCGCTGAGCGGGCTGACGTCGTCGACGACCTACCACGCGCGCCTGGTCGCGGTCAGCGCGGGCGGCACGACGAACGGCCCGGACCTGACCTTCACGACCGGCGACCTTCCCGCCGTCGGTGAGCGGCGACGTCCGCCGGGTCGGTGACGACGTCGGGCGCGACGATCTCCGGCGACGTGAACCCAACCGCGTCGCGACGACGTACCTCGTCGAGTACGGGACGACGACGTCGTACGGGTCGCAGACGACCCCGGTCGCGGCGGGGTCGGGCTCGTCGGCGGTGGCCGCGAGCGTGCCGCTGAGCGGGCTGACGTCGTCGACGACCTACCACGCGCGGCTGGTCGCGGTGAGCGCGGGCGGGACGACGAACGGCCCGGACCTGACCTTCACGACCGGCGACCTCGCGCCGTCGGTGACGGGGACGTCCGCGGGGTCGGTGACGACGTCGGGCGCGACGATCTCCGGCAGCGTGAACCCGAACCGCGTCGCGACGACCTACCGCGTGGAGTACGGAACGACGGTCGCCTACGGGTCGCAGACGACCGGCGTCTCGGCCGGCTCCGGGTCGGCGGGCGTCGCGGTGAACGTGCCCGCTCGGCGGCCTGACGTCGTCGACGACCTACCACGCGCGGCTGGTCGCGGTCAGCGCGGGCGGGACGACCAACGGCCCGGACCTGACCTTCACGACCGGGGATCTCCCGCCGTCGGTGAGCGGGACGTCCGCCGGCTCGGTGACGACCACCGGCGCCACGGTGTCCGGGAGCGTGAACCCCAACCGGCTCGCGACGACCTACCGCGTCGAGTACGGCACGACGGTCGCCTACGGCTCGCAGACGACCGCGACGTCGGCGGGGTCGGGCTCGTCGGCCGTCGCGGCGAGCGTCCCGCTGAGCGGCCTGGCGTCGTCGACGACCTACCACGCGCGCCTCATCGCGGTCAGCGCGGGCGGCACGACGAACGGGCCGGACCTCACCTTCACGACGGGCGACCTTCCCCCGTCGGTCAGCGGCACCTCCGCCGGGTCCGTGACCACCTCCGGCGCCACCATCTCCGGTGACGTGACGCCCAACCGCCTCGCGACGACGTACCTCGTCGAGTACGGGGCCACGACGTCGTACGGGTCGCAGACGACCGCGGTCTCCGCGGGGTCGGGCTCGTCGGCCGTCGCGGCGAGCGTCCCGATGTCCGGCCTGGCGTCGTCGACGACCTACCACGCGCGCCTGGTCGCGACGAGCGCGGGCGGGACGACGAACGGGCCGGACCTGACGTTCACCACCGGCGATCTCCCGCCGACCGTCAGCGGCACCTCCGCCGGCTCGGTCACGGCGTCGGGCGCGACGATCTCCGGCAGCGTCAACCCGAACCGGGTCGCGACGACCTACCGGGTGGAGTACGGCCCGACCGCGTCCTACGGGTCGCAGACGACCGGCGTCTCCGCCGGCGCGGGGTCCGCCGCGGTCGCCGTGAGCGTCCCGGTCACCGGCCTGGCATCGTCGACCAGCTACCACGCCCGCCTGGTCGCGGTCAGCGCCGGCGGCACGACGAACGGCCCGGACCTGACCTTCACGACCGGCGGCGGGCCGCCGCCCCCGGCCCCGTCCGTCGCGAACACCGCGGCCGGCTCGGTCGGTGTCGCGGGCGCGACGATCACCGGCGAGGTCGGGCCGAACGGCAGCGCGACGGACTACCGCGTCGAGTACGGGACCACCACGTCCTACGGCTCCACGACGCCCCCCACGGCCGCGGGCGCCGGGCTGACGGCGATCGGGGTGAGCGTGCCGCTGAGTGGGCTGACGTCCTCGACGACCTACCACGCGCGCCTCGTGGCGGTGAGCGCGGGCGGGACGACGAACGGGCCCGACCTGACCTTCACGACCGGCGATCTCCCGCCGTCGGTGAGCGGCACGTCCGTGGGGTCGCCGACCACGTCCGGCGCGACGGTCTCCGGGACCGTGAACCCGAACCGCGTCGCCACGACGTACCGGGTGGAGTACGGGACGACCGCGTCGTACGGGTCGCAGACGACCGGCGTCTCGGCCGGCTCCGGGTCGGCGGGCGTCGCGGTGAACGTCGCCGCTGAGCGGCCTGACCTCGTCGACGACCTACCACGCGCGCCTCGTGGCGGTGAGCGCGGGCGGGACGACGAACGGCCCGGACCTGACCTTCACGACCGGCGATCTCCCGCCGTCGGTGGCGAACACGGCGGCCGGCTCGGTGACGACCGGCAGCGCGACGATCTCCGGTGACGTGAACCCGAACCGGGTCGCGACGACCTACCGGGTGGAGTACGGAACGACGGCCGCGTACGGGTCGCAGACGACCGGCGTCGCAGCCGGATCGGGCTCCGGCGCGGTCGCCGTCGAGCGTTCCGCTGAGCGGCCTGGCGTCGTCGACGACCTACCACGCCCGGCTCGTCGCCACGAGCGCCGGCGGGACGACGAACGGCCCCGACCTGACCTTCACGACGGGCGCGCCGCCGCCCTCACCGGCACCGACGATCACCGCCTCGGCCGCCGTGCAGCCCACCGCCGGCGGGGCGACCGTGACGGCGGACGTGACGCCCAACGGGAGCGCGACGACCTACCGCGTGGAACTGGGGACCACGACGGCCTACGGATCGGTGACGGCCTGGACCGACGCGGGCGCCGGAGCGGTGGCCGTCCCGGTGAGCATCCCGCTCACGGGGCTCACGGCCGCCACGACGTACCACGCGCGCCTGGTCGCCCAGAACGCCGGAGGCACGACGGCCGGGCCGGACCTCACGTTCACGACGACCTCCACGCCGCAGCCGACGGGCGGGGGCACCCCGCCGCTCACCGGCGGCGGCCTCCCGACACCGCCCGCGACCGACCCGCCCGCGCCCACGTCGGCACCCGGCGAGGTCACGGCGACCGCCGCCGGCGACCGCATCGCGCCCGGCCTGGCCGCCGCCTTCACGCGCCGGTCGATCCGTCGTGGCGCGCGTGCACGTCTGCGCGTCCTCGTCTCCGAGAACGCGACCGTCGGGGTGCGCCTGCTCGACCGGCGCGCACGCGTCGTGCTGAGCCTGCCCGCCAGGCGCGTGTCCGGCGGCCGGCGGACCGTGCTGAAGGTGTCCACCCGCGCCCGTCGCCGCGCGCTGCGGCGCGGGACCTACCGCGTGCTCGTGACCGCGCGGGACGCCGCGGGCAACGCCACGACGCGCACGGTCCGGCTGCGGCTGCGCTGATCTAGCGGGGCTCGGCCTCGTCGCCCGAGCGCGTCGGGCCGAGACGATCGACGGCGAGTCCGATGCCCACGAAGACGGCGATGACTGCTGCGATGAATGCCATGTCATAGGTGGTAGGACCCGGAGGGCGATCGCTCTGTGACGAGGGTCACGCCCGCAACCGGACGTTCACGAGCGGCGCTGCGGTAGCGTCGGCGCGCGGAGCCTGCGCAGATGCGCGAACGCCCTGAATTCCACGCCTTTCGCGACCGTCGCGACGCCGGAACGGCGTTGGCGGCGCTGCTCGGCCCGCTCGGCGCCGAGCAGCCGCTCGTCCTCGCGCTCCCGCGCGGCGGGGTGCCCGTCGGGTACGAGGTCGCGCGCGCGCTCGGGGTGCCGCTCGACGTGCTGCTGGTGCGCAAGATCGGTGCGCCCGGGAACCGCGAGCTCGGCCTCGGGGCCGTCGCCGAGGGCGGGGTGTGCGTGCTCGACGACGAGCTGGTCCGTGACCTGCGCGTGAGCACGCAGGAGCTCGAGGCCGCGGTGGCGCGCGCGACCGCGGAGCTGGCCGAGGGCGCCCGGCGTCACCGGCCCGGCGGGTCACCGCCGGCGGTGGCGGGCCGCACGGTGATCGTCGTCGACGACGGGCTGGCGACGGGCGGCACCGCGACCGCCGCGGTGCACGCGCTGCGCGATCGCGGAGCGGGACGGATCGTCGTCGCGGTCCCGGTTGCCGCTCCGGAGAGCGCGGCGCTGCTGCGCGAGCTCGCCGACGACGGTCGTCTGCGCGCAGGAGCCGCCGCAGCTGCGCGGCGTGGGAGCGTGGTACCGGGACTTCAGCCCGACCACCGACGACGAGGTGGACGAGCTGCTCGCGCACGCCCGCGGTGGCGCAGACGGCGGACCGGTCCGGATTCCCGTCGACGCGCGGAGCACGATCGCGGCGGACCTCGCGGCCCGGCCGGGCGCGCGCGGGCTGGTCATCTTCGCCCACGGCAGCGGCAGCAGCCGTCACAGCTCGCGCAACCGGCACGTCGCGCAGGTGCTCCAGCGGGCCGGGCTCGGCCACCCTGCTGCTCGACCTGCTCACGACGGAGGAGGAGCGAGATCGCGGCAACGTGTTCGACATCGCCCTGCTCGCGTCGCGCCTGCTGGCGGCGACCGCGTGGGCGGCCGCGGATCCGGCCACGAGTGCGCTCCCCGTCGGGTACTTCGGTGCCAGCACGGGCGCCGCTGCGGCGCTCGTCGCCGCGGCGCAGCCGGAGAATCCCGTGCGGGCCATCGTCTCGCGCGGCGGGCGCCCCGACCTGGCCGGCGCGGCGCTCGGCGCGGTCCGCGCGCCCGTGCTGCTCATCGTCGGCGCGGCGGACACGGCCGTGCTCGACCTCAACCGGGAGGCCGCCGCCGAGCTGCGCGCGCCGCACGAGCTCGCGGTCGTCCCCGGCGCCACGCATCTGTTCGAGGAGCCGGGAGCCCTGGACGAGGTCGCGCGGCTGGCGGCGGCCTGGTTCACGCGGCACCTCGCGGCCGGCGCTCGCTGAGCCGGCCGTCTCCCATATCGTCCGCGCGATGGCGCAGCTCCAGACGCGGGATGCGGACGTCGTCGTCGTGGGGGCGGGCTTCAGCGGCCTCGCGGCCGCCCGCGCCGTCGCTGCGGCCGGAGCGAGCGTCCTGGTGCTCGAGGCGCGGGACCGCGTCGGCGGCCGCGTCGACGTCGCGCATCCCCTCGACGGGGTCACGATCGATCTGGGCGGCACGTGGGCGGGCCCGGGGCAGGACCGGATCGGTGCGCTCGCGCGTGAGCTGGGCGTCACGACGATCCCCCAGCACGCCGCCGGCGAGAACGTCGTCGACCTCGACGGCCGCCTGCGCCGCTACCGCGGCACGATCCCGCGGGTCGGGCTCGGCGCGCTGATCGATCTGGCGCGGATGCAGTTCGGCGTCGGGCGCGCGGCGCGGCGCGTGACCTCACGGGCTCCGTGGGACGCGCGCGACGCCGCGCGCCTGGACGCGCTGACGCTCGACGACTGGCTGCGCGCGCGGCACCACGGGCGGCGCGCCCGGACACTCCTCGCGATCGCCGGCCGGACGATCTGGGGTGCCGAGCCGCGCGAGCTGTCGCTGCTCTACACGCTGCAGTACGTCAGCGGCGCGGGCGGCCTGGACGCCCTGCTCGACACCGACGGCGGCGCCCAGCACGAGCGGTTCGACGGCGGCGCGCACGAGATCGCGGCGCGCATGGCCGCCGGTCTCGGCGACCGCGTCGTCCTCGGCGCGGCCGTCCAGCGGATCGCCGCAGACCCCTCCGGCGTGACCGTGCACGCCACCGGGACGACGGCCCGCGCGGCGCACGTGATCGTCGCGCTGCCGCCGCCGCTCTGCGCGGGGATCGCCTTCGAGCCGGAGCTCCCGGCGGCGCGCCGCGCCGCGCAGGACCGCATGCGCATGGGCGCGCTGACGAAGTGCTTCGCCGTCTACGACGAGCCGTTCTGGCGCGCCGACGGCCTGACCGGCGAGGCGCTGAGCGATCGCTCGCCCGCGAGCCTGACGTTCGACGTCTCGCCGGCCGACGGTTCCCGCGGCGTGCTCGTCGGCTTCGTCGGCGGCGACGACGCGCGCGCCCACGCCGCGCTCGGCGACGCGGAGGGTCGCGCAGCGGTTCTGGCGGGATTCGCGCGGCTGCTCGGTCCGCGCGCGCTGAAGCCGGACGCCTGGGCGCAGCGGGCATGGGCCGCGGAACGCTGGAGCGGGGGCGGGCCGGTCGCGATCGCCCCACCGGGCGCGCTCACGGCCGCGGGCCCGGCGCTGCGGGCGCCGGCCGGGCGCGTTCTGTGGGCCGGGACCGAGACGGCCGAGCGCTGGGGCGGCTACATCGAGGGCGCGGTCGGGGCGGGCGAGCGCGCCGCAGCGCAGGCGCTCGCCGGATAGGGCGCGGCTCGCGGCCCACGACCTGCGACCGGGGCGCCCGCGGCGCCGGGGCCGGTACCGTCGCGAGGTCATGTCCGCCCGCAGCCGCCGTCGCGTCGCGCAGGTGATCGCCGTCGCGATCGCGGTCCTCGGCTGCGTCCCGGCGGCGGCGCAGGCCTACGAGCTCGACGGGATCCCGTGGCCCGGGCGCACCGCCACGATCGGCTACTGGAACGGCACCGCGTACGGCCCGCAGGCCTCGCAGGCCGCGCGCGCGTGGAACGAGAGCGGAGCGCGCGTGCGCTTTCGCCGCGTCTCGCGGGCGCGGGCCCAGCTGCTGATCGTGAACGACCCGCGCCGGGCACAGGGGGAGAACGGGTTCGCCCACGGGTTCGCGACCGTCGGCTACCAGCCGCGCAACCGCGTGACGATCGGCCGCGGGGCGCAGGGGGTGGGCGTCGTCGGCCTGATCGCGCACGAGCTCGGGCACGTTCTGGGGCTCGTCCACGACGACGGGCGCTGCGCGGTCATGAACTCGGCGTTCTGGTCGCGCTGCATGCCCTCGCCGTCCTGCTCGATCCTCCAGCGCGACGACGTGCGCGGGGCGATCCGCCGGTACGGCGGCCGCGCCCGGCCGCTGCGGCAGGAGCTGTGCCCGCCCGCCCCGGTGGCGCTCGCCGTCACCACGAATTCGGAGACGGGCAGGCTCCAGGCCACCGTGACGCTCCCTCAGGCCGACGTGTCCGGGGTGCTGACGCGCCGCGCCGTCGGCCGCTGTCCCGAGCGCCCGACGCTCGTCCTCGACGCACGCGAGGGGACCGCCGGCGGCGTCGTCGAGGTGGACGTCAGCCCGCGCGGGACGCTGGTCGGGCTCGAGAGCCAGACGCTGTGCGTCCGCGCCTGGACGTACGACGCGACGGGCCGGATCAGCGCCGAGCCGTTCACCCGGCAGGTCGGCCTGGCGCCCGCGGGACCGTAGATGCCCGACCTTCCTATGACGGGCGTCATAGTGTAGGTTCGCGCCCATGACCGACACCGCCGCCGCGCCCACGTCCGACTGGCAGGCGACGGCCTGCATCCTGTGCAGCCTCAACTGCGGCATCGAGGTCCGCGTGGACGACCGGCGCATCGCGAGCATCCGCGGTGACCGGCGCAACCCGCGCTCGCACGGCTACGCGTGCGAGAAGGCCCAGCGGCTCGACCACTACCAGAACGGCCGCGACCGGCTGACGGGGCCGCTGCGCCGCGCGGCGGATGGGACGCTCGAGCCCGTGAGCTGGGACACCGCCGTCGCGGAGATCGCCGAGCGCCTGGGGGCGATCCGCGACGAGCACGGTGGGGCGTCGATCTTCTACTACGGTGGCGGGGGGCAGGCGAACCACCTCGGCGGCGCCTTCGGCTCGGCCACACGCGCGGCCTTCGGCGTGCGCTACATGTCGAACGCGCTGGCGCAGGAGAAGACCGGCGAGTTCTGGGTCGACGGGCAGCTCTTCGGCCGCTCGCGCTGCCACACGACGCCCGACTTCGACCGCGCCGAGGTCGCGATGTTCGTCGGGAAGAACCCGTGGGAGTCGCACGGTTTCCCGCGCTCGCGCGTGGTCCTGAAGGAGATCGTCAAGGACCCGGAGCGATCGCTCGTCGTCATCGATCCGCGGCGGACGAAGACCGCGCAGATCGCCGACTTCCACCTTCAGGTGCGCCCCGGCACCGACGCGTTCTGCCTCTCCGCGCTGCTCGGCGTGCTCGTCCAGGAGGGCCTGCTCGACGAGGACTTCCTCGCGGATCGCGCGGCCGAGGGCGAGCGGGTGCTCGGCGTCCTACGTGATGTGCCGGTCCCCGAGTACGCGGCGCGCTGCGGCGTCGACGAGGAGCTGATCCGCGCGACCGCGCGCAGGCTCGCGAGCGCCGGCAGCGTCGCGGTGCTCGAGGACCTCGGCATCCAGCAGGCGCCGCATTCGACGCTCAACTCCTACCTGGAGAAGCTGCTGTTCCTGCTGACCGGCAACTTCGGCCGTGCCGGCACGATGAACATCCACACGGGCATCGCGAGCCTCGGCGGCGACTTCCGCAAGGACAGGGCGACGCCCGTCAGCGGCGCGCGCATCATCACGGGCCTGATCCCGTCGAACACGATCGCCGACGAGATCCTCACCGACGACCCGGCGCGGCTGCGCGCGATGATCGTCGAGAGCTCGAACCCCGTGCACTCCGTCGCCGACTCGCCGCGGATGCGCGAGGCGCTGGAGCGCCTCGACCTCCTCGTCGTCTTCGACGTCGCGCTGACGGAGACCGCGCGGCTGGCCGACTACGTGCTGCCGTCGCCCTCGCAGTACGAGAAGTGGGAGGCGAGCTTCTTCTGCCTCGAGTTCCCGAAGAACGCGTTCCAGCTGCGTCGTCCGATCCTGGACCCGCCGCCCGGGAGCGATCTGCTTCCCGAACCGGAGATCCACCGCCGGCTCGTCCACGCGACCGGCGCGCTCGACGGCGTGGACCTCGACGGGCTGCGCGAGCTCGCCGGCCGCTCGCGCGAGGAGTTCGGCGCCGCCGTCTTCGGCCTGCTCGGCGAGCGTCCCGAGCTGCGCCCGCACCTCCCGGTCATCCTCTACGAGACGCTCGGCGCGACGCTGCCCGAAGGGGCGGCGGCCGCCGCCGCGCTGTGGCCCAACGCGCACGCGGTCGCGCAGATGTTCGGTGACTCGGTGCGCCGCGCCGGCATCGAGGGCGAGGGCTTCGCGCTCGGCGAGGCGCTGTTCGACCGGATCCTGACGTCGGCGTCCGGCCTCGTCTTCACCGAGGACGTCTACGACGACACGTTCGCGCGGCTCGCCTACCCCGACAAGCTCATCCGCCTGACGATCCCCGAGCTCGTCGACGAGCTGGAGGGCCTGCGCGACGAGCCGGATGTGCCCGCGGACCCGGACTTCCCGCTCGTCCTCTCCGCCGGGGAGCGGCGCTCAGGCACGGCGAACACGATCTTCCGCGACCCGTCGTGGCGCAAACAGGACCGCGAGGGCGCGCTGCGCGTGCACCCGGACGATGCGGGCCGGATCGGCCTGGCGGACGGCGGGCGCGCGCGGCTGACGACGCGGCGCGGCAGCGCCGAGGTCGTCGTCGAGATCAGCGACGGGCTGCAGCCGGGGTACGTCTCGCTGCCGAACGGGCTCGGGCTCTCCTATCCGGGCGAGGACGGCCGCGACGTCGTCTCCGGCGTCGCGCCGAACGACCTGACGTCGACCGGCGACCGCGACTGGCTCGCGGGGACTCCGCATCACAAGCACGTGCCGGCGCGGCTCGAGGCGGCCTAGAACGCGCCGTCCCCGCCGGGTTAGGGTTGCGCCGATGACCGAGGTCCACGAGCAGCCCGCAGGTCCGGCGCTCAGCAAGGACGAGACCGAGCGCGTGCGCACGCGCGTGCGCCTCATGGTCGAGATCACCGCGCGCACCGGCAAGTGGCGCTCGGGCCTGGCGCTGGCGGCGCGCAGGCTGACGCCCTCCGAGGCGGCGATCATCGCCGACCTGGAGCGGCACGGGCTCGACGTGCAGCAGCTGCGCGAGGTGCTGCGCGGGGCGCACGTCCTCGTCGACCGGCCCGAGCTCTACGACGCGTGGCGCTTCCCCAAGAGCCGCGAGCGGCTCTCCAGTCATCACAGGACGGTGGACAAGGGGCAGTACCCGGACCTCGGCCTCAAGGGCCCGCTGGTGCGCGAGAAGCTGCACGGGCGCACCGCGTCGGGCACCTGGATCCAGCTCGAGAAGACGCCGGCCTCGATGGGCAAGGGCTTCCACCTGCCCGGCATCAACGACCTGCGGCATCTCGCCGACTACATCGTCTACCGCATCACGAAGAGCAACGTGGGCCCGTGGGGGCTCTCGGGCATGACCGAGAAGCGCCCGATGTACCTGTCGCCCGACCTCGGCGTGACGATGCCGCTGCCCGCGGCCGCCGAGGCGGAGCTGACCGGCGCGCTCGAGCGGATCGAGGACGACGACGACACGACGGCGGCCTCCGCGGACCTCGCCGTTCGCTTTCCGCCGCCCGATCGGGCCGACACGCTCGCCGAGCTCGTGTTCGAGCCGGGCACCCGGGCGGGCCGCGGCCTCTTCGGCGCATCCGACGTGTGGATCACCGAGACGCCGTCCGCGCCGGCTCGCGAGCTGCTCACGCGGCGGCACGAGCCGCCGCGCTGGACGCTCCCGCCGGCGCCGCGGACCGTGGAGCGCATGCTGAAGGCGGGCGACCGCGAGATCCGCTGTGCGGTGCGGCAGGTCCGCCCCGGCGAGGAGGACGAACGATGACCGGTGGCGCGAGCGCGGCGGACGCGGACATCCCCAAGGGCCTGATCGACTCGGTCGTCCACCTGGTGAGCACCGGCCCCGTCCCGCTCGGCGCCTACACGCTGGCCGAGATCGACGCCGTCAACGGGGTGATCGACTTCATCGAGCGCGAGCCGGCGCCCGAGCTCGTCGCCGAGGCGGTCCGCTCGCTCGCGGCGCGCAGCCTCATCACGACGGCGACGGGCTCCGACGAGGTGCAGGTCCGCGGCGACCTGGGGATCGCGCTCGCCTTCCAGGAGCGCGCCCGCGTCGTCGTCGACGCGCGCGTGACCGGCAGCGAGCCCGACCGGCCCTGGCGCTTCCTGCTCATGCCGCAGCCGGAGGGCGTCACGCTCGAGGTGCTGATCGACGCGCTCGGCATCCACTTCTACGAGCTGCGCATGACCGACGAGGCGCTCGAGCGCCTGTGGGAGCGCCTGCCGCACGGAGACCGCGGGCCCAAGGATGCGGGCGCCGACGCCGTCCTGGCCGCCAGCCCGCACACGGCGCTCGTCAGCGTCAGCCACTGGGAGGCGGACGGCACGCGCGACACGCACGACCTCGTCCTCGCGCAGGACGGCGGCACCTGCCACGCGTTCGTGCGCGACCCCTCCGATCCGCAGAAGCTCGTCGCCCAGGGGCTGGACGACGGCGAGTGGCGCGGGCTCGTGCGCGGGCTGGCCGCACCGCGCGCCGCCGGCTGATGCGCGGGCTCGCGACGATCGGCGCGTACGACTTCACCGCCGACACCTTCCTGGCGGCGCTGACGGGCGCGGGCGTGACGGTGCTCGTCGACGTCCGGCAGCGCCGCGGCGTGCGCGGCGCGCAGTACGCGTGGGCGAACGCCGGGCGCCTGCAGACGGCGCTCGAGGAGGCCGGGATCGGCTACCGGCACTGGCCGCAGGTGGCGCCGACGAGCGAGCTGCGCGCGCTCCAGTACTCCGGCGACGCCGCGCAGGGCGAGGGCAAGCGCTCGCGCACGCACCTGTCGAAGGCCTTCCGCGACGCGTACACGACGCAGATCCTCGATCCCGTCGACCTGCGACCGCTGATCGCCGAGCTGCCGGTCGACACCGTCGCGGCGCTGTTCTGCGTGGAGCGTGACGCGCCCGCGTGTCACCGCTCGCTGATCGCCGCGCGCCTGGAGGCCGAGCTCGGCATCGACGCCGTGCACCTCACCCCGGGGTAGGGTCGCGGCATGAGCAACCGCATCCTCGTCCTCGGCGCGGGCTTCGGCGGCCTGGAGCTGGCCACCACGGTCTCCGAGGCCCTCGGCGACGGCGCCGACGTCACCGTCATCGACCGCAGCGACGCGTTCGTCTTCGGCTACTCGAAGCTCGACGTGATGTTCGGTCGCACGAGCCTCGAGGACGTCCGGCTGCCCTACGCGGACCTCGTCAAGCCGGGCGTGCGGCTCCTGCGCGAGACGGTCACGGCGATCGATCCCGGGGCCAAGCGGGTGACGACGGACGCGGGCGTGCACGAGGCCGACGCGCTCGTGATCGCGCTCGGCGCCGACTACGACCTGGACGCCACGCCCGGCCTCGCGGAGGGCGGCCACGAGTTCTACTCGGTGGACGGCGCCGCGCGGCTCGCCGGGATCATCCCGTCGTTCGCCTCCGGTCACGCGGTCATCGGGGTCTGCGGCGCCCCGTTCAAGTGCCCGCCGGCGCCGAGCGAGTGCGCGCTGCTGCTGCACGACGAGCTCGTCGCGCGCGGCGTGCGCGACCGGTGCCGCATCACCTTCCTGATGCCGCTGCCCTCGCCCGTGCCGCCGTCCCCCGAGACGTCGGCCGCGCTGCTCGAGGAGTTCGCCGCCCGCGACATCACGTTCGTCCCGGACACGCGGATCGCCTCGATCGACCCCGAGCGCAGCGTCGTCGCTCCTGGGCGACGGCTCCGAGCTCGCGTTCGACCTCTTCCTCGGCGTGCCCAAGCACCGCGCGCCGGACGTCGTGATCGCGAGCGGGATGACACAGGACGGGTACATCCCGGTGGACCCGCGGACGCTCGAGACGGCCCATCCCGGCGTCTACGCCGTCGGTGACGTGGCGACGGTCGGCGTCCCGAAGGCGGGTGTGTTCGCGGAGGGCGCGGCGCGCATCGTGGCGCAGGCGCTGATCGCACGGGCGCGCGGCGAGGACTCCGGCGCCCGCTACGGCGGGACCGGCTCGTGCTACATCGAGTTCGGCGACGGGCGCGTCGGCCGCGTGGACGTCGACTTCCTCTCCGGCCCCCAGCCGACCGGCGAGTTCAACCCGCCGTCCGCGGCCCTGGTCGCCGAGAAGGTGGAGTTCGGCGCGAGCCGTCGCGCGCGCTGGTTCGGCGGCTGAACGCGGCGTCCGCCCCGCTGTCGCCGGGGGGATGGCGACAGCGGGACGGGACGCGGCACTGCAAGGCGTCTGCCCGATCCGTCGGGTGACGCCAAGGTTGCCGTCAGAACGTCGGCGGCCCGCGCACTATCGACCCTTTTGGGGTCCCTGCGCAAGTCTCAAGCGCACCATGAGACTTCATTCCGGGTGCTGTTCGGTCGGAATTCGGCGCGCCGCTCGCGCGGCCGGGCGGGGACACGGCTCACAGGCTTGCGTCGAGCTGGT
Organism: uncultured Actinomycetes bacterium; assembly: GCA_963823375.1. Taxonomy (GTDB): domain Bacteria; phylum Actinomycetota; class Thermoleophilia; order Solirubrobacterales; family Solirubrobacteraceae; genus F1-60-MAGs163. The sequence goes on along the minus strand of CAWGLQ010000015.1, from coordinate 25,262 downwards.
AGCGGGCGTAGGGTCGTCGCAGGCAATTGGCGGGCGCTTGCCGGCGCCTCGGGGGACGGTTGATGGGGGACATGTCGGAGCGGGACGCGGATCCCCGCATGCGCGGGCTGGACGTCGTTCGCCGTGCGCTCGTGCTGGTCGCCGCGCTCGCCGTCGCGGCGCTCGCGACCCCTGCCGGCGCGTTGGCGCTGAACCCGGTGCAGGTCGAGAACGCGCTCCCGGGCGACGCCGGCTGGAACGCCCCGGAGACGGCCACCGGTCTGCTCGAGGGGTATGCCGACCGCACGTCGGCGCTGCCCGGCGACACGGTCAACGTCAAGGTCAGCACGACGTCCTCGGCGACCTACCGCATCGAGGTCTACCGCCTCGGCTGGTACGGCGGGGCGGGCGGCCGGCTGCTGACGTGCGTGCCGAGCTGCTCGGGCTCGAAGGCCGCGATCAGCCAGCCGTACCCCGCGATCGACCCCGTCACGGGCATGACCCAGCCCAACTGGTCGACGACCGACTCCTTCACCGTCGGGAGCGACTGGGTCAGCGGCTACTACCTCGTGCTGCTGAAGATCACCGCGGGCGCGTCCGCGGGGCAGGTGTTCAGCGTGCCGCTGATCGTCCGGGCGCCCGCCTCGCGCGAGAAGGTCATGCTCGTCCAGGCGGCGACCAACACCTGGCAGGCCTACAACAAGTGGGGCGGCAAGAGCCTCTACAACTCGAACAGCGTCGGTCAGGTGCACGCCGACATGGTCACCTTCGACCGCCCGCTGCACAACGAGAGCCAGAGCCTCTACGACTACGAGATCCAGTTCCTGCGCTTCGCCGAGCGCGAGGGCTACGACGTCGCCTACCAGTCCGACTACGACACCCACGCGGATCCGCTCGCGCTGCGCGGGTACAAGGTCGTCGCCTCCGTCGGCCACGACGAGTACTGGTCGAAGGAGATGCGCGACGCGTTCGAGGGGGCGCGCGACGCCGGCGTCAACCTCGCGTTCTTCGGCGCGAACATCTCCTACTGGCAGATGCGCTACGCCGACGGCGGGCGCACGATCGTCGCGTACAAGGACCGCTCCGCCGACCCGGAACCCGACCAGCGCCTGAAGACGATCCAGCCCCGCGTGCTGATCCCGCCGCGGCCCGAGTGCCAGATGATCGGCGTGCAGTACGACGGCGCGATCGGCAACAACGCCTACCGCGCCTACACGGTCGAGTCCTCGAGTCTGTCGGATCCGTGGATGGCGGGCACCGGGTTCACCGCCGGGGCGACCGTCCCGCAGATCGTCGGCTACGAATGGGACCACGTGGTGGACGGCTGCGCGGTTCCGGGCACACCCAAGGTGCTGCTCCACTACGCGGGCGGCTCGGAGCCGAACGCCGACGCCGTCCGCTACACGGCGCCCTCGGGCGCCAAGGTCTTCGCGGCCGGCACGCTGAACTGGAGCTGGAAGCTCGACGGCTGGTCGCAGCCGGGCGAGGACGCCACGGGCCACAGCGTCGACGCGCGCATCCAGGCGCTGACGCGCAACGTCCTGAACGACCTGACCGCCTCGGGCGGCGGTGGCGGCCCGGGGAACCTGCCGCCCACCGCGAGCTTCACGCGCGACATCGGCGCGCCGGCAGCCGGGCAGACCGTGACGTTCACCGACACGTCGACGGACTCCGACGGCACGATCGCGGCACGCGCGTGGGACCTCGACAACGACGGCAGCTACGACGACGGCACCGGCGCGACGGCACAGCAGACCTTCGCGAGCGCCGGCACCTACACGGTGCGCCTGCTCGTCACCGACGACGATGGCGACACCGCGTCGAGCTCCGCGACGGTCGTCGTCTCCGGCACCGCGGGGTCGTGGGCGAACCTCCAGCACAAGGGCCTGTTCGCCTCGGCGTCGGCGACGAGCATCGCGGTCGCGCCGGCGTCGGCGCTCACGCCCGGGAGCCTCGTGGTCGTCGCGCTCACCTGGGCCGACCAGACCTCCACGCCGACGGTGACCGACGGGCTCGGCAACGCCTACACGGCGGTCGCCGCCCCGGCGCGGTACGCCGGCAGCCGCAGCGTCCAGCTCTTCTACGCGCGCAACGTCGCCGGCGGGACGACGACGATCACCGCGACGTTCTCGGCCGCCGTCGGCAACCGCTTCATGGGGATCAGCGAGTACGCCGGGATGGACCCGATCGCGCCGCTCGTGACGAGCGCCAACGGCAACGGCGGCAGCGGCACGTCGAGCGCGGTGCCCGTCACGACGACCGCGCCCGGGCAGCTCGTCTTCGCCGTCAACCAGAACGGCGGCGGCGGCATCGCGAGCGTCTCGGGAAGCGCGGCCGCGCTGCTGGACAGCGGCGCGGGCGGCAGCGCCGGCGACGCGCACGACCGCGCCGCGACCGCGGGGACGAACGCGATCACGTTCAACTACCTCTCGAGCGGCGCCTGGGCGACGCAGGCCGCGGTCTTCCGCGCGCGCTCGAACGTCGCGCCCGTCGCGTCGTTCACCGGCGACGTCACCGCGCCGGCGGTCGGGCAGCTCGTGACGCTCCAGGACACCTCGACCGACCTCGACGGGACGATCACCTCGCGTGCCTGGGATCTCGACGACGACGGCGCGTACGACGACGGCACCGGCGTGACGGCGGTGACATCGTTCGCCACCCCGGGAGCGCACACCGTGCGCCTGCGCGTGACGGACAACGCGGGCGACGCAGGGACCGCGTCACTGACCTTCACCGTTCCGGCGTCGAATGCTCCACCCGTGGCGAGCATCGCGCGCGACGTCGCCGCACCGGTCACCGGTGACTCCGTCACGTTCACCGACACGTCGACGGACGCCGGCGGCACGATCGTCGCGCGGGCGTGGGACCTCGACGGTGACGGGGAGTTCGACGACGGCGCCGGCGCGACCGCGACGCAGACCTTCGCGACTGCCGGTTCGCACACGGTGCGCCTGCGCGTGACCGACGACGACGGCGCCGCCGCGACCGCGACCATGACGTTCACCGTCCTGGCCCCGAACGTGGCGCCGGTGGCGAGCTTCACGCGCGATGTCGACGAGCCCGCGGCGCTCCAGGTGGTGACGTTCACCGACACCTCGACCGACCTCGACGGGACGATCGCCTCGCGCGCCTGGGATCTCGACGACGACGGGTCCTACGACGACGGCACCGGCCCGACGGCGGCGACGGCGTTCGCCACGGCGGGGACGCACACGGTGCGGCTGCGGGTCACCGACGACCGCGGCGACAGCGCCACGGCGGCCGCGGACGTCGTCGCCGGCCCGCCCGGCAACGTCTCGCCCACGGCGAGCTTCACACGCGACATCGCCTCGCCGCTCACCGGCGACACGGTGACGTTCACCGACACGTCCACGGACTCCGACGGCACGATCGCCTCGCGCGAGTGGGACCTCGACGACGACGGGAGCTTCGACGACGGCGCCGGGTCGACGGCGACCCAGGCGTTCGCCGTCGCCGGCTCGCACACCGTCCGCCTGCGCGTCACGGACGACGACGGGGCGTCGGCGGTCGCGGCGACGACGTTCACCGTGCTGACGCCGAACGTCCCGCCCGTCGCGAGCTTCACGCGCAACGTGCGCCGCGCCGCTCGTCGGGCAGACGGTGACGTTCACGGACGCGTCGACGGACGCGGACGGCACCATCACCGCCCGCGCGTGGGACCTCGACGACGACGGCTCCTACGACGACGGCACCGGCGCGACCGCCGCGACGGCGTTCGCCACGGCGGGGACGCACACGGTGCGCCTGCGCGTCACGGACGACCGCGGCGCGACGGCCACGCAGGCGATGGCCGTCGCGACGAACACGCCCCCCGCGGCGAGCTACACGCGGGACATCGCCTCACCCGTCACCGGCCAGGTCGTGACGTTCACGGACACCTCGACGGATTCCGACGGCACGATCGCCGCGCGCGCCTGGGACCTCGACAACGACGGCAGCTTCGACGACGGCACGGGCGCGACCGCGACGAGCACCTTCGCGACCACGGGATCCAAGACCGTCCGCCTGCGGGTGACGGATGACGACGGAGCCACGGCGATCGCGACGTCCACGTTCACCGTCCTGGTGCCCAACGTCCTGCCCACGGCGAGCTTCACGCGCAGCATCAGTGCGCCCGTCTCCGGGCAGACCGTGACGTTCACGGACACCTCGACGGACTCCGACGGGACGATCGCGTCGCGCGCCTGGGACCTCGACGACGACGGGCTCTTCAACGACGGCGCCGGCGCCACCGCGACGAAGACCTTCGCGATCTCCGGCTCGTACACGATCAGGCTGCGCGTCACCGACAACCGAGGCGGCACCGCCACCGCCACCATGGCCGTCACGGTCGCGCCGTGGGCGACCATCCAGCAGCGCACGTCCTACTCGTCCGGGTCCTCCACGACGCTCGCGCTTGCGACGAGCTCCGCGACGACCGCGGGCGACCTCCTCGTCGTCGCCGTGGCGTGGGGGAGCCCGACGACCACCGCGACGGTCACCGACTCACGCGGGAACGCGTACAGCGCGGTCGGCACGCCGACGGCGTACGGAACGACGGGCAGGCTGCAGCTGTTCTACGCGCGGGTCGCGACCGCCGGCACGACGACGGTGACCGCGCGGTTCTCGGCGTCGAGCAGCACCCGGTTCATCGCGATCAGCCAGTACCGGGGCATCTCTCCGGTCACGCCGCTCGTCGCCTTCGCCGGTGCGAGCGGGACCGGCACGGCGGGCGCCGCGACGGTCCCGGCCACGCGCGCCGGGCAGCTCATCGTCGCGGCGGAGCGCACCGCGGCCAGCGCGGGCATCCAGAGCGTCACCGGCAACACGCCGGTGCTGCTGGGCACCGCCAACAGCCGGCGGCACGGTCACGCCAGCGACTCGGCGGCAGGCGCGGGTCCGCACGCGATCACGTTCCGCACGACGACGAGCGCCCAGTGGGCCTCGGCCGCCGCGGTGTTCGCGCCGGCGGGCACGCTCGGTCCCTGACGGCGGGGCGGGAGGCCAGGACGCCGCTCAGGCGCCGATGCGCCCTCCGGCCTGCCACTTCATCACCGGCAGCAGGACGGTGCGCGGCGTGTACCGGCCGAGCAGGCCGGTGACCTTGTTGCCGGCGCCGGGGATGACCGAGCGCCGCCCGGCGACCATGGCGTCGACGGCCTGCCGCGCGACGTCGGCGGCGTCGACCACGAGGATGCCGGGCAGTTCCTGCTCGGGTGCGAAGCCGGCGCGCTCGCCGAACTCCGTGGCGACGGGACCGGGGTAGAGCGTCGTGACCGAGACGCCGGTGCCCGACAGCTCGGTGTGGAGCGCCTCGGAGAAGGAATGGACGAACGCCTTCGTCGCGGCGTACGTCGCCATGCCGGGCATCGGCTGGAAGGCCGCGCCGGAGGCGACGTTGAGGACCGCCCCGGCCCCGCGCTCGACCATGCCCGGAAGGACGAGCAGCGTCAGGTCGTGCAGCGCGACGACGTTCAGCTCGATCTGCCCGCGGTCGTCGTCGACGTCGAGCGCCCACGCGCTGCCCGCGAGCCCGTAGCCGGCGTTGTTGCACAGCCCGGCGATCGTGCGGCCGGCGTCTGCGACCGCGCCGAGCAGGCCCTCGCGCGCCGTCGTCGTCGTGAGATCCGCGGCGTGGACGAGGACGTCGCCGCCGTGGGCGGATCGCAGCTCCTCGGCGAGCTCCTCGAGCCGGTCGGCGCGCCGCGCGACGAGCACGAGATCGTGCCCGAGGCCCGCCAGCGACCGGGCGAGCTGCGCGCCGATGCCGGAGGAGGCGCCGGTCACGACGACGACGCTGTCTGCTGCCGGTGCGGGGAGGCTCATGCGCAGATCCTGTCACGCCCCTCTCCACGTAGCATCGGGCCATGCCCGACCTGCGCATCCCGCTTCCCGGACTCCCCGTGGGCCCGGTCACCGTCTCGACCGGGGAGGTCGCGCGGTCCGTCGGCCGGGTCGCGCGGGCGACCGCGTCGCCGCTGCTCCCGCGGCGCTCGCTGGAGTCCGCGGTCGGCGGGCGCACCGTGCTCGTCACCGGGTCGTCCTACGGGATCGGGCGCGCGGCGGCCGCCCAGGTCGCGGGCGCGGGTGCGACGACGCTCGTCGTCGCCCGGGACGAGCGCCGGCTCGCCGACCTGGTCGGCGAGATCACCGACGCCGGGGGCGTCGCGCACGCCTACAGCGCCGATCTCGCGGACATGGACGCGATCGTCGACCTCGCCGCGCGGCTGGACGCCGACGGGCACGAGGTGGACGTCCTCGTCAACAACGCCGCGCGCTCGATCCGGCGGTCGCTGGCCGACACCTATGACCGCCTGCACGACTTCGAGCGCACGATGCGCCTGAACTACTTCGGCGCGGTCCATCTCACGATGGCGCTGCTTCCCGGCATGCGCGCGCGCCGGCGCGGGCACGTGGTGAACGTCAGCACGATGGGGACGCAGACGAGCACGCCCCGGTTCGCCGCCTACCTGGCCTCCAAGGCCGCGCTCGAAGCGTTCACGCGCGTCGCCGCCGCCGAGTGCCTGGGCGACGACGTGCGCTTCAGCGTCGTCCACATGCCGCTCGTGCGCACCCCGATGATCGAGCCGACCGCCGCGTACGAGGGCATGCCGGCGCTGTCACCGGAGCAGGCCGGCGGGCTGATCGGCGAGGCGCTGCGCACGCGCGCCGAGTACGTGGGCCCGCGGATCGGGACGGCGTCCGAGGTCCTCTCGGCCCTCTTCCCGACCGGCGCGAACGAGGTGCTGCACGCGCTCTACAAGGGCGTGCCGGACCACTGACGCTCAGCTCTCCGCCGCCTCCGCGAGGACGTCGGCGGCGGTGCGGCAGGCGTCCTCGTCCACGTCGAGGTGCGTCACCGCCCGCACGGTGCGCTCGGCGAACGCGAGCACGCGCACACCCTGGGCGTCCGCGGTCGCCACGACCTCCGCGGCGTCCGGTGCGCCCTCGCGGAGATGGAAGACGACGATGTTCGTCTCCACCCGGTCGAGGTCGATCTCGACGGCCTCGGACTGCGCGAGGCGCTCGCCGATGAGGCGCGCGTTCACGTGGTCGTCGGCGAGGCGCTCGACATGGTGCTCGAGCGCATGGATGCCGGCCGCGGCGAGGATGCCCACCTGGCGCATCGCGCCGCCGAGCATCCGGCGCTGGCGCACGAGCGCCTCGATGTCCTGGGCGCGGCCGGCCATGACCGATCCCGCCGGCCCGCCGAGGCCCTTGGACATCGCGATCGTCACGAGGTCGAACGGCTCGGCGAGCGCCGCCGGGTCGTCGCCGCGCGCGACCGCCGCGTTCAGCAGGCGCGCACCGTCGAGGTAGGAGGCGATCCCGTACTCCCGCGCCGCGGCGCCGATGCGCCGCAGCTCCGCGGGGTCCCACACGACGCCGCCCGCGCGATTCTGGGTGTTCTCGACCTCGACCAGCGTCGTCGGCGGGAGGATGAAGTGGTGCCTCGGCTTGATCGCGGCGATGAACTCCGCCGCCGTGAACAGGCCGTCGGACCCGATCTCCGCGAACTGCACGCCGGAGTTCGCCGCGCCGGCGCCCGCCTCGTGCCAGACCGCGTGCGTCTCCCGCCCGACGATGACCTCGTCGCCCGGATGGGTCAGGAGCTTCAGCGCGAGCTGGTTGGCCATGTGCCCGGACGGCACCCACAGCGCGGCCTCCTTGCCGAGCAGCGCCGCGACGATGTCCTGCAGCCGGTTGACCGTCGGGTCCTCGCCGAACTGGTCGTCGCCGACCGGTGCGGCGGCGATCACCGCCCGCATCGCGTCGGTGGGCTGGGTGAACGTGTCCGAGCGCAGGTCGATGGCCATGCCGCGAGCCTACGGGGATTGACGCGGGCGCCCCGCGTGCACATACTGCCGCGCAGCGATCCACCGATCTGGGGGGAATGGATGCGCATCCGGGGGCACAGGTCCAGCCCGCGACTCATCGCGCTCGCCGTGTGCGCGGCTGCGCTGGCGCTGGGCGCGCCGGCGGCGCACGCGGCGGACATCACCGGCACCTGGGACATGGCGTCCCCGGACATCGCGGACCAGACGTGGACGTTCACGACCGGGACCGGCACGCTCGCCGGGTACGGCGCGGGCGGTCCGTACACGTGGCCGATGGAGGGGACGATCAGCGGCAACGCCGTCCAGATCAAGACGACCTACAACGAGCTTCCGTCGTACACCGCGTACCTGGTGGGGACGGTCTCGGCGGACGGCACGACGATGTCGGGCACATGGGACACCAGCGGGTTCGCCTCGGCGGCGACGTCCACGCTCGTGTGGGCCGGCACGCGCCGCGGCGCCGGCCCGGCTCCGCAGCCGGGAGCTCCGAAGCCCGCCGGGGTGCAGGTCATCTGCAACCGCGGCCCCGACCCCGATTCCGTCTTCATCTGCACGGCGACCGTGGGCGGCACCACCGCTCCGCCCACCGGCACCGTGAAGTGGAGCCGCCGGCAAGGGCGGCTTCCCGTTCGGCGACACCTGCTCGCTCACCGCGACGCCGTCCTCGCCGAACGTCTCGTCCTGCACCGTCACCTGGAATCCCGGCCCCGGCGGCTTCCCCGCGGGCGTCGCCCCGCCCGTGACGGCGCCTACCAGGGCGACGCGAAGACGGGTGCCGCGAGCGGCGCCCCGCAGCTCTACGGCATCGCCTCGTTCGACCCCAAGCTCCCGCCGAACCTGTGCGCGTTCAACGCCTCGTGCGACGGCATCGACGTCCTGGGGTCCGGGAAGGCGAAGCTCAACCCGAAGACCGGCCAGATCGCCACGCTGAGCGCCGGGTGCTACGGCTCGGGCACCGCCGGCAAGTCCGCCGCGCGGGCGGCACAGGTCCCGGCGTTCTCGTGCGGCGTCTCCATCGAGGCGCTGATGAGTGCGGGCGGCGACGCGGAGATCGAGGATCTCGTCACGCGCGCCGACAAGCTGCTGAAGAGCTCCAGCAAGAAGGACCAGCTCAAGGGCCAGCAACTCCTCCAGCAGGCCGACCGCCGGTTCGAACAGATCGTGAAGGCGCTGCAGGCATCCGGCGACGTCGCCAAGGCCGGTCTCGACCTGTCGTTCGACGACGCGATGGACAAGGCCGACAAGCTGCTGAAGAGCCCGAAGAAGGCCGACCAGCTGCTCGGCCAGAAGATCGTCGAAGCGGCGATCAAGAAGTTCCAGAGCGACGTGCAGACGCTCCAGAAGCGCGGGGAGGACGCCGCCAAGGCGATCGGCTCGGCGGTGCGCAAGCGGCGTCCCGCGACGCTCGCGGCGGCGCGCGTGAAGGTCGCGGGCGGGCAGCGCGCGACCGTGAAGCTCACCGCGTCGGCCAAGCAGCGCAGCATCCTCGCGGCCCTGCGTCGCGCGGGGATCCGGAGCATCACGCTGCGCCTGCAGGTCAGCGCCGTGCGCAGCGGCGGCGTGCCGCCGGCCTCCACGCGCAGCACGCTGAAGGTCGCGCTGCGCTGAGCCTCGTCACACGGGTGCCCGGGCGCCGGGCCTCTTGATGTTGCGCAAACGGTGGTTTGTGCGGATGACGACATGGCTATGCGGTGGTGGAGTCCATAGACCCCCCACCACCTCCCAAGGAGGACCGATGGCCACCATCGAGAAGCCTGCCGTCTTCGAGGCGCCTGGTCAGTCAGGCAGTCCCGTCGAGCTGAAGGCGCGCTACGAGAACTTCATCGGAGGGAGGTGGGTCGCGCCTGTTGACGGGGAGTACACCGACAACCTCTCGCCGGCGACCGGCAAGGCGTTCTGCCAGGTCCCGCAGTCGACGCCCGCCGACATCGAGCTGGCGCTCGACGCGGCGCACGCGGCGAAGGACGCCTGGGGCTCCGCCTCCCTGACCGAGCGCTCGGCGGTGCTCAACGCGATCGCCGACGCGATCGACGCGAACACGGAGATGCTCGCCGTCGCCGAGAGCTGGGACAACGGCAAGCCGGTGCGCGAGACGCTCGCCGCCGACATCCCGCTCGCCGCGGACCACTTCCGCTACTTCGCGAGCGTGATCCGCGCCGAGGAGGGCTCGATCGCGGAGATCGACAAGGACACGATGGCCTACCACTTCCGCGAGCCGCTGGGCGTGGTCGGGCAGATCATCCCGTTCAACTTCCCGATCCTGATGGCGGCGTGGAAGATCGCCCCGGCGCTCGCGGCGGGCAACTGCACGGTCGTCAAGCCGGCGAGCCCGACCCCGTGGTCGATCCTCAAGCTGTGCGAGCTGATCGAGGACATCGTCCCGGCCGGCGTGCTGAACGTCGTCAACGGGCCCGGTGCGGAGACCGGCCGCGCGCTGGCGTCGAACAAGCGGATCGCGAAGGTCGCGTTCACCGGCGAGACGGTCACCGGCCGGCTCATCATGGGCTACGCGGCGCAGAACCTGATCCCGTCCACGACGGAGCTCGGCGGCAAGTCGCCGAACATCTTCTTCGCGGACATCATGGCCGCGGACGACGCGTTCTTCGACAAGGCGATCGAGGGCCTCGTGCTCTACGCCTTCAACAAGGGCGAGGTCTGCACGTGTCCCTCGCGCGCGCTCATCGACGAGTCGATCTACGACGAGTTCATGCCGCGCGTGCTCGAGCGCATCGCCGCGATCACGCAGGGCAGCCCGCTCGATCCGACGACGATGATCGGTGCGCAGGTCTCCACGGCGCAGCTCGAGAAGATCGAGAGCTACGTGAAGATCGGCCGCGACGAGGGCGCCGAGGTCCTGATCGGCGGCGAGCGCAACGTGCTCGAGGGCGAGCTGGCCGAGGGGTACTACTTCGAGCCGACCGTCCTCAAGGGCACGAACGACATGCGCGTGTTCCAGGAGGAGATCTTCGGCCCGGTCGTCTCGGTCACGACGTTCAAGGACGAGGCGCAGGCGCTCGAGATCGCCAACGACACGATGTACGGGCTCGGGGCCGGCGTCTGGACGAGGACGGCGCGCGCGCGTACCGGATGGGCCGCGCGATCAAGGCCGGCCGGGTGTGGACCAACTGCTACCACCTCTACCCGGCCCACGCCGCGTTCGGCGGCTACAAGGCCTCCGGCGTCGGGCGTGAGAACCACAAGATGATGCTGGACCACTACTCGCAGACGAAGAACCTGCTCGTCAGCTACGACCAGAACGCGCTCGGGTTCTTCTAGGCCGAACGCATGAGCACGCCCGACCGCGTCACCGCCACACCGCAGGCCGCAGCGACGATCCGCGCGCTGGCGGAGACGCACGGGCCGCTCGTGTTCCATCAGTCGGGGGGCTGCTGCGACGGCAGCTCCCCGATGTGCCTCCTGGAGGCCGAGCTGCCGCCCGGTCCCGCGGACGTCCTCATCGGCGAGGTGGAGGGGATGCCCTTCTACATCGACGGCGACCAGGACGCCCGCTGGAAGCACCCCACATTCGTGATCGACGTGGCGCCCGGCGCCGCGACGAGCCTGTCGCTCGAGGGCTCGGACGGCGTGCACTTCGTCGCCCGGTCCCCGGCGGCTGCCGACTCCGCTTCCTGAAGGGAGCACCCCATGAAGGCCCTCGTGTACCACGGCCCCGACCAGCGCAGCTGGGACAGCGTCGACGATCCCTCGATCATCGACGCCGGCGATGCGATCGTTCGCATCGACAGCTCGACGATCTGCGGCACCGACCTCCACATCCTCAAGGGCGACGTCCCGACGTGCGAGCCCGGCACGGTGCTCGGGCACGAGGCGGTGGGCACGATCGAGGAGGTCGGCAGCGGTGTCGGCTCACTTGCGCCCGGTGACCGCGTGCTCGTCTCCTGCATCACGTCGTGCGGGCGCTGCCGCTTCTGCCGCGAGGGCCGCTACGGCCAGTGCCTCGGCGGCGGCGGCTGGATCTTCGGGCATCGCATCGACGGGCTGCAGGCGGAGTACGCGCGCGTCCCGTTCGCCGAGACCTCGGTGCACCGCGTGCCCGAGGGGCTGACGGACGAGCAGGTCCTGTTCCTCGCGGACATCCTGCCGACGTCCTACGAGGTCGGTGTCCTCAACGGCGTGCTCCAGCCGGGCGATGTCGTCGCGATCGTCGGCGCCGGCCCGATCGGCCTCGCCGCCGTCCTCACGGCCCAGCTGTTCACGCCCGGGCACATCGTCGCGATCGATCTCGACGACGGGCGCCTGGAGGCGGCGCGCCGGTTCGGCGCGGACATCACGATCAACAACGGCTCACGCGATCCGGTCGCCGAGGTCATGGAGATGACGGACGGGCTGGGCGCGGACGTCACGATCGAGGCCGTCGGCGTGCCGGAGACCTTCGAGCTGGCCGTGGCGCTCGTGCGTCCCGGCGGGCACGTGGCCAACGTCGGCGTGCACGGCAAGGGCGCCGTCCTGCACCTGGAGCGGGAGTGGATCCGCGACATCACGGTGACGACCGGGCTCGTCGACACGTTCTCGACGCCGCAGCTGCTGAAGCTCGTCGCGAGCGGGCGGCTGGACCCGACGGTGTTCGCCACCCACCGGTTCGCGCTCGGCGACACGATGGAGGCCTACGACGTGTTCGCCGACGCGGCGCGCACCGGCGCGCTGAAGGTCGTCCTCGAGGGCGCGGAGCGGCCGGACGGCGTGACCGCGACCGCGCAGGCGGCGAACCCGGCCGGCTGAGCCGGCCTCACCCCGCCGGCAGCACCCAGCCGGCCATCGCCACGACGTGCGCCGTCGCGGCGACGACGACGAACGCGTGGAACACCTCGTGGAAGCCGAACGTGTGCGGCCACGGGTCCGGGCGCTGCGTGGCGTAGACGACGGCGCCGAGCGAGTAGAGGACGCCGCCGGCGCCGAGCAGCACGAGCGGCCACAGCGGCAGGCCCGTCACGAGCTGGGGCAGGGCGAGGAGCGCGACCCACCCGAGGCCGACGTACGTCGCGGCGGCCAGCCACCGCGGCGCGTCGATCCAGAGCACGCTGAGGGCGACGCCCGCGAGCGCGCCGGCCCAGACGCCGGCGAGCACGACGGCCTGCGTCGTGCCGTGCAGGACGATCAGGGCGACGGGGGTGTAGCTCGCCGCGATGAAGACGAAGATCGTGCTGTGGTCGATCCGGCGCAGGAGCGGGCGCCAGCGCGGGTCCCAGCGCCAGCGGTGGTAGAGCGCGCTGCCCCCGAACAGGGCGCAGAGCCCGGCGCCGTAGACCAGCGCGCCGGTGCGCGCGAGGCCGGCGGGCGCGATCGCCACGAGCACGGCGGCGGTGACCGCCGCGGCCCAGAACGCGTACGCGTGCGAGACGCCGCGCAGCCGCGGCTGGCCGAGGCGCTCGTGCAGCGACGCGAGGCTCATGCCGCGGCCCGGGCGAGCAGCGAGCGCGCAGCCGCGGTGTCGATCTCCGCGGGCTCGGTCTCGGCCATGAACGCGTTCAGGAGGGCGACGAAGCGCGCCGGCTCGTCGCGGAACGGGAAGTGCCCCGCGCGTTCGAACACCTCGAGGCGGCTGTGGGGAAGCAGGTCGTGCGCGTGCCGGGCGTGCGCGACGGGGATCAGCGGGTCGCGCGCACCCCAGACGATGAGCACCGGCAGGCCGGCGGCGAGGTAGAGCTTGTCGCTGGCGTCCACGCGCTGCCCGCCGAGGTCGATGATCGAGCGCGCGGTGTGCAGGAACGCCCGGCACGTGTCCGGGTCCTCGAGCGTCGCCCAGCCGTCGGCGATCCCCTGCGCGTCGGCGGTCGCGTGCAGGCCGGCGCGGCCGGCGAGCCGGCTCACCGCCGCGCCCGCGCGCAGCACGCCGGTCTTCGCGACGGCCGGCAGCACCCAGTCGGCTCCGGGCAGCGCCGCGGCGCGCAGCATGGGATGGACCTCGCGCCCGAGCCCGCCGCTGGAGACGAGCGCCAGGCGCTCCACCCGCTCGGGGAACTGGTAGGAGAACTGCATCGCCACGCCGCCGCCGAGCGAGTGCCCGACGACGGTCGCGCGCTCGTGGCCCAGCGCGACGAGCAGGTCGCGCATGCCGCTGGCGAACGATCCGAGCGAGTAGTCGGCGCGCGGCTTGGCCGACGCGCCGTGGCCGATCAGGTCGGGCGCGATCACGGTGTGGCGCTCGGCGAGCCCGCCCAGGACGGGCTCCCACGTCTCCGAGCTCGACGTGATGCCGTGGAGCAGCAGGAGCGGCGGGCCGTCGCCGAGCATCCGGTAGGTCACCGGATGGCCGTGCAGCTCCATGACATGGCAGGAATCTTCCATCGGGCGATGATACACCAGATGACGTCACATGGAACGACGTAGGATGATGCCGTGCCCGACGCCGACATGACGATCGACGAACTGGCCCGCGCAAGCGGGATGACCGTGCGCAACATCCGCGCCCATCAGTCGCGCGGGCTGCTGCCGCCGCCGGAGGTCCGGGCGCGCACCGGCTACTACGGCCCACAGCACGTCGCGCGGCTGCAGCTCATCCAGGAGCTGCAGGGCGAGGGGTACAACCTCGCCGCGATCAAGCACCTGCTCGAGCGCTCGGACACCTCCGCTCAGGACATCCTGCGCTTCACCGACACGCTGCTCTCGCCGGTCGCCGCCGAGCAGCCGGAGGTCGTCGAGCTCCAGGAGCTGCGCGAGCGGTTTCCCGGCGGCGACCGCAAGCTCCTCTCGCGTGCCGAGCGCCTGGGGATCGTCGTCCCGCTCGGCGAGGACCGCTACGAGCTGCCGAGCCCGACGCTGCTGCGCGCCGGCGAGGCGGTCATGGCGCTCGGCGTCACGCTGCCGCGGGCGCTGGACATCGTCGAGCGGCTGCGCAAGAACGCCGACGAGGTGAGCAGCACGTTCGTGAAGCTGTTCCTCGACCAGGTGTGGCATCCGTTCGACGAGGCGGGTCGCCCGGAGGAGGAGTGGCCGCAGGTGCGCGACACGCTCGGCGAGCTGCGCCCGCTCGTCAGCGACGCGTTCGTCGCGATCTTCCAGCAGCGGATGAGCCGCGGCGTCGAGAAGGCCTTCGGCCGCGAGCTCGAGAAGCGCGCGAAGGGATGAGCCGGGCTACAGCCCGGGGACGTGCCGCACGGCGAAGCGGTCGCGCCGGCCGATCGCCGGGCGCCAGCGCACACCCGAGCGCCCGCCGGGGTCGCCGACCGCGCTCGTGTCCAGGCGCAGCCCCGCGACCTCCATGTACACGTGGCCGCGGTTCGCGTAGATCGTCACGTAGGACCCGGCGCCGCGCGAGCCCCAGCGGGCGAACGAGCCGCTGACGAGCGGGGAGCTCAGCTCACCCGAGCGGATCAGCGCGTAGCTCACGGTGCCTGAGCAGTCGTAGCCGCTGTCCATCAGCCGGGCGTGACCGCCGCCCCACTTGTAGCGCTTGCCGATGATCCGGTTGGCGGCGGCGATGATGGCGCGCACGCGCAGCGGGGCGCCGCGCGGGATCGCCGCCTTGCCGTTCGTCCGCATCTGCGCGACACGGCCGGAGACGGTGCCGGTGGTGACGAGCGGCGGATACAGCGGCGCCGGCGGCGGCTCGGGGCCGTGCTCGAACGGGACGGACGGGACGGGCGGGGTGACGACGGGCGGCGTGTCCACCGTCGGCGTGTCCGGGCCGGGCGAGCCGTCGGGGTCGCTCTCGTCGACGGGCTCCTGCTGGACGTCCTCGTAGTCCGGCTGCTCCTCGTAGTCGGCGGCGGAGGCGACGGGCGCGCGCGGGGGCGTGGACGCGGCGGCAGGCGCCGCGAGGACGGGCAGCACGAGGAGCGCCGACAGGGCGAGGAGGAGCGGCAACCTGCGCATCACCCCTCGCATCGGGCGCTGCGCCGCGGGCCGCGAGGCCGGGCAGCCGAATGTTCGGGTCGGGGCCGCGGGTCCCGCGCGGTCAGGCAGACGTCAGGAACAGCACCCCGTCGCGCTCGACCACGGGGTACGTCTTCAGGTGCATGCGCCCGAGCGTGCCCTTGACCACCCCGGCGACGGGCTTGAACGCGCCCTGCGGGCCGCGGGTCATCGCGCCGGTGCGCACGTCGAAGCGCGCGGCGTGCAGCGGGCACTCCAGGCAGTCGTCGTCGGCGACGTGACCCTTGGCGAGGTCGCCGCGCAGGTGGCGGCAGACGGGCGACACGGCGAACGGCTTCCCGCCGGCGATGCCCACGGCGAGGCGCCCAGCGGACGTCTCGACCGAGGTCACCCCGGATTCGGGTAGGTCGGCGACGGCGATCAGGGGTTCGTCCATCGGCCGACCCTACCCGCGGCGCGCGTCAGCCGCCGACCGTCACGACGACCGTGCGCGGCTCGTGGCGGTAGGCGGTGATCGTCAGGCGGTAGCGGCCGTTCGGCAGGGTCCGTCCCGCCACCTTGCGGATGACGAGGCGGTTGCCGCCCGTGCGTCCGGTGAACCGCAGGGTGCCGACGAGGCGCGCTCTGCCCTTCCGCCCAGCTGCCGGCAGCCGCTCCACGCGGATCCGGATCGTGCGCGCCGACCGCAGCGTGACGCTCACGGCGATCCGCACCGCGGGGTTGACCCGCGGCGCGCCCGTCACCTTCCTGATCGTGCTCGGCGGGACGACGGTGCGCGCCGGGATCTCCCCGCTCGCGGCCGGGGGCACGACGCCGGCCGCGGTCCACGCGGCGTCCGTGCCGCCGGGCGCTACGAGTCGCGGCGCGAGGACGCAGGCGCCGCGGGCGCCCGCGACCGGTGCGGGTGACACGAGGATGCCTGCGGCGCCGGTCCACGCGATCATCGTCCCGTCGGGCGACCAGCGCGGCACGGCGGGCCGTGCTGCGCCGGAGACGAGGCGCTCGGCGAAGCAGACGTGCTCCACGCGCGCGACGGGTGGGACGCCGGTGACGCGCAGGAGCTCGAGGTGACGGTCCTCGCCCTCGGCGGGCCGGCCGTCCGACGACGTCTCGACGAGCACGAAGTCTCCCGCGCGACTGACGTCGAAGCTGTCGAGGTCGGCCAGGAACCAGGGGACGCCGATCCAGCGCGCCATCGGCGCATCGACGGCGTCGCCGGCCTGCACGTCGATCGCGTCCCGGCGGATCGCGGCGAGCCGGCGGTCCGGGTGCGTGATCCAGCGCGGCGACCCGTTCCCGTCGAAGCTCGGGAGCGGCGCGCCGGGCTCGTTGACGAGCGCCGTCGGCGCGTCGCCGAAGAGGACCGACGTCGTCGTGAGCGCGTGGCGGCCGTGGCGCAGGGGCGCAGCTCCCGGGCAGCCTCGCCGGCCGTCCGTCCAGGCGGCGGCGATGAGGGATCCGTCCGGCGTGATGGCCGAGCGGACCGGACCCGCCGAGCAGGCGGACGCCGGCAGCGCGTAGGGCCCGCGCGCATCCGTTCCGTCCTGTCGCAGCAGTCGTGCGGAGAAGCCGTCGGGGTGGCCGAAGGTGAGGATCACGCCTGCGTCGTCCGCGGTCGGCGGGGCGTACGGCGCCTCCGGGCTGCCATCGGTCGTGACCTGGCGCTGCAGGGCGCCGTCCGCACTCGTGACCCACACGTTCGCGTTCGCGTCCAGGTGGACGAGGCTCGCCGCATGCGCGCCCGGGGCGAGCAGCAGGAGCAGGAGCAGTGAGAGAGGGATCGCGCGCAAGAGGGGACAGCGGACCGGACCTGTGCGAACGGTAGTCCGCAGCCGCCGCCATGCCATCCGCTGCAACTACCCACCGCCCACTGGACCACGCGCCCTGCGCTCTATAACATCCGCAACCGTATGAAAATCACCTACATCGGCGGCCCGACCGCGCTCATCGAGATCGGTCCCTGGCGCATTCTCACCGACCCGACCTTCGACCCGCCGGGGAAGCGCTACTTCTTCGGCTGGGGCACGGTCTCCCGCAAGCTCGCCGGCCCGGCGGTCCCGTTCGCCGACCTCGAGCCGATCGACGCGGTGCTCGTCAGCCACGACCACCACGGCGACAACCTCGATCCGGCCGGACGCGAACTGCTGCCCCGGATGGGCACCGTCATCACGACGGAGTCCGGCGCGAAGCGCCTGGGTGGCGGCGCCGTGGGGCTCGCCCCATGGGCGACCACGACGCTCGAGGCCGAGGGACGCCCGTCGCTCGAGATCACCGCGACGCCGTGCCGCCACGGCCCGCCCGGCAGCCATCCGATCGTCGGCGACGTCATCGGGTTCGCGCTGCGCTGGGACGGCCAGGAGCAGGGCGCGCTCTGGATCTCCGGCGACACCGTCCTCTACGACGGCGTGCGCGAGGTCGCCCAGCGCGTCGACGTGGGCACCGCGGTCGTCCACCTGGGCGGCGTGCGGTTCCCGGTCTCCGGCCCGCTGCGGTACACGATGACCGCGGAGGACGCGGTCGAGCTCTGCGGGCTGCTCGACGCGCGGACGATCGTCCCCATCCACTACGAGGGGTGGAAGCACTTCCGCCAGGGACGTGACGCCGCCGAGCGCGTCTTCACCGCCTCGCCGCTTGCGGAGCGGGTCCGCTGGCTGGAGGCGGGGACGCCGACCGAGATCGCGGAGTGAGCCGCGCCGGCCGGCCGACGCTCACGACACCCGAGGCCTGGGCGGACGCAGCGCTCGAGGAGATCGAGCACGCGGGCGTGCGCGGGCTGACGGCCGAAGCCGTCGCACGACGGCTGGGCGTCAGCAAGGGCGGGCTCTACCACCACTACTCCGGCCGGCGCGCGCTGCTGCTCGCCGCGCTCGCGCTCTGGGAGGAGCGGCACGTCACCGCCCTCACCGCGCGGTTCGACGCGATCGCCGATCCGCGCGAACGCCTGCACGAGCTGCTCGTGTACTCCGGTGTGGGCATCCAGCCGACGGTGATCGTCCAGCTCATGGCCGCCGCGGACGACCCGGACGTCGCGGCCGTCCTGCAGCGGTCCACCGACGCGCGGCTCGCGCTGCTGCGGCGGATGTTCCGGCAGCTCGGGGCGACCCGCGCGGTGGCCGAGCACCGGGCGATCGCGGCCTACAGCCACTTCCTCGGGCTGGCACAGCTCCGCGCGCAGGACCCGGACCTGCTGGCGGGGCGGGCGCGGATGCGGGCGCATGTGGGGGAGCTGGAGAGGGTGCTGGGACGGCTTTGAGAACCATCACGCCGCCTTCGGCGGCGTGTCCTGCCAGGGGGCCGTGCCTAGATACGACCCCGGAACCGCACGCCAGTGCCGGCGGCGAGCAGCAGCAGGGCGAACCCGGCGGCGGCGAAGCCGGCGGTCATCTCGCGCTGCTCGGGCTTCGTGCCGATCTGGCTGCCGAGCTTCTCGTAGACGCCGCGGACGGCGTCCGCGTCCTCGGCGGTGAACGCCCTGCCGCCGGAGACCTCGGCGATGCGCCTCAGCGTCTCGGGGTCGGGCGGGACGGGCGTGAAGCCGCCGGGCCCGCCGGGGACCACGCCGTCGGGCGTGCCGAGCGCGACGGTGTAGATCGGGATCTTCAGGCGGCGCGGCCTCGCGGGCGACCTCGACCGGGTCGCGCCCGTCGGTCGTCGCGCCGTCGGAGAGCAGCACGATCGCCGACGGGCGGGCGCTTGGCCTTCGGGTTCTCGGGCTCGAGCGCCGAGCAGCGCCTCGGCGAGCGCGTCGCCGGTGGCGGTGCCGCCGTCGGCGACCAGGCCGTCGAGCGTCGAGCGCACGGTGTCGCGGTCGTGGGTCGGGCGCAGCACGGTGTGCGGGATCGTCGAGTAGCCGACGAGGCCGACGCGCAGCTCGTCCGGCACCTTGTCGAGGAAGCGTCTTGCGCGGCGCCGCGGGCGGCGTCCAGCCGGGTCGGCTCGACGTCGGTCGCGTCCATCGAGCCGCGACGCGTCGGTGACGAGCACGACCGAGGCCTGCTCGACCGGGACCGCGACGGTGCGCTCGGGCGCGCGAGCGCGACGGCGAGCGCCGGCCGCGGCGAGCGCGAGCAGCGCCGGCGGCAGCCAGCGGCGCCACGCGGGCGTGCGCGGCACGAGCCCGCGAGCGTCGCGACGGCCGGGAAGCGCAGCGCGTACGCGCCGGCGGCGCGCCTGCGCCGCCCACAGCGCGAGCGCGCCGAGCGGGACGACGAGCAGCGCGAGCAGGAAGACGGGGATCGGAGAAGCTCATCGCAGGCTGCGCTCCCGAGGTCGCGCAGCCAGTCGCCGTCGGTGCGCACCACCGCGTGGCGCGCGCCGGCGCGGCGCAGCTCGGTGGCGACGTCGCTCGCGGCGCCGGGCCTCGGCGCCGGCGAACGCGCTGGCGCAGGCGGTTGGAGCGGGTGTCGACCTCGACGCGCTCGCCGGTCTCGGGGTCGACGAGCGAGAGGACGCCGCCGTCGGGCAGCTCGCCGCTCGCGCGGGTCGAGGACCTCGACGGCGACCACCTGCGTGGCCGGAGGCGATCAGCGGCGCAGCGCGCGCGCCCAGGCGAGCGGGGTCGCGGAAGTCGGAGACGACGACGACCAGGCCGGGCTGCGGGCCAGCGCCGCGCACGCGCGACCAGCGCGTCGCCCAGGCTCTCGCTCGGCGCGTCGTCCGGCGCGACGCCCGCGGCGAGCACGCGGTCGACGCGCGCCGAGCGCGCGGCGGCCGCCGCGCGGCGGCAGCACGCTCGGGTCGCGGCGTCCCGGCACGCGACGACGCCGACGCGCCCGCCGCGGCGCACCGCGAGGCGCGCCGACGACCTTCGCGACGCCCTCGGCGACGTCGCTCTTGAGCCGGTCCGCGGTGCCGAACGCCATCGACGGCGGACACGTCGACCACGCAGCCACGTCGTCAGCGCGCGCTCGGGCACGTGCTGGCGCACGTGCGGGCACGCCGGTGCGGGCGCTCGCCGCGGGGTCGATCTGCCGCACGTCGTCGCCGACCTGGTACGGGCGCAGCTGCGCGAGCTCGGTGCCCGACGCCGACGCCGGTCCCGCGGTGCTCGCCGGGCAGGCGCCCGCCGGCGCGGCGCGCGAGCGCGAGGTCGAGCGCGGCGACGGCGGCCGCGCGGCATCGGCCCGGGGCCCTGGCGGCCGGGCGGGCGACGAGCGCGTCGGTCACGCGGCCGCTCCTCGGCGGCGCATCGCGCGGGGCCGTCGACGGCCTCGAGGACGCGGCTCGAGCACGTCGTCGGCGGTGACGCCGTCGGCGAGCGCCTCGTAGCTCAGCACGAGCCGGTGGCGCAGCACGTCGGGCGCCAGGTCGCGGACGTCGCGCGACGGTGACGTAGCCGCGGCCGCGCAGCAGCGCGAGCGCCTGGGCGGCCTGCACGAGGCCGATCGGCCCGCGCGGGCTGGCGCCGAACTCGATGCGGCCCTCGAGGTCGCCGAGCCCGTAGCGCCGCCGGGTGGCGCGTCGCGTCGGCGAGCGCGACGGCGTAGGCCGATCACGTCGCGGTCGACGGCGACCGCGCGCACGGTCTCGCGGTGGCGCATCAGGTGTCCATCGTCCAGGACCCGGCGCACCTCCGGCGCGCCGGCCGAGGCGCGCGCCACGACCGCGGCCTCGTCCTCGACGCTCGGGTAGTCGACGAGGATCTTCAACAGGAAGCGGTCGACCTGCGCCTCGGGCAGCGGGTAGGTGCCCTCGGACTCGATCGGGTTCTGCGTCGCGAGCACGAGGAACGGGGGCGGCACCGGGTACGTCTCGCCGCCGATCGTCACCTGCTGCTCCTGCATGACCTCGAGCAGCGCCGACTGCACCTTCGCGGGCGCGCGGTTGATCTCGTCGGCGAGCAGGAAGTTGCCGAACACGGGGCCGAGCTCGGTGTCGAACGGCCGGTGTCGGGCCGGTAGACGCGCGTGCCGACGAGGTCGGACGGGACGAGGTCGGGCGTGAACTGGACGCGGCTGAAGCGTCCCGCCGAGCACCTGCGCGAGCGTCTTGACGGTCAGCGTCTTGGCCAGGCCCGGGACGCCCTCGAGCAGCACGTGGCCGCCGGCGAGCAGCGCGACGAGCACGCGCTCGAGCATCGCGTCCTGGCCGACGATCACGCGCTTGATCTCGTAGAGGACCTCCTCCAGCGCGGCGGCGGCCTCCAGCGCGGCGTTGCGATCGGGCGCGGTCGCGGGGACGGCGATCGGCGCCGGCCGCGGCGTGTCGGTGGGCGGGAGGAACGGGGTGGGCTCGTGATCGGTCATGTGGTGGGTCCTCGTGTCGGAAATGGGTGGGCTAGGGCAGTCGCCCGAAGCTGAAGAGGGAGAAGCCGGCGCCGGCGAGCAGGAGCAGGAACCCGGCGCCGACGGCGGCCTGGGTCACCTGACGGCGCTCGTTCTTCGTGCTGAGCCGCGAGCCCAGCTCGTCGTAGACGGCGTTCAGCTCGTCGGCGTCCTCGGCGGTGCGGAACTGCCCGCCGGAGAGCTCGGCGACCTGGCGCAGGCCCGCGAGGTCCGTCGTGGCCGTGCCGCCGCCCGGGAGGTTGCCGGACTGCGTGCCGAGGGCGATCGTGTGGACCGGGATCCCGGCCTCCTTCGCCTGGCGGGCGACCTCGAGCACGTCGCGGCCGTTGGAGGCCTTGCCGTCCGTGAGCAGGACGAGCGCGGCGGGCGCGGGCTTGGTCCCCGGCAGCGCCGGCGGGCGCACCGACGCCAGGCCGAGGAAGACGCCCTCGCCGGTGGCGGTGCCGCCCTGCGCGGTGAGGCCGGCGAGCGCGTCGCGCACCGCGGCGCGGTCGGTCGTCGGGGCCTGCAGCAGACGGGCCCGCTGGTTGAAGCCGACGGCGCCGACCTTGACGCCCTTGGGCACCTGGTCGAGCAGCTTGTCGGCGGCCTCGCGTGCAGCGGTGAGGCGGTTCGGCGCGATGTCCGTCGCGGTCATCGAGCGCGAGTGGTCGGTCACGAGCATGATCGACGCCTGCTCCACCGGGACGGCGACCGTCTTCTCCGGCTTGGCGACGGCGACGGCCAGCGCGACGGCCGCGGCCGCGTAGAGCGCGATCGGCACGTGCCGGCGCCAGCGCGGGCGCCTCGGCGCGACCGCGGGGAGGAACGCGGGGCTCGCGAACGCCTCCTGGCGGGCGCCGCGGCGGCGCTGGGAGAGCACGTAGAGCACCGCGCACGCGGCGACGACGAGCAGGCCCAGCACCAGCAGGAGCGGGTCGACGAAGGACATCGGCGGGCTACGGGGTGCTCGGCCTGGTGCCCAGGACCACGTCGACGGAGGTGCGCTTGCCGTCGCGGAGCACGACGACGGTCACCGAGTCACCGGGCTGCTTGGCGGTCACGGCGTTGATGACGTCGTCGGGCCCGGCGATCGGCGTTCCGCCGATGGCGACGATCAGGTCGCCGCCCTCACCGGACGAGGACGCGGCCTGCAGGCCCGCCTTCGCGGCCGGGCTGCCCGGCGCGACGCGGCGCACGAGCGCCCCGCTGCCCGTGATGGCCTCGGAGGTCGAGACGCCGATGTACGGGTGGGCGACGGTCTGCCCGGCCTCGAGCTTGGGGACGATCTTGCGCACGGTGTTCGACGGGATCGCGAAGCCGATGCCGACGTTGCCCTGGCTGGCGCCGTCGGTGGCGATCTGCGAGTTCACGCCGATCACGCGGCCCTTGGCGTCGAGCAGCGGGCCGCCCGAGTTGCCGGGGTTGATCGGCGCGTCGGTCTGGATGACCTTGTCGATGCTGAAGCCGTTGGGCGCCTGGATCTCACGGCCCAGGCCGGAGATGATGCCGGCGGTGATGGTGCGGTCGAGGCCGAGCGGGTAGCCGATCGCGATCGCCGCGTCGCCGACCTGCACGGTGTCCGAGTCGGCGAGGACGAGCGGGCGCAGCTTGGGCGCGGCCGACGGGTCGACCTTGAGGACGGCCAGGTCGGTCGACTCGTCGCGGCCGAGGATCTTGGCGGCGACCGCCTTGTCGGAGTCGTCGAAGATGACCTTCGCGCTCGACGCGCCGTCCACGACGTGCGCGTTGGTGACGATCGTCCCGTCGTCCTCGATGACGAAGCCGGTGCCGGACCCGTCGGTCGTGCGGACCTGCACGACGCCGCCGGCGACGGCCGCGTAGATCGAACCGGCGCGGGTCTGGGCGATCGAGCCCGAGACCGCGGGGAGCGTGCCCGCGTTGCCCTGGGAGGCGTCCTCGCCACCCGAGGCGAGGAGCGCGCCGCCGAGGCCGGCGCAGAGCATCGCCAGTGCGGCAACCCCGGCGATCAGCCAGCGACTGGTCCGGCGGCGCTCGGGAGCGGGCGGCTCCGGCGGCTCGGCGGACGGCTGCTTGAGGGAGGGGGACTCGAGCCAGGCGCGCTCGGGCTCACGCGCGGCGGGGTCGGCCCACAAGGGCGGGGTCTCGGGCATGGTGAAAGAGGATGCCGCCTCTTGCTTAAGGGAACTTGTGGGGTTTGTGAGCGGAGCTTGAGGGTTTCAGCTGCGCTCGGGTACCCATCCGGCGGGGAACGCGCCGGCCGGGACGTCGCCCGGGTACTCGGGGAACCAGCGGCGCGCGACCTCCTCGGCGGGACGGCCCTCGATGAGCGGGCGCACGTCGCCGATCGTCAGCAGCAGCCGCAGCGTCGCGCCGATCTGCAGGTCGGCCGCCGTCGGATGCTCGCCGTTGACGATGCCCTCGGCGGCGAGCGCGTCGATCCGTTCGAGCACCCCCGGGAGCCCGGCGAGGTCCTCGGCGAGCCGGGCCGCGGTGATCCCGAGGTACTTCCACGAGGCGCGCACGTAGCCGATCGCGAAGTCGGTGCCGGGCGGATCGAGCGGTCCGCTCCCGGCGAACGAGCCCATCGCCTCGGGACGGAAGTGCATCGCCCCGAACGGCAGGCGGCGTCCCAGGTCCTGGAGGTGACCCTCGCCCCGAGTGCTCGGCCTCGCGTACCGCGTCCGCGATGCCCGCGGGGTAGAACGAGGGCTCGGGAGCGAGCGTGTCGAGGCGCTCGAGGATCGCCGACGATCCATGTACGGGCTCGCCGTCGACGACCATCCCCGGCACCGTCGTGTTGCCCTCGCCGTAGATCGCGGCCATCTCCTCGTCGTGCGCGGGGCCGGACTGCAGCATCACGATCTCCGCGTCGAGGCCCTTTGCGCTCGCGGCGGTCGTCACCGTCAGGCAGGGATGGGAGAGGGGGGACGACGTGGAGTGTGATGGCGGGAGACATGCCGGGAGCGTATGGGCCGGTAGCCTCGCCCGTCGTGTTCCCCGCAGGCCAGAGCCGGATCGTGTGCGCGCTGCTGGCGGCGCTCGCGCTCGGCGGGACGCTCGGCGCGTGCGGGGGCGACACCGAGAGCGACCGTGACGCGATCGCCCGGACGCTGCGGGTCGGCCTCTCGAGCACCGATCCCGCGGTGCTCTGCGGCGAGACGCTGAGCACGGGGCTGCAGACCCGGATGTACGGGTCCACCGAGCGGTGCACGGCCGTCGAGACACGGTCGGCGCCGACCCGCATCACGCCCACGGGCGTCGTCGTGACGGACGTGCAGGTCGACGACGAGCGCGCGACCGCGACGGTCGGGCTGCGGGGCAACGGCCAGGACAGCGTGCGCGGCGCGGTGGGCCTCGTGCGCGA
>CAWGLQ010000014.1:0-11331 GCA_963823375.1 uncultured Actinomycetes bacterium | reverse complement strand
CGACGAAGACCAGGGCGTCCTCGTCGAGCATCACGAGGTCGATCTCGCCGAAGCGCGTGCGGTGGTTGGCCTCCACGAGGTCGTACCCCAGACGCCGCAGGTGGTCGAGGGCATGCTGCTCGCCCTGGCGGCCGAGCGTCTGACGGGGATCGGTGGACACCGGCCGGACCGTACGAACGACGGTGTGACGGCGCACCGGCCTCTCTGTGCCGGAACCGCGCCGGTCCCGTCGCGCCTTCGCGGCGTTCCCGGGCCCTCCACAAAGGCGTGTGCAGACGTGCGCAGAACCGGCACATTCCGGGTCCCACACGCGCAGATCGCTGACCTAGCGTGGCGGCCATGTTCGCTCGCGTCATGACGTTCACCCTGGAGGGACTCGATCCGTGCCCCGTCGTCGTCGAAGCCGATCTGCGTGCCGGTCTCCCGGCCTTCACCATCGTCGGCCTCGCGGACCGCTCCGTCAGCGAGGCGCGCGAACGTGTGCGCGCCGCGATCCAGAACAGTGGCCTGGAGTTCCCGATGCGCCGCGTGACGGTGAACCTGGCTCCGGCGCACCTGCGCAAGGCGGGGCCTGGTTTCGACCTGGCGATCGCGTGCGCGATCCTCGCCGCGAGCGGCCAGCTGCCGGCGGGCCTGCTCGACGGCGTCGCCGTCGTCGGCGAGCTCTCGCTGACCGGCGACGTGCGCCCGTGTCGCGGCGTGCTCGCCGCGGCGCTCGGCGCGCGCGAGGCCGGGATGCGCGGCGTGCTGGTCGCCGTTGACCGAGTCCGGGAGGCGCAGGTCGTCGAGGATCTCGACGTCCGCGGGACGGCCGGCCTCGCGGGCGTGCGGACGGTGCTCGAGGCGGCGCCGGCCGGGCGGGACGAGGTGACGGAAGCGGCACTCCCGCAACCGCATCCGGACGCGCCGGATCTCGCGGACGTCCGCGGTCAGGCAGGCGCGATCGCGGCGCTCACGGTCGCCGCTGCCGGTGGGCACAACCTCCTGCTCGTCGGTCCGCCCGGGACGGGGAAGACCATGCTCGCGCGGCGAATGCCGTCGATCCTCCCGCCACTCGCCCCCGACGAGGCGCTCGAGGTGACGCGGATCCACAGCGTCGCCGGCCTGCGCACCGATGAGGGCATCGCGCACGTCAGGCCGTTCCGGGCACCGCACCACACGATCTCGGCAGCCGGCCTGATCGGCGGCGGACCCGGTCCGTCGCCGGGCGAGGCGACGTTGGCCCACGGCGGCGTGCTCTTTCTCGACGAGCTCGCCGAGTTCGATCGCCGCGCGCTGGAGGCTCTGCGCCAGCCGCTGGAGGACGGCCACGTGGCGATCGTGCGGCAGAACCGGGTGGCGCGCTACCCGACCCGTTGCGCGCTGGTCGCTGCCACGAATCCGTGCCCGTGCGGGCGGGGCGGCACGGCGTGTCGCTGCGGCGAGGCCGATCTGATGCGCCACGCGCGCCGGCTCTCCGGGCCGCTGCTCGACCGGATCGATCTCGTCGTCGGCGTCGAGCGGCCGAGTACGACCGACCTGGGCGGCGCCGCCGTGACGAGTTCGGTCGAGGTCCGCGCCGAGGTCATCGCGGCTCGGCGGCTGCAGTCCGACCGCGGGGTGCGCTGCAACGCCGATCTGCGCGGTGCCCGGCTGCGAGCCGCGGCCGCTCCCACACCCGAAGCGCGCCGCCTCCTCGATCGCGTCTACGACGCCGGGACGCTCTCCGCACGCGGGCGCGAGCGAGCGCTGCGCGTCGCGCGCACCGTCGCGGATCTCGACGGCGCCGAGCGGGTCACCGCTGAGCATCTGCGCGTTGCGCTCGCCTACCGGCGTCAGGACGAAGCGCTGGCGCGGACCGCGGCATGACGGCGGCGACGCTCATGGATGTCTGCGACGCCTGCGCCAGACGGTCCTGGCTCGTCGGACGGCTCGCCGGTCACCTCGAGAAGCGACGCGGGGAGCGTGAGGTCATCCGTGAGGTGCTCGCGCTCCCGGACGACCAGCTCATCGTGGCGCTCGGCGGCCTGCTCGCCGGCGGGATCGTCGCCGAGTACGCAGCGGTCGGCGCCGACGACCTGCGCACCCGCTGGACCGCAGGCGGCAGCCATGCGATCTGCCGGCACAGCCCGCGCTACCCGGCCCGGTTGCACGACCTGTCCGACGGCCCGGCGGTGCTCCACGTCCGCGGCCGGCTCGCGCGCGTCGAGGCGCTGCTGGCCGCGCCCGCCGTCGCGATCGTCGGCGCGCGCAAGGCGTCCGATGACGGCCGCGAGCTGGCGCGGTCCCTGGGGCGCGGGCTGTCGGCCGCGGGCGTGACCGTCGTGAGCGGCATGGCGCTCGGGATCGATGCCGCCGCTCATGAGGGCGCGATCGACGCCGGCGCCAACTCGATCGCGGTGCTGGCGTGCGGTCCGGAGCTCGCCTACCCGCGCAGCCGCGCAGCCCTGCACCGGTCGCTGATGGGGATGGGCGGGGTGGTCTCGGAGCTCCCACCCGGCACAACGCCGTTCAAGTGGGCGTTCCCGGCCCGCAACCGGATGATCGCCGCGCTCGCCGGTCTCGTGATCATCGTCGAGGCGGCCGAGCGGTCCGGGTCGCTCATCACCGCGGAGATCGCGATCGGACTCGGGCGCGACGTCGGCGCGGTGCCGGGCTCGCCGCTGAGCTGGCGCTGCTCCGGCACGAATCAGCTCCTGCGCGAGGGGGCGATCGTCATCCGGGACGCGGTGGACGCACTCGACGGCATCATCTCCTGCGGCCCGCTGGGCGACGCCGCCCTGCACCGGCCACCTGGTGGCACGGCCGCTCCGTCCGTGCCGCCGGGGTTGCCCGATCGGCTGCGGATCCTCCTCGAGGCGATCGAGCGCGGGGAGGACGGCGTGGACCAGCATGCCGCCACGGCGGCCGACGCCCGGGCCGTCCTCGGCGACTTCACCGAACTGGAGCTGCTCGGGCTCGTCCGCAGACGCCCGGGCGGGCGCTACGCCCGCGTGACCCGATGAGGATGGGGGCCTCGACCTATCCTGGGCGCCCGATGCCGACCACGCGCGCCATCCCCGTCTGCCTCACCATCGCCGGCTCGGACTCCGGCGGCGGCGCCGGGATCCAGGCCGACCTCAAGGCGTTCGCCCGCGCGGGCGTGCACGGGACGACCGCGATCACGGCGATCACGGCGCAGAACACCGTCGCCGTCACGCGGGTCGAGCCCGTCAGCTCGGAGATGATCGTCGCCCAGGTGGAGGCCGTCGCCGACGATCTCGGCGTCGACGCCGTGAAGATCGGGATGCTCGGGTCGGCGGAGAGCGCCGCGGCCGTCGCCCGCGCACTCGACCGGCTGGAGCCCGGGACGCCCGTCGTCGTCGATCCGGTGATGGTCGCCGAGTCGGGCGGGCGCCTCCTCGATGAGGACGCCGAGAGCGCGCTTCGCGACCTCATCCTCCCGCGGGCGACCGTCGCGACCCCCAACGTTCCGGAGGCCCGCGCGCTCACGGGTCTCGGCGCGGACGCCGGCCCGGAGGAGCTCGTGCGCGCCGTCCACGCG
This sequence comes from uncultured Actinomycetes bacterium, assembly GCA_963823375.1. Lineage (GTDB taxonomy): Bacteria > Actinomycetota > Thermoleophilia > Solirubrobacterales > Solirubrobacteraceae > F1-60-MAGs163. Next base: position 7,808 of record CAWGLQ010000014.1, on the reverse strand, counting down.
CTCGGGCCCGCCGTCGTCGTCCTCACCGGCGGGCACCGCGAGGAGGCGACCGACCTCGTGTTCGACGGCGAGCGCCTCACCGCGATTCCCGGGGAGCGGCACCCGGACGGCGCCGCGCACGGGTCGGGATGCACGCACGCCGCGACGCTCGCGGCGCAGCTCGCTCTCGGGCGCTCCCCGCTCGAGGCGGCGCGCATCGCCCGCGAGGTCGCCGGGGATGCCGTCCGCGACGGGCTCCGCGGGCTCGGCGCGGGCGCCGGCCCGGTCAACGCCCTCGGGCTCACGGCGCCCCGCTGACGCCGCGCCCCGGCCAGGCGTGCCTGCCATACTGGACCGGTCATGAGGTTTCTGCGCATGAAGCCCGGGCACGGCGAGATCCTGCTTGCCGAGGGCGATCTGGCCCAGCCCGCCGAGGAGGAACTGCTCGTCGAGGAGTTCCGGCGTCAGCTCGACCTCGGACTGTGGGCAGCCGTCCCCGTCGCGACCGCCGAAGGGCGTCGCGAGGCGCGGATGGTGCGCGACTTCTCCGAGATCCCGCGTGACGCGGATCGCGTCATCTTCTTCCCGCGCGCAGCCGGCGGGGCCTGAGCGGGGCGGGCCGGAGGCCGTGCAGCCGTGATCCTCGCCTTCGCCGCGACCGCGATCGTCATCGTCGCGCTGATGTGGGAGGTCGGCTGGCCCACCCTCGCCGAGAAGCTCCAGCACCATCGCGCCCGTCGTGCGCGCGTCCCGGCGCCCGACTTCGACCCCGGACGCGAACGCCGCGCAGAGCAGCGCGCCCGCCAGCTCCTGCGCTCGTGTGTCAACGACGAGGAGTGGGAGATGTACCGCGACCTCGGGCTGATCCGGGTCTGGGGAACGCTCGCCGGTGGGCCCGGCCGCGGCGGCAGCCTCGCGACCGAGGCCGGCGCCCCGTACGCCTACATCCTCTACCCGCACAAGCCGATCGTGGCCTACCTGCCGCAGACCCGCGAGCTGCTCAGCGAGTACTGCGTGGACTTCCCGGACGAGACGCGCCCGTACGGCAGCCCGCACCTGCCGGACTCCGACGACGTGCTCGCCAAGTGGATGGCGCTCACCGGCGACGAGCGCGGACTGATCGAGGCCGCGAACATGCACCTCGCCGGTCGCCAGGTCGATCCCAAGCGGGTGCGCCGGGACCTCTGGCGGCTGCAGGAGTGGGAGCGGCAGCGGATGAAGCGCATCGCGCGCGCGTCCGACGACGCGCCGCGGCCCGACGGCACCATCCAGGCTCCGTAGCGCCACGCTAGTGTCCGCTCCCCGTGAGCGAGACACTGAGCCACCTCAAGCACAAGAGCGCCGCCCTCACCGATGGGCCCTCGCGCGCCGCCGCCCGCGCCTATCTCAAGGGCATCGGCTACGACGACGAAGCGCTCGCCAAGCCGATCATCGGCGTCGCCTCGACATGGATCGAGACGATGCCGTGCAACTTCCACCTGCGCGCGCTCGCCGCCAAGGTCAAGGAGGGCGTCCGCGCCGCCGGCGGGACGCCGATGGAGCTCAACACGATCGCGATCTCCGACGGGATCACGATGGGCACCAGCGGCATGAAGACCTCGCTCGTCAGCCGCGAGGTCATCGCCGACTCCATCGAGCTCGTCAGCCGCGGCCACCTCTTCGACGGCGTCATCGCGCTCTCCGGGTGCGACAAGACGATCCCCGGCACCGTCATGGCGCTCGCGCGGCTCGACGTGCCCGCGGTCATGCTCTACGGTGGCTCGATCCCGCCGGGGCGCTTCCGCGGGAAGGACGTCACGATCCAGCAGGTCTTCGAAGCGGTCGGCGCGCACGCCGCGGGCAAGATGAGCGACGAGGACCTCCACGAGCTCGAGGGCGTCGCAAGCCCGGGCGCCGGAGCGTGCGGCGGCCAGTTCACCGCCAACACGATGGCCATGGCGTTCGAGATCCTGGGGATCTCGCCGATGGGCTCCTCGATGGTCCCGGCGCAGCACAAGAGCAAGGCGCAGGTCGCCTTCGAAGCCGGCGAACTCGTCATGGACGTCCTCAAGCGCGGCCTGAAGCCGAGCGACATCATCACCAAGGACTCGCTCGAGAACGCCATCGCGGGCGTCGCGATGAGCGGCGGCTCGACGAACGCCGTCCTGCATCTGCTCGCCCTCGCACGCGAGGCCGGGGTGGACCTCGACATCGACGACTTCGACCGCATCAGCGAGCGCACGCCGCTGCTCTGCGACCTGCAGCCCGGCGGCACGTACGTGGCCGTCGACCTCTTCGAGGCCGGCGGCGTCCCGCTCGTCGTCCAGCGCCTGCGCGACGCGGGCCTGCTGCACGAGGACGCCATCACCGTCGACGGAAAGACGCTCGGCGAGCACGCGGCCGAAGCGACCGAGACCGCCGGCCAGCCGGTGGTGCTCCCGCTCGACGACCCGATCAAGCCCAGCGGCGGCCTCGCGATCCTGCGCGGCAACCTCGCGCCCGACGGCTGCGTCGTGAAGCTCGTCGGCCACGAGCGCCGCTACCACCAGGGACCGGCGCGCGTGTTCGAGGGCGAGGAGGCCGCGATGGACGCGGTCACGCACGGCGGGATCAGCGCCGGCGACGTCGTGATCATCCGCAACGAGGGCCCGGCCGGTGGCCCCGGCATGCGCGAGATGCTCGCCGTCACCGCCGCGATCAACGGCGCAGGGATCGGCGAGGAGGTCGCGCTGCTCACCGACGGGCGCTTCTCCGGTGCGACGCACGGCTTCATGGCCGGGCACGTCGCGCCGGAGGCCTACCGCGGCGGCCCGATCGCCGCCGTGCACGACGGCGACCTCGTGACGATCGACGTCGACAAGCGCCGGCTCGACGTCGCGCTGTCCGACGAGGAGATCGCGGAGCGCGTGGCGGCCTACAGCCCGCCGCCGAACCCCGACCGCACCGGCGTCCTGGGCAAGTACGCGGCGCTCGTCGGCAGCGCCTCGCAGGGCGCGGTCACGCTCGCCGACGGCTGAGCGGCGCCGCGGACGTGCGCATCGCGATCGACATCGACTCGACGCTGCACCACTACTGGGACCAGTTCTCCGGCGTCGTGCTGCGGCGGTTCGGGATCGACATGCCGTACGAGGGCCAGACGACGTGGGCGATCTCCCGCCTGGAGCCCGAGCAGGTGCACGAGGCCGTCCTGGAGACCCACGGCCCCGAGCTCGTCGCCGCCGCCGAGCCGTACCCGGGCGCTGTGGAGACCGTCAACGCCTGGCATGCGGACGGCCACTTCATCCACATCACGAGCCACCGCACGACGGCGGCGCACGACCACACGACCGCATGGCTCGACGCGGTCGGCCTGCGCTACGACGAGCTCTACTGCTCGTACGACAAGATCAGCCGCTGCCGGGAGATCGCGATCGACCTGCTCGTCGACGACAGCCCCGTGAACCTCGAGCGCGCGCTCGACGCGGGCATCCTCGGCGCGACGATCGTGCACCCGTGGAACGCCGAGGTCGTCGCCGAGCGCGACATCGTCGGCGCGGAGGACTGGGCGGGCCTCGCGGCCGCGCTGGCGCCCGTCCTCACACCGCCCGGCTGACCCGCGCGGACCGCGGATTGCAACCCTCGCAGAGGTGCCGGGCAGTCGCCTATCCTGATCTGCCGACCCTGACGATCAAGGTCGCCGGTCCGGACTCGCCGCATGCGCCGCGCCCCAGTCATAGCCCTTGCCGTCGTCGTGACGCTCGTCGTCGCGCTCGTCGGCGGCGCGTGGGCGTACGACCGCAGCCGGCAGGACACCATCGCGAGCGGCGTGAAGGTCGCCGGCGTTGACGTCGGCGGGCTCACCGAGGAGCAGGCCAACGCCCGGCTCGAGCGGCGGCTGCTCGACCCGCTTCAGGAGCCCGTCGTCATCACGCGCGGCACGCGCTCGTGGCGCCTGACGGCGAAGGAGGCGCGCATCGCGGCGGACGTGCGGGGCAGCGTCGACGCGGCGATGGAGCGCGGACGCGACGGCAGCTTCCTCACGCGCAGCTGGCGCGAGGTCACGGGCGGATCGGTCGCGGCGAACGTCGAACCGAAGCTGACGTACAACGATCACGCGGTCGTGCGGCTCCTGGACCGTGTGCGCCGCACGATCGACAAGCCCGCCAAGGACGCGAGCGTGACGTTCACCGGCAGCAGCGTCGCTCCGGTCGCCGCGCAGAACGGGCGCAAACTCAAGGCGAGCGCGCTGCACCGCGAGATCCGCGCCGCGATCATCCAGCCGGGCGCCGAGCGGACCTTCGTGGCGCACGCCCGGACCGTGAAGCCGAAGGTGACGACCGCCGAGCTCGGGCGCAAGTACCCGACGCTCATCACCGTGGACCGCGGCGGCTTCCGGCTGACGCTCTTCAAGAACCTGCGGAGGGTCAAGAGCTATTCGATCGCCGTGGGGCAGGTCGGTCTCGAGACGCCCGCCGGGCTCTACACGATCGAGAACAAGCAGGTCGACCCCACGTGGAACGTCCCGGACAGCGAGTGGGCCGGCGACCTTGCAGGGAAGTCCATCCCGCCGGGGCCCGACAACCCGCTCAAGGCACGGTGGATGGGCATCTACGCCGGCGCCGGCATCCACGGCACGAGCGACGACGGCTCGCTCGGCTCCGCCGCATCGCACGGCTGCGTGCGCATGGCCGTCCCCGACGTGATCGACCTGTACGACCGGGTCGCCGTGGGGACGCCCGTTTATATCGCCTGAAGCGGCCGGTCCCTCAGCTCCTCCACCGGAATCTCCTCCCAGCCGCGCTCCAGGAGCAGGGCATGGTGGTCTCCGTGTCGAAGGGTCAGCGTGCCGATGAAGATGCCCTTCTCCCGCCGCCGCATGACCGCATACCAGAGGGTCGTCGCGTCGTCCGATGCCTTGATCCGGTGCCACGGGCGCGGCGGATCGCCGTCGGGCTGCGAGATGCCCGCCTCGATCAGCCGCTTGCGCGTGGCGACCTGACCCGTGGACGTGTCGATGAAGAAGAGCGCCATCGCGGCCGAGGATAGGGAGCCGGCGATCACGCCGGCGTGGTCGCAGGCGCTCAGCCTGCTCGACGCCGACCTGCTGCGCCGCGGGGCCGCCGAGCGCACCCGACGGGCCTACGCCACGGACCTGCGCCAGTTCGCCGTGTGGGCGAGCGCCGCACGGATCACGCCCCAGGACGCAGGGCCGCGCGAGCTGCGCCGGTACGCGGCGACGCTTTCCGAGCGCCGCGTCGCACCGAGCACCGTCGCGCGCAAGCTCGCGGCGCTGCGCGCGCTGTTCCGCGCGCTGCGCGAGCACGGTCTCGTCACCCAGAACCCCGCCGAGCTCGTCGGATCACCGCGCCGCCCGCGGCACCTTCCGCGCGTCCTGCGTCCCGATGAGCTCGCGTCGCTCCTGGACCGCATCCCGTCGAGCACGCCGCTGGAGCTGCGCGACCGCGCGCTGCTCGAGGTCGCCTACGGCTGCGGGCTGCGCGCCGAGGAGCTCGTGAAGCTGGACACGGCGTCGATCCACTTCGACGCCGAGGAGCTGCGCGTCGAGGGCAAGGGCGGCAAGACCCGCATCGTTCCCGCGGGGGAGCCTGCATTGCAGGCGCTCGCGCGGTACCTCGAGCGCGGGCGGCGTGCGCTCGCGACCGACCCGGGCGAGGAGGCGCTGTTCCTCTCGAAGTCCGGCCGCCGGCTCTCGACCTCCGACGTGCGGCGGCGCCTGGCGGTCTGGACGCGGGCGGCGGCGCTCCAGGGCGGCGTGTCCCCGCACGCGCTGCGCCACTCGTTCGCGACGCACCTGCTGGACGGCGGCGCGGATCTGCGCGCGATCCAGGAACTGCTCGGACACAGCAGCATCTCGACGACCCAGATCTACACTCGGGTAGAGTCGGCGCGCCTGCTCAGCGCCTACCGGCGCAGTCATCCGCGGGCTTAGCGACGGGAGATATGGAAGCGAACGTCAAGGCAGTCGAGCTCCGCGACCTCTGGCGCCGTTACAAGACGGACGATGACCAGCGGGCGCGGGAGCGACTCGTCGTCGCCTACTCGCCGCTCGTGAAGTACGTCGCCGGCCGCATGGCGTCCGGGTTGCCCTCGCACGTCGAGGAGGCCGACCTCATCTCCTACGGGCTCGTCGGGCTCATCAACGCCATTCAGCGGTTCGAGCCCGAACGCGAGATCAAGTTCGAGACGTACGCGATCACGCGCATCAAGGGCGCCATCATCGACGAGCTGCGCTCGCAGGACTGGGTCCCGCGCTCGGTGCGCGCCCGTGCACGTGAGATCGAGCGCGCCCACCAGAAGCTCGAGCACAAGCTGCACCGCGCTCCGTCGGACGAGGAGATGGCCGACGAGCTCGGCATGGACGTCCAGGCCTTCCAGGACGCCATCCTGCAGATCTCGAACTCGTCGATCGCCGCCCTCGACGAGCTGTGGACCGTCAGCGACTCCAGCGGCGACTCCGTCTCGCTGCTCGACACGATCGCGGACGACAGCGCACCCGACCCGGCGGCGGCGCTGGACCAGAGCGACCTGCGCGACCGCGTCGCCGATGCCATCTCGCGGCTCCCCGAGCGCGAGAAGCTCGTCATCGCGCTCTACTACTACGAGAACCTGACGCTCCGCGAGATCGGCGAGGTCCTCGGGGTCACCGAGTCGCGCGTCTCGCAGCTGCACACGAAGGCCGTACTGCGCCTGCGCTCGGGCCTGAACGACGCGGAATAGCGCCCAACCGCGTGCATGCGGGGAAACCCGCACACACGGGCCCGTCGCGGCGATAGGGTCGACGTTCGGCACCCACGGGAAGGAGCGCAGGCATGCACCAGGCGGACCGCATTCGGAACGTCGCCCTCGTCGGCCACCGCGGTAGTGGCAAGACGTCCCTCCACGAGGCCCTGCTGTTCGAGGCGGGCGCAGTGGACCGGCTCGGGTCGGTCACGGACGGCTCGACCGTCTCGGACTCCGACCCCGACGAGCAGGCGCGGCAGATGTCCATCAGCGCGAACCTCAACTCGTTCGACTGGGACCAGCGCAAGATCAACCTGATCGACACGCCCGGCGATCCCAGCTTCATCGCCGACGCGCTCGGCGCGATGCGCGTGTGCGAGTCGGCGGTCTTCGTCATCAACGCCGTGATGGGCGTCGAGGTGAGCACCTCGCGGCTGTGGCAGCGCGCCGAGGAATTGGATCTCGCGCGCCTGGTCTTCGTGAACATGCTCGACCGTGAGCGCGCCGACTTCTTCCGCACTCTCGAGCAGCTGAAGGCCGCGTTCGGGCCACACGTCGTCGCGACCGAGATCCCCATCGGCGCCGAGCACGAGGTGCGCGGGCTCATCGACCTCGTCGACATGAAGGCCTACGAGTACGCGGACGCGAGCCGCGACAACTGCCGCGAGATCCCGGTCCCCGACGAGCTCGTCGCGGTCGCCGAGGAGTACCGCGAGAAGCTCATGGACGAGGTCGCCGAGGTGTCCGACACGCTCATGGAGCGCTACCTCGAGGGGGAGGACATCTCGCACGAGGAGATCGTCGCCGCACTCAAGGACGGCACGAACCACGGCGGGATCTTCCCCGTCACCTGCGGCGTCGCGACGCGCAACCTGGGCACCAACAGGCTGCTCGACGCGATCGAGGAGGACCTGCCCTCGCCGGTCAAGCACGGCGCGCTCGAGCTGCCCGAGATCACGCTGGAGCCCGACCCCGAGGCGCCCCTGTTCGCCTACGTGTTCAAGACGAAGGCCGACCCGTTCGCCGGGCGGATCAACTTCTTCCGCGTCTACCAGGGCACGATGCGCCCGGACGGCCACATCCTCAACACGCGCGCGCACGCCAAGGAACGGCTCGGCTCGCTGCTGCAG
>CAWGLQ010000013.1:0-68765 GCA_963823375.1 uncultured Actinomycetes bacterium | reverse complement strand
TACAGCAGCCGCATGATCAGGATAAGCCACGCCTCGGCTCAAGTCTCAACTGTCTATCCAACCCGCCTCTTGACCCTCCGACCTAAACCCAGCAAGCCGCAAAGGCCGCTGCCCAGCAGCATGAGGGCCGAGGCGGGAGCGGGAGCCGCCTGGGGCGGAACCTATCTGGGCCAGCCCCTCAGGAGAACACGATGGCGCCACTGTGGTCTTTCATGATAAAACCGGGCGAAGTCGTTCCAGGGACTGAAGTCATGTTCCCAGGAAGGCCCAGTCAAAGGAAAAATGTCGCTCCGAGGGGTTCAAGGATTAATCGCCGTTTCCAGAATCGAGCCGCCGGTGCCGGCCTGCCCCGAGGCATTAGCGAACTGGGAGGTAGTAACTCCGTAATAAAACCCCGTGGCATATAGACCCTGGATCACCGCCAGGTACAAGCCTCGGGTGGGGTTATACGACGTTACACTTGTAGCGCCTGCTCCGAACGGTGCTGACAGTGGCAGTAGCTCGTGCCCACCAAGTCGTATCCCGAAAGGCTTCCCAGCTTCGAATCCCCGAGTTAATGCCTGCCACTCCGCCCCCCAGGCTCAGGTTATCCAGGAGCAATTCGGGGTAGGCAGAGAGAAGCATCCACGACATTGCTCACCACAAACCCCACCGCTGCCGGCGAACCCTCGCGGGGCCGGCGGTATAGCTGTAGGTCTGCCAGCCGGTATCGCCTTGATCGGGCACGTAGACCCAGGCCGATGCGGCATAATTAAAACCCAGCACCAACAAAACCGTGCCAATGATCATCACCTAAATTAAGCGATTCCAATTGAGTAGTGAAAAATCAATACTTTCATGTATCCAGCAAGATCATTTTTTGGGGTAAGGCCCTCGAAAATGTCCTTTTGAGGTTAAGACGCGGTCAATAGCGAATCAGCCAGGGAGAGCCCCTGATAAAAAGGCCAGAATTACCCTTGATCAACGCATACTTCACCCTTGGCTTTTGCCATGAGCACCGGACCCCGGAAGAGCATGCCCGGTCTGTTTAACTCCCCAAGGCCCTTAGGCCCAAGCAAACTGGGGCGGAGCGCTGCTCCGGGCCCACAGGGCGGCAAACTGCAGCTGCTCCATGGCGGCCGCGGCCACCTTGAGGATGATCTTGCCGGCATGCCGGACAATCTTGGCCGCCACGTCGATGAGCCGGCGCCGCACGGTGGTGGCATAGGCCTCCACGGGAATCACTTCCCCGCAGACGTCCTCCTTGAAGCACTCAAAGAGAAAAAAGGCCACCAGCATGGTGTAATAGAGGGCCGCATTGGGCGCAAACCGCAAAAACGGCAGCTCCTCAAAGCCGAAGTCCTTCAAGCCGCGATGCACCAGTTCATCCGCCCCCCGGCGATGGTAGCTGGCGATGATGCCCTCCGCCTCCAGATAATGCTTCTGGCCCACCGCGGCCAGGCGTTGATCAATGGTCTGTCCCATCCCCAGATTGGTATAGAGGATGGACAGCGGCCGGGCATAATCCAACAGCCGTTGCCGGCCCTTCTGCCACCGGCCGGCACAGAAAGGCCCGGCGAAACGTCTGCCCAACTTCCCCGGCGGTCACCCAGTTCCAGATAATCCCAGACCTGCTGGTGGTTCCGATATTGCCGCCACTGGCCGGTCTCGGCCTTCTCCGCCAGGGTCTTCAGTTCTTCATAGATGCGGCCGCTGCAGATATAGCCGATCTTCAACTTTTCAAAGCCCTGAAAAAGCTCCTGGTCAAAAAAGCCGGCGTCCAGCCGGATGATGATGGGCACTTCCTCTCCGTAGTGCTTGCGGATGAACTTGACGATATGCGTGACCATTTTGAGGGCGGTGTCCCCGTCGTTGCTGTGTTTGCTGCCGCCCCGGAAAACCGCGTCGATAATCAGGCCTTCCCAGGTCAACTGCAGGGGTTGAAAGCCTTTCACCTTCTTATACGTAGGCTCCACCCCATGGCGCTTCCGGGCCTCATCGTTATCCATCACCATGGTGTCCATGCCCAGGACAACCACCTTGGGCTTCTGAATCTGCAGCCGCCACCGGAACAACTGCTTCAGCAGAGAGCGGAACAGCCAGATGCGGAACCAGGAGAAGGCGCCAAAAAATCTTTTGACGGCATGGGAAGAGAGCATCTGTTCAGGAGCCGTCTCAATGGCGGCGGCGTATCCGTCATCTTTTTTCAGGGCATCAAAGTAGAACCAGGTGACGGCTGGTGCCATCCAACAAGAAGCAAAAAACCTGCTTGAAGATCTCAGACACCGGCTGGCCCTTGGCGTTTTTGCGCATGGAGCCGAAAAGACGTTCCAAGACCGGATAAATGGCTATGTTGCGCAGATACCTCACAAAAAGGGTCAGGCCGCCCCTGGAGGTCAAGGTGTCAGAGGTTGCTTCAACTCTATCAATAACGTTGCGCGTTTTCATTTCTACCAGCCATAGTAGCGTTTGTGATAACCTCCCACCCATTGGGTTTGGCTGAGCAAAGTTAAAATAACAATATGCTCATTAATATCAATATGTTATCATATTAGCGCATTACGTGCAAGTACTAAATCGCTCATTTTAGGTTAATATTAGATCGGCAATGAATTCTGGAACTGATGTGCTCGGCAAATTCTACGAGGTTTTTTTAAAGTATGGGAATGGCGCTAAGGAGATAGGCATTGTCTTAACTCCAAGACACATTACGAAATTTGTTGTTGATGTTCTTAATATAACAGAACAAGATATTTGCTATGATCCTGCATGTGGTACTGGGGGGTTTTTAGTTTCTACGTTCGATTATATTAAACAAACCAGAAATACAGCACAAGTTAATAAATTCAAAGAAAATAATTTATTTGGGGTTGACCAAGATAATGATGCAGTGGCTTTAGCTATTGTTAATATGATTTTTCGTGGAGACGGAAGAAACAATATTATGGAAGGAGATTGTTTTCAAAAAAATCTTATTAGAATAATTAAAGGAAATATTGTTACTGCCAAATTTTCTAATAAAGTTCCCCAAAACGATGAATTAGTGGTTACTAAAGTCTTAATGAATCCCCCATTTGCTCTAAAAAGTGGATTAGAAAAAGAATATAAATTTGTTGACCAAGCCTTGCGCCAAATGGTAGATGGGGGATTGCTATTTTCTGTGCTTCCATACTCTGCGCTGGTTAAACAAGGAATATATAAACAATGGCGTCAATCTCTTCTTAGCCACAACACTTTATTATCCGTAATCACTTTTCCAGAAGATTTATTTTATCCCATAGGAGTGCATTCGGTCGGGATATTTGTCAAAAAGGGGATTCCACAACCAAGAAGCCAAAATGTGCTCTGGATTAGGGCATTGAATGATGGAAATCTTAAGAGTAAAGGCAAAAGATTACCAAACCCTAAAGCCCCCAATAATTTTAAGGAAATAAGAAACCTTGTTAAAGCATTCTTATATAACCCAATCCAAGATATAGAAAATATTGAGAAATTTCAAAAAACCTGTCCTATAGATTTTGGTGATCCTATGCTCGAACTCGTACCAGAAAATTATCTAGCTCACAATCACCACCAACAGATTTTGAGGTAAAAGAAGGAATGGACCAGGTTATCAGGGAAGCAGTAGCGTTTCTTATAAAGCAAGGAAAGAAGATGAATAAAGTAAAGAAAATAGGCGAACTATTTATTGGTAAAGTCTGGTGACTATCACACTATCTCTGACCTCGACCCCGGCAATATTCCGTTAATCTCTTGCGCCGATTTTAATAATGGTGTGGTTGGTAATTTCTCTTTTCCAGATAATAAAATCTATAGAAATTCTATTACCGTTGCATATAATGGACTTCCACTTACATCAAAATATCACCCTTATGATTTTGGAACTAAAGATGATGTTGCTATATTAATTCCACGTATTTCCATGCAAGATAAGACTATGTTTTATGTAGCGGCATTGCTCAATCGGTTAAGATGGCAATATAGTTATAGTAGGAAATGCTATAGAGACAAATTGCGAAATGTTGTGATTACAATTCCTGTCAAAAATCGTAATGGTGGGGAATGGATTGACGAACAAATTATCGCCGATTACATTCATAGAGACTTTAAATCATATATACCGAAAAAATATAATATTGATGATAAAGAAGTTCCTAAAATAAACTGGAGTCTATTTAATATCTTAGATATATTTGAACTAAGTAGAGGCGATTTCCATTCGATTGATGCTCTTGACCAGGGTTTATTTATGACTGTTTCACGGGTGACAGATAATAATGGTGTAGTTGGTTATTACGATAGGCCACAGGGGAGCAATTTATATAAAAGTGGGACATTAACCATTAGCACCGTTGGCGGAGATGCTTTTGTGCAATTAGATAACTTCATTGTAACAGATAATGTGATTATTTGTATTCCCAAACAAAAATTAAGGATAACTACCTTGTTTTTCCTCGCTTATATGTTCAATCAAGAAAAATGGCGGTTCTCCTATGGTCGCCAATGCTATCTTGCTAAATTATCGAGGGCAAATATCTACATTCCTGTTACTAAAGATGGAACTATAGACGAAGATATAATGCAGCAGTTCGTAAAAATGACTCCATATTGGCCCCATATTTCTAGGCGATTTTAATAAAACAGGAGAACTCATATATGCCCCCTAAAAAACGAGCTGAACCAGACGACAAAGAGCAGTCTGCCCGGTTTATCGAAACCGCAAAGCGGCTGGGAGCAGACAAAGGCAAAAAAGCATTTGAAGAGGCAGTAAAAAAAATTATTAAGAAGAAACGGATTCATAAAGGTCAATCTTCTCTAACGACTTCAAATAAATAAGGTATCTGGTTTTATTACTATTGTTATCAACAATTTTATATTTTAATAACCACCTTTGATATTCCTCTCTCCATTTACTGTCTTGTTCAAGACATTCTAATTCCCTTTTCATACTTTCAAAATAAGTCCTATCAGAATAGAAACATCTATATCTCTCAGTGTTAAATAGGGCTTTTAATGACTTTCTAAGGGGGAGTTTAGTTGTCATAAGTCGGTTATCAAAATATTTCATAGTTTCATGGGCGAATAAATCGGCTACTTGTATTTCTTCTTTTTTGTCAGATGCAAACCCTATGTCATCAATATATGAACTATAGGGATATTCTGATAGTTTTGATAAATATTCAACTAAATAAATAGAATTGTATTGGATTTTGGTGTTTCGATCAAAGATAAATTTTGTTGTTTGTTGTGGACCAAATAAATAGCCGTATTCAGCAAAAGCCATTACCACACGCATAAAGCAGTTATAATATGGAGCATCTTTGGCGGCATCTGGCATAAGCTCTTTAAAAGCAGCAACATCAACAGCAAATCCTACCCCCTTCATATTGGTTTTGGTAAGAATTCTGCGTTAATATCTTTATATTCTTTATGCCGTTGATCTTTTGGAATACCCTTATAATCCCCGTAACCTGATTCGCAATCAGTAGCATGAAAAATTTTTCCGCCTGTACGTTCTGCCCATACAGGCCTAAGCTCATCCCATTCGTCTTGAGTTCACTATAATGCCGCGACAGCAAAAGTTCGCACACCCCTTGTGTCGCTACTTTCGTCGCCATAAACGGTAAACACAGTTGCCACATACCTCTTTCGTCTTGCTCGCTTAATCGCTTCTCCGGTAATATGATTAATGGAAGCCATCGCCTCTCCCCTTTTAGAGAGGCGTCATTATCCTCCATCCCATAAGGGAGGATAGGCTATCCTCAATCCCCCCTCATAGGTATGTCAAGTATAATAACGCCTTTTTCAAAGGGGGACTTTAACAGCGATTCCTTGCATTTCCCCCCCTTTTTTAAAGGGGGGCAGGGGGGATTATAAGGCTGCCCGGAGCGGAAAAAACTTTTGGCAATTGCTGTAACCTCCGGTGCGGCGGCGCCATGTCCATCGGCTTCTGTCTAAGGAAAACTCCGCCTACTCGTCCCGCAGCCGGTATCCCACCCCGGGTTCGGTGATCAGATAATGCGGCCGGGTGGGATTTTCTTCCAATTTGCGGCGCAGGTTGAGGATCACGATGCGGAGATAGGGGTTCTGCTCAATATACGACGGCCCCCAGACCTCCTTTAACAGTTGCCGGTGGGTCACGACCTTGCCCCGTTGCCGGATCAACACCGACAGCAGCTTGAATTCGATGGGAGTCAGGTTGATCTCCTCCGCCCCCCGGGTGACCCGGCGGCGTTCCAGGTCCACGGTGACGTCCCCCAGGCTTAAGACCTGCTCCACCCGGCCCTGCTCCGGCATCCGGACCCGCCGCATGGCGGCCCGGATCCGGGCCAGCAACTCCCCCACCCCAAAGGGCTTGGTCAGGTAATCGTCGGCTCCCGCGTCCAGGCTGGCCACTTTCTCCCGTTCCTGTCCCCGGGCGGTGAGGACGATGATGGGGACTTCGGACCACTCCCGGAGACGCCGGATTACTTCCTTGCCGTCCATATCCGGCAGCCCCAGGTCCAGCAAGACCAGGTCAGGCACCTGGGCCGCGGCCAGGGCCAGGCCTTCCTCGCCGGTCTCCACCTCCAGCAGGGCATAGCCCTGGGTCACCAGCGTGGCCCGCAGGAACCGCCGGATGTGGGCGTCGTCTTCAACCAGGAGAAGGCGCAGACTCATCGAGTTCATGGCTCGCCTTGGTGATCAGGGCTTGCCACCTCAGGGGCAGGCTCCCCCAGGGGCAGGGTAACGGTAAACACCGCGCCGCCGGCCGGCCGGTTGGCCGCCCAGATCCGGCCCCCATGGGCCTCCACAATACTCCGGCAGATGGTCAGCCCCAAACCGGCCCCCCGGGAGCGCCCCCGGGCCACCTGATAAAACTTCCCAAAAACCCGTTCTTCCTCTCCCAGGGGCAAGCCCGGCCCGTAATCCGCGACCTCCACCTTGAGCCGGTCCCCCTCCACCCGGCCGCTGATGTGGATGGGGGCGCCCTCCGGGGTGTACTTGACCGCATTCTCCAAAAGATTGACCAGCACCCGCTCCATCAACATCTGGTCCATCCGCACCAGGGGCAGGTCCGCCGGGATGTCGGTAATCACCGGGTGGTCCTTGAGATGCGCCTCCAACTGGGCCAAGGCCGCGCCCACCACCTCTTCCAGGGCCTCCCATTCCTTGAGCAGCTTGATCTCTCCGGCCTGCAACCGGCTCATTTCCAGCAGATTGTTCACCAGGCGTTCCAGGCGGTAAGCCTCTTCGTAAATCGCCTGGGCCAGTTCCCGTTTGGTCTCGTCATTGAGGTGTTTTTCCCCTTCGACGAGACTGCTGGCGGACCCGGCGATGACCGTCAACGGGGTCCTCAGATCGTGGGAGACCGAACTGAGCAGCGCGCAACGCATGCGTTCGGCCTCGATTTCCACCCGGCTTTCCTGGGTCTGACGGAAGAGGCCGTCCCGTTCGATGGCCAGGGCTATCTGGCTCCCCAGGGCTTCCAGGAATTGCCGCGAAGCCGGATCGTTCAGACGCGGTCCTGCTCGTCTCCCGCGGCAACCCCGGGTCACAGCTCGACCGCCCGCACACCGTCACGAACGGCGGCGCCTGCGTGGCGTTCGACGCGGGCGCAGCCCTCGTCGGCCCTCCGGTCGAGAGTGAGCAGGCCTACGTCCGCGCATTCGAGCGCAACTGCGGTCGCCCGGACCCGCCGGCGGACGGCGGTGGTGGTGGTGGTGGCCCGGCGGCAGCTCGCGACGTCGTGGCACCCGTCCTCAGCAAGGCGCGACTGACCCGCAAGCGCTTCCGGGTGGGACCCCGGCGGACGCCGCTCGTCGCCGCCGTCGGCCGCGGCACCGTGCTGCGGTTCACCTCGTCCGAGGCCGCCAAGCTGACCCTGCGCCTGGAGCGCCCGGGCGCGGGCAGGCGCACCACCGCCAAGGGCCAGCGCGTGTGCAGGCCGGTCAAGCGGCGTCCGAAGACCCGCGCCTGCACGGCCTACCGGCTCGAGGGCACGCTCACGCGCAGCATCCGCTCCGGCGCCGGCGCAGTCGCCCTCAGCGGGCGCATCAACCGCCGCTCGCTGCCCCGCGGCACGCATCGCATCACGCTCGTCGCCACGGACGCCGCCGGCAACCGCTCACGCCCGGTCCGGCTCACCTTCCGCATCGTCCCGTAGCTCGCCCTTCAAGGAGTGGCTCGCCCCGGCCCAGCTGACGCTCAGCGCAGCTTGAAGCTCCTGGTCGTCGTCCCGGCGCCCTGCGTCAGCCGCAGCGTGATCGTCAGGCCCTTCAGGCGCTTGCGGTACTTCCGCGCCTTCTTGGTGAGCTTCAGCCGCACGGTCACGGTGCCCGCCTTCGTCGCCCGCGCGGAGCCCGTCGCGATGACGAACGCCTTCTTCCCCTTCAGGCCGAGACGGTTGGCGGCGACGCTGCCGGTGACGGTGACCTTGCCGGGACCCCCGACCTTCACCTTCAGCGCGAGGCCCTTCGCGCCGGCGATCGCCGCTGCGCTGCCCTTCGCCGAGACGGTGACGAACACGGGGCGGACGGCCGTCGGCGGCGCGGGGGCGGGCGGCGCGGCGGGCGCGGGGGCGGGCGGCCGCAACTGCGCGAGGTCAGCGCCGCCGATCGACGGCGCGGACCCCGTCGGCGAGATGACGATCGGCGGGGAGGAGAACTCGCACGGGTCGGCGGCGGTCGTCGGGACACCGGCGATCTTGAGGCCGTCGTCGTCCTTCCAGGCGATCTTCGAGCCGTCCTGCGACAGGGTCGCGTCACGCGCCTTACCGGTCGCCGGGATGAAGCAGTCGACCGCGGCGGGGAAGGTCGGCGGCGCGTCGACCCCGCTCGTCGAGATCAGGGCGATCCGCTCGACGGTGCCGCCGCTGTCGGTCAGCTCGAGTGCCACCATCCTCCCGGTGGCGGCCACGTCCGTCCGTCCCAGCTCGAGACCTGTCGCCGACAGGTCGAGCAGCGGGGTCCAGGTGGTCGAGAACGGGTTTCCGGAGTCCGCGTTCTGCGAGACGACCGTGGTGCCGCTCGCGGCGATCACGCGACGTCCGAACGTCGTCGGCCAGCGATAGCCGCCCTGGCCGATCGGCGTGAGGTTGGTCTTCGTGTCGCTGAGGATCGCGTAGTGGCCCGAGGAGAAGGTCGCGTTCGGGACGACGCCCGTGTAGCCCGAGTAGCCGTACACGGCGAACGTGCCGTCCGAGGTGAGGTCGAGGCTCAGTGGTGCGACGTACGAGCTCCAGCCGGCCTGCGAGGGCAGCGGGCCCTGGCTGATCACCTGTCCGCCGGTGTCCCACAGCTGCGTCTGCGAGAGCTGCGAGATCTTTCCCGCCTCGTTGCGCACACCGAGGATGCGGCCGCCGTCGGCCGCAGCGACGGCACGCCACTGCTGCTCGCCGGCCGAGAGGCGCTCCTTGCGCGACCCGTCGAGCGTCGAGACCCACACCTCTTCGCCGTCGAGATAGGCGATCGAGGACGCCGCTGCGACGGGCGCCAGCAGCGCGAGACCGGTGAGCATCAGGCCGAGAGCGGACGCGAGCGGGGAGACACTGGACCGGTTCATGAAGCAAGTGTCCCAGAGCACCGCGCCGGCGTGGACCGGCGGCCCCGGGCAGCCACTGACGCACTCCTGCTCAGAGACGCATCTGCATGAAGACGTCCGCTCGTTCGTAGGGCATGTGCAGCGTCTCGGGCGCGACGTGCTGGAAGCCGGCCGCCTCGTAGAGGTGCACCGCGTTCTCGAGCTTCGTCGAGCTGCCGAGGAAGATCGACGTCGCACCGACCTCGCGGGCGTAGTCGATCGCGGCGGCGAGCAGCCTGCGCCCGATGCCCTGACCCCGGCGGCCGGGCGCGACCGCCATCTTCGACAGCTCGTATGCGCCGCTGCCGTCGGGCACGAGCGCGACGCAGCCCACGCGCTGTCCGCCGGACTCGGCGATCAGGATCTGGCCGCCGGTCGTGATGTACGCGGCGACAGGGTCGTCCAGCTGCCGGCGGTCCTCCTCCTCGACGACGAAGTTCCGCGCGATCCACTCCTCGTTCAGCGAGCGGAAGGTGGCGGCGTCCTCGGCGCTCTCCAGCGGGCGGATCAGGAGGTCATCCACAACGGTAAGTGTGCCTGTTCTGCAGTCCTCCGCTCGAGGTCCACCTCAGCGGCCCCGCTGCGCCAGGAACTCCGCCTCGGCGCGCCCGAGCTCGGTCGCCGGCGGCTCGCCGTGGAGGTACTCCGCGGCGATCGCGCCCCAGTCCGCTCCGGCGCGCAGCTGCGACATCACGACCGCGACGAGCCCGTGCATCCGGCGGATGAGGATCGACTCGGGCGGCAGCGTGAACTGGTTGATCTGCTCGCGGGCCGCCGCGCGCTGCTCCGCGTCGGGCGGCTCACGATCGGAGGAGCCGTGCCGGCGCTCCGGCGAGAAGCGCCGGCCTCCGGGGACGGCGTACCAGCCGGTCGCGAAACGCATGAGGCGCAGGGCCCACTCCGCGTCGATCGCCTCGGCGCGGTCGCCGGGGAGATAATCGCCGTCGCTCAGTGCCGCCTTCAGCGCGGCGGGGTCACCGTCGCGCACGGAGCGCGCGATCGCGCGCTCCTTGTCGACGCGCCCGACGTCGATGTCGCGCAGCAGGCCGAAGTCGAGGAAGCCGACCCGCCCGTCCGGGCACAGCAGGTAGTTGCCCGGATGCGGATCGCCGAGGGCGATGCGGTCGCGGTAGAGCAGCCCGAAGAAGAAGCGGAAGACGATCTCGCCGTAGCGGTCGCGGGTCGCCTCGTCGTCGCGGCGCACCTCTTCGAAGCCCTCGCCGTCGATGAACTCGGACACCAGGACGCGCCTGGTCGACAGATCGGTGTGGACGTGCGGGACACGGACGAACGGATGGCCGCGCATGAGCCGCTCGATGCGCCGATGGCTCTGGGCCTCGAGCTCGTAGTCCAGCTCGCCCGCGATGCGCTCGCGCAGCTCGGAGAAGAGCGCCCGGCCGTCGAGGCCCGGCGCCAGACGCCTGACGAGCGGGAGCAGCAGCATCGCGTTGCGCATGTCGGTGTCGACGGCTTCGGCGACCCCGGGGTACTGGACCTTCACCGCGACCTCGTCCCCGCCGACGGTGATCGCGCGATGGACCTGCCCGATCGATGCCGCCGCGAACGCGCGCTCGTCGAAGTCCGCGAAGACGCGCCCGAGCGGGCCGCCGAGCTCCTCGCGCAGGAGCTTCTCGAGGTCGGCGAACGCGACCGGAGCGACGTCGTCGCGCAGCGCCGCAAGCTTGCGCTGCAGCTCCTCCTGCTGGTCCTCGGGCAGCCCGTCGAACTCGGCCATCGAGATGAGCTGCCCGACCTTCATCGCTGCGCCGCGCATCTGGCCGAGCTGCTCGACGAGCTGACCGACGAGCGCGCTGGTCCGCTCGCGCTCGGCGGCGGCGGCACGCTCAGGTGTGCGCACCCGGTTGGCGGTGCGCATCCCGGCCCAGCGCAGGCCCTGCCCGGTCACGAGCCCGCCGACGCGGGCCGTGCGCGCCATCCGGCCGGTCGGCAGCTTCCCGGCCTCGGGCGGCTGGTCCTCGTCGGCCTCGGCACCCATGCGTCCGAGGCTAGTGCCCGTCGTGTGTCGGCAAAGCCGCGGCGGGCAATGAGGTACCCATCCGTCCGAGCAGGAGAGGAGCAGCACCATGACCGAGCAGGACCGCTGCTCAGGTCGCGTAGCCTGGGCGCTCGTGGAGATCCTGTCCGAGCGACTGCGGCTGCGACCGTTCCAGGCCGGTGATCTGCCGGCGTTCGTCGCCTACCGCAGCGACCCGGACGTCGCCCGCTACCAGTCGTGGACCACGGCCTACGCGATGCCCGACGCCGAGCGGTTCCTCGCCGAGCAGCGGGGCGTCGCCCTGGGCGAGCCGGGAGCGTGGGTGCAGCTCGCGGCCACGCTGCGCACCGACGGCGCGCTCGTCGGCGACTGCGCCGTGCATGTCCGTGCAGACGACCCCGAGACCGCGGAGATCGGCATGACGTTCGCGCCGTCCCACCAGGGCGCCGGGCTCGCGACAGAGGCGGTCGGCGCCGTGGTGGACCACCTGTTCGAGCACGCCGGCCTGCACCGCATCGTCGCGGAGACCGACGACCGCAACGTCGCGGCGCAGCGGCTGCTGGAGCGCCTGGGCTTTCGCTGCGAGGCCCGGCTGGTCGAAGCCGAGCGCTTCAAGGACGAGTGGTGCACCATCCGCGTGTACGCGCAGCTGCGGCGCGAGTGGGAGCTCGCGCGCCGGCCGGGCTGACCGGACGGCGGTCCGGCCCGGTGTAGGTTTGGCCGCATGCCCGACAGCGTCCTCGTCACCGGCGGCACGGGGTTCCTCGGCGGCCACTGCATCGCCGCGCTGCTCGAGCGCGGGTACGACGTGCGGACGACGGTGCGCTCCGCCGCCCGTGAGTCCGCGGTGCGAGCGACGCTCGACGCCGCCGGGGTGGACGCCGGGTCGCGCCTGACGGTCGCCCTCGCGGACCTCGAGTCGGACGACGGCTGGGCCGAGGCCGTCGCGGGCTGCCGGTACGTCCTGCACGTCGCCTCGCCGTTCCCGCCGGTCCAGCCGGCCGACGCCGACGAGCTGATCGTCCCGGCGCGCGACGGATCGCTGCGCGTGCTGCGCGCAGCCCTGGACGCCGGCGTCGAGCGGGTCGTCCAGACGTCGTCGATCGCGGCGGTCCGGCCGGAGCGCGACTCGTCCGCCGCGGCGCCCTACACCGAGGCCGACTGGACGGACGCGTCAAACACCGCGCGCACGCCCTACGTGCGCTCGAAGACGATCGCCGAGCAGGCGGCCTGGTCGCTGGCCCGCGAATCCGGAGCCGAGGAGCGACTGGCGACCGTGTGCCCCGGAGCGATCATCGGGCCCGCGCTCAACGACGACCACTCCTACTCGCTGGAGACGGTCTCGCGGCTGCTCGCCGGCATGCCGGCCATCCCGCGCCTGGGCTTCACGTTCGTCGACGTCCGCGACGTCGCCGACCTCCACATCCTCGTGATGACCGACGGGGCCGCCGGCGGGCAGCGCTTCCTCTCGACCGACGGGTTCCTCTGGATGGCCGAGGTCGCGGCGGTGCTGCGCGAGCGCCTGGGCTACGCGGCCCGCAAGGTGCCCACGCGGACGGCGCCGAACCTGCTCGTCCGCGCGATGGCCCTCTTCGACCCGAGTGCGCGAAGCGTCATCGGTGACCTGGGCAGGCAGTCCTGGTTCTCGAGCGCCAAGGCCCGGGACACGCTCGGCTGGACCACGCGTCCCGTCGAGGACTCGATCACCGACTGCGCGAACAGCCTGCTCGCGCAGCGGGCCGCCGCCTGAGAAGCGGCAGGAGGAATTCATGCCCGCCGACGCTTCGCAGAACCCCACCGGAGGACTGCTCGGCCGGCTCGCCGACGCGATCGGCGCCCGCGTCGGAGCATCATCGGTCTTCGGAGTTCCGGTCGAGCGCGACGGGGTGACCGTGATCCCGGTCGCCGGCTCGCGGTTCGCCTTCGGTGGCGGTGGCGGCTCGTCCCCCGGCGACGCGGGCACCGACACGGGCGAGGGTGGTGGCGGGGCGGGCTGGTCGCGGCCGCTCGGGTTCATCGAGATCCGCGACGGTCACACCCGCTACCGGCGCATCGTCGACCCGCTCGAGGTCGGGATCGCGGCGTTCCTGATCGCCGCGGCCGCCGCCATCCTGGCGCGCGCGCTCGGCCGCTGACGGCGCCGGCTCAGCTCGTCAGCGCCAGGACCAGCAGCACGATCGCGACGAGCCCGGCGATCCCGACGACGACGGCGTTGGCCACGAGCAGCGGGGTCCAGGTGCGAGCCGGGGCGGCGGCCGCGTCCGCGGCGCCGGACTCCGTTCCCCCGCGCCAGCCGACCGCCCCCGCCAGCGCGTTGCTCACGAACTGGTTGAGGCTGACGTCCTCGCGCTCGGCGGCACGCGCGAGGTCCGCGTGCAACGACGGGGCCATCCGCAGCAGCAGGCGCCCGCTGTGGGAGGCGGGCGTGCGCGGCGCCGGCACCTGCTGCCCGCGCGCGAGCGCGAGCGCGATCCACGCCTCGAGCGCCTCGCGCACGTTCGCCGCGGCGTCCTGCGGCGTGGCCCCGCGAGCCTCGCACCCCTCGAGCTCCTCGACCTGGGCGACCCAGGCCTCGTCGGCGGACGCGTCGGCGTCGTGGGCGATCGCCAGGTGGTAGGGGCGTTCGGCGTACTCCTGCAGCGACCGAGCAGTCGGGCTCGCCATGGCTGCGATGGTAGGCGCGGACGGCTGCGGAGCCAAGTTCTGGTCCTCAGGTGCCGAATTTCCCGCTGATACTGCGGCGGACGGCGGTGATATCGCCGCGTCCGAGCCGTTTGTCCCCGGTCCCGCAGGATCGCCGTCGAGCTGGTCGCGGAGCTTGGCGAGCGCGTCGCGGATGATGCGGGAGATGTGGGCCTGCGACACGCCCACCTCGCGCGCGATCTGGGTCTGGCTCAACCCGCCGAAGTAGCGCAGGTGCAGCACCCGGCGCTCGCGCTCGTCGAGCGCGGCGAAACCGCCCGCGAGGAGGATCCGGTCCTCGCTCGTGCCGAGGCGGATGTCCGGCGCCCCGCTCTCCGCGAGCGGCGCGGGCGCAGCCGCCGAGCCCGCCTCGAGCGCCGCCGCGACGGCCGCAGGCGGGATGCCGGCGGCGGCTGCGATCTCCTCCTCGGTGGGAGCCCGCCCGAGCTGCGCGGCAAGCTCGTCGCGGCTGCGCAGCACGCTCGTGCGCGCCTCCTGGACGCTGCGCGGCAGGCGGATCGTGCTGCCGCGGTCGCGCAGCTCGCGCCGGATCTCGCCCTCGATCGTCGGGATCGCGAACGACGAGAGCTTCGTGCCGCGGGCGGGGTCGAAGCGGTCGATCGCGCCCATCAGCCCGATCGACCCGACCTGCACGAGGTCCTCGAGCGGCTCACCGCAGTGCTCGTAGCGACGCGCGATCGTGATCACGAGCGGCAGGTAGTGCTGGACGAGGTCCTCGCGCGCGGCGGGGTCGCCGGTCGCCAGGTACGTGCGCAGCGCGAGCGCCGCCGAAGCCGCACCTCCCGTCCGGCCGTTCCCCGCCCCGGCTCCCACGCTGGGAGCTCGAACTGTTCGTGCCACAGCGGTTGACCCTCCGCGCGCATCGTAGACCTCCGCGACGCATGTATGGGGAATCTGCGCGTATGGCTCATACCTCGCGCGGCGGGGTAGCTGTTCGCGCGATGGCCCGGACCACGCGCGACACCCGGCTGACGTGTCTGCTGATCACGCTCTGCGTTGTGTTCTTCGCGCTCGGCCTCCCGGCCACGACATGGGCGCAGGCCCCCGGCGCGACGGCGTCGGGCGCGCCCGCAGGACAGCAGGAATCCGTCTCGCAGCAGGTGGCGACGGCGGTGTCGCAGGCCAGCCAGGAGGCACCGGTCAACATCCACATCCCGGTCAGCGTCCTGAGCCCCGGCGACCACGGCCCGGTCACGCAGGCGAACGTCGTGACGGCCGGCGCCGAGGCGACGAACGTGGCGCAGAGCGCCGGCGCGCCGGTCACGACCGGCACCCCCGGCGCGACGGCGACGACGGGGCAGGAGGCCGCGGCGGTGTCACACGCCACACAGTCCGCCCCCGTGAACATCTACATCCCGGTCAGCATCCTCAGCCCCGGCGACCACGGTCCCGTGACGCAGGTCAACTCCGTGAACGCGCAGGCAGTGGCGACGAACGTCGCCGGCGCAGTCGCCGCTCCGGACCGGCCCTCCTCCGCCGGGCCGGGGCAGGCGGCCGCCGCGAGTGGCACGGCCGCGCAGCAGGCGCCGCAGAACGTCTCGGCGCCCGTGACGATCGGCGGCGTGAGCGTCGGCGAGCATTCGCCGTCGCAGCCGTGGTCGTGGTCGTGGAGCTGGGAGCTCGACTGCAGCGCCGGCGCGCCGCCCCCGATCGCCGCGCTCGGCCCGATCATCAAGCAGGTCACGGGCGGCGCCTGGGAGTGGAACTGGACGTGGACGTGCGCGCAGCCGGACCCGGCGGCTCCGGGCGCGCCGAGCGCGGGCACCGAGGCGACGAGCGCCCCCGTCGCCACGCACGAGGGCCCGCCCGAGCGCGCGGTCGCCCTGACGCGCGATGCGACCGCGGGTCCGGGCGCCGGCTCGGCCCCCGCGAACGATCGCAGCGGGCCCGGCCCCGAGCGCGCGCATCCCGCGGCGAGGACCCGGCACGTCGCGACGCCACGAGCGGCCGCGGTCCTCGCCTCGCTCTCGGGCGCCGCAGCGATGGTCGCCTCCGTGTCGGCCGAGCCTGCCCCGCGGGCAGGCGGGTCGCCCGCGCCCACACGCCCGTCCGGCTCGCACCCGCCGCTCCGGGCGCCGGTCGATCCGGGCGCCCCCACCCTCTTCTCCGCCGGGGCATCCGGCGGATCCGGTCCAGCCCCGCTCTCCGTCGGCCTCGCAGCGCTGATCGGGGCGTTCGGGCTCCTCGTGCCACGCCTCGGCACGCGGACGCGGACGCCGCTGGTTCACCGATCGCCGCAGGCCGCACCCCATCCGAAGGATCGCCCGGGGTAGCCGATTCGAGCGGTTTCAGCGCAGGACGGCACCGAGCGCCCCTGCCCGGTGTCACCGAAATCGATTCGAACAGGAGACGATCATGAAGGCAGTACTCCACGCAGTGCTTGCGAGCATGCTGCTCGTCCTCGCCCTGGGGACGTCGGCGGCGATGGCGAACCCGCCCGCACCGGCCGATCCGTCCGTCCAGGAGGCGGGTCAGTCCAACAGCAACAGCCAGTCGGCGACCTCGAACGCGACGTCGACGCAGTCGGGTGCGACCAACACGAACATCCCGGTGCGGGTTCTCAGCCCCGGGAACGACGGCTCGGTGAGCCAGTCCAACAGCTCGACCGCGGGATCGGTCGCAGCGAACCTGAACGCGACGAGCCAGTCGACCGGCCAGCAGCAGGCCGGCGCGGGCGGTGCGGGCGTGCAGGCGGCCGGCCAGGACAACGCGAACTCGCAGTCGGCCGAGTCGACCGCAAGCTCGACGCAGGACCATCCGGCGAACTACAACATCCCGGTTCGCGTGCTGAGCCCGGGCAACGACGGTGACGTCGAGCAGAGCAACAGCTCGACCGCCGTCTCGATCGGTGCGAACGCCAACCTGACCGAGCAGGACATCCACCAGCAGCAGGCGGGCGGCGGCGGCGCGCCGCACGTGCAGGCCGCCGGGCAGCAGAACGCGAGCACGCAGCATGCGAGCTCGGGTGCCACGTCGACCCAGACAGGCGCGGCGAACTACAACATCCCGGTTCGGGTGCTGAGCCCCGGCAACGGCGGGTCGGTCACGCAGTCGAACGACTCGACGGCCCTCTCGGCGGCGGTCAACCTGAACAAGACCGATCAGGCGATCCGCCAGCAGCAGCTGGGCCTGGGGCATTCGTACGCCCCGCTCGTCCAGGCGGCCGGGCAGGCGGCGAGCAGCAGCCAGTCCGCCGGCTCGACGGCGACGTCCACGCAGACGGACGCGACCAACACCAACATCCCGGTGCGGGTTCTCAGCCCCGGGAACGACGGCTCGGTGAGCCAGTCCAACAGCTCGTTCGCGGGATCGCTCGCGCTGAACGCGAACGCGCTGTGCCAGTCGATCTGGCAGAAGCAGGGTGCGCTGATGCTGCGCCCGTAGGGCGACGGCACCACACCGACAGGCAGTGATGTCACCGCGCATGCCGGCCGGCCTGGGACCAGGGCCGGCCGGGGTGCCGGCAAGTGTGGGCGCACGGGTTGACAGGCTGCGTGCGCCAGGACTACGTTCCTCGGCAGGACGCCACCACGCCACCCGGGGGTTGGCACCGTGTCGCATCGCTCGATCTGCGCCGTATCCCGCGCGGTGGTTCCCGCGGCGGTGGTGCTCAGCGTCGTTGCCGGCGTCCCGTCCTCGTGCCTCGCGTCGACGACGCCCAGCCCGGACCCCGCTCCCGCGGGCTCGGGCCCCAGCCCGGACCCCGCTCCCGTGAAGGACGCCGCGGCGCGCGCGCCCGCGCCGAAGGCGCGTGTCGCGCCGGTGGTCACGCCCGCTCCGCGGGACACCGGAGCGTCCGCCGTGCCCACGGTGAAGCAGCCGTCGGCGCCCGCCGTCGCGAGCCCGAAGCACAAGCCCTCGCGCGCCGCGGCCGAGCCCGCCCGACGGCGCCGCAGCCGGGTCGAGGCGGAGGTGACGCCGCGCGGCCGCATGGCGCCGTGGTTCACGCGGGCGGTCGTCGCCCTGCGCTCGGCTCCCGCGCTCGCCCGGCCGGACGGCTCCGGGCGCGACACCGCAGCGCTGGCCCGCGGTGCGCTCGGACTGCTCGCGCTCGCGCTCGCCGGCGCCGCGCTCGTCGACCTGAACCTGAGGGCGCGCCGGGGAGCGGCGCGCGGCTGAGGGAGCGCGTCCGATGACGCTCCGCGCGCTCGGCCTGCTCTTCACCGCGTGCGGATCGCTCGCGCTGTCACCGGCGCTCGCAGCGGCCAACCCACCGGTCATCACGGCGAAGCTGTTCGGCACCGCCGGCCAGGCCGGCTGGTTCACGAGCAACGTGACCCTCAACTGGGAGATCCTCCCGCCGGGGTACACCTCATCCGGCTGCGACGCGATCGCGATCGAGGCGGAGTCCAAGGGCACGCCGGTCACCTGTCACGCGACGAACGCGGACGGCGACAGCCAGTCCACGGCGATCGTGAAGATCGACAAGGCCGCGCCGCACTCGCTGAGCGCCACCCCCAGCCGCCCGCCGGACCGCAACGGCTGGTACGTGCGGCCGCTGACGGTCGCGTTCTCCGGCGTGGACCCGACGTCGGGGATCAGCTCGTGCACGACGGCCGGCTTCGCGGGCCCGGACTCCGGGACGGCCTCGGTCCCGGGAACCTGTCGTGACACCGCGGGAAACGTGAGTCCCCCGCTGCAGTTCGCGCTGCGCTACGACGCGACCCCGCCCGCCGCCGCCGCGCTCACCTCGCAGGCGGGCGACGCCGGCGCGACGGTGACGTGGACGCCCTCGCCCGACACGACCCGCGTCCAGCTCACGAGGTCCCCCGGCGTCGGCGGCGCACCGAGCACCGCCATGTACACGGGGACCGAGCGCAGCTTCAGCGACTCGAAGCTCGTCAACGGGATCGACTATCGCTACACGCTCACGGCGTTCGACGACGCCGGCAACACGACGGACGCCAGCACCGTCGCCACGCCGGCCGCACCCCCGGTCGTGACCCTCGCGTCGAAGACGACGAACACGCGGCTGTCGAAGCCGCCCGAGCTGCGCTGGAAGACGATCAAGGGCGCCCGCTACTACAACGTCCAGATCTTCCGCGGCGAGCGGAAGATCCTCAGCGCGTGGCCGCGCAGGGCGCGGATGCGCGTCCACCGCAGCTGGCTCTACCGCGGCAAGCGCCGGCAGCTCGTCGCCGGTCGCTACAGGTGGTACGTGTGGGCCGGCTACGGGCGCCTGGGCGCGCGGCGGTACGGGTCGCTGCTCGGCCGCAACCAGTTCGTGATCGTGGAGCAGCGGTGACCGCCACCCGCGCAGTAGTCCCCCAGGCGCCGTGAGGTAGTCCGCGCGGATGGCCCCGGCGCGGGGGGACGAGTAGCGTCGTCCGATGAACCAAAAATGCATTGGGATGCTCGTGGGCGGTCTGCTGATCGCCGCCCTCGGACCGGGCATCTCGCCTGCCGTCGCCGCGCCGACCACCATGGTCGATCTCGGCGCGGCGTCCACCTACGCGGTCCTGAGCGGCGCGTCGGTCGGCAACACCGTGAGCGCCCCCGACGCCCCGCACACCACGCTCCGGGGCGACCTCGGCGTCAAGGCGAACACTCAGCCGACCGGCTTTCCCCCGGGTGTCGTCACCGGGACGGTCAACGTCGGCAACCTCGCCGCGACCCAGGCCCACGACGCGCTCGTCGCGGCCTACACCGAGGTCGCGGCACGGCCGGGCGGCGAGCCGCTCGCAGGCGCGCTGGCCGGCGCGACCATCGCTCCGGGGCTGTACGCGATCCCGGGCGCGGTGTCGAACACCGGGACGGTGACCCTCGACGGCGGGGGTGACCCCGACGCCGTCTTCGTCTTCCAGGTCAACGGCGCCATGGCGATGGCCGCCGGAAGCCATGTCGTGCTGAGCGACGGCGCCCGGGCGTCGCGCGTGTTCTGGCAGGTCAACGGCGCCGGAGCCGTCGGCGCGAACGCCGACTTCGCGGGCACGCTGATGGCGCTCGACGCGGTGGCGGTGGGGAACGGGAGCCTGGTCAACGGCCGCGCCTTCGCGCGCAACGGAGCGCTCACGCTCGACGCCGACGAGATCTACAGCGCGCCGCCCGTGGTGACGATCGACGGCGGCGCCGCGGCGACCACGACCGACACGACCCCGGCGATCAGCGGCACGACCGACGTCGAGGCACCGGCGATCGTCACCGTCACGATCAACGGGCAGATCCTCACCGCGACCCCGTCGGGCGGCACGTGGTCGGTGACGTCGGCGATCCTCGCGAACAGCACCTACACCGTCGACGCCGCGGTCGTGGACGGGGCGGGCAACCCGGGAAGCGCCGGCCAGCAGCTGACCGTCGACACGGTCCTCCCGCTCGTCAGCATCGACGGCGGACCCTCGGCGACGACCGACGACCCGACCCCGACGGTCACCGGCGCCAGCGACGTCGCGCCCGGCACCGTGGTCCGCGTGGCGCTCGGCGCGCAGACCCGCACCGCGCTCGTGCAGGAGGACGGCACCTGGAACGTGACACCGAGCGCGCTCGGCGACGGGCTCCACGGGGTCACCGCGTCCGTCACCGATCCGGCCGGAAACCAAGGCACGAGCGGCCAGCAGCTGCTGGTCGACACCACCCCGCCCGCCGCGCCGCCGGCAGCGCCGCCGGCAGCACCGCCCGCCGCGCCGGCGCCGGGCGGCCTGCCCTCGGTGGATGCGGTGATCGGGACGACCGTCACCCGCTCCGGACGCCAGCAGGTGAGGACGTGCTCGGTCTCGATCGCCACGACGGTCACCGCCCCCGCCGCCGGCGCGGTCCTCGCGTCCGCGACCGGGACGGTGAAGATCGCCGGCGCCCGGAGCCTGCTCCGGCTCACCAGTGCGCGCGCGACGCTCGCCGCCGGCCGGGCCGCGACGCTCAGGCTCCGGCCGCGCGGCACGAGCACGACCGTCGCGGCGGTGTGCAGGTCGGTCAGCAGGGCAGCCAGGAGGGGCAGTCGGGTCACCGCGACGATCACCGTCAGGATCAGCGATGCCGCGGGTCACGTGCGGAGCGTCAGGCGCACCGTGAGACTCACGGCGTAGCGCGGTTCCATCCCCGGACCTGCGACGCACCGAGCTCCGCGGTGCCGGCTCAGCCGAGCACCTCGGCGAGCAGCACCGCCCCGCCGAAGAGGAACGCGGTCACGACGAGCGCGCCGACGAACCTCGGGTCCGGACCGCCGTGCACACCGGTCCGGTGCACCGCCGCGTGGCCCTTCCCGCGAGCGATCAGCCGGCGGTTGACCGGCACCGCCGCGACGAACGCGACGGCGAGCGCGAACGACAGCGAGCCCCAGAACAGCAGACTGCCCAGGCCGGCCTCCATCGCGCCGGGGATGGCGAGAATGACGGCGTTGTCGACGATCTCCATCACCGCGATCGAGAACGTGTCCGAGGCGAGCGCGATCGGGATGACGGCGGCGAGCGCGAAGCCGGCGCGGAGCAGCGGCACGCTCGTGAGCGCATAGCCGAAGAGGAACGCGAGCCCGACGGCCAGCGCGACGGTGCCGAGGTCCGACCACCCGAGCGCGGTGCCGATGGCAATGCCGGCGATCTCACCGATCGCGCAGCCGGTGAGGCAGTGGAGCGTGGCCGAGACGGCCACCGCGGTGAGCGCCCGGCCCTCCGTGGGCAGCTCGTGCTGGGCGTGGCCGTCGTGGTGGGTGTGGTCGCTGTGCGTAACGGTGGTCGACATGACGCTCCTCCAAATCCGGTTTCGCATACCCCCTGGGGGTATTAAGCGAAGCTACCACGACGTCCCGCACGCCGTCAAGTACCCCCTAGGGGTATTTATGAACCGTCGTCCACGCGACTCGACCGAAAGCGCCGCAGGCGCAGGGCGTTGAACACGACGGACACGCTCGAGAACGCCATGGCGGCGCCGGCGATGATCGGGTTCAGGAAGCCGAGGGCGGCGAGCGGCAGGGCGGCGACGTTGTAGCCGAAGGCCCACGCGAGGTTCTGCTTGATCGTGCGCAGCGTCGCGCGCGAGAGGCGGATCGCGTCGCCGGCCGCGCGCAGATCCCCGGACACGAGCGTCAGGTCGCTGGCCTCGATCGCGACGTCGGTGCCGGTCCCGATCGCCAGACCGAGATCGGCCTGCGCGAGCGCCGGGGCGTCGTTGACGCCGTCGCCGACCATCGCGACGACCCGGCCCTCGGCCTGCAGCCGCCTCACGACCTGCGCCTTGTCGGCGGGCAGCACGTCGGCGGTCACGTCGTCGATGCCGACCTCGGTCGCGACGGCTCGCGCGGTCGCCCGGTTGTCGCCGGTCAGCAGCACCGGTCGCAGGCCCAGGCCCTTCAGCTGGGCGATGGCCTCGGCGGACGCCGGCTTGACGGTGTCCGCCACCACGAGCAGCGCGCGCACCTCGCCGTCCCAGCCGGCGGCGATCGGCGTCTGCCCTCTGGCCTGAGCGGCGAGCAGCGCCGCGTCGAGCTCCGGCGACGGCGTCAGCCCGCGACTCGAGAGGAGCGACGGGCGGCCGACGACGAGCGCACGGCCCTCGACCACGCCCTCGACCCCGAGGCCCTCGAGATTGGCGAACTCCTCGACGGCGGGAAGCGGCCCCGCCCGGCTCGCCGCGGCGCGCGCGATCGCCTGCGCGATCGGGTGCTCGGAGGCGTCCTCGAGCGCGCCCACCAGTCGCAGCGTGAGCTCCGGATCGGCGCCGCCCGTGACGACGACGTCGACGAGCGCCATCCGGCCGGTCGTGACCGTCCCCGTCTTGTCGAGCACGATCGTGTCCACGTCCCGCGTGGATTCCAGGACCTCCGGCCCCTTGATCAGCAGGCCGAGCTGGGCCCCGCGGCCCGTGCCGACCATCAGCGCGGTCGGCGTGGCGAGCCCGAGGGCGCACGGGCACGCGATGATGAGCACCGAGACCGCCGCGGTGAACGCGAATCCCGCGCCCTCGCCCGCGGCCAGCCAGAAGGCGAGCGTCGCGACCGCGAGCCCGATGACGACGGGCACGAAGATGCCCGACACGCGGTCGGCCAGCCGCTGCACGGGCGCCTTGCCCGTCTGCGCGTCCTCGACCAGCCGGGCGATCTGCGCGAGTGCGGTGTCGGATCCCACGCGCGTGGCGCGGACGACCAGGCGCCCGCCGGCATTGATCGTCGCGCCCGCGACCTCCGAGCCCGGCGCGACCTCGACCGGCACGGGCTCCCCGGTGAGCATGCTCATGTCGACCGCGGAGGAGCCCGCTCTCGACCACCCCGTCGGTCGCGACCTTCTCCCCCGGCCGCACGACGAACCGCTGCCCGACCGCGAGCTGCTCGACCGGGATCCGGTGCTCCGCGTCGTCGCCGTCCAGCACGCTGACGTCCTTGGCGCCCAGCTCGAGCAGGGCGCGCAGCGCGGCGCCGGCGTTGCGCCTGGCGCGCGCCTCGAAGTAGCGGCCGAGCAGGATGAGCGTCGTGACGACGGAGGCGACCTCGAAGTAGATCGCGTCCGTCCCGGAGCCGCGCTCGGGCACGAGCTCGAACGGCATCCGCATGCCCGCCATCCCGGCCTCGCCGAGGAACAGCGCGTAGACCGACCACAGCCAGGCCGCGAGCACGCCGACGGAGATCAGCGTGTCCATCGTCGCGGCGCCGTGCCGCGCGTTCTCGAACGCCGCCCGGTGGAACGGCCAGGCGCCCCAGATCACGACCGGGCTCGCGAGCGCGAGGCTGAGCCACTGCCAGTTGTCGAACTGCAGCGCCGGCACCATCGCCATCAGCAGCACCGGCAGCGACAGGGCCGCGGAGATGAGCAGGCGCCGGCGCAGCGCGTCCGCCTCGTCCTCCGCGCCCGTGCTCGTCGCGCTCGGCGGCGTCGCGCGGAAGCGCGGCCCGGTACCCGACGGCGCTGATCGCGTCGAGCAGGTCCTCGGGCCTCGCCTCCCGGGGGTCGAAGTCGACCGCGGCCTTCTCGGTGGCGAAGTTCACCGTCGCGGTCACCCCGTCGAGCCTGTTGAGCCGGCGCTCGATGCGGTTCGCGCACGACGCGCACGTCATCCCGGTGATCGGGAGGTCGACATGCTCGGTGTGGTGCGCGGTGCTCACGGCGGTCTACGCGATGTCGTACCCGGCCTCGTCGATCGCGGTGCGCACGGCCTCGTCGTCGACGTCCTCGCCGGCGACGCGCACGACCTTCGCCTCGAGGTCGACGTCCACGGTGCTCACGCCGGGGACCTTCTCGACCTCGCCGGTGATGGCCGCGCGGCAGTGCTCGCAGCTGATGCCGGGGACGTCGTACTGGAGCTGGGTGGTCGTGTCGGGCATGTCATGTCCTTTCGGGATCGCTTGTTCAGCATACCCTCACGGGGTATGCGCACATCAGGGATTCTCCACAGTCGCCGGATACCGGTAGGGGGTACACTTGACGTCATGGCGACCAAGACGACGGCCACCACGCGCGGCTACACGGCGAGCAAGGACCAGATCGGCAAGCGACTGCGCCGGATCGAGGGCCAGGTCCGCGGGATCGAGAAGATGGTCGAGGACGATCGGTACTGCATCGACGTCATCACCCAGATCGCCGCGGTGCAGGCCGCGCTCGACAAGGTCGCGCTCGGCCTGCTCGACCAGCACACGCGCCACTGCGTCATCGAGGGTCACGGCGACGGCACCCCGGCGGAGATGACCGACGAGGTCATGTCCGCGGTCGCCCGGCTGATGCGCCGCGGCTGAGCGTCGTCCTCGCGCCGCGCCTTGAACCGGCGCAGGCGCAGCGCGTTGGTCACGACCGAGATGCTCGAGAGGACCATCGCCAGGCTGGCGATGACCGGATTCAGCAGGCCGACGGCGGCCAGCGGGATCGCGGCGACGTTGTAGCCGAACGCCCACGCGAGGTTCTGCTTGATCGTGCGCAGCGTCGCCCGGCTGAGCCGGATCGCGTCGCCCGCGGCGCGCAGGTCGCCCGACACGAGCGTCAGGTCGCTGGCCTCGATCGCGACGTCGGTCCCCGTGCCGATGCTCAGGCCCAGATCGGCCTGGGCGAGCGCGGGCGCGTCGTTGACGCCGTCGCCGACCATCGCCACGACCCGTCCCTCCGCCTGGAGCCGGCGGATGACGTCGGCCTTGTCGCCGGGCAGCACCTCGGCGATCACCTCGTCGATGCCGACCTCGGCCGCGACGGCGTTCGCGGTCGTCTCGTTGTCCCCGGTCAGCAGCACCGGACGCAGGCCGAGCGCCTTGAGCGAGGCGACGGCCTCGGCCGATGTCGGCTTGACGGTGTCCGCCACCGCGAACACGGCGGTGACGCGTCCGTCCCAGCCCGCGGCGATCGCGGTCTGGCCGCGCGCCTCGGCTCCGCGCCGCGCCTCGTCGAGCTCCTCGGGCAGCTGCATCGCCCACTCGGCGAGCAGCGACGGGCGCCCGGCGACGATCGCGTGACCGTCGACGACGCCCTCGACGCCCAGGCCCTCGCGGTTGGCGAAGCCCTCGACCGCGGGCAGCGGACCGGCTGCGCCGGCTGCCGTCGCGATCGCCTGGGCGATCGGGTGCTCGGAGGCGTGCTCCAGCGCGCCGACGAGCTGCAGCGCCATGTCCCGGTCGACGCCGTCGGCGACCACGACGTCCACGAGCGCCATGCGGCCGGTCGTGACGGTCCCGGTCTTGTCCAGCACGACGGTGTCGACCCTGCGCGTGGACTCCAGGACCTCCGGTCCCTTGATCAGCAGGCCGAGCTGGGCCCCGCGGCCCGTGCCGACCATCAGCGCGGTCGGCGTCGCGAGCCCGAGCGCGCACGGGCAGGCGATGATCAGCACGGCCACCGCGGCGGTGAACGCGAACGTCGCGCTCTCGCCGTTCGCGAGCCAGAAAGCGAGCGTCCCGACCGACAGGGCGATGACGACGGGGACGAAGATCCCGGAGATCCGGTCGGCCAGCCGCTGGACCGGCGCCTTGCCGGTCTGCGCGTCCTCGACCAGCCGGGCGATCTGCGCGAGCGCCGTGTCGGACCCGACGCGCGTGGCACGCACGACCAGGCGCCCGCCCGCGTTGACGGTCGCGCCCGCGACCTCCGAGCCCGGCGCGACCTCGACCGGCACGGACTCCCCGGTCAGCATGCTCATGTCGACCGCGGAGGAGCCCTCCTCGACGACGCCGTCGGTCGCGACCTTCTCCCCCGGCCGCACGACGAACCGCTGTCCGACGGTGAGCTCGGCGACCGGCACGCGGCGCTCGCCGCCGTCCTCGCCGATGATCGCGACGTCCTTGGCGCCGAGCTCGAGCAGCGTCTTCAGCGCGGCACCCGCGCGGCGCTTGGCCTTGGCCTCGAAGTAGCGCCCGGTCAGCAGGAACGTCGTGACGATGCCCGCGGTCTCCAGGTAGATCTGGTCGGCGCCCTCGCCCGCGTTCGGGATGACGTCGAACGCCATCCGCATGTCGTTCATCCCGGCGTCGCCGATGAAGAGGGCGTAGAGCGACCACAGCCAGGCGGCCAGCGTCCCGACGCTGATGAGCGTGTCCATCGTCGCGGCGCCGTGGCGCAGGTTGGCCCACGCCGCCTTGTGGAACGGCCATGCCGCCCACAGCACGACGGGCGTGACGAGGTTCAGCGAGAGCCACTGGAAGTTGTCGAACTGCAGCGCCGGGATCATCGCCAGCAGCAGCGCCGGGATCGACAGGGCCGCCGCGATCAGCGTCCGCCGCCGCAGCGCTGAGGTCGCGTCGTCGAGCGCGTCCGCGGCCGCGTCCTCGCCGGAGTCGGCGGGCTCGGCCGACGGCAGCTCGGCGCCGTAGCCGACGTCCGCGACCGCCTGGACGAGGTCCTCGGGCGCCACCGCCTGCGGGTCGAACTCGACCCGGGCCTGCTCGGTGGCGTAGTTGACGGTCGCGGTGACGCCCGCGAGCTTGTTCAGCCGGCGCTCGACGCGGTTCGCGCACGAGGCGCACGTCATGCCGGTGATCGGAAGCTCGACGCGCTCCCGGGTGATGGTCGTGGTGCTCATCGCGAGACCTCCTCGGTGAAGGCGGCCGTGTGGACGCGGCCCTCGGTCTGGAACTGCAGGAACAGGCGGTAGCGGCCGGCGGACGGGAACTCGGCCATGAAGTCCAGGCGGCGCTCGTCGGGATGGACGTGCAGGAAGGCCAGGTCGCCCTCGCGCAGCGCGACGAGGTGGCCCTTCGCGCCCAGGTACTGCTGGACGGCGACGGGCCGTCCGCCGCGCGTGACGGTGAAGCCCAGCTTCGACTCGGTGCCCGCATTGCTCGCGCCCTGGGTCAGCGTGACGCGCAGGCCATCCACGGTGGTGCTCGACGCCGGTGCCGGCAGCGGGCGGCCCCGCACCGCGCCGTCGACGGTGAGGTCGGTGGCCAGCGTGCGCGGCGTGTCGTCGGTCGAGAAGTCCGCGAAGACGCGGTAGGACCCGGCGTCACGCAGCGTCACGGGGACCGACCACGTCCCGTCGGCGGCCTGCCGCGGATGCAGGTGCTGGAAGCCCGTCATGTCGCGGCGGACGACGATCAGGTGCATGCGCCGCGTGTGCTCGACGTCGAAGTCGCGGACGGTGCGGCCATCGCGGTCTGCGATGCGGAAGGCGAGCGTGGACGGCCGGCTGGCGACGGCGGTCCTGCGGGCGAGCTCGAGCGTCAGCCCGGCGTCGCTGACGGCCAGGCCGCGCACGGTCTGCACCGCGCCCTCGTCCGCCATCGCGCCCATGGCGCCTCCCTCGGGGCCGGCTGACGTGACCGGGCGGTCGTGCACGGGGCCGACGGCGCCGCCGGCGAGCGTCGCGACGCCGAAGACGGCGGCGAGGACGGCGGCGAATCCGGCGAGCTTCGCGGCGGCGCTGGTGCGGACGGGCTGCATGCTGGTCTCCTCCTTCAGGTCGTATATACCCAGGGGGGGTATCTGATCCGAGGGCGCAGCATACACCCCGGGGGTATCACGTCAAGGGACGATCTCCGCCGTCATGGAGACATGCGCGGCCATGCCGACCCGGGCCCCGCGTACAGTCCCGCGCCCTCGCCCCGCCCTCCACCCAGGAGCACCACACCGCATGCACCCCCGTCTCGCCCTCGCCGTCATGACGCTCGTCGCCCTGCTCGCGCTGCCCGCGACCTCCGCGACGGCCGCGGCACCCGCCAACGACGCGTTCGCCGCGCCGGCCACCCTGACCTCGGAGAGCCCCGCGCTCCTCGGGGACAACCTCGAGGCGACCGTCGAGCCGTCCGAGACGGAGTCGGGGAACTTCGCGCGGTGGGACGACTGCGGGTCCTTCACCGAGACGCCGACCTGCGGGAGCTCGGTCTGGTACGCGTTCACGGCCCCGGCGACCGGGGACTACACGATCGACACGTGCGACAAGGGGACCGAGGTGGACACGGTCCTCTACGCCTACTCGGGCTCCGCGCTCGGCGCGCTCGCCGAACTCGCGAGCAACGACGACGCGAGCACCTGCGACGGCGGATACGGCAGCAACGGCAGCCGGATCACCTTCGCGGCGACCGAGGGGACGACCTACCGGATCCAGGTCCTCGGCTACAACGCCGCGGAGGGGACGTTCTACCTGCGGGCCTACCCGGCGGCCTCCCCGCCGCCGGCCGCGGCGATCGACACGCGCATCACGCGCTTCCAGAGCGTCGTGTCGAACGCGCCCTACAACTCGCGGGATGGCACGCACAGCGGGGCGCGCCGGACCGCGTCGTTCGCCTTCGTGTCCACCGCGGCGGCCGCGGCGTTCGAGTGCTCACTCGACGGCGCGCCCTTTGCGCCGTGCAGCTCGCCGGTGAGCTACGACACCCTCACCGTCGACGGTGCCCGGCGTGAGTTCCGTGTCCGTTCCAGCGATGGAGCCACGGACGCCACGCCGTCCGTGCAGCGGTTCACGCTCGACGACGCAGCGCCGGACACGAGCATCCTGGCCGGACCCGCGGAAGGCGCGACGGTCGCCGGGCCGGTGCAGTTCACGCGTCAGTCGACCCAGCGCTCCACCGAGTTCCTGAGCCGGTGCACGATCGACGGCATCGGGCCGACGGACTGCACCGGGCCGCTCTACACCCTCGCCGGCCTCTGCGACCGTTCCCACAGCTTCGGGATCGCGTCGATGGACGAGGCCGGGAACCTCGACGCCACACCGGCGCTGCGGACGTTCACGATCGCCGGGAATTCCGTGTGCGCGGATCCGGCGCTCGGCGCGCCCGCCGCGAACGCTCAGCCCACCCTCGCCGGGGTGGAGGTGCCGACGACGACGGGCGGCGTTCCCGTGAGGGCGACGCTCCGCTACGGCACCACCTCGGCGTACGGCGAGACGATCGAGTACACGGCCAACGCCTCCGACACGTCGGTGTATTTCGGCCTCCGAGCACTGCAGCCGGGGACGACGTACCACTACGACGTCAAGGTCACGAACGGTGCCGGCGCCTCGGCGAGCACGGCTGACCAGACGCTCACCACCGCGGCACTGCCCGGCGGCGAAAGCGTTCCGGCCGTGAGCCTCGGGACACCGGTCGTCACGGGGCGGCATGCGGCGCGCATCCCGTTCACCATCACCGCAGGCAGCTTCGGAGGGGGCGGAGCCACCACGAGGCTCTACCTCGACAAGGGCCCGGCCTCGCTCGCGTCCGGCACGGTGTTCCCGGACAATGAACTGGGGTCGCCCGTCCTGCCGGCATCGACGGCGATCGATGTCTTGGACCTCGAGCCCGGGACGACCTACCACTACCGGGTGCTCGTGGAGGGGGCGCACACCACACTCACGGACGAGCGCACGTTCACGACCCCCGCCGTGCCGGTGCCCGCGCCGGCGCCCGTCGCGGGGGCGCCCTCGCCGCCTCCCGCCGGTCCCGCGGAGACGCCGTTCCGCCTGAAGCAGGGCAACGTCACCGTGGGCAAGATGAAGCGGTCGGCCAAGCGCGTGACGGTGACGGTCAAGCGCCTGCCGAAGGGCACGAAGCTCACCCTGAAGGTCAAGGCCTCGAAGAAGACGCTCGCATCGGCCAAGGCGACGGCATCGGCGTCCGGCACGGCGAGGCTCTCGGTGAAGCTCGGCCGCAAGGCGCGTGCCGCGCTGCGCTCCAGGCGCCTGAAGCGCGTGACGTTCACCGTCACGGCGACGCCGCCCGGTGGCAAGCCGACCGCCGTGACGATCTCGAGGCGCCTCTGAGCAGGAGCGCGGCGGGGGCGACCGGCGCCGGTCGCCCCCGTCACGTCAGTCGTTCAGATCGACGTCGTGGTAGTCGTTGGTCAGCCACAGCCCGAGCTGGTTCCCGAACCACGGGCCCGCCGGATTGCCGCTCTCGCCGCCCGGGATGACCTCCACGGCGTTCGGGAACTCGCGCCGCGCCTCGGCGACGAAGCGCCGGGCGGGGCCGCTGCCGAACATGAACGCGTTCACGGTCGCCGCACGCGGGTTGTGGGATGAGGCGTCGACGGCGCTGAACCCGCCGTCGGTCGACACGCCCGGAAGGCCCGGACCGAGATCCGTGAAGCCCGCGCCGGTCGGCAGCGAGAACGGGCCGCCGAGCGGGTGCGCGAACGTGATCCGGTGCAGCCGGCCCCACTTGTAGTCGGCGAGCGTGGTCGACCCGCCGAAGGCCGGGGCGAAGCCCGGGCTCGACGCGAGTCCGAGACCGTCCTTGACCGCCTTGAGGATCGCCGTGTCACGCGCCGCCGGGCTCGCGAAGAACACGATGCCCGACGCGCCGGTCCCGTTCCCCTCGAGGAGGTGCCGGAGCGCGCTCATCGCCTGATCGCCGCCGGGCAGGTACGAGCCCAGCCCCCGTGCCACGAGCGGCGCGTCGACGATCCCCACCAGGGCGCGGCTGCGCCACAGCGCGTAGATCGTCGCGGCGACGCTGGCCCGCTGCTCGGCCTGCGTCGGCGGCTTGCGCACGCCGTTCACGTCGCTCGCGTCGTAGCCCTCCGGGATGCCGGTCGGGGTCGAGAAGTCCCAGTCCCCGAGCCGCGTGACGGCCTCGTCGACCTGCGGATCGGACCCGAGCGCCGCGAGCCCTGCGGGCGCACCCGGCGCCTTGGCCGCCGCGAGCGCGTCCTCGATGTAGGGAACGAGGACCTTCGCGTCGTTGAGCTTCACGTCCGCCTGGATCGACTGCATCTCGGCGAACGAGACACGCCCGCCGTGATCGAGCTCGTCCTGGAGCCGGTCGCTGATCCGGCGGTTGCGGTTGCCGTCGGAGTGCCCCGGCGTGAGGTAGCGGATGCCGCCGCCGGGCCGCAGCTCGTTCAGCGGATCGTTGTCGAACGTCTGACCCGTCGGGTCGTTGTTCGCGTTCGCGATCCAGCCGCGCTTCGGGTTCACGAGCCCGTCCATCTCGTCGAACGGGAGGATCTCGTAGTCGAGCGCCTGGTCCTCGGCGGGCGACGGATCGGGGATCCACTCGTTCCCGCCGGTGCCGTTGCGGATGAAGTACGGCGGCAGACCGGCCACCGTCCCGGCCTGCAGGTCCTCACGGAGTGGGATCTCGGCGCTCGTCTTGTAGCCGATGTTGCCGCGGTCGTCGGCGTACATCCAGTTCTGCGCGCCGACGTCGAAGTACCGCTGGGCGTCGATCGCCTCGCCGACGTCGTCCGCGCGCGAGAGCCTGCGGAAGAAGTCCAGCTCGCGCGTCGCGCTGAAGCCCGTGTACTGCACGGACAGCCCGGTGGTCCCGGTGACGCTGATGATCGGGCCGTTGTTGCGCCGCGGCACGACGATCGACGCGGCGGGGACGCCCGCCGCCGGCGGGATCACGCCGACGTCATCCGGCGTGCCGTTCCCCGGCTGGTTGGCGCGGAACGTCTCCGGGATGATCTGCGTCGGCTCCTGGTTGCCCTTGTAGGTCGTCGCGACCGGCACGCCGCCCGCGAGCGTGAGCTGCTCCTGGTAGACGTCGGTGACGTCGGTCGGGTTGACGGTCGAGCCCCACGAGACGTGCCCGTTGGTGCCCTGCACGACCGTCGGGGCGCCGGGGAACGTGACGCCGTAGAGCGTCAGCCCCCGCCCGCGGCCGTTCACGTCGATCGCCGCCTCGTAGAAGGTCGACGGCGAGCCGAGCGAGAGGTGCGGGTCGTTGGCGATGATCGGGCGACCGCTCGCGGACTTCGCCCCGGAGACGACCCAGACGTTCGAGCCCTTGTCGCTCGGGGCGGTCGGGATGCCGGCCTCGTCGGCCTGCCGCAGCGCCTTCGCGGCGGCGTCGCCGACCTCGTCGTCGTGATGGCGCGGCCAGGACCAGTCCGGGCGCCCGTGGTCCTTGACGGGCCGCGACATCTCACCCGGGAGGATCGACGCCGCGTGCTCGAACGGCTCGCTGCGCATCACGTCCTGGGAGAACAGGGCGGCGCCGTTGAACCCGAGCGTGGCGCCCGCGGTCTGGTAGGCGATCAGCTTCTGGGTGTTGGCGATGTCGTCGAGGCCGAACGAGAGGCCGAACGCGAGCAGCTTGTTGACCGCCGCGCTGTCGAGCGGGGTCCACGCGGGGACCTTCGCCTTCGTCAGCTCCAGCGCCGTGTACTCCGACGGCAGCGGGTTGGCGGCGATCCACGCGTTCACGCCGGCCGAATAGGCGTCGAGGATCTCGCGCGCGTCGTCCGACAGCGCGTCGAGGCTCCGCTGCGCGGCGCGGCGCAGCCCGAGCACACGCAGCTGCCCGTCGCTCGCGAGCGCGCCCGTGCCCAGCAGTTCGGCGAGCGTGCCGCTCGCCTGCCGGCGGGTCGAATCCATCTGGAACAGCCGGTCCTGCGCGTGCAGCCAGCCGACGGCGTAGTAGGCGTCGCGCTCGGTGTGCGCGCGGATGTGCGGCACCCCCTGGGCGTCCCGCTTGATCGTGATCTTCTGGTCAGGACCGCGGAGCGACTCGCCGCCGCCGCCGGATGGGTGGTGCGCGCCCGCCGACGCCGGCACCGCGAACAGGACGAACAGGGCGAGAACCGCCACGACCCGGGACACCATCGAAGCTCCTTCAATCGGGCTCGGCGACCCTTGCATCCGTGCCGAGCTGCTCAGGGACTGATACCGCGAGTCTCTCTCGCGCTCAGGGGCGCGTCAAGGCCCTCAGACAGTCGGCGGCGCCAGGTCGGTCACGACGACCCGCTGCTCGGACGAGCGGCGCGCGGCCTCGAGGATCTCGAGCACGCGCACGCTGTCCGCCGGATCGACCGGCGGCGGCGCGTCGCCCCGCGCCCAGTCGCGCACGCCGGCATAGAAGTCCTCGTAGCGGCCGCGCTCGAGCGGCACGTCGCGGCCGTCATTGAGGCGCCCGGGCGGCGCCTCGCCGTACCCGGCGTCACCGGGACGCATGCCGGCGTCGAGCTGCGCCTCCTGCGGATCCAGCCCGTCGCAGGCGAAGCCGCCCCGAAGACCGGTGACCCGCAGCCGCGGGCCGAACAGCGGCGCGGTCTTGCTCATCCACAGGTGCGAGCGCGCACCGCCGGCGTGCTCGAGCGCGATGAACACGTCGTCGTCGACCTGCGCGCCGGGCCGCCGGTTGTCCAGCTCGCCGTAGACCGCGACGGGCGGGCCGAGCAGCCGCACGGCCTGGTCCACGAGGTGGGACCCCAGGTCGAGCAGCTGGCCGCCGCCCTCCGCGGGATCGGGAAGCTCGCGCCAGCCCTCCACCGCGGGGCTGAAGCGCTCGAAGCGGGACTCCAGCCGTACGACGTCCCCGAGCGCGCCCTCGCCCAGCAGCCGCTCGACGGTGAGGAAGTCGCCGTCCCAGCGGCGGTTCTGGAAGACCGTCAGCCGACCCGGCGTCTGCGCCAGGCGCCGGGCGTCCGCCGCGGTCGGGGCGACGGGCTTGTCGACGACGACCGCGAGCCCGCGCTCCATCCCCGCGAGCGCGATCGGGACGTGCGAGCTGTTCGGCGTCGCGACGACGAGCACGTCGACGCCGTCGAGCAGCGCGTCGACGTCGGCGACGACCTCCGCGCCGGGGTGGGCATCGCGCGCCTGCGCCGCCCGCTCGGGCGACCGCGTCATCACCGCGCCGACCTCGAGGCCGTCCGTGGACGCGATCAGCGGCGCATGGAAGACGCGTCCGGCGAGCCCGAAGCCCGCGATCCCGACCTTCAGTGGACTGGGCACACGCCGACTCTACGCGCACGTCGGCGCGGGCGCGAGGGGCGCCGCGGTGGTAGGAAGGTCCTGTGCGGATCGTCCTGGGCACCCACAGCTTCGACAACGTCGCCGGCAGCGAGACGTACCTGCTGACGGCGGCCGAGCACCTCCAGCGCCTCGGGCACGACGTCACCGTGCACGCGCTGGAGACCGGGCCGGTCGCCGATCTCGCGACGGGCCGCGGGATCCCGGTCGCCTCCGGGGACGAAGGGCTCCCGGACACGTGCGACGTCGCGCTGACCCAGGACGCGGGCATGGCCCACGCGCTCGCCGAGCGCTACCCGGACACGCCGCAGGTCCTCGTCGCCCACAGCGAACTGCACGACGTGCAGCTGCCGGCGATGGTGCCGGGCGTCCCCACGGCGGTCGTCGTGATGAGCGAGCGCGTCGCCCGCCGGATCGAGGCGCTCGACCCCGCCTACCCGGTCGTGCGCCTGCGGCAGCCGGTGGACACCGAGCGCTTCGTCCCGCTGGGCTCCCCGCGCGAGCGGCCGCGCAGCGCGCTGCTGCTCAGTCACTACCAGCAGGCGCAGCACCGGCGCGTGCTCGAGGAGGCGTGGGCGCCGCTCGGCATCGAGATCCGGATCGCCGGCGTGCGCGGGACGACGGTCCTGGACCCGTTCGCCGAGATCGCCGACGCGGACATCGTCGTCGGGAAGGGCCGCGCGATCCTCGACGCGATGGCCTGCGGGCGCCCCGCCTAC
Organism: uncultured Actinomycetes bacterium; assembly: GCA_963823375.1. GTDB lineage: Bacteria > Actinomycetota > Thermoleophilia > Solirubrobacterales > Solirubrobacteraceae > F1-60-MAGs163. The sequence goes on along the minus strand of CAWGLQ010000013.1, from coordinate 33,800 downwards.
CTCTACGACGACTTCGGCACCGACGGCTGGGTCACCGCCGACACGCATCCGGCGATGGAGGCCGACGGCTTCGCCGGCCAGTCGCGCCCGCGCCTGGCCGACCGCGACGTCCTGCGCCGCGACCTGGAGGCGTACGACCCCGCGATGGGCGTCGTCAACCGCGAGCTCGTCCTGCACCACCACAAGGCCCGCAACCACGCGCACGAGCTCGTCCGCCTGTTCCGGTCGCTCGCGCCGGACGCCGCGCCGACCTCGACACCGGACGGCGAGCTCGCGCGCAACGTCCGGCTGCGCTGGGCGGCCGACCGCGAGCTCGGGAACCTGCGCTCCGGCTACGGCGACCTGCACGACCGCGTGTGGGAGGCCGAGCAGCGCGCCGAGGCCGCGGAGGCGCGCGCCGCGGCCGCCGAGGCACAGGCGCAGGAGCGCTTGCGCGCGGCCGACGAGCGGGCGGCCGCGACGCTCGAAGCCGCCGCCACCGAGCGCGAGCGCGCGAGCGCCGAGCACGCGCGGCTGCAGGCCGTCCTGAGCCAGCGCCGGGTGCAGCTCGGCATCGCCGCGGGGCGTGCCGCCGACCGCCTGCGCCGCGCGGGCCGCCCATGACCGTCGACCCCGCGGCCACCGTCAGCGACAGCGCGCTGATCGGGTCCTTCGTCGTGATCCACGCCGACGTCACCCTGGGCGCGGCGTGCGTCGTGCAGGACGGTGCGGTCGTCGGGAAGGACCCGATCCTCGGGCCGCTCTCGCGCGCCGCCGGACTGCCCGCCGAGCCCACGGTGCTCGAGGACGGCTGCTCGATCGGCTGCGGCGCCGTCCTCGTCCGCGGCTGCCGCATCGGCGCCGGCGCGGTGATCGGCGACCACGCGCTCGTGCGCGAGGGCGCGGTGATCGGCGCGGGCAGCGTCGTCGGCCATGGCGGCGCGGTGGGCGCGGGCGTCGTCATCGGCCGGCACGTGCGCATCCAGAACAACGTCGTGCTGGCACCCGGGACGATCGTCGAGGACGACGTGCTCTGCGGGCCCAACGTCACGACGACCGACGATGCGTTCGACGGCACCCGCGACGCGGGCCTCGCCGAGACGGTCCTGCGCCGCGGATGCCGCGTGGCCGCCGGCGTCATCCTGCTCCCCGGCGTGGAGATCGGCGCCGGAGCCGTCGTCGGCGCGGGATCCGTCGTGACGCGGTCCGTCCCGGCCGGCACGCTGAGCGTCGGCTCGCCTGCCCGGGTCATTCGCTCGCTGAACGCCGACTGACGGCGCGCCGGCGCGCCCGGGCGCATTGACCTCCGGGCGGCGCCGCGTCAGACTCGCGGCATGCGCGCCCTGGGGGGAAGGCGCAGGCGTCGCCGTGTCGTGGCCGCCTGCGTAGTGATCTGTGCCGCCGTTTCCGGCACGGCGTCGGCCGGCTGGGACCCGCCCGAGCCCGTCGCGCCGACGACCGACGTCTTCCGCGTCGAGCTCGCGCCCGGGGGACCGGGGTACATCGTCGGCTACCCGCTCTCGTCCCCGAGCCGCTTCCGCTACGCGGCGCGGCCGATCGGCGGCACGCTCGGCGCGCCGCCGATCGAGTTCCCGGGGACGCTCGGAACGAACTACGACGGGTTCTGGCGCTTCGACGCGGCCGGCAACGCGATCGTCGCCAACACGTACGACAACCGGATCGGCCACATCCCGCTCGGCGGGATCGGGGGCAGCTCACAGGATCTGCCGCCCGGGTACTCGCCCGACGGCCTGAGCGTCGCGCCGACGGGGGAGGCGCTGATCGCGGCGGTTCCGAGCTTCGGCGCCTTCCGCGTCGCGTTGCGCGCCGCCGGCCCGGGCGCCGTCGCCGATTTCTCCGAGAGTGGATCCCAGACCCTCGGCGGCCCGACCGCCGTCTTCGTCGGCCTGCTCCTCCAGGCCGACGGCGGCGCTGTCGTCGTCTGGCGGGAGGGCGAAGAGCTCTGGCAGTCGGTCCGCCCGAGCGGCGAGCTGAGCTTCGCGGCGCCCGCCGTGATTCCCGATCCCCGTCCCGACGTGCGCAAGTTCAGCGTCCGCCTGCGCGGAGATGCGTCGGGGCACGCGATGCTCGCGTGGCTGGGCTCGAGCGGCGGCACCGCACGCGACCAGGCCGTGGCGAGCGTGCGCGGTCCCGACGGCGCGTTCGGACCCGCGCAGATCGTCGGCACGGGCGGCAGCATCGTGAACGTCACACCCGCGGTGACGAGCAGCGGCGACGGCCTCGCCGCCTGGAGCCATGTGTACCCCGGCGGCGGCTGCCAGCCGGGCACGAGCATGGGCGCCGCGTTCCACGCCGGGGCGTTCGCCGCCCAGCAGCCGCTCGGTCCCAATGCGTTCCCGCTCACGAGCAGCCAGGGCTTCCCCGACACCGTGCTGGCGGCCGGCGACCGCATCGCCGTGCCGATCCTCGAGATCGACGACGCGGGCGGCACGCCGTGCAGCAACTACAGCGACGACCGCCGCGGGCTGTTCATGCACCACTTCCGCAGCGGCCCCTCCGGCCTCGTCGACGAGGGCATCTCCGAGCTGTCGCCAATCCAGGCCAAGGCGGGCGGGACGACCTCCTTCCCCTCGATCAACGGGCTGACACTCGAGCCCGGCGGGCGCATGCTCGTCGCCTACCAGGTCGACAACGCCAGGTACCTGCGCTCCTTCGACGGCGTCGCGCCGGGCGCGTCCGTGCCGGCTCCACCCGCGCCCACGCCCACTGCGCCTGCCGGCGGCGGCACGCCCGCGCCGCCCGCCAAGGTGATCCTGCCGCTGCGCCCCGTGAAGTACTTCGCGGTCCGGCCGATCGATCCGAAGGCCGCCTCCGTCTCGCTCACGTGCACCCCTGAGGACGGGCTTGACGGCGAGGCGTGCCGGGCGAAGATGCTCGCGTACTTCCTGTTCAAGGGCCGGTTCGCCGCCGGGAAGTCGTCCGCGGCGGCCGCGAAGGCGAAGCCGAAGACGAAGTCCGTGCTGATCGCGAGCGCGGCCGCGACCGTCCCGACCGGCAAGAGCCGGAAGGTCCGGCTGCGCTTCACGAAGGCCGGGCGGACGCTGATCGCGCGCGGGAAGGCCGTGAAGATCGTCCTCGACGTCACCCTCTCCCGCGGCTCGCGCAGCGCGACCCAGCGGTTCACGACGACGCTCAAGGCGCAGCGCCGGGCCAAGCGGCGCTGACGCGGCACCTGCGAGGCTCCGCCGCGTGCACTGCGACGTCGTCCTCCGCGGCGCCCCGATCACCGCGGTCGGCGGCATGGCCGCACAGGTGCAGGCCCTCGGCTTCGCCGGCGTCGGCGTGACCGAGACCAACGGCAACCCGTTCCTCGCCGCGGCCCAGGCCGCGCAGGACGACGTCCTCGATCCGCGTCGCGACCGCGATCGCGCTGGCGTTCCCGCGCACGCCGATGGACGTCGCCTACACGTGCTGGGACCTGCAGGCGCTGTCGGGCGGGCGGTTCGCGCTCGGGCTCGGCACGCAGATCCGCGCGCACGTCGAGCGACGCTACGGCGCGGTCTGGTCGCGGCCCGCGGCGCGGATGCGCGAGTACGTCCTCGCGCTGCACGCGATCTGGGACGCGTGGGAGACGGGCGGCGATCTGGCGTTCGAGGGGGAGATCTACCGCCACACCCTCATGCCTCCGAACTTCCGCCCGCCGCCCGCCGCGCACCCGCGGCCCCCGGTCCTGCTCGCCGCGGTGCGCGAGCGGATGACCGAGGTCGCGGGCGAGGTCGCCGACGGCCTGCTCGGTCACTCCTTCTGCACCGAGGCCGTCCTGCGCGAGGTGACGATCCCGGCGCTGGAGCGGGGCCTCGAGCGCAGTGGCCGCACGCGCGCCGACGTCGAGGTGACCGCGTCGGTGTTCGTCGCGACGACGGACGCGGAGTGGGAGGCCAACCGGCGCCGCGTCGCGTTCTACGGCTCGACGCCCGGGTACCGGCACGTCCTGGACCACCACGGGCTCGGCGACCTGTTCGAGGCGCTGCACGAGCGCTCGCGCGCGGGCGACTGGGCGCAGATGCCCGCGCTGATCGACGACGACGTCCTCGCGCTGTTCGTCGCCCGCGGCGAGGACCCGGCGACGCTCGCGGCCGCGGTGCGCGCGCGGGTCGGCGACGTCGCCGACCGCGTCTGCCTCGTCACCGAGGACGGGGATCCCGCCGTGCTGGCGCCCGTCGCGGCGGCGCTGTAGCCGGCGGGCGCGGCGGCGGGCGCGCGCGGCGTTTCCCCCCGGGTCGCCTGCGGCGCCCGCCTTCCGCTGCCTGCGCGGAGAGACGAGAGGTCCCTCGCCGCCAGGATCGCCCGACGTCCTCGCGAGCGCCCGAAGATCCGGTCAGGATCTGCTCAAGCCTGCCCGCCGTCGCCCATGCGGTAGCCGAAGCCGCGCACGGTGCGCACGAAGCGGGGACTGCGCGGATCGTCGCCGAGCTTGCGGCGCAGGTTCGAGATGTGGACGTCGATGACGTGGTCGTCTCCGAACCAGTTGGGCCCCCAGACGCGTTCCAGCAGCTGGTCGCGGCTCAGCGAGATCCGCGCGTGCTCGGACAGGGCGTCGAGGATGTCGAACTCGAGCTTGCTCAGCTCGATCGCCTCGCCGCTGAGCAGCACCTCGCGCGCACCCACGTCGACGGACAGCGGGCCGAAGCGCCGGATGCCGTCCTCGACGGTCGCGGCGGCGGGCGCGCCGGCGCGCGGGCGGCGGAGCATCGCGCGGATCCGCGCCACGAGCTCCTTCGGGGAGAAGGGCTTGGTGACGTAGTCGTCGGCGCCGACCGCGAGGCCGATCAGGCGATCGGTCTCCTCGGCGCGGCCGGTGAGCATCACGACGTACGCGTCGCTGAACGTGCGCAGCTGCCGGCACACCTCGATGCCGTCCATGCCCGGCAGCGTCACGTCGAGCACGACGACGTCCGGCGCGCGGTTGCGGGCAGCGGCCAGACCCGCGTCGCCGGTGCCGCAGACCTCGACGGTGAACGCCTCCCGCTCCAGGACAGTCCGCACGAGCTCCGCGATCTCCGGGGCGTCCTCGATGATCAGAGCGCGGATGGCTCCGGGAACGGTCATGGCACGTCAGCATCCCCCATCGGGGGGATCTGACCAAACCTTGAGGAAAGCTTGACCGCATCGGGGGTGGCGGATGGGAAGGTGATGTCGTGTCCCCCAACACCAGCGACGATCGCCTCGCGGAAGCTGCGGCCACGGCCGACCGCGCGCGCCTCGCCGCGCTCGTCGCGGACCTCGGCGCGGGCGTCCTGGTCGAGGACGAGCACCGCCGGATCGCCCTCGTCAACGAGGACTTCTGCGCGATGTTCGGCATCCCGGCCCCGCCCGCCGCGCTCGTGGGGGGCGACTGCTCCGGCGCCGCCGCGGATTCGAAGCTCCTCTTCGCCGACCCCGAGGCCTTCCTGCGCGGCGTCGACGAGGTGCTCGCCCGCGGCGAGCCCGCTCGCGGCGACATCCTCCCGCTCGCCGACGGGCGGGTCTTCGAGCGCGACTTCACGCCGCTGACGGCGGAGGGCCTGAGCCTCGGCAACGTCTGGGTCTACCGCGACGTGACCGCCCGCGAGCGGGCGGCGGCCGAGCTCGCGCGCAGCGACCGCACCGCCACGGAACTGCTCGCGATCCTCGCCGACCCACAGGTCCCGCTCGACGAGCGCCAGGATCGCCTGCTCGCGGCGTGCTGCGAGCTGCTCGGCCTCGAGATCGGGCTGATCTCGCGGTACGACGACGACGTCGCCGAGGTGCTCGCGGCGCGCGATCCGCAGGGACGCATCGTCGCGGGGATGCGCGTCCCGGTCTCCGAGACGCTCGCCCCGCTGCGCGCCGACCGTGACGAGCCGACGACCTTCATCCGCGCGTCAGGCACGCCGATCGAGAACCTGCCGGCCTTCCGCAACCACGGCCAGGAGGCCTACGTCGGCGTCCCGATCCTCGTCGAGGGCCGGCCGTCCGGGACGCTCGCCTTCTCCAGCCGCACGCCGCGGGCCGAGCCGTTCGACGAGCGGGCCGTGAACCTCGTCCGCCTGATGGCCCTGTGGATCGGGAGCGACCGCTCACGCCGCCGCGCGGTGACCGAGCTGCGGGCGAGCCGAGGGCGGGCCACGGCGACGATCCAGACCGCGCTCGACGCCATCATCACGATCGGGCTCGACGAGCGGGTGCTGGAGTTCAACCCTGCCGCCGAAGCGATCTTCGGCTACCGCGCCGGCGACGTCATCGGGCGCACGATGACGGAGCTGATCATCCCGCCGGAGTTCCGCGGCCCCCACCGCACCGGCATCGCGCGCTACCTGAAGACGCACGAGCCGCGTGCCCTCAACCGTCGCCTCGAGCTGCCCGCGCTGCGCGCCGACGGCTCCCGCTTTCTCTGCGAGCTGGCGGCGACCGCGGTCGAGGTCGACGGCGAGCCGATCGCCTTCACCGCGTACATCCGCGACATCAGCGAGCGCAAGCGCTTCGAGGAGGACCTCGCCCGCGCGCGCGACGAGGCGCTCGAGGCCGACCGGATGAAGTCGGAGTTCCTGGCGATGATCAGCCACGAGATCCGCACCCCGATGAACGGCGTGATCGGCGCGGCGGACCTCCTGCGCGACACCCGGCTGCAGTCCGACCAGCGCGACCTCGTCGAGATGGTGCACCAGTCCTCGCACGCGCTGCTGGGGATCGTCGACGACGTGCTCGAGACCGCGAAGGTGGAGGCCGGCAGGCTCGACCTCGCCGATGAGCCGTTCGACCTGCTCGACGTCGTCGAGTCGGCGGCCCAGGTCGCCGCCGGCGACGCGCGCGCGAAGGGCCTGGTCCTCACGACGGCCATCGACTCCGGCGTGCCCTGCGGCCTGATCGGCGACGCGGGCCGCCTGCGCCAGATCCTTGTCAACCTCGTGACCAACGCGGTGAAGTTCACCGACGCCGGGGAGATCGTCGTCACCGCACAGGTCACCGGGCGCCGCGAGGACCGCGTCACCCTGGAGCTCGAGGTCGTCGACACCGGGGTGGGGATCCCGGCCGCCGCGCAGAAGCGGCTCTTCCAGCCGTTCAGCCAGGTGGACGTCACGACGACGCGCCGTCACGGCGGCACGGGGCTGGGACTCGTCATCTCCGACCGGCTCGCCCGGCTGATGGGCGGCGGGATCGAGCTCGACAGCGAGCCCGGCCGCGGGACGCGGATGACCGTCACCGTGGACGTGGCGGTCGACGAGGACGCGGCCGCCGCTCCGCGCCCGCTGTCCGGCCGGCGCGTCCTCCTCGCGGGCGCCCCGCCGCGCGCCGCGGCGGCGCTCACCACGACGCTCGCAGCACTCGGCGCCGACGTCGTCGAGCCGCCCGCCGCGGGCCGTCTGCCCGACGTCGCGCTGCTCGGCGAGCGCGCCACGGACATGCCGATCCCCGAAGGCCCCCCGCGGGTGACCGTCGGCGGGTCCGGCGCCGACCTGCAGCTTCCCGTCCGTGCCACGCGCCTGGCCGAGCGGCTCCTGGAGGCGCTGGGGACCCCCGTCGCCGAGGCCGAGCCCAGCGCGGCGCCCATGGCCGGACCGGCCCGCGCGCGCATCCTCGTGGCCGAGGACAGCGAGGTGAACCGCATGCTCATGCTGCGCCAGCTCGAGCGGCTCGGCATCGCAGCCGACGTCGTCGTCAACGGCCGCGAGGCGATCGACGCCGTCGCCCGCCACGACTATCCGCTGATCCTCATGGACCTGCGGATGCCGGAGCTCGACGGGTTCGACGCGACACGGGCGATCCGCGCCGCCGAGACGACCGCAGGCCGCGTGCCGATCGTCGCGGTGACCGCCAACGCGGCGCGCGCCGACCGCGATGCGTGCCTGGCCGCGGGCATGGACGACCACCTCGGCAAGCCGGTGACGCTCGAATCGCTGCGGCGCGTGATCGCGCGCTGGCTGCCCGCGGGCGGCGCCGTGCCCGACGACCTGCCCGACGACGAGGACCGGCCGGCGGCGACGGTGCGTGCGATGCTCGATCAGCTCGCCGGCGAACTCGGCGGGCCGGATGCCGTCGCGCCGCTCGTCCGGCGCTGGGACGCCGAACTGCCGGCGCGGCTCGCCGCGCTCGAGCAGGCCGCCGCCGCGGGCGACGGGGCCGAGGTGCGACGCGTCGCGCACACGCTGCGCGGCGCGACCGAGATCTTCGGCGGGAGCCAGGTCGCGGGGGCCTGCACGGCGCTCGAGCTGGCCGCCGGCGACGAGCTGACCGCCGACCACGCGCGGGCGCTCGTGCAGGTCGTCGAGCGAGCCTGCGCGGAGGCGCGCACGGCGATGCTCGGCTGGCTGGACGCTGCCTGACATCCGGATTGCAGAGCGAGCGCCTCGCGGTCGGCGGCGTGGTGCGCGCGCCTGACGGCGTGCCGGCGTCGGCGATCCGTCCACCGCACTGAAACCGTCTGATCCAGACGCCAATGTCATGGGTTCACCGCGCTTTGGAGACGACGTGAACCGCTTGATCGCATCGCTGTTTCGTGACCGCCGACGGCTGCACCCGGCCTCCTGTGTCGCCGTGCTCGCCCTGCTGCTCGCCTGCGCGCCCGCCGCGCACGCCGCCGACCTGCTGATCCTCGACAGCGAGCAGGCGACGATCTCGGGCACGCAGAACTACGGCTTCGTCTACGTCGACGGCGAACTGCGGCTCACCGGCGACACGACGATCAACGCCGGCTCGATCTACTTCGGGCCCAACGCCGGCCTGCGCACGTGTTACGTCGAAGGCTCGGGGAACGGCGGCTGCACGGCCGGGCGCACGCTGACGCTGCGCTCGTCCGGCCCGCTCAGCATGGCGTCGGGCATCGACCTCCAGGCCGGCACGGGCGCCGTACGCAACGCCGGGGCGCTCAACGTGCAGGGCGCCCAGGTCGCGATCGGCGGGGACGTCAACACCAGCGGGAGCGGCGGCGGCACCTCCGGCGCCGTCTCGATCACCTCGGGCGGTCCGCTGAGCGTCGGCGCGATCTACGCCTACGGCGCACCGGTCGGCCTGCAGGCCGGCGGTGCGATCGACGTCGGCGGCGACATCCAGACCCAGGGCACGAGCGGTATCCCCTCGTCGGACCCGGTGCGACTCCAGCGCGGCGCGCCCGTGGTCGTCGGCTCGACCGGCGGTGACGTGCGCATCGCCGGCAACGTCGTGGCGTACGGCCGCGACGCCCCGGGCAACGCCGGCTCCGGCTTCGGCGGCGGGCCCGGCGGGGACGTGAGCATCAGCGGCGGCGACGTGCGCGTCGGCGCAATCGACGTCACCGGCGGCTCGAGCGTGGACAACGTCGGCGGCTCGTCGGGCCAGATCAACGTCGTGGCCCGCGGCGCCCTTCACGCCCTCGGGCGCCTGGATGCCGGCGGCCAGAACAGCAACGCGTCGCAGGCGACGCCGGGCTCGCGCATCAACGCGTCCGCCGGCGGGCCGCTCGTGGTCGCGGGCGGCGCCTGGTCCGGCGGCGGACAGGGTTCGACCGGCGGCATGCCGGGCGGCGAGATCGTCCTCAAGGGCGCCGCGGTCACCACCGGGACGCTGTTCGCCGCGGGCGCGAACGCGCCGAACTCGGGAACCCCCGGCAACGCCGGGGGCGGCGGCCCGATCACCGTGTCCGCCGCGGGCAACGCCTCGATCAGCTCGCTCCAGGCCTACGGCGGCAACGCGCCCGCCGGGACCACGCCCGGCCGCGGCGGCCCCATCTCGGTCACGAGCACCGGCGGGTCCATCTCGACCGGCCGCGTGACCTCCCAGGGCGGCTACCCGAGCAGCGGCCCCGGGGTCGACGGCGGCCCCGTCACGCTGTCGGCGCAGACCGACCTCACCGTCTCCGACGCGCTGACGACGAGCGCCTCCAGCGCCAACGGCAACGCCGACCCGGCGCGCCCGGGCGGTAACGCCGGGAACGTGCTGCTGCGCGCGGCGACCGGCGCCGTGACGCTCGGCGACACCGTCCGCGCCGAGGGCGGCGGCGGCGCCCCGCACACCGTGGACGGCGCCTTCGGCGGCCCCGGCGGCGCTGGCGGGCGCATCGACATCGTCACGCACGGCCTCGGCCCCATCGTCGCGCTCTCCACGCACGGCGGCTACGGCGGGGACTACGGCGACGAGCGCGGACCCGGCGGCGCCGGCGGCGCCGTGACGGCCTGGACCGACGCCCCGCTCTTCGACGATCAGAAGGTCGTCGACACCGACGGCGGCGACGGCAACCCGGTCGGTCCCTCGGGCATGAAGACCGCCGAGCAGTCGCCGGTCAATCCCGCGATCGACGCGGGCACGTCGACCCTGAGCTTCACGCCGCGCTCCCCGGACGCCTCGGGGTACCGCGTGCTGCGCAGCGTCGGCGGCGGCGCGCCGGAGACGGCGCTGGAGACGACCGCGAGCACGGGCCTCAAGGTCCCGGCGCCCGTCTGCGTCCCGGTCGCCCTCACCGTCGTCGCCCTGAACCCGCAGGTCGGCTGGACGTCGGACCCCTCGCCGGCCGTCCCGTACACGCGTCCCGCCTCGTCCACGCAGCAGTGCAACGAGGCGCCCGTCGTGAAGGCCGCCAAGCGCCTGCGCTTCAGCCGCCGCGCGCTGCGCCGGGCGAAGTGGCGCATGACGGTCGCGCTGCGCGCCGACGGCATCGGCACGATCAAGGGCACGCTGACCCGCGCGCCGCGCCGCGGGCGCAAGACGTCCAAGAAGACGCTCGCCAAGCTCAGCGCGAAGATCGCCCGGCCCGGCACGCAGAACCTGCGGCTCGTGCTCCCGCGGGCCGCTCAGCGGCGCGGGATCTACGCGCTGAAGCTCGTCACCACCGCTCCGGACGGCAAGAGCCGCCGGACGACCACGCTCAAGCTGGAGGTCAGAGGATGAGAGCCACTCTCTGCGCGGCGCTCGCCGTGCTCGGAGCGCTCGCGCTCGCGCCCGCCGCCCACGCGGCGCCGTGCGTGCGCGTCGGCGTCTACCAGGACGACCCGGGCCGCGCACTGCCCAAGCTGCGCAAGCAGGTCGGCTCGCGCGTGACCGCGATCTCGACCTACATGACGGCCGGCAAGCCGATCTCCCCCAGCCTCATCAAGGCGGCGAACAAGAACCGCTCGATGCTCGTCGTCACCTGGCAGCCCGACGGCGGCCGAGATGGGTCCGAGCAGTCCAAGTACCGCCTCAAGGCGATCGCCAAGGGCAAGTACGACAAGTCGCTGCGCGCCCTCGTGCGACAGCTGCGCGGCGTGCGCAAGGGCGCGGTGCTGCGGCCGATGGCGGAGATGAACACGCCCTGGTACCCGTGGTCCGGCACCGCGAACAAGAATGTCCCGGCCGACTACGTCAAGGCGTGGAAGCGCGTCCGCAAGGCCGTCCGCTCAGCGCCCGGCGGCAAGCGCATCAAGATGCTGTGGTCGCCATACGCGCGCAGCATCCCGGACACGGGCGCCAACGCCATCCGCGCCTACTTCCCCGGCGCGTCGCAGGTCGACCTGGTCGGCGCCAGCGGCTACAACTTCGGCGCCCGGCCGCCGCTCCTGTGGAGCGAGCCCGGCACGCTGTTCGGCTCCGCCTACACGACGATCCAGGCGCTCGCGCCGAAGCCGTTCTGGCTCGCCGAGACCGGATCGGGCGCCAACGGCGGCGACAAGGCCGGCTGGATCCGCACGCTGGCAACCATGCAATCGACGACCATGCCCAAGCTGGCGGGCGTCCTCTGGTACGACGTCAAGGACCCGTTCGGCGACTTCCGCCTGAAGGGCTCCGCGGTCACGAGCGCGTTCGGCGCGCTGCTGAAGGGAGCGTGTCGATGAGCAATCTACGGCCCCCTGGCGGGACGGACCGGCAGGGCCGGTCCGCAGTCCGTCGTCGCAAGAAGGCCGTGAAGGCCGGCAAGCCGCGCCGCCACCGCCTGCGCCTCCCCGGCGCTCCGGGTGAGGACGGGATCGACCTGTCCTCGATGAGCCCGGCGATGGTCGACCGGCTGTTCTGGCGCGCCGGCTTCGGGCCGACCGACAAGGATCGCGCGACGTGGACCGGCAAGCCCGTCAGCGAGGCCGTCGCCTGGCTGCTCTCGGCACCCGCCGGCGTCGCGGGCTCGCCCGGCACGCGCGAGGGCAAGCCGCTGGATCCGACCGGTGACGACACCGACCTCGTCCTCAGCTGGGTCGACCAGATGATCCGCAGCACCAATCCGTTCGTCGAGCGCATGGCGTTCTTCTGGCACCGCCACTGGGCCAACTCGCGCCAGGAGGTGTCCCCGCCCCAGTTGCTGCTGCGGCAGAACAGCCTGTTCCGCCGCTACGCGGACTTCGGCGCCAACGGCGGCGCCTCGTTCCGGGACCTCGCCTACGAGCTGACCGTCGACCCGGCGATGCTGCGCTACCTGACCGGCGAGTACAACGTGAAGGGCGCGCCGAACGAGAACTACGCCCGCGAGCTGATGGAGTTGTTCGGCCTCGGCGTCCTCGACCCGAGCGGCAAGCCGAACTACAGCGAGAACGACGTGCGCCAGCTCGCCAAGGCGCTGTCCGGCTGGCAGATCAACGACGCGGATCCGGACAACGCGAAGAGCTTCTTCACGCCCGACCGCTGGTACAACGGGCCGAAGATCGTCTTCGGCAAGTTCGGCAACTACAAGCAGAACGAGGCCGTCGACCTCGTCCTCGCGCATCCCGCCCACGCGCGCTTCGTCGTCGAGAAGATCTGGCACGAGTTCATCGTCCCGCCGCCGGACGCCGCGACGCTGCAGTCGCTGCTGTCCACCTACAGCGGCAGCGGACTGAAGCTCAAGCCGCTGCTCGAGAAGATCCTTGGCGACAAGGCGCTGTTCGCCTCCCTGAACGAGCCCGCGATGGTCAAGCCGCCGATCGTCTTCGTCGTGAGCACGATGCGCGCGCTCGGCGTGACCATCACGGACGCGGCGGCCGCCGAGCACCTCGACGCGATGGGCCAGCTTCCCTACTTCCCGCCCACGGTGGCGGGCTGGGAGGGCGGTCTGTCGTGGCTGAACACGAACACCGCCCTCGCGCGCTTCGCCTTCGCCGGCGACGTGCTGAAGAACGTGAAGATCGACGACGTCCCCGGTGAGACCGCGTCCGCCGCCTACGACCGCGCGTACGCGGCCGTCGGCCGGCCGTGGCTCGCACCGGGCACGCAGACGGCGATCCGCGACTACGCGGCCCGCGCCGGCTCCGCCAACCAGAAGCTCCGCAAGGAGCGCCAGCTCATGCTTCGCAGCCTGATGCTGGCCGGCCCCGACGGACAGGTGATGTAGCAATGCTCGACGAGCCCCAGGACAAGCCCACCCCGGGCGCGGACACCGGCGACGTGCACGCGCTGCGCTGCGCGGACTGCGCCCGGTCCGACAGCCTCGTGACCGATCTCGCGCCGACGTCGGCGCTGCCGATCCCGGTCGAGGCGATGGACGGCTTCAAGGACGGCGTCCCGCACGCCAAGCGCACCGCGCGCGGGCTGGACCGCCGGACGTTCCTGCGCAACGGCATGGTGGGCGTCGCGTCCGTCTACTCCGCCACGCGCCTGGACTGGGGCTCGATCTGGGAGGCCGCGCTCGCCGAGGCGGCCGAGCCGATGCAGAAGAGCGTCGTCTGCATCTTCCTCAACGGGGGCAACGACGGCATCAACACCATCGTCCCGGTCGAGACCGCCCAGTTCGCGGCCTACCAGGCCAAGCGCGCGAACATCGCGCGCATCATCGGGCCGTCGATGGGCGGACAGGTCGGCACGACCCCGATGGGCGGCACCGGCGGGACGCTCGCGTTCGCCAACCCGGCCGTGTCCGGCGCCGGCAACAACGGCGACACGAAGGGCTTCGACACGCTCTACGGCGACGGACTCGGCGGCGCGGGCTCGGACCTCGCGGTGTTCCCGGCGGCCGACTACACCCCGGCCAACCGCTCGCACTTCGACAGCCGCGACTACTGGTTCGCCGGCGCGCTGCAGAAGATGCAGACCGGATGGCTCGGCCGCTGGCTGGACGCCTACGGCTCACAGGCCAACCCGCTGCAGGCGATCTCGCTGGACTCCTCGCTGTCGAAGCAGATCCGCTCGGCGCGCGCACCCGTGTGCGCGATCCAGAACCTCGGCGGCGCGCGCTTCGCCGTGCCGAACGTCACCGCCGACGCCAACGCGGAGATCGGCAGGCTCGCCGGCGTCGCCGCGGGCGCGGGCAACGAGGGGCTCGCCCGAGCACGCTCGATCTACGGGCTCACGGTCGATGTCTCCAACCGCCTCGGCGGCCTGCGCACCGTCCAGCCGGGCGCCGGGTACCCGGCGAACAGCGACCTGTCGCGCAAGCTTCAGCTCGCGGCGACGCTGCTCGGCGCCGGCCTGGGGACGCGCGTGATCACCGTCGACTGGGGGTCGTTCGACACCCACGGTGGGCAGCTCAGCTCGCACGATCCGCAGCTGAACGTGCTCTCGCGCGCGCTGGGCGCCTTCAAGGCGGACCTCGCCGCGCGCGGGATCGAGGACAAGGTCGTGACGATGGTGTTCTCCGAGTTCGGCCGGCGCATCGCGTCCAACGACTCGGGCGGCACCGACCACGGGGCCGGCGGCATGATGCTGCTCAGCGGGTCGGCGGTGCGCGGCGGCCTGGCCGGCGAGCATCCGGGCCTGCAGGTGGAGGACGACGGCGACCTCGTCGTCAAGACCGACTTCCGCAGCGTCTACCAGTCGCTGATCGGCGAGTGGCTCGGCGGCGATCCCGCCGCGATCCTCCCCGGCGGCCCGTTCCCCGCGCTGCACCGCTACGACGGCGGCACCGCGCTGATGAAGTGATGCGCCGCGCCGCCGCGATCCTGCTGCTCGGCACGGTCGCCTCGGCGCTGACGTGGTCCAGCGCGGGCGCCGAGCGCCGGCACCGGATCAAGCTGCCGGAGGCCGAGCTGCCGCGGTCGCTGACGGTCGACGAGTCCGAGTGGGCGCTGCGGCCGTCCAAGCGCCTGGTCGCCGCGGGTCCCGTGCGGATCCGCGTCTACAACCGCGGCGAGGACGACCACAACCTCGTGGTGCACGAGCGCGACGGGACGCCCCACGTCGTGTCGCTGAAGCCGAAGGAGTCGGGCACGATCACCGCGCGCCTGGCGCCCGGCACGTACACGCTGGTCTGCTCGCTCTTCGCAGGCACACCCGACTCGCACGAGGCGCTCGGCATGACGACGACGATCCGCGCGCGCTGACGCCGGCCGCGCGCACGTCCCGCGCAATTCCGCAGGCCGGGGGGAGCGCATCGCTAGGGTCCGCGTGATGCCCGCCGCCGACTCCGCGGTCCTGGTCGAGGACCTCGCCCGCACGTATCCCGGCGGCCTGCGCGCCGTCGACGGCGTGAACCTGCAGGTCGCGACCGGAGAGATCTACGGCTTCCTCGGGCCCAACGGCGCCGGCAAGTCCACGACCGTCCGCATCCTCACGACGCTGCTGCGGCCCACGTCGGGTCGCGCACTCGTCGCCGGCTTCGACGTCGTCACCCAGGCCGCGCAGGTGCGGCGCACGATCGGGGTGGCGCTCCAGGAGGCCGCACTCGACCCGCTCATGACCGGGCGCGAGCTGCTGCGCCTGCAGGCGGCGCTCCACGGCCTGCGCCGGGCGGACGCGCGCGAGCGCAGCGACGAACTGCTGCGCCGGGTCGAGCTCGTGGACGCGGCGGACCGCCGCCTCGGCACGTACTCCGGCGGCATGCGCCGCCGCCTGGACCTCGCGATGGCGCTCGTGCACCGCCCGCGGGTCCTGTTCCTCGACGAGCCCACCACCGGCCTGGACCCAGCGAGCCGCGCCGCGCTGTGGCGCGAGGTGCGCCTGCTCAACGACGACGGCACGACCGTCTTCCTGACGACGCAGTACCTCGAGGAGGCCGAGCAGCTCGCCGACCGCGTCGGCATCATCGACCGCGGCCGCATCGTCGCCGAGGGCACGCCCGACGACCTCAAGGACCGGGTCGGGGAGCCGCACCTGCACGTCGAGCTGATCGACCCCACGCGCCGCGCCGAGGCGATGGCCGTCATCGCCGCGCACGGCCACTGCACGCAGCGCGACGGCGGTGGCCTCGTGCTGCGCACTCCCGAGGGAGCACGCGCGATCGCCCCCGTCGTCCGCGCGCTCGACGAGGCGGGCATCGAGGTGGACGCGGTCGAGGTCGAGGAGCCGACGCTGGACGACGTGTTCCTCGCCGTCACCGGCCACACCGCCGCGGAGTCCGAGGCGGAGGCCACGCCCGCGTCATGAGCCAGACCGCGCTGGACCCGGGCACCGCGATGGGCACGGTGCGCGTCGTCGGGGCCCTGGCGAGCCGCGCGCTGCGCGTGCAGTTCCGCCGGGCGCAGTTCCTCATCCCGGCCTTCATGCTCCCGCTCGTCCTGCTGGTCGTCATCGCGAGCGGCACGTCGTCGGCGAAGGGGCTCCCGGGATTCCCGACGACCGGCGCGTACGTCGGGTTCGTCGTCGGCGGGACGCTCATGCAGGGCGCGCTCCTGGCGGGCATCACCGCGGGCATCGCGCTCGCCGTGGACATCGAGGGCGGGTTCTTCGACCGGCTTCTCAGCGCGCCGATCCAGCGGGTCAGCATCGTGCTGGGCCGCGTCACCGCCTCGGCGGGCCTGGGCGTCGTGCAGGCGGTGGTGTTCCTCGCCGTCGCCTGGATCTTCGGCGCGCGCTACCAGGGCGGGATCCCCGGCGTCTCGTTCGCGATCCTGCTCACCGCCCTGACCGCCGGCGGGATGGCGGCGCTCGCGGCGTCGATCGCGCTGCGCACGGGCTCGCTCTCGCTGCTGCAGAACCTCTTCCCGATCGTGTTCGTCCTGCTGTTCACCGCGCCGGCGTTCTTCCCGCGCGACCTGCTCGACCCGACGATGAGCGCGATCGCCGACTACAACCCGCTGACGTACATCGTCGAGGGGATCCGCGCGTCGCTGCACGACGACGCGGCGCTCGGCGACCCGCTCCAGGGCCTGCTCGCGGCGCTCGGCGTCCTGGCCGGAGCGACCGGACTGGCCGTATGGGCGATGCGCGCGAGGATGCGCAACACATGAGCGGCGCCGTCTACGCCGCGACGCTGAGCCGCGCGATGTGGCAGCGCTCGCTCAACGAGATCCTGCGCGTGCGCGGGGCCCTGTTGCCGACGACCGTCGCGCCGATGATCTTCCTGCTCGGGACAACCGGACAGTTCGGCAGGCTCGCCGACCTCTCGGGCTTCCCGACGACCTCCTACCTCGCGTGGATCCTGCCGCTCTCCTGCCTGCAGGGCGCGGGCTTCGCGGGCGGCGCGGCGGGGGCGAACCTCGCGCGCGACATCGAGCAGGGCTGGTTCGACCGGCTGCTCACCTCGCCCGCGCCGCGCTTCCTCCTGCTCGCCGGCCCGGTCCTCGCGGCGATGACGCGTGCGGCCGTCCCGACGACCGTCATCCTGCTCACGGGCCTGGCGCTCGGCTCGGGGCTCAGCGGCGGCATCCCGGGGCTCATCGCGCTGTACGTCGCCGCGGTCTGGTTCTGCATGATCGCCTCGCTCTGGGGATCCTCGATGGCGCTGCGCGCCCGCAGCCAGCAGGTCGGCCCGCTGATCCAGAACGGCGTCTTCCTGGCCGTCTTCCTCTCGACGGCCTACACCCCGATCGGCCTGCTCGACGGGTGGCTCGGCACGTTCGCGAAGTACAACCCGGTGACCTACGTGCTGGAGATGGCGCGCCAGGCGACCGTCGAGGGCATCCCGCCGAGCTGGGAGCACACCTGGCCCGGCCTGCTCGCGCTGATCGGGATGACGCTCGTCTTCGGCTGGCTCGCGCTGCGCGAGCTGCGCCGGATGGGCGACTGACGCCGCGTCAGCGTGCGGCGCGAACCGTGCGCTTGACGTACGCCGTGGCGGTCGACGAGCGCTGGATGCTGAACCGCAGTTCGTAGACGCGGCCCTTCTCCGGGCGCGGCAACGGAAGCTGCTTGGTGCGCACGGTGAGCGCCCCGCAGGGCGCGGCGAGCGCGCCGAGCTTCAGGGTCTTGACCGTGACCGTCTTCCCGGCGGCGTTGCGGCGCGCGACGTGCAGGTAGGCGGTGCCGAGCCCGAAGCCGCTGAGCTTCCACGTGACCTTCGCCGACGACTTCGCGCGGCTCGGCGTCATCGTCACAGTCGTCGCCGTGACGCGGTACGTGGTCTGCGCCGTCAGCACCGGTGACTGGCTTGAGTCCGTCGCGAGCAGCGTCTCCTCGACGTCCCCGCGGTCCGGGGATGCCAGCGGGGTGAACGGCGCCGATGCGCTGCCGTTGCCGTCGGGCAGGAGGTTCACCATCGGCTCGCCCGCGACGGTGGTGTCGACCGTGGACGCGGGGCGGAACCCGCCCACCGTGACGGTCCCCTCCTCCCCTGCGCGGTAGCACGCCTGGTCGGTCGTGACCGTCGCAGCCTGCGCGCTCGCCGGGAGCGTCACCGCCACGACCCCCACGACGATCATCAGGACCCTCATCGCCGGACGCCGCATGACGCGGGCGAGCGTACCGCAGCAACCGTAGGATCGGTCGCAGTGCCGCTCACGCTCCCCGCTGTTCGCCGCGCGACCGCGGACGATCTGCCCGCCCTCGCGCAGGTGCTCGCCCGCGCCTTCTACGACGACCCGGTCATGAGCTGGGCGTGCCCCAACGCGCGCCGGCGCATGGAGCACTGCCGCCGCTTCTTCGGCGCCCGGCTGCGGCAGCTCCTGCCGCACGAGGACGTGTGGACGACCGACGCGCTCGACGGTGCGGCCCTGTGGGCGCCCCCGGGCGCGTGGCACACGTCGCTGCGCGAGACGCTCGAGCTGCTGCCCGCGACCGTCGCCGGGCGTGCGCTGCACCGGCTGCCGATCGTCCTGCCCGGCCTCGCGCGCACCGAGGCGCGTCACCCGCGCGAGCCCCACGCCTATCTCGCGGTGCTCGGCACCGACCCCGCCGCGCAGGGACGGGGAGTCGGCTCGGCGCTGCTGGGCGCCGTGCTGCGCACGTGCGACGAGGACGGCGTCCCCGCGTACCTGGAGAGCTCCAAGGAGCGCAACGTCGCCTACTACGCGCGGCACGGCTTCCGCGTGCGCGAGGAGATCGACCTCCCGCGCGGCCCGCGCGTGTGGCTCATGTGGCGCGACCCGCGCTGACATACCCTGGGCCGCGATGACCGACGTCGGCGACCGGGAGATCCAGCGCGCCGCAGCGATCCTGCGTGCCGGCGGTCTCGTCGCGTTCCCGACCGAGACCGTCTACGGGCTCGGCGCCGCCGCGCGTGACCCGCGGGCGCTCGCGCGGCTCTACGCCGTGAAGGGCCGCCCGGCCGACCACCCCGTGATCGTGCATCTCGCCTCGGCCGCGGACCTCCCGGCCTGGGCGGCCGCGGTCCCGCCCGCCGCCCTGGCGCTCGCGGGCCGCTTCTGGCCCGGTCCGCTCACCCTCGTCCTGCAGCGCGGACCCGGCGTTCCCGACGCGGTGACAGGCGGGCGCGACACCGTCGGCCTGCGCGTGCCGGACCAGCCACTCGCGCTGGCGCTGCTCCGGGCGTTCGGCGACGGCATCGCGGCGCCGAGCGCCAACCGCTTCGGCGCCGTCTCGCCGACCACCGCCGCGCACGTGCGCGAGAGCCTCGGCGAGGACGTCGACCTGATCCTCGACGGCGGGCCGTGCGCCGTCGGCGTGGAGTCGTCGATCGTGGACCTGAGCGACCCGGCCGTGCCGCTGCTGCTGCGCAGCGGGGGCATCGGCTCCGAAGATCTGGCCGCCGTGCTCGGCGCGGCGCCCGCACCCGACACCGGGCCCGCGCGTGCGCCGGGGATGCTCGCCGCGCACTACGCGCCCCGCGCCCGCGTCGAGGTCTGCCCGGACGGCGCGGCGCTGCAGGTCCACGTCGCGGCACCGGCGGGGGCGACGGGCGTCATCGTCCCGGCCGGCGTCACGGCGGACCTTCCCGGCGACGTGCTCGTCCTCGCTCGTCCCGGCGACGCCGCGGCCTACGCCCGCGACCTCTACGCGCTGCTGCGCGAGGCCGACGACCGCGGCCTGGAGCGCGTCCTGGCCGTCCCGCCGGACCCGGCGGGCATCGGCCTGGCGGTGCGCGACCGCCTCGACCGCGCGGCGGCGGCCGGCGGCGCTGAGCGATACTGACAGGGTGTCAGGGACCAGCGGGAACGGCCGCGCACCGGAGCACGTGCGGGTCGCCATCGTCGGTGCGGGCTTCAGCGGCCTGGGCCTCGCGATCCGGCTGCGCGAGGCGGGGGTCAGCGAGATCGCCGTCCTCGAGAAGGCCGGCGAGGTCGGCGGCACGTGGCGGGAGAACACCTACCCCGGCGTCGCCTGCGACGTCCCGTCCCACCTGTACTCGCTGTCGTTCGCGCCGAACCCGCGCTGGTCGCGGATGTTCTCGCCGGGCCCCGAGATCCAGGACTACCTCGTCGCGCTGTCGCGCAGGTCGGGCGTGCGCGAGTGCATCAGGTTCGGCCACGAGGTGACGGGCGCGGACTGGGACTCCGACGCGCGCCGCTGGCGGATCACGACGAGCAGCGGCGTCCTCACCGCACAGGTCCTCGTGGCCGCGCCGGGCCCGCTGCACGAGCCGGCCCTTCCGGACGTCCCAGGGATCGAGGACTTCCGCGGCACCGCGTTCCACTCCGCGACCTGGGACCACGACCACGATCTGACAGGCGAGCGCGTCGCCGTCGTCGGCACGGGCGCGTCCGCGATCCAGTTCGTCCCGGAGATCCAGCCGCGTGCCGGCCGGCTCACGGTCTTCCAGCGCACGCCGCCCTGGGTGCTCCCGCGCCGCGACCACGCCGTCGCCGCGCGCACGCAGCGCCTCTACGACGCGCTGCCCCCGGCCCAGGCGGCCGTGCGCGGCTGGATCTACGGCACCCGCGAGCTCGCGGTGCTCGGCTTCATGCACCCGCGACTGCTGGCGCTGCCGCAACGGGCGGCCCTCGCCCACCTGCGCCGCCAGGTGCCCGACCCGGAGCTCCGCGTCCGGCTGACGCCGTCCTACACCCTCGGGTGCAAACGGGTCTGCCCGTCCGACGCCTGGTATCCGGCGCTGACGCAGCCGAACGTCGAGGTCGTGCCCGCGGCGGTCACCGAGATCCGCGAGCGCTCGCTGATCGCCGCCGACGGCACCGAGCACGAGGCCGACACGATCATCTTCGGCACCGGCTTCCGCGTCTTCGAGCTGCCGCTGGGGCGCCGCATCCGCGGCCGCGAGGGGCGGGTCCTCACCGACGGCTGGCACGGTTCGCCGCACGCGTATCTCGGCGCGACGGTTCCCGGCTTCCCCAACCTGTTCCTGATGGTCGGGCCGAACACCGGCCTCGGCCACAACTCGATCGTCTACATGATCGAGTCGCAGATCGCCTACGTGCTGGACGCGCTGCGGCTCATGGACGCCCGCGGGGTGGACTCGATCGAGGTCAGCGGGCAGGCCGAGGAGCGGTACAACGCCGATCTCGACGCGCGCCTGGGCGGCAGCGTGTGGAACGCCGGCGGCTGTGCGAGCTACTACCTCGACGCGACGGGCCGCAACTCGAGCATCTGGCCCGGCTCGACGCTGCGCTACCGGCTGCGGACCCGCCGCTTCGACGCTTCGCGCTACCGCGCGACGCTCGCGGGATCGTCCGCGGCCTGACGGCGCTCGGGCCCGCCGGGCGCCGACGGATCGGGCGCCACCGGCGAGCGCACGCCCCACAGCCGGACGGTGTCGCTGCGCCCGCGGATCGCGAGGTCCTCGTGGAACTCGATGTCCGGCGGCGTCTCCGCGAGCCCGTCGACGGTCGACTGCGCCATCAGCAGCCCGTACGGCGTGCCCTTCGTCAGGCCCTCGATGCGCGCAGCGGTGTTCGTGATGTCGCCGATGACCGTGTACTCCAGGCGGCGCTCGGACCCGACGTTGCCGGAGATGACCTCACCCGTGTTGAGGCCCACGCCCATGCGGAACGGCTCCTGGCCCTTCAGCTCCTCGCGGTTGTAGCGATCGAGCCGCGTGAGCATGTCGCGGCCGGCGCGCAGCGCGCGGTCGCAGTGGTCGGACTGGTCGAGCGGTGCCCCGAAGACGGCCATGATCCCGTCGCCCATGTACGCGACGAGCGTCCCGCCGGCGTCGAGGATCGCGTCGGTCATCTCGCTGAGATAGCCGTTGAGGATGTCGATGACGTCCGCGGGCGGGCGCGTCTCGGAGTACGTCGTGAAGCCGCGCAGGTCGCTGAAGAGGACGGTCGCGTTGCGCGATTCGCCGCCGAGGCGCAGCTCCTCGTCGGCGTTCGCGACGACCTGGTTGACGACCTTCTCCGGGACGAAGCGCGAGAACAGATCGTGGATGCGGCGCTTGTCGGACGCTTCGACGAGCAGCAGCGCGGCGAGCGTGAAGATCGCCGACAGGAAGAGCGCCGTGAGCGGCAGCGCGACGGGCAGGACCCGTCCCCCGTTGAACGCGAACTGGGCGATCACGAGGTAGACGCCGCCGATGACGAGCGCGATGAGGAACCCCACGACCGGGGGCACGCGCACGCGCACGATCGGCAGGCGCCGCATGCCGAGCAGCGGCGGGATCAGCGCGAACAGCACCATCAGCAGCACGGCGATCCAGTCGGGCGCCTCCTTCAGCGGGAAGCCCGAGAGGATCGTCTGGATCGCGGCCGCCTGGAGCTCCGGACCGGGCGTGAGCCCGTTGCCGGACGTCGACGTCGCCGACAGGTCCTGAAGGCTCGGCGCCGTCGCACCGACGATCACGACCTTGTCGTTGAAGGTGCCGCGCGGGAACTTGCCGAGCGCGACGTCGGAGAACGAGTAGGTCGGGATCGTCCCCGGCGGACCGGGGAAGGCGATCAGCGGGCCGCCATCGTCGAACTCCGAGCGCGGCGGCGCCTTGCCCTGCACGGCGCGTGCCGTGTTCACGGCGAACGAGCGCAGCCCGTCGTGCTCGTAGGGGACGCGGCGCACGACGCCGCCCGGATCCCCGGGCATGATCGCGTTGCCCACGCCCGCGCCCAGCTCCCGGCGGGTCGCGTCGTCGCCGAAGACGGCGGTCGAGCCGTCGGGATCCACCTCGGTCGTCGCGAGCACCACCGGGTACCCGGCCTGCGTGGCCTCGAAGACAGCCTCGAACAGCCGCTCGTCGTCGGACTGCTTCCCCGTCGGCGACGGCTCGGTGAACTGGACGTCGTAGGCGATCACCCGCGCGCCGTCGCGCACCAGCTCGTCGACCACCTGCGCGTGGCGGTACCGGGCGAACGGCCACTGCTCGCCGATGCCGCCCTCCGCGCGGGAGCGGAACGTCTTCGCGTCGACCCCGACGACGACGACGTCCTTCGGCGCACCCTCGGAGCCGCGGATCGCAAAGCGCGTGTCGATCGACTGGAACTCCAGCCGCTCGACGGCGCCGGCCGCCGCCAGGGCGAGCGTGCCCGCGATCGCGGCGAGCGTTGCGATCGTCAGCAGGATCAGCCTGCGGCGGCGGCGCGCCGCGACACTCAGCCGCGACGCCGCCATGCCCGCCCCCGGCCGCCGCTCATCACAGGCGCGGCGGGGTCCTGTCGCTCACCCGCGGCGTGCAGGTGCGGTACTCGCGAACGCCGTTCAGCTCTTCGCCGTTGCTCAGCGTCAGGTTGATGCGCACCCGGATGCGCTGCTTCGGGCGCCCGCGCAGGTCGACGCGCACCTTCGGCTGCAGGCCGCCGCGAACGCGGACGCGCTTGCCGTTGATCCGCACCGTCGCGTCGGCGACGCTCTGGCCCGTGGGGACCTGGACCTTGATGTCGAAGTTGCGGCGGCTCGCGCAGGGCACGCGGGCGAGGTAGCGCTCGCCGGCCGTGACCTTGACCGTCGTCGCCTTGCCGAAGTCGCGGACGTCGACGACACCCTCACGGGTCCGGAAGAACGTGCCGTCGCAGCGATCCTGGGTGTACCAGTAGGTGCCGCGCACGGTGGCCGCCCCGTTGTTGCCGGTGGTGCGGAACTTGCCCTTGCCCTTGCCCCAGACGAAGCGCGAGCTCTTGTTCTTCTCCTTGGCCTTGGACTTCGCGGACGCGCCGGCGCCGATCACGCAGTCGGGCTGGTCGCCCGTCAGGATCACGTCGACGAGCGAGCCGCTCGCGGCCTGGAAGAAGCGGAACTCGCCGCCCCAGAACTCGGCGGACTGCGTCGGCCCGTAGGTCGCGACGTCCTCCGGAGCGGTGGCGAAGGTCACGCGGACGACCCCGCCGGTCACGTCGACCGTGGTGCCGACCGGCAGCTTCGAGCGCTTGCGCAGGGTCGTGAACTTGTCTTCCCCGGGCAGCTGCACGAGCACCTTGCCGGAGACCGGCTCGCCGACGCCCGCGGCGCCGAGCGTGGGCTCCGGGGAGGCCTCGGTGATGCCGGCGACCTGGCTCTGCGGCTCGGGACCCGGATCGGCCGCTGCGGCCGGCGGGGCCGGCGGGACCGGCTCCGCGACGCAGGGCGGCGCGAGCAGGCCGGCGTCCCCGATAGACGTGGACGCGCTTGTCGGACTGGTCGGTCACGTAGACGGCGCCGCGGCAGTCGGTGGCCACGCCGGCCGGCCGGATCAGCCGGTCGCCCGGGACGGTCTCGGGCGCGAAGCCCGTGCCCAGCGTGCCGAGGGGCGCGCCGTCCTGCGTGGTGCGCTGCACGATGTTGTGGTGCTCGTCCGTCACCAGGACCGAGCCGTCGGGCGCGACCGCCACGCCGACGGGGCTCGGGGCGCTCCACGTCTTGAGCACCGCGCCCGTGGGCGTGACGTGCGCGATGAAGTGCTCCTCGTTCTCCGCGATGAACAGCGTGCCGTCCGCGGCGATCGCGATGCCGCGAGGGTCGTCGAGGTCCAGGCCGCGAGGACCGCCGTGGCGGTGGTGGTCGTCGTCGTCGCCGTCGTCGTGGCGGATCACGACCCGCAGGAAGTCGCCGTCGGCCGTGAAGGCCTGCACGCGACGGTTCCAGCGATCCACCACGTACACGGTGCCGTCGGCGGCCACCGCGATGCCGGCGCCGAAGCGCAGCTGGCCCGGGCGCGAGCCCCAGGAGCCCCAGCGGGCCTTGAGCTCGCCGTCGCGTGAGAAGCGCTGCACCGACGAGGCGTCGGTCGCGTAGATGTCACCGTCGGGCCCGACGGCGACGCGGGAGAGGTCGTCGAACCTGCCTGGGCCGTGGCCGTGCCCGCCCCAGGAGCGCAGCGGCGCGCCGTCGCGCGTGAAGACCGAGATCCGGGAGGTCACGGGGTCGGCGACGTAGACGTCGCCCTGCGGGTCGACGGCGATGCCTCGCACCTCGTGCGAGAGCGTCGGTGAGGTCCCCCAGTTCGCGAGGACGTCGGCCTGTGCCGCGGCAGGCGCGAGTGCGGCGGTGGCGACGACCGCCAGCGCGGCGGCCCTCCGTGCGATGAACCTCATCCTCATGACCTCTCCCCTGTTCGCGGCCTTCCCCGGCACCCTCTGCGGCGCCGGCCACGAACCACAATTCCAGGCAGTCCCTGCCTGCTGCGGGTGAATGATCACACATCCGGTGCGACACATGTCACAGATCCATTTCTTGCCCCCGTCCGCGCGCAGGCCGTAGGGTGGCGAGCGGTCACCCCGACGGAGGTTGAGACGACGTGAACATGAGACGACTGGCCGAGCTTCCGCTGTTCAGCGGGCTCGACGACGACGCGCTGAAGGAGATCGGCGCCGCGGTCACCGAGGAGAGTGTCGAGGCCGGGCGGATCATCGTCCGCGAGGGCGACTATTCGCAGGACCTCACGGTCATCGACGAGGGCACGGCGCGCGTCGAGCGCGACGGCCAGGAGCTCGCGACCCTCGGCCCCGGCGACACCTTCGGTGAGCAGGGGCTGCTCGCGAAGACCCAGCGCAACGCCACCGTCGTGGCCGTCGACGACATGCGCCTCATCCACATGACGAAGTTCGACCTCAACCGCATCAAGGGCGCACACCCCGAATTCGTGGCGCGCATCGATCAGATTGCCGAGGGGCGCGAGGGATGACCCCGGCGTCCGTGTAGGGCGCTGAGATCGATCAGGGATCCGCAAGCGGATCCCTGTCCTGCCAGGGGGCCGTACCTAGGCCGCCTCGGGCCAAGCCGAGGGCGACGCCTGCGCCGCCCTCCACCCCGCAGGCAGGGCACACCCGCACGAGCAGCAGGCGATCAGCTCGCGCGTGCCGACGCGGCCGACGGAGGTTCCGAGGATCTGCAGGCGCCGGCGCTCGCGGACGGCCGACCAGGCGCCGGTCCGGCGGCACCGCGGGCATTCGCGCCCGGGGACCTTCCCGGCGGACGTCCTGCGGATCTCCCAGGCGACGATGTTGAGGTTCGGCATGCCATGAGGTTCGGCATGGCGCCTGAACGCCCGGTGAAGATCCGGTGAGCTGCTTGTGGGGGTTCTGTGAACGCGCTAGTCGCCACGGCCCGGTGATGTCCCGAACACGCGGTCCCACCACGGCGCGCTCACGCCGTACCCACGGGTGTGGTCCTGGAAGTGGTGGCGCATGTGGAGTTCGCGGAGCCGGCGGCCGATCGGGCCCTTCGGACGGCGGTGGTGCACGTAGTAGTGCGTCATGTCGTAGCCGAGGTACCCGCCGAGGAAGCCGACCGTCAGCGCCCACGCGACGTCGGTCGGCAACAGGAGCTGGAACAGGCCGATGAAGAGCAGCGCGAGCGGGATCGACGCGGACGGCGGCATGACGAGCCGCAGCGGATCGTTCGGATGGTCGTGATGGACGCCGTGGATGATCCAGTGCAGGCGCCG
This sequence comes from uncultured Actinomycetes bacterium, assembly GCA_963823375.1. Lineage (GTDB taxonomy): Bacteria > Actinomycetota > Thermoleophilia > Solirubrobacterales > Solirubrobacteraceae > F1-60-MAGs163. The sequence continues at coordinate 7,138 of CAWGLQ010000013.1, read as the reverse complement.
TCCGAACCCCTCGTCGGGCTCGAAATGGAAGACGATCCGGTGCAGCCAGTACTCGGTGAGCGTCCAGACGACGTACCCGGCGACGATGGTGATCGCCACCTGCCAGACGGCCAGACCCTGCAGCGCGAGGACGAGCGACAGCAGGATCGCCGGGCACGTAGATCAGCGGCACGACCCAGACGGGCACGCGCGTCAGCCGGTCGACGATGCGCGACTCGAACATCGGCGGCGAGGCCCTCAGGTATTCCTGCCGCGGCATGCCTGCCGGGTTGGGGCGCGGGGGGTCCTTGAGTGACTCGATCATGCTCATGGAACCCTTATGGGATACCACACCGGGCCGCCGCCACGGAAGGGGGCGTTTCCGCAGGTGTGCAGGCCGAATCCCGACGCGCCGCAGTGCGGCGCAGCAAGGGCTCAGCGGATGATGATCGTCGTCCCGACCGGGACGAGCGGGTACAGCCGCTTGACGTCGGCGACGTGCATGCGGATGCAGCCGTGCGAGGCCGCGGAGCCGATCGAGTAGTCGTCGCCCGTGCCGTGGATCCCGACGCCGTCGGTGATGCCCATCCAGCGCGCCTTGAGCGGGTTGGCGGCCGACCCGCCGGCCACGGTGCTGCCGCCGAGCTCACCGGCCCACGGGCTGTTCGGCACCGACCACACCGGGTCGACCTGCTTGTCCTGGATGCGGAACCGGCCTTCGGGCGTCGGATACGCCGACTGCCCGATGGCGACGCCGTACGTGCGGCGGAGCTTCAGGTTCTTGAACAGGCGCAGCTTGAACTCGCGCTTGCTGACGGTGATCACCGTGCGGTACTGCGCGCGCAGGTCGTCGGCGTTGACGGGCGGGTACACCTTGCGCGTCCGCTGCTCGACCAGGCGCGAGGCGGCGGGCGCGTCGAGCGCTGCATCGACCTTCGCGGCGAGCGCCGCGGCGTCGAGCCCCACGCCGAGCTTCGCGCGCCGGATCGTCATGCGCTTGATGCCGATCCGCAGCGAGGCGTCACGGGGTGCGCGGGCGACCCCGGCGGCGACCTTCGCGGAGAACGCCTTCACGGTCAGCCGCGAATGCCGGATCGCGAGCGGGACCTCGGCGCCGAATGCGGTGCCGCCGGCCTCCGGGGTCGACGACGGCTTCGCGGCGCGGAGTGCGCGCTTGGCGGTCGTCAGCGCGTCGAGGGTGACCTTCGCGTCGGCGGCCGGGAGCGTGAAGCGGCGCCCGGCGGCGCGCACGACGATCGGCTGTGCGAGCCGCGGGGCGAGCTGGGCGTCGAGCTTCGCGGCGGCCTCCGCGAGCGTCAGGCCCGACAGGTCGACGCCGCCCGCGCCGATGTTGTCGGCGATGCGCTGCGGGCCCTGCGCCGACGCGGCGGCGACGGGCATGCAGAGGAGCGCGAGAAGGCCGGCGGCGGCGAGCCGGCCGGTGCGGCGAAGGCGAGGCACGAGCATCGAGGATAGGCGGGGCCTGCGGTTTCTGCGCAAGTCCGGTTTCAACGGCCCCCTGGCAGGACAGACCGCCGGAGGCGGGCTGATCAGTCTCCTCAGGACGCGAGAACGATCAGGGATCCGCGAGCGGATCCCTGTCCTGCCAGGGGGCCGTACCTGCGGATCCCTGTCCCGCCAGGGGGCCGTGCCTAGGCCACAACACGCAGCGGAGGCCGAACCGCCCGATCCGCCGCCCCCGCCGTGTCCTCGAAGAACTCGTCGATCCACGCCCACGTCGTGCGGGCGGCGCTGCGGCCGGTGAGCACGCCGAGGTGCCCGCCGGGGGCGGTCTCGATGCGGACCTCGGGAGCGTTCGGGAGCAGCGAGGCGAGGTGGTGCACCGCCGCGCGCGGCGCCAGCACGTCATTCGACCCGGCGACGGCCATCACCGGCACGCTGACGTCGGCGAGCGCGATCTCGCCCTCGCCGTCGTGGAAGTCGAGCGTCCCGTCGGCCAGGTCGTTGACGCGGAAGAAGCGGTGGTAGAGCTGGCCCATCGTGCGCCCGGGGTACGCGTGCATGTGCGCCATGAAGTGGTCCACGGCCTCGATCTGGGCGAGGAACTCGCGGTCGTCGAGGTGGGTGGCGATCGCGAGCGGCTTGGTCAGGTACTTGTCGATCGACGTCAGCTGGAACGCCCACTTCACGAGCGGCGCCGGCGCACCGCCGAACGTGCGGTAGATCGCGCTGCCCAGGAAGCCGTTGGTGACGTTGCTCGCAGCGCGCAGCGGGGCGGCGAGCCGGACCTGCGTGAAGTCGAACGGGCTGGCGACCGCGGCGACCGAGGCGACCGGCAGCGAGCGGTCGCCCGCCACGGCCAGCAGCGCCATGATCCCGCCCAGGCACCAGCCGAGCAGCTGCACGGGCTTGCCGCCCGCGTCCTCGCTGACCGTGCGGATCGCGTTGGGCAGGACGTCGCGCACCCAGAACTCGAGGCCGAGGTCGCGGTCGGAGAACGCGATCGACCCGTACTCGACGAGGTACGTCGGGTGGCCCATCGCGATGAAGTGCTCGGCCATCGAGCAGCCGCGCCGCAGGTCGAAGCTCACGGTCGGCGCCGCGAGCGGCGGGACGAACAGCACGGGCAGGTCGCGCTGCGGCTCGTCGTGCTGGGCCAGGTAGCGGTAGACGACGCGCTTGGGCGCCTCGTCGATGATGCGCGCGGGCGTGCGGCGCAGGTCCGCGACGCCTCCGCGGAACACCTTGTCGTAGGAGTTCGCGACGGCCGAGGCGAGCTGGTCGGGCGAGGGGATCACGAGGGTCCAGGGTACGCGCCGGCCCGCTGCGCCTGAAACTCGAGCAACAGGTCGGCAAAGGCCTCGGGCTCCTCGAGCTGCGGGCAGTGCCCGCAGCCGTCGAGCTCGACGTAGCGCGCCTGCGGCACCGCCTCGAGGACGTGGCGCGCCCCGCTGTGGCTCACCATGCGGTCGCGGTCGCCCCAGACCAGCAGCGTCGGCACCGTGATCCGGTCGAGCTCGAACGCGGCGGGCGTCAGTTCGGGCAGCATCCGGCGGCCGACGTCGAGGAAGCGGCTCACGGACCGCGCGTCGCGCAGGTGGCCGGTGAACCCGCGGACGATGTCGCCCGACGCGGCGCGCGGGCGGGCGAACGCGAGCTGGCGATACACCTCGCCGACCATGCGGCGCACGACGGGTCCGGGCGGCGGCAGCGGCGACCCGAGCAGCCCGCGCACGATCAGGTCGCGCTCGATGACGGAGAACCACCGCGGCATGTCGAGCCCCGCCGGCGCGACCGGGACGATCCCCGCGAGCGGCAGGTCCGCCCGCGCGCCGATGCGCAGGGCCACGCAGCCGCCGAGCGAGTTGCCCGCGACGATCACCGGCTCGCCGTCCTGCGCGAGATGCTCGACGGCCGCGGCGGCGAATGCGTCGTAGTGCTCGAGGACGAGGCCCTCGCGCGGAAGCGGATCGGCCTCCGCGAAGCCCGGGAGGTCGACGGCGAGCGCGCGCCGCCCGTCGCGGCCGAGCCGCTCGAGCGTCAGGCGCCACGTGTCGGCGGAGTCGGCGAAGCCGTGCACCAGGAGCACCGGCGGCCCGGCGCCCTCGAGCTCGAGCACGCGGGTTCCGTATCCCGCGAGCTCCAGGCGGTGTTCGATCAGCGGCTCACGCACGCCCGAAGGTGTATCCCAGGGCGCGGCGCGATGTCGCGCCGCGCCTCAGGCGGGAACCACGAGGAGCGAGGCGCCGACCGCGCCGCCGTCGTCCCCCAGCTCGGTCGGGAGCAGAGCCGGCGGGTCCCCGGCGCGGAACAGGCTCTCGTGCATGTACTGCCCCAGCTGCGCGCCGTGCGAGGCGAAGAACCGCTCCCCCATCCCACCGCCGACGACCACCGCGGGCAGGTCGAGCAGGTTGACCGCGGACGCGATGCCCGCGCCGAGCGCCTTCAGCGCACGCTCGACCGCGTGCAGCGCGAGCGCGTCCTCGTCGCGCACGGCACGCCACCAGACGCCGCTCGTGAGCCGGTCGCGGCCGCGCTTCTCCATGATCTTGAAGAGGTCGGTGTGATGGCCGTCCGCCTGCTTCTCGCGGACCCACGCCTCCATCATCTTGCGGCCCGCGTAGGCCTCGACGCAGCCGCGGTTGCCGCAGCCGCACAGATCCCCTCCGCGGTGGATGACCTGGTGGCCGAACTCGCCCGCGTACCCGCGGCCGTGCCACATCTCGCCCTTCAGGACGAGACCGCCGCCGACGCCGGTGCCCCACCAGACGCCGACGAGCGAGTCGTGGCCGCGGCCCGCGCCGAGCCGGAACTCCCCTTCGATCGCGACGTTCACGTCGTTCCCCAGGCGCACCGGGACGTCGGCCAGCCGGCGCGAGAGCTGCGCGGCGAGCGGAAACGGGTCGATCCAGTCGGGCAGGTTGCGCGCGTTGGCGACCGTTCCGGTCACGGTGTCCACGGCGCCGGGCGTGCCGACGCCGATGCCCGCGAGCTCCCCGGCCGCCGCGCCCGCGTCGGCGAGCGCCGCCTGCATCGTCGCGTCGAGCTCGTCGAGGACCGCCTCGGGCCCGCCTTCGCTCGGGGTCTCCGAGCGCCCGCGGCCGAGGACCGTGTGCTCGTCGTCCAGGACGAGCGCCTGGATCTTCGTGCCACCGAGGTCGATGCCGCCGCGCAGCGCGGGACGGCGGTCGGAGCGACGGGGAAGCGGCATGTCAGGCCTTTCCGTAGACCGGGATGTGGGCGCCGCTCGTCGCGGCCGTGTCCGGCCCGCAGAGCGCCGCGATCGTGGCGGCGATCTGCGCCGGGGTGACCCAGGCCGAGGCGTCCGCGTCCGGCTGCGAGGCGCGGTTGGCGGGCGTGTCGATGACCGACGGGAGGATCGCGTTCACGCGGACGCCGTCCTGCGCGTACTCGACGTGCAGCGCGTCGACGAACGCGAGCACGGCCGCCTTCGCCACCGCGTACGCGGCGCCGCCGGGGAAGGGCTGCAGCGCCGTCCGCGAGGAGACGCACACGACCGCCCCGTCGCCGGCGGCGAGCATCGCGGGGAGCGCGGCGCCCGTCACGAGCCACGCCGGCTCGAGGTTGATCCGCAGCTGCGCCTGCAGGTCGGAGACGGGCGACTCGTGCACCCGCCCGCCCGCGTGGAAGCCGCCGACGAGGTTGACGACCGCGCGCGTGTCCGCCCCCGCGAGGTCGGCCACCGCGGCGACCGCGTCCGCGTCGAAGAGGTCCGCCTGGATGAGCTCGAGCCCGTCGCGACGCTCCACGCGCTCGAGCTCGCGCCTCGGCCACCCACGGGACGACGACGCGCCACCCGTCGTCGATGAAGCGAGCCGTCACGGCGGCGCCCAGGCCGCCCGTCCCGCCGGTGATGATCGCGGTGCGCATGTCAGATCCTCTCTCGTGGGAGCGACCCGAGCATATGCGCAAGCAGTCTCAACCGTCCGGCCTTCGTGCCACCGTTCCGCCCGTGCTCGTCCGCGACCTCACCGACGGTCATCAGCTCGATCAGGTGCTGCTCGTCCGCGCTGCCGAGACGCGCACGAAGAAGGACGGCGGGACCTTCCTGAAGCTCACGATCGGTGATCGCACGGGGGCCTTCACGGTCAACGTCTGGGACGACGTCGAGGCCCACGCCGAGCTCTGCGTCCCCGGGAAGCCCGTGCACGTGCACGGCATCTACGAGGTGCACCCGAAGTGGGGCGCCCAGGCCCGCGCGCGCTTCTCCGCCGCCGAGCCCGGCACCTACGACGAGGCGGACCTGCACGACGGCCCGCCGCGCAGCCCGGAGGCGATGGAGGCCGACCTGCGCCAGCTGCTCGCCACCGTCCAGGATCCGCACCTGCGGCGCCTGCTCGACCGCGTCCTCGGCGAGGACGCGCCGACCTGGCCGGCCTACCGCGACGCACCCGCCGCCAAGCACTACCACCAGGCCTACGCGCACGGCCTCCTGGAGCACTCGCTCGGGGTCGCCCAGTCCGTCAGCGCGATCAGCGCCACGTTCCCGGGCATCGACCGCGACGTCGCGGTCACCGGCGCGCTGCTCCACGACATCGGCAAGCTCGAGGCCTACGCGCAGGACGGCGGCGCGATCGACCTGACCGACGCCGGCAAGCTGCTCGGCGAGATCCCGCTCGGCTACTACCGGATCCGGCGTGAGATCGAGGACCTGCCCGGCTTCCCGGCGGCCACCGCGCAGGCGGTGCTCCACATCATCCTCAGCCACCACGGCGCGCTCGAGCACGGCAGCCCCGTCGTCCCCGCCACGCGCGAGGCGACGCTCGTGCACATGATCGACAACCTCGGCGGACGGCTGGGGAGCTTCGACCGGCTCGAGAAGGAGCTCGCCCCGGGCGCCGTCTGGTCGACGTTCGACCGCGCGCTGAACGGCGGGGCCTTCTTCGGGCCGACGACGCCGGACGCCGGCGCCGAGCGCGCCGCCGCGTAGCCGGCGCCGCTGGCATAGCCTGCGGCGATGACGGCGATCCCGCTCGACGTCTTCGCGGACATCGCGTGCCCGTGGTGCTTCATCGGCCACCGGCGCCTCATCGCGGCGCTCGGCGACGGGCCCGGCGCCGCGTTCGGCCTGCGGCACCGCGCGTTCGAGCTCCAGCCGTCGATGCCGCCCCGCGGGCGTCCGATGCGGGAGTACGTGGCGGAGCGCTTCGGCTCCGAGCAGGACGCCGCCGAGCGGCTGGCGGGCGTCGTCGCCGAGGCTGCGCCGCACCGGGCATCCCCTACGACCCCGCCGCGATGCGCGTCGCGCCGAACACCCGGCTCGCCCACCGGGCGGTGACCCTCGCCCGCGACCAGGGCTTCGAGACGCAGGCGCTCGACGCCCTCTACCTCGCCCACTTCGCCGAGGGCCTCGACGTCACCGACTTCGCGGTCGTCGTCGAGCGCCTGGCGGACGCGGGCCTGCCGGATCCCCCGGCGCTGGCGGCGCGGCTCGCCTCCGGCGACGGCGAGGAGGAGGTCGCCGAGGACGAGACGATCGCCGCGCAGATCGGCGCGCGGGCCGTCCCGCTGGTGGTCGCCGGCCGCCGGATCGTCCTCCAGGGAGCGCAGGAGTCCGGCGTGTACGGGCGGTTCCTCGCCCACGCGATCGACGCCGCGTCGCCGGCCTGAGGCCCGCCCGGCACGCGAAACGCGGCAGGATTCCCGCAAACAGCGCGCCGAACACCGTCGCGGCGTG
>CAWGLQ010000012.1:0-118604 GCA_963823375.1 uncultured Actinomycetes bacterium | reverse complement strand
AACGCGCCGAAGAGGACGACCGCCGCGGCACCCACCACCAGATAGACGATCGCCCGCCACAGCTGCAGGCCCGCGTGCGGCGCGAGGCTCGAGCGCGCCAGGTCGTATCCGACGCGCAGGATCACCGCGAGGACCGCCGCGCCGGCGCCCGCCTGCAGGCCCAGGCCCCACGTCGGGGTCGACCCGCGGAGCGTGAGCGCCCCCAGCGCGATGATGAGGCAGAGGCCCGGGAGGATGAAGGCGAGGCCGCCGAGCACGGCGCCCGTGCGCCCCGCCACGCGCCCCGCGCAGTAGATCGCGAGCTGCGTCGACGCCGGCCCCGGCAGCAGCTGCGTGGCCGCGTTGGCGTCCTCGAACTCGCGCGCGTCGAGCCAGCCGCGGCGCTGCACGCACAGCTCGCGCAGGAGGGCGACATGCGCGGGCGGACCACCGAAGCCGGTCACGCCCAGGCGTCCCCATTCGCGCACCACCGTGCCCAGGCCGATCCGGTCCCCCGCCATTGATCGCGCATGCTGTCAGGCGGGGCCGTACGATCGTGCGATGCACCTGGAGGAGGAGGCGACCCGGCTGCTCGCGCAGCTCGTTCGCCACAACACGGTCAACCCTCCGGGGAACGAGCTGGCGGCGCAGGAGGAGCTCGCGGCGCTGCTGTCCGGCGCGGGCTTCGAGGTGACGCTCGTGGGCCGCACACCCGAGCGCCCGAACCTCGTCGCGCGCCTGCGCGGCGCCGCGGAGGGGCCCGTGCTCGGACTGCTCTCGCACGTGGACACCGTGCTCGCCGACCCGGCCGAGTGGCGGCACGACCCGTGGTGCGGCGACGTCATCGACGGCGAGCTCTGGGGCCGCGGCGCACTCGACATGAAGTCGCAGACCGCGGCCGAGGTCACCGCCGCGGTCTCGCTCGCGCGGGAGGGCTGGCGGCCGGCGCGCGGCGACCTGCTCGTCATCGTCGTCGTGGACGAGGAGGTCGGCGGCGGCGAGGGCGCGATCTGGCTCACGCAGACGCACCCCGAGCTCGTGCGCTGCGACATGCTCCTCAACGAGGGCGGCGGCGCCGTCATCCCGTACGACGGCGGGCGCGTGTACGGCGTCTGCGTCGCGGAGAAGGGCGTCCACCAGTTCCGCCTCACGACCCACGGCACGGCCGGGCACGCGAGCAACCCGCGGCTGGGCGACAACGCGCTGCTGAAGCTCGCGCCGCTGATCGGCGCGATGACCGACGGGCTCCCGGCCTACGACCCGACCGAGGGGCCGATGCGCCTCTTCGCCGACCTCGGATTCGACGCCACGGACCCCGTCGCCGCGATGGCGCAGCTGCGCGAGCGCGACCCGATCCTCGCGCTCGTCGTCGAGCCGGGCCTCGGCGTGACGTTCGCCCCGACGATGGCCGCCGCGTCGGAGAAGATCAACGTCATCCCCTCGAGCGCGAGCGTCAACGTGGACTGCCGCACGCCGCCGGGCATCGGCGAGGACGTCGTGCGCACGCGGATCGCGGGCATGCTCGGGACCGACGGCTACGACCTCGAGTTCACCGAGCAGAACATCGGCAACGGCTCGGCGATCGACTCGCCGCTCATGGACGCGATCCGCGCGTGGATCGAGCGCGAGGACCCTGGCGCCCGGGTCGTCCCGATCGTGCTGCCGGCCTTCACGGACTCGCGCACGTTCCGCGACGCGTTCCCCGAGTGCGTCGCCTACGGCTTCTTCCCGATGCGCCACACGTCGCTCTACGAGATGTGGCCGCTGATCCACGCGCCCGACGAGCGCATCGACGTGCGCGACCTGGCGTTCGCGACGCAGTGCTACCGCGACCTGACCCGGGAGCTCCTGGGGTGAGCGAGCCCGAACGCCTGCGCCTGGGCGGCATGGCGCTCGGCAACGGGCTGCTCGTGCACGGGCCCACGTCGTGGGCGGTCGCGATCCGCGCCGACGACGGCTCGATCCGCACGGCGTCGGGGCTCAAGCCGCGCGCGCCCAAGGCGGTCGACCGCGTGCCCGGCGCGCGGGGCATCGTGCGGCTCGGCGAGGCGATGGTCGTCATCCCGCTCGTCAAGCGCGCGCTGCCGCAGGCGCGGCTGCCGTTCCAGAGCGCGCCGGTCATCGGCGCCGCCGTCGCGGCGAGCCTCGGCGGCGCGGTGCTGCGGCGCAAGCTGCGCGGCGGCGGGGGGGACCTGGCGGGCGTCGCGCTGTCGCTGCTGCCGTCCGTCGTCGCGCTCCAGGCCGGCGAGGTCGCCGCCTACCACGGCGTCGAGCACAAGGCGATCGCCGCCTACGAGCAGGGCTCGGACGACGCGCGCGACGCCGCCAAGGAGCACGATCGCTGCGGCTCGCACCTGATGGCGCCGATGCTCGCCGCGAACCTCGCGGGCGCGGCGCTGCTGCGGCGCGTCGTCGAGAAGCCGACGTCGCTGCACGGCAGCCTCGTCTCGCTTGCGAGCGTCGGCGTCGCCGTCGAGGTCTTCGTCTGGTCGGAGCGCAACGCCGGGACCCGCGCCGCCCGGGCGCTGCGGCGGCCGGGGCACGAGCTGCAGCGGGCGCTCGGAACGCGCGAGCCGACCGAGGAGCAGCTCGACGTGGGCCGCGCCGCGCTCGCGGAGATCGTGCGCGTCGAGCGGGTCGCGGCGACCCACGCTTGAAAACCGGGCGTTCCTGCCGATACTGGGTGTGATGCCCTCCATGCTGCTCGCCGCGGTCGCCCCTGCCGCGGATCCCGTTCAGGTCAAGATCGAACTGCTGGCCGCGCTCGATCAGGTGGAGCAGGCGTTCTCCGCGCAGCTCGAGCAGGTGCCGCCGCCGCTGGGCTTCTTCGACCGCCTCCAGGAGTTCGGCACCAACTGGAGCGGCTTCCTCGGCCTCATCTTCATGGCCGTCCTCGTCTTCGTCCTGTGGAAGAGCCTCAAGCTCATGCCCAAGACGAAGCCGATGCAGATCAAGCCCGAGGCGAACCTCGAGGTCGGCGTGGACCGACATCGCCGGCGCCGACGAGGCGAAGTCCGAGCTCATCGAGGTCGTCGAGTTCCTGCGCGACCCCACGCCGTTCCACCGGCTCGGCGCGAAGGTGCCCCAGGGCGTGCTGCTGCACGGCCCGCCCGGGACCGGCAAGACGCTGCTCGCGAAGGCCGTCGCCCACGAGTCCGGCGCCCAGTTCTTCTCGCAGTCGGCGAGCTCGTTCGTCGAGATGTTCGCCGGCCTCGGCGCGGCGCGCATCCGGCGCCTGTTCGACGAGGCCCGCAAGAACGAGCCCGCCGTGATCTTCATCGACGAGCTCGACGCGGTCGGCGCGCGCCGCGGCTCCGACAACAACTCCGAGCGCGAGCAGACGCTCAACCAGCTGCTCGTCGAGATGGACGGCTTCGCCTCGACCGACCAGGTCGTCGTGATGGCCGCCTCCAACCTCCTGGAGAAGCTCGACCCGGCGCTGCTGCGTCCGGGCCGCTTCGACCGCCAGGTGTTCGTCTCCCCGCCGGACGTGGGTGGGCGCCGCAGCATCCTCGACGTCCACACGCGCAACAAGCCGCTGCGCGAGGACCTGGACCTCGACGTCATCGCCCAGCAGACGAGCGGCCTGACGGGCGCCGACCTGGCGAACATCTGCAACGAGGCCGCGATCCGCTGCGCCCGTCGCGGCGGCAACGCGCTGTCGACGGACGACTTCGACGCAGCGCTCGAGCGCGTCGTCGCGGGCGTCCAGTCCTCGACGACGCTGAACCCGCACGAGCGCGAGGTCGTCGCCTACCACGAGGCCGGGCACGCACTGACGCGCGAGCTGCTCGCGACGGCCGAGCGCGCCCACAAGATCTCGATCGTCCCGCGCGGCCAGGCGCTCGGGTACGTCATGAACCTGCCGGACGAGGACAGCTACCTCAAGACGCGCGAGGAGCTGATCGACCAGCTGACCGTGCTGCTCGGCGGTCGCGTGGCCGAGCAGGTCGTCTTCGGCGCCGTCACGACCGGCGCCGCGAACGACCTGCAGCGCGTCGCGGAGATCACGAACGCCATGGTCCACGTCTACGGCATGGGCACCTCCGAGGTGACGAGCCGCACCTACGTGGACGCCGAGCAGCTCTCGGATCTCACCCGCCGCATCCGCGACGAGGAGCAGCAGGCGCTCGCCTTCGAGGCGCATCGCCAGGCGCTCTCGCTCATCACCTCGCACCGCGAGACGCTCGAGGAGTTCGCACAGGAGCTCCTGGAGAAGGAGGTCCTCGGCCGGTCGGACATCGATCGCATCATGGACGGCATCCCGCGGATCGATCGCAGGCCCGCCCGCAACCTCCGCGTCGTCGCGACCGATCCGACGCCGCCCGCTGCGTCGTAGACTGCGGCGGGCATGTTCGCCCGCATTGATCACATCGGCGTCGCGGTGGAGTCCATCGACGACGCGCTGAAGCTCTACGACGCCTCCTACGAGATGACCCTCGTCCACCGCGAGGTGGTCGAGGAGCAGGGCGTGGAGGCCGTCCTGCTGGACGTCGGCGAGAACCACGTCGAGCTGCTCCAGCCGCTCGGCCCCGACACGCCGGTCGGCAAGTACCTCGCCAAGCGGGGTCCCGGCATCCATCACGTCGCCTACCAGGTGACCGACATCGACGCCGAGCTCGAGCGCCTGTCCGCCGCCGGCGTCGAGCTGATCGACAAGACCCCGCGGATCGGCATCCGCGGGTCGCGCGTGGCGTTCTGCCATCCCCGCAGCACGGGCGGCGTGCTGACCGAGATCGTCGAGCCCGCGGAGGCCCACTGACATGGCGAAGGATTCGAAGGACGAGCGGCACGGCGTGACCCTGGGTTTCCAGGGCGGCGGCGGCCTTGCGCTCAGGCTCACCCAGAAGGACGCCGAGGCGCTGCGCGACGCGCTCGCCGGCGGCGAGTGGTTCGACGTGCAGGACGCCGACGGGCCCGTGCGGATCAACCTCTCGCAGGTGGTCTACGTGCGCACGGAGACCGACGAGCAGCGCGTCGGCTTCGGACTGGGCTAGGTACGGCCCCCTGGCAGGACGAGACCGCCGAAGGCGGTCTGATGGTTCTCCTCCGCGCCCTACACAAGGTTGAGGCGGACCCGTTACAGGTCCGCCTCAGTGCCTCCGGATCACAGTCCCCTCTGACTTCAGAACGTCCCAGGAAGGTGTGTCTCGCCTGGGTGGCTTGAACACTCCTGACCACCGGGCCTGTCCGCCGGCGTGCGCCGGCGCGGTACCCGGTCCGGCGCTCGCAGTGGCGCCATAGGTCACGTGGGGGACCGGCCGGAGGCAGAGCGTATCGGACCACCTTCGGCCGTCCGTCCTGATGAGAGTCATCGGCCCGCCTTCGGCGGTCCGTCCTGATGAGAGCCATCGGCCCGCCTTCGGCGGTCCGTCCTGCCAGGGGGCCGTGCCTCAGATCTCGCGGCGCGCGAGCTGCAGCGCGCGCTCGCGGGCGCGGTGGCGCAGGGGGCGGTCGTTCCACCGCTCCGGCTCGATCTCCTCGCTGACCGTGAGGTCCTCCTCGAACTGCTCGGTGAGCGCGCTCGCGAACGCGTCGCCCTGCACGCAGAGCGTCGCCTCGTCGTTGAGCTGGAAGCTGCGGTTGTCGAAGTTCACCGACCCGACGCTCGACCACGCTCCGTCGACGACGAGCGTCTTCGCGTGGAGCATCGTCGGCTGGTACTCGAACACCCGCACCCCGCCGTCGAGCAGCTCGGCGTAGGTGCGGCGGCCGGCGAGGCGCACGAACTCCTTGTCGGCGTTCGGTCCGGGAACCAGGACGCGGACGTCGACGCCGCGCCCGGCCGCGTCGGTGAGCGCGGTGGAGAACGCAGGGCGCGGGGCGAAGTAGGCCGCCGTCAGGTCGATCGACCGCTCCGCGCAGGCGAGCGCCAGGAAGTACAGCGCCTCCGCGTCCGTGTCGCCCACGCCGGCGGCCGAGCGGACGACCTGCATCGGCGGACCGCCGTCGATCGGCTCGATCGCCGGGAGGTAGGTCGGCCCGACGAGCACGTCGCCGGTCGACTCGAGCCAGTTCTCGGCGAACGCGCCCTGGAGCGAGCGCACGACCGGGCCGCGGACGCGCACGTGGGTGTCGCGCCAATGGCCCGGGTCGTCCGCGTTCCCGGTCCACTCCTCCGCGATCCCGACGCCGCCGATCAGCCCGACGCACCCGTCGACGACCACGACCTTGCGATGGGTGCGGTTGCCGAGCCGCCGGACCGTCCACGGTCGCAGCGGGCGGAACTTGCAGACGGTCACGCCCGCGTCGGTCATCTGGTCCACGAGCGCCGTGTCCATGCGCGCCGTGCCGACCCAGTCGAGCAGCACGTTGACCTCGACGCCCGCGCGCGCCCGGTCGCAGAGCGCGCCCGCGACCTCGTGCGCGATGTCGCCCTGCCAGTAGACGTACGTGAGGAGGTTGATGGTCTCCCGCGCGCCGCGCAACGTCTCGAGGTAGGCCGGGAAGATCGCGTCGCCGTTGATCAGCAGGTCGATCTCGTTGCCGTGCGAGATCGGGGCGCCGGTGAGCGCCTCGCACGCGGCGAGGAAGTCCCCGCCGCCCACGTCGAGCCGGTCGCCGCGCAGCGCGTAGCCGGCGCCCTGCTCGCGGCGGTGTCGCAGCGAGTCGCTCGCGTATCGCAGTCCCGCGGCCGCGACGAGTCCCGCGGGCCAGGCGTAGCGCGCCGGGATGGTCATGGCGCGACCACCAGGATGCGCTCGGCGCCGGTCGTCAGCCGCCGCGGCGCGGGGTCGACGATCTCCCCGTCGACGTTCGCGGCGGCCTGCGGGGCGTCGATCGTGACGACGCGGCCGCGCGCGTGCGGGACGTCCGGGCTGCTCGGCGAGGTCCCCCCGTCGCAGCGCCACGGCCCGGCGCATGAGCCCGGTGCGCGGGCCGCCGGGGATGACCGCGACGTCGAGCAGGCCGTCATCGCGCACGGCGGCGTCGAGCCCCGACCCGGCGCCGAACGCGCCGGTGCCCGCGACGACGACCTGCCACGCGGGCCCGCTCCAGAGCACGTCGTCCTCGACGGTCACGATCGCCTCGAACGGCTCGCCGGTGATGCCGGCCTTGAGCGCTCCCGCGACGTATGCGCCGGCGCCGAGCCTGCCCTTGAGGTCGTCGGCCGCCTGCGCGGCGTCAGCGGCCAGGCCGAAGTTCGCGGCGTTCAGGAACGGGCGTGCGTCGGCGCGGGCGAGGTCCACCGTGACGCGCCGCGCCGCGGGGTCGAGCGCCAGCGCCAGCGCCTCGTCCTCGTCGTCCGGCAGCCTCAGTGCGGAGGCGAAGTCGTTCGCCGTCCCGGCGGGGATCACGCCGAGCGCCGCCCCGCAGCGGGACGCTGCGTCCGCGGCTGGGCCGAGCGACCCGTCGCCGCCGGCGACCAGGATCAGCTCGGGCGATCCCGCGGCCGCGTCGGCCGCATCCGCGACGTCGACCACGTCGACGGTGTGGCCCCGTTCGCGGATCTGCCTGGGCGATCCGGTCGGGGTCCGGACCCGATCCGGAAGCGGTGTTGACGATGAGTGGGACGTGCATCCAGGGCGCTATGCCCCCGATCGTGGTGTTTTGAACCTCCTACCCTCCACGCCCGTGAAGGTCGGAATCGTCGGCATGCCCAACGCGGGGAAGTCCTCGCTCTTCAACGCGCTCACCAAGGCCGGTGCGGAGGCCGCGAACTACCCGTTCACGACCATCGAGCCGAACGTGGCGGTCGTCCCCGTCGTGGACGAGCGCCTCGAGCAGGTCGCCGAGCTCGATCGGCGCGTCGGAGATCGTGTGGGACACGATCGCCTTCCACGACATCGCCGGCCTCGTCGCCGGAGCGTCCAAGGGCGAGGGGCTCGGCAACCAGTTCCTGGCGAACATCCGCGAGACCGACGCGCTCGTCCACGTCGTGCGCGCCCACGGTGACCCGAACGTCATCCACTCCGAGGGCAGCGTCGATCCGGCTCGCGACATCGACACGATCGAGACCGAGCTGATCTACGCCGACCTCGAGCAGGCCGAGCGCCGTCATCAGCGTGTGGTGCGCGAGGCGCGCGGCGGGGACAAGCACGCGATCGCCGAGGAGAAGTGGCTGGGCGAGGTCATCGCCGCGCTGCAGAGCGGGAAGCCGGCGCGCACGGTGCCGGTGCCCGAGGACGCGCCGGACGTCGCGCGCCTGCTGCAGCCGCTGACGGCCAAGCCCGTGCTGTTCGTCGCGAACATCGACGAGGGAACCGACGAGGTCCCGGCCGCCGTGGCCGAGCATGCGGCCTCGCACGGAGCGGGCGTCGTCGCCGTCTCGTCGCGGCTGGAGGCCGAGCTCTCCGAGCTCGACGACGACGAGGCCGCGATGATGCGCGCCGACCTCGGCGTGAGCGAGTCGGGGCTTCAGCGCGTCGTGCGCGGCGCCTTCGAGCTGCTCGAGCTGGACGCGTTCTTCACGGCGGGCGAGGCGAAGCCGGCGCAGTGCTGGCACCTGCGCCGCGGGCTGACCGCGTGGCACGCGGCCGGCCAGATCCACACGGACATCCAGAAGGGCTTCGTCCGCGCCGAGGTGATCGGCTGGAAGGACCTCGTCGACGCCGGCGGCTACGCGGGCGCCCGCGACCGCGGGACGCTGCGGCTCGAGGGCCGCGACTACGTGATGGCCGACGGCGACGTGCTGACTGTCAAGTTCACGCCGTAGGTACGGCCCCCTGGCGTAGGTACGGCCCCCTGGCAGGACAGACCGGCAGAGCCGGGCTGATCGATCTCGGTCTGATCAATCTCAAGCCCGGCTCAGCTCCCGCTCCTCCAGATACGCATCCAGCCGCGCGCTCGCCTGGGTGTCCTCGTACACCTCGTACTCGCGCAGCAGTCCCCAGGACATGCGGCCCCAGATGACGTAGCGGTTCTCGTAGACCCGCCCGTCCTCGGTGTCGAGGTGGTCGGTGCCGCGGACGCAGAGCGTCGTGTTCCACGGCGGGCCCTGGGCGATGACCTCGTCGGGGTGGATCTTCAGCCCGGTCGCGACGAACCGCTGGAGCCAGAGCTCGAGGTCGTCGCGGTTGTCGATCTCGGTCGCCCAGGAGCTGTCGCCGGGGAACCGGAAGCGGATGTCCTTCGCGTCGAGCCGCAGCAGCGGGCGGTAGTCGCCCTCGCGCAGCCGCGCCATGTTGCGGGTGAGGATGCCCTTCGCGAGCCAGGAGTACATGCCGTTGACCACCAGTAGATAGATCGCTCTAGTGAGAGGAGTATGCTCGACCGACCATGAGCGGTCAAGGCACCCGTGAGCGCATCGTCACGTCGAGCGCCGAGCTGTTCCGGCGGCAGGGCTACACCGGCACCGGCATGAAGCAGATCGTGTCCGAGGCGCACGCGCCCTTCGGCTCCGTCTACCACTTCTTCCCCGGCGGCAAGGAGCAGCTGGGCGCCGAGGTCGTCCGCTGGTCGGGCGAGATGTACGGCCTGCTGCTCCCGGCGATCTTCGACCCGGCGCCCGACGTCGTCACCGCCGTCCGCACGTTCTTCACGCTCGCGGGCGAGGACCTGCGCGCGTCCGGCTGGGCCGACGCGTGCCCGATCGCGACGGTCGCGCTCGAGGTCTCGAGCAGCAGCGAGGAGATGCGCGAGGCGTGCGCGGACGTCTTCGACGGCTGGATCGCGGCCGGCGCCGAGCGCTTCCGCGACGCCGGAGCGGACGAGGACCAGGCGCGCGCGCTGGCGATCGGGATGATCGCGGCGCTCGAGGGCGCCTTCGTCCTGGCCCGGGCGCAGCGCAGCACCGAGGCGCTCGACGCGGCCGGCGCGCTCGTCGCCGCAGAGGTCGCGGCCGCGATCTCCGGCTAGGCCGAGCGGGCTTCGAGCCGGCCGGCGAGCGCGCCCATGCCCCGCTGCGCCGCTGCGGCCGCCGCGGCCGGCGCGTCGAGCGGCCCGTCGGCCGGGCGCTCGACGGCGATCGGCTGCAGCGTCGCGATCTCGCGGAACGTCCGCAGGAGGTCCGGGTCGGCCGTCAGCGCTCCGCGGGTGCGCGGCGTCATCTCGCTCACCGGGGACGCCGCTGCGGTGAGCACGCCCTCGAGCGTCCCGAAGCGCGTCAGCAGGTCGGCGGCGCCCTTCGCGCCGATGCCCTTCGCCCCCGGCAGGCCGTCGGACGGGTCGCCGCGCAGCGCGATGAGGTCCGGCACCTGCTCGGGGTCGATGCCGTAGCGCTCGCGCACCTGCGCCGGCCCGATCTCGTCGGGCCCGCCCTTCGCCGGGAACAGCACGCGGACGCGGTCGCCGACGCACTGGAACATGTCGCGGTCGCCGGTGAAGAGCAGCGTCTGCCCACCGGCGTCGGTCTCGACCCGCGCGAGCGCGCCGAGCAGGTCGTCGGCCTCGAGGCCGTCGGACTCCGCTTCGAGCGACGTCCACCCGAACGCGCCGAAGAACGCACGCGCGTCGGTCCACTGGTGCTCGAGTTCGGGCGGCATCTCGGGGCGGTCGGCGTGGTAGCCCGGGAACGCCGCGACCCGGTAGGCGCCGGCCTCGGCGCCGAAGCACAGGACGACCGCGCGCGGGTCGTGCGTGTCGACGGCCTGGAGCAGGAGGTTCGCGGTGCCGAGCAGGGCGTTCACGGGCCGTCCGTCCGCTCCCTTGATGCTCTTGGGGAGCGCGAAGAACGCCCGGTACAGCAGCGACGGCGCGTCGACGGCGAGCAGCGGGGCGTCCACGCGGGACACCGTACCGGCTGGGCCTGGACGCTCCGGGGGCCGGCGGTACCGTGATACCCGCCCCGGCGCGCGCCCGTACCCCAAGAGCGCCCGTCCTCACGGACGCCCTCATGCCCGACGACGAGAAGACCACCAAGGTCCCCAAGAGCCGCCTCGCCCGCACCGCCCGGTTCGGCTCGCTCGTGGGCGGCCAGGGCGTCAAGTGGACGGCGACGAGCGCGCTGAACCGCGTGCGCTCGGAGGAGAAGGCGACCGCCGCCGATCAGCGTCGCGCGCTCGATCTCGCCGACCAGCTCGTCAAGCAGCTCGGGCAGATGAAGGGCGCGGCGATGAAGATCGGCCAGGTCCTCAGCACCGTGGACTTCGACCTCATTCCCGAAGGGGACCGCGAGGAGTTCAAGGAGCGCCTCGCCGCGCTGCGCGACAGCGCGCCGAAGGTCTCGTTCAAGGACATGCGCAAGGTCGCCGAGCGCGACATCGGCGGGAAGCTCGACGAGCACTTCGCGACGTTCGACGAGCGGCCGATCGCGGCCGCGTCGATCGGGCAGGTCTACCGCGCGACGACGCACGAGGGCGACGACGTCGCGGTGAAGATCCAGTACCCGGGCGTCGCCGAGGCGGTCGACACCGACATGCGCAACGTCCAGCTCCTCGTGCCGCTGCTCAAGCGGATGGCGCCGGGGATGGACGCGAAGGCGCTGCTCAACGAGCTGCGCGAGCGCATCGCCGACGAGCTCGACTACGAGATCGAGGCGCAGAACCAGCGCCGCGTGCACCGGGCGTTCCGCGGCCACCCGTTCGTGCGGATCCCGAAGGTCCACACCGACCTCTCCACGCGCCGGGTGCTCGTCACCGAGTTCATCGAGGGCGTCGGCTTCGACCAGATCAAGCAGCTCGACGACGCCGGCCGCGACCGCTTCGCGGAGATCGCCTTCCGCTTCTTCTACGGCCTGCTCGAGCGCGAGCACATCGCCGCGGGCGATCCGCATCCCGGCAACTACATCCTCTGCCCGGACGGCCGCGTCTGCTTCCTGGACTTCGGGCTCGTCCGCCACGTGGACGACGACTACCTCGAGGGCGAGCAGGCGCTGGCGCGCGCCGTCATCGACGGCGACGCCGACGGCGTCCACCACTGGATGTCCACGCTGGGCTACCTCCCGGAGCCCGACGACTTCCATCCCGAGCGCGTGCTCGAGCAGCTCCAGATCGCGGGCGAGTGGTACTTCACGACCGGCTTCCGCCGGCTCGACCCGGAGTACGTGCGCAACGCGATGGAGGTCGGTTCCTCCCCGCGGTCCGAGCACTTCGACTACATGCGCAAGCAGACCCTGCCGCCGCAGGCGCTGCTGATCCGGCGCATGGAGGGCCTGCTGTTCGGCGTGCTCGGAGAGCTGCGCGCCGGGGCCGACTGGGGGCGCCTGGCGCTGGAGTACATCGCCGACGAGCCGCCGTCGACGGAGATCGGCGAGGTCGAGGCGGAGTACCTGGTACGGCCCCCTGGCAGGGCGGGTCAGCGGAGCTGACCCGGACCACTCCAACTCGACCTCGATGACGCAGCCGGCCTCGTCGGGGTCGCGCGGCTCGAACCGCGTCACCCGCCCGCCGGTCCCCAGGTGCTCGAGCACGCCGCCGACGATGCCCTTGTGCAGCGTGCAGACGACCGCGGGGTTCTCGCGCACCACGTCCGCGTAGGGGCAGGCCATCAGCCGGAAGCAGGCCGGCGCGCCGTCCCCCTGCCGCTGCGGGTCGAAGCCCATCGCCTCGAGCGCGTGGCCGACCGCGGTGGCGGTGTCGTCCTCCCCGTCGATGCCCAGGCCGTGCGCGAGTTCGACGCCGAGGCCGACGCCGGCCGTCTCGACCTCCGCGAGCCGCGCGGGCGTCGCGGGGATCGCCCCGGCGAGCGACCGGGCCATCGCCCAGCCGACGTGCGGACGGTCCGCCTCGGCGATCGCACGCGCGCTGAGGCGCCACTTGTCGCGGGGTCGCCCGGCCCCCGAGCGCTCCAGCTCGTGCTCGACGAGGCCACGGGCCTGCAGCCGCCGCAGCTGCACGCGGACGCCGTTCGGGTGCAGGGCGAGCGCCGCCGCGAGCTCCGCCGTGCCGACCGCCGACCCCTCCGCGGCGCGGAGCTCCCTGATCAGGCGTTCGTCTGTCGGCTGGTCGGTCATCGGCTCCGTAGTTGTCCGCAATCGCAGGTGGCAGATCACGGATTTCCCAGTCCTACTGTGAAAACTAGCTTCTCATGTCGTGACCGACTCCTCCGATCCCGCCGCGGTTGATCTTCTCACCAGGCCTCGCCATTTCGAGCCCGCGGCCGATGACCCTGGCGCGCAGACGCCCGACGGTGCCCGCTGGCGCACGGACTCGCGGCACTCGCGCGAATGGGAGGAGCTCTACCGCGATCGCTGGTCGCACGACAAGGTCGTCCGCACGACGCACGGCGTCAACTGCACCGGCTCGTGCTCGTGGAAGGTCTACGTCAAGGACGGCCTGGTCACCTGGGAGACCCAGCAGACCGACTACCCCTCCAACGGCCCCGACATGCCGGAGTACGAGCCGCGCGGCTGCCCCCGCGGCGCGTCGTTCTCCTGGTACATCTACTCGCCGATCCGGGTGCGCCACCCGTACGTGCGCGGAGCGCTCGTCCGGCTCTACCGCGAGGAGCTCGCTCGCACCGGCGATCCCGTCGACGCGTGGGCGGCGATCGTCGAGGATCCCGAGAAGGCCCGCACGTACAAGTCCCAGCGCGGTCGCGGCGGGTTCGTGCGCTCGTCCTGGGACGAGGTCAGCGAGATCATCGCGGCCGCGCACATCCACACGATCAAGCGCTACGGGCCCGACCGCAACGTCGGCTTCTCGCCGATCCCGGCGATGTCCACGGTCTCCTATCGCGCCGGGACGCGCTTCCTCTCACTGACCGGCGGCGTCTGCCTGTCGTTCTACGACTGGTACGCCGACCTGCCGCCCGCCTCGCCGCAGATCTGGGGCGACCAGACCGACGTCCCCGAGTCCGCCGACTGGTGGAACTCGGGCTACGTGATCCTCTGGGGCTCCAACATCCCGCAGACCCGCACCCCGGACGCGCACTTCATGACGGAGGCGCGCTACCGCGGGCAGAAGGTCGTCGTCGTCTCTCCGGACTACGCCGGCCACACGAAGTTCGCCGACCACTGGATGAACGCCGAGCCGGGCAGCGACGCCGCGCTCGCGCTCGGCATGACGCACGTGATCCTCAAGGAGCACTACGTCGACCGGCAGACACCGTACTTCGACGGCTACGCCAAGAAGCACACCGACCTGCCGTTCCTCGTGACGCTGCGCGAGCGCGACGGCGCCTACGTCGCCGACCGCTTCCTGCGCGCGAGCGACCTGGGTCAGGAGTCCGAGAACGCCGAGTGGAAGACCGTCGTGTTCGACGACGCCACCGGCGAGCCGGCCGTGCCCAACGGCTCGATCGGCCACCGCTGGGGCGAGGAGGGCGCCGGCCACTGGAACCTGCAGCTCGGCGACATCGCCCCGCGGCTCTCGCTCCTCGGGGCGCACGACGAGCTCGTCGAGCTCGACCTGCCGCGCTTCGACATCGGCGAGACCGAGGGCGGCGGGATCATGCGCCGCGGCGTGCCCGCCAGGCGCATCGGGGACCGGCTCGTCACGACCGTCTTCGACCTCCTCTGCGCGCAGCTCGGCGTCCACCGCGACGACCTCCCGGGCGACTGGCCCGCCGGCTACGACGATCCCGAGCCGGGCACCCCGGCCTGGCAGCAGGAGCACACGAACGTCGACAGCGGGCTCGTCATCCGGATCGCCCGCGAGTTCGCGCGCAACGCCGAGGTCACCGAGGGCCGCTCGATGATCGTCATGGGCGCCGGCACGAACCACTGGTTCCACGGCGACCAGATCTACCGCGGCATGCTCAGCATGCTGCTGCTCTGCGGCTGCCAGGGCGTCAACGGCGGCGGCTGGGCGCACTACGTCGGGCAGGAGAAGGTCCGCCCGATCACCGGCTTCGGCGTCGCGGCGTTCGCCACCGACTGGACGCGCCCGCCGCGCCAGCAGGCGACGACGTCCTTCTGGTACCTGGCGACCGACCAGTGGCGCTACGAGCGCTTCGGCGTCGACGAGCTGACGAGCCCGCTCGGTGCGGGCGCGCTGAAGGGAAAGCACTTCGCCGACACCGTCGTGCAGTCCGCGCGCATGGGCTGGCTGCCGAGCTACCCGACCTTCAACCGCAACCCGCTCGACCTCTGCGACGAGGCGGCCGCCGCGGGGAAGGAGCCGGCCGACCACGTCATCGACGAGCTGCAGGCCGGGCGGCTGCGCTTCGCCGCCGAGGATCCGGACGACCCGGCGAACTTCCCGCGCGTCATGACGCTCTGGCGCGCGAACCTGCTCGGCTCGTCGTCCAAGGGTCACGAGTACTTCCTCAAGCACCTCCTCGGCGTCGATCAGCACGCCGTCCGCGCGACCGAGACGGGCCCCGAGCTGCGGCCCGACGGAGGTCGAGTGGCGCGAGGAGGCCCCGACCGGGAAGCTCGATCTGTTCACGACGATCGACTTCCGGATGAACGGGTCGGCGCTGTACTCGGACATCGTCCTGCCGGCGGCCACCTGGTACGAGAAGCACGACATCTCGAGCACGGACCTCCACCCGTTCGTGCACGCGTTCGACCAGGCCGTCCCGCCGCCGTGGGAGGCGCGCAGCGACTGGGACGCGTTCGGCGTCCGTCGCCGAGCGCTTCCAGGAGCTGGCGAAGAAGCACCTCGGCGTGCGCCGCGACCTCGTCGCCGCGCCGCTGCTCCACGACACGCCCGAGGAGCTCGCCCAGCCCGGCGGCGTCGTCCGCGACTGGAAGGCCGGCGAGTGCGAGCCGGTCCCGGGAAGGACGATGCCCAAGCTCATCGTCGTCGAGCGCGACTACGGCACCGTCCACGACAAGATGACCGCGCTCGGGCCGCTCGTCGAGAACGCGGGCATCGCCTGGAAGGGCATCTCGTGGAAGCCCGCCCAGGAGGTCGAGGAGCTCCGCCGCCGCAACGGCGTCGTCCGCGGCGGCGTCGCCGACGGCCGCCCGCAGCTGCGCACCGCCAAGCACGTCGCCGAGACGATCTTCCGCCTGTCGGGGACGACGAACGGGCGCCTCGCCGTCGAGGGCTTCCGGCAGCTCGAGGAGCGCACCGGCACCGAGCTCGCCGACCTCGCGACGGACCGCGAGGACGACCGCATCACGCTCGAGCAGGTGCAGCATCCAGCCGCGCAAGGTCATCACCTCGCCCGAGTGGTCGGGGATCGAGAGCCGCACCCGCCGCTACTCCCCGTTCACCGTCAACGTCGACCGCGAGGTGCCGTGGCGCACGCTCACCGGACGCCAGCACTTCTACGTCGACCACGACTGGATGCTCGAGTTCGGCGAGGGGCTGCCGGCCTATCGGCCGCCGCTCTCGACCGCGCGGCACGCGCAGGGCGACCTGGACCCCGGCGCCGCCGAGGTCGTCGTCGCGCTGGATCAGCCCGCACTCGAAGTGGTCGATCCACTCCGAGTACCAGGACAACCTGCGCATGCTCGAGCTGTTCCGCGGCGGGCCGGTCGTGTGGATCGCGCCCGGCGACGCGGAGCACATCGGCGTCGCGGACAACGACTGGGTCGAGGCGGTCAACCGCAACGGCGTGATCGCCTGTCGCGCCGTCGTCTCGCACCGCATCCCCGAGGGCAGCGCCTTCATGTACCACTCGCAGGACCGGCACGTGAACGTCCCGATCAGCGAGACGACCGGCCACCGCGGCGGCACCGACAACTCGGTCACGCGGATCATCATCAAGCCGACGCACATGATCGGCGGGTACGCGCAGCTCTCCTGGGGCTTCAACTACTACGGCGCGATCGGATCCCAGCGTGATGCGCTCACGCTGATCCGCAAGCGCAAGACGGAGGTCACGTACTGATGCGCGTCATGGCCCAGGTCGGGATGGTCATGAACCTCGACAAGTGCATCGGCTGCCACACCTGCTCGGTGACCTGCAAGAACGTCTGGACGAACCGCAAGGGCGCGGAGTACATGTGGTTCAACGACGTCGAGACGAAGCCCGGCGATCGGGCTATCCCAAGCGCTGGGAGGACCAGGAGCAGTGGAAGGGCGGCTGGGAGCTCGACCGCCGCGGGAAGCTGCGGCTGAAGGCCGGCGGACCGCTGCGCAAGCTCGCCTCGATCTTCGCCAACCCGGACCTGCCCGGAGCTCGACGACTACTACGAGCCGTGGACCTACGACTACAGCTCGCTGATCAGCGCCGGCCCGTCGAAGCACCAGCCGGTCGCGCGGCCGGTCTCGCGCGTCACCGGCGACAACCTGGACCTCAAGTGGGGCCCGAACTGGGAGGACGACCTCGGCGGCGGACCCGACTCGGTGCAGCTCGACCCCAACCTGCGCGACGGCGTCGAGGAGCAGGTCCGGGCCGAGTTCGAGTCCGTCTTCATGATGTACCTGCCGCGCATCTGCGAGCACTGCCTGAACCCGTCGTGCGTGGCCTCCTGCCCGTCCGGCGCGATGTACAAGCGCGAGGAGGACGGCATCGTCCTCGTCGACCAGGAGAAGTGCCGCGGCTGGCGCATGTGCGTCAGCGGCTGCCCGTACAAGAAGGTCTACTTCAACTGGCAGACCGGCAAGGCCGAGAAGTGCACCCTCTGCTACCCGCGCATCGAGGCCGGCATGCCGACGATCTGCTCGGAGACCTGCGTCGGGCGCATCCGCTACCTGGGGATCGTCCTCTACGACGCCGACCGCGTCGAGGCCGCGGCCTCCACGCCGGACGAGCAGGGACCTGCTCGACGCGCAGCTCGACGTCTTCCTCGACCCGCACGACCCGCAGGTGCGCGAGCAGGCCCGCCGCGACGGCATCCCCGAGGACTGGCTCGAGGCCGCGCAGCGCTCGCCGGTCTGGAAGCTCGCGATGGACTGGCGCATCGCGCTGCCGCTGCATCCCGAGTACCGGACGATGCCGATGGTCTGGTACATCCCGCCGCTCTCGCCGGTGATGTCGCTGGTCGAGGGGCCGGGGTCGAGCGCCGACCCGGATGACGTCTTCCCGGCGATCGACGAGCTGCGGATCCCGGTCCAGTACCTCGCGAACCTGCTCACGCGCCGGCGACGAGGACGTCGTCCGCGGCGTGCTGAAGCGCCTGGCGGCGATGCGCGCGTACATGCGCGCCGACCTGATCGGCGCCGAGCCGGACCCGGCGATCGCCGCGAGCGCGTCGGGATGACCGCCGTCGAGATCGAGGACATGTACCGGCTCTGCGCGATCGCCAAGTACGACGACCGCTACGTCATCCCGCTCGCCCACCGCGAGATCGCCGACAACCTCGAGGAGCGGCAGGGCGGCTGCGGCCTGGACTTCGCCGGCGGCCCCGGCTCCTGCGGCCCGGGCGTCGACGAGGCGGAGGGCGACGCCGGGATCGACCTGCGTCGACCTCGCGGAGCGCGGAGCGGTCGCCTGCTCAGCATCACCAGGGTCCACGGGTCGCGACGGGGACGCGCGTTCATGACCGGCGACGGCACTGCGTCCTGCGGATCGCCGCGCTGCTGCTGGAGTACCCCGGACGGCGAGCTGCTCGACGCGACGCCCGCGCTGCGCGCGGCGGCAGCCGACCGTGCCCGGGCCGCGCGGGCCGCGACCTCTGCGCGTTCCTGGACCGGCGCGCCGGGATCGGACCCGTACGGCGTGCAGGAGGAGTACGTCGCGACGTTCGACTTCCACAAGCGCGCGTCGCTGCACCTCTCGTACTTCCGCGACGGCGACCGCCGCCAGCGCGGCGCGACGCTGCTCGGGCTCAAGCGCCGCTACCGCGAGGCCGGCCTCGAGCTGACGGGCGGCGAGCTGCCCGACTACCTGCCCGCGATCCTGGAGTTCGCGGCGTTCGCCCCCGGCGAGGACGCGGACGCCGATCCTCGGCCGGATGCGGCCGGGCATCGAGCTGCTGCGCGCATCGCTCCACGACCTCGACAGCCCGTACGCGCAGGTGCTCGACGCCGTCGTCTCCGTCCTGCCCGCGCTGTCGCGCCGAGGAGCTCGCCGAGGCCCGGCGCATCGCCAGCGAGGGCCCGCCGGACGAGGAGGTCGGCCTCGAGCCGTTCGCCCCGCCGGAGGTCATGCCCGCGCGAGCGGGGTCGTTCCGATGACCCCGCTCGCCGTCACGCGCGCGGCGACGTTCCTCTGGGTCGTCCTGCCCTACCTCGCGATCGCGACGTTCGTCGTCGGCCACCTCTGGCGCTAGCGCCACGACCAGTTCACCTGGACCACGCGCTCGACCCAGCTGCTCGAGGCGCGCTGGCTGAAGATCGGCAGCCCGCTCTTCCACATCGGCCTGCTCGCGGTGATCGGCGGCCACGTCATCGGCATCCTCGTCCCGAAGGCCTGACCGACGAGCTCGGGATCAGCGAGAACACCTACCGGATCTTCTCGGCGATCGATGGGGACGGTCGCCGGGCTCGCGATGCTCGCCGGCCTCGCGATCCTGATCGCGCGGCGGCTGCTGAACCACCGCGTGCGCGGCGACGACGCGCGGCTGGGACGTCACCGTGATGGTGCTGCTCGGCGTTCATGGTCGCTCACCGGCATGTGGAACACGACGGTCGAGAACCTGATCCAGGGCGGCTACGACTACCGCGAGACGGTCTCGCCCTGGTTCCGCGGCCTGTTCCTCCTCGACCCCGACGCGTCGCTGATGACCGGCGCCAGCGTCCCGCTCAGCTACCAGCTGCATGCGATCGGCGGCTGGCTGATCCTCATGGTCTGGCCGTTCAGCCGCCTGGTCCACGCCTGGAGCGTGCCGGTCGGCCTACCTGCGCCGCAGCCCCATCGTCTACCGCTCGCGCGCGCCCCGTGCCGTGCGCGTCGGCGCCGGCGGGCTCGCCTCCACCTCCACGGCAACCGAAAGACAGGCCCCATGTCCACGACTGACGGCTCGGCGTTCAGCCCGCACGAGCAACGCGACGCGCGCTCGCGCTCGCGATCGCTCGCATTCGGCGTCTGCTTCTACGCATGGGCGCTGCTCGGCCCGCTCGGGCCGGACCTGCAGAAGCAGCTCGGCCTGTCGGACTTCGAGCTCGCTGGTGACGGTCGCGGTGCCCGTGGTGCTGGGCTCGCTGATGCGCATCCCGCTCGGCATCCTCACCGACCGCCACGGCGGGCGGAAGGTGTTCACGGCGCTGATGGCGTTCACGCCGCTGCCGCTGATCGGGCTCGCGCTGTTCAACGACTCGTGGGGCGCGGTGCTCATCTTCGGCTTCCTGCTCGGGTTCGCCGGCGCCTCGTTCGCGGTCGGCGTCCCGTTCGTGAACAACTGGTACGCCCCGGAGCGCCAGGGCTTCGCGCTCGGCATCTACGGCGTGGGCATGGGCGGCACCGTGCTCGGCGCGATGACCGCGCCGAAGATCGTCGACGCGACGAGCCTCGACGTGCCGTTCTGGATCGCGGCGGTCGCTGATGGCCGTGATGGCCGTCGTGTTCTGGACGTTCGCCGAGGACGCCCCCGGCTCGGCGAGCCACGCGAAGGGCTCGATGGCTCGCGCCGCTGGCGGTCTTCCGCGGGCCCGGCGCGAGCCGCGCGTGGGCGCTGACCCTCTTCTACTTCATGGCGTTCGGCGGCTTCGTCGCGATGTTCCTCTTCCTGCCGAAGCTGCTCACCGGCGTTCACGACCTCTCCAAGCCGGACGCCGGCTACCGCGCCGCAGGCTTCGCGCGCTGGCCGTCGTCGGCCGTCCGCTCGGCGGCTGGCTGTCGGACCGCATCGGTGCGCGCGACGTGCTGATGATCTCGTTCGTCGGGACGCTCGTGCTCGCGCTCGTGCTGGCCGGCACCTACAAGTACGATGGTGCCGCTGACGATCGCCTGCCTGACGATGGCGATGTGCCTGGGCCTCGGCACGGGCGCGGTGTTCAAGCTCGTGCCCGCGTGGTTCCCGGACCAGGTCGGCGCGGTGACGGGCGTCGTCGGAGCGGCCGGCGGGCTCGGCGGGTTCTTCCCGCCGATCGTGATGGGCATCGTCAAGTCCTCGACCGGCGGCGTACGCCCTCGGATTCGTCCTGATGGCGGTGGTCGCGTCGCTCGCGTTCCTCGTGCTCGTCGCGAGTGGCCGGGGCGAGGCTCGGGACGCGGCGGTCGAGCGGGAGCGCAAGCTCGTGGCGTCGTAGGATCGCCGCATGACAACGACTCTCACAGGACCCGACGAGGTCAAGGCGGCCGTCGGCCAGGAGCTCGGCGTGAGCGACTGGTACGAGGTCACGCAGGCGACGATCGACCAGTTCGCCGAGGTGACCGGCGACCACCAGTGGATCCACATCGACCCGGAGAAGGCGGCGCAGACGCCGTTCGGCGGCACGATCGCCCACGGACTGTTCACGCTCTCGCTCGGCCCCAAGTTCTCCTACGAGATCATGGACATGCAGGGCTTCGCCTTCGGTGTCAACTACGGCTACGGCAAGGTGCGCTTCCCCGCTCCGCTGCCGGTCGGTCAGAAGGTCCGCATGCGCGCGGCGCTGACGAACGTCGAGGACGTTCCCGGCGGCATCCAGATCACCGTGACGCAGACGTTCGAGATCGAGGGCGGCGCGAAGCCGGTGTGCGTGGCGGAGTCGCTCGCTCGCCTGTTTACCGCGCAGTGACGACCGGCCCGGTCTGACCGGCGTACCGCACGCGATAGCTCCCCGGCCCGGGGAGCGTCGTCGTGTAGGTGCCGCCGGCGCCGAGCTGGACGTCGACCGCGCGCACCCAGCGCGTGCCCTCACGGCGGTCGACCGACGCCCAGGCGCCGGTGCGCGCCGGCGAGATCACGCCGTGGATCCGCGGACCCGTCACGGCGGCGCGCGCGGCGCCGCCCGTCGTCGGGTCGGTCGTCGTCTTCGGCGTCGCCGGGACGCCGGGCAGCTTGCCTCCGGCCGGCGGCGCCGGCTGCTTGGTCACGGCGGTCGAGAAGCCGCGGAAGCTGATCCACGTGTCGCGCAGGCCGAACGCCTTGCGCAGCTGCGGGCCGGTGACGCGCGTCGTCCCGCGGCTGCCGACGAGGTCCGCGCGCACGATGCGCGGCGACACGCCGCGCTTGGTGACCTTGATCCGGCGCAGGTTGCCCTTGATGAGCCCGCGCAGCGCGGCCGTCGCGCGCGTGAACGTCATCCGCTGGGTCTTCCAGCGGTGGTGCGGCGAGACGGTGTCGTACGGGTCGGAGACGCTCTTGAGCCACGGGCGCGGCGTCGACCCGACGAAGCTGTTCTCGATGTTCTCCGTGCGGCCGCCGCTCGTCGAGAAGAAGAACGTCGTCACCGGTGCGCCCTGGTAGGTCACGACGCGGCTCGCCGTCGCGCGTACGGCGGCGCTCGTGGCGGGGGTCTCGGCGGCGACGCCGCGGTACATCTGCGAGCGCGTGTCGGCGTACTGCGTGAAGAGGTCGGTCCTGCCGCCGGCGTTCGTCGTCACCGCGTACGTGCGCGCGGCGACGGCCTGGGCGCGGAGCGTCTCCGTCGGCCAGGACGCGGGGACCTCGGCGGAGATGACGCCCGCGACGTAGTCCTCCAGGCCGAGCGCGTTGACGGCGGACAGGCCGCCCGAGCCCTTGGCGATCTGGATCGTGCCGCGGTAGCGCCCGCCGCTCGTGCCGTTCTGCGCCGGGCCGAGCAGCGTCACCGCGCCCCCGCCGGATGCGCGGAAGCCGAGCGGGCCGGGAGACGTCAGGCGATCCTTGCCCGACCCGTCACGCACGATGAGGCCCTGGCCCCCGGAGACGACGGTGTAGGTCTGCGCGGGGTCGAGCAGCGCGCCGCTGACGGACGCGGCGCCGCGCACGGCGTAGCTCGAGCGCCCGCTCTGCAGCAGGACGCGCACGGTCGGGCTCGACGAGAGCCGCCCGAGCTGGGTTCCCGTGTAGTAGTGGGCGAGGATCCGGTCGGCCGTCCAGCCGCGCTGTGCGTAGCCGAGCGCGCCGTACTGGCTCATCCCGATCCCGTGGCCCCAGCCCCGTCCGGTGATGACCAGCGACGTGGCGCCCTGCGCCGCGGGAGCGGCGGCGAGGACGGAGGTCGCGACGAGCGCTGTGACGAGCATGCGGCGCACGCTCCCCAGGGTAGGCGCAGGACCAGCCGGGACGCGCCGGACCGGCGCGCGGGCCCCACCGGAAGTTGGACTGCCGGACCCGCTTGGCGGCGTCTGACCGGGGGTATGCTCGCGCCATGACGACGATCAGCCCCGGCGCCGAGCGCGCCGTCCTCGACGCGGTCCCGACGCAGCTCTTCATCGGCGGGGAATGGCGCGACGCGACGGGCGCGAACACGCTCCCGGTCGAGGATCCGGCGACCGGCGAGACGCTCGTCGAGGTCGCCGACGCGACCGTCGGCGACGGCCAGGCGGCGCTCGCCGCGGCCGACGAGGCGTTTCGCACGTTCCGGCACGTCGCACCGCGCGAGCGCGGCGACATCCTGCGCCGCGCGTTCGAGCTGATGACCGAGCGCACCGAGGAGCTCGCGCTGCTGATGACGCTCGAGATGGGCAAGGCGCTCGCCGAGTCCCGTGCCGAGGTCGCCTACGCCGCGTCGTACTTCCGCTGGTACGCCGAGGAGGCCGTGCGCATCAACGGGCGCTTCCAGGTCGCCGAGAACGGCCTGAGCCGCGTCCTCACGATGGAGCAGCCGCTCGGCCCGTGCCTCTTCATCACGCCGTGGAACTTCCCGCTCGCGATGGGCACGCGCAAGGTCGGCCCGGCGATCGCGGCCGGCTGCACGAGCGTCGTCAAGCCGGCGAAGCAGACGCCGCTGTGCATGCTCGCGATGGCGCAGATCCTCGACGAGGCGGGCCTGCCGCCGGGTGTGTGCAACGTCATCACCGGCTCGAAGTCCGGCGAGCTGATGGAGCCGCTGATCCGCGACCCGCGCGCCCGCAAGCTCTCCTTCACCGGCTCCACGCAGGTCGGGAAGATGCTCGTCGAGCAGGCGTCCGAGCAGCTCCTGCGGATGTCGATGGAGCTCGGCGGGAACGCGCCGTTCCTCGTCTTCCCGGACGCCGACCTCGACGTCGCCGTGGACGGAGCGATGCTCGCGAAGATGCGCAACATCGGCGAGGCGTGCACGAGCGCGAACCGCTTCCTCGTCCACGAGTCCGTCGCCGCGGACTTCTCGCAGCGGCTGGCCGAGCGGATGCGCGGCCTCGTGCTCGGGCGCGGCACCGACGACACCGTGACGACCGGCCCGCTGATCGACCAGGCCGCGCGGGACGGCGTGCACACGCTCGTCGAGGACGCCGTCGGCAAGGGTGCCCAGGTGCTCGTCGGCGGCGGGCCGCGCGAGGGCGCCGGGTACTTCTACGAGCCGACCGTCATCGCCGGCGTGCCGGCCGACGCGCGCGTGCAGTCGGAGGAGATCTTCGGCCCCGTCGCGCCGGTGATCTCGTTCGCCGACGACGACGAGGCGATCGCGCTCGCGAACGCGACCGAGTTCGGGCTCTCCTCGTACGTGTTCACGCAGAACCTCAACCGCGCGTTCCACGTGATCGAGGCGCTGGAGGTCGGCATGGTCGGCCTCAACCAGGGGATGGTCTCCAACGCAGGCGCGCCGTTCGGCGGCGTCAAGTGGTCCGGCTACGGCCGCGAGGGCGGGCCCGAGGGGCTCCAGGAGTACCTGGAGACGAAGTACGTGGCGATGAACCTGGCGTAGGGCTGCTTCAACCCTGAGCACAGCGCGTTTCCGACCTCCACCCAATCTGACGCCTGCCTTCGGATCGTCAGCTCCCGTCCCGCGTTCGGTCGGCCGAGGAGTGCCGCGATGACACCGAGCGGGAGCTGCTCGTGCAGGTACTCGTTGAGCGTGCGACGACCCGACCGCGCCGCAGCAACGCCGAGGCCGGCCGCGACGGTCGACTTCCCCACGCCCCCCTTGCCGGTGACGACCACGAGGCGCTTGTTCAGCAGTTCACGCATCAGCTAGGCGCACCTTGACGTCTCGTCCTGTGCCGCCTACCTTCAGCACCCTGCCAGACCCGTTCGCAGAGCACCCCGATGCACTCGACCCGCGTGACGCGGTCGAGCAGCTCCGGGACGGACGGCTGCAGCTCATCGACCTGCTCGAGCCGCACGAGCGGCCCGCTCCCACGGTCGAGGGAGCGCGCAACGTGCCGCTCAGTGTCCTCGCCAATGACGCGACGACGCTCGCTCACGACCGCCCCATCGCCTTCCTCTCCGGCAGAGGACGCGCGGCCACGCTCGCGGCGTACGCCTGCCAGGGTGTCGGGATGATCGCCCGCCCGGTCGCGGGCGGTCTGGTCGGATGGATCGAGGCCGGCCTCCCCGTTCGCGATAGTTGACCGGCAGACCGTGGGGCACGGCGCCGCGCCCTCGTACCCGTGTCAGCGTTGCGTCGCGTGGTCGAGGCTCGGCGCGCGCGACTCGACTCCAGTGGGGGTCGGCTCCTCGAGTCGAACCCGGGTTTCCCCGGTTGCGCGCGGGCATCGGCTCGCGGAGCATGAGCGTCACCCATGACCCAGCGCCCGTGCCGCTCCCATCGCTTCCTTGCCCTGGTCCTCGTCGTCCTGGCGCTCGGCGGCGCAGCGGTGGCGGTCCCGGCCTGTGGGGATGATGACTCGCCCCCCAAGCCGGAACCCACATCCGAGCAACAGGTCCGGACGATCTGGCGCACCGCCGCGACCGCAGCCGCCGCGGGGAACGGCAACGCGTTCTGCCCCAGCCTGACGACCGACGCCCAGGCCCAGATCACCGCCGCCACGAAGCTGGAGTGTCTGGACGCGATCCGGCTCCTCGGCAGCCGGCTGACGGCGGCGGACCGGAAGGCCGTCGCGGCGGCGCCGATCACCGCCGTGACGATCACCGGCGACACCGCCGTCGTCCGCTACGAGCCGGTGCCCTCGCTCGCGCCGCTGGGCTTCACCGGGCGGACCAGGCTGCAGCAGGTCGGCGGTCGCTGGCTGCTCTCCGGGACATGACGGGCGCCGACAGGACCGGTGCGGACATCCGCGTCGATCACGTCGTCAAGCGCTTCGGCGAGCGGGTGGTCGCGCTCGACGGCGTCTCCTTCGCCGTCGCCCCCGGCGAGGTCGTCCTGCTCACCGGTCCGAGCGGCTCGGGTAAGAGCACACTGCTGAACCTCGTCGCCGGGTTCGACACGCCGGACGAGGGCACCATCACCGTCGGCGGCGAGGACGTCGCCGATCTCCCCGACGCCGCCCGCTACCGACGCGACGTCATCGGCTTCGTCTTCCAGCTGCACCACCTCATCCCCGGCCTGACGGCCGAGGAGAACGTCGAGGTCCCGCTGATCCCGGTCGTCCGCCGTCGCGTCGAGCGCCTGCGGCGCGCGCGCGTCGCCCTCGCCGACGTCGGCCTGTCCGAGCGCACGACCCATCTTCCCGGCGAGCTCTCCGGGGGTGAGCGGCAGCGGGTCGCGATCGCCCGCGCGATGGTCGGCCGCCCGCGCCTGGTGCTCGCCGACGAGCCGACGGGCGCGCTGGACAGCGTCGCGAGCGAGGAGATCCTCGACCTGCTGAACAGCTTGGCCCGCGAGCACGGGACCACGGTCCTGCTCGTCAGTCACGAGCCGGACGCGCAGCGCCACGTCCACCGCGTGTTGCACCTGCGCGACGGGCGCCTGGTGTCTGACGGCCCGGGCGCCGCTAGCCCAGCGCCTTCGCCGGGGCCAGCCGCGTGACCCACCAGGCGGGATAGAGGCTGCCAAGCGTCCCCATCGCGGCAGCGACGAGCAGCGCGCGGCCCAGGCCCCACGCCTCGAAGTGCGGCTGCACCAGCGCCCCGGCCTCGAACGCGCTGACCAGCAGTTCGCCCGCCGCCACTCCCAGCGCGACGCCGACCGCAGCGCCGCCGAGGCTCAGCAACAACCCCTCGCCCAGCACCAGCTGCGCAAGCAGCCGGCGCGGCCAGCCCACCGCCAACAGCAGCGCGAACTCCGCGGCGCGCCCGAAGACCGCCATCAGCATCGTGTTCATCACCGCGATGCCGCCGATGATCAGCGCCAGCGCGACGACGAGCGTCGCCGACTTGCGCACGAGCAGGCTGTTGGTGTCGACGCGCGCCACCTGATCAGGCTGGCTGATCGCCACCGTCCCCGGGAACGCCCGCGTCAGGTCGTCCGCGACCTTCGCGGCCTCAGCGCCGCGCTCGACCTTCACCGCGATCGTCGTCGACTCACCCGGACGGCCGCGGATCCGTCCCACGACGGCCAGCGGCAGCGCCGCACCCTGGTCCTCGAACGGGACGCCGGCGTGGTAGATGCCGACGACCCTGAAAGCGCCCTCCGACAGCTTCAACGTGTCGCCGACGTCGAGCCGCAACTCGCCGGCAGCGGCGTCGCCGAGCACGGCCTCGCGAGGGCCGGAGGCCCCCCGCCCGGCGACGAAGACGAGGCTGCGGTAGACGAAGCTCCGCGGATCCACACCGAAGACGAGGAATGACGGGCGTTCCGTGAGCTCGCCCGTCGCCACCGCGATCGGCGTGGCGTCGGCGACGCCCGGCCGGCGCCGCACGCGCGGCACCAGCGATGCGGGGAGAGACGACGCCGTCAGTTCACCAACGCCCGCCTGGAACATGCCGAGCTCGGCGCCGCCGAGGTTGATGAGCCCCGCGGCGCTGCGGTCGATGCCGGAGCTCAGCGCCAGCAGCGCGACGATCGTCGCCACGCCGATTGCGATGCCCGAGGCGGTCAGGATGGTGCGCGCGGCGTGGCGGCGCAGGTCGACGAAGATCAGGTGCCACATCCGCTCTGCGCACGCTACGCCGCGACGGGCGCCGGGCCATCCGTGGTTGCCCGCGCCGTGCCCGGCCCAGGCCACCCGTCGCCCGCTGCAGCGGCTCGCGCGCGCCGGCGGCCGGCTCAGCCGCCGAAGCTGTCCACGCGCTCCGTCGCGACGTCGAGCAGATCGTGCGCGAGTTTGGCGAAGGCGCGCGAGAGCGCGAGCTCCTCGCCGACTTCGGGAACGCTGGGATCCCCCGGGGCGCGCCGGGCGCGGCCGGTGGCCTCGAACCGCCTGCCGGCCACCTCCAGCGCGACCTCTGCGCGCGTCTCACGGTCGTCTTCGGCCAGGTCAACGGTGATCATCAGGCTGGGCATGGCGGCTCCTCAGTCGTGTCCGGGTTCCAGCTCCTTGGCGCCGGCGGGCGTCGCGCCGCGCGACAGTGGCCCTTCGTGCACCAGCGTCTGATCGCCCGCGATCGCGCTGAGCGGCTCGTCCGGGAGGTGCCGCGCCTTGCGCTCGGAGTCGTGGATCTGCTCGCCGAGATCCTCCAGCCGATGTTCCATGTCGGCGGCGACGTCGTCCGCCGCCGGCTTGGTCGTCGAGTCCTTGCTCATCGCTGCACCTTCTTCAGGATCGCGTTCTTGGGGATCACGTGCACCCCGTCCGCTGGGTAGACGATCGACTCGTGCCGCTCGTCCCATCGCACGCGATAGTGCTCATGGCCGGGACGCCCGAGGACCTCCAGGATCTGCCCGCGGCGCGTGGGCATGCGGCGGGGCTCCCGGGCCTCCAGCCAGTCGCCCGCGCGCGGTGCATGCGGTCCCTTCGCCGACATGTCTCGATTAAAGTCCCGTCGGCGAGCCGCGGCATCCGGGAAAAGCCGACGACCCACCGAGAGGCGATCGTTTTCGGTGACGCCCGCCCGTACCTGGTCGCCCTGCTGTCGCCCGACCCCGACGAGGCGCCGGCGCTCGCGCGCGAGCTCGGTGCCGACCCCGATCCCGCCGCAATGGGCCGCGACCAACGCGTCCACGCGACGCTGCAGACCGAGGTCGACGAGACGAATCACTTGCCCTTCGAGGAGCGGTCCCGACGTGGGCGATTCACGAGTGTTCCGGCGGCGTGCCCCGTTCGCCGGCCTGTTTCTCGCGTGCCAGGAACGACCCGAGTTCTTCGATCGTGCTCATCAACGGCGACGGGAACACGATCGTCGAGTTCTTGTCGACCGAGATGTCGATCAGCGTTTGCAGATTGCGCAGCTGCAACGCGAGTGGGTGGGCCATCATGATGTCGGACGCGTTGGCGAGCTGCCCCGCGGCCAGCGCCTCGCCCTCGGCGGCGATGATCTTCGCTCGCTTCTCGCGCTCAGCCTCCGCCTGTTTGGCCATCGCGCGCTTCATCGCTTCGGGAAGCTGGATGTCCTTGAGCTCCACGAGCGTGACCTCCACGCCCCACTCCTCGGTCTGCACGTCGAGGATCTGGCGAATGTCCTGATTGATCTTGTCGGTCTCGGCGAGCGTCTCATCGAGGGTGTGCTGTCCGACGACCGCACGCAGCGTCGTCTGAGCGATCTGGTTGATGGCCGCGGCGACGTCCTCGATGGCGATCACCGAGCGGATCGGGTCCTTGACGCGGTAGTAGGCGACCGCGGCGATGTCGACGCTCACGTTGTCCTTGGTGATGATGCCCTGCGACTGGATCGGCATCGTCACGATGCGCAGCGACACCCGCCGCAGACGATCGATGACAGGAATGATGAGCACGAGCCCCGGTCCGCGCGGACCGTCATGCAGCTTCCCCAGCCGGAACTGCACTCCGCGCTCGTAGTGCTTGATGATCCGGATCGCCGCCGCGAGCAGCAGCAGCGCGACCACCGCGATCAGCACGATGACCAGGACGCCGACGTTCATGAGACCAACGGTAGGTCGACCGGGCACCCCGCGCATCAGGGTTCTCCCGCTTCGGCCGCGGCTCGGCTATTCCATGACGGCAAGCTCAGCAATCAAGAGGAGTCCGAACAGCATTCCCGGAACGAGTCCGATCCACAGGACGAAGGAGCGTTCTCCCCTTCGATGGGCAGTGATACCCGTTACCAGCGCCGAGATTCCCAAGGCGAGCACTACCGAGGGGCCGACATTGAGATCTCCCCACGTCACGTCCGCGTCCGGCAGAACGCTTGATGCCAGGAGTGCCAGAAGGGCACTCAGACCAAAGCTCATAGACCACCATGCGGCCTTCGTCCTCGGTCTGTCCCTGAAATGGCCGAGTGCTTCTCTTGACATGCCGTCTTGAGAGTGTCGACGGTCATGTTGCCCGTCACATCCGTGAAGAACCCTGTGCGCCGCGCCGGCCAGTCGGCGAGAAGGCGAGTCGTCGGCGCCGCGAGTCACCGTCGCGCGATGACACGTCAGGACTGGATCGTCGGCGGTGTCCTCGCCGTAATCTCGTCGTCCTACTCACAGCCGGTCTGCGCGAGTAGTACTCGTTCCTTCCTGCGTTTCGTCCGGAGCCAGAGCGATCACGCGGTCCGGGGAGGTGCTGGGTAGCGTCCCTCGTGTGACGTGGCAGTCGGCCTTGTGGATCATCGCTTCGGGATTGGGGACCGTGGTTGGTGCGGCAGCACTACTGGTGTTCCGGCGCCGCCCGTCGCGGCGCCTGCTCGACGGACTGCTCGGGTTCACCGCGGGCGTGATGGCGGCGGCGGTGTCGTTCAGCCTGATCGTTCCTGGGCTTGATCGCGGGAGCTGGGTCCAGGTCGTCGGCGGGTTCCTGCTCGGAGTGGTCTTCCTGCTGCTACTCGATCTGGTCGTGCCGCACGCGCACGCGCAGTTCGCCGAGCACGGCCATCTCCCGCTCGAACAGGTCGCGGCGGGTCGGCGCGCGGTGATGCTGTTGAGCGCTCTGACGATCCACAACATCCCCGAGGGGATGGCCGTCGGTGCTGCGTTCGCCGCTGGGGGATCGGACATCGGTATTCCGCTCGCGCTTGCGATCGGCATCCAGAACATCCCCGAGGGATTTGCCGCCGGCGCACCGTTGATCGACCTAGGTACCTCCAGGTGGCGGGCGACCGCCATCGCGGGATCGACCGGTCTGGTCGAACCACCAGCCGCATTCCTCACGTTCTTCGCAGTCGAACTCATCGGTCCACTGCTGCCCTGGGCCCTCGGATTCGCGGCCGGAGCGATGCTCTACGTCGTCGTCGACGAACTGATCCCCGAAGCCGAAGGACACGGCAACGAACGACTCGCAACGCTCACAGCGATGGCAGGCTTCGCACTCCTCCTGGCACTCGACAACGCCCTGGGATAACCCGAGCGCCACGGTGGCGACGGCGCCGCCCCAGCCCGCGAGCGCGGGGGCGAGTCTCGGTGATGCGGAAGTGGTGCTCATCTTCTCGTCCCTACCCGGAACCGGCGTCTCCGGATCACGGCCGCGCGCGCCGCAGCCGTTACGCTCGCGCCATGTCCCGCTTCGTCGACCTGTCCGCGCCGATCGTGTCCAGCCCGCCCGACACGCCGGACCCGCTGAAGACGGAGATCACCTTCCAGGGCCACGAGGCGGGCGCCGCGTCGATCGACGCGCTGCTCGGCGTCGGACGTGAGCTCCTGCGCGACGGCGAGGGCTGGGCCGTGGAGGAGTTCACGCGCCTGGGCACCCACAACACGACGCACGTCGATGCGCCGTGGCACTACAACTCGACGATCGCCGGCGAGAAGGCGCAGACGATCGACGAGCTGCCGCTCGAGTGGTTCCACGCGCCCGGCGTCGTCCTGGACTTCAGCCACAAGGCCGACGGCGATCCCGTCACCGTCCCCGAGATCGACGACGCGCTCGCCGCGCTCGACCGCGACATCCAGCCGCTCGACATCGTCCTCATCCGCACGGGCCGCGACGCGTTTCTCGACGCGCCCGACTACATGATCAAGGGCCCGGGCGTGACCGCCGAGGCCACCCGCCGCCTCTACGAACTCGGCACCCGCGTGATGGGGATCGACGCGTGGGGGTGGGACGCTCCGCTGCACATGGAGGCCGAGTGGGCGAAGGCCAAGGGCGAGCCCGGCGTCTTCTGGGCAGCTCACCAGTGCGACCTCGCCTACTCGCAGATCGAGCGCCTCTGCAACCTCGGCGCCCTGCCGTCCAGCGGGTTCACGATCTCCGCCTTCCCGCTGCGCATCGTCGGCGGCAGCGCCGGCCCCGCCCGCGTCGTCGCGATCCTCGACGACTGAGATGCCCTACCGGCTCCTCGGCCCCGACGGCCAGGAGTACACGAGCACCAAGCCGGGCGCCCTCGGCGGTCATCGCCGATCAAAGATCTACGGTCGCCTCGACTGCCCCACAGCCCTCCGCGCGATCGCCAAGGGCGGTCCCTACCCCGAGCACCGAGTGTTCTTCGCAAGCGAACAGGACGCCATCAGCGCCGGCTACCGGCCTTGCGCCAAGTGCCTCCCGGGGACGTACAGCGCCTGGCGACGAGCAGAAGGCAAGGTCCCCACGACACCCGAGCCGCCACCGGCTGCGGTGGCGGGGGACACACCTGAGGAGTGACGTCGCCGCAAGGTGTGTCCCCCGCCCTCAACCACCGGCGCCGTGGGCGCGTGCCGGGACGCCTGAGATTGATCAGACCGGCCTCGCCGGTCTGTTCTGCCAGGGGGCCGTACCTACTCGTTCCCCGCCGCGATCTTCCGCAGGTTGATCGTCGCGTCATACAGCTTCGCGTCGACGCCCTCTTCGAGCGCCACCTCACGCAGCGGCCGCCCGGAGTCCGCGGCCTTCTTGACGATGACCGTCGCCTTGTCGTAGCCGATCGCGCTGTTCAGCGCCGTCGCCGCCGCGAGCGTGCCCTCGGCCGACTTCTTGGCTCCCGCCTTGTTGGCGATGATCCCGTCGACGCACTTCTCGCGCAGCGCCGTGCTCGTCGCGGCGAGCAGGTGCAGCGACTGCAGCAGGTTGCGCGCGATCAGCGGGATGCGGACGTTCAGCTCGAACTGCCCCTGCATGCCGCCGATCGTGATCGCGGTGTCGTTGCCGATGACCTGCGCGGACACCTGCAGCACGACCTCCGGGATCACCGGGTTGACCTTGCCCGGCATGATCGACGAGCCCTTCTGCAGCTCCGGCAGGAAGATCTCGCCGATGCCGGCGCGCGGGCCCGAGCCGAGCATCGCGAGGTCGTTCGCGATCTTCGTCAGCGAGACGGCGACGACCTTCAGCGCGCCGGACAGCTCGACCAGCGCGTCGCGGTTGGCCTGCGCCTCGAAGCGGTCGAGCGGCGGCGCGATCTGCTTGAGGCCGGTGTCCTTCTTGAGCTTCGTGCGCACGCCCGCGGCGAGCTTCGGATGCGCGTTGAGCCCGGTGCCCGTCGCCGTCCCGCCGAGCGGGATCTGGCCGACGTGGACGAGGGCCGATTCGATGCGTTCCTGGCCCAGGCGGATCTGCGCGGCGTAGCCGGCGAACTCCTGGCCGAGCGTGACGGGGACGGCGTCCATGAGGTGCGTGCGGCCCGCCTTCACGACGTTCTTGAACTGCCCCGCCTTCTTGCTGAACGAGCGCTCGAGCAGCTTCAGCGCCGGGAGCGTCTCGTTGACGGCGACGTCCAGTGCGGCGAGGTGCACGGCCGACGGGAAGACGTCGTTGGAGGACTGCCCCATGTTCACGTGGTCGTTGGGGTGCACGGCCGCGCCGGCGAGCTTCGCGATGACCTCGTTGGCGTTCATGTTCGAGGACGTGCCCGAGCCGGTCTGGAAGACGTCGATCGGGAACTGGCGGTCATGCGCGCCCGAGGCGACCTCGGCGGCGGCGCCGGAGATCGCCTTTGCGAGCTTCGGGTCGAGCAGGCCCAGATCGCCGTTGACCTCGGCGGCGGCGCCCTTGATGCGGCCGAGCCAGTGGATGACCTCGGCGGGGACCGGCTCGCCGGAGATCTTGAAGTTCGCGACGGCCTTGGCGGTCTCGCCGCCGTAGAGCTTTGCCATGGGGTTCGGGACTCCTGAGGGGATTCGGGATGTTCCCCAACCCTACGCTCAGCCGCAGAACGCCGCGATCTCGCGCGCGACCGACACCGGGTCGTCGTAGGCCATGAGGTAGCCGGTCCGCGGCACCACGCGCAGCAGCCCGTCGGGCAGCAGGTCGAGCGCCTCCTCGGCGACCCGCACCGGATGGCGCGGGTCCTCGTCGGCCCACAGGAGCAGCACCGGGATGTCGATCCCCGGGTAGGCGTCGAGGAGCTCGCGGCGGGCGTCCGGGGGCCAGCGCCGCGCGAGCTTCGCCCATGAGCGCGCGAGGTTCGCGTTGCCACCGACGTCGGCGAGGGCATGCCGGACGACGTCGGCCGCGGCGGGGTTGGACCGCGCGCTCAGCCGCACGCCGCGGGCCGGGCGCAGCGCGACGCGCGCGCCGTGCATCAGCGCGCGGTCCAGGCCGGGCGTCGCTCCCACGCGCGCGACGCGGCGCCAGCGGTCCCACGTGCGGTCCTCGCCCGACCCGCGGTGCAGCCGTGTCGGCATCAGGATCAGCCGCGACGGGCGCATGCGCCGCTGCTCGACCGCCCGCAGGACGAGCTCGCCGCCGAGCCCGTGGCCCCCGACGATCGGCCGCGGCCCGCCGACGTCCGCGCAGAAGCGCGCGATCACCTCGGCCAGCCAGTCCGCGGTGTAGGGGTGGCGCGGGC
Organism: uncultured Actinomycetes bacterium; assembly: GCA_963823375.1. Lineage (GTDB taxonomy): Bacteria > Actinomycetota > Thermoleophilia > Solirubrobacterales > Solirubrobacteraceae > F1-60-MAGs163. The sequence goes on along the minus strand of CAWGLQ010000012.1, from coordinate 84,556 downwards.
GGTCCTCCGAGTCGCCGTGCAGCGGCAGGTCCGGCAACACGACGCGGTGGCGGTGCTCGAGCCCCTCGACGAGGGGCGTCAGTTCGCGATGGCTGAGCAGCTCGGAATGCCAGAGGATCACCGGCGGACCGGTGCCCTGCTCGCGGTAGGCCACGCGGGCGCCGTCGGGATGGTGGTAGAGGCGGAGCTTCATGCGCGCGTGCGGCCGGGAGCCGCGGACCTAGCATGACCGTCGTGCGCCGCAGCGTCCACGACCGCGAGATCGTCCTCATCGCCCTGCCCGCGCTCGGGGCGCTCGCCGCCGAGCCGCTCTATCTGCTCGCGGACACCGCGATCGTCGGCCACCTCGGGACGACGGAGCTCGCGGCGCTCGCGCTCGCGGCGACCGTGCTGACGTCGATCGTCGGGCTCTGCAACTTCCTCGCCTACGGCACCACGGCGCAGGTCGCCCGGCTCCACGGCGCGGGCCAGACGACGGCCGCCGGCGACCTCGGCGCGCAGGCGCTCTGGCTCGCGCTCGCCGTCGGGGTCGCGCTGACGGCGCTGACCGCGGCGCTCGCGGCGCCGATCGTCCACGTGCTCGGCGGTGACGGCGAGGTCGCAGATGCCGCTGCCCGCTACCTGCGGATCGCGGCGATCGGCCTGCCGTGCGCGCTGCTCGCGCTCTCCGGGCAGGGCTGGCTGCGCGGCGTCGGCGACCTGCGCTCGCCGCTGATCATCGTCGTGATCGCGAGCGCGGCGAACATCGTCCTGGAGATCGTGCTCGTCTATGGGCTCGACCTCGGGCTCGACGGCTCCGCCTGGGGCACCGTCGTCGCGCAGCTGGGGATGGGCGCGGCGTTCGCGTGGCTGCTGCTGCGCGCTCCGGCGCAGACGCGCCGCCCGGTCTGGGACCTGATCCGGCCGATGACGCACATGGGCGCGCAGATCGCCGTGCGGACCGGCTCACTGCTGCTCGCGTTCGCCGTCGCGAGCGCCGTCCTGGCGCGCACGAGTGACGCGGCGCTCGCCGCCAACCAGGTCGTCTTCCAGCTGTTCGTCTTCCTCGCGCTCGTGCTCGACGCGCTCGCGATCGCCGGGCAGGTGCTCGTCGGCCGCGCGCTCGGCGGATCGGACGCGGCGCAGGCGCGCGTCATGGGCCGGCGGCTCTGCGAGCTGTCGTTCGCGGCCGGCCTGGTGATGACGATCGTGCTGCTGGCGCTGTCCGGCGTGCTGCCGCGCCTCTTCACGAGCGACGAGGCGGTGCTCGACCAGATCGCGATCGCCTGGCCGATCTTCGCCGCGCTGCTCCCGTTCGCGGCGATCGTGTTCGCGCTCGACGGCATCCTCATCGGCGCGGGCGACACCCGGTTCCTCGCCGGGGCGATGGCCGCGTCGGCCGCGGTCGCGATCGCGCTGGAACTGCTGACGCTCGCGATGGACTGGGGGATCGCCGGGATCTGGGCGGCGATGGCGGCGCTGATGGCGGTGCGGCTCGCGACGACGGCCTGGCGCTTCGCCGGCGGACGGTGGGCGCTCGTGGGCGCTCGCGTCGGCGAGGCCTCGAGTTGATCAGGTGCCCGGGTCCTCGGGCTTGCCGTCGGGCAACTCGAACCCGGCCGCCTGGCAGCCACGCTCGATCTCGGCGATCACCGCGTCCATCACGGCGATGCGCGCAAACTTCTTGCTGTCGCCCGGGATGACGTGCCAGGGGGCCCAGGTCGTGTCGGTCCGGTCGAGCATCTCCTCGACCGCCGTCGCGTAGTCGTCCCAGCGCTCGCGGTTGCGCCAGTCCTCGTCCGTGAGCTTCCACTGCTTCAGCGGATCGTCTTCGCGCGACTTGAACCGCCGCAGCTGCTCGTCCTTGGAGATGTGCATCCAGAACTTCACGACGATCGTGCCCTCGAGGAACAGCGACCGCTCGAAGTCGACGATCTCGCCGTACGCGCGCTGGTACTGCTCGGTGGTCGCGAACCCCTCGACACGCTCGACCAGGACGCGGCCGTACCAGGTGCGATCGAACACGGCCATCCCGCCGTGGCCGGGAAGGTGCTGCACGAACCGCGAGAGATAGAAGTGGCGCTTCTCGTCGGGCGTCGGCGCCGCGTACTGCACGACGCGCACGTGGCGGGCGTCGAGCGGGGCGACGAGGCGCTTGATCGCGCCGCCCTTCCCCGACGAGTCCCAGCCCTCGAACATGACGAGCAGCGCGGGGCCCAGGCCACCCGACCCGATCTTGCCTCCGAGCGCCAGCCGCAGCTGCGCCAGCCGCCAGCTGCGGGCGGTCAGGAGCTTCTCGTACTCCTTGCTCCCGAGGCTCTGGGTGAGGTCCACGTCGTCGAGTCGTGACACGAGGCGGACCCTACCCGGCAGTGGCGGATGGCCGAACCTGCGCAAAGCTGCAGTCCCGGTCGGGAGAATCGCCGCGAGCGCCGTTCTCACGGGCATGGCCACCACCGACCCCAAGCCGCGCCTCGCCCTGACCGTCTCCCAGGCGGCCGAGGAACTCGGCGTCTCGATCGCGACGGTGCGGCGCTGGTCCAACGCCGGCCACCTCGACGGCTACCGGACCCCCGGCGGCCAGCGGCGCTTCACCCAGGAGCAGCTGGACTCGTTCCTGGAAAGTCCTCAAGCCGAAGCGCTAGGTACGGCCCCCTGGCAGGACACGCCGCCGAAGGTGGCGTGATCGTTCTCAGCGTCCCGCCCCGGCGAGGTACCCCTAGCTCGGTGCCGCAGCCTCACTCATCCGCCGCTCCATGCTGAGCTCGCGGTCGAAGTTCGCCTCGTCCTGGTGGCGGTACTCGGTGCCGGTGCCGGACAGCAGGTCGGCGAGCATCTCGACGTAGCGGCCCTCGAGCTGGGTGCCGGAGACGCGGCGCAGTTCGTTGAGCGCCTCGAACGAGTTCATCGGCGTGCGGTAGGTGTCGGGTGCGGTGAGCGTGTCGTAGACCTCGGCGACGGCGACGATCTTCGCGACCTCGGGGATGTCCTCGCCGGTGAGGCCCTGCGGGTACCCGCGGCCGTCGAGACGCTCGTGGTGGCAGCGGACGATCTCGCCGACCGGGCCGAACACGCCGATGTCGCGCAGCAGGTCCGCGCCGATGTCGGGGTGGCGGCGGATGCCGCGCCAGTCCGCGTCGGTCAGCTCGGCGCCCCGCTCCATCACCCGGTCCGACAGCGCGAACTTGCCGATGTCGTGCAGGAGGCCGGCGGTGTGTGCGAGCTCCTGATCGCGGAGCGGCATGCGCGCGAGGCCGGCGATGTCACGCGAGAACCGCGCGACGGCCGCGCAGTGCCGGGCGGCTCGGTGATCGCGCTCGTCGAGCGTGCGGATCAGGCTCGACAGGATCCCCCACGAGAGGTTCGCGTACTCGCGCGCCTGCGAGCGCGACAGCGTCACGAGCCGCGACATGTAGGCGATCGTCGCGATCACGACGAGCAGGAAGGCGACCGCGAACAGGCCGTTGACGATGTAGCCCTCGGCGATCGCGAGGGTCAGCACGCTGCTGATGCCGAACGTCGGCAGCAGCGCGACGGCCGCGTCCGTCGTGCTGCCGGTCGTGGGCCCGTCGAGGATGCCGCCGATGAACACGACGAGCACGACGTCGAGGACCAGGAAGGCGGCCGTGCACGCCGCGAGCAGGAGGAAGAACCCGGCCGAGTCCTCCGCCGGAGCCACCGCGGCGAAGATGAACGCCACGAGCATCGCGGGCGGCGGGATGCCGGCCAGGTTGATGACGTACGCGCGCCAGCGATAGCGCTCGTACAGCCACGCGGCCGTCTCGGAGATGAAGAGGACGAGGAACGCCGCCGCCGGACCGAGGAACGCGACGGCGAGCATCGCGCAGATGAACGACGGCGAGACGGTGACCAGCTGGCTCTGGAACTGCGCGCTGAAGAGCGCCGATGCGGTCGCCACGCCGACGAGCGCCCAGGTGAGCGAGTCGCTCAGGGAGTCCTTGTCCGCCAGCGCGAAAGCGATGAAGCCGCTCGCCGCGAGGGGGAACGCGATCATCATCGCGAGGCGAGGACGCGGCGGAGATGGTGCGACCGTCACGCGGGGGACGCTACATCCCCCGCGTGACGGCGCGATCCGGCTGCTTAGCGCTTGCCAAAAGCCATCGCTACGCCTCCAGCTAATGGAACACCGGGACCGACCCGGGGGACTGTAGCGATCGGCGTGAGGTTCTGCACGGGATCTCGGCAAGAACCTGTGCAAGTGCTCCAGTCGCTCCCTGGACGCTCTCGACAAGCGGTCTTCTACTCCTGTCGTGCGAACTCTCAAGACCTCCGAAGCGGCGTCATACCTGAACGTGAGCCCCAACACGCTGCGTGCGTGGGAGCGGCGTTTCGGGTACCCGACGCCCATGCGCACGGAGGGCAAGCACCGCCTCTACACGCACGGGGAGATCGCCGCGCTGCGCGATGCACTGAAGGAGGGACTGTCGATCTCGTCGGCGGTCTCACGCGCGCGGGAGAACCTCACGGCCGACACGCCGATGCTCGTCGGCGCGCTCACCGCGTGTGAGCTGGACCGCGCCGACGCCGCGATGGAGGCCGCACTGGCACTGCGCTCCGTCGAGCGCGCGGTCGAGGAGGTCCTGCTCCCCTCGCTGCACGAGATCGCCGATCGTCACGGTGACGCGAGCGCCCCCTGGGCGTTCGCCGCCGGCTGGGCCACGGACTGGCTGGTCCGCGCGCGCCGCATGGCGCCGTCGCCGGCGCGCCCGCTCACGGTGCTCGTGGGTGACGCGACCGACGGCGAGCTCGACCCCGCAGCGCTCGACGCCGCGGCTCTTCATCTCTTCCTCGGCAGGGCCGGCGCACAGACGCTGAGCCTGCCGGTCACCGGCCTGACGGGCCTGTCCGATGTCCTGGCGAACTTCCGTCCCCGCGCGATCGTGATCGCCGGATCGGCCGCCTCGGACGACGACGTCGCCCGCTGGGCCTACGCGGTCCGGTCGGCGACCGGACCACTGCCGGTCGCGCTGTTCCGGAGGGGGGAGCGTCGCGCAAGCGGTCGCACCACCGGGACCGTGATCCTGCATGACTCACTCGCCGAGGCGACTCGTGAGGTGCAGCAGCTCCTCGACGAGCGCCGTCCCGCCGCCGCACCCGTGCGGCCGGCGGCCTTCGACACCGTTCCGCTGCGCAGGAGCGCCACAGCATGAGCCCTCGTCCCACACTTCAGGTGCTGCCCGGCCTCGGCCAGGGCGAGCAGGAACCGTACGTCGCGTTCTGCGGCCACTGCGCGCACCGTCCGGATCCCGACGCGCCCGTCACGCGCGTCTGCACCAACTGCCATCTCGGCCTGATCGTCACGGCGCCCGCGAGCCTCGCGCCGCACACGGGGGACGCGTTCCTCCTCGTCGACGGCAAGCTGCAGATCTGTGCGCTCTCGCGCAAGTGCGAGAAGCTGCTCGGCAGTGACGAGGCCGAGGCGGTCAACCGCCAGGTCACCGATCTTCTGATCCCGGCGGACGCCGAGTCGGCCGGTGTGGAGTCGCTCGTCTCGAGCATCGTCCACGCCGCGCGCGGCGACGGCACCGTGCACGAGTTGGTCGTGCGCCCGTCGGGCGAGTGGGGCATCCGCTGGTTCACGCGGGTCGGCCCGTGCGGCGCCACCAGTGCCGCCCTCATCGTGCTTGCGCCAGAAGGCTGACCGGGACCGACATCCTTCAGTTGACGGCGTAAGAGGCCGGCCGGATCCCAGTTCCGGCCGGCCTCTTTTCTGTGCGCTGAACCGGCGCCGTCGGGCTCCGGGGGTGTGATCCTTCCCCTGCAGGATCGCCACCGAACGGCAATCGGCCTTGCGAGGGTTGAGCAAACCTGCGCAAAGGTCGACAACTCCACCCATGGGTGTCATCCGCACGAATGCCGCAGCAGCGATGCTCGGCGTGAGCCCCAACACCCTCCGCTCCTGGGAGCGGCGCTTCGGCTTCCCCGAGCCGCGCCGCACGTCCGGTGGTCATCGCCAGTTCGACCTGGGGCAGATCGAGGCGCTGCGGGCCGCCTTCGAGGAGACGCACAACGTCTCCTCGGCGATCGCGATCGCGCGTGAGCGCGGCACCGGCCCGGCGTCCGACACGCGCCTGCGCTCCGCCTTCAACCGCTTCGACGAGGTCGAGGCCGGCCGCATCCTCGAGGAGAGCCTCGCCGTGCGCTCGCTCGAGCGCACCGTCGAGGAGGTTCTCCTCCCGGCCGTCGGGCAGCTCGCGCAGGACGGCGAGGGCCCGGAGCACGGCTTCGCCTGGCGCTGGGCCGCGACGTGGCTCGCCGCGAGCAGCCGCGTCACGCCCGCCGCGACCCGCGACGAGGGCGTCGTCATCTTCGACGCGAGCACCGCCTACGACGTCGAGGCGCTCTACGTGCAGGCGCTCGAGCTCGTGCTGCGCCGCCGCGGCATGCGCACGCTCAGCATCTCCGTCGCGCTGGACCCGTCGCGCATGGCCCGCGCCCTGCACGCCGTCGAGCCGCGCGCCATCGTCCTCGCCGGGCACGGCGCCGACCTCGACGCACTGGGTCGCCTCGTCTTCGCCGCACGCCGCATCGGCGGCGACCAGCTCCTCGTCAGCGACTTCCGCCACGCGCTGCCCGACAGCGGCGCGAGCACCGTCACGCGCCTCGGCGACAAGCCGGTGGCCGCCGTGGACCACCTCATCGCCGCGATCGACGGCCGCGAGGTCTGGCCCGCCGCCCCCACGGGGCTCGAGGCGTCGAGCCGCTCGTAGTAGCCGGCTACGGCCCCCTGGCAGGACAGACCGGCGAGCCGATGTCCCTAGCCGCCGCCCCCGCGATCATTCCCGGCGCAGGATGACGCTCATCCCAGGCGATCCACTCGCCCATCGCGCTCTCGAGTCGCTCCTGGTGGCCGAGGCCAACGTCCGGCGCCGCCTCTCGCTCGATCTCGAGCGAGAGGGCCTGTCGTCGACCGGGTTCTTCGTGCTCGTCGTCCTCGCGACGGCGGGCGGTGAGCTGGAACTGCGCACGCTGCGCCGGCGCCTGCAGACGTCGAAGGCGAATGCGACCGAGGTCGTGGACACGCTCGCCGCCCGCGGGCTCGTCTCGCGCCACCGGCTGTCGACGGACCGCCGCGCCGTCGGCGTCACGCTCGAGGCTCGCGGCGCAGAGGTCGTGGACCGGCTGTTCCCGGAGCACACGCAGCGCGTCGAGCGCACCTTCGCGGTGCTCGACGAGGCCGAGAAGCGCTCGCTCGCGCAGATCTGCCGCAAGCTCGCAGCCTGATCCGCCGCCGCGACACATCAGCAGAAGTGCCGCACGTGGAACAACCGGTTGTTCCTGACGCATCGGTCGGCTAGGCTCGATCGATGAGCAAGCGGCACGACTACGACTGGATCGTCATCGGCTCGGGGTTCGGCGGCAGCGTCGCCGCCCTGCGCCTCGCGGAGAAGGGCTACCGCGTCCTGGTGCTCGAGAGCGGGCGGCGCTTCCGCGACGAGGACTTCGCGAAGAGCACGTGGGACACCCGCCGCTACTTCTTCGCGCCGAAGCTCGGCTGCCGCGGCATCATGCGCATGTCGCTCTTCCGCGACATCTTCATCGTCTCGGGCGCCGGGGTCGGCGGCGGCAGCCTCGGCTACGCGAACACGCTCTACCGCGCACGCCGCTCGTTCTTCCAGGACGAGGGCTGGGGTGGCCTGGCCGACTGGGAGCGCGAGCTCGCCCCGCACTACGACACGGCCGAGCGGATGCTCGGCGTCACGGACGTCACCTTCGACACCGACGCCGACCTGCTGCTGAAGGAGATGGCCGAGGACTTCGGCGTCGGCGACACCTACCGGCACACGCGCGTGGGCGTCTACTTCGGCGAGAACGGCGTCGAGCATCCGGACCCGTACTTCGACGGCGAGGGCCCGGCGCGCAGCGGCTGCACGCGCTGCGGGCAGTGCATGGTCGGCTGCCGGCACAACGCGAAGAACACGCTCGTGAAGAACTACCTGTGGTTCGCCGAGAAGCTCGGCGTGCGGGTCGAGCCCGACCGCATGGTCACCGACGTGCGCCCGACCGGCGCCGCGGACGGATCGGACGGGTACGCGGTCACGCACGAGCGCACCGGCGCGTGGGTGCGGCGCGGGTCACGGCGGATCACCGCCGGCGGCGTCGTGGTCGCCGCGGGCGCTCTCGGCACGAACAAGCTGCTGGCGAACTGCCGCGACAGTGGCGCGCTCCCGCGCCTGTCGGATCGCATCGGGCACCTCGTCCGGACCAACAGCGAATCGATCGTGGCCGTCACCGCGCCCGACGACACGCGCGACCTCTACGGCTCGGTGGCGATCAGCGCGAGCATGTACCCCGACCCGGAGACGCACATCGAGCTCGTGACGTACGGCGCCGCGGGCGACTCGATGGCGACGCTCTACACGACCCTCACGGGCGACGGCGCGCGCTCGACGCGCTGGCTCGTCTGGCTGTCGGCCGTCGTGCGGCGCCCCGGCCGCTGGCTGCGCACGCTCTCGCCGGTCGGCTGGTCGAAGCGGACGATGGTCGTCCTCGTCATGCAGACGACCGACGCGGCGATCCGCTTCAAGGCCGTCCCCAAGCGGTTCGGCCGCGGCGTGCGACTGACGACCGAGCAGGACAGCGAGAACCCGAACCCGACCTACCTGCCCATGGCCAACCGCGCGGCGCAGTGGCTCGCCGAGCGCACGGGCGGCACCCCGCAGAGCTCGATCACCGAGGCGCTGCTGAACATTCCGGTCACGGCGCACATCCTCGGCGGCGCGGTCATCGCACCCGACGCGTCCGGCGGGGTCATCGACCGCGACGGCCAGGTCTTCGGCTACGAGAACCTGCTCGTCACCGACGGGTCGGCGCTCCCCGCCAACCCGGGCGTGAACCCCAGCCTCACGATCACCGCGCTCGCCGAGCACACGCTGGCGGCGGTGCCCGCGGCCGCCACGGCGAACGCGGAGCCGGCGACGCCGGGCGTCGCGCCGGAGGTGCCGGTCGGGCGCTGACGACGGCGGGTTGCGAGAATGGGCCGCTGTGTCCCGCACGCCCGCCCCGGTCGATCCCAACGCGTCGTTCCCCGCCCTCGAGGTGGAGGTCCTCGAGCGCTGGCGTGAGCGCGACGTCTTCGCCGAGTCGGTGCGCCGCCGGCAGGGCGCCGAGCCGTGGGTGTTCTACGAGGGCCCGCCGACCGCCAACGGGCGTCCCGGCTCGCACCACGTGCTCGCCCGGGTCTTCAAGGACATCTTCCCCCGCTTCCAGACGATGCGCGGGCGGTACGTCGAGCGCAAGGGCGGCTGGGACTGCCACGGCCTGCCCGTCGAGATCGCCGTCGAGCAGGAGCTCGGGATCTCCTCGAAGGCCGAGATCGAGGCCTACGGCATCGCCGAGTTCAACCAGAAGTGCCGAGAGTCGGTCTTCACGTACCTGGAGGACTGGCGGCGCCTGACCGAGCGCATCGCGATGTGGGTGGACCTCGACGAGGCGTACCGCACGCTGGACAGCACCTACGTCGAGTCGGTCTGGTGGGCGCTGCGGCAGATCTGGGACAAGGACCTCCTGTACGAGGGGCACAAGGTCGTCCCGTACTGCCCGCGTTGCGGCACCGCGCTGTCCAGCCACGAGGTCGCCCAGGGCTACGAGGACGTCGTGGACCTCAGCGTCTACGTGCGCTTCCCGGTGCTCGAACCGCAGGGGCCGCTGCAGGCCGGCGACGAGCTCATCGTCTGGACCACGACGCCGTGGACGCTCGTCTCCAACGCCGCGGTCGCCGTGGACCCCGGGCTCACCTACGTGCGCGCCCGCGCCGCCGACGACGACCGTGCGCTCGTCGTCGCCGAGGCGCTCGTCGAGCGGGTGCTCGGCGAGGAGGCCGAGGTGCTGGACCGCTTCCCGGGCGCCGACATCGCCGGCACCCGCTACGAGGCGCCGTTCCCGTTCCTCCCGGCCGAGACCTACGGGCCGCGCGGGCACACCGTCCTCACCGCCGACTTCGTCACGGCCGAGGACGGGTCGGGCCTGGTGCACACCGCGGTCGCCTTCGGCGAGGACGACTTCCGGCTCGGGCAGGAGGCGGGGCTGACCGTCGTCAACCCCGTGCAGCTCGACGGCACGTACGACGAGCGCATCGGCCCGTACGCGGGCCGCTTCGTCAAGGACGCGGACGCCGACCTCGTCGCGGACCTGCGCGAGCGCGGGCGCCTCCTGCGCAGCGAGGACTACGAGCACGCCTACCCGCACTGCTGGCGCTGCGGGACGCCGCTCCTCTACTACGCCAAGCCGTCCTGGTACATCGCGACGTCGAAGGTCCGCGACGCGATGCTCGCCGCCAACGACAAGGTCGACTGGCACCCCGAGCACATCAAGGAGGGGCGCTTCGGCGACTGGCTGCGCGGCAACGTCGACTGGGCGCTGAGCCGTGAGCGCTACTGGGGCACGCCGCTCCCGGTCTGGCGCTGCGAGAGCGGTCACCTGCACTGCATCGGGTCGTTCGCCGAGCTCGAGGAGCTGAGCGGCGTGCGGATCGAGGACCCGCACCGCCCGTACGTGGACGACGTCGGCTTCCCGTGCCCGGACTGCGACGGCCGGATGACCCGCGTCCCCGAGGTCATCGACGTCTGGTTCGACTCGGGCTGCATGCCGTTCGCGCAGTGGCACGCGCCGATCGAGAACGAGCAGCACTTCCAGGAGCGCTTCCCCGCCGACTACATCTGCGAGGCCATCGACCAGACACGCGGCTGGTTCTACTCGCTGCACGCCGTCTCGACGCTGCTCTTCGACCAGCCCGCCTACCGGTCCGTCGTGTGCCTCGGGCACATCCGCGACGAGCAGGACCGCAAGATGAGCAAGTCGCTGGGGAACATCGTCGTGCCCTGGGACGTGCTCGACGCCTACGGGGCCGACGCGTTCCGCTGGTACTTCTTCACGAGCAAGCAGCCGTGGGACGGGTACCGCTTCAGCGTCGAGGCCGTCGGCGAGGGCGTCCGGCTGTTCCTCAAGCAGCTGTGGAACACGTACTCGTTCCTGGCGCTGTACGAGAACGCCGCCGCCGGATCGGCCGCCGCCGCGCCCGCGGAGGGCGAGCGCACGGAGCTCGACCGCTGGATCCTCTCGCGTCTCGCGGGGACCGTCGAGCAGGTCACCGAGCGCCTGGAGGACTTCGACGCCACGATGGGCGGCCGCGCGATCGCGGCGTTCGTCGACGATCTCTCCAACTGGTACGTGCGCCGCTCGCGGCGCCGCTTCTGGGACGGCGACCCGGTCGCCTTCGCGACGCTGCGCGAGTGCCTCGTCACGACGGCGCAGCTGCTCGCGCCGTTCACGCCGTTCGTCGCCGACGAGATCTACGAGAACCTCGACGGGAGCGAGCCGTCGGTGCACCTCACCGACTGGCCGCGGGTGGGCGGGACTGGTTCCCGTGACATCGGGCTCGAGGTCGCGATGGCGACCGCGCGCGAGACCGTCCGCCTGGGCCTGGCCGCGCGCGGGCAGGCGAAGGTCAAGGTCCGCCAGCCGCTGCGCGAGGCGGTCATCGTCGCCGCCGGCCGCGAGCGCGAGGCGATCGAGCATCTCGCCGAGGTCGTGCGCGAGGAGCTCAACGTCGAGGCGCTGCGCTTCGTGGAGGAGGCCGACGAGCTCGGCTCCTACGAGGTCAAGGCGAACTACCGCACGCTCGGCCCGCGGTTCGGCAAGCGGATGCCGGAGCTCGTCGGCGCGCTCGCCGCGCTGGATCCGGCGCACGTCGCCGTCGCGCTGCGCGAGGGCCGCACGGTCGGCGTGGTGCTCGGCGACGGCGAGGACCATCCGCTCGGCGCGGACGACCTCCAGCTCGCGATGCAGCCGCTCGACGGGTATCAGCTCGAGCGCGAGGGCTCACACGCCGTCGCGCTGGACCTGCACCTCGACGACGAGCTGCGCCGGCGCGGGCTGGCACGCGAGGTCATCCACGCCGTGCAGAACGCGCGCAAGAGCGCCGGCCTGGCGGTGGAGGACCGGATCGCGCTGACGCTCGGCGGCGACGCCGAGCTGCTCGACGTCGTCCGCGAGCACGAGGCGCTGGTCGCCGGAGAGACGCTCGCGTCGAGCGTGACGCTCGACGGCGCCGGGGGCGACGCCCAGCTCGCGACCGTCGAGGGCCGCGAGCTGCTGATCGCCGTCAGCGTCGCCTAGGCGGTCAGCGCCTCGTTCAGCGCCGACTCGATGCGCGGCCGGGGCTGCGCGCCGACGATCTGCTGAACGGGCTGGCCGTTCTTGAACAGGATCATCGTGGGGATCGACATGACGCCGAACTTGGCGGCCGTCTGCTGGTTGTCGTCCACGTTGAGCTTCACGACGCGCATGTCGTCGCGCTCGGCGTCGATCTGCTCGAGCACCGGGCTCACCATGCGGCACGGGCCGCACCACGGCGCCCAGAAGTCGACGAGCGTCGGCGTCGCCGACTCGACGACCTCGGCCTGGAAGTTGCTGTCGGTGATCTCGGGAAGGGCCATCTGAGCTCCTAGCGGGGTGGTGCGGGTGGGTGCGACCCCATCCACTATACAAAGTGAAGTACCGTCTCCGGGCGCGCCGCGACGTTACAGGGCGGAGGCGACCCTCAGTAGATCGGTGAGACGGCCCGCAGCACGTCGGGCCAGACGTACACCTCGAGGAAGGCGGCGCCGACGACGAGCGGGATGGCGATCGCGACGGTCACGAAGGTCGCTGCCAGCAGCTCCTCCCATTCATCGCGCCGGCTCGCGATGAGCCAGGCGGCCAGCGGCAGGAAGAGCCCGACGAGCTCGGGGATCGCGTGCGGCAGCAGGGTGAGGATCAGCGTCAGCGGCGAGATCGCCAGCTGCATCGCCAGGTCGGCCCCGATGCTGCCCAGCACCCACGCCTGCGTGACGAGCGAGAAGAGCGTCGCGGCAGTGACGAAGGCGATCGCGAACGGCCCGGCCTTCTCGTGCAGGACGCGCGAGAAGCCGGTCTTGTGCTCGATCTGCAGCGGCAGCGAGGCGCCGGCGATGAAGCCCGCCACGCACGCGAGCGCGTGCAGCGCGAGGACGAGCGAGTTGCGGAAGAGGATGCGCCCGACGGCGCCCAGGTCGGCCGGCGCGTTCAGCCCGGCGAGCAGCGTGGTCGAGACGTCCGGGCGCACCGTCGAAGCGATCACCCAGACCGATGTCAGCAGCGCGACCGCGATCGCGAGCGCGCCGAGGAACCACGGCACGAGGATCGCGCGCGGGTGGGCGGCCCAGCGCTCGAACGTCGAGCGCGTGTCGCGGAGCCCCTGGAGCAGGACGAGACGATCGGCGTCCATCCCCATCCTCTTCGGCGGGTCCCCGGCGGAACATGAGCGCCGGACGGGGATCGGGCGCGTCAGGAGCGGTCGCGGATCCGCAGCGCCGGGACGAGCCAGATCGCCTCGGCCGCGATCTTCCAGGACATCTTCGACTGGCCCAGCTCGCGGTCGCGGAAGGTGATCGGCACCTCCACGACGCGGAAGCCGCGGCGCAGCGCGCGGTAGGTCAGCTCGACCTGGAACGCGTAGCCGCGCGAGCGGACCGTCGGCAGGTCGATCGCCTCGAGCACCTCGGCGCGGAAGCACTTGAAGCCGCCCGTCAGGTCGCGCACCGGAGCGGTGAGCACGGCCTGCGCGTAGAGGCAGCCCCCGCGGCTGATGAACCGGCGCAGCGCGCCCCAGTCGGCGACGGCGCCGCCCTGCGTGTAGCGCGAGCCGAGCGCCAGGTCGGCCGACCCGTCCCGGATCGGCGCCAGCAGGCGCGCGAGGTCGGCGGGATCGTGGGAGAAGTCGCTGTCCATCTCCATGACCGCGCCGGCGCCGCCGTCGAGCGCGTGACGGAAGCCCGCGAGGTAGGCCGGGCCCAGGCCCTCGCGCACCGTCCGGTGGAGCACCTCGACCTCGCCCGGATGCGCTGCGGCGAGCCGGTCGGCGATGTCGCCCGTGCCGTCCGGAGAGCCGTCGTCGACGACGAGGATGCGGAAGCCCTCCGGGGCGGCGCCCGCGAGGACGCCGCGCGCCGCGGCGACGATCCGCTCGAGGTTCTCGGCCTCGTTGAAGGTGGGGAGGACGAGCCAGGCGGGTCCGCGCATCAGGGCGGCGTAGGGTAGTGAACAGCTGTGGCGGACCTGACGAACAGCGATCTGGCGGCGGCGCTCGACGAGCTCGGCGACCTCAACGAGCTGGATGGCGCGATCGTGCACCGCGTCGTCGCCTACCGCAACGCCGCGAAGGCGATCCGCGAGGCGCCCCAGCCGGTGGCGCGCATGGTGCGCGACGGGACGGTCACCGAGCTGCCGGGCGTCGGGAAGACGCTCGAGGAGAAGCTCGTCGCCCTGCTCGACACCGGGACGATCCCGGCGGCGGAGAAGCTGCGCGCGAAGTTCCCCGCGGGCGTCGTCGAGATGACGCGGCTCGAGGGGCTGGGCCCCAAGCGCGCGCGCCGTCTCTACGAGGAGCTGGGGATCGACTCGCTCGACGCGCTGCGCGCCGCGGCGACCGAGGGGCGCATCCGTGGCCTGAAGGGGTTCGGGCCCAAGGCCGAGGAGTCGCTGCTCGCGGCGCTCGACGCGCATGGCGAGCGGCCCGCGGGCACGCGCGTCGCCCTGCCGGTGGCCCTGGAGTCCGCCGAGCGGATCGTGGAGGCGCTGCGTGAGGTGCCGGCGGTGCAGCGCGCCGAGATCGCGGGCTCGGCGCGGCGGCTTGCCGACAGCGTGAAGGACCTCGACATCGTCGTCGCCTCGGACGATCCGGCCGCGGTCATCGCGGCGTTCGGCGCGCTCGACGTCATCGGCGCGGCCGCCCGTGGCGGGGAGGGCGGGGCGCGCGGCGTCACGCAGAACGGGCTCGCGGTGGACCTGCGAATCGTCACGCCGGCGACGTTCGGCAACCTGCTGCAGCACTTCAGCGGCTCCAAGGCCCACAACGTCCACCTGCGCGAGATGGCGGTGCGTCGCGGCCTGCACGTCAGCGAGCACGGCGTCCTCGACGACGAGACCGGGGAGACGACGCACTGCGAGACCGAGGAGGAGGTCTACGAGCGGCTGGGCCTGACGTACGTCGAGCCCGAGCTGCGCGAGGACCGCGGCGAGCTGGAGCCGGGCTTCACGCCTCCGCGGCTGATCACCCGCGAGGACCTGCGCGGCGACCTGCACTGCCACACGGTCGCCAGCGACGGGCACGCGACGATCGAGGAGATGGCGCGCGCGGCGCAGGAGCTGGGACACGAGTACCTGGCGATCACCGATCACTCCGCGAGCCACGGCTTCGGCAACGACGTCTCCGCCGAGGCGCTCGTGCGCCACATCGCCGCCGTCCGCGCCGCGGACGAGCGGCTGGACGGCATCCGCCTCCTCGCCGGCAGCGAGGTGAACGTCCTGCCCGACGGGTCCCTGGACTACGACGACGACGTGCTCGAGCAGCTCGACTGGATCGTCGCCAGCGTCCACACGTCGTTCCGGATGAGCGCCGACAGGATGACCGCGCGCATCGTCCGCGCGATCGAGCATCCGCTCGTCGACGTCATCGGGCATCCCACCGGCCGGCTGATCGGCAAACGCCAGGGCTACGACGTCGACATGGGGGCGGTCATCGCAGCGGCCGCGCGGACCGGGACGTTCCTGGAGATCAACGGGCAGCCGGACCGGCGCGACCTCGACGACCTGCATGCACGCGCGGCGGCGGCCGCGGGCGTGAAGCTCGTGCTGGACTCCGACGCGCACCGCACGACGACACTCGACCGCCAGCGCTGGGCCGTCGCGACGGCTCGCCGCGCCTGGCTGACGCCGGGCGACGTCGCGAACACGCTGCCGTGGAAGCGGCTGGACAAGCTGCGCAAGCGCAGCTGACTACGCCAGCAGGCGCGGCAGCAGGTCGAGCGCGACGACGCGGTCGACCTGGGTGCGCGTCAACGGCTCGAGCAGCGGCAGCGCGCGCTCGTGGTAGCGCGGCGCGGGATCGTCGAGCGCGGCGCGGATCGCGGGCGCCAGGTCGTCGGTGACGAGCCGCGCGTCGAGCTCTCGGGCCATCGGCAGCGCCGCGTAGGGCCCGGGTGCGGGCGTCGTCACGAGCATGCAGCCGTCGGCGAGCGCTTCGAGCTGGGCGATCCCGTGGTCCTCGCGCCGCGGGGCGATCACGAAGAGCTTCGCGCTGCGCACCAGCGCCCTGTAGGCGTCGCGGTCGAGGCCGCCGGCGAGCTCGACGCCCGGCGGGGGCGAGGGCACGCGGGCGGGGTCCAGGCCGGCGACGACGAGCGTCTCACCCTCGCGCCGCGCCGCCGTCCATGCCGCGAGCACGCGGCCCAGGCCCTTCTTGTCCGGGTCGGCGGCGTAGGTGACGGCGGTGACCGTCCGTGCGCCCCACGGCTCGCCCAGCCCGGACGGCTCGATCGGGACCGGGACGACGAGGGCGTCGGCCAGGTCGTCCGGCGCGCCGTCCAGCGCCTGCGCGGACCACGGAACGAGCAGCGGCGCCTCGACGAGCCGGCGCAGCTCGCGCGGGCGCTGCCAGGCGCCGTGGCGACCGGGGCGGGTCTGCGCGGCGAGGGCGTCGAAGCGGATGGCGCCGGGGCGCGGCCACAGCAGGGCCGCGGTCGTCGTGCTGTAGAGGATCGCGTGCGGCGCGTGTGCGGCGATGCCCGCGGCTGCGGCGTGGCGCGCGGCGCGCGCCCAGGCCAGGTCGGTCAGCGCGAGCGTGCGGATGTCGCGCTGCCGCGCCGCGGCGACGAGCTCGACGCGCGCTCCGGCGCGCTCCAGCGCGTCGCGCAGCTCGGCGTCGGCGGCCCGCAGTCCCGTCGTCGAGCCGAGGGACACGAGCAGGACATCGACCGGGGCCATGGGGCTGATCGTGCCATGCTCACGCGTCCCGTGACCGGCACGCTCATCAACGTCGTCGCGATTCTGATCGGCACGCTGCTCGGCACACTCGTCGGCGACCGCCTTCCGGAGCGCCTGCGCCGCAGGGTGCTCGACGGCCTCGGGCTCGTGACGCTCATCATCGGCGTCGACCTCGCGCTCGCCTGGCGGGACACGAATGCCCTCTACGTGCTCGGCGGCGTGCTGCTCGGCGCGATCGCGGGCGAGGCGATCGGGATCGAGGCGTGGCTCGAGCGCCTGGGCGACCGTCTCCAGGCCTGGGTGAGCCGGTTCCACGGCTCCGGCCACCAGGTCAGCGAGGCGTTCTTCACCGCCAGCCTGCTCTTCTGCGTCGGCCCGCTGACGATCGTCGGGTCGATCCAGGACGGCCTGACGGGCGACTACCAGGCGCTCGCCACCAAGGCGCTCCTGGACGGCTTCGCCTCGATCGCCCTCGCCGCGTCACTGGGCCCGGGCGTCGCGTTCGCCGCCGTCAGCGTGCTCGTCGTCCAGGGGGCCATCTCGCTGACCGCCGGCCTGTTCGACTCGATCCTCGCCGAGGGGAGCGAGGCGCTCGCCGCGCTCACGAGCGCCGGCGGCGTCCTCATCATCGGCATCAGCCTCAAGCTCCTCGACGTCAAGGACGTGAAGGTCGGGAACTTCCTGCCGGCGCTGGTCTTCGCCCCGGCGCTCGTGGGGCTTGTCAGTCTCTTCTAGCCCGCCCGCGGCACGGGCGGCAGGTCGCGGCGCAGGCCCGGCGTGCGCAGGAGCTTGATCGGGCCGACGGCTGTGGTGCTGTCGACGAAGAACGTGACGCCGTCGCGCTCCTCGACCGCGGTGACCGCGGCGTCCTGACGGCGCCACGAGAGGGCCCAGATGATCCCGAAGCCCGTGGCGATCGCGGCGATCTGCGGCCACAGCAGCGAGAGCGCGGCGGAGACGACGGTCGCGAGCAGCAGCGGCCAGAGCCGGTTGAGGAGGACGCGGCCCGCGCGCTGCTCGGGCAGCTGCATCGTGCTCTTGGCCTCGCGGAGCGCCCGCTCGACCGGCGGCGTCGGCTCGCTGCGGCGGCCGAGCCAGCCGCCCATCAGCGTCGCGACGAACCACCATCCGGCCGCCACGAGGACGAGCAGGTCGTCACCGAGCGCGTTCGCCTCGACGACCGTCACGAGCGCCAGCAGCGTCGCGGCGGCCGCGCTCAGCAGCACGGTGCTCTTGAGCAGGTCGACGAACCGCAACGGCGTGCCTCAGCGGACGAGCGACTCGAGCAGGTCGCGGACGCCGTCGACACCTTCGACGAGCAGGTCGGCGGCGTCGAGCAGCTCGGGCGGCGTCTCCTCCGAGCGCACGCCCGCGCAGATCGCGCCGCGCAGCCGGCCCTCCTCGACCATGTCGCGCAGGCCCTCGAAGGCGTCCACGTCGGTGCGGTCGTCGCCGACGTACATCGCGACGTCCACCGGGGTGATCGCCAGCAGCCGGCGGACGGCGGCGTCCTTGCCGATCGGGACGGGCGGCCGCAGCTCGAGGACGCGGCGGCCCTCGTGGATCACGAGCCCGGCCTCCCGCGCGCTCTCGGCGATCTCGCGCGCGAGCGCCTCGGCGCGGGCCTCGTCGTCGGCCCCGCGCCAGTGCAGCGCCACGATCGGGCCCTTGTCCTCGCGCAGCAGCCCGGACTCGCGCAGGCGATCGGCGCGCACGGCGTCGGCGACGCCGCGCACGCGGCCGGCCCAGCGCTCGGCCTCGGGATCGACGGTCGCGGCGCCGGCTCCGCGCAGCAGGAGCTCCGCGCCGTGGTTGCCGGCGTAGGGGATCGAGCCGATGCCGACCATGCGCCGCGCCACGCTGGCCCGGCGCCCGCTGACGCAGCCGACGAGCCCGTAGGTCTCGGTCAGGCGGTGGACGACGCGCCGCATCCGCTCGGGGACCGTGGCGGCCTCCGGGTCGCGAACGATCGGCGCGAGCGTGCCGTCGACGTCGAGCAGCACGGCGCCGCCCGCGGGGTCCGACCGCAGCGGGGCGAGGATCTCGTCGAGCGTCGCAGCCGGTGACACGAGATCTAGTATGCCGCCCATGCCTCGCAGCCGACGTGCGCAGCTTGCGGCGATCGGTCTCGCGGCGGGGCTGTTCAGCGGGCTCTTCGGCGTCGGGGGCGGCACGATCGTCGTTCCGCTGCTGCTCCTCTGGTTCGCCTATGAGGAGAAGGAGGCCACCGGCACGTCGCTGCTGGCGATCGTCGTCATGGCGCTCGCCGCCGTCCTCCTGCAGGCCGTCTACGGCAACGTCCACCTGCGCGAGGGCCTGCTCGTCGGCCTCCCGGCCGTGGGCGGCGTGCTGGCCGGGACGTGGCTCCAGCAGCGTGTCCCCGGTGCCGCGATCCGGCTGATGTTCTCGATCCTGCTGGCCACGACCGCCGTGCTCCTGGTGGTGCGCGCCTCGTGATCCTCGCGGCGATCCTCATCGGCGTCGCGGCCGGGCTGCTCTCCGGTCTGCTCGGCATCGGGGGCGGGGCGCTGTTCGTCCCCGCGCTCGTGCTGCTCCTGGGCCTGGGCCAGATCGACGCGGAGGCGACGTCGCTGCTCGCGATCGTGCCCGTCGCCGCGGTCGGGGCCTGGCGCCAGCGGCGCTACGGAAACGTGCGGGTGCGCGAGGGCCTCATGATCGGCGCGATCGCGGTCCCGGGCGCCCTCGCGGGCGTCGTGCTCGTGAACGTCGTGCCCGAGCGCGCGACCGAGTACGCGTTCGCCGCGCTGCTGCTGTGGATCGCGTGGACGCTCGCGCGGGGCGCCCTGCGCGACCTGCAGGCCGGCGAGCGCGGCTGAGCGCCTTCCGCGCGTACGCTGTCGCCATGCCCCTGAGCAGGCCCGAGCTTCGCGACGACGAGCCGCGGCCGTGGGTGGGCTTCGCGGCGGCGGTCGGCGCCGTGGTGCTCGCCACGGCGGTCGTGGTGCCGCTGCGCGACGTCGCGCCCGACATCTCGCTCGGTCTCATCTACCTCCTGGCGGTCGTCGTCGTGGCCACGGGCTTCGGGCTCCGGCCCGCCGTCGGCGCGGCCGTCCTCTGCGCCGCCGCCTACAACTGGTTCCTCATCGAGCCGACCGGGCGCTTCACCGTCGCCGACAGCAGCGACTGGTACGCGCTGATCATCTTCCTCGTGACGGCGGTCGCGGCGAGCGCGCTCGCAGACCGCGCCCGCTCGCAGATGCGCCTCGTCGAACTGCGCCGCCAGGAGGCCGCGCTCGCGGCGGCGGCCGCGCAGGAGCTGCTCGGCGACGGCCCGCTGCACCGGCGGCTCGCGGCGACCGCGCGCCGGGTCGCCGACGCGCTGGGCGTCGAGGGCGCGCGGATCGTGACGGGCGAGGCGCGAGCGCCCGACGGGGAACTCGCGATCGAGCTCGCGGCACCGCGCGGGACCGTGGGCACGCTGTTCGTCCCGGCGACGCTGCCCGACGCCGTCCAGCAGCGCCTGCGCCTGCGGGTGGCGCCCGCGCTCGGCACCCTGCTCGCGGGCGCCCTGGAGCGTGACCGGCTCGCCGCCGAGGTGGTGGAGACGGAGGCGCTGCGCCGGTCGGACACGCTGAAGACGGCGCTCCTGCGGACGGTCTCCCACGACCTGCGCTCCCCGCTGACGGCGATCGTCGCCGCGGGCGAGACCCTGCGCTCCTCGACGTTGCCGCAGCCCGACCGCGACGAGCTGGCCGACGTCGTCGTCGGCGAGGCGCAGCGGCTCGACGAGCTCGTCGCCAAGCTCCTGGACCTCTCCCGCCTGCAGGCAGGGACGGCCGAGCCGCACCGCGACTGGTGCGAGATCGGCGAGCTGCTCCACGCGGCGGCCGAGGACGTCGAGGCGCGCGACCCCGGTGGCGGGTCGTTCAGCTTCTCTCTCCAGGGCGAGCTGCCGCTCGTCCAGGCCGACCCCGCCCAGCTGGAGCGGGTGTTCGCGAACCTCATGGAGAACGCGCGCCGGTTCTCCGGCGGGGAGCCCGTGTCCGTCCGGGCGCGCGTCGTCGGCCGGCGGCTCGTCGTGCGGGTCGTCGATCGCGGTCCGGGCATCGCGCCGGACGCGCAGCGCCGCGTGTTCGACCCCTTCTGGCGCGGGAGCGACGACCGCCGCGACGGGCACACCGGCTCCGGGCTGGGACTCGCCATCGCCAAGGGGTTCGTCGAGGCCAACGGCGGCCGGATCGCGCTGGAGTCGGTCCCGGGCCAGGGCACCACCGTGGTCGTGGAGCTCGAGCTCAGCGGGCCGCTCGAGGCGGCCGCGTGAACGACCGGCGCCGCGTCCTCGTCTGCGACGACGAGCCGCAGATCCTGCGCGCCCTGAAGGTCATCCTGCGCGAGGCGGGCTTCGAGCCGGTGCCCGCGGAGACCGTGGAGGAGGCCCTGGACGCGGCGGCCGTCCGTCCGCCCGACGCCGCGATCGTCGATCTCGTGCTCCCCGACGGTGACGGCGTGGACGTCGTCCGCGGCCTGCGCGAGTGGTCGCAGATGCCCGTGCTCGTGCTGTCCGCGATCGGCGACGAGGAGGCGAAGGTGCGCGCGCTCGAGGCGGGCGCCGACGACTACGTGACCAAGCCGTTCGGCCCGCGCGAGCTCGTCGCGCGGCTGGAGGCCGCGCTGCGCCGCGTCGGCGCCGGCGCAGGGGAGCCGGCGGTCACCGTCGGCGACCTCGAGATCGACCTCGCGGCTCGCCGCGTGCTCGTGGCCGGCGAGGAGGTCCACCTGACGCCGACCGAGTGGGGGCTGCTGAAGATGTTCGTGAGCAATCGCGGGCGCCTGCTCACCCACCGGGCCCTCCTGATCGAGGTCTGGGGCCCGGAATACGCGGACGACAACCACGTCCTGCGCGGCCAGATCGCCAACCTGCGCCGCAAGATCGAGCCGGGCGAGGGCCCGCGATACATCCGCACGGACGCGGGTATCGGCTACCGCTTCGACGCCTGACGGGCGTCTGTACAGGATCTGTACGCGCGCGCCCGGAACCCGGGCACGGCCCTGACGGGGGCGGGCACACACTGCCTGCATGGATCTCCTGTCACTCGCCCTGGCGGTCGTCTTCTTCGCCGTCGCATGGGCCGCGATCGACCTTCTGGACCGGGCATGACCGTCTCCGTCGTGATGCTCATCATCGCGGTCCTGATCGCCATCTACCTCCTGGTCGCCCTGCTGCGTCCGGAGCGGTTCTAGGGAGGCTGCGCCATGGGCATGGACCTCCTCGAGCTCGCGGTCATCCTCGGCTTCGTCGTCGTCACGACGCCGATCCTCGGGGCCTACATGGCCCGCGTCTTCACGGGTGAGCGCACCGCGATCACACCGGTGCTGGCCCCGGCCGAGCGTCTCTGGTGCCGGCTGCTCGGCACCAGCCCGGATCGCGGCCAGGACTGGAAGGCCTACGCGAAGGCGGCGCTCGCCTTCTCGCTCCTCTCCTGGCTGACGCTCTACCTGATCCTGCGCACGCAAACGCTGCACCCGTGGAACCCACAGGACTTCAACTCGATGCCGTGGGACGTGACGTTCAACACCGTCTCCTCGTTCGTGTCGAACACGAACTGGCAGTTCTACGGCGGCGAGACCACCATGTCCTACTTCAGCCAGATGTCCGGGCTGGCGGTGCAGAACTTCGTCTCCGCCGGGGTCGGCATCGCGGTCGCCGTGGCGCTCATCCGCGCGCTCGCCAACCGCGCCGGCGGGGACCACATCGGGAACTTCTGGGTGGACCTGTTCCGCGCCACGTTCCACGTGCTGCTCCCGCTCTCGTTCCTCGCCGCGATCGTCCTGATCTCGCAGGGCGTCCTGCAGACGCTCGGCGGGTACGTCAGTCTCGACGGCGCCGGCGGCCTGGCGCAGACGCTCGCCCGCGGCCCCGTCGCCTCGCAGGAGGCGATCAAGGAGCTCGGCACCAACGGCGGCGGGTTCTTCAACGTCAACTCGTCGATGCCGTTCGAGAACTCGAACGGCCTCACGAACGCGCTCGAGATCTGGCTCATCCTCGCCATCCCGGCAGCCCTCACGTCCACCTACGGGCGGCTCGTGGGCAACCGGCGCCAGGGCTGGATGGTGTTCGGCGTGATGGGTGCGCTGTTCCTCGCCTCGGTCGCGATCGTCTTCTTCGCCGAGCGCTACGCCACCCCGGCCCAGGAGTTCGCCGGGATCGTCGGTCACAACATGGAGGGCAAGGAGGTGCGCAACGGCGCGGGTGGCTCGGCCCTCTGGGCGGCGGTCACGACCGTCACCTCCTGCGGCGCCGTCAATGCGGCGATGGAGTCGCTCACCGGCATCGGCAGCCTGTCCCCGTTCGGCGGCATGGCGATGAGCGAGGTCGTCTTCGGCGGCGTCGGCTCCGGCCTCTACGGGATGCTCGTGTTCGTCCTGCTCGCCGTGTTCATCGGCGGCCTGATGGTCGGCCGCACGCCCGAGTTCCTCGGCAAGAAGGTCGAGGCGCGCGAGATGAAGCTCGCGACGCTCACGATCCTCGTGACACCGCTCACCGTGCTCATCCTCTCGGGCATCGCGCTCGGGACGGACTACGGCGCGCCCTCGATCTACGCGTCCGCGACCCCGCAGGGCTTCTCGGAGACGCTCTACGCCTACCTGTCGCAGGCGAACAACAACGGGTCGGCGTTCGCCGGCTTCACCGGCTTCGTCCAGCCGAACGCCGGCAGCCTGGAGTCGTACGGCATGACGTTCGCGGACATCGCAGGCGCGTTCGCGATGCTGTTCGCCCGCTTCCTCCCGATGATCCTCGTCCTCGCCATCGCGGGCTCGATCGTCGGCAAGCGCAGCGTCCCGGCCGGTGCCGGAACGCTGCGGACCGACACCCCCACGTTCGGGGTCCTCCTCGGCGGCGTCGTGCTGCTCATCGGCGCCCTGACATTCCTGCCCGCCCTGCTCCTCGGGCCGCTGGCCCAGGGCCTGACCGATCGGCTCTTCTGATCATGCTCTCCACGCTCCGCTCAGCCGCCGTCGCGATCGTGCTCGCCACGCTCGTCCTCGGCCTCGCCTATCCGCTCGCCGTGACGGGCATCGGCCAGGTGCTCTTCCCCGGCGCCGCCGACGGCTCGCTGATCACCCGCGACGGGAAGACCGTCGGCTCGTCGATCATCGGCCAGTCGTTCCAGCGACCCGTCCTCGACGCCTCCGGCAAGCCGAAGGTGCAGGAGGGCGAGGAGGTCACCGAGCCGAACCCCGTGTACCTCCAGCCGCGCCCGTCGCAGACCGGCTACTCCGGCGACGCGACGTACTTCGCCAACCGCGGCCCGAACTCGTCGGTGGCCGCCTACGCCTACCGCGACACGATGGACGCACTGCTCGCCTTCGAGCGGCCCTACGTCCCCGGACTGCAGGCGTCCGACGTCCCCGTGGACGCGGTGACGAACAGCGGCTCCGGCGTCGATCCCCACATCTCGACGGCGTACGCCGAGCTGCAGAGCTCGCGCATCGCCCGTGAGCGCTGGATCTCCAGGCAGAAGGTCCTCGACCTGATCGAGGACAACACCGACGGTCGTGCCCTCGGCGTCCTCGGGCGCCCGGGCGTGAACGTCGTCGAATTCAACCTCGCTCTCGACCGAGAGGCACCCGCACGATGACTCCCGCCCGCCAGTCCAACTCCGTCCTGTCGGCAGACATCCTGCTGCCGGCCCTGCTCGCCTCCGTGCGCAAGCTCGATCCGCGCGAGCAGGTCCGCAACCCCGTCATGTTCATCGTCGAGCTCGGCGCGGTCGTGGTCACGATCGCCTGGCTGGTCCAGGTGTTCGGCGGCGATCCGCTCGGCGGCGGCGACGAGCCCGCCTGGTACACGTTCACGATCGGCTTCTGGCTCTGGCTGACCGTCGTGTTCGCCAACCTGGCGGAGGCGCTCGCGGAGGGCCGCGGACGCGCCCAGGCCGACGCCCTGCGCGCGATGCGCACGGACACCGTCGCCACGCTGCGCGACGGCACGACGAAGGCCGCCAACGAGCTGCACACGGGCGACGTCGTCGTCGTGACGGCCGGCGAGGTCATTCCGGGCGACGGCACCGTCATCGAGGGGATCGCCTCGGTCGACGAGTCCGCGATCACGGGCGAGTCCGCGCCGGTCATCCGCGAGTCGGGCGGCGATCGCAGCGCCGTCACCGGCGGCACGCGCGTGCTGTCGGACCGCATCCTCGTGCAGATCACGCAGGAGCCGGGACAGAGCTTCCTCGACCGGATGATCGCGCTCGTCGAGGGCGCCGAGCGGCGCAAGACGCCGAACGAGATCGCTCTGTCGATCCTGCTCGCGGGCCTCACGCTCGTCTTCCTCGTCGTGGTGGTGACGCTCAAGCCGTTCGCGGACTTCGCGGGCACCGCCATCTCCCTGACGACGCTCATCGCGCTGCTCGTCGCGCTCATCCCGACGACGATCGGCGCGCTCCTGAGCGCGATCGGCATCGCGGGCATGGACCGCCTGGTGCGCCGCAACGTCCTCGCGCTCTCCGGGCGCGCGGTCGAGGCGTCCGGGGACGTGGACGTCCTGCTGCTCGACAAGACCGGCACCATCACGTACGGCAACCGCCAGGCGGCCGAGTTCGTCCCGATGCCGGCGATCGAGGTCGCGCAGCTCGTGAGCGCCGCGCGGCTCTCGTCGCTCGCCGACGAGACGCCCGAGGGCCGCTCGATCGTCGAGCTCGCCGAGTCGCTCGGCGGGACCGGCGGCGGTGACCCGGGCGCGCGCTTCGTCCCGTTCACGGCCGAGACTCGCATGAGCGGGATCGATTCCGACGGCACGGCGCTGCGCAAGGGCGCGGCGGATGCCGTCACGGACTGGGTCGCAGGGACAGGGCGGCGTCGTCCCGACGGCGCTCGCGCCGGCGGTCGACCGGATCGCGAACGAGGGCGGCACCCCGCTCGTCGTCGCCCGCGACACCGAGGTGCTCGGCGTCATCTACCTCAAGGACACGGTCAAGGACGGCATGCGCGAGCGGTTCGAGCGCCTGCGCTCGATGGGCATCCGCACCGTCATGGTCACGGGCGACAACCCGCTGACCGCGGCGAAGATCGCTCAGGAGGCCGGCGTCGACGACTTCCTCGCCGAGGCCACGCCGGAGCGCAAGCTCGAGCTGATCCGCCACGAGCAGGACGAGGGCCGTCTCGTCGCGATGGCGGGCGACGGCACGAACGACGCGCCGGCGCTCGCGCAGGCCGACGTCGGCGTGACGATGCAGACCGGCACCCAGGCGGCCCGCGAGGCCGGGAACATGGTCGATCTCGACTCCAACCCGACGAAGCTCATCGAGATCGTCGAGGTCGGCAAGCAGCTGCTGATCACGCGCGGCTCGCTGACGACGTTCTCGATCGCCAACGACGTCGCGAAGTACTTCGCGATCCTGCCCGCCATCTTCGTCGCGACCTACGCGGCGTCGGGCGCGGACGAGGGCCCGCTGGCGGACCTCAACGTCATGAACCTCGGCTCGCCCCAGTCGGCGGTCCTGTCGGCGATCATCTTCAACGCCCTGATCATCCCGCTGCTCGTGCCGCTCGCCCTGCGCGGCGTCACGTACAAGCCGGTCGGGGCCACCGCGCTGCTGCGCCGCAACATGCTGGTCTACGGGCTCGGCGGCCTGATCGTCCCGTTCCTCGGCATCAAGCTCGTCGACCTCGTGGTCTCCAACCTGCTGGGAGCATGAACGCGACGTGATCCACACTCCCGACCGCGGCAGGCACAAGGTGTTCCTCGGCATGGCCGCCGGGGTCGGGAAGACGTACGCGATGCTGGAGGAGGGCCACGAGTACCTCGTGGACGGCGACGACGTGGTCGTCGGCGTCGTCGAGACCCACGGGCGCGAGGCGACGGCCGCCCGCGCCGCCGGCCTGGAGATCCTCCCGCGCCGGACGCTCGAGTACCGCGGCGCGGCGATCGAGGAGATGGACCTCCCGGGCATCCTGCAGCGCCATCCCGCCGTCTGCCTGATCGACGAGCTGGCGCACACGAACGCGCCGGGCGTCGAGCACGAGAAGCGCTACCAGGACGTCGAGACGGTGCTCGAGGCCGGGATCGACGTGATCTCGACGATGAACGTCCAGCACCTCGAGTCGCTCAACGACCTCGTGACGGAGCTGACGGGTGTGCGGGTTCGCGAGACGGTGCCGGACTCCGTCCTCGCCCGCGCCGACGACGTCGTGGTCGTCGACCTCACGCCCGAGGAGCTGCTCGAGCGGCTGCGCGCGGGACGGGTGTACCCGCAGGAGCGGATCGAGGCCGCGCTCAACGGCTTCTTCACGGTCGAGAACCTGATCTCGCTGCGGCAGGTCGCGCTGCGGCAGGTCGCCGACGCCGTGGGCGCGCAGCGCGTCACCCGCATCGAGCGCGGAAGCGGCGGGCGCAGCCTCTCCGGTGAGCCGGCGACGTCGGCGGTCGCCGAGCGCCTGCTCGCGCTCGTGCGACCGCGCCCCGAGGACCAGCGGATCGTCCGCCGCGCCTGGCGCTCGGCCGAGCGTCTCGGTGCCCCGCTCGACGTCCTGTGGGTGCAGCCCTCACGCGACCTGGGCGACGAGGAGGACCGCGGGCTGCGCGCGCTGCGCCGGCTGTGCGCGCTCCTGGGCGCGGAGTTCCACCTCGTCGAGTCCGACGACGTCATCCGGGTCGTGCGCGAGTTCGCGCGCGAGCGCGGGACGACGTACGTCCTCGTCGGACACCCGCATCCGGCGCGCGGCCTCGAGCGCTTCCGCGACCCGCTCCCGATCCGGCTCGTGCGCGCGCTGGAGGGGATCGACGTGCGCATCGTGGCCGACCGGGCGCTGCGCGACGCACCCGAGGAGGCGAGCCGGGCATGGTGATCGCACTGATCGTTCTCGGCCTCGCGGCGCTGGTGATCGGCGTCGCCGTGGGCTGGTGGCTGCCGCCGCACGGCCGCCGCGGCCGGCGGCTCGCGCGCCAGGCGGACTCCCGGCGCATCCTGCTGCCGTTCAGCGGCGAGGCGATCTCGACGCGGGCGCTCGACGCCGCGTTCCGGCTCGCGCGCGCCGAGGGCGCGACGCTGATGCCGGCCTACCTCGCCACGGTGCCGCGGTCGCTCCCGCTGGACGCGGCACTGCCCGGGCAGGTCGGCCAGGCGCTGCCGGTCATGGAGGCCGTCGAGCAGCGCGCGTCGCGGCGCGGGATCCCGACCGACTGCCGCGTCAGCCGCGGCCGCAGCCGCCGTGACGCGCTGCGGCGCCTGGTCGACGAGGAGCAGGTGGACCGCATCATCGTGGCGGCCCGCCGCAACGGCGATCCGGGGTTCTCACCGGAGGAGATCGCCTGGCTGCTCGTCTCCGCGCCGGCCGAGGTGCTGGTCCTGCGGCCCGGGCCGGACGATCACCGCGTGGTGACGGCCGAGGCCGTCCGCGGGCACTTCTGAGCGGCTAGGCCTTCAGCCTGCGGCGCAGCGCGGCGACCGTGCGGCGCGCGACGGGGATCTCGGTCCCCTCGTCCAGTTCCAGGACCGCGGTGCCGTTCTCGAGCGAGCGCAGCTCGATCGCGTGCCCGAGGTTCACGAGATGGCCGCGATGGACGCGGGTGAAGCCGGCGGGGCCCCAGTCCTCCTCGAGATGCCCGAGCGACGCGCGCAGGACGTACTCGCCGTCCGGAGAGTGGATGCGGGCGTAGTCGCCGTCGGCGTCGACGTGCGTGATCGACTCCAGGCGCACGAGCCGCTTGCCGGCGCCGGACGGGTTGTCGAGCGCGACGACCTCGGGTGCGCTGGCCGGAGCGGGCGCCGCCGAGCCCTGCCGGCGGTCGCGCGCGTGCTGGACGCGGGCGAGCGCCGCGTCGAGGCGGTCGCGCGTGACGGGCTTGACGAGGAAGTCGAGCGCCTCGACCTCGAAGGCCTCGACGGCGGCGTCGGCGTGGCCGGTGAGGAAGACGACCTCGGGCGGATCGTCGAAGCGGCGCAGCAGGCGCGCCAGCTCGATGCCCTCGATCTCGGGCATCCGCACGTCGAGCAGGAGCATGTCGAAGCTCCCCTCGCCCAGGCGCATCAGCGCTTCGCGTCCGCCGCCGGCGGTCTCGACCCGGCTCACGCGCGTCGAGCTCTCCAGCAGGCGCTGCACGTCCGCCAGCGCGCGCGGCTCGTCGTCCACTGCCAGCACCAGCAGTCCGCTCACGTCGTCACCTCCGTCAGGGGGATGTGCAGGACGTCGTCCGGTCCCGCACCGCTCACGGTGAGCTCGAGGCCGCCCTCGCCCGGCCGCAGCGTGACCGACAGCGGGCCCGCCTCCTCGCGCAGCCGCCGTCCGAGGACGGTGGCGACGGGCTCCTGGATCGTCCCGGGCGCGATGCGGCCGCGAACGTCCGCCGCGTCGGGCAGCGAGACCGTGATCCGGTCGGGGAACCGCGCCTGCTGCAGCCGCAGGAACGTCGCGGTGTGCGCGAGCTCCTGCGCGGCGCCGACGGGCGCGGGGTCCTCGCGCAGGCGGTAGGAGAGGAACTGGCCGAGCTCGGCCAGGACGTCGCGCGCGTAGTCCGGGTCCTCGTCGATGTAGCTCGCGGCCGCGGCGAGCACGTTGTTGACGAAGTGCGCGGAGATCGGCGCGGCACTCGGAGCGCCGCTGGGCGCAGGCTGTTCGGGGACGTCGACGGTCACGGCTTCTGCCGCCGAACGCTACCGGCCGGACCGGCGCGCACACGGGGCACGGCCGCTCGGCGCGCCCCGTGCGCCGCCGGGCGCGTGGACGGCCTGGACGGCGGCGCTCAACTGTTGTGAGGGAATCTGCCGATACGTACCCTCGGACGTCCCACTCCAGGGGGCGAAGAGCATCGGTGCACCATCTTCCTGACATCCCGCAGGACGCGTTCGAGCAGCGCCTGTTCGAGCTCACCACGGACGCGCTCGTCGTGTGCCGCGTCGACGGCACGATCCGCCGCGCGAACCCGGCCGCCGCGGTCCTGCTCCTCGGCGACGAGGACGGGTCCGTCACCGGCGTGCTGTGGGACGTCGTCCACCCCGACGACCTGGCGCACGTCCGCTCCATCTTCCAGAAGGTCAGCCCCGAGGGACGCCTGCGCGACGAGGAGCTGCGGGTGCGCATCGTCCGCCCGGACGGGGAGGTCCGCTGGGCGGAGGTCCGTGCCGTCGTGGACCACGACGCCGGCCTGTGTCACATCGTCGCGCGTGACATCACCGGCCGCGACGCCGCCGACGCCGAGCGCCTGAGCGAGGCGTTCCGCGACGCGCCGACCGGCATGGCGATCGTCCGCCCGGACGGCAGCTTCAGCCGCGTCAACGACGCCCTCTGCAGGCTCCTCGGACGCACCCAGCCCGAACTGCTGGCCACCGGCGCGCTGGACCTCGCCGAGAGCCCCGAGACGGCCGAGGACTGGGTCGCCCGGATCTGGAGCGACGGCGCTCCCGCATCCTTCGAGCTCGAGGCGCGCCTGCGCACGGGCGATGGACGTCCCGTGGTCGCGCTCGTCAGCGGCACGCTCGTGCGCGACCCCGCCGGCGAGCCGCTGCACTACCTCGTCCAGTGGCTCGACGTCACCGAGCGGATCGCCGCGCAGGACGCGCTCGCCGCCAACGAGGCGAAGCTCGCCGAGGCCCAGCAGGTCGCGCGCCTGGGCAGCTGGGAGTGGCGCATCGACGAGGACCGCGTGACGTGGTCCGACGAGCTCTACCGCATCCACGGCCTGCGCCCCGAGGCGATCTCGCAGAGCTGGGCCCGCCATCTGGAGCGCGTGCATCCCGACGATCGCGCCCGCGTCGCCCGCGCCATCGAGGCCGCGGTCGCCGAGGGCGGCGCCTGGAGCATCGACCACCGCATCCTGCGCCCCGACGGGGACGTGCGCCTCGTCCACGCCCGCGGCGAGGTCGCCGTCGACGAGGCCGGCCACGCGGTCGTCGTGCACGGCACCTGCCAGGACGTCACCGAGGCGCGCCGCATCGAGGACGCGCTGCGCGCCACCGAGCAGCTCTTCCGCCGCGCCTTCGACGACTCGCCGATCGGCATGGCGCTCATCGACCTCGAGGGCCGCTGGCTGCGCCTGAACCGCGCGCTCGCGCAGATGGCGGGCCGCACCGAGTCCGACCTGCGCGCGACGACGCTCGCGGCGCTCAGCCATCCCGAGGACGTCGACCTCGACCGGCCGCTGATCCGCGAGCTGCTCGCAGGCCGCCGGCGCTCCTACGCGATCGAGAAGCGCATGATGCACGCGGACGGTCGCGTGCTGCACCTGCTCGCGCACGTGTCGCTGATGCACGGCGACGGCGAGCGCCCGCTCTACTTCCTCGTCCAGCTCATCGACCTCAGCGAGCGCCGCCGCGCGGAGGCCGAGCAGCGCGCCGGCGAGCAGCGCCTGCAGGCGATCATCGACAACGCCCCGGCGCTGATCTCCGTCAAGGACGCCCGGCAGCGCTTCCTGCTCGTCAACCGCCGCTACGAGGAGGCCGTCGGCGTGCAGGCCGACGCGGTCCTCGGGCGCACCGCCGTCGAGGCTCTCCCGCCGGGCCGCGCGGACGGCGCCGACGACGAGCTCGAGCGCGAGGTCATCCGCACCGGCGAGACGCGCCAGGCCGAGGTGACGCTGTGCGCTGACGGCAGTGAGGACGAGCAGGAGCTGCTCGTCGTGAAGTTCCCGCTGCTGGACACCGACGGGCACATCGCCGCGGTGTGCACGATCGCGACCGACCTCACCGACCGCCGCCGCGCCGAGCGCGACCGGGCGGAGCTCGAGCAGCGCCTCGCGCAGGCCCAGCGCCTGGAGAGCGTCGGGCAGCTCGCGGGCGGCGTCGCCCATGACTTCAACAACCTGCTGTCCGTGATCCTGTCCTGCGTCACCTTCGCGCGCGACGAGCTCGACGAGTTCTCGCCCGTGCGCGAGGACGTCGACGAGATCGGCCGCGCCGCCGAGCGCGCCGCGGCGCTGACGCGCCAGCTGCTGATGTTCAGCCGCCGCGAGGTCGTGCACCCCGAGGTGCTCGACGTCGGCGCGCTCGTCACCGACCTCGAGTCGCTGCTCTCCCGCTCGCTCGGCGAGCTCGTCGAGCTGGAGATCGCGTGCGGGGAGGATCTCCCCCCGGTCCTCGCCGACCGCTCGCGGCTGGAGCAGGTGCTCGTGAACCTCGCGGTGAACTCCCGCGACGCGATGCCCCACGGCGGGACCCTGAGCATCTCGGTCGACCGCGCCGGCGACGCCGTCGCGGTGCGCGTGGCCGACGAGGGCACCGGCATGGAGCCGGACGTCGCCGACCGTGCCTTCGAGCCGTTCTTCACCACCAAGGCCGCGGGCGAGGGAACCGGTCTCGGCCTGGCGACCGTGCACGGCATCGTCACCGACTCCGGCGGCGACATCGGGATCGAGTCGGCGCCGGGCGCGGGCACCGTCGTCCGCTTCACCCTTCCCGCCGCGAGCGAGGACGTCGCCGTCCCCGTCCCCGAGCAGCCGGACGAGCCGGCGGCCGCGGACTCGGCGCGCGTGCTCGTCGTGGAGGACCAGGACCCCGTGCGCCGGCAGGCGGTGCGGATGCTCCAGCGTCACGGCTACCGCGTCCGCGAAGCCTCCAGCGGCCAGGTCGCGCTCGCCGAATGGGAGCCGGTGGACGTCGTGCTGACCGACGTCGTCATGCCGGGCATGACGGGCCACGAGCTCGCCCAGCGCGTCGCGACCATCGCCCCCGGAACGCCGATCGTCTTCATGTCGGGGCACACCGAGGACGTCGTGCTCCTCGACGGCGCCCGCGAGCGCGAGATCGCATTCGTCCAGAAGCCGTTCACGCGCGACACGCTGCTCGGCGCCGTCGCCCGTGCGCTCGCCGCGCGCACCGAGAGCCCCGCGCAGCGCGCCGCCGGCGACGCGGCCGCCTCGAGCTCGATCGGACGGGCCGCTCTCGGCGGGGGCGACGTCAACCAGAGCCTGGTCACGGGCGTCCAGAACGGGCCGTGCGGCGTGGCCGTCGACGCGGCCCACGTGTACTGGGCGACCGGCGGCGGAGGGTCGAAGATCGGCCGCGCGAACCTCGACGGCACCGCGGCGAACCACGACTTCATCACCGGGGCGAACGCGCCGTGCGGCGTGGCGGTGGACGGCGCCCACGTGTACTGGGCCCACAGCGCCCCGTCAGGCATCGGCCGCGCGGATCTCGACGGCGGGAACGTGAACCACGACTTCATCCCCATCTCCACCGGCAATCCGTGCGGCGTCGCGGTCGACGGGCAGTACCTGTATTGGGGAGACGGCAACAAGGGGGTCGGCCGCGCCGACCTGAGCGGCGCCAACGCCAACCCGGCCTTCATCAGCGGGACCTCCAGCTACGTGTGCGGCGTCGCCGTCGACAGCGGTCACGTCTACTGGTCCAACGGCGGGTTCCTCGGGACGACGATCGGCCGGGCGAACCTCGACGGCACGGGGATGAACGACAGCTTCATCACGGGGACCAACCGCGCGTGCGGCGTGGCGACCGACCTTCCCCCGCTCGCCGGACCCGGGCCGTCGCCCCCCGTCACGCCCACTCCGCCGCCCGCTGCCGCGCCCGTACCGACTCCGGCGCCGCCCAAGGCGGGCACCGCGCCGGTGACGATCGACCGGCTCGTCAAGGGCCTCCCCTCGACGAAGCGCTGTTTGAGCCGGCGCGCGTTCACGATCCGTCTGGCTCTCCCCAAGGGCGTGACGATCAGGAAGGCGTCCGTGTTCGTCAACGGCAGGCGGGTCGCGGTGCGCAGCGGTAAGCGTCTGCTGGCGCCGGTCAACCTCAAGGGGCTCCCGAAGGGGCGCTACAAGGTGAAGATCACCCTGGAGCGCGCGGCCGGCAAGCCCATCACCGGCACGCGCTCCTACCGCACCTGCACGGCCCGGAAGGCCTGAGCCGCCTCAGCGCCCGTCCGGCGCCGGCGCGTCGTGCCCGACGCCGTGCTCGATCGCGCCCTTGATCGCGGCGTCGAGCGTGTTGATGCGAAACAGCGCGACGGCCTCGGGCAGCGCGAAGCGCCGCTGCGGGAGCGCGTCGGCGCCGTGGTGGCCGAGCACGCAGTGCGCGAGCGCCAGGCGCCGCGCGTCGTCGAGACCCGATGCGGCGGCGGCGTCCTCGACCATGCGCAGGCCGAGCTCCACGTGGCCGAGCAGCCGGCCCTCGTCGCTGAGCCCGACCTCGGCGCCGAGCGTGAGCTCGCGGATGCGGCCCAGGTCGTGCACGAGCGCCGCCGTCAGCAGCAGGTCCTGGTCCAGGCGCTGATGCAGGACGCACGTCTCGACCGCGAGCGTCGCGACCGCGACCGTGTGCTCGAGCAGCCCGCCGAGGTAGGCGTGGTGCTGGGCGCGCGTCGCCGGTGAGCGGCGCAGCGCGGCGCGCAGCTCGTCATCGCCGAGCAGCCGGACGAGCAGGGCGCGGAATCCCGCCTGGCGGACCTCGCCGGCGAGCGCGTCGAGGAACCCGTCGAGCTCGTCCAGGTCGCGGTAGGCGGCCGGCAGGAACGCGGAGGGGTCGGCGGAGCCCGGGTCCACGCGGACGAGGCTCGTCAGCTCCGCCTGCAGCTCGCCGCGGAAGCGCGCGACGCGGCCCGCGGCGCGGACGAGATCCCCGCGGTCGAACCGCGCGGCGTGCAGGTCGGCGTCGCGGAACAGGCGCCCGGGCAGGGCGCCGGTCCGGTCGCGCAGCTCGACGGTCAGGTACGGCGACCCCGTACGCGCCATCAGCCGGTCCTTGCGCGTGCACGCGTAGACGCCGTCGAGGGCGTCACCGTCCCGCAGGGTCGCGATCGCGCCCGGCCGGGCGGCGGGTCCGGGGGCCTGCGCGGGCGGGGCGATCTCGGCCGGATTCACCCGTCCATGATGTACCGTGACCCGGATGCCGCCGCTCATCTGGGAGAGCCGTCCGGACGGCCTCCGGGCCCCCGCACTCGTGTGCGCGTTCAGCGGCTGGAATGACGCCGGAGAGGCCGCCTCCTCGGCGCTGAGCTTCATCGGCTCCCAGCTCGGAGCGACCCGCTTCGCCCGGCTGGATCCCGAGGAGTTCTTCGACTTCCAGGCGTCCCGGCCGACGATCAAGCTCGTCGAGGGCGTCACCCGCGCCGTCGAGTGGCCGGAGGTCGAGGTCTGGGCCGCCCACGCTCCGCGGGCCCCGCGTGACCTCGTGCTCGTCTCGGGCCCGGAGCCCTCGATGCGCTGGCGCACCTTCTGCGACGGCATCGTCGAGCTCGCCGAGGTGCTCGGCGTGCAGCTCACCGTCACGCTCGGCGCGCTGCTGGCGGACGTCGCGCACACGCGGCCCGTCCCGCTCGTCGGCCTCGCGAGCGACGCCGCGCTCGTCGAGCGTCACGGCCTGTCGCCGACCTCCTACGAGGGCCCGACCGGCATCACCGGCGTCCTCTACACCGCCTTCCAGGACGCCGGCCTGCCGTCGGCGTCGCTGTGGGCGAGCGTGCCCCACTACGTCGCCGCCGCGCCGAACCCGAAGGCCTCGCTGGCGCTCGTGCGCAAGCTCGAGTCGATCGTCGGCGTCAGCGTGGACGCGAGCGACCTGGAGACCGGCGCGGCCGAGTACGAGCATCGCGTGACGCAGGCCGTCTCCGGGGACGACGACGTGCGGCAGTTCGTCGAGCGTCTCGAGCAGGCCGCCGACGCGGAGGCGCCGTCGCCCGAGCAGCAGGACGTCCCGTCCGGTGACGTGCTCGCGCGCGAGTTCCAGCGCTTCCTCTCGCAGCGCCCGCCGCGCGATGACTGAGGACTAGCCGTCGGCCGCAGCCGGTGCAGGCTGTGGCCGCGAACGCGCGGAGCCCCGCGGCGCCGGGGCCGGCGCACGCCGCGCCACGCGCCGGTGCGACCACGCGATCGCGGGCCGCTCGACCAGGCGCCAGCTGAGCCACGCGGCCAGGAACGACGCGGCGAGCACGACGGCGAGCCGGGGGACGAACGGCTCGGGAAGGACGCCCGCGCTGCGCAGCGCGAGGATCAGCGGCAGGTGCCACAGGTAGAGGCCGTAGGAGACGACGCCCGTGCCGGCGAGCGGCTTCCACGCCAGCCCGTGCAGGACGGGCCCGCGCCCCGCGGCGACGGCGGCGATCACGAGCGCGAAGCCGGCGGCGGCCGGCAGATCGCGGAGCGGGCTGCGCCAGCCGCCGAGGTCGTGCGGCGTCTCCATCCAGATCGCGTGGCCGACGACGAGCGCGGCGCCGGCGAGCGCGGCGAGCGTCGTCGTGCGGACCGTCAGGACCGGCGCGCCGGACCGCTTGCGCGTCTCGATCCACAGCGCGGCGAGCATCCCGCACGCGAACACGCCCATGAACGTCGGCAGCGCCTTCTGGACCACGTCGTTCCAGCCCTGCACGAGGACGAGGCGGTTCCAGAGCGTCGCGAGGACGATGATCAGGCCGAGCAGCGCGGCCTGTGCCCGCGGCCGCCGCCCCACGGCCAGCGCCAGGAGCCCGATGAACGGCAGGACGAGGTAGAAGACGACCTCCACGCACAGCGTCCACGCCACCGGGATGAGCCCCATGATCGTGTCCATCGAGTAGTTCTGGCCGAACACGAGGAACAGCGGCAGCTCGCCGGCCGACGGCGTGATGTTGTCGGGTCCCACGAGCGCGTAGAGCGCGAGCACGCCGAAGATCGCGGCGTAGTACGCGGGGACGATCCGGGCGACGCGGCGGATCGCGTAGGTGCCGACGTCGGTGCGCGGGCCGCCGAGCGCGGCGCGGGCGAACGTGCGGTAGAGCAGGAAGCCCGAGAGGACGAAGAAGCAGATCAGGCCCAGGTGCAGCGCGAAGCCGATCTGGTCGAGCAGCGCGTCGGAGCGGCCGGGCGGCCGCTCCCGGTAGAGCCAGACGTGGAAGACCAGCACGGACAGCGCGGCGAGCCCGCGGATCCCGTCGATGGCGGCGTTGCGAACCGGCATGGGTCAGAGGCGCACGGAGCCGTCGGCCTCGATGGTCCAGAACGGGTTGTGCGCGACTTCCCAGGCATGCCCGTCGGGGTCCAGGAACACACCTGAGTACCCGCCCCACTCCGTCGCGGCCGGCTCACGGCCGCCGAGCGTCACGAGGCTGACGCGCTGATCCATGAACCGAAGGTACCGGGTGCTCGGAGATTGATCAGGGATCCGCAAGCGGATCCCTGTCCTGCCAGGGGGCCGTACCTACCGCTCCGCTGCCGGACAGGCGATCCGGTAGTCGCAGATCGCGCATGCGGCGTAGCTCGGCGTCGGCTCGAAGCCCTGGCTGCCGATGCCGTCGGCGACCTCGAGGACCGTCTCGCCGATCCGCGTCTCGTCGACGTCGCCGCCGGGCAGCGGGACCTTCTCGTCGTCGAGGACGTAGAGGTAGGACTGCACGTGCGACTCGACGTCCCACGCCTCGCGCGCGGCGAGCGCGTAGAGGCTGAGCTGCACGTCGTCGCGCAGCTGCGCCTCGGTCTTCGGGCGCCCGGTCTTGTAGTCGATCAGCTCGTAGCCGCCCTCGGGCAGGCGGTCCACCCGGTCGACGCGCCCGCGCAGCGTGTGCGGGCCCAGGCGGAACGTGAAGGACTTCTCGAACCAGACCGGCTCGCCGTCCTCGGTCCGCCGGCGCTCCTCGTAGCGGCGCAGCGCGGTCTCGGCCTTCACGCGCAGCTGGCGCTCCTGGTCGCCGGCGCCGAGGCCGCCGCGCCGCCAGCGAGGCGTCGAGCAGGCCGAGCAGCTCGTCGACGGAGCCGCCGCCGGACTGGTGGTAGCGCTCGAGCACCTGGTGGACGACGATGCCGAAGCGCTGGTTGAGCGTCGGCTCGTTCGGGATCCGGAAGACGCGCGCGAACTTGTACTTCAGCGGGCACGTCCGGTAGGTGTCGATGTCGGACGCGCTGAGCACGAGCCCGTCGCCGCGCCGCGGCAGGAACGCCTCGAGCGACGGCTCGCCGCGCCGGGCCGTCGCGCCCGCGCGCGCGCGCGAGTCGCGCTCGGCGGCGAGGATCAGCTCGTCGAGCGGGCTGGACTCGAGCACCTCGCGCTGCTGGGCGGTCGTCGCGAGCGCGAGCACCGCGTTGACCTGCGACAGCGCGTCGGGCAGCGGCTGCGCGTCGGTGCGGTTGATGATCGCGGCGAGCTTGACGAGCTCCAGGTAGCGCACGACGCCGTGCGTGATCTCGAGGTCGGTGTCCAGGCGCAGCTCGCCGAGCGTCCCGGCGACCCGCGGCACGTCGTGCAGCAGCTCGTCGCGCAGCTCCGTGTAGGCGGCGTGCAGCGCCTCGTCGGGACCGAACAGCTCCTCCGCCCGGTCCTCCCATGAGCCGTCGACGGCGGCCATCGCATCCTCGGCGAACGGCGAGGGCGGCTGCAGCGCGCCGCGCTCGGTGCGCGCGACGTACGCGAGCACGAGGCCCTTGCGCGCGCGGGTCATCCCCAGGTGCAGCAGGCGGCGCATCTCCGCGACGTGCGCGTCGCGGGTGTCGGCCGGCAGCTCCTCGTGCAGGAGCGCGTCGGGGATCGGCTCCAGCGCGACGCGGCGGGCGCCCGGCATCCGCGAGGACTGCAGGCCGAGGACGAGGACGTGGTCGAACTCGTCGCCCTTCGTCATCTGCAGCGCCATCACCTGGACGGCGTCGCCGCGGCCGAGCTCGGCGGGGTCGTCGTCCTCGCGCAGCCCGGCCTTCGCCACGGCCGAGAAGTGCCGCGCGAACTCGCGGCCGGTCGCCTGCGGCGAGCGCCGCGCCTCCTGCGCGGCGAGGTCGCCGACCTTCGCCAGCGCGACGAGCCGCTCGACGACGTCGGCCTGCGCGCTGAAGAGCTGCTGCCGCCGCAGCCCGAGCCGGTCGATCAGCCGGTGGACGAACAGGTCGGGCCGCGTGTCGAGCTGCGCGGCGACCTGCCGGTGCAGCTTGAGGAAGCCGAGGATCCGGTCGCGCGCCTCCGGCGGGATCTGCGGCGACTCGGTCGCGGCGGCGAGCGCGGCGACCATGTCGAGCTTGCGCCGCCGGGCGATGTGCACGACGCGCGCGACGTCGATCGCGCGCAGCTCGACCGGCGGGCGCGAGAGCGCGCGCACGACGGCGCCGGCGTCGCCCGGGTCGACGAGCAGGCGCAGCCAGGCGAGGACGTCCTTCACCTCGGCGCGGTCGAACAGCGCCGCCGCGCCCGCGAGCCGGTAGGGCACGGCGCGCTCGTCGAGCGCCGCGGCGATCGCCTGGCCCTCCTGGCGCACGGAGCGCACGAGGACGGCGATCCGGCCGGGGTCGGCGCCCTCGCGGACGAGCCGCTCGATCTCGGCCGCGGCGGCCTGCGCCTGCGCGCGCTCGCTCGCGCAGCGCCAGAACGACAGCCGCCCGCCGTCGGGCGCGCTCACCGGCGCGGGCGCGCGGTCCGGATTCGGCGCGACCACGGCGAGCGCCGCGTCGAGCACGGCGCGCGGTGCACGCAGCGAGCACTCCAGGCGCACCGTGCGCGCCTCGGGCAGCTCGGCCGCGATGTCGCGCAGGTTCTTCCCGGCGGCGCCGCGCGCGCGCTGGATCGCCTGATCGGGGTCGCCGGCGGCGGTCAGCCCGCGATGCTCGGCGACGAGCGCCAGCACGAGCCGCAGGTGCGCGTAGGCGAGGTCCGGGACGTCGTCGACGAGGACGTGGCGATGGCGGTCGGCCACGCGCGTGCGCACGTGCGGGCGCTCGAGCAGCCGCAGCGCGAGCAGCACGAGGTCGCCGGCGTCGAGCGCGCCCTGCTCGCGCAGCATGCGGTCGTGCGTGCGGTAGACCTGCGCGAACTCGCGCTCGCGCTCCGCGCGCTCGTCGCCCACGGGGAGGCGCAGGGCCCAGGCCTCGA
Source organism: uncultured Actinomycetes bacterium (assembly GCA_963823375.1). GTDB lineage: Bacteria > Actinomycetota > Thermoleophilia > Solirubrobacterales > Solirubrobacteraceae > F1-60-MAGs163. The sequence continues at coordinate 45,053 of CAWGLQ010000012.1, read as the reverse complement.
CCTCGTCGGCCGTGACGGCGGCCTCCTTGAGGCGGTCGATCCGGCCCAGGACGCCGGCGAGCATCGACGCCGGGTCGCCGCGGAAGTCGTGCAGGCGCAGCGTCAGCTCGTCGACGCGCTCGAGCAGCATCGCGAGCCGGTCGGCGTGCGAGACCGTGACGACGAACGGGTCCAGGCCCGCCTCGTCGGCCTCGTCGCGCAGCAGGCGCGCGCAGAACCCGTGGACCGTGTGGACGTGCAGCTCGGCGAAGCCGTGGCCGATGCCCGCCTCGACCTGCGCGCGCAGACCGTCGACGGCCGGCACCGAGTGGGTGAGGGCGAGGACGTGCTCGGGCTCCAGGCCGCCCTCGGTCGCCAGCCAGGCGTGGCGCGCGCCGAGCGCGTGCGTCTTGCCGGTGCCCGCGGCGCCCAGCACGACGAGCGGCCCGCCCTGGTGAGCGACGATCTCGCGCTGGCGCTCCGTCAGGCCATGGGGCGGCTGTGGCACGTGCCTAGGATACGTCGAGGATGCCGTCATCCACCGTCCTCTCGGGTCATGACTGGCTGGGGCTGTGCCGCCGCTCCGCCGTGGGCCTGCGCGAGCTGCTCGCCGACTCGCCCACCAGCCGTGAGCGGGTCACCGAGACGGGGGTCGTCGGCGAGGGCGGCGATCGGACGCTCGTGATCGACCGCGCGGCCGAGGACGTCGTCTTCGCCGAGCTGCAGGCGCTGCACGACGCGGGCGCCCGGTTCACCGCCGTCTCCGAGGAGCGCGGCGTCGTGAGCTTCGGCGATCCCGGCGTGCTCGTCGTGATCGACCCGATCGACGGCTCGCTGAACGCCAAGCGCGGGCTCGCCCACCACGCGCTGTCGATCGCGGTCGCCGACGGCCCGACGATGGCCGACGTGCGGCTCGGCTACGTCTACGACGTGGGCGCGGCCGAGGAGTGGCTCGCGCGGGCGGGCGAGGGCGTGTGGCTGAACGACGTCGCCGCTGGGGCCGCTGCCGGCCGAGCGGCGCACGTCCGCGGGCCTGCTGGAGGTCGTCGCCGTCGAGGCCGCGGCGCCGCAGCGCCTGGCGGCGGCCGCCGCCGGCGCTCGAGGCCTGCGCCCATCGCGTCCGCGCGATCGGGTCGATCGCCATCTCGCTGTGCCAGGTCGCCGCGGGGCGCGTCGACGCGATGGCCTCGCTCGCGCGCTGCCGGTCGGTGGACGCGGCGGCGGCCCAGCTGATCGTGCGCGAGGCGGGCGCGCTCGTCGCGTTCCCGTCGATGGAGGATCCGCTCGGTGCGCCGCTCGCGGACATGGCCGGGCGCTCGCCCGTCGTCGCCGCGCTCACGCCCGAGGGCCTGGCCCTCGCCGCGACCCTCCCGGTGGACCGATGATCGCCTGGGAGCTCGCCGGGACGATCGGGCGCACCGTGGCCGGGGCCGGCGGGACGGGCACCGTCGCCCAGCCGCTGCCCGGGGACCTCGCCGGCGCTCGGGCTCCGGGCGCAGGAGGCGGTCGTGACCTACACCGGCCTCGAGCCGCAGACGCAGCTTCCGGTGCCCGAGGACGCCTCGCGCGGCGCGTGGGTGGACTCCAACGTCGGGCTCCTGCGCGGCATGATCGACCCGCTGACCGAGACGATCGAGGGCCGCACCGCCCAGCTGCCCGGCGCCGTGCGCGCCGTCGCGGGCGGCGCCGTCGCGGCCGAGATCGGCGCGCTGATGGGCTACATGGGCCGCCGCGTCCTGGGCCAGTACGAGGTCGCGCTGACGACCCAGGAGCCGCCCCCGCCGCGGCTGCTGCTGGTCGGGGCCAACCTGCGCGAGACGGCCGAGCGCCTGGACGCCCCGCTCGAGAACCTGCTCGCCTGGGTCATGGTCCACGAGGTCACGCACGCGGTGCAGTTCTCGTCGACCCCGTGGCTGCGCACGCATCTCGGGACCCTCGTCGGCGAGCTGCTGGCGAGCGCGGACCCGGGGGAGCCGGGCGGCGAGGAGCCGGGCTCCGGCGGCGCGCCGGACCTCGCCGACCTGCGCGAGCTCGTCGCCCGTGCGCGAGCGGGCGGCCTGGTCACGCTCGTCGCGGGGCCGGGGCGCCAGGCGATGCTCGACCGCATCCAGGCGACGATGGCGCTCGTCGAGGGCCACGCCGAGCACGTCATGGACGCCGCCGGTGCGCCGCTCGTGCCCGGGCTCGCCGGCCTGCGGGCGGGTCTCGAGCGCCGGCGCGCCGAGCGCTCACCGCTCGCGTCGATCCTGGACCGCGTCCTCGGGCTGGAGCTGAAGCTGCGCCAGTACCGCGACGGCAAGGCGTTCTGCGACGCCGTCGTCGCACACGAGGGGCCTGCGGGTCTCCGGCGGGCGTTCGCGGCGCCCGAGCTGCTGCCGACGAGCGCCGAACTGGCCGATCCGCTCGCATGGATCTCGCGCACGCGGGTACGGCAGCTGCCACCTGCGGCGTAACTCGCGCACCTCGCAGTTGTACGAACAGGTGTACGCCGAACAACTGTTCGATTCTGTGCTACACTGACGGAACATACTTCTAAGGTTCTTACTGCGAGGAGCAATCATGGCTGAGACGACAGCCCCCAAGAAGCGCACCACCACCAAGAAGACGACGGCGAAGCCGCGCACCGCTGCGGCCCGCTCGACCAGCGCCCGCAAGGGTGCGACCACGCGTGGCGCCAACCGCACGAAGGCTGCGGCCAAGGCCACCGTGAAGGACACCAAGACCGTCGGCGCCGACGCCGGCACGACCCGTGACGCCGCGGTCTCGACCGGCCGTTCGGCCGTGCTGCTCGCCGGCAACTACGCCGAGCGTGTCGCATACGTGCAGGTCGGCGCCGTGCTGACCGCCCGTGACGCCGCCACCGCGACGATCGAGGACCTCCGCACCCGCATCGGCGACCGTGACGCCGCCGAGGCCGAGCTGCGCAAGCTCGAGAAGCGCGGCGAGGTCGCCCGCAACCGCACGCAGCGCGAGGTCAAGAAGGCCCGCACGCGCGTCGAGCGCGAGCTGCGCCAGCGCCGCAACCGCGTGCGCCGTGACGTCAAGCGCAACCGCACGCGCGTCGAGCGCGAGGTCCGCACGCTGCGCAAGGACGCCGAGACCCAGATCAAGGACGTCCGCGCGACGGTCCGCGATCTCTCGATCCCGGCCCTTCCGCAGGTCCCGGACGTCGTCGCCCCCGTGCGCGAGGTCGTGCGCCCGGTCGTGGACCGGTTCGCCGCGTAACACGGCCCCAGGCAGACAGGTCGGCGGAGCCGACCTGATCCCTTCCCCGCCGGCCGGCCCTGGAGAGGGGCCGGCCGCGGTCAGTCCTCCGGCCCATACCTCCTGCCGGCGGAAGCAGTTCCTCTCCTCCCGCGACGGGCCGCCCTCACCGGCGGCCCGTCGTCATTCCTGCCCGCCCGGTCGGATTTGCGAGAATGCGCGTATGCCCTCGCACGACGAGATCCTGAAGTCCCTCGAGGCGGTCGATCGACCCCGAGCTGCGCAAGTCGATCGTCGAGCTCGGCATGGTCCGCTCGATCGAGCAGCCGGGCGACGGCGTCGTCGACGTCGTCGTGTCGCTGACGACGCCGGGCTGCCCGATCCGCAACCACTTCGAGGAGGCCGTCGCGAAGGCCGTCGGGGCGCTCGACGGCGTCACGCGCGTCACCGTCGCGTTCGACGTGCTCAGCGATCAGGAGAAGTCCGACCTCCAGCGCAAGCTCGGCCGCGGCTCGCTCCCCGAGGGCGCGCTGGCCCAGGTCGCGAACGTCGTCTGCATCGGCTCCGGCAAGGGCGGCGTCGGCAAGTCCACGATCACCGCCAACCTCGCCGCGGCGCTCGCCGCCGAGGGCCGCACGGTCGGCGTGCTCGACGCCGACGTCTGGGGCTACTCGATCCCGCGCATGTTCGGCGTCGTCGCGGGCGCCCGCCGGTCTCGCCCGAGCGCAAGATCGTGCCGCTCGAGGCGAACGGCGTGAAGATCATGTCGATCGGCTTCTTCGTCGAGGAGGACGCGGCCGTCGTCTGGCGCGGCCCGATGCTCCACAAGGCGCTCACGCAGTTCCTCGAGGACGTGGACTGGGGCGAGCTCGACTTCCTGCTCGTCGACCTGCCGCCCGGGACCGGCGACGTCTCGATGACGCTCGCGCAGCTGCTGCCGCAGGCGCGGTTCGTGATCGTCACCACGCCGCAGCCGACCGCGCAGAAGGTCGCGCGCCGCTCGGCGGAGATGGCGCACAAGGTCGACCTCGAGATCGCCGGCGTCGATCGAGAACATGGCCGGCTTCGTCACGCCGTCGCGGCGAGCGCTTCCCGATCTTCGGCGAGGGCGGCGGCCAGGAGCTCGCCGACGAGCTCGACGTGCCGCTGCTCGGCAAGGTGCCGCTCACGATGCCGCTGCGCGAGCAGGCCGACGCCGGCGTGCCGCTCGTCGCCTCCGACCCGGACGACCCGGCCGCGCAGGGCATCCGCCAGGTCGCCCGCGGGCTGATCGCGATGTTCCCGCGCGAGCTGCCCGTGCTGCAGCTCGCCGCGAGCGCCGACGGCCCCCCGGCCGTCTCGTCGCCCGAGCCGCCGGGATGACGCTTCCGATGGCCTAGGCCACGGCCCCCTGGCAGGACGGACCGCTGCGGATCCGATCAGCTCTCACGCCACCCCGGATCCCTGATCCGTCTCCGCACGGCTTCCACCAGGCAAACGGGACAGAACTTGGCGTCCAGGCACGCGCCAATGGGGTGAAGAAGCCCTTCCGCTGCCGCCGATACGCAGGTGATGCCCGACGCCGACCCGTCTCGCCTGAAGCTGCGCCAGGAGGCCATGGCGGCCGCGCGCGGCCTCACGCAGGGCGACGACGCGCTCGTCGCGGTCCTCCGCGACCTCGAGCGCGAGCGCGGGCGCGCGACGCAGTCGGTCCGCTCGGTCGTCCAGGCGCTCGCGGCGACGCTGCAGGCGCGCGACGGCTACACGGGCGAGCACGCCGACGCCGTGCACGACCTGTCGGTCGCCGTCGGCGCCCGCCTCGGTCTGCGCGGCCAGGAGATGGCCGAGCTCGCCGCCGTCGCGCTGCTCCACGACGTCGGCAAGATCGGCATCCCCGACTCGCTGCTGCACAAGCCCGGCCCGCTCGACGAGGCCGACTGGGTGCGTCATGCGCGAGCACCCCGTGATCGGCGAGCGCATCCTCGCGACCGTCCCCGGCCTGGAGTCCGTCGCGCGCGCCGTGCGCCACGAGCACGAGCGCTGGGACGGCGACGGCTACCCGGACGGGCTCGTCGGCGACGCGATCCCGCTCGCCTCGCGCATCGTCCTCGCGTGCGACGCCTGGCACGCCCTCAACAGCGATCGTCCCTACCGCCGCGCGCTGCCGCGCGACGTCGCGCTCGACGAGCTGCGCCGCTGCGCCGGCACGCAGTTCGACCCCACCGTCACCGCGGCGCTCCTCGACGTCCTGGAGACCGCCGAGGCCGGCGACGAGGCCAGCGGCCGTCCCGACCCCGGGGCGATCGTCGCCGACGTCGTCGGCGGCAACGCGAGCCTCGAGCGCGAGCTCGTCGCGCTGATCGCCGTCGCCTCCGCCGTCGCCGCCGCGCACAAGCTCGAGGAGGTCATCGAGATCGCCGCCGAGGAGGCGCTCGGCGCGATCGGCGCCGCCTCGCTCTCGATCGAGCGCTGGATCGCCGACCGCGGGATCCTGCGCACGCTCGTCAACGTCGGCGACCTGGCCCCCGGCGAGGAGCGCCACCCGGTCGACGAGATGTACCAGCTCGAGGGCGACCGGGACCTGCGCCGCGTCCTCGAGGACGGCGGCACGTACTTCTGCTCGCTCGACGACCCCGAGATCGCGCCGATCGAGGCCGACCTGCTGCGCGGGCTCGGCAAGCACTCCTCGGTGGCCGTGCCGATCACCTTCGGCGGCGAGACCTGGGGTCAGATCTGGGCGGCGCGCCGCGCCGACCAGCCGCCGTTCAGCGAACGCGACGCCCGCTTCCTGCACGCGATCAGCGGGCAGGTCGGATCGGCGATCGGGCGGGCCGAGGTCTTCTCGCGCGTCTCCGAGCTGGCCCACAGCGACGGCCTGACCGGCCTCGCGAACCGGCGCGCGTTCGACGAGGCGCTCGAGCTCGCCGTGCTCGAGGCGCGGCGCACCGGGCACGACCTGGCGCTGCTGCTCTGCGACATGGACAACCTCAAGGACATCAACGACCACCACGGCCACGAGGCCGGGGACGCCGCGCTGCGCACCGTCGCGGACGCGCTGACGCAAGTCGGCCGCGGCGGTCCAGGACGCGCTCGTCTGCCGCGTCGGCGGCGACGAGTTCGCGATCGTCCTGCACCGCTCCGACGCCCAGCGCGGCCGCGAGGTCGCCGAGAGCATCCTGCGCCGGCTGCGCAGCTCGCACCCGCCCGTCGGCGTCTCCTGCGGCGTCGCGATGCTGCGCGCCGGGCGAGGGCCGTCCCGCCGACCTGCTGCGCGCGGCCGACGCCGCCCAGTACGCCGCCAAGCGCGGCGGGCGCGGGCGCGTGTTCGTCGCCGGCCCGAGCGGCGCCGTCGAGGCCGCCGCGGGCGCCGCGGCGGCCGCCGGTCGCGGCCGCGCGCTGCGCGACGCGCCGGTGCTGGACCTCGGCCGGCTGCTCAAGGAGATCCTCGGCGTGCTCGACCGCCCGCTCGCCGGCGCGCCGCCGGCCGAGCGCCTCGGCGGCGTGCTGCGCCGCATCGGCGAGGCGACCGACGCCGTCGGCTGGACCGTCGCCTTCGCCCCGCTGGGCCGCGAGCCCGAGTCGCTCGTCGTCGGCGGTCGTCCCGGGGAACGTCACGGCGATGGCCCGCGCACGGCGCCTGGCTCGACGGCCGCGACCTGCTGCGCGCTGCGGATGGCGTCCGCGGGCTCGGGCGCCGGCTGCGTCGTCGTCGACCGCGCCGACGCGCAGCTCACCGGCCTGCTGCGCGAGTGCATGATGCGCACGTCGCTCGACACGCTGCTCGTCCACACCATCTCCTCCTCCAGCGGCTCGTGGATCGCCGAGATCGGCGGCGACGCGCGCACGCGCGACCTGCGACAGGTCGAGCCGGTCCTGCGGCTGCTGGCGCCCGAGGCGCTGCGCGGCCTGCGCGACACGCGCGCCGCGGCGCGCCGGCACCCAGGCCGCCGGCTGACGCGCCCGCTCAGCCGGGCTGCGGCACTTCGCGCAGCACGCCGGTCTCGACCTCGTAGACGAAGCCGCGCACGTGGTCGCTGTGCGGGATGAACGGGCTGTCGCGGATGCGCGCGATCGACTTGCGCACGTCGAGGTCGAGGTCCTCGAAGGCCTCGGTGTCCCACGGGACCGCGACGCCCGTCTCGGCCTCGAGCTCGGCGCGGAACTCGCGGTCGTCGAACGCCTGCATCCCGCAGTCGGTGTGGTGGATGAGGATGATCTCCTCGGTCCCCATCAGCCGCTGGGAGATCGCCAGCGAGCGGATCTCGTCGTCGGTGATGACGCCGCCGGCGTTGCGGATGATGTGCGCGTCGCCCTCGCGCAGGCCGAGCAGCGAGAACAGGTCGATCCGCGCGTCCATGCAGGTGACGACCGCGAGCCGGCGCCTCGGCGGGCGCTCGAGCCGCCCGCGGTCGAAGCCCGACGCGTAGGCCTCGGCGTTGCGGATCAGGTCGTCGTTCGGCACGGGCGCGCTCAGCGGCTCGTGTAGTACTCCGCGTTGACGCCGGCGAACTTCTGCCACTCGTCGGGCAGCTGGTCCTCGGCGAAGCACGCGTCCACGGGGCAGGCCTCGACGCAGGCGTCGCAGTCGATGCACTCCTCGGGGTCGATGAAGAGCTGATCGACCTTGTCGTAGTCGGGCTCGTCGGGCGTCGGGTGGATGCAGTCGACGGGGCAGACCTCGACGCAGGAGTTGTCCTTCACTCCGATGCAGGGCTCGGCGATCACGTAGGCCATGGTGGGAAAGCGGTCCTCGGGTGTCTTGGAACGGTGCGTACGGGGGTGCGGCGGCGCCGAACACTATCGGGACGCCTGCTGAGACCGCGATACGCTGCGCGCCGCGATGCTCCTGCTCACCGGCGCCACCGGGCTCGTCGGCTCGGCGCTGCTTCCGCGCCTGGTCGCGGGCGGCACGCCCGTCCGCTGCCTCGTCCGCGATCCGCGGCGCCTCGGCGCCGAGCGCGTGCGCGTGCAGATCGCGCTCGGCGACCTCAGCGACCCGCCGTCGTTCCGCAACGCGATGCGCGGCGTGTCCACGGTCGTGCACCTCGCCGCGGCGATCCGCGACCAGCCGTCCGGCTCGATCGAGGAGCTCAACGGCATCGCGACCTGGCGCATGGTCGAGGCGGCCGAGCGGGCCGGCGTCGAGCGCTTCGTGTTCCTCAGCGCGCTCGGGCGCGACGGCGCACGACCGCACGCGCTTCCTGCGCGCCAAGGCGCTGGCCGAGGACGCCGTCGCCTCGGCGGGGATCGCCGTCGACGATCGCGGCGTGCTCGCTCGTCTACGCGCCGGGCGACGCCTGGACGACGCTCGTCGAGCGGCTGGCGCTGCTGCCCGCGGCGCTCGTCCCGGCGCGCGGGCGCGCCGCTGTTCCAGCCGATCTGGGCGGACGACGTGGCGGCCTGCGTCGCGCGCGGCGCTCGAGCGCGACCCGGCCGGAGCGCCGCGAGCGCCTCGAGCTCGCCGGCCCCGAGACGCTGAGCCACGACGCGATGGTCCGGATCGCGCTGCGGGCCGCGCGCCGCGAGCGCCCGCTCGTGCACGTGCCGGAGCCGCTCGTGCGCGGCGCGCTGCGCCTCGGCGAGACGCTGCTCGGCACGCGCGCGCCCGCGACCTGGGACGAGGCCGAGCTGCTCGAGGTCTCGAGCGCTCGCGCCGCGCGGGACCGCGGACGCGCGGGCGCTCGGGGTCACCCCGGCGCATGGCGGAGGTGCTGGGCGCCTAGCTAGGCGCCGTCCACCGGCGCGCGGCGCCGGCCCACGGCCGCGCGGCCTCGAGCTGCTGGCTGAGCGCGAGCAGCATGCCCTCGCCCTCGGGCTGGCCGATGAGCTGGACGCCGATCGGCAGCCCGTGTCCGTCGTCGTGGTCGAGCGGGACGCTGATCGCCGGCGAGCCGGTGAGGTTCGCGACCGCCGTGAACGGCGTGAACGCCGCCGCGCGCGTCGAAGCCGGACATCGGGTTCGCCTCGTCGCAGGTGTCGATCGTGCCGAGCGGGACCGGCAGCTCGGCGAGCGTCGGGCACAGCACCACGTCGTACTGCGCGGTCCACTGGACGATCGCGCGCGCGACGCCCTGCAGCATCATCTCGACGCCGAGGTAGGTCGTCGCGTCGATGCCCTTGGCGGCCTGGTACAGCGCCAGCGTCAGCGGCTCGATGTCCTCGAGCGTCGGCTCGCGGCCGGCGATCTGCGCGCCGAACGCCGTCTGCGTCGAGATCATCGGGGCCCACAGCGCGCCGAACTGCTCGAGCAGGCCGGGGATCCGCCACGGCGGGTCGTCCTCGATGACCTCGTGGCCGAGATCGCGCAGCAGCGCCGCGGCCTCGTCGAGCGCCTCCTGGACGCGCGGGTCGACGGGACGCCGTCGACCGGCGTGAGCGTCGTCATCGCGATCCGCAGCGCGCGCGGCTCCTCGGCCGCCTGCGTCGCGAACGGCGATGCGGCGACGGCGTGGCCCAGGCGACGTCGCCGAGCGCGTGGCCGGCGAGCACGTCGAGCGCCACGGCGGTGTCGCGCGTCGTGCGCGAGACGACGCCGTCGACGCCGAGGAACGAGTCGCCGAGGAGCGGGCGCGGCGCTGATCCGCCCGCGCTGCGCCTTGAGCCCGACGAGCCCGCAGCACGCGGCCGGGATGCGCGTCGAGCCGCCGCCGTCGTTGGCGTGGGCGATCGGGATCATGCCCGCGGCGACCGCCGCCGCCGCGCCGCCGGACGAGCCGCCCGGTCGTGCGCGTCGGGTCCCACGGGTTGCGCGTCGCGCCGAAGCGCCGCGGCTCGGTCGTCGGGACGATCCCGAACTCCGGCAGGTTCGTCGTGCCGACGATGATCGCCCCGGCCTCGCGCAGGCGCGTCACGCCGATCCAGTCGAACGGGGCGATGAAGTCGCCGAAGAACGAGGAGGCGAACGTGAAGCGCTTGCCCTCGACCGGGCGGTTGTTCTTGATCGCGATCGGGACGCCGGCGAGCGGGCGCTCGTCGCCGGGCTTCACGCCGTCGGCCGCGAGCAGCGCCTCCTCGTGGAAGACGTCGATGAAGGCGTTGTAGACCGGGTTCAGCGCGTCGATCCGCGAGAGCGAGGCCTCGACGAGCTCGCGCGCGGTGATCTCCCCGTCGCGGACGAGATCGGCGAGCTCGCTCGCGGGGCGGAACATCAGGTCGGCGGCGGTTGCGGCGTCGGTCATCGGTCTCCTGACAGGGTGTCGAGCGGTGCTGCGCGTGAGCCTATCGCGGGCCCGATCTCGTCGCGGGATACGCTGTCGCGACCCTTCGCATCCGAGAAACCAGGAGCCCGCCCCGTGACCACCACCGAGGTCCAGTCCGGCCTTGAAGGCGTCGTCGCCTTCGCCACCGAGATCGCCGAGCCCGACAAGGAGGGCGGCGCGCTGCGCTACCGCGGCGTCGACATCGAGGACCTCGTCGGCAACGTCCCGTTCGAGAAGGTCTGGGGCCTGCTCGTCGACGGCACGTTCGAGCCCGGCCTGCCGCCCGCCGAGCCGCACCCGCTGCTCGTGCGCTCCGGCGACCCGCGCGTCGACGTGCAGGCCGGCGCTCGCGATGCTCGCCCCGGAGTGGGGCATGGGCCAGCTGCTCGACATCACCGACGAGCAGGCGCGCGACGGACCTCGCGCGCGCGTCGGTGATGGCGCTGTCGTTCGTCGCGCAGTCCGCGCGCGGCATCGGCGTCCCGTGGGTGCCGCAGTCGACGATCGACGAGGGCAACACGATCGCCGAGCGCTTCCTGATCCGCTGGCGCGGCGAGGCGCGACCCCGACCACGTCAAGGCGATCGACGCCTACTGGATCTCCGCCGCCGAGCACGGCATGAACGCCTCGACCTTCACCGCGCGCGTCATCACCTCGACCGGCGCCGACGTCGCCGCCGCGCTGTCGGGCGCCGTCGGCGCGCTCTCCGGCCCGCTGCACGGCGGCGCGCCCTCGCGCGTGCTGAAGATGCTCGACGAGGTCGAGCGCGATCGGCGACGCCGACGCGCTGGGTCAAGGACGCGCTGGACCGCGGCGACCGCCTGATGGGCTTCGGCCACCGCGTCTACCGCGCCGAGGATCCGCGCGCCCGCGTGCTGCGCCGCACCGCGCGCGAGCTCGGCTCCAAGCGCTTCGAGGTCGCCGAGGCGCTCGAGCAGGCGGCGCTCGCCGAGCTGCAGGCGCGCAAGCCCGACCGCGTGCTGGCCACGAACGTCGAGTTCTGGTCGGCCGTCGTGCTCGACACGGCGGAGATCCCGCCGGAGCTCTTCACGACGATGTTCACCTGCGCGCGCGTCGCCGGCTGGTCGGCGCACATCCTCGAGCAGAAGCGCGAGGGCCGGCTGATCCGCCCGACCGCGAAGTACGTCGGTCCCGGCCCGCGGCCGCTGGCCGAGGTCGCCGGCTCCTGATGGCGGGCCGCGACAACGGCATCGTCGTCGAGGGGCTCGCGCGCGAGTTCAAGGGCGGCATCAAGGCGGTCGACGGGATCGACCTGGAGGTCGCGCCCGGCGAGATCTACGGCTTCCTCGGGCCCAACGGCGCGGGCAAGTCGACGACGGTCCTGATGCTCGTCACGCTGCTGCCGCCGACCGGCGGGCGCGCGACCGTCGCCGGGCTCGACGTCACGACGCACGGGCCCGAGATCCGCCGGACGATCGGCGCCGCGCTGCAGGAGGCCGCGCTCGACGACTTCCTCACCGGCTGGGAGCACATCGACCTCCAGGGCGGGCTGCACGGGCTGTCGAAGGCCGACATCCGCCGCCGCGGCGAGGAGCTGCTGGACCGCGTCGGCCTGAGCGACGCCGCGGGCCGCAAGGTCGGCGGCTACTCGGGCGGCATGAAGCGCCGCCTGGACCTCGCGCTCGCGCTGCTGCACGGGCCGCGCGTGCTGTTCCTCGACGAGCCGACGACCGGCCTGGACCCGCAGAGCCGCAGCGCGCTGTGGGGCGAGGTCGAGCGCCTGGCGCGCGAGGACGGCGTGACCGTCTTCCTCACGACGCAGTACCTCGAGGAGGCCGACGTCCTGGCGAACCGCGTCGGGATCATCGACCACGGGCACATCGTCGCCGAGGGCACGCCGTCGGCCCTGAAGGCCGAGATCGGCGGCGTCTCGCTCGAGGCGACGCCGGCCAACCCGAACGACAAGGAGCGCCTCGCCGCGTCGCTCGCCGCCTTCGGCGAGCCCGCGGCCGGCAGCCCGAAGAGCGTCGCGGTCCGCCTGACCGCGGGCGCCGAGGCGCTCGCCGACGTCGTGCGCCGCCTGGACGCCGACGGCATCGACGTCGCCGAGCTCCAGCTGCACCAGCCCTCGCTCGACGACGTGTTCCTCGAGAAGACCGGCCGCTCGCTGGAGGGCGCGGACGACGAGGGCGAGGCGCGCGAGGCCGAGGCCGCCGTCGCGTGAGCACCGCCGTCGTCGCGCACCGCACCGACCCGCTGCACCAGGTCGCGCTGATCGCGCGCCGGTCGGTCAGCCGCACGTTCCGCCAGCCGGAGCTCGTGATCCCCGTGATCCTGTTCCCGCTGATCCTGCTCGCGGTGAACGCGGCGGGCCTGGCGTCGGTGACCGAGCTGCCCGGCTTCCCGACCGACAGCTACATCAACTTCGCGATCGTCGTCTGCTTCGTGCAGGGCGCGCTGTTCGCGGCGATCACCGCCGGCACCGAGCTGGCCTCCGACATCCAGAAGGGCTTCCTCGACCGGCTGTCGCTGACGCCGGCGCGGCAGTGGACGGTGCTCGTCGGCGCGACGTTCGGCGGCACCGCGGTCTCGATCGTCGGCTCGGTCATCTACCTCGCGATCGGGCTGCTCTTCGGGGTGACGATCGAGTCCGGCGTGCTCGGCGCGATCGTCCTCGTGCTGCTCGTCGATCTACATCGCGCTCGCGTTCGCCGGCATCGGCGCCTGGCTCGCGATCCAGACCGGCTCGCCGGAGGCGGTGCAGGGGATGTTCCCGCTGCTCTTCGTCCTCTTCTTCCTCTCGACGATGAACCTGCCGGCCGACTTCATCGAGAAGGACTGGTTCCGCACGATCGCCGAGCTCAACCCGATCAGCTTCCTCATCGACGGGATGCGCGGGCTGATCCTCGACGGCTGGGACATGAGCACGCTGCTGCCGTGCATCGCGGTCGCCACCGCGATCCTCGTCGTCTCCTTCGGCCTCGCCGCGCGCGGGCTGCGCAAGCGGGTGCAGCGCACGTGAGGCGCGGCGGGCGTCACGTCGCGATGGCCGTGCTGCGCCGCACGATCATCCACACGTACAAGAACCCGGCGATCATCGTCCCGTCGCTCGCGTTCCCGCTCGTCTTCCTGCTCGCGTTCGCCGGCGGGCTGTCGGCGGTGTCGAACGTCCCGGGCTTCGAGTTCGCCGCCGGCTACACGGCGTTCCAGTTCGTCTTCGTCTTCCTGCAGATGGCCGCGTTCGGCGGCATCTTCACCGGCTACCGGCTCGCGGAGGACTACGAGAGCGGGTTCGCGCGGCGGCTCATGCTCGGCGCGCCGAACCGGCTGGGGATCGTCTTCGGCTACATCCTCGCCGGCCTCGTGCGCTACGCGCTGATCGGCGCGATCCTCTGGGCGCTCGCGCTCGCGACCGGGATGGACGTCAAGGGCGGCGTGCTCGACGTCGCCGGGATCATCGCGCTCGGCGCGCTCGTCAACATCGCCTGCTCGCTGTGGACGCTCGGCCTCGCGTTCCGCTACCAGTCGGTCGACATCGGCTCGTTCATGCAGACGCCGGTCTTCGTCCTCCTGTTCCTCGCGCCGGTCTACGTGCCGCTCGCGCTGCTCACCGGCTGGCTGCACGGCGCCGCGTCGATCAACCCGGTGACGCTGATCCTCGACGCCTCGCGCGGGTTCATCACCGGCGAGCCCGACAAGGTGCTCTACGCGTTCGCGGCCTCGCTGGCGATCGCCGGGCTCGGGTGGATGTGGGCGATGCGGCAGATGCGGCGCGCCGAAGCCGGCGTGCGCCTGAGCCTCAGCGCGGCAGCAGCTCGACCGCGTCGCCCGCGCGGATCACGCCCGGCTCGGGCACCTCGGCGTTGATCCCGAACAGCTCGCGGTGCTCGCGCATGAGCCACAGCAGGACGCGCGAGTCGCGCGCCTGCGTGTCGGGGTCGCGCGTCGGGATGACGCAGCGCTCGCACGGGTGGATGAGCTTCAGGACCGACGTCGCCGACGCGCAGCCGCCGGCCCTCCCAGCCCTCCTCGGCGAACGCGTCGGCGTCGAGCTCGACGTGGATGTTCGGCCGGAAGCGCCGCAGGTCGGCGGGGATGTCGAGCGCCGCGCCGAGCGCCTCCAGCGACGACTGGACCGTGACGAGCAGGGTGTCGTCCAGGTCCTGCTGCCCGCTGACGTCGCGGCGCAGGACGACCGGCCAGCCGAGGTCGGCCTCGAGCGCGGCGGGCAGCGCCGGGTCGTCCCAGGCGTGCTCGGTGCCGTCGGGCGCGGTGAGCACGCGGCAGCGGCGGGTCGGCCGGATCCAGGTCGGCGCCGGGGACGTCGTAGCGGGCGCGCCAGGCGAGCATCCGCGGCGCCTGCCGCGCGGTGAGCCGCCGGTTCGTCCCGGCCCAGATCAGCGCGTGCGTGCGGTCGCCGCCGGCGCCGCGGCGGTCGATCCGCAGCGCGTCGACCGGCTCGCCCGCGAGCGACTTCACCGGGTAGCGGTGCAGGCTGAGGACGCGGCCGGCGGCGGTGGGTGTCGCGGCGTCACGTAGCGCGATGCCGGGGCATGCTGACCGGCGCCGGCGGCGACGGTCCAGCCCAGCGTCGCGGCGGTACTCGATCGATCGGGAGGTCCGAGCGGGACGACTCGGGTGCTCGCGGTCATCGCCGACGGGGGCCCAGCCCTGCGCGCTCGTGAAGTCGCCCCGGCGGCCGGGGCGGCGACGTTCACCGTCTGCGCGAAGTCGAAGACGGCGAACTGCGGCTGCGCTCCGGCGCGGCCGCGAAGAAGAAGTGCCCCAAGGGCTGGAAGCGGGTGCGCTGGAGCACCACCGGCGCGGCGGGCCGGGGCGGCATCCCCGGCTCCCCGGGGCGATCGGCCCGCAGGGACCGGTCGGGCCGGCGTACACCGTCAGGGACGCGAACGGCGCCGTGGTCGGCCAGTTCCTGGGCGTGCTCCTCCAGGGCTTCCCGATCTACAGGTCCTGCGCGACGGCGGCTGTTCACCTACCTGGCGTCCGGGGAGGTGTTCAGGATCGGCACGCCCTGCCCGACTGGAAGACGAACGACTGCTCGGGCACCGCGTACGCCTCGCCCATCAGCGCGCTGGGTCCCGGGTCCGGGCCCAGGCTCTTCGGCGGGCCGTACCGGTTCGTCGTCCGCACCCTGTCCGGCGGGACGTTCGGCCCACGTCGGCGTGGAAGTCCGTCCGCGCGACGGAGACGATTCCCGCCACGCAGCTCTATCGCCGCAACAGCACGACCGGCGTGTGCGAGGTCGACGGCGGCCCGTACGCCGGGGAGCTCGTGCCGCTCGACGCGGTGCCTGCGCCGCCCGACTTCGTCGGGCCGCTGACGGTCAGCTGACCGCCTCCCGAACGCACGAGGGCCCGGCGGATGCCGGGCCCTCGCAGAGACGGTTTCGCGCTCCCGTCGCCGCAAGCGCGCGGCCGCGCGACGTCTCCCTTACATCATGCCGCCCATGCCACCCATGTCGGGCATGCCGCCGCCGGCGCCGGCGGGCTCCGGCATCTCGGCGATGATGGCCTCGGTGGTCAGGATGTTCTTCGCGATCGACGCGGCGTTCTGCAGCGCGGAGCGCGTGACCATCGCCGGGTCGATGACGCCGTCCTCGACGAGGTCGACGATCTCGCCGGTCGCGGCGTTCAGGCCGAAGCCCTTCTTCGCCTTGGCGACGTCCGCCACGACGACCGAGCCCTCGAGGCCCGAGTTCTCCGCGATCTGACGGAGCGGCTCCTCGACGGCGCGCAGGACGATGCGAGCGCCGGTGCGCTCGTCCTCGTCCTCGATCGCGTCGACGTTGACGCCCTTGGACGCCTGGAGAAGCGCGACACCGCCGCCGGGGACGATGCCCTCCTCGAGCGCCGCGCGGGTCGCCTGGAGGGCGTCCTCGACACGGTGCTTCTTCTCCTTCATCTCCGTCTCGGTGGCCGCGCCGACCTTCACGACGGCGACGCCGCCGGAGAGCTTGGCGAGGCGCTCCTGGAGCTTCTCGCGATCGAAGTCCGAGTCGGTGTTCTCGACCTCGGCCTTGATCTGGTTGATGCGGCCCTTGATCGCGGCCGCGTCACCGTTGCCGTCGACGATCGTCGTCGTGTCCTTGCTGACGACGACGCGACGGGCGCGCCCGAGCTGCGAGACCTGCGTGTTCTCGAGCTTGAGGCCCATCTCCTCGGTGATGACCTCGCCGCCCGACAGGATGGCGATGTCCTCGAGCATGCGCTTGCGGCGGTCGCCGAAGCCCGGCGCCTTGACCGCGACGCCCGTGAAGGTGCCGCGCAGCTTGTTGACGACGAGCGTCGCGAGGGCCTCGCCCTCGACGTCCTCGGCGATGATGAGGAGCGACTTGCCGGACTGGATGACGGCCTCGAGGATCGGCAGCACGTCGCGGACGGAGCCGATCTTCTGGTTGGCGATGAGGATGTACGGATCCTCGAGCACGGCCTCCATGCGGTCCTGGTCGGTGACCATGTACGGCGAGATGTAGCCCTTGTCGAACTGCATGCCCTCGGTGAACTCGAGGTCCATGCCGAACGTCTGGCCCTCCTCGACGTTCACGACGCCGTCCTTGCCGACCTTCTCGATGGCGTCGGCGATGACGTCGCCGATCTCCTCGTCGCCGGCCGAGATCGTCGCGACGCGCGCGATCTGGTCCTTGCCGGTGACCTCCTTGGACTGCTTCTCGATGCCCTCGACGATCGAGTTGACGGCGATCTCGATGCCGCGCTTGAGCTGCAGCGGCTGCGCGCCGGCGGTCACGTTCTTCAGACCCTGGCGGACGATCGCCTGGGCGAGCACGGTCGCGGTCGTCGTGCCGTCGCCGGCGACGTCGTTGGTCGCCGTGGCGACCTCCTTGACGAGCTGCGCGCCCTGGTTCTCGAACGGGTCCTCGACCTCGATCTCACGGGCGATGGTGACGCCGTCGTTCGTGATCGTGGGGGCGCCGAACTTCTTGTCGATGACGACGTAGCGGCCCTTCGGGCCGAGCGTCACCTTGACGGCGTTGGCGACGGCGTCGACGCCGGCCTCGAGGGCCTTGCGTGCGGCGGAGTCGAACTTCAGTTCCTTGTGAGCCATGGTGGTGTCAGGTCTCCTGGGTCGGGCTTAGGACTCGACGACGGCGAGCACGTCGGACTCGCGGAGGACCAGCAGGTCCTCGCCGTCGACCTTGATCTCGGTGCCGCCGTACTTGCTGTAGAGGACGACGTCGCCCTTGCTGACGTCGAGCGGGATGCGCTTCTCGCCGTCCTCGTCCCAGCGGCCGTCGCCGGCTGCGACGACGGTGCCCTTCTGGGGCTTCTCCTTCGCGGTGTCGGGGAGGACGAGGCCGCTGGCCGTCGTCTCCTCCTCGTCGATGGCCCGCACGATCAGCCGATCGCCAAGGGGCTTGAGCTTCATTGATGAAACCTCCGGAACGGGGGTCGTTGTGTGTGGGAGTTGTGCAGCGCCGCGGGGATTGGCACTCGACTAGGTGAGAGTGCCAGGACGCTGCGGACATCCTAGCGGGACGCTGGGCGCGTGCGGCAAGGCTCCTGGCACTCGGTTCACAGGAGTGCCACAGATCGGCGTCCGGCCGCGATTCATCGGCCATTCGGCCAGAAGCCGGTGCGGCCCCTCGGTCGCCCTGGCGATGCAGCCGATCACCCGGTCATGTCCTCTTCCAGCTCCGCGCCCCGTGGGGTGCTCCTGGCCGGCCTGGGCGCGCTCGCCGCACTCGCCTCGCTCTGGCTGCCCTGGTACACGATCAAGCTTCCGGAGATCGTTCCGCGACGCGCTCGGCAACATCGGCGGGACCGGTGCCACCGGCGGGACCGGTGGGACCGGTGCCGCGTCCGGCGCCGAGGGCCTCGCCGGGCGCGTTCGCGGGCATGTTCAAGAGCCTCGCGGCGATCATGCCGGAGGAGATCACCGCCAACGGGTGGACCGCGATGAGCGGCGGCGACATCGGCCTGGCCGTCGCCGCGGCCCTCGTCCTCCTCCTCGTGATCGTCGCCGGCGGCGTCAGCTCCGGCGTGCGCGTCGACCGCGGCGTCGCGGGCCGGATGATGGCCTTCGCCGGCCTCGTCGTCGCCGGCATCGCCGTGTACCACGTGATCAGCAAGCCCGGTGCGGGCGCCGGCGCGTTCTCGGCCAGCGTCACGATCAAGCCCGGCATCTGGGTCGCGCTGCTCGGCGGCGTCCTCATGATCGCCGGCGGGCTGATGACGGCGAGCACGCCGAAGGCCGCCGCGGCCGAGCCGGCGCCGGCGCCCGCGGGCGGAGCCGACGACGGCTCCTCGATCTTCGCCCCGCCGGTCGACTGCGACGTGACGATGGCTGCGCACGACCCGTTCGCGGCCCCCGCGCTCGACCCGTTCGCCGTCCCGGCGCCGATGCCCGCGGCCTGCGCACGACCCCTTCGCCGATCCGGTCGCGTCCGAGCCGTACACGGCGCCCGCCGAGCCGGAGCCGTACGTGGCCCCCGCGGCGTTCGCGATGCCCGACGAGCCCCAGCCCGCGGTCTCGCCGGATCCGTACCCGTCGTCCGAGCCGTACGCCGCTCCCGAGCCGTATGTGGCGCCCGACCCGTACCCGTCGTCGGAGCCGGTCGTCTCGTCGGAGCCGTACGCCGCTCCTGAGCCGTATGTGGCGCCCGACCCGTACCCGTCGTCCGAGCCGGTCGTCTCGTCCGACCCGTACCCGTCATCGGAGCCCTACGCCGCCCCCGAGCCGGATCCGTACGCCACGCCCGAGCCCGTCGCTCACGTGGCGGACGAGACGCCCGTGCCCGACTGGGCCGGCTTCCAGCCGCTCACCGAGCCCGATCCGGCCCAGGTGCCGGAGCCCGCGATGAGCGGCCAGGCGTCCGAGGCCCGCCCCGCGGGCGTGTCGATCCCGCCTCCGGGCTGGACCGGCGCGGCCTGAGCCGCGATCAGTTCTGCGCGCCGCCGATGCCCAGGCGGGCATCGGTGTAGTTCTGCGGGTTCTCGACGATCTGCGAGAACCGCACGACCGTGACGATGTCGTCCATCGTCACCGCGCGCCCGTAGATCTGCTCCAGGAAGTGGATGAGCTCCTCGTGGCGGCGGAACTCGGGGTTGTCGTGCTCGATGTCGCGCGGGGAGAGGTCGCGGACGCGCTTGACCTCGACGGCGTCGATCACGGCCTCGAAGATCTTCTCCCGCGGCGAGTACTGGTAGCCGATCGTCACCAGAACCGCCTGGTTCTTGCGGTACTTGTGCGACTTGTCGCCGAGGCGGATCGTGGCCGTCTTGCGGCCACGGCGCAGCTGGTCGGCGAAGATCGTCGAGTAGAAGTTCAGCACCTGCACGGCGGCGGCAACCCTATCGGCCCGGGGCCAGTCGCGACAGGGCGAGCGCAGCCATCTCGCGCTCGCCGGCGTGCGTGAGCTCCCGCGCGGCCCGCTCCAGCGCCATCCAGCGGGCCTCGTCGATCTCCTGGTCCACGTGCGTCTCCGGGTCGCCGCGGTCGTGGCCGAGCAGGAAGAACGCGACGACCTTGACGATCCGCCGGCCGTCGCGCTGGTACCAGTAGCGCACGTCGCCGAGGGACTCCACGACGTGCGCGTGCACCCCGGTCTCCTCGCGCACCTCGCGCAGCGCCGCCTGCTCCATCGTCTCCTCACCGTCCGGGTGGCCCTTGGGCAGCGCCAGGACCTTCGAGCCGTTCGCCGCGCGCCGCGAGGGCACGATCACGACGCACTCGGGCCCGTCCGGCCCCTCGCGCACGACCACCCCGCCGGCCGAGAACTCGCGCTCCGCGCCGGAGCGGCGGCGGCGAGGTCGGGCCGGGCGTGCCATCAATACACGTAGCCGGCCAGCGCGGCGGGATCGTGGACGACGATGCGCCCCCGCCCCTGCGTCAGGACTCCGGCGCGCTCGAGCGTCGCCAGGAAGCGGCTCGCCGACTCGCGCGAGGAGCCCGCCAGCTGGGCGATGTCCGCCTGGGTGATGCGCAGCAGGACGTCGCGGGCGCGGGTGTCGCCGTCACGGGACTGCTCGACCAGGTCGCTCAGCACGACGGCGACCCGGCTCTGCACGGTCTGGAAGGACTGGCGCGCCAGGCGCTCGTTCGCCTCGCGCAGGCGCCGGCCGAGCGAGATGACGAGCTTCGGCGCGATGTCGGGGTGCTCGCGCATCAGGCGGCGCATGTCCGAGCCCAGGATGCCGACGACCTCGGTGTCCTCGACGACCTCGACGGTCGCCGAGCGCTTCTCGTCGTCGAACATCGCCAGCTCGCCGAAGATGTCGCCGGGGCCGAAGCGCGCCAGGGTGATCGTGCGGCCGTCCGGGTGCTCACGCACCGCGCGGGCCTGTCCGGTGCGCACGATGTAGCACGTGTCGCTGTCGTCGCCCTCGCGGAAGATCACCTGCTGACGGCCGAAATTCCGCGGCACCGCCACCTCTGCGACCCGCTGCAGGTCGCTCTCGCCCAGCGTCTCGAACGCCGGGACGCGCTGGAGCAGCTCGCGGAGGTCGCCGTCGGACGTGGACATCGTCCGCCGGAGCCTATTGGGTGGCGCGCGGCGGCTCAGCCGGTCGCGTCGAACAGGCGGGGGTCGTTCGTGATGATCCCGTCGACGCCGAGCCGCTCGAGGTCCGCGATCCGGTCGGCCTCGTCCACGGTCCAGACGTAGAGCTCCCCGCCGGCCTCCCGGACCGCCCGGGCGAGCCTGGGCGTCACGAACGCCCAGTGGCACATCAGCGCATCCACCTCGCCGGCGCGCAGCTGGGCGGCGATCCGCCCCGGGAGGGCGCGTCGCCAGTAGGCGATCAGCGCGTACGCGGGCCAGCGCTTGAGCGGGTGCGACATCGGGTCCGAGCGGACCTTGGGGAACGAGCGGCCCAGGCGGATGTCGGGCGCCAGCCTGCGGATGAGCTGCAGCGACTCCGGCTCCATCGTCGAGATGAGCGAGCGCTCCGCGAGGCCGTGGCGCCGCAGCGCATCGACGGCCCGTTCCTCGTAGCCGGGAAGCTTGAGGTCGACGTCGAGCTCGACGCCGGCGTACGGCGCGCCGGCGAGATGGGCGAGTCCCTCGTCGAGGGTGGCTGCGGTCCTGCGCGAGAGGTCGCCGTAGTCGTGGCCGAGCAGGAGCTCGCCGGTGCCGTCCAGATGCGCGGGGAGGACGTCGAACTCGATCATGTCCACGCCGTGATCCAGCGCCGCCTGGAAGCTCTCCAGCGTGTTGCCATGGGCGAGGTGGTGCGCGCCCTTGTGGCCGACGCGCTTGGCGCGCCGCACCTGCGGCTCGCTCACCGCTGACATCCCGGGCACCACGACGTCGTCCGGTTGCCGTCGCCCTGGCCGCGGGCGAGGATCGTCGCTCCGCAGCGCGAACACGGCCGTCCCGCGCGGCCGTAGACGCGGTCGCGGCGGGCGCGCATCCCCAGCCGTGCGCTCTCCTGCATGCGCGGGCGCACCAGGCGCAGCATGGTGAGGACCTCGTCGTCGGTCACGTCCGCCGTCCTTCGCCACGGATCCACGCGCGCCTCCCAGCAGGCCTCGCACTTCCAGATGTTCCCGATGCCGGCGACCGTCCGCTGGTCGAGCAGCGCGTCGCCGATCGGCCGCGTCTGGTCGTCCTCGCGCAGGCGCCGCAGGATGCGCGGCTCGTCGAGCTCGGGCGCCAGGATGTCCGGGCCCAGGCCCGCGATGCGCTGGTCGTGGCGGGCGCGCGCGTCGGTGAGGAGCTCGAGCACGGGCCCGTCGAACTCGACGACGTCGTGCGTTCCGCGGCTGATCACGAGCCAGGCGCGGCGCGGGCTGCGCCGCCAGCGCGCGCCCTGCTCGTAGGTGCCCCACGAGCCCGTCATCCGCAGGTGGGAGTGCAGCGTCAGGCCGCCCTCGAAGCGCAGGAACAGGTGCTTGCCCAGGGCGTCCACGCTCGTCACGGCGCGGCCCGCCAGTCGCTCGGGCCAGCGGTCGCGCGCGGCCCGCGGATGGGGTGTGCGGATCGCGTCCGGCACGTGTCCCTCGAGCAGCGGACGAATCCGGTGCGCCGCGTGGTGGATGGTGTCGCCTTCGGGCATGCGCTGTGGGAACGCTCCTGGTCAGGGTACGTTGCGCACCATGGTGGAGGACCTCGCCCGCATCGTCGGCGCAGCGAACGTCCTGCCGGGCGACGACGCCCGCTACGTCGCCGATCAGACGGCGTTCAGCGCGGTCCGCGGGTCGGCCGACGCCGTCGTGCTGCCCGCCGACCCCGAGGAGGTCGCGGCGGTCGTCGCGTGGTGCCACGAGCGCGGCGTCCCGGTCGTCCCGCGCGGCGGCGGGACCGGATGGGCGGGCGGCGCGGTGCCGCTCGGCGCGGGCGTCGTCGTGGGCCTCGAGCGCCTGGGCAAGGTGCACGCGGTCGACCCGTTGCAGTGGCGGATGACCGTGGGCGCGGGCGTCACCACGGCGACGGTGCAGCGCCTGGCGCGCGAGAACGGGCTGTGCTTCCCGCCGGACCCGGGGGCGGCCGAGACGTCGCAGATCGGCGGCAACGTCGCGACGAACGCCGGTGGCCCGCACTGCTTCAAGTACGGCGTCACCGGCACGTGGGTGACGGGCCTGGAGGTCGTGCTCGCGAGCGGCGAGCTCGTCCGCGTGGGCGGATCGGCGCGCAAGGACGTCGCGGGGTACGACCTGCGCGGGCTCCTCGTCGGCTCCGAGGGAACGCTGGGGGTCATCACGGCGGTCTGGCTGCGGCTGATCCCCGCGCCGGCGGGCGCCTGGCCGGTCGCGGCG
This sequence comes from uncultured Actinomycetes bacterium, assembly GCA_963823375.1. GTDB lineage: Bacteria > Actinomycetota > Thermoleophilia > Solirubrobacterales > Solirubrobacteraceae > F1-60-MAGs163. The sequence goes on along the minus strand of CAWGLQ010000012.1, from coordinate 21,996 downwards.
TTCTACCCCGACGCCGAGGCCGGCGGCGCGGCGGTCGAGCGGCTGATGTCGGCCGGGCCCGTTCCCGCGGCGATCGAATACCTCGACGCGGGCGCGCTGACGCTCGCGGGCGCGGGCTTCCCCGGCGGCGCGCCGGCGGACGCGGGATTCCTCGTCATCACCGAGAGCGACACCGGCCCCCAGGATGCGGCCGCGCTCGCCGAGGCGCTCGAGGAGGGCGCGGTGGGCGGCGTGCGCGTCGTGGACGACCCCGCGGGCCTGTGGCGCTGGCGCGACGGCGTGGGCCTCGTCGTGACCGCGGCGCGGGGCGGCAAGCTCTCGGACGACATCGCGGTGCCGGTCGAGCGTCTCGCGGAGGCCGTGCGCCGCGTGGGGGAGATCGGGGAGCGGCACGGCCTGGAGTCCTGCTCCTGGGGGCATGCCGGCGACGGGAACCTCCACGGGACGTTCCTCGTCGATCCGCGCGACGAGCTCGCCGTCGCCCGCGCCCGGCACGCCGCCGACGACCTGCTCGCGATGGCGCTCGAGCTCGAGGGGACGATCAGCGGCGAGCACGGCATCGGTGTCCTGAAGACGGGGTGGCTGAGCCGCCAGTGGTCCCCGGCCGCCGTCGCCGCGCACACGGCCATCAAGGACGCACTGGACCCGCGAGGCGTGATGAACCCGGGGAAGAAGGTGCCCTAGGCGCTGAGCGTCAGCTTGCGCGGGCCCTGGCGGAACCCGGCGTCGATGAGCAGCGGCTCCCACGCGGAGCCGACGACGGGCTCGCCGTCGACGCGTTCGACGGACAGCTTGAGCTTCGCGTTCCCGCCGGTGACGAATGCGGCGAGCGCCTCGAGCGCCGCGGCGACGCGCGGGTCGTCGGCCGGGGCGAGCGCGAGCAGTCCGCGGCCACCGCGCTCGACGTGGAGGACCGGGTCGGCGCCGACGAGCACGACGTAGGCGCCCGCGGCGCGCTGGGGGCGGCGCGTCTCGCCCGCGGGGCGCTCGGGCCAGCGCAGCGCGGCGCCGTACGGCTGGGCCGGGTCGGTCGCCGCGAGGACGAGCGCGCCCTCGCCGGCGTCGGGCCCGCGGGCGCGCAGCCGCTCGACCGCGCCGGGCAGCGCGAACTGCGCGCCGCCGAGCCCCTCGACGAAGTAGCCGCGGCGGCAGACCCCGAGCGTCTCGAGGTCGCTCAGCGCGTCGTAGAGCGCCGCGAAGCCGCCGGGGACCGCCTCGGCGAGCACCTGCTCGCGCGTGAGGATCCCGTAGCGCTCGAGCAGCAGCTCGGCGAGCGTGCGCCGGTGCTCGCGCGGGTCCGGCGCGGCCGCGAACAGCGGCGCGGTGAGCGACCAGCGCCCCAGGACCTGTGCCTGCGCGCCGGCGCCGCGGCGCGAGCCGAAGCGTCGTCCGGGCCGCGCAGCACCCGCGGTCCGCGCACGCTGCGCGCGGGCGAGCGTGAGGCGCGGCGCGCGCAGCGGGGCGAACGCGTCGTTCGTCACCTCGCCCGCCCAGACGAGGTCCCACAGGCCCTCCTGCAGCTCCTCGGGGGAGCACGCGCTGATCTCGGCGAGCAGGTCGGTGAAGAAGCACGGCGCGGCGAGCAGCCGCTCGCGGATGGCCTCGTGGACGGGCTCCGCGCGGCGGCTCGGGCGCGGGCCCGCGCGTCCCCGGCCGCCCGATCGCGCCGGCGTCGTCGCGGAAGTAGAGCGCCACGCGCCCGCTGTTGCGCCCGAGCGCGCCGGCGCCGACCCACACCACCTCGCCGCTCGCGGTGAGCTGGTCCATCCAGGCCTGGCGAGTACGCGCCGACGCGCCGCGGCAGCACGTCGCGCTCCCACACGTCCGCGGGCAGCGCCAGGCCCTGCAGCGGGACGAGCGCCTCGCGCAGGCGGTCGATCCCCGCGCCCGCGGGCGGGTGGCGGTCGACGCCCTGCCAGCCGGGCAGGAACGTGGCGAGCGCTCCGCGGTCGACGGCCTCGATCTCCTGGCGCAGGACGGCGAGCGAGGCGCGGCGGATGCGCCGCAGCACATCGGGGTCGCACCACTCGCGGCCGGGCGCGGCGGGATCCGGGCGCAGCTCGCCGCGGACCAGGTCGCCGGCGGCCTCCAGCGCGGCGAGCGGGCTGGAGACGTCGACGCCGTAGCGGGCCCGCGCCTCCTCGGTCGTGAACGGCCCGTGCGTGCGCGCGTAGCGGCGCAGGAGCTCCTCGAGCGGGCGCTCGGGCGCCTGCAGGAACGCGTCCGGCAGGCCGCCGGGAGGGACGACGCCGACGGCGTCGCGGTAGAGCCCGGCGTCGTCGGCGGCGATCCAGCGCTCCTCGCCGCCGACGCGCACCACGATCGCCCGCCGCTCGCGTCGCAGCGTGTCGAGGAACGCCGCGGCGTCGAGCCCGGGCAGCACGCGGTCCGCCGCCTCCGCGAGCGTCAGGTCGCCGACCCGCCGCAGGATGTCGCCGAGCGCGTCGCTCGACCCGGCGCGCGTGCGCTCCGAGCGGTGCTGCAGGTCGTCCTCGACGCCCGTCCAGCGCGCCCGGGTCGATCAGGTCGCGCAGCTCGTCCTGGCCGAGCAGCTCGCGCAGCAGGTCGCGGTCCAGCGACAGCGCGGCCGCGCGCCGCTCGGCGTTGGGCGTGTCGCCCTCGTACATGTACGTCGCGACGTAGTCGAACAGCAGCGCGCTCGCGAACGGGGAGGCGGTCGGCGTCTCCACCTCGACGAGCGACAGCTCGCGCGTGTGGAGCTTCGTGCAGCAGGTCGTGCAGGCCGGGGACGTCGAGCACGTCGCGCAGGCACTCGCGGTAGGTCTCGAGGATGATCGGGAAGTCCGCGTAGCGCTTGGCGACCTCCAGCAGCGACTGCGCCTTCAGCCGCTGCTGCCACAGCGGCGTGCGCCGGCCGGGGTAGGCGCGCGGGATCAGCAGCGCGCGCGCGGCGTTCTCGCGGAAGCGCGCGCCGAACAGCGCGCTCGCGCCGAGCTCGGCGACGACCTGGTCCTCGAGCGTCGTCGGGTTCGAGCAGGACGGTGTCGGCGCCCGGCGGCTCGTCCGCGTCGGGCAGGTGGACGATGATCCCCTCGTCCGACCAGATCGCGTCGGACTCCAGGCCCAGCTCGTCGCGCAGCCGCGCCGAGAGCGCGAGCGCCCAGGCGGCGTGCACGCGGCCGCCGTAGGGGGACAGCACGCACAGCCGCCAGTCGCCGATCTCGTCGCGGAAGCGCTCGACGACGATCGTGCGGTCGCTCGGGATGACGCGCGTGGCGTCCTGCTGCTCGCGCAGGTAGTCGAGGAGGTTGCGCGTCGCGAGCGGGTCGAGGTGGTAGAGCTCCTCGAGCTCCGCGGCCGGCCGCTCCAGCGCGGTGCGCGCGAACGCGCCGATCTCGATCCCCAGCTCCTTCGGGCGGCCGACGCTGTCGCCCTTCCAGAACGGGACGGCGCCCGGGCGCGCCGGGCGCGGGCGTGACGATCACGCGGTCGCGGGTGATCTCCTCGATCCGCCACGTCGACGCGCCGAGCAGGAACGTCTGGCCGGGCCGCGCCTCGTAGACCATCTCCTCGTCGAGCTCGCCGACGCGCCGGCCGTCCGGCAGGACGACGGCGTAGAGCCCGCGGTCGGGGATCGTCCCGGCGTTCGTGATCGCCAGCCGGCCGGCGCCCGCGCGCGGCCGGATCGTCCCGGCGACGCGGTCCCACACGATCCGCGGCCGCAGCTCGCCGAACTCGGCCGACGGGTAGCGCCCGTCGAGCATGTCGAGCACGTTCTCCAGCAGCTCGCGCGGCAGCTCGGCGTAGGAGTGCGTCCGCGTCACGAGCGCGTGCAGGTCGTCGACGGCGACCGGCTCGTCGTCGCCCGCGGCCGCGGCGATCGCGACGATCTGCTGGGCGAGCACGTCGAGCGCGTTGCGCGGGACGACCGTCGGCTCGATCCGCCCTTCGCGCATGAGCCGCGTGACGACCGCGCACTCGAGCAGGTCGGCGCGGAACTTCGGGAAGATGCGGCCCTCGCTGCGCTCGCCGACGCCGTGCCCCGCGCGGCCGATCCGCTGCAGCCCGCGGCTGACCGACTTCGGCGACTCCACCTGGATGACGAGGTCGACGGCGCCCATGTCGATCCCGAGCTCCAGCGACGAGGTCGCGACCAGGCACGGGAGCTCGCCCGGCCTTCAGCAGGTCCTCGATGACGGTGCGCTCCTCGCGGGCGAGCGAGCCGTGGTGGGCGCGCGCGATCTCGACGGGCGCCGCGTCCTCGGGGAGCCGGGCGTTCGCGAGCTCGTTGAGGCGCAGCGCGAGGCGCTCGGCGCCGCGGCGGGCGTTGACGAACACGATCGTCGACGTGTGCTCCTCGACGAGTCGCAGGATCTCGGGGTAGATCGCCGGCCAGATCGAGCGGCGCGTCGCGGCGCCGTCGAGGACCGGCACGAGGTCGCCCTCCTCGGCCGGCCGGCCCTGGTCGGGCTCGACCATCGACTCGACGGGGACGTGGATGTGCAGGTCGAGCTCCTTGCGCACGCCCGCGTCGATCACCCGGCACGTGCGCCGCGGGCCGACGAGGTAGCGGCCGATCTCCTCGAGCGGGTTCTGCGTCGCCGAGAGGCCGATGCGCTGCGGGTCGCTGCCGTCGGCCTGGAGCGCCGTGAGCCGCTCGAGCGTCAGCGCGAGATGCGAGCCGCGCTTGGTGCCCGCGACCGCGTGGATCTCGTCGACGATGACCGCCTCGACGCCGGTGAGGATCTCGCGCGCCCCGCTCGTGAGCATGAGGTAGAGCGACTCGGGCGTCGTGATGAGGATGTCCGGCGGGCGGCGGCGCATCGCCGCGCGCTCCTTCTGCGGCGTGTCGCCCGTGCGCACGCCGATGGTGACGTCGGCGTCGCGCCCCGCGAATCGGCGCGACGAGGTTGCGGTCGACGTCGTAGGCGAGCGCCTTCAGCGGGGAGACGTAGACGATGCGGGTCCGCCGCTCGCCCTCCGGCGTCGGCGCGGCGACGAGCCGGTCGATGCCCCAGAGGAACGCCGCGAGCGTCTTGCCCGAGCCCGTCGGCGCGCTGATCAGCGTGTGCTCGCCGGAGGCGATCGCGGGCCACGCCTGCGCCTGCGCGGCGGTCGGCTCGGCGAAGGCGCGGGTGAACCAGTCGCGGACCTGCGGGGTGAAGGGAGCGAGCGGCATCGGCGGCGCTTCCGAGCCTACTCCGCGGCCATGGCCGGCCCGGGACGGGGCGCCGGTAGGGTCGCCCACATGCCCACCCGCCTGACGGACCTGCCCTGCCGCCCGATCGGCGGTCAGCCCGAGTGGGAGCCGAAGGCGCTCGAGCGCTTCGTGGCCGCCCCCCGGATCGCCGTCCTCGCGTACCTGCGCAAGGACGGACGCCCGTGCCAGACGCCCATCTGGTACCGGTACCTCGATGGGCGGATCGTCATGACCGCGCAGTCCAACGCGCCCAAGACCCACGCGCTGCGACGCGACCCGCGCGTGTGCGTGACGATCCAGGACGAGGCGGCGCCCTACCGGGCCGTGATCGTCGAGGGCGTCGCCGAGCTGGCGGCCCTGCCGCCCGGCGAGCACGACCACGAGAGCGCGGTGCGCTACCTCGGTGCCTTCGGCGCCAAGCTCTACGAGGAGATGACGGCCGAGGAGTACGCGGAGACCGGCACGACCCTGATCACCATCGAGCCGCACGACGTGCGCGGGTTCGACAACCTCCGCGTGCTGAAGCGCCACGAGCGGGCGTTCATGACCGTGCGCAAGGTGCTGCCAGCGCCGCTCAAGCGGCTCTAGGCATTGCGCGGTTCGCCGGCGCGCTCCAGCGCCTGCCGCAGCACGTCGTCGAGCATCACCGGCGTCAGCCGCCCGGTGAACGTGTTCTGCTGGCTCGGATGAAAGCACCCGAGCAGCGGCGGGCCGCCGAGGTCCCCGGGCTCCCAGAGCACGCCGTGGCCGAACCGCGGGCGCGGCCGCGGCGCGGGCAACCCGGACGGCGCGCGCAGCCGCAGCGCCGCGTCCCAGGCGAACGCGCCGAGGCACAGGACGAGGCGCACCTCCGGCAGCAGGTCGAGCTCCCGCGCGGTCCACGGGAGGCACGCGTCGCGCTCCTGCGGGGTCGGCCGGTTGGCCGGCGGAGCGCAGCGCACGGCCGCCGAGATCCACGCGCCGGTCAGGCGCTGCCCATCACCCGCGTGCACGCTCTCGGGCTGGGATGCGATGCCGACGCGGTGCAGCGCCGCGAACAGGAAGTCCCCGGAGCGGTCGCCGGTGAAGACGCGCCCCGTTCGGTTGGCTCCGTGCGCCGCGGGCGCGAGCCCGAGGATGAGGATCCGCGCATGCGGGTCCCCGAAGCCGGGGATCGGGCGACCCCAGTAGGTCTCGTCCGCGAAGGCCGCCCGTCGCTCGCGCGCGACCTGCTCGCGCCAGGCCACGAGCCGCGGGCACCGCCGGCACGTGACGACCTCGCGCTCGAGTGCTGCGAGCGGCGCGGGCAGGTCATCGGACACCCACGGAGCCTAGGCGTCGCGGGGCATCCCGCGGCGCCGGTAGGTTGCCCGGGCCGTGCACCGCCGTCCCGCTCGCCGCAGAGAGCCAGCAGCCTCGTGCTGACGTTCCTCCTGCGGCGGCTGGCGAGCACGTTCCTCCTCGTCGCGATCGCGGCGAGCATGGCGTACGTCATCGCGGCGGTGAGCCTCGACCCGCGCTCGAACTTCGCCGGTCGCAACCCGCCGCCCCCGGCGTCGGTCATCGACCGGCAGCTCGACGAGCGCAACCTCAACGACCAGACGCCCGTGCTCGAGCGCTACTGGGTGTGGGTCAAGGGTCTCGCCCACGGCGACTTCGGCAAGACCTGGAACGGCGACTCGGTGAACGCGGAGCTGGGCCGGCGCATCGGGGTGAGCGCGCGCCTGCTGTTCGTCGCGACGCTCCTCGGGGGCCTGCTCGGCGTCCTCGTCGGCGCGTGGGGTGCGATCCGCCAGTACAGGCTCAGCGACCACGTCTTCACGGTCAGCTCGTTCGTGATCATCGCGATGCCCGTCTTCGTCCTGGCGATCCTGCTGCAGATCCTGGCCGTGGCCTTCAACGACGCGGTCGGGGTCCAGGTGTTCAAGTACACGGGCGAGTTCACGCCCGGCCTCGAGGGCGGGTTCTTCACGCAGGCGGTCGATCGCGTCCAGCACCTGTTCCTGCCGAGCCTCGTGCTGATCCTCGGGCAGATCGCGATCTACAGCCGCTACCAGCGCAACGCGATGCTCGACGTGCTCGGGAGCGACTACGTGCGCACCGCCCAGGCGAAGGGCCTGCGGCGGCGCACGGCGCTGACGAAGCATGCGCTGCGGATCGCGCTGATCCCGTCGGTGACGTTCTTCGCCTACGACCTGGGGCTCCTCGTCGTCGGCGCGACGTTCACCGAGAAGATCTTCGGCTGGCACGGGATGGGCGAGTGGTTCGTCGACTCGGTGACGAGCAACGACGTGAACGCGGTCGCGGCGGTGAGCCTGCTCGTCGCCGTGCTCGTGCTGTTCGCCGGATTTCTCTCCGACCTCATGTACGCCGTGCTCGATCCGAGGATCCGGGTGACCTGATGGCGGACGAGCGTGTGATGACGCGCCGGCGCCTGGTCACCCGCCGGTTCCTGGAGCACCGCCCGGCGGTCGCCGGGCTGATCGTGCTCGCGCTGCTCTTCCTGCTCGCGTTCGCCGGGCCCCTGCTCACGTCGTGGGACTACACGGACAAGGACTACGGGGCGTTCCTCCAGGGCCCGTCCGCAGACCACTGGTTCGGAACGACGCAGTCCGGCGGCGACGTCTACGCGCTGACGATGCGCGGCATGCAGAAGTCGCTCGTCATCGGCGTGCTCGTCGCGCTGATCGCGACGGCCCTGGCGGCGCTGGTCGGCGCGTTCGCCGGCTACTTCGGCGGGTGGGTCGACCGCACCCTCATGTGGTTCGTCGACCTGCTGCTCGTCATCCCCGCCTTCCTCATCATCGCGGTCCTGTCGCCGAGCTTCCGCGGCAAGAGCTGGCTGGTGCTCGTGATCCTCCTCGCCGCCTTCCTGTGGATGATCACGGCGCGGATGGTCCGCGGCATGACCGTGTCCCTGCGGGACCGCGAGTTCGTGCTCGCGGCGCGCTACATGGGGGTGTCGGGCCCGCGGATCATCTTCCGGCACATGCTCCCGAGCATGTCGTCGCTGCTCATCATCGACGCGACGATCAACGTCGGCGCGGCGATCATCAGCGAGACCGGCCTCTCGTACTTCGGGTTCGGGGTCCAGCCGCCGGACGTCTCGCTCGGGTCGGTCATCGCCGACGGCACGACGGCCGCGGTGAGCTACCCGTGGCTGTTCGCGTTCCCCGCCGCGCTGCTCGTGCTGATCATCCTCGCCGTGAACCTCGTCGGCGACGGCCTGCGCGACGCGCTCGATCCGACCTCGCGAGGGTCCGGATGAGCGCGCCCGTCCTCTGCGTCGAGGACCTGCACGTGACGTTTCCCGGCGGGGACGGCGACGTGCGCGCGGTGCGCGGCGTCAGCTACGCGCTCCGCCGCGGGGAGATCCTGGGCATCGTCGGCGAGTCCGGATCGGGCAAGTCGGCCGGCGCCGAGGCGGTGATGGGGCTGCTCCCGCCCTCGGCGCGGGTGACCGGCTCGGTGCGGCTCGCGGGGGAGGAGCTGCTCGGTCTCGGCGACCGCGGCCTGTCGCGCGTCCGCGGCGAGCGGATCTCGATGATCTTCCAGGACCCGCTGTCGGCGCTGACGCCCGTCTACACGGTCGGCGACCAGATCGCCGAGGCGATCCGCGCGCACCACGGGGTCGTCCCGCGAGGCGGCCGCCGCACGCGCGGTGGAGCTGCTCGAGCTGGTGGGGATCCCCGAGGCCGGGCGTCGCGCCCGGTCGTTTCCGCACGAGTTCTCCGGCGGCATGCGGCAGCGCGTCATGATCGCGATGGCGATCGTCAACGACCCCGACGTCCTGATCTGCGACGAGCCGACGACCGCGCTCGACGTCACCGTGCAGGCGCAGATCCTCGACCTCCTGCTGCGGCTGCGCGAGGAGGTCGGGATGGCGATCCTCATGATCACCCACGACCTCGGCGTGATCGCGGGGTTCGCCGACCGCGTCGCCGTCATGTACGCCGGGCGGCTCGTCGAGTCGGGCCGGGTGCACGACGTGTTCGAGCGGCCGGCGATGCCGTACACGCTCGGCCTGCTCGGCGCGCTGCCGCGCGTGGACGCGACCGACCGCAGGCCGCTCGTGCCGATCGCCGGCGCGCCGCCGGTCCTCTCGCAGCTGCCCCCGGGCTGTCCGTTCGCGCCGCGCTGTCCGGCGGCGATCGCGGCGTGCGCCGCCGAGCCGGACCTCGACGGGCCCGGCGACCACCGCGCGGCGTGCCACCGCGCCGGCGAGCTGCGCGACGGTCGCCTCGCGCCCGCCGACGTGTTCCCGGTCCCGGATCTGCCGCCGGCCCGCGCGGCGGACCGCACGCGCGCGGAGCGCCCCGTCGCGCTCGGCGTCGAGGACCTCGTCAAGCACCATCCGCTCATGAAGGGGTCGATCCTGCGCCGCCAGGTCGGCACGGTGTACGCCGTCGACGGCGTCTCCTTCGACGTCCGCGAGGGCGAGACGCTGGGCCTCGTGGGCGAGTCCGGGTGCGGCAAGACGACGACGCTGCTCGAGATCCTCGAGCTCGCGGCCCCGCAGGCCGGGAGGATCGTCGTCCTGGGCCGCGACACCGCGGCGCTCGACGGGCGTGAGCGCCGCGGCTGCGCCGCGACATCCAGGTGGTCTTCCAGGATCCGATGGCGTCGCTCGATCCGCGGATGCCGGTCGGCGACATCCTGCGCGAGCCGCTCGAGGCGCACGACTGGGACGACGCGCGGGTCACGCGCGCGCGTGCGCGAGCTGCTGGAGCTCGTCGGCCTCGAGCCGGGCCACGCCGCGCGGTTTCCCCACCAGTTCTCCGGCGGGCAGCGTCAGCGCATCTCGATCGCGCGGGCGCTCGCGCTCGAGCCGAGCGTCCTCGTGCTCGACGAGCCGGTCTCCGCGCTCGACGTGTCGATCCGGGCAGGCGTCATCAACCTGCTCGCGGAGCTGCGCGCGCGTCTCGGGCTCTCGTATCTCTTCGTCGCGCACGATCTGTCGGTCGTGCGGCACATCGCCGATCGCGTCGCGGTCATGTACCTCGGGCGGATCGTCGAGATCGGCGAGGTCGATCGCGTCTACGGGTCGCCCGCGCATCCGTACACCCAGGCGCTGCTGTCCGCGATCCCGATCCCCGATCCGGGCAAGGAGCGCAGCCGGCGGCGCATCCTGCTGGACGGCGACCTGCCGAGCCCGGCCGACCCGCCGTCGGGCTGCCGGTTCCGCGCTCGCTGCACCACCTTCGCGCAGATCAGCGAGGATGAGCGCCGGCGGTGCGTGGACGCCGAGCCGGAGCTCGTCGCCGTGGCCGAGGATCAGCGCGCCGCATGCCACTACGCCGAGCGTGTCGGCGTGATCTGAAAGGGAGGGGAGCACCTGTGGGAGGACATCGAACGGCGGGGCTGCTGGCGGCGGTCGTCGCGGCGGCCGTGGCGGTCGCCGGTTGCGGCGGCACGAGCACGGGGGGTGACGCGTCGCTGAAGGCGTCGGACGTCAACCCGCAGCCGCGCGAGGAGGTCAAGGACGGCGGTGTCGTCCGCTGGGCGGTCGACGAGCTTCCCGCGCAGTGGAACTACAACCACCTCGACGGTGCGACGCAGGCGTCGTTCCTCGTCACCGGTGCGCTGCTCCCGGGGACGTTCATCGCGAACGCCGAGGGCGAGCTCAGCGTCGCCGAGGACTACGTGACGTCGGCCGAGGTCACCTCGTCCTCACCCCGGCAGGTCGTCACCTACGCCGCTCAACCGCAAGGCGAAGTGGTCGGACGGCACGCCGATCACCGTCAAGGACTACGCGGCGCAGTGGAAGGCGCTGCGCAGCGTCGACGGCCCGTACCTGGTGGGCGCCTCGACGGGCTACGAGGACGTGTCGAGCGTCGAGCAGGGCAGCAGCCCGTACGAGGTGGTCGTGACGTTCCGCAAGCCCTTCGGCGAGTGGCAGTCGCTCTTCAACCCGCTGTATCCCGCGTCGGCGAACAGCTCGCCCGAGGCGTTCAACAAGGGCTGGCTGAACAAGATCCCGGTGAGCGCCGGGCCGTTCAAGCTCGGCAAGATCGACGAGACCGCCAAGCAGATCACCATCGTCCGCGATCCCGTCCTGGTGGGGCGCGCCCGCGAAGCTCGACCAGATCGTCTTCCGCGCGCTCGTCGCCGGATGCGACCGTCAGCTCGTTCGCCAACGGCGAGGTCGACGTGGCCGACGTCGGGGCCGATCCCGCCGGCTACAAGCGCGCCCTAGGGCGTCAGCGGCGGGGACGTGCGCGAGGCCGGTGGCGCCGGACTTCCGCCACTTCACGCTGAACGGCACGAGCCCGAACCTCTCCGACGTGCGCGTGCGGCAGGCGGTCACCGTCGGCATCGACCGCGCGACGATCGCCAAGGCCGATCTGACCGGGCTCAACTGGCCGGCCGTGACGATGGACAACCACTTCCTCGTCAACACGCAGATCGGCTACCAGGACAACACGGGCGACCTGGGGAAGGTCGACACGGCCAAGGCGGCCGAGCTGCTCGACGCGGCCGGCTGGAAGCTCGACGGCACCTACCGCAAGAAGAACGGGAAGACGCTGTCACTGCGGTTCGTCCTCCCGAGCGACGTGGCGATCAGCAAGCAGGAGGGCGAGCTCGTCCAGGGGATGCTGAAGGAGGTCGGCATCAAGATCGTCCTGCAGAGCGTCCCGGGCGACGCCTTCTTCGAGGACTACGTCATCCCCGGGAACTACGACATCACCCCGTTCTCGTGGATCGGCACGCCGTTCCCGGTCTCCTCGGCCGTCTCGATCTACGAGAAGCCGGTGAAGGACGACGCGGGTGAGCTGCAGATCCAGCAGAACGTCGCCCGCATCGGCACCGCGGAGATCGACCGGCTCATGGCCAAGGCGGCGGCGTCGCTGAGCCAGAAGCAGGCGTTCCGGTACCTGAACGAGGCGGACAGGCTGATCTGGCAGGAGGGGCACTCGCTGACCCTGTACCAGCGTCCCCAGATCACGGCGGTGAAGGCGACCCTGGCGAACGTCGGGTCGTACGGGTTCCAGTCGATCCCGTACACCGACATCGGGTTCCAGAAATAGCCGGGCCGCCGGCGCGGCGCACGGGCACGGGAGCGACGGCCGCTACGCTCCAGCGCCCATGCGCCGCGCCGCCGCCCTCATCGCCCTGCTCGTCTCCGCCGCCGTCCTCGCCGGATGCGGTGGCCAGGGGTCGAAGAACACCGACAGCTCAGGCGACTTCTCGGGCGAGCAGAAGGCCGTCGCCACGACCGTCGAGGACCTGCAGACCGCCGCGCGCGAGAAGGACGGCAAGAAGGTCTGCGCCGATCTCATCACCGCCGAGCTGCGCGACCAGATCAGCTCGAGCAACTGCGGCGAGGAGGTCAAGGACGCGATCCGCGAGACCGACGAGGTCGACCTCACCGTCTCCGCGGTGACGATCACCGGCACCACCGCCGTCGCGCAGGTCAAGGAGAAGACCGGCGACGACGCCAGCCGCATGCGCACGGTCAAGCTGGAGAAGGCCGCCGGGAAGTGGCGGATCTCCGAGCTGCCTGCGCCGCAGTCCTAGCCGGCGCTCAGGCGCCGAGCTCGCGCCCGTACTGGCGCGCGTAGTACTCGCGGTAGGCGCCCGAGCGGATCGGCTCCCACCACCACGCGTTGTCGCGGTACCAGGCGACGGTCTCCTCGAGACCCTCCTCGAAGCGCACCTGCGGCTCCCAGCCCAGGGCGCGCACCTTGGCGGAGGAGAGCGAGTAGCGGCGGTCGTGGCCGGGGCGGTCGGTCACGTACTCGATCAGCGACTCGTCGGCGCCCGTGAGGCCGATGACCCGCCTCACGACGTCGATGTTCGGGCACTCGTCGGGGCCGCCCGCGTTGTAGACCTCGCCGGCGACGCCGTGCTCGAGCACGTGGTGGATGGCCGAGCTGAAGTCGCGTGCGTGGATCCAGTTGCGCACCTGCATGCCGTCGCCGTAGACCGGGCAGCGGGTCGCCGTGCAGCGCGTTGAGCACGATCAGCGGGATGAGCTTCTCGGGGTACTGGCGCGGGCCGTAGTTGTTCGAGCCGCGGCAGATGACCGTCTGCATGTCGTACGTGTGCGCGTAGGACTGCACGAGCAGGTCGGCGCCGGTCTTCGTCGCGCTGTAGGGCGAGGACGGGCGCAGCGGGCTCTCCTCGGTGAACGAGCCCTCCTCGATCGAGCCGTAGACCTCGTCGGTGGACACCTGCAGGTAGCGCAGCTCGCGCTCGCGCGCCGCCTCCAGCAGGACGAACGTGCCGATCGCGTGCGTCTTGACGAACGCGTCGGGCTCGGCGATCGAGCGGTCCACGTGCGTCTCGGCGGCGAAGTTCACGACGGCGTCGACGCCCTCGATCGCGCCCGCGACGGCGTCCGGCGTCCTCGATCGCCCCGTGGACGAAGGTGTGCTCGACGTCCTGCAGGTTCTCCTGCCGGCCGGCGTAGGTGAGCTTGTCCAGGACGACGATCTCGTCGCCCGCCTCGACGCGCTGGCGGACGAAGGTCGAGCCGATGAACCCGGCCCCGCCGCACACGAGCAGCTTCATCGTTGATCTCCTGTCGTCGTGATGTCGGTGCCCGGCACGGGGCGCGAGGCGAGGAACCCGGCGAGCCCCTCCTGCCACGGCGGCAGCCGGACGGCGTCGGCGCCGCGCTCGGTCGCGAGCACGCTGAAGGCGGGCCGCGGAGCGGGGCGCGGGAAGGCGTCGGTGGTCGTCGGCTCGACGGTGCAGGTGGAGCCGGTCGCGGCCAGCGCCTCGCGGGCGAGGTCGAACCACGTGCAGCGCCCGCCGCCGGCGGCGTGGAAGATCCCGGTCGCCTCGCGCTCGGCGAGCGTGACGAGCGCCGGGGCGAGATGGCCGGCCCAGGTCGGGCACCCCTCCTGGTCGGCGACGACCTGGATCGTGTCGCGGTCGGCGGCGAGCCGCAGGATCGTGTCGACGAAGTTCTTGCCGTGGGCGCCGAACAGCCAGGCGGTGCGCGCGATCGCGTGGTTCGGGTTCGCCGCGGCGACCTCGCGCTCGCCGGCGAGCTTCGTGCGGCCGTAGGCCGAGCGCGGACCGGTCGGCGAGGACTCCACGTACGGCTCGGTCGCGTCGCCCGGGAAGACGTAGTCGGTGGAGAGGTGGACGATGCGCGCGCCCGCGGCGGCGGCGGCGTGCGCGAGGTTGCCGGCGCCGGTGCCGTTCACCTCGAGCGCGACGTCCTCCTGGTCCTCGGCGCCGTCGACGTCCGTGTAGGCCGCGCAGTTGACGACGGCGTCGGGCGCGTCCCCCGTGACGACGTCCGTCGTGAACTCCGGCGTCGACGATGTCGATCGAGTCGACGTCGCGCTCGATGACCGTGTGGCCGGCGGCGCCGGCCGCGGCGACGACCTCCCGGCCGAGCATCCCGTAGGCGCCGACGACGAGCAGCCTCATGTCAGACGATGCCGATGTCGGAGCGGTCGCCGACCAGGAAGCGGTAGGCCCTCGGCTGGCCGAGCGAGCGGGCGATCGTCACGTCGCGGCCGAGCAGCGAGGACTCCATGCGCGCGTCGAGGTCGCGCACGCTCGAGCCCTCGAGCATGATCGCGTGCTCCACCTCGGCGCGCTCGACGACGCAGCGGTCGCCGATCGCCGAGTAGGGCCCGACGTAGGCGTCGACGAGCCGGGCGCCCTTCCCGATGATCGCGGGGCCGCGGACGCTGGAGCGCTCGACCACCGCGCCCTCCTCGATGACGACGCGGCCGTCGACCGTCGAGTCGGTGAGCGTCCCGTCGATGCGCCGCTCGATCGTGTCGAGGACGAGCCGGTTGGCCTCGAGCATGTCGTCCAGGCGGCCGGTGTCCTTCCACCAGCCCTGCACGATGTGCGGCTCGACCCGGCGGCCCTCGTCGACGAGGTGCTGGATCGCGTCGGTGATCTCGAGCTCGCCGCGGGCGGACGGCTCGATCGCGCGCGCGGCGTCGTGGATGCCCGGCGGTGAACATGTAGACGCCGACGAGCGCGAGGTCGGTCTTGGGCTGCGGCGGCTTCTCCTGCAGGCGCGTGACGCGGCCGTCGTGCAGCTCGGCGACGCCGAAGTGCTCGGGATCGGGGACCGGGGTCAGCAGGATGAGCGCGTCCGGCTTGCTGTCCTCGAAGGCCTTGACGAGGTCCGTGATGCCGCCCTGCAGCAGGTTGTCGCCGAGGTACATGACGAACGGGTCGGTCGCCGAGGAACGGCTCGGCCGTGAGCACCGCGTGCGCGAGGCCGGCGGGCTCGTCCTGGACGATGAACTCGATCCGCACGCCGAACCGCGAGCCGTCCCCGACCGTCTCGCGGATCTCGTCGCCGGTCTCGGGGGCGATGATGATCCCGATCTCCTCGATCCCCGCGTCGGCCATCGCCTGGATCCCGTAGAAGAGGACGGGCCGGTTGGCGACGGGGACGAGCTGCTTGGCGCTCGTGAAGGTGATCGGCTGCAGGCGCGTGCCCTTGCCGCCGGAGAGGATGAGGCCCTTCATGGAGGGGGACGGTAGCTGGGCCGGCTCTTCAGCGGCTCTGCGCCAGCTCGAGGAGACGGAGAACCGTCTTCCAGTTGCGGGTGGTCTCGGGGACGCCGTGTGCGCGCGCCAGCGCCTGCGGGAGCTTGGCCCGCCCGGCGCCGTGCGGGAGGTTCAGGTAGATCTCGCGGCCCGCCCGGACGAACTCCTCGGGGGCGAACCTGGCGGCGTCGACCTTGTCCGTGGCGCCCGCGGGGGCCTCGTCGCGCAGGAACGAGACGAGCGGGCGCGTCGGGCCCGCGTCCGGGAACGGGTTGCCCGACACGACGGCGGCCCAGGCGTCGGCGCGCCGCAGGATCACCGCGATGTCGAACCCGAACGCCTCCTTGAGTCGCGGCTCGAGGAGGTCGCGCAGGGCCGCCTCCCTGCGCTGCGCGTGGCCGAAGACGACGTTCCCGCTCTGGATGTACGTCTCGACGTCGGTCGCCCCGGCGTCGGTCAGCAGCGTCCGCAGGTCGGCCATCGGGACCTTGCGCCCCGGCCGACGTTGATCGCCCGCAGCAGGGCGATGTACTCAGTAGACGCCACCGAGCTTGCGGTGGTCCCAGCTCGTCCGGCGCTGCTCGACGAACTGCAGGCCGACGCGCTTCTCGGCCTGCTTGCGGAACATCTCCTTCGCCTCGTCGGGCAGGTCCCCGCCGGGCGCGTAGCGGCCCATGATCTCGATGCCGAGCGGCGCGACGACGTCGATGTCGCGGTGGATGACGACCTCGGTCTCGAGCATCACGCCGCGCAGCAGGTGGTACTCCTCGCCGTCCTCGATCTGCAGCGTCGCGCGCGGGTCGCGCTCGAGGTTCTTCGTCTTCTGGGACTTGGCGAACGTCCAGCCCCACAGCTCCTCGGCGCCGCCGGGCCCGGTCGGGCCGCACGACGAACCACAGCGGCATCAGGTGCGGCCAGCCGCGATGGCCGTTGGAGGCGACGATGACCGTCTTCTGCTCGGCGAGGTAGGCCGAGACCTCGTCGTCGGTGAACTTGATGAGGTCGCGCTTGGAGGCCATCAGGCGACCGACCCTACCGGCGGCGCGGGCCGCCTTACGCGCGCGCGAGCTTGCGCAGGCGGCGGGCCGCGGCGAGGACGGCCTCGCGGGCGTCCTCGGGCTCGAGGACGGCGGCGTCGCCGGCCTCCTTGAGCACCTCGCGCACGAGCCAGTCGGTGCCGGCGAAGCTCAGCTCGACGATCAGCGAGCCGTCGGCGAACTCCTGCGCGACGGGCCGGTCCTCGCGCGCCCAGCGGGCGCGCTCGGGGCTGATCCACACGCGCGCGGTGCGCGACGCGGGCACCTCGCCCGTCTTCGGCCAGCCCTCGACGTCGGCCGCCGGGTTGACCTCGGGCCGCGGCGTGAAGCCCTTGCGCTGGACCTCGGCGTGGCGCACGCGGTCCAGGCGGAAGTGGCGCACGTCGTCCTTCTCGGGATCGAACGTCGCGACGTACCAGCCCTCGCGCCCGTTGACGAGCGCGTACGGCTCGACGATCCGCTCGCTGAACTCGTCCTCGTTGGCCTTGTAGTAGTCGAGCTTCAGGAGCTTGCGCCCGGCGATCGCCTTCGAGACGACGCGCGCGACGGCCGAGTCGTCGGCGCCGGCGTCGGCGACCTGCAGGCCCTGCTCGAGCGGGTCGGCGCCGAGCGCGGCGACGATCTTCTCGCGCGCGCCGGTGAGCGCGCCCTCGGGCAGGTGGTCGCCGATCAGGTCGATCGCCGCGACGAGCGCCTTGGCCTCGACCGGCAGCAGGCGGGCCGGGCGGTCGAAGTTGTCCGCGTACGGCTCGGGGTCGACCTCGATCGTGCCGTCGTCGTGGATCTCGGCGTAGAGGACGTAGGAGCCGCCGCCGAAGTTCACGACGTTGAGGACGTTGACGTCCTCGCGCAGCTCGGCCTCGGTGACCTGGATCGCCTCGCAGACGTCGGCGAGCTGCAGCCGCTCGCCGGCGCGGCCGGCGTGGATGAGGATCGACGCGAGCGTGACGAGCCGCGCGAAGCGCTCCGGGCCGGATGGCGGTGTCGCGGCGGCGCGCGTCGTCGTCCTCGCGCTCGGCGGGCGCGGCGGCCCGGGCGGCGGCGGGCTTGGCGAGCTCCAGCTCGCCGTCGTGCCGCTCCTCGATCAGCGCGATCCGCTCCTCGGCCTCGGCGAGCAGATCGTCGGGACCCGCGACGTGGGCGTGGTCGCCCAGCCCGAGCACGAACGAGATGACCTGGCGCGAGGAGGCGTACGGCGTCGCGAACACGAGGTCCCCGTCGTCGCCGGGCCGGATCTCGCCGTAGCGGCCGAAGTGGCGCTCGACCTGCCAGGCGAGGCGCTCGCCGACGGCGATCTCGGCGATGCCCTCGTCGTCGCCGAACTGCCAGTCCGCGCGGGTCGCGTACGACGCGCGGGTCGAAGTCGTCGGGCCGCTTGAAGTCGTGCTCGGCCTTCGTCGCGTAGGCGACCTTGCCGCGCATGCGCGAGAGGCGGAAGACGCGGATCGCCTCGCGCTCGTGCGACCAGCCGAGGAGGTAGAACTGGCCGCTGCGGAACAGCAGGTGGTAGGGGTCCACCTTGCGCGCGCCCGTCTGGTCGCGCTCCATCGTGAAGTACTCGAACGTGATCGTCTTCTGGCGGAAGATCGCCGTCTCGACCTTCGCCAGGCGCTGGGAGAGGTCGTGGCCGCCGGCCGACGCCGTGATGCCGAGCGCGAGCGAGCTCTGGTCCGGGGACTGCAGCGGGCTCGGGCGGCCCCAGGAGATCTGCTGGAGCGCCAGGCGCAGCGGCTCGGCGTAGGCGAACTCGCCGTCGAGCAGGCTGAGCGCGAACTGCAGCGACGCGAGCTCCTCGTCGGTGAACGCGATCGCCGGGAGGTGGAAGTTCTCCGGCCGCAGCGAGTAGTTCTCCTGCTCGGCGGCGCCGTCGGCGGGCTTGTCGACGGTGAGGTTGATGCCGAGGGCGTCGAGCTCCGCGCGGTCGGCGTAGAAGCGCCGCGCGAACGCGTCCTCGTTCATGCCGCTGTATCCCTCGACGTCACGCCGGATCTCGAGCGCCGTCACGGGCCGCCGCTCGGCCATGAGGTACGAGATCAGCGAGAGCTGCCGGATGAGCTTCTCGGTGTCCTTCGCCATCGACCGACAACGGTACTTCAACACCTTAGGGAGCGTCCCGCGGTCGGACCCCTCCGCGTTGCGTCTCGGGCCGCTGTTTGCGGGTTTTCGGCGCGGCCCGACGCGCCGCCTGGCCTCATGGGCCACGAGCCGTGCAGCGCGGCCCCGTCGCTCCGGCGTGGAGCCGGAGCAGCGGGTGCCGTGCCGCCGGCCCGGATTCAGGCTTTGGGGAGCGTGGCGCCGGTGGCCGCGATCGACCGCACGCCCTGGCGGATCAGGATCGACCGTGAGCCTCTGGGCTGCCACACCGGTGCGGTTGCGCGACGTCGTCGTCGCCGCCACGGCGATCGAACGCGAGCGCTCCAGCAGGCGCCGGCCGATGGCGGTGATCTGGACCGCGACCAGCCGCCGCTCGCCGCCCTTGAGTGTGAACCGGGTCTTGCCCAGCGTAAGGCGGATCGTGCGCGTTCCCACCGGGAACTTCGCGATCGTCCGCAGCGCGATGCTGCCGTCGCAGAGCCCGGCCTTCCGAGGGCACCTGATCGCGACGCGCACGACGCCCAGCTTGTCGGGCTTGACGGTCTTCGTCTCGATCAGAACCGGGTCACCGTCAACGGACGACGATCCGACGCCGCCAGCGGCGCCGGCGCCCGCCGTCCCGGTGTCGCCCTTGAGGCCCTGCGGGCCGGTGGGGCCCGTGTCGCCCTTGGCACCCGCCGCGCCCGGGTCGCCGGTCGCGCCGGTCTGGCCCGTGGGACCGGCAGGACCGACGCCACCCGTCGTACCGGGAGGACCCCCCGGACCGGGGGGACCGGCGGGAAGCGGGCCGATCTGGATCGTCTTGTACGCGGTCTGATGATCGACCGTCGCGGCGAACACCGCCGAGGCGACGTCGCTTGCCGAGGAGAGCGTCGTCCCCGATAGGGCACCGACAGTGGTGCCGCCGAGGCTCAGGACGTCACCGATGCTCGTCTCGAAGCCGGCGGGGACGCCGTCCGGGAAGAGCGTCCCGACGAGGGCGCCCGCGGAGTTGCGGGTCAGGTCCGCCGCGACTGCCGTCGATCCCGGCGCGTCGAACGACCCGGCCGCGGACGTCGCGCGCAGCACGAGGTGCGGCGAACTGTCGACGTCGCCCTGCGTGGTGTCACAGCGATCGTTGCCGACGCCCGGGTTGCAGCCCCACCAGTTGTTCTCCGCCGCCACCGGAGCGGCGGTGCGGTTGTCGATGCCGACACCGTTGCCCACGATGCGGTTCATCTCCGACGCCGGCCCGAGCTTGGCCGTGAAGGAGTCGGGTGGCCCGCCGTCCTCGACACGGATGCCCGTGGCGTTGCCGCTGACGTTGTTGCCCCGCAGGACCGCCTCGGTGTCGCTCGTGCTGAAGCCGCCGTACGAGGCGACGATGATGCCCGTCGCGCCCGGACTGCGGACGACGTTCGAGACCAGCGTGGACGCGCCGTCGAACAGGTAGGCGCCGAAGAACTTGTTGTTCCTGAGCGTGTTGCCCGTCGCGGTCGTGCCGCTGCTGTTCTCGAGGTACAGACCCATGTCACTGCCGCTGATCGTGTTGCCGTCGATCTGCGTCCCCGTCGGGAGGTCGAACAGCAGCATCGCCGCCGAGAGCACCCCGTCGGCGTTGTTGCACTGCGCGCCGAGGTTCATGCAGCGGTAGTCCCGGACCGTGTTGCCCGTGACCGTCGCCGGCACGCTCGTACCACTCGCCTGGATGCCGTTCTGGGCGATGATCTTCTGATCGCCGCCGCCGACGACGGTGTTGTCGGACACCGTCAGGCCCAGGTCGGGCCCGCGCAGCGCAGTGGCGTTCTTCTGGACGTCGTCGATCGTGTTGCCGTCGACGGTGAGCGTGCGCGGAAGGCCGCTGTCGTTACGAGACCACACGCCGATCCCGTTCTGGCATCCGGAATGCGTCCCCGCGGGATTCCCGGGCGAGGTGTCGTACGGCTCGCGCACGGCCGTCACGCGGCTGTCGCGCAGTGCGCCGCCCGCGTTCCAGAACGCGACGCCAATGAACGTGTAGTTCTTGTTGGAGTCGCAGTCGCCCTGGGCGTCCCCGTCCACGGTGACGTCCTGGACGATCACGTTCGCCGCGTCCTTCGCGAGGATGATCGGCGCCCGCCGCGTTCCGAGCGGCGCGAAGAACGGCGTGAGGACGGCGTCCGGGGAGACGATCGTCGTCGCGCCGGAACCCGAGCCGTCGACGGTGACGTTCTTCGCGTCGATGACCACCTGCTCCGTGAACGTGCCGGGGTCGACATGCAGCGTGCCGCCCGCATCGACGTCCAGGACACCCTCCTGCACGCGGCCGTCGGTGCCCGTCTGCGCACCCTCGTCCGTGACGGTCAGGGCCACCGTCGAGCCCTGGAATCCGGGTGTGCCCGGGGCGGTGTCGGCGGCGCTCTCGAGCAGCGGGGTGAGGTCGATGTTCGCCGACGCTGAGCCGGCGATGTCCGGCTGGCCGCCGGGTGCGACGGCCGTCCGCCGTACGCAACCGGAATCTGTGCAGCGTACCCCGGTTCGGCGCTGTTCGCGGTCGTGACGACCGGGCTGGTCGTCCCGAGCCAGTTGCCGCTGAAGTTCTTGGTGTTGGACCCGGCGCCGGAAGAGAACCGCCGGACTGGCGATCGACGATCTGGCCGTACCAGTTGCCGCTGAGGTTGTTGTTGCTGAAGGTGGAGTTGAGGGCGGTCTGCACCGGGATGTTCGTGCCGCCGCTGCCGTCCAGGAAAAGCATGCCGACCGTCCAGTTGTCGGTGATCTCGTTCTCCACCGAGGTCGTCGGTCTGGTTGCGGAGGATCAGCCCGGTGCGGTTGTAGGTGATGACGTTGTTGCGGATCGTGTGGCCGGAGCTGTTGTTGATGTCGATGGCGGTCCGGTTGCCGGTGAGGACCAGTTTGCGCAACCGACCATGTAGCCCGGGCCCTGGACGGCAACACCCGCCGAGTTCGCCGTTCAGGTCGTTCCAGTCCGCGGTGGTGTTGCCCAGCCGCGTGATAGTGAAGCCATCGACCTCCACGCCGCCGGCCGAGGCGCGGACCGTCGCTGACCGCCACCGATCGGGCCGCTGATCGTCGTCGAGCCGGCGCCCGCCCCGTTGAGTGTCAGCGCCTTACCGATCGTCACGTCCTCGGTGTAGGTGCCACCCGCGACCTCGACCGTGCCGCCGGCGTTCACGATATTCACCGCGGCCTGGATCGTCTTCTTGGCCGTCGACGGCGAGATGCCGGAGTTGCCGTCGTCGCCGGTCGTCCCGTTGACGTAACACGTCG